>JADJMA010000015.1 GCA_016709845.1 Flammeovirgaceae bacterium | reverse complement strand
TCGACTTTGCGCGTAAGCACAGCAAATCCTACTTCGTTTTCTTTATTCATGCTTCGGATACGCACATCAGTGAAAAGAGTTTGGACAGAATGCAGAAGCTGCGGGATATTGTTACCGCTACCCATCGGATTTTATGCTGGTATCCGGTGATTTGGTAAAGATGCTTTACGGGTTTCAGAAAAGGAAGCCTCCGGATATTATGAGCTTTACAAAAAAGAGATAAATGAATTCTCGTTGCCTGTATGGAACGTACCTGGCAATCACGAAAACTTTGGTATTGAGCGCCACCTTTCGCTGGTCAGTAAAACCAATCCCCTTTACGGGAAAAAGATGTATCACCATTACATGGGCCCAAACTATTATTCATTTAATTATGGCGGGATTCACTTTGTCGGTCTCGATGATGTTGACTTTGAAGATCTTTGGTATTATGGCCATGTCGATTCCATACAACTCAATTGGTTAAAGGAAGATTTGGCCGCAGTGCCGAATACTATGCCTGTTATCACTTTTAATCATATTCCGTTTTTCTCCGGAAGTTTGAGTATGGAACCTTATACCGAAAGTGGACCCGGCCGCACACTCGAGCGTGAACAAGGTAAAATGCAATTCAGGCATGTAGCCTCTAATGCACAAGAGATTATCAACCTGGTGTTGAAGCAGCATCCGTATCCGTTGGCATTATCCGGGCACAATCATACTCGACAGGTGTTTTGGTATGAATCGAATGCACACAAAATACGCTTTGAACAAACCGCAGCTGTCGTGGAGCCAATCAGAACCAGAGATGAGGTGCGACCATCCGGCGTAACACTCTACACCATTAAGGATGGAAAAATAGAAGAAGGAAAATTTATTGATCTTGATAAGATGATTCTATATTGCTGTCAGGACTTTCGACAGTAGGAAGATCTTTTATTGCTGTCAGGTCTTACGACCTGACAGACCCATAGACCTTTGACAGATCCATAACCCTATCAGAAATAATCCTTATAGTGAGTAATAGTAACATCACCCAAGTCTCCAATTTCATAAAAACTTGCGCTGGAAAATTTGTACTCCTCTGGCTTGCTTACAAGATTCCAATGTTCTTGCATGGGGTTCGTATGAATGTAATTCAATTTTGTTTCTAAAAGCTTGCTGTTTGATAAGATCACATCATCGAATCGATCTTCCCAAACCTTGAAAACTTGTTTTCGATAATCAATGCGCAAACTCTCAAGAAGCGCATAATCTCCGTCACCTTCAATTTGCTGACGAATTTTTACTGATGTGAATTTTTTTAGGTCACGCATCCAGTCAGAAAGCCGATTACCATTTTTGAAAAATAAAATAAGGTGAATATGATTGAGCATAATCACATAACCTAATAAGAAACTGGCATATTTTTGATTTAGGAAATTGATACTGTCTGCCACAATTCTTTTGCAGGAATCCTGGCAAGCAAATGATACCATTGGTAGCAAGTAGTTGTTACAAAAGCAATCTGCCTCCGGATACAGAGTACGACCACGTAGACCCATTTACTAATATAAGGAACTAATGCGAATTGTAGATTGAGCCTGTCAGGTCGAAAGACCTGACAGCAATAAAAAGCATCGCCTCATAAACGAGAGACGATGCTTGAAAAAGTTCGCTTCAAAATTTATTAAAACCTCAACACCGCATATCCTTTTAACTGATACGTGGTAAGTGTTGTTAGCGCAGAGGTTGCAATTTTCACTTCGGGCACCATTTTTAACTGATCAACTTTTCGTGCGATCAACGACTGACCACAAACAAACATTTTTATACCGGCCTGTTGTAATTCCTGATCCAATTTTAGATTCGGGTTATCCACACCATATTTAGCTTTATAGGTTTCATTATTCATTACTGTAAATGCAGCCGCTCCGTGGATTACAACTACTACATGAATTTTTTCTCTGGGTACTCCTCCCGCCACATGAAGATTTATCATTCGCGCAACATTAAACAGTGGCCAATTGATAGAATCATACTTATCGGTATTGGATACTACCTCAACAATAATTTTATAATCAAGGGTTGGATCAGGTTTTTCTTCGGCATAAGGAATTTCAAAAATGCCACCAAAGTTTTTAACAACCGGACTTACTTTGATTTGGGCAAAACCAATAAGCGGGAAACACAGAACGAGGAGTGTAAGAATTTTTTTCATAAATGATCTTTTAAAATATTAATTGAGGCAACAAGTATAAGTAAGGAAGTTATTCTGCGAATATAAACTGGTTTAAACTTTTGAACGCCAAAACGCGAACCAATTTGACCACCGGCAAAAACTGCCACCATTACGGATGCTATGAATGCCCAATCGAGTGGCGGAAGTCCTCGCGAAAGCTGGCCCATAAGGCCCCCAACGGAATTGACCAAAATAAAAACGCTAGCCAATGCGGAGATTTTCTTTGCCTCGGCCCAACATGCCAAATGTAATAAGGGAGAAAGAAAAATGCCGCCTCCAATGCTCACCAACCCTGAAAGAAAACCGATACCTCCTCCTACCGCCAGTTGACTCGAGGTGCTTTCAAAACGTATGGCTGTAACTGCTCTTTCGTCTTGCTGAATCCAAAGCAAAATAGAAACAACCAACAAGGTAAATCCAAGGACTATAAAGAATGTATCATCTTGCAGTTTCCAAAAGCCACCCACAAACGCCATCGGTACACTCATGACAATAAATGGCCAAATATCTTTCCATACCAATTTGCCTTGCTTATAGAAAATAATAGTACCCCCCGTAACCACTACCACATTACACAATAAGGCTGTGGGTCTGATTGTATCGGGCATCAGAGCAAAAAAAGGCTGTGCCATCAATGCTAAGTAGCTGGAGCCGCCACCAAAACCTACCGAGGAATAAATCAATGCAATAAAGAAAAAAGCTCCGATTAGAATATATAAATCCATACTTACAAGGCCCGCTTTATTTCTATGGACGTAAGCCCTTTCAGATACCTTCTTCCCGTTTTATAATCGCGGGGCGAAAACATAAGTATAGACTCCTCCATTTCACTGGCTTTGATATCATCCTTCGAGGTGATCAGGTAAATCGATTCGCCTGCAGGATTATTAAAAACTTCATTCCACGAATAGGTAATGGTATATCCATCAGCCGATTTGCAAACCAGGTAACACGCGCTGAGATCGCGTGGTATTTACTTTTATCTCCACGTTGGCGAGAACATCTCGTAATAAAACACCGGTTAATTTCTTAATTCGACTCTTAACCTCACCGAGGTGATTGGTAATCACCACATCCTTAACTAAAGCTCCGCGGTACTTTTCCAAATCATACACCGATATTTTTACTTCCCGCTTAACTTCCCCAATAATCTTAAATGACTGAGCAGCCACTGGTTGCCCTTGGCTTTGGCCGGAGAGGCAACTCATAACAAAAACAAATAAAAAAGCATTTTCATCATCACTGAAATTTATCCACCAATGGTCGACATGGATTCGATGGCCGGTGAACCACTCTTTCTTTTTTCTTCCGCTTCAAATCCATTGAGTGCCCGACTATTAAATGCCTGAAGTAAATTCACTTTTATCTCCGCATCGCTTTTGCCTTCGCGCATTAAATCTCTGATGTTCAAAACCCCATCATCGTACAAACATGTTTTCAAAACCCCTTGTGCGGTTACCCGGATTCGGTTACACGTACCACAGAAGGTTCGGCTAAAGGCGGCTATAACGCCAACATCTCCATTATAACCAGGTACTTTATAATTGTAGGAGGTTGAATGTGGTGGATCGGCCAATCGCTCGAGGTTGGGATAGTGCTCACGTATATAATTCACGATTTTGGTGTACGTCCAGTTAAGCGTGGAGTAATGATTGCCTTCACCATTAAAGGGCATCTCTTCAATAAAACGAACCGAAATATTATGGCTACGGGTAAGTTCAACCAGCGGAAGAATATCTTCAATATTTCTACCATCCATAACTACCGCATTAATCTTTACAGGAATGTTGTGTTCAATTAATTGTTGTAACGTACCCCACGTTTTCTCAAACTCATCTCTTCGGGTAATTGATTTAAATCGTTCCCGGTCAAGGGTATCCAGACTTAAGTTAACAGATGCAATTCCCAACGACTTCAATTCAGAAATATGCGGAGCCGTTAGAATACCATTGGTGGTGAGATGTAAATCATGAATGCCTTCAATCGTTACAATCCTACGAACCAGGTTCATCAGATCGGTGCGCACAAAAGGCTCGCCCCCTGTTAACCGGACTTTAGAAATCCCCATCTGCGCTAAAATGTTAATCAGTCTTTCGATTTCCTCAAAAGTCAAGAGTTGTTTTTTAGGCAAGTATTTAATTCCTTCTTCAGGCATGCAGTAAAAGCAGCGCAGGTTGCACCGATCCGTTACCGCTAAACGCAGGTACGTAATAGGCCGGCCATGATTATCATATAGTTGTGATGCGGGCATTCCATACGAAAGATAGAAATGATCGATCGAATACGTATAACTTCAATACTTATATTTGTTAAATTGTAGTAAAAATTAAAGCGTTTGGAATCTCGCGCGATATTATAGGTAATCGCGAACTTGCCTTTGAACTTAGCGGTACTTCTGTAGGTGATCTTAGAAATACCTTAGCCACCCAATATCCTGATTTGAAAAAACTGAAATCACTTTTTATTGCGGTAAATCAGGAATATGCATCAGACGAAGCACGTTTAAGCGAAACTGACGAGATCGCATTGATACCACCGGTTAGTGGTGGTTGATATTTACCAGCAGCATGATTGAAATTACAGACAAACCTATTGATGTTCAGAAGATCATAGATGCAGCCTCTTCGCATCAGGGAGGTGCTGTTAATGTCTTTATTGGAACCGTACGAAATCAAACCGCTGCTAAAAAAGTTACCAAACTTGAGTATGAAGCCTACGAACCCATGGCTATTGCCGAGATTAATAAAATAATTCAACAAGTTGACAAACAATGGAAGCTAACCGGCTGGGCGATAAGTCATCGGGTCGGCACCTTATATCCTGGCGATGTTGCTGTGGCGATTGCACTTTCAACTGCACATCGAAAGGAGTCTTTTGAGGCTTGTCAGTTTGTAATCGATACGCTTAAACAAACCGTACCCATTTGGAAGAAGGAATTTTTTGAAGACGGGGATACTTGGGTTTCTGCACATCCATAAAAAAAGCGTCAAAGATGTATGACGCTTTTTATTTCCGTTAATAAAGTTACTCGTTAGATCTGACTAACAATCATAACCATTAAGGTGACAATGGCAATAGCGATAAACATACCTGCCGAAATCACAATCAACAAATCCCTATTAATAGGATTCAGTTGAAACCCTGCAAGAACATTTTTTCTAATTAATTTCATAACCAACATTTTTTAGACTCACAAATTTAACATTTGCTGAGCTAAAAAGTTTGAAAAATATTTATTGATTTTTTTATAGATACATTTCATTCGATTGCACAAATTTTACTTCTACAATCAGTTAATAATAAGTCTTGTAATCGATTAGTTAGTTGCTACTTATCAGAACAAATAAAATTTCCCATTTTGGCATCTGAGCATATACTAAAAATGAAATTTTAGTTTTTGCGTTGAAAATCTTTCTTCCCGCCTGTTTTCTTCATCAGTTTTAAATCAGTTATAACTATGTGATGCGACAGTGCTTTACACATATCGTAGACCGTCAGTGCAGCCACCGAAGCAGCGGTTAACGCTTCCATCTCCACGCCTGTTTTTGAGGTTACCGTCACCTCTGTATCAATGATTGCCGTATCATTTTTTATGGAGGTCTCAATCTTACAATTCTCTATGTTTAAAGGATGACAAAACGGAATCAATTCGTGTGTCTTCTTAGCAGCCATAACACCGGCAATAATCGCTGTCTGAAAAACAGGTCCTTTTTTAGTGATCAACTCGTTTCCTTGCATCATCGAGACAATTTCATTACCTAAAACGACAACAGCCTGAGCACGAGCAACGCGCTTGGTCACTTTTTTATGTGATACATCCACCATTTTGGGGTTGCCCGTGGCGTCAATATGTGTAAATTGTTTCTTCATTAGTTAAAATTTTGAATCCGTAGTATTCAATCAAAGTTAATTAAATCATGATAAGCGTTTCAGAGGCTACAGCAATTATTCTTTCGCATTCCATGGAAACGGGAAAAGAGGACATTGCAATTCAACATGCCTGTGGAAGAATTTTACGCGAAGAAATTCGGGCGGATAGAAATTTTCCACCGTTTGATCGTGTCGCCATGGATGGCATTGCTTTACGTTTTGATTCCTATAATAACGGAAATAGAAACTTCCCTATTGAAGGTGTCCAGGCTGCGGGTGAACAACCAAAAAAGTTAAATAATAATGATTCGTGCATTGAAGTAATGACCGGAGCGATGTTGCCTGTAGGTACCGATACCGTTGTTCGGTATGAAGATTTGGATATTAAAGATCAGTCTGCTTCCGTTCTGCTTCAAAAGTTAAATCTCCGCGATAATATCCACCATCAGGGCCAGGATGCAAAGCAAAATGAAATTTTACTTTCGCCAGGCACAATAATTTCTCCAGCCGAAGTTGCCTTACTTGCTTCGGTGGGTAAAAAGACTATCTCTGTTTCGATGTTTCCTAAAATAGCCATCATTTCGAGTGGCGATGAGTTAGTGCCCGTGGATCTCACACCACTCCCTTATCAAATCCGAAGATCAAATAGTTATGCCTTACAAGCAGCACTGTTAGAATTAGGGTGCTCGGCCGATCAGTTTCATATTCCCGACCAACCCGAGATTCTCGAAGCAGAAGTAAAAAAAATTCTTTCACACTACGAGGTACTTATTTTTTCGGGTGGCGTATCCAAAGGCAAGTTTGACTATGTACCTCAAACGCTGGAGCGAAATGGAATTCAAAAACGCTTTCATCAGGTAAGTCAAAAGCCCGGTAAGCCCTTGTGGTTTGGTACTTCATCCAAACATATCGTGTTTGCCCTTCCGGGGAATCCGGTTTCAACTTATATGTGCTTTTATCGCTATATAAAACCCTGGCTCATAAAAAGTCTTCAGGGCAACATAAAATCAAGCCACGCGATTCTGGCAAAAGATTTTTCTTTCAAGCCCGCGTTAACTTACTTTCTTCAGGTAAAAATTGAAAATGAAAAAAGGTCAACTTATGGCCTACCCACAAGTTGGCGGGGGTTCAGGTGATTTTGCTAACCTGAAAGAGGTGGATGGTTTTATTGAATTGCCTGCGGATGTCACTGATTTTAAAGCCGGGCTTGCATTCAACTATTATTCTTTTAGAGACTAATTCAAGAAAATGTTTCTAATCTGCACTGCACTTTTACTTTCCATTGGCTCACTCATTGCAGCCTCTCGTTATTTAAAACTAAACCCGTTCTTTTCTTTACTAATTGCTGCTCTCATTTTTGGAACTCTTGTTGGTAAACCTGTTTTAGAAACAGTAACCACCATGCAGGTGGGCTTTGGTCTGTTGCTGCAACAAATCGGATTTCTCGTAGCCATTGGTTCGTGCCTGGGCATTGTGATGGAGCGAACCGGAGCGATGACCAGCATTGGAACAAAAATTATCCACGCGTTTGGTAAAAGTAAAACATTGATCGCCATGTCTATGATTGGTGTGGTGGTTGGTATTCCTGTGTATTGCGATTCCGGTTTTATCATCCTCTCCCGATTAATCCCCGCCCTCGCCTCCACCGAAATAAATCAAGCACAATTATCCCTTGCTTTGTCAAGCGGATTATATACATCGCACACGCTGGTGCCTCCTACTCCGGGTCCATTAGCTGCTGCCGCCAATTTGGGTATTACCACAAATTTGGGTTTGGTAATTATTATCGGATTGATTGGCGCTTTACCGACTGCGCTTGTTGCGTTTTGGTTATCAAAAAAGCTGGGAGCCAAAATCCATGCTGTGCAAATAACTCATCCTCCATCCGAGAAAACTGAACATCGCGCTGTGCTTATATTTCTTCCGCTACTGCTTCCTATTCTACTTATCTCATGCGCTACATTACCCAATGTAATTCCTGCCTTCGAATCGCTGGAAAACATTTTCCAAATTATAGGAAACCCAACCATTGCTTTATTTGCAGGGCTCATTTGTGCGTTTCTTTTGATTTCAAAAAAACAAAGACCCGAATGGCCCGCCTGGATCTCTGAAGCGTTGAAAGATGCCGGAGTAATACTTTTGATTACCGGTGCGGGCGGCTCGTTCGGAGCAGTTATAAAATCGAGCGGTATAGATTTGATTCTGAAAGAGCAGATCGCAGGCTCACAATCGTGCGGAATACTATTTTTACTTATTGCTTTCGCTTTGGGCTCGGTTTTAAAAACAGCACAAGGCTCCTCCACGTCAGCTATCATTGTCACCAGTTCACTTCTTGCTCCGTTAACTATCCTTGCTGGATTTACAACCGCCACTTCTTTAGCCACATTAATTTTAGCTATTGGTGGCGGAGCCATGACGGTTTCGCATGCGAACGATTCGTACTTCTGGGTGGTGTCTCAATTCAGTGGTATCCGCGAAAGCGATGCGTATAAAAGTTATACGCTGATAACACTGGCTCAAGGCATAACGGTACTCATTACATCTATTTTACTATTTACACTATTGTGAACATTTTAGTAGCACCAGATAAATTTAAAGGATCGCTGACAGCGAAAGAAGTTTGCTCGGCTGTTGAGAAAGGATTGCTAAAAAATTAATTCTACGCTATCCATTAAACTTATTCCAATGGCCGATGGCGGGGAAGGTACCTGCGAACTGCTCACGGATCATTCGAAAGGAACAATGATTTCTACGGAAGTATCAGATCCGTTATTCAGAAAAATAACTGCTACCTATGGAATTTCAGGTGATGGATCTACAGCATTCATTGAAATGGCGAGTGCATCCGGACTTGCCTTGCTGGACAAATCAGAGCGTAACCCCCTTAAAACTTCCACGTATGGAACGGGCGAATTAATTGCCAATGCTATCCAGCAAGGTGTAAAAAAAATCGTCCTTACTATCGGAGGAAGCGCTACCAATGATGCAGGGTTAGGTATGGCTTCAGCCTTAGGCGCAAAGTTTCTAAATCAGAAAAATGAAATGCTGGCGCCCATCGGAGAAAATCTGATTCATCTCTGTAAGATTCAATTCGATAATTACTTACTGAATGCTAAAAAAATCTCCTTCCTTGTTTTGTGCGATGTAGATAATGAACTCTACGGAAAAAATGGCGCAGCCTATATATGCACCTCAAAAAGGTGCCGATGGAGGAGATGTGCAACAGCTTGATCTGGGACTCCGGAATTTTGAACAGGTAGCGAAGAGCCAATGTAAACAAGAAGTAAATTTTAAAGGAGCCGGAGCAGCAGGAGGATTGGGTGCGGGCGCCAGGCTTTTTTTAAAGGCAGAGTTTAATAGTGGTATTAATTTCGTTCTGCAAACACTACACATTGAAGAACAAATAAAATGGGCCCATCTGGTGATAACAGGTGAAGGTAAAATGGATTCTCAAACATTATCAGGCAAAGTGGTAATGGGTGTAGCGCAATTAGCGGCTAAACATGGCAAACCGACTATTGCCATTGTTGGAAAAAATGAATTAGACCATGAAGACATTAAAGCCCTTGGATTGAAAGAAGTTATCGCCTTGGTAAATGAGAAAACAACACAAAGAGAGGCGATGACTAATACTTCCCAATTAATAGAAGAAAGATTATCCAGATTATCTATTTGAGTGGCCCGGCCATTCTGAATCACACATCCATACTTGTTGCATTTTTCGCAACTCTTTGATGAGAGGGCTCTGAAAATGTGATTTAATGCCAAAAATTCCTTTATCAATTGTGCTATTTAAAATGACTCGATCATACTTTCCTGCGACATTTAATCATAGATAAAGCAGACTGATAGTTCAATTTAAAGCACATCAAATATGAAAATCAACAATTTAACCATCGCCCTTTTGATTATAGTGTTTTCAATAACCTCATGCACCAGTTTTAAACCCGTGACAAAATCATCTGATTATACCACGCTATTAAAAAAGGAGACATGACACGAATCACCCTTTCCGATAGCTCCCAAATTGATCAATTCAAAATCAAACAAGTATTGGTTGATACCTTGAAAGGATCTGTTTCGGCTCATGCAAAAGACGGTTCGTTAATCTATAAAGATAAAGCAATAGCTACTGCGGATATAAGTAGGATAAAAAAGCGGAAATTTAACTCTGGGAAAACGTTCGCTCTTACGGGAGGTATTGTTGTTGCTTTTTCGGATTGGCATGGATCTCTTTTCTAGATACTGAATGTCTATGACCTTCCTCTTGATTTTCCTTTTCAAACAAATACTCAATCGATTTGCCATTACCTGATACCACCGCTTTCAATTTCTTTCCTTCTAACTGATAAGAAATCCTTTTCGGAAAATCATGTGTGGGGTCTGCTCTACTCCAACTTCAACAAAAATCTGATTGTTGTTAAATTAACCTTATTAGGGATTCAGGAGGGAAAGGAATAAAACAGGCCCTATTCTTCATTTTTTCATTTAACTCGCCTCACCCCGTTTCCCTAATACGATTTACCCATTAACTTTGTGGCCTTAAAAACAACCGATCATGTTCGATAGTTTAGGTATTAAGTTGGAAAAAGCCTTTCAAAACCTGAAAGGCCAGGGAAAGATTACAGAGATTAACGTTGCCACCACGGTAAAAGAAATCCGCAAAGCGTTAATCGATGCCGATGTTAACTATAAAGTTGCCAAGGAAGTAACAGACGAAATAAAAGAAAAGGCGCTGGGCCAAAACGTGCTTACCGCGATTTCGCCCGGTCAGCTGTTAACCAAAATCACGAACGATGAACTCACGCTGCTTATGGGGGGCGAGAGTGAAGACATCTCCATAGAAGGTAACCCCGCGGTTATTTTAATTGCCGGATTACAGGGTTCCGGTAAAACTACTTTTTCTGGTAAGCTGGCCAGTTACCTGAAGCGGCAAGGCAGGCAGGTGCTGCTAACCGCCTGCGACATTTATAGACCTGCGGCTATCGATCAATTAAAAGTTTTGGGCGAACAGATTGGTGTAGAAGTTTATGCAGAGCCTGAAAATAAAGATGCCGTTAAAATAGCCAAGGCTGCTATCGAGCATGCAAAGAAAAATAATTTCCGCGTTGTTATTGTAGATACCGCAGGCCGTTTGGCTGTGGATGAAGCGATGATGAATGAGATCGCTCTTTTGAAAGAAGCGCTCAAACCATCAGAGACTTTGTTTGTGGTTGATGCCATGACGGGGCAGGATGCAGTGAACACCGCCAAAACATTTAACGAACGCTTAAATTTCAATGGGGTTGTACTTACCAAGTTAGATGGTGATACTCGAGGTGGTGCTGCTCTTTCTATTCGCAAAGTTGTTAATAAGCCTATTAAGTTTATAAGCTCGGGAGAAAAGATGGAGGCGATTGATCGCTTTTATCCCGATCGGATGGCAAGCCGGATTTTGGGCATGGGTGATGTGGTTGGTCTGGTTGAAAAAGCACAGCAAACTTTTGATGAAGATGAAACACGCAGGCTTAATGCCAAAATGCGTAAGAACCAGTTCGACTTTAATGATTTTCTATCGCAACTGGAGCAAATCAAAAAGATGGGAAACATGAAAGATTTGCTCGGCATGATACCCGGTATGGGTAAAGCCATGAAAGGCGTTGATATTGACGACAATTCTTTCAAACCCATTGAAGCCATCATTCGATCCATGACAACTAAAGAAAGAGAAAACCCTGATAAAATAAATCCAAGTCGGAAGAATCGAATAGCTAAAGGCAGTGGAACCAATGTGCAACAGGTAAATCAGTTGCTCAAACAATTTGAAGATATGCGCAAGCTTATGAAAACCATGAACAAGATGGGTGGCGGCAAGCGGGCCCTTAGCGCTTTGAATCCTTTCGGAAAATAACTTCTTATTCTTACTTTCATAAAACACCATGTCTGCTACCGATTCGCTTTTTCAAACATTACTAAAAGAGGAAGTTTCAGCTTATGGCCAACTGAAAAAATTTCCAGCAGGTTCTGTCATCCAACAGGAAGATAGTTACATAAAAGCCATACCGCTGGTGCTAAAGGGCAGCTTAAAAGTGATGCGAACGGATATAAACGGTCAAGAAATCTTACTCTACTATATCACGCCCGGAGAAAGTTGCATCATGTCATTTCTGGGAGGAATTCACAATGAAACCAGCAAGGTGAAAGCAATTGTAGAGGAAGACGCGGAAATTCTTTTCATTCCAGTGGAAAAAGCCAGTGAATGGGTTAAGAAATTTCCAGAGTGGGCCGATTTCATTTTTAGGCTTTACCACAAACGA
Source organism: Flammeovirgaceae bacterium (assembly GCA_016709845.1). Classification (GTDB taxonomy): domain Bacteria; phylum Bacteroidota; class Bacteroidia; order Cytophagales; family Cyclobacteriaceae; genus ELB16-189. The sequence goes on along the minus strand of JADJMA010000015.1, from coordinate 113,133 downwards.
TTTGAAGAGCTTCTTACTGCGGTTAACGCTATTGCCTTTCAAAAATTAGATACCCGACTGCTTCAACTCTTAAAACAGAAGGCAGAGCTCTATCGCTCCAAAGAAATAAAAATAACCCACCAGCAATTAGCGGATGAACTCGGCACGGCCCGCGAGGCTGTTTCGCGAGTTATGAAGCAGATGGAAAATGAAGGACTGGTTCAACTTTTCAGAAATAAAATTACGCTTCTGTGATTTAGATCACAAACTCTACGATCTTCATTGGTTAGCTTTGCATCATCATTAAAAAACCAACCAAATGAAAAAGAATATGGGCTCTGTTGACCGGGTTTTCCGGGTCATTCTCGCAGCAATAGTAGTAGTGCTTTATTATGCAGGATTAATTTCAGGCACAACCGCTATAATTTTATTAGGCTTGGCGGCTGTTTTTGTTTTGACCAGTCTGGCTAGTTTCTGCCCACTGTACTTACCCTTCGGACTCAGCACGCTAAGAAAAAATATTAATGACAAACCTTAAACAATATTGGCTTACCGCAGTCGGTATTATCATTGGGTTAGGTGCCGGGTATTTATACTGGCAGCAAATTGGTTGCGTGTCCGGTTCCTGCCCGATTACATCAAGCCCTATTAATTCTTCAGCGTATGGAGCGTTGATGGGTGGCTTGGTATTTAGTATGTTCCAAAAAGAAAAAAAATAAATTCGAAATTAGTATGAGCATAGAAAAAGTTATTCAAAATCAAGAATGCACCATTATAGATGTGCGGTCAGCCGGTGAGTTTCAAGGGGGTCATGTAGCCGGATCAATCAACATTCCCGTTAACGAACTAACACAGCGACTCTCAGAAGTAAAAGCCTTAAAACTTCCTCTTGTTTTATGTTGTGCCTCGGGTGGTCGTAGTGCCATGGCCTCTGGCCTTCTAAAACAGCAGGGTATTACATGTTATGATGGCGGCTCCTGGCTATCAGTGAATTATTTACGAACTCAAGCCGTTAGTATCCTATGATAGAAGCCCTAAAAAGTCTATTGGGTTTAGGACCCAAAGTAGACTACGCTGAACTTGTAAAAAAAGGTGCGATTGTTTTGGACGTTCGCACAAAGGCGAATATTCAAGTGGTCATATACGGGGTTCCTTAAACATACCTGTAGATCAGTTGAGCAATAATACGAGTCGCTTTACATATAAAAACAAAGTCATTATAACCTGTTGTGCTTCGGGTATGCGCAGTGGCGCAGCTAAAAGCATGTTAAAATCAAAAGGTTATACACAAGTATTTAATGGTGGAAGTTGGATGAGTCTTCAAAATAAAATTTAACAGTTATGGATCCGCATTTTTATAACGTACAAATTGCCTGGAACAAAGATCGCAAGGGCATTATGTGTTCTCCTGAATTAAATGTACCTGCCACGGGATCAGGATGTATTGAAGTGGCTACTCCTCCCGAATTCCCCAAAGGAATTCCGGGTATCTGGTCGCCCGAGCATTTATTTACCGCTGCAGTAAGCAGTTGCTTAATGACTACCTTTTTGGCTATTGCCGAAAATTCAAAATTAGAGTTTACCGCATTCCAGTGTGATTCTAAGGGAAAGCTTGAGCAAGTAGAAGGAAAATACTTAATGACAGAGGTTATATTGGAACCTACGGTAACAATTTCTGATGAAAAAGATCGGGAGCGTGCTGAACGCGTATTATCAAAAGCTGAAGCAGCTTGCCTGATTTCTAATTCAATCAAATCGAATGTAACCATGATCCCTAAAATTGTGGTAACTTCCCCGGTAGCCGTTTAAACTAATATGGCCAAAGGAGATTTTTCTGAGTTGATTAAGAGCGATGTTCCTACCCTGGTAGACTTTTCTGCTGAGTGGTGTGGTCCATGCAAAATGATGAAGCCTATTTTGGAAGAACTGAAAACGAAGATTGGTGAGAAAGCCAGGATTGTAAAAATTGATGTTGATAAAAACCCGTCATTGGCTCAGGCCTTTCAGGTGCAAGGAGTGCCTACATTAATCCTATTTAAAAATGGAGAGCCCAAATGGCGTCAATCGGGTGTAGTTCAATCAGAATTTCTTAAACGACAAATCGAGCAACTTCTTTAAATACGGCCCTCCGTCAAAATAAATTCAATTTAATCCGGTTATGAACGAACATTTCATGGCCGGATTTCGTTTTTCAGAGTTACAAATCATTGTCACGATTAACACTTCACCAAAAAACTGTTATGAAAAAATTAAAACTCGTAGTGCTTTCATTATTTCTGGTTGCTGGCGCCAGTCAATTCTCTATCGCTCAAAAATTGCCAGGGGTAGATCCGAGTCCAGCCGATATATCTATTTTCAGACCCAATGGCAAGGGAACTACCCCAGTAGCTAAGGTGGTTTATGGCCGCCCAATGAAGAAGGGCCGCACCATGTTGGGTGGAACCGAAGCCTATGGCAAATTGTGGAGATTTGGTGCTAACGAAACTTCCGAAATCAAATTATACCAGGATGTTACCTTTGGTGATAAAACCATTAAGGCGGGTACTTATTCCATGTATGCTATTCCTGACAAGACGGAATGGACTATTATATTCAACTCAAAGTTAGATACCTGGGGCGCTTTTGAATATGATGAATCAAAAGATGTGGCTCGTATAAAAGTGCCTGCTGGCAAGTCAGAGTCTGAAGTGGAAGCCTTCACTATCGCCTTTGATGATAAGGGTAAAACGATGATCATTGCCTGGGAAAATACTATGTTGAAGATTCCTTTGAAATTTTAATTAGCCTCTGCCGTAATAAATTAAGAAGCCAGGTTCGCCTGGCTTTTTTTATCCTGAAATCATTTAGTTTCCGAAAGAATTTCACCCATGCATACTCTTGGAAGATCCGATCGCGTTGACTTACCCGGCCTTGGCCTTACTGATATTCATGCCAAGATTGATACCGGTGCCTACACATGCAGTTTGCATTGCAGCCGGGCCGAGATTGTTGATGGCAAACTTGAGTTCGTGCTGCTGGATGAAGAACATCCCGAGTTTACCGGAATGAAGTTCACTTTTAAAAAATTCGATCGTAGAGAAATAAAAAATTCGTTCGGGGAAGCCGAACTTCGGTATGTTATCAAAACATCAATTAAAATTTACGATCACGTACTAAAAGCCGAATTTTCGCTAAGTAATCGGGGAAATTTGAGATTTCCCGTATTACTCGGCCGTAAAATTCTGCGCAGGCGATTTTTAATTGACGTGACTAAAAAAGATTTATCTTTCGATCACAAACAAAGCAGCATATGAACATTGGCATCCTTTCAAGAAATCCAAAGCTGTATTCTACACAAAGGTTGAAAGAAGCCGGTGAGAAGCGTGGACACAAGGTGGAAATTATCGATCACATGAAATGTGTGTTGCTGATTGAAAAGAAAAACCCCATGGTTTGGTATAACGGCCGCAGGCTCGATTACTTCGATGCGATTATTCCTCGCATTGGCGCCTCGGTTACTTTTTACGGTGCTGCTGTTGTTCGTCAATTTGAAATGATGAAAGTGTTTACTGCAGTTGAATCCCAGGCACTGATTCGTTCACGTGATAAATTACGCAGTTTACAAATACTTTCACGGGCCGGCCTGGATTTACCTAAGACCATCTTTATGGATTACTCGAAAGATACGGAAGGGGTAATTGAAGCTGTAGGAGGCGCACCCGTTGTTATAAAATTATTAGAGGGTACCCAGGGTTTGGGGGTTGTATTAGCTGAAAATAAGAAGGCTGCTCAATCCGTGATTGAAGCTTTTCATGGAGTGAAAACCCGAATCATTGTACAGGAATTTGTTAAAGAAGCGAAAGGTGCCGACATCCGTGCGTTTGTTATTAATGGTGAAGTAGTAGGTGCCATCAAAAGACAAGCAACCCGCGAAGGTGAATTTAGATCTAATTTGCACAGGGGTGGCGTAGCTTCTATTGTTAAACTCGATAGGCATGAAAGACATGCTGCCATTGAAGCTGCAAAAAAAATGGGGTTAGGTGTAGCCGGTGTCGATATGCTGCCTTCCAAACGCGGCCCCTTAATCGTTGAAGTTAATTCATCACCCGGTCTGGAAGGTATTGAGGGGGCAACCAAGCTGGATATCGCATCCAAGTTTTACGAATATATTGAGCAACATGCTGGTAAGAAAAAAATCCAGAAGGACAAGATTAATGCTTAAAAGTACATAGTCCATTGTATTTAGTCCATAGTCGGATATCTACCTTGATAAGTCACTCTTACAACTAATTAACCATGGACCATTGACTATCGACTAATACTATGTACTCAAGACTATAGATCAATTTATGAAAGACCTGACTATCGCCTCACAAATAATTCGTCCAGGCGAATCCACAGAAATCAATATTAATATTGCGAGACTTCCATCACGTACACTTATTGATACCCCCATTTATGTATATCGTGGACTAGAGGATGGACCGGTATTATCACTTACTGCCGGTATGCATGGCGATGAGATTAACGGAATGGAAATAGTGAGGCGCATTCTTGATAATGGATATAATAAGGTTAAACGTGGCACTGTGGTATGTATACCCATTATTAATATGTATGGGTTCCTGAATTATTCACGCGAAGTACCCGATGGAAAAGATATCAATCGTTCTTTTCCGGGAAGTAAAAGCGGTTCGCTCGCCTCGCGGGTAGCCTGGCACGTTACACACGAAATTATTCCTGCCATTGATTATGGTATAGACTTTCATACTGGTGGTGCCATGCGAACAAACTATCCGCAAGTACGCTGTGTGATGCAAGATCAAAAAAATGCGGAACTTGCCATGGCCTTTCACGCTCCGTATACAATCGATTCACCATTTCGTCCGCATTCTCTCCGACAAACTGCCGCAAAACACGAAAAGAATATTATTGTTTATGAAGGGGGTGAATCCATTCGCTACGATCAGCAGGCCATTGAAGAAGGTGTAAACGGTACACTCCGTTTAATGAAACATTTAAATATGATTGATGAAGCCCCAGCACCGGCAGTAGAAAACAAGATCATCTGGAGTTCATCTTGGATACGCGCAAAGTATGCCGGACTTTTTCAACCCGTCATTCAATCCGGTGAGTTTGTAAAAAAGAATCAATTGATTGGTGCAATTACCGATCCCTTTGGTTCATTTAAAGAAACCGTTAAGTCTCCTGCCTCGGGGTATGTTGTTGGCTTAAATAATAATCCGGTTGTTAACGCTGGCGATGCACTGGTACATTTAGGCTATAACGATGTGTGTAAGATTGATGGGCATGGGGAGGAATGAGAACTAGATACTAGTCTCTGGACACTGGAAGAATTTGGCAAAAAAAGGTGATCAGTAATCAGTGGTCGGTATCCATAGCTAGCAATCAGCTTTAAGTAACGCATTGATAGCAAGTAATTGAAAAATAGACGTAATCTTATACATCAAAATCAGTAATTAGAGGTTGGTCAGTGTTCATCCAGCGACCAGTATCAAGCAGCCAGAATCCAGTTTAAAAATCCGGGCACGGAATCATGAGCTTATCTTTTGCCGGCTTTCGAGGATTGCGTGTTGACCACGAATAAACCAAACTGAATTCATGGGCTCCTCCACTGCTGGCACCGAGTTGAGAAATAGTATAGTCATAACTATAGCCAATGTTCAGAATATCTTTTGGCCCTCTTTTGGTGAGGCCGATTAATAACACAGCTGATTCGTTATTCGTAAACCCGTTAACTGTTTTAAAGGGAACACCCCGATACCAGGTGCCGATAATAATCGGATCAAAAGTAAAATAGAAACCTACGTCCATCTGGTCGAACTCACCTTGATGACGATATTGTATAGCGGGTGCAATACTTCGTTCGCGCGGCCGCGTATAAAACCCATCACCCATCTGGCCCGGTGTAAAATAAAATTTAAATCCCGCATGACCCGAAAGTTTCATAGGCAATCGGCTCTCTTCTCCGATAAGCGATTGGTTGGGTTGTGTTAAGTGGTGGGCTGCAAATCCAAACCAAGCATTTTTACTATAAAATAATCCGCCAGCAGAAAGATCTGGAAAAAATTTTGATTCGCCTGTGTTTAATGCTTCCGCGGATTGTGCACTAATAACATCCCCTGTTAAGGGATCGAACTGATCACCAAAAGTAAGTTTATCAAAATTGATTGAACGGTTATAAATAGCTGCCTGAAACCCCGGCCTGAAAGAAAGCCCTTTAGTTAGTTTAAGATCATAAGAATATTGAAATGCCAGACTGATGGATTGCAGCCCTAAAATGCCCTCCCGATCGCGCGTCATTAACACACCAATTCCACTGTTCTTGTCTTCTATATACGTATCATAAAATGCTGAAATAGTATTGAAGTTTGCACTGATAGCAGGCCATTGATTCCGATAGTTGACACCCATGCGATTTTGACCGGTAGCACCGGCAAAGGCAGGATTCAAATAAAGCGGTGCAGCATAAAATTGCGAATACTGTGGGTCTTGTGCAGTTACCGAACCCACCCGAAACCAGATACATACACTAACAAAAAGGAGAATTCGTTGCATTAATTATTGTTTAGAGCATGCTCTATCAAAGCAAATTAAATTCTGTCATAACATTAAAAAAGACATTTGCCGACAAATAGGGGGCTTTCGTCTGCTTAACGATATTTTCGATCAAATTGTATTACTTTAGTGTTATTTGACGTTTTAATTTCATCATGAAATCTAGATCAACTAAGTCAAACGTATGAGCGGGGCCGGAGGTAAGCAATATCTTAAAGAAATAAAGATCGGAGCATTGATTCTATTCGTTGCCCTATCCACAACAATTTTTGCACAAGATCTTTCGCAACATAACTGGTATTTTGGAAGTACCTCCAGCGGAATCCGGTTTAACCGGGGAACCAATGTTGCTCAATCTGTTAACAACCAAGCTCTGCCTTTTGCCCGTGGCGGTTCAGCAGTGGCAACCGATCCGGCCACAGCCAATCTACTTTTCTATACAGATGGTGTACAAGTATATGATGCCTCTCATCTTGCCATGCCTAATGGAAATGGCCTTACCGGACAACCCGATGCCAATCAGCCGGTAGCGATTGCGCCTATGCCAGGACAAACCAATCGTTGGTATATTTTCACCAACTCATCAAATTTTACAACCGGTGGATCGATTAGTCAAAGTGACGTTGACCTGAATCAATTTGGTAATGCAGTTTTTCCAGCCCCTGCCTTAGGTGTAGTGGGCGCTAAAAATATTGCAATGCCTGGTTTAATAAACCGATCCGAAGGAATGATTGTTGTACCGCATGCTAACCAAACTGATTTCTGGCTTATCTCGCATCAGAATGGTACGCAGAGTTATGCAGCTACATTGATTGACGCTACCGCGACATTTCCAAGCATTGTTTCAACCGGCATTGGCTTCCCAACTTCTGTTGCTAACTTTTCTTATTATGCACGTACCAATAAAATCGCAGTATCCCCCCAAAATCAGAATACTGATGCGCTGATCCTGAATTTTAACAATGCCACCGGGGTAATCGCGTTCGATCGTTTCATTTTTAATTCAGCCACAGCCGCAACAAACAGTCAATCTATTTACGACATAGAGTGGGACACAAAAGGACAATACTTATACCTGTCTCGTCATGGCGATGTAGGTATTCCGGCCAATGTATTTCAATACGATTATCAAAATCCAACTACTACATTGGCACCTGTAGCCACAGCACCTGTATTTAGAAGTTATGGATTACAACTTGCTCCGGATAGTGCCATCTATCATTTATATCAAGCCGTTTCCGGAGGGCCTTTCTTACTTGGCAAGCTTACAAATACCGATACTACTTCAAACTTGGTTGTTAATACCCAATCCCTTTTTACGGCAACAGATTTTAACGGCACACAGTTTCCGGCATTCAAACCACAAGACAGTGTTATCATGACGGTGGCTTTCACCACAAGCGGAGTATGTCAGAATTCGCCCACCAATTTTTTTCCAAGCGTAACCCCTAATGCAGATAGTTTGCGATGGAATTTTGGAGATGGCGTAGGCACATCAGGAAGTTGGAGTCCGATATACACGTACACCAGCGCGGGTACTTTAATGTTACGCTCAACGCTTTTTATCGCGGCCAAACCCATACCACCACATTACCTGTTACTATCAATCCTTTTGCCTTACAACTTCAATTGGTGCAAGACACAACCGCTTGCCACGATGAGTTTCCTCCACCGCGAGGTACTTCAAGTCCCAAACAGTTTTCTGTTAAAGTGGCTATTCAGGGAGGCACACCTGCATCCATTACATGGTCAAACGGTGACTTGGGGGATACACTCACACCCGACTCTGCCGGCTATTACTATGTGGTGGTTACCGATGCCTCGGGATGTTCTGCGTATGCTGGTGTAAATGTGAAAGAATATGGATTGCAGGATCAACGATTTAATATCTGGAATTTTGGAAATAAGGCCGGCATAGATTTCAACGAACAACCTCCGGTGCCCACGGATAACAGTGCGATGGATGCACCCGAAGGGTGCGCGATAGTTTGCGATCGAAATGGCGATGTGATCTTTTATACCGATGGGGATAAAGTTTATGATAAAACAGATACGGAGATTGACTCGGGTATTGGGGGAGATCCCGCTGCCTCACAATCTTCTATTATTGTTCCTGTACCCGGTGATGAAACGCTCTACTATATTTTTACAACCCAAGCCATCAGTGGAACTTCATTGTTTGAATTGAGATATTCTTTATTTGATCTCAAATTAAATTCGCAAGGGTGCGCTTGTAGAAAAAATATATTACTGTTTTCGAAAAGTACGGAGCGTGTAACCTCCAACGGGCGTTGGCTACTTGTTCATGAATATGGTAACAATGTGTTTCGCTCATACCCAATAACACAACAAGGTATTGGTCAACCGGTGTACTCCGAAGCGGGATCCGATCACGCCTTTAAAGCCCAACAAAATGGCGAAGGGTATATGAAGATTGGGCCGAGAATAATGTGGCCGTTGCCTTATCAACACCGGGAACCAGTAACCTGATCGAACTATTTACTTTAAATGACAGCACAGGTCGGTTAGATAATTATCGTAAAATTGATTTGAAAGAACCCAATGGACAGGTGTACGGAATTGAGTTTTCGCCAGGCGGAAATAAAGTATTTGCAACCGTAAAGGGATCACCTTCCCCATCACAAATATTTGAATACTTTCTTGATTCTTTAGAGCGACCTTTCTTCAAACAACGAATTCAGCAACCCGTTGAATTAGGTGCATTGCAATTGGGTCCCGATAGCAAGATTTATACCGCCATCAACGGAAGTGGAACCTTGGGAACTATTCTTGCTTCGGATGACACCACGCAACTATCAACGTATAATCCGGCAGGCTTTGCATTACTTCCTGCAACGAACAGTCGACTCGGCTTGCCTAATTTTATTCAGATTCAAAGCAATGCTTTTGGTGGTCCAGGTTTTGAATTTGCCGGTATCTGTTTTGGTGACTCAACAAGATTTGCTGGCACGGCAACTGACGCTATCGATAAGTTTCAATGGTTTTTGGTGATGGCGGTGCAGCACAGAGGCTGCGCCCGTTCATTTGTATGCTGCGCCAGGATTGTACACCGTATCCATGCGACTTACTAATCGATGCAGTCTTGATACTACTATAATAAAACAAGTTCGGGTATTCAGTCCACCACCCCCACCCACTTTACCGGGTGCTGCTGTATTGTGTACCGGGTCCGTCATACTCGATGCAAACTCAGGCAATCTTCCAGGACTTACTTATTTATGGTCGAGTGGAGAAACAACACAAACGATTACCGTCAATGATCAGGCTTTTATATCCGTTACCAATACAGATACCAATGGATGCTTCTCTTTTGCACAAAGTATTGTTGCCGACAATCGACCGCAGGTTGATATCGGACCTGACCTGACCATCTGTGAAGATAATGCAACTCCAACACTGAACGCACAAAACCCAGGGATGACCATACTCTGGAAAGTAGATGGTGTGAATGCAAGCACTATTCAAACACAAGCAGTCGATACCTCACTACCCGGTGTATTCACGTACGAAGTTACCGTTACCGATCCCGTTACAACCTGTACTGTTACCGATGATAAAATTTTTACGATTAATGTATCGCCAACCTTTACGTTGAGTGGAACGAATCCGGTTGGATGCGGAATGACCAATGGTGAAATCAGTCTGCAACTAAACCCATCGGCACCACCGGCTGGTCCCTATTCGTATTTCCTTACCGGACCCAATAGTTTTAATCAACAAGGCATTGATCAAGTAGCTCCTTCAACCATTGGGCCTATTGTTGGACAACGAGCAGGCACTTTTTCGGCTATGGTAAGCGATCAGATCTCAGGATGTACCATCTCCAGTGCAGTTGGAGTATCGGAGGCTACCTGTACAGCCACGGCACTTGCGCAACCGCCTAATTGCGATCCGGTAACAGTACGAGTAACAACTGCGGGAGCATTTACGCTTCCATTACAATACACAGTTACAAACAACGGAACAGGCCAAGTTATTGGACCAACAGCTTCAGCTACTGCTGTGTTTGATATTGTACCCGGCTTGGCAGCCGGAACTTATACTATTGAAGTGCGTGACAATACGGGATGTATTTTCAACATTAACAATTTTGCAGTTACCCAGGCTGTGCCAATTAGTGTTTCGTTTATGCCTGATGTGTGTGCCGTAGTCCCTACCCTTACAGCATCGGGCGGAGCAACATACGTTTGGTCAACCAATGTACCGGGCAGTATTGTTGGACCAACCACCGGACCAACCATACAACTACTACCTGGAGTCGGCACAGTAACCTATACGGTAACTGCTACCGGTGCAGGTTGCCCAGCAACGCAAAGCACTATTATAAATGTTCCTGGTGTAATCGCTCCAACGTTTACTCAAACTGATGCCTGTGCCGATCAGGTTATTTTATCCGCACAACCAACAGGAAGCTTTACCTATCGTTGGTTTAGAAATGGTCTATTACAAGGACTTGGACAGCAGATCGCCATCACAACCTTAGACAATGGCGCATCGTATGCAGTAGAGGTCGTGAGCACATTAAATGGTTGTGTTGTTCGTTCGGCACCTAAAACCGTGGAAGTATCCGGACTAATTACCGCAGCGGTTACCGGTACACCAGCCTGCGATGATGACAAACCTTTTACGCTAACAGCAACCACCAATGCTACCGGTGTTACCTTCGCGTGGTTCCGCGATAATGTAGTAATAAGCGGAGCAAGCACGGCCACAATCAATCAAACGGAAGCGGGAATTTACCGTGTAGATGTTATCAAAGGAAGTTGTACAACCCCTGCTCAGATTCAGGTTATCAAGGCACCCTTACCTACAGGTGAATTGCCAAACCGCGTAATCATTTGCAATGATCCTGATAATAACGATCCGAATACTGCCAGTATTGATTTAGATCCGGGAAATTTTACCTCGTACAACTGGTTCAAAAACGATCTGACTTTGAATTACACGCAACGGATTCTTACCGCAGATAGTGAAGGCCTTTATGAAGTAGATATCACAAACTCGTTCGGTTGCATTTCGCGCGATCAAACGGAAGTAGATAACAATTGCGTGCCTAAGATTGTTGCGCCTACCGCCTTCCGGCCTACCAGTTCGGTAACCACCAACACCGACTTCTTTGTTTACTCTTACTTCATTACCGATAACTTCCAGATTTTCATTTACAATCGCTGGGGCGAATTGGTTTTTGAATCGAAGGATCGATATTTTAAATGGAACGGTGGCTACAACAACAATCTTGGTAGACCTTTGCCTGGAGGAACGTATGCCTATGTAGTTAAATATGTCAGTTCGTTCAGGCCCGAGAAAGGAATTCAGGAACAACACGGTGGCGTGGCACTGCTTCGGTAAGGAACGACCCCTAAAAGTTTATTTTCTTGCCTCATTTGTGTAACTATGTACCATCAAATGCAATTATGAACCCTTTATCTTATAAATCATGAAAACATTTATCCTTATCGCAGCCGTTTCTCTTCTCACTTTCTCTTATACGCGCAGCTCAGCTCAAATTTTGAATACATCGTTGACCATTACGGTGCGCGATGATGTAGGAAATACCGTTAGTGGAGCCGAAGTAAAGCTCTTTGAAAATGAGCAAGACTACCTGAAAGAAGAAAATATAGTAGCCGAAGGAATCTCCGATGATAAAGGCGTTGTTAAGTTTAAGAAAATGAAAGCCATTTCATTCTATGTAATTGCCCGAAAGGAGGATAAGGATAACTCAGGCGGTGGTGAAATTATTGGTAAACTCGAAGACGGGCGATTCAATAAGGTTACTATTGTTATACAATAAAACGAATGAATCGTGAGTTGTTGGTCCGCTTCTTTTCGGATTATCAGTCAGCGTATGCGGATGAAGCCCTGTTTATTCCACGCTTTCTTGAATTATTAAAGCAGCCTAATTGTTTTGAACGCACCCATTTGTCAGGCCATATCACCGGCTCCGCCTGGGTTGTCGACCCTTCACATACGCAAGCATTACTGGTACATCATGCCAAATTAAATAAGTGGGTTCAACCCGGGGGTCATGCGGATGGGGACGAAAATATTTTACAGGTAGCCTTACGGGAAGCTGAAGAAGAAACCGGTTTAAAAAAATTTCGAGTGGTTAGTAACACGCCCTTCGATGTAGACATTCACTTAATTCCAAAACGGACAGACTTTCCGGAGCATTTTCATTTTGACATCCGGTTTCTTTTGGAAGCATCCTTACATGATAAAATTATTGTAAGTGACGAATCGCACGATGTCAAATGGATTCCCTTAGAGTCGCTGGAAGATTATAATCCTGAGCGCTCGGTACTCCGAATGAAAATAAAATCACTTCGAACCAACCAGTAGTAATCCGAAAGCGATTACCAGAATCCAAAATTTATAAACTACCAACACGGGAATAATTACAAATTTTAATTCCATCAAAACCGCCAGCAACACCAGAATTACGGCTATAGCTTTTAAAATCGATCGGGTTTTATTGCTCATATTTTCATTTGAATTATGTGCAACTTACAGTCTTTATTCTTTCAGCACAAATCAACTTCAATCACCTGATTAGTTATATAGCTAACAACTGGAATTATGCAAAAGTTTAATACTACCAATGTTAGCCTGACCCGATAGCTATCGGGTCAACCTGACAACACAATCTTGTTTTTGCGTAACTGAAGCCAATGACAATTTTGAGATTAATTTTAGCTTTGCTGCTACATGGCAGAAATCGGAAAGAATCTTACTAAAGCAAAAGAACTCTTAGATCAGGGTGATCTGGTTGCTATTCCCACAGAAACTGTCTATGGCCTTGCTGGTGATGCGCTCAACGTAAAGGCAGTAATAAAAATTTTTCAGGTTAAGAACAGACCCCAGTTTGATCCGCTTATCGTGCATGTGACCAACTTGGTACAGGCTAAAGAACTTGTCGAGTCGTTTCCCGCCAAGGCCGAAAAACTGGCTTCAAAATTTTGGCCGGGTCCGCTTACCTTACTCTTAAAAAAGAAAGACATTATCCCCGACCTTGTTACCTCGGGTATGGATACGGTGGGCATTCGATGTCCTGATCATCCATTAACTCAGTCACTCCTTCAATCCCTATCCTTTCCACTGGCAGCACCGAGTGCCAATCCTTTGGTTATGTTAGTCCAACAAGACCCGATCATGTGAATGACCAACTAGGCGATCAATTAAAATATATTCTGGATGGCGGTGAGTGTCGGGTTGGGCTTGAGTCCACCATTATAGGTTTTGAGAATGACCGCGCGATAGTTTATCGATTAGGTGGTCTAAGTATAGAAGATATTGAAAATGAGATTGGAAAAGTAGACGTTCAATTAAATAGCTCTTCTAACCCCAAAGCTCCGGGCCAGTTAAAAAGTCACTATGCGCCTCGAAAAAAAGTCGAGATCGGAAACCTGCCAGAATTGGTTAGCCAATATTCGCATCTGAAAGTGGGTGTATTGGCTTTTCAAAATGGGGTTGAACGGGTAGGTCCCAAAAATCAGATCATTCTGTCTAAATCCGGAAACGTAGATGAGGCCGCTCAGCATTTTTTTGCAGCACTTCGCGAACTCGATAAAAAAGAAATCGATGTCATCCTATCCGAGTTTTTACCCGAAGCGGGGCTAGGCAAAGCCATAAATGACCGCTTGCGAAGAGCCTCAGCAGATTAAAAAAATATTTCCTTCAAAATTGGTTCTATTTAATATCTTACTTGGATATTGATAAATTCATTTCAGGCGATTGCCTTGAATCATTAGAGACCTATTAGAGAAATGACAAAAAGAATTCTTGTATTGACCGGTGGTGGCGACTCGCCAGGGCTTAACGCGGTTATCCGTGCAATTTGCAAGCGAGCACGCAAACAAAGCCGGGTTGCAAAAAATGAAGACTGGGAAGTATATGGAAGTATAGAAGCCTTTAATGGCGTTTTGAATGAACCGCAGGAAGTAATCAAACTCACCAGTAAGGTTACCGCAGGAATTCATGTTAAAGGAGGAACAATTCTTAAGACAACCAATAAGGGAAATCCTATAAAGTTTCCCTATCCTCAGCCCAATGGAACCATCCGGTTTGTAGATCGCAGTGATGAACTCGTAAATAAACTCAAGTTATTAAACTTCGATGCCATTATAAATATTGGTGGAGATGGTTCTCAAAAAATATCCAAAGCACTTTTCGATAAAGGAATTCCCATGATCGGTGTTCCTAAAACTATTGATAACGATCTTTCGGCTACCGACCTAACCTTTGGCTTTCAAACAGCTGTGCAAATTGCCACCGACAGTTTTGACAAATTAGTGACAACCGCAGAAAGTCATCATCGCGTAATGATTATGGAGGTAATGGGGCGCGATGCCGGTTGGATTGCTTTGCATACTGCCATTGCCGGAGGTGCAGAAATTTGTCTTATCCCCGAAATACCCTACGATATAAACAAACTGGTGAAGCGGATCAGCACGAGGTATAAAAAAGGGCGTGGCTTTGCCAACATAGTGATAGCAGAAGGCGCTAAACCGAAAGCAGGTACTATCACCTCTTCGATTGGTGACAAAGGCTCGGAACACGTTCGTTTGGGTGGAGTTGCTTATCAGCTTTCCAAACAATTAAAAGATGCTGGCTGCCCGGCAGAAATCCGCGAAACCGTGTTAGGCCATGTGCAACGGGGCGGAACACCTATTGCCTTTGATCGGGTACTCGCATCGCTTTTTGGTGTAAAAGCATTTGACCTTGCGTTGGAGAAAAATTTGGCCGTATGGTGGCATTTAAAAATAATAACATTACTGATGTGTCGCTAGAGGAAGCAACTAAAGAATACAATACGTTGAAGCAGGATTCTTTTTTAGTTACTGCTGCGAAAGGACTCGGAATTAGTTTTGGAGATTAAATGGAGAGCCTGTGAATAAGATCGAACTGACTACTTTTATAAAAGCACCGATAGAAATTTGCTTTGACCTAGCACGTAGCGTTGATCTTCATAAAATTTCTTTTCAACATACCAAAGAAGATGCCGTGGGTGGAGTAACTTCAGGACTTATAGGCCCCAACCAAAAGGTATTGTGGCAAGCCACACACCTGGGTATCCGGCATAGCTTAGAAACTAAAATCAGCAAATACACACCTCCCTTCTTCTTTACCTCTGAAATGGTAAGCGGATTTTTCAAAAATATGATTCACGATCACTTTTTCTACGTGATGGGGGAAGACACGGTTATGGTAGATCATTTCTATTATGAATCACCTTTAGGAATTCTGGGAGACGCTGCTGATATTCTATTCCTAAAAGGACATTTTACCCGATTACTTGAAAAAAGAAACAAAATATTGAAGCTCTATGCAGAAACAGAAAAGTGGATGGAATTTATCCCTGTTTCTATGAACGAACTTCAATCGTTTGCTGAAAAATAGCCGCTAACATTTTATCCCCGCTCCGGATCATTCACTAACTTAGGCACTTCAAAACAGTGACCCATGAAAACTATTAACGATTTTAACTTCCACGGCAAGCGCGCCCTCATTCGTGTTGATTTTAATGTGCCCCTTAATAAAAGCTTTGAAGTAACGGATGACAATCGCATCCGGGCAACCATTCCAACCCTAAAGAAAATTTTAAGCGATGGTGGTAGTTGCGTATTAATGTCGCACTTAGGAAGACCCAAAGAGGGGCCAGAGGATAAATATTCATTAAAGCATGCAATCAAAACAACGGAGTCGCTGTTAGGCGTACCTGTTAAATTTGCTTCGGACTGCATTGGCGAGGAGAGTTATAAACTTTCGGGTTCGTTAAAACCCGGAGAAGTTTTGCTACTTGAAAATCTCCGTTTCTATAAGCAGGAGGAAAAGGAGATGTGGCCTTTGCTGAAAAACTTTCTAAGCATGGCGATCTGTATGTCAATGATGCCTTCGGTACGGCACACCGGGCCCATGCCTCCACTACTATTGTTGCTCAGTTTTTAAAGATAAATGTGCCGGCCTCGTAATGGCTGCCGAATTAGCGAACGCCAAAAAGGTGCTGGAAAATTCTGTTAAACCCTTTACGGCTATCATGGGTGGCGCTAAAATTTCGGATAAGATTTTACTGATCGAAAAAATTACTGGATAAAGTAAACCACTTGATTATTGGTGGTGGTATGTCCTACACTTTCTTTAAAGCCTTGGGCGGAAATATAGGGAACTCATTAGTTGAATTAGATAAACTTGATTTAGCCAAAGAGCTTATTCAAAAGCAAAAGCAAAAAGTGTTGAACTGCATTTGCCGATAGACTCCGTGGCCGGTGATAAATTTGATGCGCAAGCCAATACACAAATTGTTAATAACAACGCCATCCCCGATGGCTGGATGGGTTTGGATATCGGACCACAGGCAACCGAGGTATTTTCAAAAGTAATTGAAGACTCAAAAACTATTTTGTGGAATGGCCCCATGGGTGTATTTGAAATGGCCAAGTTTGAAAGCGGAACAAAATCCGTGGCCGAAGCGGTAGTGCGCGCTACAGAGAAAGGCGCCTTCTCTCTGATTGGCGGTGGTGACTCCGCGGCAGCAGTTGCCAAATTTGGCTTCGAAGAAAAAGTAAGTTATGTATCCACAGGGGGTGGTGCATTGCTCGAATACTTTGAAGGAAAGAAATTCCTGTGAACCCGACCAATAAAACCCCAACCGCACCGCACCTCTTGATCGCAAGCTACACAACGACCTTATTCAAAATCAAAAAGCTAAATAACGGAGCTAAATGGTTATATCTCCAGATGAAACCAAAACAGCCACAAGCCTGAGTTCATTATTTAACCTTTATTGATGTTGAAGCCCGGCTGAAACCAAAAAGTTAGGCATAAAAATATCTTAGAGTTGTTCAGTGGTGAGCAAACAAAATTATTTAAAGAATCGGTTTTTTAGCAGTCAACTCAGGTACTGGGACTGGCTTCAAGGGTGTTCAACCCTTTGGCATACCTATCTTCTGTTGATAAGAAGACGTGTAAATCATAATCATAGATTTTCTTTAAATCAGACCCCCCTTTTTTTTTCCAACCCCCCCCCCCAAAGAAAGATTAACTTTTGAATTTCGGGGGGGGGGGCGGCGTTGTTAAAAATAAAAGAATTGACATAAAATGAAGGTAAAGGAAGCATACAACATTTGGGCAGACCAATACGACACAAATATTAACAAGACGAGAGACTTAGAAGCTGTTTCTCTTAAGACAACTCTAAACAGCATAGTATTTGACAGATGTTTAGAAATTGGATGTGGGACAGGTAAAAACACAGAATGGATACTTTCAAAAGCAAAAAATATTGTTGCCGTTGACTTGTCGGAAGAAATGCTAGGAAAGGCAAAAACTAAAATACAATCTGACAGAGTTCAATTTATTCAAGCAGATATTACTAGTGCCTGGAGCTTTGCGGACAATGGAAAATTTGACTTGGCGACTTTTAGTTTAGTGTTGGAGCATATTGAAAATTTAAATAGAGTTTTTGAAGAACTTAGTAAAGTGATTACAGACAATGGCTATGTTTATGTTGGGGAGTTGCACCCATTTAAACAATATATTGGAACTAAAGCAAAGTTTGAGACAAAAAATGGATTGCAAATTGTAACTTGCTTTAACCACAATATTTCGGACTTTATAAGTGCGGCTAAAAAAAGCGGTTTTCAAATACTTGATGTAAGTGAATATTTCGATGATAATGAACGAACTAACATTCCCCGCATTTTAACTTTGCTTTTTAAGAAAGAAAACAGGATTTGATAAATGTCCCTACTAGTTGTTGTTGGTCAAAATATTTATTGTAGACCTGCGACCAGAGAAAAAGGTAAAAATAAATAGTAAGATTGTTTGGTCATGCGATCAACAATAACACTGGCGTTCATGGCAAGATTCAGCGAAAAGAAAAAATTATGAAAACAATATCAAAATTATTAGCGATATCTTCCATTATTCCTAATTATGCTTGGCTTGACAACAATTGACGGAAAGTGGTTATCAGTAAAACTGAAAAATTATACAGTTTATTATACTCAAATTGACAACCAAAATAAAAAAGAATATCTAAAAATAATTGACCATGGTATTAGGTCTGTTAATGACTTTTTTGCAAGTCATTTTAAAAGTGATTTCGATATCTACATTCACCCAAGCAGACAATCTTTGGACAGTGCATGGCAAATAGACTGGAAAATGCCAGACTTTAAATCAGAATGTTGGATGGTTGCAAGTGGTGTTGCATTGAAACTTGACATGATTTCTCCAAAAAATTGGGATAAAATAGCCTGTGAGCATAAATATTCTGAAAGCATAAAGACCCAACAACTTATCACACATGAGTTGGTTCATGTATTTCATGGACAACTAAATGCAAGCCCTGATTTTAGTAATGTAGAAGGCATTGACTGGTTTGTTGAAGGGTTAGCAACGTATGCTTCAGGACAATGCGACTCATCAAGGATTGCAGAGGTTAAAAAAGCTATCTCTGATAAAAAGATTCCCAACATTTTGGACAATTTCTGGACAGGGCAATTGAAATATGGACTATCAGGATCCTTGGTTATGTATATTGATAGTAAATATGGGAGAACAGAGTTAAAAAAACTTTTACCCTTCAATAAAAAATCCGAGATACTTCAGTCACTTAAAATAACCGAAACCGAATTGCTAAGTGATTGGGAAAATTATATGACGAAACTATAATGTCATTCAACCAAGAGCACCTTTCCAAAAGTGGTGAGGAAGTGTGAATGTAAGCTCCTGAAGTTCCATTTGAAAGTTGAGTACAATTATTCAATTTAAATGGTTATTACGAAAAAGTCAAAATTCACAAAACACAGATTGTAAAAGATCCAGAACATGAAGCCGGTCGCAAGGCAGAAGACATCTGCCGGGAGTTAAGTATCACCACAGCCTCCTTTTATAAGTGGCGCGCGCTATGGGGGTATGGGAAGCCAGCGATGTTGAGAAGCTGAAAGAGGTTCAGGAAGAGAACTCACGATTGAAGCGGTGTATGCCGATCTGAGTTTAGTTCATGAAGCTTTAAAAGATGCGGTAGCAAAAAGCTTTAGCGCCTGATGAAAACGGCATGCTGGTTCAGTTCATGATTGAAGAACATGGAGGAGCCAAACGTCAGGCGTGTAAGGCCTTAGTGCGCCACGGAGTACTTACCAGTATCATCCAACACCCAGAAACGATAGTCCGGTTATTCAGGAATTAGAAACTCTTGTTGCTAAACATCCTGCCATTGGCTTTTGGCAATCCTACTATCGTATAAGAAGGAAAGGGTTCCTTGGAATCATAAAAGGATTTATCGTGTGTATACAGCATTACATCTTAACATTCGCAGAAGGTTTTAAAAACGTTTACCAGCAAGAGTAAAGCAGGCATTATTTCAGCCACAAGCTATTAATGAAGTGTGGTCAATTGATTTCATGAGCGATAGCCTTTGGATGGAAGAAAGTTTAGGTTATTAAATATCATAGATGATCATAATCGGGAAGTGCTTGCCTTAGAGGCCGATATTTCACTGCCAGCATTGGCGTTACGCGTGTACTAGAATATCTGAAAGAATTCAGAGGCCTTCCAAAAGATTCGCAGACAATGGACCAGAGTTCATTTCGGATGTGCTTGATGAATGGTGCGCAAGCATGAGATTACGCTCACGTTCATTCAGCCGGGTAAACCCATGGAGAATGGATACGTGGACGTTGCAACGGAAGCATTCGCAAAGAATTATTGAACGCCAATGTATTCTATTCGTTGCGAGAAGTTCGCGAAAAATGGAAGAGTGGATGATCGATTACAATCACCATCGGCCATGAACCCCTCGACTACCGAGCACCCATAGAATTATTAGAAGCAATCACTTGAGGTTGGTTTTTTCAATCGATACAGCGCGGTGAATGTGAATGGATGCAAGACCGATTGATACCAAAAAAAAAAACAAAAATCAATCGCCGTCTTGGCCTTTGACATCCATGGAACAGTCACCTACTTTTGCTTCTCGACTGAAAAGAAAACTTTTGAGGGGCCTAATTTTATGGGGAGCTTACATGAATACAAATAGTTTAGCATTTTAATGACGGTGTTCGAGGCGAGACTCCGCTAAGAAGAAAATTATAAAAATAAAATAAGTAAATTTTAAAGAATTATTTTCGCTAGATAAAAATATATGAGATTTAAAATTTAACTTTAAATTACGTGAAAGATTTAAGAAAAACGCTAAACTAATAGTTATGAAAACATGGATTAGTGCACCGATCAAAAATCAAGTGATTCTTATTTGTTCTATAACTACATACCTTTTCTTGCGGTTATTGGTGGCAACTGATTTTCTTACAAATGAGAAATTTAGTAACAGCCAATATCTAATCTTCGGAATCCTAATAACATTAGGATTTGCAATCTCATCAGTAGCTTTTATTCTTTATAGAACAAATAAAACTACCAAAGCGAGTTAAAATTAAAAATCTATTATTTTAATGCTGAAGTCAGAGGCGAGACTACGTTAAGAAGAAAGCCGTAATCAAACACAATTACTTCACAACTCGTAACACCCAAAACTCATCATAAGCAATCTGATTGGCATCCACCATTTCCCTAACTACATCGATAAATAATTCCTTTTCAGCAGGATCAACAGCGGCTTCCAATTCTTCAACTGTCATGTTTTTTTTATTCAGGAGATAAATCACCTGTTGTTCATAATCCTTCAGCACCGTTAGATTTTCTTTTCTTCTTTTCTCGATACATACATCACACAGGCCACAGGTTTGATAGGTCTCCTCGTCAAAATATTCCTGAATGAGTTGCATGCGGCACCGATGGGTTTGCTCGGCATAGTTTTTCATTGCCTCCATCTTGGTGAGATGAAGATCTCTTCTACGTTTAAACTCTTGTTTGTCGATAGGCAAACGATCCGCATCCTGCCTGGCTAACACCAAAGTAATTTTAGGGCTTTCATTTACCGGTTCATAAACAACTACTTGTAAGTTGTGCAATTGATCCAGCTCCAACTTAACAGAACCGATGGGTTGTTTCACCATCAAAGCAATCTGCGATTCCGAAATAGGTGTAAAATCAGAGAATAACTCACCGCCATATAAGCGCAGCAGTGCCTTAATCAACAAATCAAACCGGGCATGGGCTACCTGAAACTCGTACAGTTTCTTCTTATCGAATGCAAGGTGAATCAACGAGGGTCTGTAAAAACTTTCATTGAATTCCAAAGTCCAAACTCCTCAAGCTTCTTAAGAGCCGGATAAACCTCAATGGATCTAAAGTTGAATCGTTTGCAAAAATCATCCAATACAAAATTGAAAGTCTCTCCCTGGCTGCTCCCTTCTGCAATTTGAAAATAGTTAGCTATAGCCTGATATATCTTTTTTAAGTACTCCAGTTCGGGTTGTGCTTGTAGTACTTTCTTCTCAAGCGCCAGCACATCCACTTTCATGAAAATTATTGCTGCATACGATCTTCTTCCATCGCGGCCTGCACGACCCGCTTCCTGATAATACGATTCCAGATTTTCAGGGATGTCCAAATGTAAAACCACCCGCACATCGGGTTTATCAATGCCCATTCCAAAAGCATTAGTGGCCACCATCACCCGGCATTGGTTTGTAACCCATTCCTCCTGTCGGGCTATACGCTCCTGATGGGTTAACCCTGCGTGGTAAAATGTTGCCAAGATTCCCTGCTTACCAAGAAATGTTGCAAGGGTAGCAGTCGATTTTCGTGAACGAACATAAACAATAGCCGAGCCCGGTACCTTGCGCAATACTTCTAATAGTTTTTTCTCTTTGGTCTCCGTTTTACGAACAACGAAAGAAAGGTTCTCGCGAGCAAAACTCTTTTGAAATACTTCAGGCTTTGTAAGTTCCAGTTTGCTTATGATATCCTCCTTGACAAGACGGGTAGCCGTTGCCGTGAGTGCAATAAAAGGAACATCGGGTTTAACTTCCCTTAGCTCTGCGATCTTTAGGTACGGTGGCCGAAAATCATACCCCCATTGCGAAATACAGTGTGCTTCGTCAATGGCCACCAGGCAAACTTTCATTCGCTTCACTCTTTCTTTAAATAAATCGTTTTGTAAACGTTCAGGCGAGAGGTAAAGAAATTTTTGATTACCGTAAACACAGTTATCCAGCGTAATATCAATTTCGCGTGGGTGCATACCCGCATGAACCGAAACCGCAGCAATACCCCGTGCCTTCAGTTGCTTTACCTGATCTTGCATGAGGGCAATAAGCGGAGTAACGACAAGACAGATTCCATCGAGCATCAAAGCAGGAACCTGAAAACAAATTGACTTTCCTCCACCCGTAGGCATAATCGCTACCACATCTTTCTTTTCCAATACAGCCTCAATGATTTCTTGCTGCGAGGAACGGAAGTGCGGATAACCCCAATATTGTTTGAGTATTTCGAGCGCTTGCACAATCAAAAATAGGCATTAAGGGTGGATGTATCGTTACATCAAATATTGGTTGATCAACGGGATAACTTTTCCTTATTTAAAAAAGCAGCTACTCCCTTTTTGCAGTCGTCTGTTGCCCGCGCTTTAGCGTTAAGTGTCGCTGCCATGTCTAATGCTTCAGTCAATGTTTTGCCCTGAACATCCGCAATCAGTTGTTTGGTAAGTTGCATCGATTGGGTCGAGTTTGATTGAATGAGATTCTGAGCAAAATCAAAAACGGATGAATCAAGTTTCGTAGTGGGAACTACCTTAGTTATCAAACCACGCTCTAAGGCTTCTTCGGCTTTAATAATTTCACCGGTCAATAAAAGTTGCCGGGCTCTTTGTTCACCAATTTTGCGAACCAGAAAGACAGCTACGAGTGCGGGTATAAACCCGATCCGAACTTCGGTGTAACCGAACTTTGCCTCGGGCACTGCAAAAGCAAAATCGCAAACGGTAGCCAATCCGCAGCCACCCGCCAAGGCGTGACCCTGAACTTGCGCAATGACTACTTTCTTTAACGTGAAAATTTTGAGAAACAAATCTTTCAGATGATGAGAGTCGGCCAGATTCTCTTCATAAGAAAAATTTTGAAGTTGTTGCAGATAACCTAGATCGGCTCCGGCACAAAATGAGTCACCATGGGCATTTAACACAATTACTTTAACGTGCTCATCCTGCTCTGCCCTTTCAAAATGTGTTTTCAATTCGCTTACAAGCTCATGACTGAGCGCATTTCTCTTCTCGGGTCTGTTTAAGGTTATGTACCCTACCCTTTCCTTAACTGAATATTCAACTAAACTCATTCTTTACTCATTTAATATAAACGCACCTTTATCCATAACAACATGTACACGCATTGAATCGGAAGATTGCCGCCAACGATTTATGTAACCCTGCGAATTACTGCCATCTAATATTAATTTCTTTACACCAAGCCGATCAATTTCTGTATCGACCGGAATTGAATTTTTTGCCACAACAAGGTAATCGATTTTAGCGTGCTGTGGTAATTGTACCTTACCGTTCGACACAAATAGAATTTTGCTGTTTTGCCAAAGGTAAATTTCCATGTCTGGAGCGATCTCTTTCCCAAACGGAATGGATGTATTAATTGATGTTACTCCATGCTTTAATCGGTTGAGCATGATGAAATCGAATTCTCCCTTATCCTGCGAAAGCAAGGAGTCCGATTTAAAATAACTTACTCCATGATCAATCCACTCCATAGCCGAGTGACCTGAAACACTGTAGATCTGAAACTGCTTTTGATTAATGTCTTGTTGAAGTGATTGAATTGGATGAAAATCAAATAATCATAAACAACATACCCCGTACAAACCTTTGATGATCGATATTGAATCATCCCTACCATGAATAATAATATACCCATGATTAACCAGCATTGAAATGTGGTAGATAAATTTCACTGATCAAACTAAAAGGTAACGCCTCTGTTTTAAATACAAGCCAGTTTAAAAGTTGAATTAACGCTTGCAAGCCAATGCCTAATAAGGTAGCTAAAGCGTAAATCGAACTAACCATTAATAATAGAATCCCGCCCACAAGAACTAAGGTCGCCAAGGGAATTACAAACAAGTTCGATATTAAAAAGTAAACCGGAAACTGGTGGAAATACAACATGCCCAAGGCGAACGTAGCTATTTGTGCAGCAATGGATACACAAGTAATTTGCCAGATCCAATCCCCTACCCGACTGTCAATTTCTATCAAATTATAAATAGGGCGTTGTAGATAAACTATACCCAACACCGCGAGGTACGACAACTGAAACCCTACCGACATAATTAAGTAGGGATTATAGAGCAACAAAACAAACGCTGACGCTGCCAACGTGTTATAGATATTGGTGCGCCACCCCAGGGGCCGTGCAAGGGCAATGAAAGAGAACATGGTTACGGCTCGCAATACGGAAGGCGACAAACCTGTTACAAATGCGAAAGTCCAAAGAAGGAAGATGCTGATAACCGCGATAACCCAACGGCTCCACGCATACCTGTTGAGCGGTTTGAATAGCAACAAAATTATAGCATAGATAATACCTACATGGAAGCCCGAAACGGCCAACACATGCATAGCACCACTGGCCGCGTAAGCACTTTGCAAGTCGGTGTCAATACCTTCAGTAACTCCTAACACCAGCGCCATCGCGATTGCCTGCTGCTGCTCACCGGGTATGTAGGTTTTTAAAACATCCGAAGCCCACGCTCGTACCAGATGCGAGTAGTAAAGAAAACCATTGCGTTGGGCGTGATCGATAAACTTAATCTGATCGGCCGTTATAAATTGTTGATGATAGATATTTCGGAAACTGAGAAAGCGTTTAAAATTAAATTCTTCAGGATTGGCTGGAGAGGTTAATTCGTTGGGTGATCCTTTAATTAACAAGCGATCTCCATACAACCAGGGTACTTTATCAATTGATTTTTTGGAAATGTAAATCATCACCAAACCG
This sequence comes from Flammeovirgaceae bacterium, assembly GCA_016709845.1. Taxonomy (GTDB): domain Bacteria; phylum Bacteroidota; class Bacteroidia; order Cytophagales; family Cyclobacteriaceae; genus ELB16-189. Next base: position 87,667 of record JADJMA010000015.1, on the reverse strand, counting down.
CTTGCCTGTTTCCATTGATTTGTTTTTATCTGAACTACCTCAGCCTGAATTTTCCACGAGCGGGCTTTTGACTCGGGGGCTGTACGAACAATTGCCTCGTAAGCTACTATGCGATCCTTTTCATTAAGAAGATGATCTTGGCTTCTCCCTTGGGTATTTAGCTGAAGATGTAAGTATCCAAACAAAAAAACGAAAACTAAACCAAGTGTTCCGCTAACAGGTTTTAAAATACGTTTTGACCGAAGCAGGAAAAATGATATGAAAAACAGAACACAAAGTATCTCGTCCAGCGATACCAAGGTTTGACTATCGATAAGCTCGGGGTAATAGATGCCTAATAAAATTCCCGCTGCGAGGAACAATACGATACGCACCATGGCAAACGGCACCCAACTTAGCATGAGTGAATTTAGCTATGGGCGCGTTGTAAAACAATACGCTATACCAGGCTAACGCTGATGCCGAATCCACTTTTCAATCTCCACCGCGTGAAACACAATGGCGGCTGCCGCAAAACAAATCAATAATTCAGAAGTGGTAAGACTTGTTGTATGAAATACACTATGCAAGAATGGAACATAAATAATCGCCAATTGAAGAATGACTGTTGGTATAACGATAAATAAAAGAACTCGGTTCTTAAAAAGTCCATGCTTGTAAATAAATACATCAAAACTTCGAATAGCGAAAACGTGGGCTAACTGACAAAACGATAATGTAGTAAACACCATCGTTTGCCAATGGTCACTTCCTTGATGGATTGCATAAGCCTGAATGCCTAAGCATAAGGCACCCATCAACAACCCTACCCACAAAATATGCAGGGCTACACCATTGGAAAAAATGCCTTTATCTTTACTACGCGGTGGCCGTTGCATAATATTTAACTCGGCAGATTCATTGGCCAACGCAAGACTTGGGAGTCCATCGGTTACGAGATTAATCCATAAAATGTGAATTGGCAACAAGGGAATAGGAAGCCCAACCAAAGGGGCCAGAAGAATTGTCCAGATCTCTCCGGCATTTCCAGACATGATGTATCGAATAAACTTCTGAATGTTATCGAAAATCCTCCGTCCTTCCCGAACAGCCTTTACAATGGTAGCAAAGTTGTCGTCTAGTAAAATCATGTCGGCTGCTTGTTTGGAAACATCGGTACCTGTAATACCCATAGCAACACCAATGTTGGCCATTTTTAACGAAGGCGCATCATTTACTCCATCACCCGTCATGGCAACATAATGTCCATGCGATTGTAAGGCTTTAACAATACTTAATTTCTGTTCGGCACTTACGCGAGCATATACCCGAACGGATTGTACGGTAGCACAAAGTTGCTCAAAAGTCATGGCTGCCATTTCAGTGCCGGTAAGAAGTCTATCAGTAGATTTCATAACACCAACTTCAAGGGCAATGGCTGCAGCTGTTTTTGAATGATCGCCCGTAATCATTACAGGAATAATACCCGCTGCCTGACATTCCTTTACTGCCTGGATTACTTCGGCTCGGGGTGGATCAATCATAGCAATCAACCCGATAAAGTGAAGATCTGACTCAATCTCATTTACCGGAATTTGTATTGCTGATTGCTCGGGCATTAGTTTACAAGCGTAGGCCAGCGTGCGCATCCCTTCATCGGCCATGGCATCTGCCTTTTTCAGAATGTCAATTTTATTTGAATCCACGCACTTTGAAATCACGGATTCAATGGCCCCCTTGGTTATTACTAAATTTTGATCTCCAAACCGGTGGATCGTAGTCATCATTCTCCGCTCACTTTCGAAAGGGATTTCACTTAGCCTGGGATACAAAATAACCGATCGCCTAAGATCATTATCCATATCATGGCGTATTGTACAGCAGCAATTTCTGTCGAGTCACCGGTAATTTCCTCACCACTCTGTTGGGTATCCTGATTAAGACTCATGACTAAATACAAGGCCGCCTTGGTTGGCATATCGAGTGCAAAATTATGGTCAGGAGTCCAGATTTTACGTACCGCCATTTTATTCATGGTAAGTGTTCCGGTTTTATCGGTGCAGATATAGTTGACCGAACCCAGTGTTTCCACAGCAGGTAATTTTCGGATCAAAGCCTTCTTGCTAACCATCCTGCGGGCTCCTAAGGCAAGGGCTACAGTAATAACAGCAGGCAGTGCTTCGGGAATGGCCGCAACCGCAACCGAAATGGCAGTCATTAACATTTGAATATGGTCTTCGTGGCGGAGTACGCCTGCGCCATAAATGATTAAGCAGATGAGTGCAATAACAATAGAAAGCTTTTTACTGAAGTCCAACAGTTTGCTTTGAAGGGGCGTTTTCACTTCCTCTTGCTGAAGCATGGATGCAATCTTTCCAATTTCTGTTTGCATACCCGTTGCTACTACTACCGCAATTGCCCGGCCACTACTTATCCACGTGGATTTAAACACCATGTTCAATTGATCCCCCACCGAAGCATGATCTCCTTCTATTGCCTCTACATTCTTTTCAACAGAATACGATTCACCGGTTAACGAAGCTTCATCCACTTTAAGTCCGTGTGCCTCCACAAGTCTTGCATCTGCGGGCACACCATCACCTGCACCCAATCTGATAATATCACCGGGTACCAATTCCGATGCGGGATATTGTAAAACCTTTGCCGCCATCACGAATTACCTCGGCCGTTGAAGCTGATAGCTTCTTAAGATGTTCTATTGCCTTTTCGGCATTGTATTCCTGTACGAAACCAACCAGGGCATTCAGCATTACAATTACTAATATGATAATGGTATCCCGAGCATCTCCAATAAAAAATGAAATAACTGCTGCAATCAACAAGATCAGGATCATTACCTCAGTGAACTGGGCAAAAAGAATTTGCCATGCGGCCTTTTTATTGAACTCCTTTAATTGATTTTTACCATACTGCTGCTGTAGCTGCTGTACGGTAGATTCACTCAGCCCTTCAAGAGATGAGTTAAATGCTTGGAGTGTTTGTTGTATGGTTGCCTGATACCACTTCATTAACCTGCAAGAATAATGACAAGTTAGTGATGGGATGATGCAAACGGAAATGGATCAGGCGCTGTTAACCTTAAAATCCTTCCACCATAATCATTTTGGTGTGGGCGGTTCGCTGCCGCAACGCTTTGGCTGGCGCGTATTCTTCTGATGCCCACCAGCCTTTGGCTTGTTCCAGCGTTGGAAACTCCAGTACAACAATCCGTTGTGGATTCCATTCTCCTTCAAGCGTTTCCTGGTTTTTGCCACCACGCACAATAAACTTACCCTGAAAATTCTTTAACGAACCGGGCGTAAGCTTTTGTAATCTTCATATTCGGTGGGATTATGAACCGTTACTTCAACAATAATGTAAGCAGGCATAAAAATTTAGTTAGGTATGACCGGAGGGATTTACTTTTCCGTAGGCTTCAATTATATCGCGCACTAATTTGTGGCGTACCACATCGCGTTCATTAAGTTCAACAATTCCAATTCCTTTTACCTCATTTAAAATACGAACGGCCTCTTTAAGGCCCGAGCGTTGATTGGAAGGCAAGTCGATTTGCGAAGTATCACCCGTTACAATCATCTTTGAATCGGGGCCCATGCGCGTAAGAAACATTTTCATTTGCATGGGTGTTGTGTTTTGCGCTTCATCCAACAGGATAAACGCATTGTTCAGGGTGCGTCCGCGCATATAAGCCAACGGTGCAATTTCAATGATCTCGCGCTCCATATAATACTTCAGCTTTTCGAAAGGCACCATGTCATTGAGTGCGTCATAAATAGGTCGCAGGTAAGGATCAATCTTTTCTTTCAAATCGCCCGGAAGAAAACCGAGGTTCTCCCCTGCCTCCACAGCCGGACGCGTAATGATAATCTTCTTAACCTGTTTATTCTTTAGCGCCTTTATGGCCATAGCCACCGACACAAATGTTTTACCTGTACCGGCCGGCCCCAGCGCAAATACCAAATCAAAATCTTTAATCGCTTTTACCAGTTTCTGTTGGTTAACTGTCTTGGCTTTAATGGCTGAACCCCGGGTGCCATAAGTATAATGCCATCCGGTGAATCTTCAGGACGAATTCCTGACGCTCTTGGGCAATGTATCCACGTACGTTTTCCTCATTCACTCGACCAAACTGGTGAAAGTGATCCATGAGTGAATTAAGAATATCGGTGATCTGGATAATATCTGGGCCTTCGCCCTTAATCAGAATTTCGTTGCCACGGGAAATGATTTTACTTTTCGGGAAAGCCAAAGCCAGTTCGGTGATGTTTTTATTTTCCACGCCCAGGAAATCGGTGAGTGGTATATTTTCAAGCGTAATGGTTTTTTCTATCAATGAAGTAATGTGGTTTAAATAAATTATTTTTGAATCATAAAAGTAATCAAATCCGGCCCAAGCCAAAAACATGAGGCCCGGTATAAAGTTCACGAATGGCCATCATAACCCTTCTTACGGACAGCGGAGAAAGCGACCACTATGTGGGGGCCATGAAAGCCAAGATCTTAAGTATCAATCCTGAACTTAATCTGATCGATATCAGCCATTCCATAGCTGCTTGTGATATAGCACATGGCGCGTATGTCCTCAAATCTGTATTTCGTGACTTTCCAAAAGGCACCGTTCACCTGGTGGGTGTAGATTCTTCCGGCAACCGCGATGATCTCTTTCTTGCCTTACAATTGGAGGATCATTTCTTCGTAGGTGTCGATAATGGTTTGTTCGGCCTGATCAGCGATCAGAACCATCAGCAGGCAGTGCAACTTAACACTGTAAATGCATTAGAAACCACATTTCCTGAAAAGGATATATTAGCTGCCGCTGCAGCACGACTCGCCAGTGGGGTAGCCATTACCACATTAGGTAACTCAATTGCTTCCTATCGTAAAATGATGAATCGCCAGGTGAAGGCAACCAAACGTATTATTGCCGGGCATGTGTTACGGGTTGATAATTATGGAAATCTAATCACCAACATTGCTAAAAAAGATTTTGACATCCTTACGAAAGACCGGGCTTATACTATTCAGTTTGGTGGCGAAAAGTTCAGGCGCATACACACTAATTATTTTCAAACCGAACAAGGCGATTGCTTTTTAATTTTTAATAGTCAGGATTTATTGGAAATAGGAATTTATAAAGGTAATGCCAGCGAACTATTAGGCTTGCAATACGATAGCCCCGTAAACGTTACTTTTGATGAAGGCTAGAGTAAGTCGTGAGTAATGAGTCAAGAGTCCTGAGTAATTAGTAATTAGTAATAATTTGAAAAGTTGAACCCAAGACTTAATACTAAAAACTACGCTATGATAATACGGATTGTACGGATGCATTTTACCGAAGCGGGTGTAGAGGAGTTTCTTGAAATTTTTAATCAAAATAAAGTAGCTATTCGGAATTTTCCGGGTGCGAACATCTGCAATTGTTAAAAGATACTGAAGACGATTGCTGTTATACTACGCTCAGCCATTGGAATGAGCCCCAAAGTCTGGAAAACTACCGGAAGTCAGAACTATTTGGCAAAGTGTGGGGTCGGGTAAAAACCTTATTCTCCGAAAGGACCCAGGCCTTCTCCTTAGAGAAATTTATAGAACTCTGAATTGTTAAAAATTCAAAGTTTGCCCATATTTGCATCCCCTTTCATTAAATACCAACGCTTTAAGCGGAATGATGGGGTTTCTTGATTGTTTCGTTTGCCCAACAATCTTACAATGAATGCCTTAGTGGCGGAATTGGTAGACGCGCACGACTCAAAATCGTGTACCGTAAGGTGTGCCGGTTCGATTCCGGCCTGAGGTACAAATCCCGGACTAATAATTCGGGATTTTTTATCACAAATTTAAAAAAAAAAAAAAAAAAAAAAAAAAAAAAGAAAAAAAAAAAAAAAAAAAAAATAATTTTCTCCCCCCAACGAGCGGGGGGGGAGAACAAAAAAGAAAAAGAAAAAAAAAATCTCTTCCCACAATTTAAAAAAAAAACAACACCTACTCAAAAAAAGTAAAAAAAAAAAATTAAAAAAAAAAATTTTACAAAATTAAAAAAAAAAAAAAAAAAAAATTTTTTTAAACAATCAAAATTCCAAAAAAAAAAAAAAATTTTTTAGAAAAAAAAAAGTTTTTTAAAAAAAGAAAAAAAAAAAAAAAAAAGGAAAAAGGGAAAATAAAAAAGAACAAAACAAAAAACACACAAATAAAAAAAAAAAAGGAGGCTTTTACTAAAAAAGAAAAGGCTAAAAGAAAAAAAAAAAAAAAAAAAAAAAAAAAGGGGAAAAAAAGTGTAAAAAAAAATTAACGACAAAAAAAACGCAAAGATAAAAAAAACCAAAAAATTATTGTAACACAAATTTTTTTTCAAATCTAAAAAAACCAAAGAAATAAACCTTTGGTATCACGTAAGCCATTCAAAGTATTCTGACAATTTCGTATCATGTCTCCTCCCGCTTCAACTCTTTCAGTCGCATAGAGTTCCCGAGGCGGTAACTCTGCGGAGAAAAACATAGAAACTATATTTATTAGGTCTTTGATAATCTTGAAAGGCAAATCAATCAACATTAATACAGGGTATAACCGAACAAAAAAACAGGCATCTTTATATTAATTTGGTCAATCTAAGGTAAAGCAATATTAGAAACTGCGCGAAGAACTCCCGGGAATCGAACCAGATCAAAAACCTCATCATAGATTAGATATCTATTCTCCCAACGCGGCTCAAATTTGTCCTTGTATTCAAACAAGCCTTTAAGTCGTGAAGCTTGTTTAAAATGGTCTTTATAGAATTGTATAATTTGTTCATTCATATTTGCTCCTTGCATTCCTGCCAGCGGTGCCATCCCCATGTTCAGGGTTTTATAATCAGAGTCCTTAAAGTATTCGATCATTTTGACAATCAGGTAATCTAATGCACCATTTGGAGCATCCTTGCTTTGACGAATCAGATCATAGGTTGCTTCTCCATCTTTATGGCTGGGTATAACATTTAAAAATGCGATAATCTTAGACTCTCTGTTCTCCACAGTTAATACGGTGCAGTTCTTCAATATATCAGGATTAAAGACACCCTGTGAAAACCCTTCTTCGGAATGGGTGCTATGTTCGAGCCATTCATTTGAAACCGTTTTCAATTGCTGAATAAATCCATCTTTCAAAGGGGGATTGTATCCATTGAAATGAAGTCCATTATGTTCTACTCTTCGGATAGCATTTCTCATAGATTTCATGACCGATCCTTCGAGTGAAAAGGTGGTGAGATCGACAATTGCTTCCTGGCCGAGGATAATAAATTTCTTTTTCAAATTTTGATAGGTAGGAAGGTCTTCTTCCGCAACACGATAATAAAAAGCCCGAAGTCCACGTTCCACACAATAGTCTTCGAAAGATTTTATTAATCCAGATTTTGAAGGGGAGTCAGGTGCTATTGGGTTTTCGAGAACCAGAGCATAATGCTTTGATTCCGAATAAGCCAAAAAGGAATCCTTTGCTTCATTGAAAAAATATTGTTTATCCGGATATACTTTGAAATAATCCAGTGAAGAATTTCCATATCGTTCCAGTAAAGAAATAGCTTCCTGGCGATCACCGCCTTCCACACTTTCTTTTTTTGATGTTCGGTATATCTGAAAAAGTAAATAACTCAGAAACATGGCCGAACCAAACTGGATGGAGTTAATAAAGTAAAGTCCTGTATTCGTACGAGGAATAAGGCCGTCTGTCATAAAAACCATAGTCTTTAGGGTTGCCTCAAAGGATTGCATCCAGCTAAAATCCAAATTGAGATGCTTCGCTTGCAATAAATAAAACCCAGCAACTGCATAAACAAAGAGTGCGATAAAAAGGATGGTTACTTTTTGTATTGCCTTAAGCTGAAAGGAAACGTTGTATTTGACAAAATAGGCTTTGCGCGTATACCAAAGGATACCCATAGTCAGCAGAGCGATCAAAGCCTCCTCATAATCAAAAGCCTTGGTTAAATGACCCAACAAAGAAAATGCACTGATAACCATTGCCATTCTCCATGCATTCTTTGCTCCTGTAAGCAAAAACGCAGAAGACACAATCATAATAATCCCTAAAAGCAAAACAGCCACGTTGGAGAATTCTGTAACAGAAAACGGAATAAATTCTTTCAGCAGATGCAGCCTTTCGGGGAGTGCCGGTGTTAGTGCCGAGATAATATTCACTACCCCGAGAAGCAGGATAAAAAATGCGGGAAAGACACGAAGTAAAAGATTTCCCTTACGGACTAAAAAGATAGAACTACTTACGATGAAAGGCAACCAACATTCATAGAAGCGAAAAAGGAGTGTAACAGAAGCGGCCTGCAAAGGTGGATACCCATACAGGGTGAGCACGTAAGTCACAGAAACTTCAATGGCTCCTAACCCCCGAAGAAATGGTGAAATGCTTAGAATAAGAATCATGATTACATACCCAATCAGCGACACTTCCAAGGATGGATGTAAGCCCAGGGCTGCTAGCGCAATGTATAAATGGGCAACCCCTGCTGCTTCAATCACAACCGAGATTAAGCAGGTCTTAATGAAAACCGATAACCGGAAGTCGTAAGAACTCAATTCAATTATTTCTGTAACAAACTGTGGTCTTACTTTATTTAGAAATTTGAAAATTCGTCCTCGTTGTGTGGCCAGACCATAGCCAGTATAAATGATCACACCCACGAAACCTGCCAACAGTATAACTCCAAATAATTCACTTGACCTCAGGTGGTGTTGAAAGAAAGGATGATCAGCACCGGAATAGCAACCAGAATCACGGAGATTATCGATGCAAGCGCAAATAAAAATGAACCGTAATGAACTTGTGTCTTTTGTATTTTGTAATGACTGAGTTCATCTTCAAAAAAACCAAGGAGGTGAATGAACCTGCTGGCAAGAAAGGTACTGATGAAGTTCTTTTAAGGAATAATCGCATAGCACTGATTAGATCAATGCGAATCCCAATGCTTTTGAAAGAGTAAACATATAAAAAGGCCTGAAGAACGAGATAGATTAATGTAACCAATATTCCTGCTATCACCCAAACGGGCGCGGCCGATAACAGTGTTAATTTTACATTGCTAACATCAAGATGCTCATTGCGAATAAAATAAATGAGAAATATCAGGAACAAGAACGCCACCACTACGGTAATGAAGGAGCGATTGAAAAAACTTCTAGAGAGCCTGAACATTCTTCTCATCCGATTCTATTTTAGTACAAGTGCTAAGTTCAATATTTTGTAATTTACAAAGGTTGCGTCTGCGAATTCTATTAAATAAAACACAACCAGAGATTAAGAGCATGGAAACCCAAAGCCAACGCGCCTGGTCAAAGCGGACACTTTATCAAGAAGGCTACTCAAGAAAATAATCAAGTATCTAACGTGCTTCATGAATTTAAGCATTTCCATCACCGTTAGATGACGAAAATAGTTTGAAGTCACGATTGCACGATCATACATGTGGATTCCTTCATCCAAAAAAATCCTAGAATTAATGCACTCAAAACAACCAATATTGTGACTTTCCTTCTTTTTTTAGTCAAAATACAGATACGAGGGTCAATGGTAATTAGCAGTAAAATTATTTACTGAATAAGGATAAGGGGCAATCTTCCATTTTTAACCAACGTGACTGAAGCACACAAATTTCTTCTGTAAATTGACAAACAAACTACCTTTATCTATAATAACTGGATCAGCAATTGCCGGCTTTCTTGCTTGCATAGGCGATTTTATTGTCACTTTTATCCTAGGTGCATTATATCCTCATTACAATCTCCTCCACCAATCAGAAAGTTATCTAGGTACTGCTAACAGTCCGGTAGCTATATATATGAATGCATGGGGTGTTGTGTTTTGCGTGTTACTCATCATTTTTGCATGGGGTTTAAGGAAATCAATTTTCAATAAAGGAAAATGGCAAAAGATTGTTGTATGGTCCATTGCTTTGTATGGTATTGGTGAAGGGGCCGGATCGGGCTTATTTCCCTACGATCATGTTGGTAATGTACTCACACTATCAGCAAAATTACATAGCCTTTTTTGGTGTGCTTGGAGGAATCAGCATTGCTCTTATCCCCTTTGCTTGCTCTAAAATATTTTCTAAAGTGGCATTTCCTACCATGCATAACTACTCTTGGTTTGTCTTTTCAAGCGGCCTGTTCCTTATCCTACTTTTTTTGATCTCCGAGCACGACCTTATCCCTACAAGGGTTTATGGCAAAGAGTTTTCATTTTAGACTATCATCTTTTTCTTTGCACGATTGCAGTGGTTATGATGAGGAACCGATCTTTGCATCAATTGAGTAATCCTAAGACTCAGTCAATATGAAAGCATTGGTAATATCCGGTGGTGGAAGTAAAGGAGCTTTTGCCGGTGGGTTGGCTGAGTACCTAATTTCGGTTCAAAAACGAGAATACAAATTATTTATTGGCAGTTCAACAGGAAGTTTATTAGTGCCTTTATTGGCGATTGGAAAAATAGATAAATTAAAAGCAGTTTTCACCTCTGTCACCCAATCTGATATATTTAGCAACTGCCCGTTTATTATTAAAAAATCTAATGGCATTTATAAAACAAGTATCAATCACTGGGGCGTTTTAAAAATGTTTATCAAAGGACAAAAAACATTTGGAGAGAGTGAAAATCTCAGAAAGCTAATCGTTAATACAATCACAGAAACAGATTTTGCACGCATACAAAATTTACAGCATGAAGTGGTTGTAGCGGTTTCAAATCTAAGCACCATGTCTGTTGAATATAAAGATTCAAAGGAATGTAGTTACCATGATTTCTGCGATTGGATTTGGGCATCCACGTCCTTAGTTCCCTTTATGAGTCTGGTAATAAAAAATAATTTTGAATATGCAGACGGGGGCATGGGCGACATCGTTCCCATTCAATACGCTATTCATAAAGGAGCTACCGAAATTGATGTTATCGTTTTAAGAAATAAGGGAGATTTAAAGCATAAAGACCCAGCTCGAAATGCGCTGGATCTGACGGGCCGGGTTTTTGATTTTATGTTGAAACAAATCGCCAATGACGATCTTACCATTGGACGGCTTGAAGGGCAAAATAAAAAGTGAAATTGAATTTCTATAATCCCCAGAAGACCTCACTTCAAATTCGCTCATTTTTGATCCGGAGCTAATGGAACGCTGGTGGAATTACGGTTATGAAGTAGGGCAACGGAACAATCCGCAAAGCAGGATCACTATAACCCAATGGGTATTAAACAATATTTCTGCAGAAGAAAATTCAACGCTGAGCTCAAAGGAATGAGCAGGCATTCTATGAAATCGAACCAACGGCTTGAGTATTAGGATTGATCGGCAGACTTTGCAAATTCTGAAAACCAACCACCTTTTTCAATCAGTTCTTCAACACTTCCCTCTTCTTTAATTTGACCGTGATCCAGAACAATCACATGATCTGCATCTTTTACCATGGAATAGCGATGGGCTACTATAATGACTGTATTTTCTTTTCGAATTATGTCAATGGTCCTTTTTATTTCTGCCTCGGTAGCAAAATCAAGATTTGCTGTTGCTTCATCGAGAACGAGGATCCGTGGTTGGCTCACCAGTACGCGGGCAATCTGAATACGCTGTCTTTCGCCCACAGAAAGCCCAACACCACTTTCACCCACCACGGTTTGCAGTCCATCTGTCAATCTTGCCAAGGTAGTTTCCAGGCCTGCACCCGCGGCTGCTTTTTGCACTTCGGCATCTGTTGCGTTGGGTGCTTTATAGCGAATGTTATCTGCCAACGTTCCCCTGAAAATTGCGCCATCAGCCGATACGATTCCGATCTGCTCCCGAACGGAAGCAGCATCAAGCTTAGCCAAATTTTGTCCATCAATTAAAATTGAACCAGACCTAAGATTATACAACTTCAGCAACAAATCAATGGTAGTTGTCTTCCTGCGCCTGATGTACCTACCAAGGCTGTGACTTTGCCCGGTGATGCAATGAAAGAAATATCTTTTAAGATTTCACGTTTTGTGGTGTATCCAAAATTATATTTCTATATTCGACTTGTCCGTGAGTAATAGAAAGTTTTGATCCATGCTTTTCTTCCTTGCCTACATGTAAAAGTTTAAACGCACGGGCAACAGAGGCTACGTTTTGCTGTAAATTTACCCAGAGACTAGATAAGGAATCTATGGGGTCATACAATCTGTCTAAGTAAGCAACGAACATAACCACGTCACCCGGTGTTAACTGATTTTGCAACGTTAGATAGCCACCGTATCCCAAAACCATAGCTGTAGAGACCTGGGTCAGCATAGTCTCCCAAAAAATATAACCATTGGCTTTGCGTGTCCGGTCCACATAATCTCCATAGGCACTATCTGCAATTTCATTCAACTTTATTACCTCACGATTCTCGGCACCTGAAAGTTTAACCGTTTTAATGCCGACTAATGCATCCTGGATTCTGGCTGACACTTCTTCCCAACGCTCGTAATATTCTGAAAGGCCCGAGTCTAATTTATTTGCAGATCGCCACGCAATTAATAGATAGAAAGGAATTACAGCTAGTGATATTAATGTGAGCGTAACATTTTGCGTAAACATGATTATTAGAATTCCGACCAGAGAAATTAAGTCTGGAAGGATCTTTTGAGAAAACCCATCGACAATCGCTGATACTTCTTCCGACTGATTAATTTGTTTTGCCAGAGAGGCAGAAGATCGTTTACTAAAGAAACTAAGAGGTTGCTTTAGAACATGACTAAATGTTCGTTGAATGAACGATCGTTCAATATTACAAGCTAAGCGCACGTTCAGATTTTCACTTAGGAGATTGAAAAGTTGTCCGATAAGGTTTACCGCAAAGAGTAATGCAACAGCCCATACCAAGGTATTCATTGCCTGTGAGGGGGTGCGGGCCGCAACATGATCAGATCGGTGTGGCTCCTTACGGATTGATGCAACCTCTTTTTCAAAAAATGAAGAAATTGGATCGTCATCATTAGTGACTGTATTGCCATGTGCTGCTTCGACTTTCGCTTTATGCACGAATAGTCCGGCTACATCATTAATAGCCTCCCGATAGATTAATGGCTCAACCAAGCTGGTCACGGTACTTAGCAGGCTAATAAATACGACTAATAAAAACGCTTTTTATTAGAGCTAACCAGCTCAATCAGGCTACCCCAAACTGCTGAAGTATGTTTTAATTTAGTTGTCATATTCTATATTCGGGTTGGGCGTTAACTGCTCTGGCAAAGAAAGGTTTTGATCTCTGATTAGCAAACCAAAAAAAGTCAGCATGAAAATACTGACTTTTTTTTGGTTACTGATGACATTTATTAATTTAAGGTCTCGGTGCAACGCCAAAGATTACTAAGTTTTCTGATTGGCTTTTCTACTCAGATTATAAACATGTTGAAATTGAACGTTAACTTATTATTGTCAACTCGGATAACATTGAAATAATGGTCATCATACCGCGGAATCAATTAACTGGCAAATTCCTTTTCCCATTTTTTCAGCAGATCACTCAGCTCCTTAACCATAGTTGAAATTTCCTGCTCATTTACTTTATCATTTTTCACAAGTCTGTCTCTTAAATTGGATGCGCGGCTCATAATATCCTTTTCCGATTCGGTTAATTCATGCTTATGATAACCGGCACTTTTTTCCATTCGGATAATAACACTACTGAAAAATGACGCGGCATCTTGTGGTGCCAGGTTGGTGATTTCCTCATCGGTGATTGTTAACGTATAACTGGCCAGCGCTAAACCGGCTTTGGCGAAAAAATAGTTAAGCTGGTTAATTCCGTCAACGTGATTGGAGGCAACATCTGAAGCTAAATCCTCAAGTTCAGATACGGATGATTCAATTATTGCCTTTCTTTTCGGATCAACTGAGGATGCAATCTGCTTCATTGCATCGGTTGCCAGTAAAATATTTTTAGCACTATTTTCATATTTCTGATTAGCATAATCATCGAGAGCCATAGAAAAATAGTTATCAGGCTCCACCACAGTAGCAACGATTTCTTCTTGTGGTGTTGCCTCCAGAGCGGTTTCTGCTTTTTCCTTAGATTGGCAAGCCAGAAGCATTGCACCAATCGCCAATAGAATGAATGAGGAAATGCGAATTTTCATTTTCTTAAAGATTAATAGTTAATGTTTGGTTGACATGGAATCGGTTATTCCAACTTTGAGGTACTTACCTCCTACTGCTTTAGATGCGAATTAAAAATGAGGTCACAGATTAATTGACTATTTTCTTCAATAGCAATTTATATTCATTTACAGCGACCGAGTCCTTTTCATCTGCCTGAATAGCTTGGTTTACTTGATCGACCGCATCTTTTATTTTCCCTGTTCCCAGTATAGCATTCCCTAAGTTATAGTGCGTACGTCCGTTGCTATTGTCAATGGCTAGTGCCTTCCTATAAAACTCTTCAGCCAATTCTTTTTCACCATATTCATCCAAAAGATTTCCCTTATTAACGTATGCGAGAACATCTTTTGGATCGATTCTAATTGCTTCATCAAATTGTTGCTGGGCTTCTGCTCTTCTTTTCCTGCGGCTAGAAAAATACCATAGCTATTGAGCGTTGCTACCCGATCGGCAACTTCCTTTTGGCCCTTTTGTATGTGTAAAAGAAATTGAAAATCTATCTCCTCCAGATCATCAGGCGGTTTACTTCCCCACGTTTCATTTTCGAGAATTCTATTCACTCGTGCGTTCAATCGCTTTACATCTATATCGAGCCGTTGCTCAGCCGAAAGGTCAAATGCTTTCTGATAAGCTGTCTCTGCCATGGTAAAATGATTCTCGTCAAAAAGATTGTCACCAATGGCCACATATTGTTCAATTACTTTTCGGGATTGAAATCGATCCCATTGATCTTGAACAGACGGAATAAGGAATGCCAACAACATGACAACTGCTCCTCCCAGACTAACCAGAACGGGCCAGATTTTCTCCTGTATATATTTCTTATTGATCATTTAAGGTATCATCTTAACCGATGATTAACGTTTCTCTTTAGATGTAGAACAAAAATTAAAGTCACCTTTAAATTCTGATCATTTCTGATTCATTCAACCTGGGCCTGATCTAAAAAGTTAGACGGAAACTTAGCTACGCAATAGATTAATGGAGTTAAGAAATCTTATAAAGAGTTGCTAAAATTCTTCGAAGGTTACTTCCCGGAATGCGGCTAGATCATCTTTAAAACTTTGCTATCTGTATCATAAATTTTAGATAGGAACTCGTAAAGGTCAATATGCCTGGCCTGAAATGTTTTTGGATTAGAAAAAAAGTATTCACTTACTACTGCCAGAAATTCTGCGTTGCTGGTCAAGGCATAAGGATTTATGTCAGATTTCCCTTAATAATTCTCATCATTTCACTCTTTATTTCATGGAGCCAAGGGCCTACGTATCTGTGTTGCAATAGCAATTCAGGGACACCATCAATATCTCCATCTTCTTTGTCTAATAAATGCACAAACTCGTGGATGCCTACATTATCTTTATGGGGTAAGCCATCAAAAGCTTTGACGAGATCTGGTTTGGATAGAATCACGGTTCCATTCATAAAGCGATTACCAACCATACCCGAAATAAATTCTTTATGTCCTTCAAATCGTTCTGTTTGAAATTGCTCATCAAAGCTATTGGGGTAAATCAGAATTACGTTAACCTTAGGGTAGTTGTATTCCCGAAAAGCAAAAGTGGGTATTACGGCACTGGCAGCCACCATCAGTCTAATCGCATCATCAATTTCAATATCAATTCCTTCAATTTTTTTACTGGCGAGAAATCGCTGTATCCGCTTCTTAAATAGTTGCTTATCCTCTTCCGGTAATTCCTTGAAAAAAAATACGCGTTGCTCAAGTATTTCTGTCCAATGACCAGGAAAGAGTTGCCGAAGTTTATCTTTATACAATTTTCTTTTTTTCAACGCATAGAATATAATTGTAATTAATCCAGCTACAATACAGGTAAAGAATAGAATATTGAAAATTTTCATTTTGATTAGCCTATTGCTTATACGGTTGACTTTACTTCCATCTCAAAAGCCGCCAGCTCGACAACTGTTTGCTGCTAATATAATTACTTTTCAACAGAGGAAATGCCTGTTTCCGTTAATCCTTCCATCTCTGGAGTTTGGCTCCGCCTGGAAGTTTTGGAATAGTGGAAAGATTGGTAAAGAAAAGGAGAGTTCGATTATCTGAACTCTCCTTTGTCAACATTTTGTATTTACAATTACCCTGGTCAGATTTTATTCTTCTTTAGGAAATCTTCTATTCTTTGGGTCATCTTTTTCAAATCCTTTTCTGAATCATTGGACCCAGATTTCACCTTATCTTTATTTTTTTACTCTCCTCTCGTATCTGCTCCGCCTCCTTCTTCGACTCACCTTTCAATTTAGACAACGCCTTGTCCAACGAACGCAGTGCTTTATCGAAGTAATAACCGCTCGTGGGGGGTGCATCTCCTAACGAAGCGACAGTGTAAATAACGTAATCGTGTGCTAGCAACATTTCTGCATTTGCCATAGACTGCGTTAAAACATCTATATCTTTAATTTTATTTCCTCTTACATTGTCTTCTATGGATCGTAAATTTTGTATTTCCTTATCCAACAGTATTCCTGTAATTTCTTCCGTTGGCTTTTCTTCCTCGCGAAGGCTAATCACGCCATTTTCGATATAATCAGCTGCTTTGGTATAATTTCCTTTTTCATATTCCGCCAAGGCATCAATAAAACTAAGATCGGATGGATTCGGCAAATCATCTATCACTTCCTCTTCTTGCAAGATCACGTCATCTTTCGCATTTTCCGCAATAGCTTGCTTTTTTGAATCTTTGCAGGACGTTAATAGAACGAGAGCAACAAAGCTTATTAATGCTATCTTTTTCATGGTCATGTTATTTTAGATACTTAATGAATTAAATGTTCAATAAAAAATGAATTTAGTTTAGATGCTTAAGCACAACCAGGCGTACAAAGAAAATCTATTTTAGGCATAAACTAATTCAACGATTATTGAACAGACTGAGCGTTTTCAACAAATCTAAAAGCTTCTTCTATTTGTGAAATATCAAAATACCGTTCTTCCTTCCTTTACTTGCTCTTTCAAAAAAGAGATTATCAATAGGAACGCTGGCCTTAAAAATTTTAGAGTGTGCAACAATGGCAATACGACCGAGATTTTTAAAATTACGCAGCGACCATAGCATGTCTTCAAAAAATGCCTTTGTTGCCGATTTTGAAATTTTCAGTTCATCCAGTTTGATCAACACATTTATATGATCAAATCCTTTAATAATCTTTTGGTGAAAGAATTTTTGAAAAATCTTTTCATCCGTTTCTGTAAAGCCATCAATTACCTCCAGAGCCAATATGTTGCTTTCATAATTTTTGATCTGTTCTATCATAGTCCATTCGGTTATTTATCTTTCGCTGATCGCATTAGTTAATAAGGCACGGCTCCTGTACTGGCCCCCATAAAATCTCCCCAATAAGAACCTGCCCGATCAAATTCATGGGTGTTGGTTTCTGGCCAATGTTCTTTATTAAATCCTGGTGCGTTCTCTAATACTCCTTTTGATTGACTGAGAATAAAAATTTCTCTTTTTGGATTCACCGTTAACAGTGGATAAGGAATCGCAAAAAACTTTTCCCCTATGCCAAGGAATCCACCCATCTCAATAACTACATATTCGATACGCCCGCTTGAGAGGTCTATCATAATATCTTTAATGTGTCCCAGGTGCTCGCCTGCCGGATTTTGAACTTGATCTCCAATGATGGATGACACCGTCAAATATTTTAAAGGTTGGTTTGGGTGCACTCCTTCGTGATTAACTCCGGTTTTATTATCGGCTTCAAAAGTTTTCATATACTTTATATTTTGGTTTACATAAACAGACTTAAAAATTGCCTGCTTTACTTTTGGATGATTGTTCGATTAGAAAGTCACACAAGACTTAGCCCTTTTTTTAATTTTTTTTGTGTGCAAGGGTGGATTCAGTGGCCTGGGAATTAATGAATAATCCTGCGTGGAAACATGGAATAATTACATTTGTACTCGATTAGAGTTTAATGGCGGTATCAGTCTATTGCTCAGCCTAAGCTATCTTAATAATCATTTTGGAAATCATGCAGCACCAATAAAACATTACTGCTGTCAGAATAACTTAAAAAGGCCTTTAGGTATCGCGTGAAATCCCAAGGCTTTTACGACCTGCTGAATATCGTCAATTCGAACAAAAGCACTAGTGTGTATAGTGAATTCTTCGGGGAAAGTACTGGCATCTATAATAACATCTTTTATACCGGCAAGTGCCCTTATTGCTCGGGCAATTTTATTCAAATCCTCTTCCTTAGTTGCATTCGTTCCGAAAACTCTTCCATGATTGCCCGGTATTATATTTTCATCTATTAAAGTCATTGTAACAATTTTAAAGTTTCATACTGATTTAATATTCATCTTCGAATAATTCGCCCTAAGCTCTTTAAATTTTGATTTGCCAAACACTCAGACTTGTACTCCCTCATTCAACTCTCTGGTTGATAGGGTAACTGCTCATAATTTCAGGACTTCACCTACCAGGCTAAAAATCGGCATATCGTTTATGAAGGAAGAAAAAGTCACCCATCTACGAGTGACTTTTTACCCACAACCTAACCCTACTATAATATTGTCCCCACAATACTATTACCTTCCTTTCCTTCAGTATTTTGCTGCCCTTACCCACTGCCTATCCTTTATGACCTCGTGAACTCTATATATTTTGCTTTCTCTTTAGAGGATAACACTTTGTAAAAGTCACAGAGAAGAAATAACTATTTTTTCTGTTATTATCAGATCTAAACCAAAATAGCAATACTGTATTGAGTTAAAAAAAACAAAGGGACTGCGGCTCTTGGAAAAAGATACATTCATGGAGCTTAGTTCAGCCCCTATCTCAATTTTCGTCAGTTTTTTGTACACCGTCAGCTGAACCTACTTCGTCCAATTTCTTCAGGTTTCGTTTTTTAACAAAGTAGAAGACCCCGAGTGAAGTCAGTAAAATGATTCCGGCAACGGCAAGTTCATAATGTTTTATCATCGTTAGATTGGCTTCAATTATTGCACCGAAGAAGTATCCGACAAAAACATAGCAACCTACCCAAAGAAGTATTCCTACAAAACTTAACATTCCAAATCGAAGTGCACTATAGGTGCTTAGTCCAAATGCTATTGTTAGTGGAATTCGGATTCCATACAAAAATCTATAAAATATCATGAGGAGAACCGGGTACTTCTCAATCCAGGTGGTAACGTGATTTAGTTTAGCTTCAAGCCTGGGGCGGGTCTGGAGAAATTTTCGTCCGTGCTTTCTTCCAATTACAAAATAACTCCAGTCAATGATTAGTGTGGCGGCCAGTGATACCATAATCACCTTCGGCAAGACAAAATAGCCGCGGTGAGCCATGAATGAACCTGTGATCAAAGCTGTTTCACCTTCCATAAGGCTTGCAAAGAATATGGCTATATACCCCCAGTGTTCCATGAATCTGTTAAATTAGACAACAATCAGCAGAAAAGTCACATTTACCCATAGGCTCAATGAATGGAGATTACGAGCACTAAAATATCTTGCTGATAATATTTAGCCCAACCCTATCACTAACTGGTTAAAAAAATATAGAGATTTTGTCACAGCATTTTCAGTAATAATCTAACTCCCTTTCCATAGTGTTTTCGAGATATTTCTTCCAGTCGCTTTGCTCATCTTTTGGTTACCATGTTGTTCGATGCGATCGCTTATATTTGTGTTCAACGGACTATACTGGTTTGATGAGAATTGTCAATAAACTACGCGACTCTATGAAACTGGGTAATCGAAGTATCTATTTCCTTCTTATTTTTTCTATCATCTCTGTGTTGGCAAGTGCTGTCATCACGCATTATAATACGGTCGAGAAAAGGCGCTCTACAGAACTGGTGATGCGTAGATATCAAGCCATTGCCGCTTCTGAATACTTGCTCTCTTTGATGAAGGATATGGAAACCGGGCAACGAGGATATGTGGTTACTAAGGATAGTGAATTTTTAGAACCCTATAATAAAGCTAAGGATTTAGTTGACGAGCAAATTGATAGCTTAAAAAATTATTTAGTGGTGATCCAAAGCAATTAAAATTTTTGGAAGACAGTATTGTTGAAACCCTTAATAATAAGAGAAAAGAGCTTGACTATTCCATTAACCTTGTCAACGCCTTTGGAAAAGATTCCGCTGCGAACCGGGAGTCCGAAAAAGTTGGTAAAGTTTATATGGACAGCTTACAGATTTTGACCGATCGCTTGTCGCACCGGGAAAGAACACTTCTCTCCAAACACCTAACAAGCCTAGAGCGTAATACACGGATAGAGGATTCTGTTCGATTTTTGCTTTTCTGCTGATTGGCGTTACTTCTTTGGTGGCACTTTTGGCGTTAGTCAGTAAACAAAAGAATATAATTCGTCTCATTGGAAATTTAGAGGCCAGTAATCAGAGTTTACTGCGAGCCAATGAAACCCTGGAGTTAAAAGTTGCTGAACGAACGCAGGAGTTGGTTAAGCTAAACCAAACGAAAGATCAATTTTTAGGAATAGCTTCACACGATTTAAAAGTACCCCTCGTAGGAGTAGTTAGTTTAATTCGTTTAATGAAAAGTGACGGTACATCGCGATCGACCCTAGATCTCGAATACCTAAACGTAATGGAAGAGTCGTGCACGAACATGCAAGCCTTGATCAGTAACCTGCTGGATCTAAATCAAATTGAACGTGGTCGTTTAGAAATCCATAAAGCCCAAATACAATTGGCAGAGTTGCTTAAAGTGCTAACCAGCGAGTTTACGGAACAGATAAAAAATAAGGAGATTGATTTAATCATTCAGGCGGAAGCAAAAACAATTAAAACAGACCGAAATATTTTATATCAAATCCTCCAAAATCTTGTTTCCAATGCAATAAAATTCTCAAGCAACAAGAGTCTTGTTAAAATAAGCACGCAGTATCGAAACGAATTTATTGAATTTGAAATCTCCGATACGGGTATGGGTATTCCGGCCGCTGAGGTACCGCTCATATTTACCGGGTTTAATCGGCTTTCTAACAAGCCTACGCAAGGCGAAAGTTCTACCGGGCTAGGCTTATCTATTGTTAAAGCCTTAGTGCAAGCATTAGGTGGCGAAATAACAGTAGTAAGCGAAGTTGGTAAAGGCTCAGTCTTTACAGTAATTCTTTTGACCAAATAATGTGAAAAACCACGTATTTAATCGCAACTATTAATTCTATTGAATGGAACTAAATTCCCCTAGCAATCCTATTTATGTGACAATAAATTTTAGGAATCTTCTGTAAAAGAATACTATGTTTCTCTATTTTTCGGTTATGAACGTTTCTGTTGAGTCTTTTTTTCCGCTACCTACGAAAGCTAGATCGGTACTATGAATGCTGATAAACTTAAGGTGCTAATCGCTGATGACCACAAGATCATTCGTATTGGCCTACGCGGCATTATTCAAAAAAGAGAAGGATATAGTCATAGCGGGTGAGGCTTCAAATGGAGATGAGGTATTGGCGTTTCTGAAAGAAACAGTTGTTGATGTTGTTTTGATGGATATAGACATGGGCCATACCAATGGCATTGAAACAACAAAAAAAATCAAAGAATTGTATTCCGAGGTTCATATTCTGGCACTCACTATGCATGAGGAAGAAGAATACATTATAGAAATGCTTGAGGCAGGTGCCAGCGGGTACTTGCTTAAAGACACTGATTCAGTTGATTTGATTACGGCCTTGCATACCGTAGCCAAGGGCGATAGTTATTATAGCCAAAAAGTTTCAGCCTCTCTCCTCAAAGCGTTAACAAATCTGCGAACAGCACCCAGTGCTCAACCAAAGAAAGACATGCCGTTATCAGAACGGGAAATTGAAGTTCTACGTATGATTGCCCAGGAATACACGAATGGAGAAATTGCCGAAAAACTTTTTATAAGCATTCGAACGGTGGATACACACAGAAGAAATATTCTGGAAAAACTACAGGTAAAAAATACAGCTGGGTTAGTAAAATATGCCCTTGAGAACGCCCTTATTTGAGGGCCTTTGCTGCATGCGTGCGAGTTTCTCGTAGTCCATTTACGAAAAACACACACTCCATACGTATTACGCGGAATTTCAAAAATACCGGTTTTCACTCTTATTCTACTTGGGGTGGGTTTGGACATTTACGTCATCAAACCAACACTACCATGAAAAATTTATCGCAATTCTCAGATCAAGAATTAATCTCTAAAATTATTGCTGGCAAGGCAGACGCTACCGGGGAACTTTATATCCGCTATTACAAGAAGGTATTTCAAAAATGCATTTCGATGGTAAAAGATCCAGACGAAGCTTTTGACCTTGCTCAAGATACCTTGATTAAAACTTTAAATAGTCTTAAAACATTTCGAGGTGATTCCGCCTTTTCAACCTGGCTCTACATTATTGCTCATAGACAGTGCTTAGAATATTTGCGAAAAAAAGGCAAACAAAATTTCCAACCTGTTACCATAGAGCAAGAAGAAAGGTTGTTGGCAACCGATGATACCCTGGATGCCATGGAAGGAAGTTCTATAGAAAAAACAATGCTTATGC
This sequence comes from Flammeovirgaceae bacterium, assembly GCA_016709845.1. Taxonomy (GTDB): domain Bacteria; phylum Bacteroidota; class Bacteroidia; order Cytophagales; family Cyclobacteriaceae; genus ELB16-189. The sequence continues at coordinate 65,017 of JADJMA010000015.1, read as the reverse complement.
TCGTAGAGTCAATGCCTGAGGCAGACAAAAATCTTCTTATTCTTAAATATCGTAACGGATTGCCCATTGAGGCACTTCGGGAAATGTTTGACCTTTCAGCCAGTGCAATTAAAATGCGATTGAAGAGGTCTAGAGAAAACTTAACCAATTGTATGAGGTTGCGACTCAAACTAGCCTTAATAATGCCCTCGCCCAATTGTGAACGTACTAAGTTGAAATTTAAAAAAGTTTACCAGGTGACCTGCATGAGAATGCTCTCATCTAAACGCTGAATCATCATGAGTATAACCGTTTTATATCCTTTTCAGCGAGACTCTAATTTTAATGTTGGCTATGCTTGGTCTGCCGAATTATCAAAACGGCTTCATGCCAGGCATGTAATTTTTACAGCCTTGGCATCCAAAACTCACGAGACCATTGTTGAAACCTACCGCGCGTTGGGTAACGCGCAGGAGTTCTACATAAGATACTTCCAACAAGTTCACCAGAAATTTTCGCTTATACGGTCACAACGGCATTTATTGGAAGGAAATTTTGATGAGGCGCTCTTGAAATTTATCAGCCTGCATCCCAATCACATTACTGTGATAGAGTCGGATAAATTATCACCATTCATACTAAGATCAATGATTCAATCCGGTCACAAAGTTGTCATTCTTCCTTCTGAGGAGCTTTCGAATTTGGTAGAAATACAGGAAGATCGAGCACAGCTATTTATTAGAATCATGAGTCAGGTTGCCGTGTATAACATTCCTGATTCCTTTTTTTCTGCTCTAAGTCAAGATCATGGAATCTTTAACGCGATCAAAAAATTCTTCAATAGATCGCTATAAATTTGATAGCAACTAATATCGACTTTTAATCCGCTATCGCAAACGGAAGTTCGTATTCTTTAATAACAGGCTTAGAACTGCGCGTCTTTACTTCAACCTTAGCCTTTAGCGGTGAACCTGTAAGCAGAAATACTTTCACATACTGATCTTCATGTACCGTCCAGGAATGATCGGCCAATAAATATTCTGATACATTGACTTTACCAGCCGGACTATTCCATGCTCTACAGCCAATGGCTCAAAGTTGATGATATTACCCATGTAACAAACTTGAATTCCAGGCTTCGATTGATTTCCTAATTCGGTGCATACCAATACAATGATATTCAAAGATGATCCATCTTCAAGATCTTTTACACTCCACTCTTCAATGACAGTTTTAATATTTGACATAACCATGAGATAAAGTTGTATTTAAAATTGAAAATAAAAATATAATTAAAAATGGACTGCGCCTACCATTCTTATTTGAATCTGGAATACAAATGCATTACAAAAGTATTTCCTTACGGTAAGTTGGCTATAGCAGGATCATGCTCCAAAAAGACAAATAAAAATAAAACCTTAACTAAGTTTTCAATATTACTGTTATCCAAATTCTCAACCATTTTTTAGTCTTCACCAATCATAAAATACTCAAATTATAACCCTCGAGTTTAAAAAAATAATTCGATATTTGTGGCGTTTTCTGACCTGTGTACTGTGTAGGCAACAAACATCTTAGAATTCAGAATCTTTCATTTAAACTTTTAACCAAGAGATATCCAATATTGCAATGGGTATTTCTGCAAACAAAAACTAGTATGCAAATCACCAAAAACAAAGTAGCCGCCATTCATTACACACTCACCGATAACCAAGGCAACGTGCTCGATTCAAGCGATGGCCGCGATCCACTACACTACATTCATGGCATCGGCAATCTTATCCCAGGCATGGAATAAGGCCTTGAAGGGAAATCAACAGGCGATAAATTTAACATCAAGGTGAGCCCCGAAAAAGGCTACGGTGTAAAAAGCGATGACATGGTGCAGCAAGTACCCCGCTCTTCGTTTGGCGATCAGGAGGTTAAAGTAGGCACACAGTTTCAAACTAACCAAGGCCAGGTAGTTACCGTAACAAAAGTCGGTCTTGATTCCGTTACCGTAGATGCGAACCACCCGTTAGCGGGTGTTGAATTAAATTTTGCTGTTGAAGTACTCGAAATCCGTACGGCCACCGAAGAAGAAATTTCGCACGGTCATGTACATGGTCCGGGTGGTCATCACCATTGAAGCTCAAAATTAGTTATCGCATCACAACTATTTTTCCTTGCGTAGCGGCTTTTACTGTACCGGCTTTTATTCGAAGTCGGTACACATAAACCCCGCGCGGAAGATAAGCACCGATGGCTTCGTGGCCATCCCACGCAAGGGTATTAGTTCCGATGTTGAAGTGTTGAACATCATCAATCGTAAAGGTGCGCACAACCTGGCCTTGTAAATTGAAAATTTCAAGCAGGAATTCATCTGGTAATTCGTTGCCGGTTAACCGGAAACTAAAATAAAAATTGCCCGATGAAGGATTTGGGTAAACACTGGTTAAAGTAAGACCTGGTTCTGAAAGAACGGTGAATGAAATCAAATACGGTTCAGCTCCACTCTCATTTCCATTAACATCGGCAACCTGAGCCGACAATTCATAGTCGCCATCGCTAAACTGAGGCGTATACTCAATTCTGAAATCTGAAGTGGCTGTTGCCGGAAACCATTTTACGTCAATACTGCTTAATGGAATTCGTGTAAACGAACATGTACTTGTACTGCAAGGGTACTTTAGCAACAAGGTAATCCCCGCGGTATCTGTTTTTAAACGAAATTGATTTTCATCCAGCATAGTCAGTAAAATTTTCGGTGCCGAAGAAATATTATCTCTATTCTTCAACGTGCGGCCATCAAATTTTACATCGAGTACAGGCGGTTTTTTGTCAGCCTCCACAATCAAATAATTCTGCAGACTGATGAAATTATTATCGTAATAGGGTTCGGGTGCCACGCGCTTATTAACAAAAATATTTACATCGTTGGTTCGCACTTTGCCAAGCGTTGGTGAGGTTACTGAAAATAGGGTGGTGTCACCAACTGCCGGTGCTTTAATTAAAAATTTCTGTTCCTCCCGTTTCTGACTTTCCTTCGTGAAAATCTCCAGATCAACGTTTAGCGAATCAACCACAAAGTTTTTTGAACTGATGTTGACGAACCCAAAGTTTGAACTCCACGCCTCTCCTTCCTGAACAAACAAGCGGGCCCTCGGGTCCTTTCCAAAAAAGAATACCTTCCGCCATGGGCTTATAGAGAACCGCCCAACGTTTCCATTGCACGGGTGTCAGATTCACCTCATCGCGCGTTTCAAAACAATTTTCAGGTATGGATAATCAGAGGGGAAATCGAAGAGAGATCAAAATCGTTCGCTACAGCACTCGCTAACAAAGTCTCACCTCCGTTTATCGAAATTCCATAAAGTGAAAAAGAAAACTCATCATCAGGTTCTGGACTGTCGACATTCGATTTAAAAAGTTTCCACTCCACAGCCGGACCGATAGTTACAGATTTCATCAGACCTTCCGTCTTCCTTCCAGTGATCGTGCCATCAACAGTGATGAGTTGTTCGCTCGCGGGTACAAGCAACGATCGATGCACCTGAGCCGTGCCTGCCGGTGCACCTTTTCTTCCAAAAATTACAATAGGTTCGCCTGCCTGCAAATCATTGAGTACGGAAAGACTTACCCCTAATTCGCCCAACTTGTTTTTAACATTAGCAGACCAGGCCGTATAACCTGGGTTTCCAATCGAGAATATAACCACCGAATCGCTAACGCCTACTGCATTTACAAAAGAGGTCAGGTCACCGGCTTCTAATTCAGTGAAACTAAAACTGTTAATTATCTGAGGCTCGCGTCCACATGTTCTCGGGTCTTGAAAAATAAACGGTATAGCGGCATAGGGAATGGCCGTTTGCTTATTGAAGGCAACTAAGTTAAGTGTATTGTTTCTGCAAGGCTGCCCTTGTGTTGACAGGTTATACTCAGCACCATCAATTTTAATAGACGCATTAGTGGGTGGAGATGGGTTATCCTTTCCAAAGGTTTTAACGGAAACAGAAGTGACTGTCTCCTCAAACGTAAAAGGTGTGCCCGAACCGGGTGGAATTAATTGGCTAAAGAAATTTTCTTTTACTTGATCGTTCTCTATTTGTGCCCAGCCTTCAGGACTGCCTATAATGTAAGCGAAGGAAGAAGAAGTCCACTCCCCACTTTCACCAGCCACAGGCACTTTAAATCGCGTTCGCCAGTAGTAAACAGTAGAATCGCTATCGAGCAAATTGATTTGTGTACTTGCTAATACTTTTCCTGAAACTGTTCGATTAATTAAATAAGGGCTGTTGAATAAATGAGTGGTGTCAACTTCAATAATAAAATCGCGGGAAGCCGCTATCAAATCAGTCGACTGCCAAACTAATTTTATTTCGGGATGATTGACAATTGCATAGGCCTGTGGGAATAAATTCAAGGTGGCATTAGAAGGGATGAAGGCGTTGAAAGAAGCCTCGTTGTTTGCTTCGTTCAATTCGTCCAAATCATTTTCAGGATCGATCGTTACAGTAAATTGATTATTTCCTCCGTCTCTACCCGATTCTTTATATAAGGTAAATGAAAGTGTATAGGTATTTAATATGCGAGCAAAGAGTGAATCGTAGGCGCGAACTGTGCCATCACTTAACCCACGATCTAATTTTACTTTTAGCGGCTTATCAACAGCCAACCCTAAATTTTTAACAATAATTTTTATAGCAAAAGAGTCGCTGGCAACTGTTACTGGCTTATCATTAAATGAAACTACCGATAGAGACGCGCTGGTTACTTCATAATCGGGTTTAGATTGATTAAATAATTTAACAGCAGGGTCGCCCAGTAAAACCATTTGATGCACCTGTGTAATGTTAGCCATGGTTGCCGGAGCCGAGAGCATATATTGCCGGGCTACTTCTTTCTGCACATCGCCAACTCCCTTCTTGACAAATACCGAATCGGCAAACCCGATCTGATAAAATAAATCAGAATAATATCTTAATGAGTAAACGAAACCGAAAGAACTATGTGCAATAAAATTTCGTGCGCCTTTATTTGGCGTCAGCATCCAATCTTCACCAAAAGAAGTATATCCTGCAAAAAAATTACCTGCATTACACCCATTAATCAAAAAGGCTGGATACTTACCCGGGTTATTATATCCCATGGTAGGATCGCTCACATACCCAATATCAATATCGATGGTGCTGGGGGAAGAATGTCCGAAAAAAGTAATCAGGTTAACCCCCGCATTCACTTCATCCGAAATATTTATTAGCTCTACCGGATTGGGATCTCTCTTTGCGATCGTGCTCACCTCACCACCCCAGTAAGGATCTTCCGCAGTTTTCTTAAACCCATCTAAGTACTCACGAAAAGTAACAAGTTCATTGGGTAGAATGCCGCCACTTAAATGCAACCCTTTCTTTTGCCAGGTGGGGATAGCTCCAGCCGTTTCTATTTCTTTAATTTTATTTAAGTATCCGGCTACCTGAAGCGAAGTACTTGCTGAAAGTCGCCCGGTAGGCAATGTTCGGCTCGTAAGTTGTTCCATCCAATCCAGCAGTATAATTTATATCCGCGCCAGGCGAACCGGCCGGAGGCACAAGATCTTTTAATACGGAAGGCGCAGGGTTTATCAACCGATGATATCCGGAACTTACATCGCGCCCCTTGCCAATCAGAAAAAGATATTTTGGTGATCCTTCCGCAACGAGGTATTTCATAAATTCATAAATAGCCCGCGGTGAAGTTTCGCCATAGTTAAATTGATTATACAATTGATCAATGGTTACTACCAACGTGTCGTACGACCCTCCGGCTGGCGAGGCGCGAAAACCTGAGTAAGCCTTTACGGGATTATCATACCCGGAAGAAGGTTGCATTAAACTTTTATGAGAAATAATTACAAAGCCCGCCTGCGCAGGATTGTAAAATCGAAAGGATATTGGTTTTACGGGTGGCGTTATGAATGAATTGAATACATAAAGAGCACGTGCAGATTGCGTGTTAGGTACTATTGCTTTTAGTGTGGAGCCGGTTAGCGTTGATCCAATGGCTACAATACTGGTTGGATCGGTAACATCCCAAATACGAATGTTTGCCGCTGCATTTTCTAATTCGAGATACGATTTGTTGGTTGGATTTGAAACGAGATTAATTGTTTTTGCTGAAACACCAGTGGCATCAAAATTTTGAGGGAATACTACTTTGGCATAGGATACACTGAATTGAAACCGATTATTAGTAGCGGATGGCGAAGCTAAACGAATGGCAAGTTTGCCATCTAACCCGATGTCAGTCCAGTCAAGTGTGTAGGTAAGTTTTTCTGTAGTGAATCCACTAAAGTTATGTGTGTCTAAAACTCTAAGTGAACCCGCATTGGCACCAACAGAAATAATAGCTGTATGTGGAAATGCATCCCGACCAACCAATAAAATTTCAAGTTGAGGAGTTCCTGAAGGGGTAACGGCCTGCGTAATTAAATCCATCGTATAGTCAATACTTTGATTCTGCCGGATGGCTGTTCCGGTCCAACCCTCGCCTTCATCAAAATAGGTAGATTGGATAACATCACTTTCCTTGTTGCCACCCGCGTATTCATTTTTTAAAACGAGTAATCGCTCTTCCTGATGAAAATCCTCTTTGGGAATGTTAGTAACATTAATTTCCGAAAAGTTAGCGATGCGCTTTCCTTGCACCGCAGAAAGTTGCCACGTTAAGAAGTAGGCAGTTGTGTCGCTATAGAGATTATAATAATTGTGTGGTTGTAGAGTTGCTGGCTTGTATAAATCTTTATCCAAAGTGCCATCATTACCCATACCATAAAACTCTACATAATCTCCTGCATCAAGCACCGCATCGGCTTGCCCCTGAACAAAAATGGCTTGCTCAATTCCGCGATGTAAAATTTGAATCCGTCTGGGGTCTACCGACCCGATGGGCACTCCTGCAGACTGAAGATCTGAAGTTGTTAATCTATAAACGCCCTTTTCCGATACCGGAATTCGATAATACGATTGGCCAGGTTTGATCCATTCATGGGAATATTGAGAAAATCCCAAAAAAGGCAGAAAACACAGAACTAATAACCTGAAACCAAACCCCACAGTTTTTCTAAAATAAAGGATAGATAGGATGTATACCGCTACAAAATTACTGGTAACTGCGACATAAACTCTGCGAATTCAGCCAAATTTAAACGATTCCAAAAATATTTAAACTTTTTTCATCTAGTACTTGGCCATACATAGTACCTTATCCGTATAACACCTGAGATCAGATCAACTTAATATGGATGTATGAATCTTGAAAACACACAAGTACAAATGAGAAAGGGCATATTAGAGTATTGCATCTTACACATTATTTCGCGCGGTGAGGTTTACGCCTCCGACATGCTGGACGAATTGACGTCGCCAAAATGATAGTGGTGGAAGGAACCCTCTATCCCCTGCTCACCCGATTAAAAATGCGGGGTTGCTCGAATACAAATGGGTGGAATCCAAATCGGGGCCACCCCGTAAGTATTATAAATTGACCGAAGAAGGAAGTAAATTTCTTGAAGGTTTAACAGAAACCTGGGACGACCTTGTTCATTCCACAAACATGATTCAATCAAAATCAATTAGCTAAACTCCAAACCCTGTTCATAACGATCTTTCAGCTATGAAAAAGAACATCAGTATAAACATCAGCGGCATTATCTTTCACATCGAAGAAGATGGCTACGAAAATCTTCGCAAATACCTTGGATTCCATTAAGCGGTATTTCGCTTCCTTCGAGGACAGCAGTGAAATTCTATCGGACATTGAAAGTCGCATTGCCGAAATATTTTTAGCCAAACTCAATGAAGGAAAACAGGTTATTACTGCCGAAGATGTAAGCAGTCTGATGACCACAATGGGTAGCGTAAGTGACTTTAAAGCTGCCGAAGAACAAGAATTTGCCGGTGAATCTTTCAAAACACAAAGTGATTCATCACAAAATCAAAAGAGTACAACCACACCGCGAAAATTACAGCGCGATCAAAAAAGAAAAATTCTTGGTGGTGTATGTGCAGGCTTAGCCCATTACTTCAACATCGATCCTGTATGGCCGCGGCTACTTTTTGCCCTGTTAATATTAGGTAGTTATGGCAGTTTGTTACTGGTCTATATCATCCTCTGGATTGTTTTACCGGCCGCGGAAGATCTGGAAGAAGAACCATCTGTAAAGAAGATGTTTCGCGATACAGAACAAAAAGTAATTGGCGGTGTGGCCAGTGGTGTGGCTGCATTTTTTGGAGCCGACATTGCTTTGACCCGAGTACTGTTTGTAGTAACAGCATTCTTTGGTGGACTTGGTTTAATCGTTTACATCATTCTTTGGATTGCCTTGCCACAAGCAAAAACTATTACCGAGAGAATGCAAATGCAGGGTGAACCGGTTACTCTTTCTAACATTGAATCAACTGTTAAAAAGGGTTTGAATGAAAAGAACATGGGGAAGAAAGTGTATTGGCTAAAATCGTATTGTTCCCTTTCCGTTTGATTGCTATGATTATTGAAGGGATCACGAGAGTTGGGCCCTTTATTCCGGGTGTTTGTTGATGTGCTTCGCGTGGCCATTGGTATTGCCATAAGTCTAACTGGCTTAGCAATGATTCTGTCGTTGGTTTTAGCGGCCGGCATGATTTTCGGATTCATTCATTTCTCCGACTCCCCGGCCTGGTGGAACCTGCACATCACAGAATTTGGGTTGCCTTTGGAGGCCTTTAGAAACAGTTTTCCCTCCTGGACTGCCTTCTTTGTCTTTACGCTCTTACTGGTACCTGCCCTCTTTATCAACCTGATTGGTAACTCAATAATTGCCAAACGCATTGTGTTCAATGCTATAGTCGGTTGGTCGCTCTTCGTGCTTTTCTTTATAAGTGTGGCGGCTGTGGGTATAAGCATTCCGCAAATTGTGTATGCCTTTAAAGAAGAAGGTGAGCATAAAGTAGAAAAAACTTTTACTGTTACTGGAAAAACTGCGGTGTTACGGGTTAATGAAACTGGATTGGATGATTACGACATGACATCCCTAACCATTAAAGGCTACGAAGGCACCGAAATAAAATTGATTGAGCGTTTCGAAGCGCAGGGAAATACCCGGAAATCTGCGAGCGAGAATGCACAGATGGTTGGGTACAACGTAGTTCAACAAGATAGCATTCTCGTGTTCGACTCAAATATCACCTTTAAAGGGGACGCCAAATTCAGAGCTCAGCGCTTGGATATGGATCTCTACATTCCCTATAACACACTTTTTGTTATTGAAGAAGACATGTGGCGATTGATTGACAACAATTACCGCGACTATGACGGATACCGGGATTCTAATTTTGATAAAACATGGCGCATGACCAAACAAAGCTTTGAATGCGTGAATTGTAGTGAGCCCACCGAATCACGTTTGTTACGCCTGCAAGATCAATATGGCTTGCGCGACTTTAATCAAATAGATATCGCTGGGTTTTTCGACATCGAAATTCAACAAGGTGAAGAGTATGCGGTTGAACTTGATGGCGTTACGAAAGAAAAGAACCGATACAATGTGTATGTAAGTGGCGAAACGCTTGTTATTGATTTTGATGATGCGAGTAATTTCTTTTGGAAAAAAGACTTTTTCAAAGAGAATAAAGTAAAAATAAAAATTGTACTGCCACACCTCGAAGAATTGAAAGTTACAGGGGCGGGGCAACTATCTTTTATTGGATTTGAAGAATCGGATGTGGAAGTGAAACTATTGGGAGCCATTGAAGCCGAGGGCGACATTAAAACAGATAATCTTACCATTGACCTTACGGGTGCAACCAGCCTCGAGTTAAAGGGAAGTGGTAATTTTATGGAGGCAAATGCCACGGGTGCCTCTTCCCTTCGGGCTTTTAACTTTGAAGTAGGTGAAGCTATCGTTGAGGCGCGTGGGGCTTCTTCTGCAAAGGTATATGTAACCCGTAAATTAGAAATCACGAAGGGTATTGCCAGTTCCGTTTCCCATAGGGGGAATCCTGAAATTATCACAAGGAATTAATTACAGCTTATTACCAATTCAGGGGCTGTCTCAAAGTAGAATCTTACTTTTTAGACAGCCTCTTTCTTTTGGCTCAACTTCCTAAATCTGATTGCCAGGCCATTCCCAAGGCCCTTACGCAAAGAATTCACATTTTATTTGTTAACCGTGCAACCTCAAGCCCCTACCTTGCATCTTGGTAGTGTATTGAGAATTTAAATGGAGTTTACGATTTACCGCGCTAAAGACGTAGAATTAATAGAAGGCTGCAAACGACAAAATCGGGATGCACAAAAGCGACTATACGATCAGTACGCTTCGAAGTGGTACGCGCTCTGTTGCCGGTATATCAAAGATAAAATGGAAGCGGAGGATGTGCTGATTGTTGCCTTCACCAAAATTCTCGATAGAATAGATCAATACAAGGGCGAAGGAAACTTTGAAGGTTGGATGCGCAAAGTGGTAGTAAACGAAGCTTTAAGTTATTTAAGAAAGAATAAAAACATGTACCTGGAAACAGACATAGAAGCAGCCGATTATGAACCAGACTATGGAAATCTGGAAAAAAATCTGGAAGCAGAAGATCTGCTAAAGATGATTGATCAACTTCCTACAGGGTACCGGATTGTCTTTAATCTTTATGCCATTGAGGGCTATTCCCATCAGGAAATTGGCGATCAATTAGGGATTAGTGAAAACACTTCCAAATCTCAACTGAGTAGAGCCCGAGCATCGTTACAAAAAAGTCTGCAGGAAGCAGAACAAAAATTGGTTCAAAAATAAAAGAATATGAGCAACCCAATCGATCAACTATTTAAGAATAAACTGGGTGATCTTCGTGCCAAGCCATCCGCGGGAAGCGTGGAAAAAAGTCGAAGCAGGATTATCAAAAAAAATAATAAGGTAATACTGTGGCGTATGGCGGCTGTGCTTGCTCTGTTTGGGTTGCTAACCACAACCTGGTTCTATACCACCGAAACAAACCAGGAAGTAAAACCTATAAGTAAGGTAGAACCTAATACTCCGGAATCTACTTCGGCAATAAATAGTTCACCAAGCACTTTACCCGTAGAAACAGAAAAGAAAAATCATCAGGTAACGGAAAGCAAGTCCTTGAAAAAACAAAAAAATAGATCCACGGAAGTAGCTGTAAATAATATAAGTACGGAACAGCTTAAAGAAGAGCAACAAGCAGTGCCGTTAGTGATTGATCAGAATATAGTTATGGAGTCAACACCGGTTGCAAAAGTTGAAAAACCGATTGTCATTGAATTTACACTCGATGCGATTACAACGAACACGCAACAAGTGGCGCGAATAAATGATGAAAAGAATACCGGAATTAAAAAGATTTTTGATAAGGCCCTTGAATTAAAAAATGGTGAAAGTGATTTTGGAAGCCTGCGCGATGCCAAGAATGAACTATTCGCCTTTGAGTTTAGAAAAGATAAAACGAAAAGAAACTAAGTATGAATACTAAAAATATTTTGACAGGAATAATAATGCTTGCCGGACTTACCTGCCAGGCCCAAACGAAACCGGCCGATACGGTGGTTATCAAAGTGGGCGAGGCCAGCAAAATCACAGTTACGATTCAGGATAAAAAGGATCTGGAGACTATGAAAAAATATGACTTCCAGAAGTTGATGACTGATTTGATTACTAAGCTGGAGCAAAAAGATACGGTGAAACAACAAGAATCTTCCTCCGCCTACTTATTGAACGAGCCTGAACCCGAAGAGAATAAGGAAGAAGAAACGGTTTTTGACAATGGTGATGACGAAGATTGGGACACCCATAACCATAAAACGTGGCATGGCCGGAGAACCTACCCTTCCATAAATTTTGATCTCGGTATGAATAACTATTTGTCAGGAGGAAAATTTCCAGATGGCGATAACAGTTTGTACACCGTAAAGCCGTGGGGATCGTGGTACGTGGCAATTAATTCAAATCTAAGAACCCGGGTCTCGAATAAATTCTTTCTGGAGTGGGGACTGGGTGTAAGCTGGTATAATTTCAAATATCAGAACGCACAAACACAAATGAGCAAAGACGACAACTCAGTTATTTTTGCTCTGGATACCCGTGATGTCGACTACATCAAAAGTAAACTAACGGCTACCTACATCAATGCTTCGCTGATACCCATCTACGATTTTGGTGGTAATCGAAGAAAGGCAAGCTTCTTTGATGGTCATAGTTCTGATTCTTTTAGATTCGGTGCCGGCCCTATATTGGATACCGAATCGACAGCTATAGCAAGCAAGCCTTTAATGAAGGTGGCGATAAGAAAAAAGTGCATGATCATGACAATTTCTATCTGAATAACATACGTTATGGTGTACGGGTACAAGTCGGTTATGAAGATGTTGACTTTTTCTTTAACTACGATCTGAATGAATTATACATTCAAGACAAAGGTCCGAAGCTAAACGCTTTCAGTTTTGGAATAACTTTCTAAAACGAAGGCAACTTATTGAAGGGGTCTGTTACCGGAAATGGTGGCAGACTTTTTACTTAAATGCCTCTCCGCGACTAAGCACCATTTCCTTCTCATCGCCACGTAAGTGCAAGAGTTTTGAAACTTTTTCTGGCGTAGGCCATTGAACAAAATACCAGGCTAAGGTAAGTCCAAAAAATATACTGAAGATTTGATTGCCCGTGGCTACCAGTCCCAAAGGCATCAGGGTAGCAACAACAAATTGCCAAACCATCTTCGTCAAAAGTAATGAACCTACTTTCTCCAACTTAATTCCAAGTCCAATGAGAGTTGCAACTGTTCTGGCTTTCCTTTCTGTTTGTATCTGAACAGTTGTTAGGATCACCAAAGCAATTACTCCCAGTCCAACCATGATATAGGTAATTATATCTTCTCCTTCAATCCAAGGTTGCCCTATGAAGAAATAGGACTGTGCATAAAAATAAATGAACAAAATCAGGGGTATCATCATCAGTTGATACCCTGTGTTATTGAGTCTGTAAAAAAATCTTTAACGGAATTAAACTTCATTTTTAGCGAATCCAATTTTAATCAAATTTAATTAATTAACTTAGCCTTCAATTCAGTCAGTTAAATGGAAGCCTTAGGAAATTTATCCCGAAAAGAACAGGTTATTAGAAGCGCAGCGGAGTTGTTTCGCGAAAAGGGATATGCCGCATCTTCCATGCGCGACCTGGCTCAGAAATTAGGTATTGAAGCTGCCAGTCTCTATTCGCACATCAAGTCAAAGGAGGAAATACTTCAGAGTCTTTGTTTCGATATGGCTACTGAATTCCGTAAGTCGCTGGCAGAGGTAGAGAGCAAAAATTACACGGCCACGGAAAAACTACGGTTCGGTATTATTGGTCATATCCAGGTTATGGCAAAAGATCTTACTGCTTCAGCTGTTTTTATGAATGAACACCGGCATTTAAGCCAACCTTTTCTCCGCGATTTTCTTTTACTACGAATCAATTACATAAATCGATTTAAGGCGATCATTGAAGAAGGAGCAAGCAAAGGCGAATTCAAAGATACCATCGACAAAAAATTGGCAGTAATGACCCTGTTTTCATCCCTAAACTGGATGCCGATGTGGTACGATCCATCCAGTAAAATTGATCCAGCGGAATTAGGTCAGCAGTTAGCTGACATGCTGGTGAACGGCCTCAAGAAAGGCTAAAATTATCTTTACATCTTGTTTTTTGTGTGCGTTCTTAACTTTGTTACGTCTCGCACTGTTATATTTGCAAACGATTGTTAGGGCATTAAAACCACTATTATGTACGGAGGCGGAAATACTTTTGAAGGCATAAAAACGGATAGTATAGCCAGTGAAGATCCAATCCAGTTAGCAGAATTTGAAGCCCGCATTGAACGGGGCGAAAAAATAGAACCCGCTGATTGGATGCCGCAACTTTATCGCAAGCAATTGATTCGAATGATCGAACAACATGCGCACAGCGAAATTATAGGTGCGCTTCCGGAAGGAACCTGGATTACCCGGGCACCTGGCTTTAAAAGAAAAATGTCGTTGATGGCGAAAGTGCAGGACGAAGTAGGTCATGGTCAGCTTTTGTACAGCGCAGCCGAAACATTGGGCAAGCCACGCGAGCAAATGATTGAAGATCTGATTAACGGTAAATCAAAATATTCAAACATTTTCAACTACCCCACTTTTACCTGGGCCGACTGTTGTTTTATTTCGTGGTTGGTGGATGCCGGGGCTATTGTAAATCAACTGGCGAATGCTAAAGGAAGTTACGGTCCGTATTGTCGGGCACTTGATCGCATTTGTGCGGAAGAATCTTTCCATTTAAAATACGGTCATCACTGTGTTATCTATCTGGCTTCAGGCACACCCAAGCAACGTCAAATGTTTCAGGAAGCATTGAACCGCTGGTGGGCGCCTATGATGCATTTTTTCGGACCCTCTGATAAAATCTCAGCGCACACAGAAGTTTTGATGCGGTGGAAAGTGAAAATGGGAACCAACGATGAGATGCGTAATCAATTTTTGGATATGTATGTTCCTAAAATTTGGGAACTGGGGTTCACCATTCCTGATGAGAAGTTGAAAAAAAATGAAACAGGTAAGTGGGAATACACCGAACCCGATTGGGAAGAATTTAAGCGCGTAATTAATGGCGATGGCCCGTGCAATAAAGAACGACTGGAAGTAAGAAGAATTGCCGAAGAACGTGGAAAGTGGGTGCGAGATGCACTGAAGTCGCCTAAAGCTAAATATGTAATGCCGTTGGCCTGATTAATTTAAAATTCAATGTTCAAAATTGGGCACTGAATTTTTGATGTCTGTTAAAAGTGATTTTGATTTTTAAATTTTGAGCTTTGAATTCAATAGATCCTCGTGTAAATCGTTTACCACAGATTAGTCAATCGATTAGTTCGAAAGCACCCCTCGATCAATTTGGAACGTTCGAAGTTTTTGTGCAACCCAAAGAGGGCAAGCCTTTTCAACATGAAGGTATAGTACATGCTCCTAACTTAGAGATGGCTTACGTGTTAGCAAAGGAAGCTTTCACCCGAAGATTCACATGCGTTTCACTTTATGTCGTAGACACCCACGAAGTTTTTGTTTCGCCCATGACGGAAGGTGATAACAACGCTTACGACCTGATACCTGAATTGACGAATTTAAAACAGGGCAATCAATCGTTCGAAATTTATCATTTGGTAAAGAGGGGAAAGCAGCACGTGCATGTTGGTACGGTTGCGGCAAATAGTGTTGAAGAAGCCATGGCAAATGCCAGGGTGAAGTTTAATACTGGCAAAGTGATCTACAATGTGTGGGCTATCGCTACAGAGGCAATCCGATTTACATCTGATGAGGAAAAAGAGTTGTGGCTCACGCTTCCGGAAAAGAAATTTCGTGATGCCTCAGATTATAAAGGCGGAGATAAATTGAAAAATTTCCTGGAACGAACTAAAATTAAAATAAATCAACTTAAGGATGGATCATACGCCTCTTAAAGAATTGCTTTATAAAATGGCCGATGATCAACTGATTTTAGGTCACCGAAATTCAGAATGGACGGGTATGGGTCCATTATTAGAAGAAGATATAGCTTTCTCTTCTATGGCGCAGGATAAAGTGGGTCAGAGTTTGGCGTTGTACACGTTGCTACAAGAATTAGGAGAAAGTGATCCTGGACACGGTTGCTTTTACGCCATGCCAATCAGTTTCACAATTGCCAACTGGTAGAGTTGCCCAATCAGGAATATGATTTCAGTTTGATCCGTCATTTTTTATTTGATACGGCTGAAGCCTTGCGTTTTGAAATGCTAACACGGTCATCGTATCAACCGCTCGCACAATTGGCAACCAAAATAAGAGGCGAACTACGGTATCATACTCTACATGCTAATACTTGGATTAAACAACTCGGCAACGCTACACCCGAAAGCATTTCTCGTTTACAAAAATCGTTGGAGTACGCGTTGCCTTTTGCTTTGGGAATTTTTGAATCCTCCCCAAACGAAAAAGAATTAATTGACGCTGAAATTTTTGAAGGTGAAGAAGCGCTTCAACAAAAGTGGTTAGCTAAAATCGAATCCATAATTTTTCAAACAAATCTTCAGCTTCCTGATCTTAAACTAATACAACCTGTAATGGGAGGAAGAAAAGGTAAACACAGTGAACACCTGCAACCCTTACTTGATGAGATGAGCGAAGTGTTTAACATTGATCCAAACGCAGAATGGTAAGTTGGAGTATTAAGTAGATAGTCCCTAGTAAATAGTATATCTGTTTTCCAGTATCAAGTTCAATGGTTTCAAAAGAACAAATATTAACCTGGTTAGAAGAAGTTAAGGATCCTGAGATTCCTGTACTTTCTCTCATTGATCTGGGTGTGATCACCGATGTTGTTGTAAATCCTGATCATGTACTCGTTGAAATGACTCCCACCTTTGTTGGCTGTCCTGCGCTTGATTATATGAAGCTTGAAGTAGAATCTACGTTGAAAATACTAGTATCTTTTGGGACGTCCGCGTGAACCACGGTCAGACCCTGAGCCTGCGCGATCGCGGCTCGGTGCTTTTGACTTCGAGCCGTAGAAGCGCTCCTTCTTTTTATCAGAATATTTTTCTTTGTGTGGTTCTGTCATTTCCAAACGCACCTTACGACCGCGTAACTCAACACCCTCAAAACCTTTGATTACCTGTTCGGTGAATCCTTTTTCGATTTCAAAGAACGAATAGGCTCCCATCAAATCAATTTTACCGATAGCGGCACTTTTCACTTCCCCAAAATCACAAATCAATTCCAACAAATTTCCTTTTTCAAGGCCATCCATTTTTCCTACGTTAATAAAAATCCGATCACCGGTTGTGTGTCGTTCTCCATCCCCATCCGTTTCATAGGTTTTCGTGCGGTCCGATTTATTCAAGTCGCGCGCATCACGATAGTATTCGAGAAAGCGATTAAATTCAATAGAAGCAAACCTCTTAATAATATCTTCCTTGCTCAAATCCTTTAACTCGTGATAGACTTCAGGTAAGAAAGAATCAATCTCTTCCTCATTAATTTCTACCTGTTTTACTTTAAGCACTAAAGCCAGAAGTTTAGCATGACATACTTCATCGCCTGTAGGTACCTGAATCCGGGTAAACTTGCGCTTTAACCCTCGTTCAACTTGTTGAATCTTTCCTACTTCCTTTTTTGAAACAATGGCCAATGAGATACCCTTCTTACCTGCACGTGCTGTACGTCCGCTTCGGTGAGTATAATACTCCATCTCATCAGGCATGTTCATATGTATTACGTGTGTAATACCCGTCACATCAATGCCACGAGCCGCTACATCGGTAGCCACTAATAATTGTAATGATTTATTCTTGAAGTTGCGCATCACCCGATCGCGTTGTTGTTGGGTAAGGTCGCCATGCAGCGAGTCGGCACTGTAACCATCTTTAATCAGATGTTCGGCAATTTTTTGTGTATCAATTTGAGTACGGCAAAAAATCACGCCAAAAATATCGGGCGCATAATCCACAAACCGCTTTAAGGCCAGGTATTTATCACGCTCATCGACCATAATAAATTGGTGATCGATGTTCTCATTGCCCTGATTGCGCTCACCCATAGTAATCTCCTGCGGGCTTTGCATGTAATTTTTGGCAATTTCGCGAACCTCGCGTGGCATGGTGGCCGAAAACAACCATACATTTTTCTCCTTTGGGGTAGTTGAAAGAATTTCGTCAATGTCTTCTTTAAAACCCATGTTCAACATCTCATCCGCTTCGTCAAGTACCACATACTTGATTGATGAAAGATCCACCACCTTACGAGAGAGCATGTCAATAAGGCGACCCGGTGTGGCGACAATAATATGCGCACCCCGTCTCACTTTTCTTATTTGCTCACTGATACTCGCTCCGCCATAAATGGTAACGATGTTCAACTTCATAAACGAAGATGAAAAGCGCTCCAAATCGCTGGTGATTTGCACACTCAATTCGCGGGTTGGCGCTACGATAAGGGCCTGAGTAGTTCGGTTGGTATCGTCCACTAATTGCAGCAAGGGCAAGCCAAAGGCCGCTGTTTTTCCGGTACCGGTTTGGGCGAGGCCTACTAAATCCACATTTCCTTTTAGTAGAATAGGTATTGCTTTTTTCTTGAATCGGAGTGGGTGATTCAAACCCCATTTGGCGGATTGCTTCCACCAGTTGCCCGGAGAGTCCCAGGCCGTCAAATGATTCCATTAATTATATTGATAAATAAGGGGCAAAGGTAGGCTAATTAATTGAAAGTGATATTATTGCGATAATTCATAAACAAACCTCTCAACAAAGCGGTATAACTGAATACGACCGAATTTTTATTTGGCGCTCAAACCCAATCACCTGTTGTTTTGTAAATTCGGGCAATGAAATTTATAAAGAAGCTAGGATTCTTCACCGCCTTTATTCTTCCGGCCTTAGCCGTGGTAGGCTTTTACCAGGGTGGATGGTGGAATTACCTGACAGTCGCCTTCGTATTTATTGTGATCACAACGGTGGACTTCCTTACGGGATTAGATGCTAAAAATATTTCTGATGAGAATTTGTATCTGGTAAGTGAAGAAATCTATTACCGTTTAGTAACCTATCTGTGGACATTCATTCAACTGGGCTTTTGCTATGGGCATTTTATGTAATCAGTAACAAACCCCTTGCCTTCTACGAGTGGATTGGGTTTGTTGTTAGTACTGGTTTGGTAACCGGGGGTATCGGTATTACGGTAGCCCACGAGTTAGGGCATAAGAAATCTTCACTCGAAAGATTTTACAGCAAACTATTGTTAATGACCGTTTGCTACATGCACTTTTATATTGAGCACAACCGCGGACACCACGTTTATGTGGCTACACCGCTCGATCCGGCCACAGCCCGAAAGAATGAAAATTTTTATGCCTTTTGGGTGCGCTCCGTTTTTAATAGCTACCTGCACGCGTGGAGTTTGGAATCCGAAAGACTTTCCCGCTTAGGAAAATCTAATCATTCGCTCTCTAATGCTATGATCAGCTATACGGCATTGCCATTTATTTTTTGTGGAGCGTTAACATTTCTGTTTAGCCTAAATTACGGAGTACTCGTTTGGCAGATACCGGTTTTCTTTTTCACGCAAAGTATAGTTGCCTTTACTCTTCTTGAACTGGTTAACTATGTAGAGCATTATGGCATTGTAAGAAAGAAAACTTCTTCCGGGAATTATGAGCGCGTGAATCCTTTACACTCGTGGAATGCCAGTCATTTACTTAGTAACTTTTTTTTATTTCAACTGCAGCGTCATTCCGATCATCATGCCAATGCCATTAAACGCTATCAGGTATTGAAACATTATGACGAAAGTCCACAGCTGCCCTTTGGTTATCCAACCATGATTATCATAGCCTTACTGCCTCCGCTTTGGTTTGATCTAATGAACTCTCGCTTACACCAATGGCATGATACTATCTATAAACCTGCTGAAGGATAAAAAAGGTAATGCGGGTAGCTGAGAAATTTGACTTTAAAAAATTTACGGTTTATCACGATCGGTGCACTATGAAAGTAGGAACCGATGGTGTGCTCTTAGCTGCCTGGACTAAAGTAGAAGATGCAAAACGTATTTTAGATGTTGGTACAGGTTCGGGAGTAATGGCACTCATTATGGCACAGCGATCCTCCGCACAAGCTATTGTTGATGCTATTGATATTGTCAAGGAGGATTGTGAGCAAGCTCGTGAAAATATTGAGCGTTCACCTTGGCCAGCAAAAATTCAGATTCATAATCAATCGCTTCAGGAATTTAAAGCAGAACCTTATGATTTAATCGTAAGTAATCCGCCCTATTTTAATAATAGTTATAAGCCACCAAAAGCAACTCGCCTGGTGGCCCGGCATACACAAACCCTCACCCACCAAGACTTACTTACTCATAGCAAGCGACTATTAAAGCCATCCGGCAGATTGACTTTAATTTTACCGACAACTGAAGGGTCTCAAATAAAATTAATGGCGGAGAACGAGGGTTGGTTTATCACACGTGAATGTTCCTTTCGGTCTCGAAGTAATAAGCCGATAGAGAGGCTTCTGTTAGAGTTTCAATTGATAAAAGGAAAACTAAACAAAGAGGAATTGGTTCTCTACAAAGCTGAGCAGGAATGGTCTCCAGAATATTTCACGCTAACAAAAGAGTTCTATCTTTAAGTTGTAGCCCCTACGCTTAATGGAATTTAGTAAAGTCTGTTAACAATATTTTAACACACTAATTCCATTTACCTTTTATCAAATTTCGTTACTGATAACTCCCCACTTCCCTACCTTTGTCTCTTAATTTACTTTCATTCTAGGTGCGATCTGTCTTACTTCTGTTCCTCATATTTCTATTTGGGTTTATTCAAGGGCAACCAAACATTACCATCCGTAAGGCAGTGGGTTCGATTGTCTTAGACGGAGATTTGAGTGATGCCGGCTGGCAAAACACCGATGTAGCCACAAACTTTCAGCAATTTTTTCCTTACGATACTTCCTTAGCTAATGCCCAAACTGAGATAAGAATAACCTATGACGATCAATTTATTTATGTTGGGGCTAAAATGTATAATCTGGGATCCAGAAAATATGTTACTCCCTCTTTGCGGAGAGATTACCGGGGTGAAGCAAACGATGGAATCTCGGTAGTGCTTGATACTTTTAAAGATCGAACCAATGCCTTTATTTTCGGAGTAAATCCCTTTGGCGTTCAGCGCGAGGGTTTAGTCAGTGATGGTGGATCGGCCAGCGATAATAGTTTTACCCTCAATTGGGATAATAAATGGTACTCGGAAGTAAAAACGTATGAGGGGTACTGGATTGCTGAAATGGCAATCCCATTTAAAACCTTGCGTTTTAAAGAAGATCTTTCCAGTTGGAACGTTAATTTTTATCGCATTGATAGTCAATTTGCTGAACGATCTACCTGGTCTCCTATTCCAAGGAATTTCGATATTGTCAATCTTGCGTTTAATAAAGAATTGATATGGGATATTCCGCTGGCTAAGCCTGGGCCAAATGTTTCCGTTATCCCATACGTAGCCGGCAACTCCTCTAAGAATTACGAAGCAGGAACCCCAACAGAAAATAAAGTTCAGGTAGGTGGTGATGCAAAGATTGGTATTGGTCCAGCACTCAATCTTGACCTTACCGCTAATCCGGATTTTTCGCAGGTTGAAGTTGATGAACAGGTTACTAACCTGGATCGGTTTGAAATTTTCTTTCCCGAACGAAGACAATTCTTTCTTGAAAACGCGGATCTGTTTGCCAATTTTGGGATGGATCAGACGCGGCCTTTCTTTTCGCGCAGAATTGGAGTAGCGCGCGATTCATCCACCGGGCAAAATATTCAAAATACAATCTATGGAGGCGCCCGGCTAAGCGGCAAAATAAATAACAATACCCGTATTGGATTGATGTCCATGCAGGCAGCCGAAGATCCGCAAATAAAGCTGACCTCAACCAACTACACCGTAGGAACGATTCAGCAAAAAGTTTTTAGCCGATCAAATATTGGGATGATTTTAATCAACAAACAGGCCTTTCAGGATTCTGTAGGTGGGGAATTTACGAATCACCCCAATTCCTTTTCGAGGCTGGCTGGTTTGGATTTTAATCTTGCCAACCGCGATAACCGATGGATGGGTAAGGCGTTTTATCATCACTCTTTTAATGGGGAAAAATAATTCAGAAACACTGCTTTCTTTAACATGCGACTAAGACAAGAGTATACGTATCTTTTTGATCCCTTCGATCCGAGCGGATCAGAGGGCTTGGAATTACCCGCTAATACAGACTACAAGAATTTTTTAGTGATGGCCAATTATAGTTCTGATGCCCGGAAGCGGCTTTCTTTTAACTTGAATACTCGATCGGGTGGATATTTCAATCGAACCCGAATTAACTTTTCAGGAAATCTGGCCTATCGCTATCAACCCTGGGGTTTTGCATCGCTCAACTTTAGCTATAATAGAATTCGCTTACCTGAGCCCTATAATAGCTCTAACCTATACCTGATTGGCCCACGATTCGATTTTACTTTTCACGCAATGTTTTCTGGACAACCTTTGTCCAATACAATAGCCAGATTAGTAATCTGAACATAAACAGCCGGTTTCAGTGGCGGTTCAAGCCTGTGTCTGACCTCTTTATTGTGTACACCGAAAATTACTTTGCCGAATCGTTTGAAAATGGGAGCGTTTTCGAAGTGGGCCAACCCAAAACAAGGGCCTTGGTTTTAAAGCTAACCTACTGGCTAAATCTTTAATTTAGTTAGCTATTAAAAATTATATTATCTGATTATCAGATACTTATAAACAAGTAATTGCATGTTTAAACATATAACTCAAAACTGGTGTTATACTTGCACAACGAACTAAAACAAATTAAAAATTAAACACATGAAAAAAATTGAATGCAGTGGTTGCCTTTCTATTGGTAGCCGGTTTAGCAAATGCGCAAACAACCTGGAAGATTGACAAAAACCATTCAAGCATTGGCTTCAATGTAACCCACATGGTTATTTCAGAAGTCTCTGGAAATTTTAAAACTTTTGATGCAACTGTGGTTAATAAAGCGGATGATTTTACAGGAGCCGAAATTGAATTTACAGCTCAGGTTGCCTCCATCAACACAGAAAATGAAAACCGAGATAAGCATTTGAAGTCAGACGATTTCTTTAATGCAGAAAAATTTCCGGAAATTAAGTTCAAGGGAAACTTAGCGAAAGAAGGTGGCAAATATGTTTTAAAAGGAGCATTTACTATGCGTGATGTTACCAAGGAAGTAGCTTTTGATGTTACCTACGGGGGTCAAATTGACACCGGCCGCGGATACAAGGCTGGCTTCAAACTAACTGGTAAAATCAACCGTCAGGACTTCGGCTTAAAGTGGGCCAATAAATTGCAAGATGGATCGGCTGTGGCGAGTGATGAAATAGAAATTATTTGTAAGATTGAATTGAATAAACAAGCTTAATTAAATAAGGGGAGCTTCTGGCTCCCCTTTCTTTTTTATGACGATTGAAGAAGAAATAAAGCAATCCAAATTCAGTACCCTTCAACAAAAGGCAATTCTAAATATCCTTTTTACTGCCAACTGGATTCAAAATAAACAGAAAGAATTTTTTGAACCCCATGGCATTACAGGCCAGCAATACAATATCCTGCGTATTCTTCGGGGTAAACATCCTAACCAAATCTCGGCTGCCGAAATCAAGACTCGGATGCTCGACAAAATTCTGATGTTTCAAGATTGATTGATCGGTTGATTTTAAAAGAACTCGTGGTAAAAAGTCAGTGTCCAAAAGATAAGCGTGCGTTCGACATTGCTATTACCGAATCCGGTCTTGATTTGTTAAAGAAGTTAGATACTGCAATTAACAAACTTGATCTTCAAGTAATAGGCCTTTCAAACGATGAGGCTATCATCTTAAGCGGCTTACTCGACAAAGGTCGATCTTAAATTCTCACGTATTCTTCTTTTACAAAATCCATCAATTCTTTAATGTAGGCTCTACTGAAATCAAATTTGATATCGGCTGCCTTATAAATTTCAGGAATGGTCGTTAAGTTTCCGAGCTTGAGCGCATTCATGTAGCTCTGTAATCCTTTTTGATTATTCTGTTTATAGTTACGCCATAGCGCAATGGCACCGAGTTGCGCCATTCCATACTCTATATAATAAAAAGGCACTTCATACAAATGAAGTTGTTTCTGCCACATCGTATCCCGATTAGCCTCCAATCCACTCCAATCGGTAACGGAGTCGGAAAAACGTGCCAGCACGTTATTCCAGAGTTGTGTGCGTTCTTCAGAAGTATGATTGGGGTTCTCGTAAAGGCCGTGTTGAAACTGATCGATGGTAGCTACCCAGGGCAAGGTTTCGATAATATCTTCTAACTGCTCACGTTTTGCACGCCTCAAATCCTCTGCGTTAGGAAAGAAAATATCCCACGTATCCATCGAAATTAATTCCATTGACATCGATGCCAGTTCAGCTACTTCCATAGGCGGAGATTTGAAATCTGCCAGGGGAAGATCTTTGGTTAGAAAATTATGAACCGCATGGCCACCCTCGTGCATAATGGTAGTCATATCACGCATCGTAGAAGTCGCGTTCATAAAAATAAAGGGTACACCAATTTCACTTAACGGATAATTATATCCTCCCGGTGCTTTTCCCTTCCTGGATTCGAGGTCAAGATGTCCCATCTCCTTCATGATCGAAAGACATTGACCCAGAAATGGATCCAATCTCTTAAAACTTTCTATCGATTTTTCGGTAAGATCTTTTCCATTTTCAAAAGCCTTAAGCGGTTCACGACCTAACGGATCAACCGCTTTATCCCAAGGACGAAGATCAGGTACTTTTAATTGTTGCTTCCGCTCAAGACTAAGATCATTCAAAATAGGGACAACTTCACTCGCTATGGCCTCATGAAAATTGAAACAATCCTGAGGCGTATAATCAAACCTACCGTACGACTTAAACATATAATCGCGAAAATTCTGCATGTCCGCGTTAAGCGCTACCTGATGGCGGAGCGAAATCAGGGTTGAAAATAATTCATCAAGAACTACGTTGTCCTTGCTCCTGCGTTCGGCTATCTTTCTATAAACTTGTTCACGTTTGGTACGCTCAGTGGATTGTAAAATAACACCTGCCTGTTGCAAGGTTAATTCCTTTCCCATTAATGTTCACCGTCATAGCGCCTGACAACTGTCCATACTTTTGAGTTTCGGTATTGATTTTAGTGAATAGCGGAATGTTCGCTTCGCGAAATAATTCAATATCCTTCTTTACGTTTCTTATTAAGATAGAGAAGCCGGGCTCTGACTCCAGTGTTTGTAAAAATGGTGATGCCGCTAATCTCTTGTTGAGCAGATCCGAGAAAGGTGCCATGTGAGGCTGAATATTTTCCACAAAATCCTGATAGCGCTTACTATATAATTCATTGTCGGTATAGCAAGTCATTTTAATATAGCGCCAACCCACATCTTCACTGATAACGGATTCGAGTTCGCTCCGATCATCAAGCCAATGTCTTAGTGCTTTGCTGTTTTCGATAGGTCTGGAAAGGAGATCCTCAAAATAAGGCTTTAAAGTCTCCCAGGTACTTATTTCAAATTGCTCGGGTAAAAACTTACGTTGCGGTCGTTGGGGTATCTCTATTGTCTCAGGCATAGCAAACATATTTGTTGGCAAAATAGTAATAACTAAGATATTTGACCACCCAGCTCCTACTATCTAACTATCTTCCTACACCAGACATGTCTTCTTGCCAACTTTTAATCACCCTGCAAGCTTTACCATTCACATTGAAGACAAAAGAATTCGAACCCGAATTCCTCCCGAAATTAATAAGAAACCCATAATCCAATCTTTTTATTAACTTCCATCGCAAAATTGAAACCGATGAGATCCATAGTATTCCTGGCTGTTTTACTAGCTGCCTGTACAACCAGAGAATCAAAAACCGTAGGCAGTATTGAGCGCATAGATGCCGGGCTTGACAAGCTGATTTCGGCCAGTGCAACCATTGAAATTATTGGCGAAGGTTTTGAGTGGAGTGAGGGTCCTGTTTGGGTTGAGAAAGAAAACATGCTCCTTTTTCAGATGTCCCTAAAAACATTATTTACAAATGGACTGCAGAAAAGGGTGTAGATCTTTATTTAACTCATTCCGGCTTTACAGGAACTGAAACTACCTCACACGAACCGGGATCAAACGGATTAATCAATCACAATGATTCTTTAATCTTATGGCAGCATGGTGATCGTAGAATTGCTAAAATGAATTCGTCACTTGATAATCCGGCTCCGAATTTTAGTACGGTAGCTTCAACATACCAAGGAAAGCGATTGAGCAGTCCGAATGATGCCGTTTACCGAAACAATGGCGATTTATATTTTACTGATCCACCCTACGGGCTTGGGCAGCAAAATGATGAAGACCCCGGAAAAGAGCAGCCATATAATGGAGTTTATCGGGTTTCGCCAAGTGGTATTGTTTCTTTACTGGTTGATTCATTAACCAGACCTAATGGAATTATTTTTTGCCAGGCGAAAAGAAATTCATAGTCGCCAATTCCGATCCCGGAAAGGCAATCTGGTACGAGTTTGAATTGAATGACAAAGACTCTGTGCAACAAGGCCGCATTTTTTACAATGCTACATCAAATGTTGCAACGGAAAAGGGTTTGCCCGATGGACTTAAAGCCGATAGAAATGGAAATATTTTTGCCAGCGGTCCTGGCGGCATCTGGATCTTCAATCAAATGGGTGCTATTTTAGGAAAAATAAAAACACCGGAAGCAGTTGCAAACTGCGCCTTATCACCAGATGAAAAGACGTTGTACATCACATCGGATATGTATTTGTTACGTTTAAAAATGCGAAACTAAATTTATGGAATTACTTATTACCATATTGGGCTGGGTAGGATCCTTTGAGGTCATTGCCGCTTACGCGCTTAATAGCTATCAAAAAGTAAAATCAGATTCTATTACTTTCCAAGTATTAAATTTAACGGGTGCAATATTTTTAATAATCAATAGTGTTTACAAAGAGGCATACCCCTTTACACTTATTAACGCGGTATGGTCTGTCATTGCTATTGTCGCTCTTGTAGGTATCGCACGAAAAAGAACTAATCAAAAACAACATGTTTAATTATTTTGTAAATAAATGGCGCGAACGCCAGGCAAAAAAAACGTTTAAAGAATATGAGTTTAAAAAAGTTAGCTTTAACCTCGCTAAGGAAGGCCCCGTGCAATACGCACAATGGTTGCATCCCGGAGAATTCAGAAATGTAGTAACACAAGAAAATGTTGATTTCTACAAACAGTTTATTAAAAATGAGATTTTATAGCCGCGGGCCGGGCCCCCGGGGGGGGCCCCGGCGGGCGGGCTGGGGGGGGGGCCCCCCCCGCGCGGGCCGGCCAACCCAATTAGGAGGAAGTTAAACTTTATGATATTCTCGTAGCCAAAAAGTATGTGCTATACCGGTTAACTGATTTTATTTTAAAGAAAAAGAAAAAAAAAGGGGGAAGGAAGGGGGGGGTTAAAAAAACCTTTGAATTCCCTTGCCATACCAGTTGAAAAAGCAGATTAAAATTCTATGAATAAATGGTTAATACTATTAGTTGTCTTCGCCCTGGGGTGTTCGGAAAAGCCAAGTTTTGAAACAGAGTTAAACACACTCTTTTCCTCCGCATTCAATTCAGATTCGCCCGGAGGTGCCGTCTTGGTTATGAAAAATGGGAAGATCGTATTCTCTAAAGGATATGGGCTGGTTGATCTCACAACGAAAGAAAAAATTACGCCTCAAACTTTATTCAACACGGGCTCTATCTCCAAAACTTTTGTTTCCAATGTTATTCTGGATTTAGCCAGAGAAGGTAAACTTTCGTTAAATGATTCCTTGGCTAAATACTTCTCCGATTTCAAAAATCCGGAGATCGCTAATCAAGTTCGAATTCACCATTTGCTTACGCACACGTCAGGGCTGCCGGATAACCGAAGAGTATTTCTGGATAGTCTTTTTCTTTTAACCGCTAAGGATGAAGAGAACTTTGCACCCATCAAGTTAAATGACACTTTACTTTTTGAACCGGGTTCGCATTATGAATACTCCAACCCGGCATTTAATGGACTCGCGCTTATTATCGAAAAGGTTACTGGTAAAAAATGGCAAGCGGAAGTGAAGGCAAGAATCTTTGATCCTTCCGGTATGAATGCCAGTGTAATTACCGATGGGCCCTTTCCCTCTTCCGGAGTTTCGCATGCATACCTGAAAACAGCGGACGGTTTTATTGAAAAAGATTATGGAGAAGAGCCTACGTTTGCGGCTGCCGGCAATGGAGGCGTATGGAGCACAGTGGAAGAATTGGCGCTCTATGAGTTGGCCATTCGTAAATCAGCCTTTTTAACACCAGAAATTATTGATGACTCGAGAGAAATAAAAAAATATTCAAACTGGAAAAGTTCCGAGGCTCCGTTTATCGGATATAGTTGGTTTATTGGACGGACTTCCGAAGCGTATAAAATGATTTTCCATACCGGCACACAAGGTGGGTTCTATGGCGACTTTGTAAGTATCCCCGAAAAAGGAATTATCTATATTATGCTTTGTAACGTTCCAACACCTCAGGAAGAAAAAAGGGTGCCTGTTCTTGACTTGCTGAGCAAATACAATTGGTTAGATAAATAAATATTAATTCATCTATGAAAAAGCTTTTCCTTCTCCCCTTATTATTCCTGCTTGTATTCACCCTTCATTCACAAAATCTTGCGCAACAAGTAAAAGAGTTTGATGCTTACATTGAAGCTTCACGAAAGCTTTATGAGATTCCAGGTCTTGCGGTTACTGTTGTGAAAGATGGAAAGGTTATTCTCAGCAAAGGATATGGAGTTCGCCAACTAGGAACGAATCAGGCAGTGGATTCAAAGACGCTGTTTGCTTGCGCCTCTACGACAAAGGCCATGACAGCCACCTGTTTGGGTATGCTGGTGGATGAAGGCAAAGTAAAGTGGGATGACCCCGTTATTAATTATTTACCCGGCTTTCAATTGTACGATCCTTACGTTACCCGCGAACTTAAAATACGGGATTTGCTTACCCACAACTCAGGCGTTGGCAATGCCGATTTTCTGTGGAGCATTATGAATATTCCTTCTGATGAAGTTCTGGCTAAAATGAAAATGGTAGAGCCGAGTTACTCATTGCGTTCCAGTTTTATCTACCAAAATATTTTTTATCTCGCTGCCGGAAAGGTAATTGAGAAAGTGAGTGGCATGCCATGGGAAACATTTATTCAAAAAAGAATTTTCGATCCTTTGACCATGACCCGCACATTTCCTCTACTTAGTCGGGTGAAAGATGAGAATCAATCGCAACCCCATTATTTCGTTGATAATAAAATTACCGTTATTGAACGCACCAATGCGGATGAAATTGGACCAGCCGGAAGCGTATGGTCATGTGCCGATGACATGGCAAAATGGGCCATGTGCATGTTGGATAGCAGTAAATATGCGGGCGGCCGTTTGGTACAAGCTGCAACCTGGAACGAAATTTTTAAACCGCAGGTAATGGTAACAGCCAGTCAGTTCTATCCTACTGCTCAACTAACTAAACCAAATTGGACAACCTATGGATTTGGCTGGTTCCAACAAGATTATAAAGGCAGAAAGGTAAATTTCCATACCGGAAGTCTCGCAGGAGAAACCGCCATTCACGCGCAATTGCCCAGCGAAAAATTAGCGATCTATGTTTTTGGTAATTTAGATCATGCTGAAGTTCGACACGCCTTGATGTTTAAAGCCTTTGATCATTTTGCCTTGGGCGGAACCCAAGATTGGAGTGCTGATTTCAATTCGTTGTACAAAAATTATTTGCCACTGGAGATGCCGCTGAAAAAAAGTGGAAGCGACTCGAGTAACGGGAACTTCACCCTCGCATCCTTTAGCACACTATGAAGGCACCTACACCGATACACTTTATGGAGAACTAGTTGTAACCCTAAGGAATAATGCTTTATTCTTCAACTTAAATAATACAGCTAAGGCAACCTTAGCTCATTGGAATTACGATACGTTTCGGGGTTACTATGAAAAGCGTTGGTGGGGCCAAACTTCAGCTACGTTTGAAACAAGTCCTTCTGGCAAGATTCAATCGGTATCACTTGAGGGGATGGAGTTTACCAGATCTAATAAATAAATAAATAAAATGATGATACTGGTTCCTGGATACTGGAAACCAGCGACCAGTATCCAGGAACCAGTTATCCAATCTCAATCACCACATCATCCGTCATAGGATGACCCACGCAGGTAAGTACATAGCCTTCGGCTTTTTCAGATTGCGATAAGCCTTCTTCTTCATCAAGTTTCACTTTACCAGATAATGCTTTACCCCGACATGCTGTGCACAAACCACTTTGGCAGGAATAAGGTAAATCAATTCCCTGATCAAGAGCAGTTTCTAATATAGTATGATCCGGGGCAACCATTATTTTGTATTCTTGCCCATCATAACGAATTGTCACTTCACGATCTTTCTTCTCGCCTGCAGTCACTGCCACTTCCTTCTTACTATCCTTATCGATAGTGCCCAGCACAAAGCTCTCCTTAAATGTTTTTTCTTTCGGAATGTTGCGTGCGGCTAATAACGTGTCTACATTCTTCATCATTCCTTCAGGGCCACACATCAAATACGTTGTCTTATCAAGACCCCAATCCGGAATACGCTCAAAAAGTTTAGTAAGCATATCATGATTCAGCAATCCTGAATAACCCTGCCAGTTCATGGGTGCATTATCAAGCACATGAATTACATGCAGCCGGCCTGCATGCGTGGTTTGAAGTTTTTCAAACTGATCTTTAAAGATGATACTGTCAATATCGCGATTGCAATAAATAAGTGAGCAAATACTTTCCGGCTCTTGGGTAAGTGTACTCTTAATTAATGACATCATGGGCGTGATGCCCGAGCCACCCGCAAACATTATAAGATGACGTTTGTTTTCCTTTTTATATTCGGTTGTGAAATGGCCGGTAGGTGCCATTACTTTTACCGTACTCCCCACCTTCAGATTTTCAGGAAGCCAATTTGACATTAACCCGTTGTCCACGCGTTTAACCGTAACGGATAAATGCTCATCCGTAAAGGGTGAAGAATTTAATGAATAGGCTCTCCGTACTTCCTTTCCCGATACAGAAATAATGAGTGTTAAGAATTGCCCGGGTTTATAGGTGATTTTATTTTCGGGCTGCTCAAATACAAGGCTAATTGCATCTTTTGTTTCCTGAATAATTTCCAAAATATTTAAATCAAAATAATGCGGACCTCCTCCCTGGGTGGGTGCAGCCTTTTTATCGCTCTTTTAAAAAATCCAAATGCCATTTTATCTAATAGTTGTGTAGCTACAAAGGTAGGACAAAGTATTGAGTACATAGTAATTAGAGTATTAAGTCAGTCTTGACCGATCTATAGACGATCACAACTATTTACTAAACGACTCATGACTATATACTCAAGCTTGTAAAGATTCAGCCAATAAGTAAATTTAAGAACTAAAGCTCTGTTTTTGCTAGTAAATACTTCCGCAAAGTAATTTTCAGTGTAAACAATAAAGAAATCGGAGGCGGGTTTGTAACGCCATTGAAATCTTGCATTTAAATTAACATTGTCGTACCGGTCGTTATATTGAACAAACGTGGTAAGAAACAATTTATCTGTAAACGTTAGATCCAATCGGGGGCTCAATAATAAAAAGGTAGCCGTTCCGTATTCTGGGGGTAGTATAATATGATTGTAATCAGCTGCCAGCGATATACTTCCAAAGGGTTGAAACCGATAGGATAGCAAGCCCGCTACACTAATCCGATTACCATTGTAAAATTCACCTCCGCTTGTTGAAAGTGCGTAGGTAAATAAACTTCGGGTATTGGATGTAAACTCTACTCTAAACTCATTCCAATTATACTCCTCCCCTTTTAAGAGCGTTGAATCTCCCTCTGGGTCCAATACATCAAAATCCTGAGGAAGCTTCTGAAAAATGTTCTTACCTGTAGCTATTAGCATAGCTGTGTTTCTAAACTTTATAGAATACTTCAACGAAACATTTCTATCGGTGAGTGTACCATCTGGCAGGTAGTTGATATCATATGAAACCCCCGGAGACATAACAACAATGGGTCCGGATTTTTGATAAATTTTATATTCACCATTCAATACAGCACCTACGGATCCTGGATACACGGCTGTGTTCGGCACGAACCCGGATTCGGCATTAAAATTTTTCCTAACGCAATAAAGCCAGTCTCTAAAAATATTGTTCGGGTACTATACGAAGCATAACCTCCGGCTGAATAAGCATCCCTATCAGAAAAACTAGCAAATGAATAATGATAATAGGCTTTGCCTCCCCATTTGTTATTCACGGTAATAAAATTAAAATCGGTCCTCACAACCCGATTATAGGTATTGAGCTGCGGTACAGTATCAGAACCATTCCAAACTTCCTTTACCAGAGTTTCGTGATAAAATTTTGTAGGATCATACTCAGATAAATCCAGCGATTGCTTGTTTACGACAAAGACATCAAAATTCGAACGAGCTAAAACCTGCTTTTGTAAAACACCCACCGAATAATTTTGCGCAGGTAACCCCAGCGACATAGTTTCCTTGGTTTGCAAATTCATAAGACCAACACGCCATTTAGGTCCAAGCTTTCCACTGATTCTTGCGCCATATAGAATGGGAACTTGTTTAAGGTTTCCCACCGTATCAGAAGCCAATCCAATCCTGCGCGAAAAAAAAGGCTGCGTGATAGAACCAAATCCGGGAGCAGAAAAAAGATCACTGTTCTCTAAAAAAAATTGTCTGCGTTCCGGAAACTGAAATTCAAATCGGGTAAGGTTAATGATTTGTTTATCCACCTCCACGGTGGAGAAATCCGGGTTCACAGTCAGGTCGAGATTTAAAGACGGTGTAATGCCCACCTTCGCATCAAAACCTCCGTTGAGTTTATTCTCACTTGTTCCACTTTCATTATCTTTTGATGTGGATGCAATAGCATACGGAATGATTGAAATATTTGTTCCGGCATGGGGTGCTGGACCTTGCCAATTCATTTTACCCGTCCAAGCTAGCGAAGAGGGAAAAAATTGAATAGGCGTTGCAATCCAACTCGATACTTCATTACGCTTTAAATCCTGGCGAATGAAATTAACATTCCATACTAATTCCTTTTGGTTGTAGCGAATTGATTTAAATGGAATAGCGATCTCTGCAATCCATCTATCTTCTAATCGTCTTACGGCCGAGTACCACTTGTTATCCCAGTTAATATTATAACCATCATCGCCTTTGCCGCCCCCTGATATCAAGCCCTCGCGCTGTACCCCATAGGGGCTAATTCCAAAAAAAAATCCGTTGGTAAAATCATTATAAGGATCGAGGTAAATACCCACATTATCATTCAGCGACCATTCAAAATCTCTGCGAAGCGATTGAACCACTGTGGGTCGGCTGTCATCAAAGCAAACAAACGAAACGTAAAAAAATCATCATCAAATGTAAGCCGGGCTTCGGTTTGAAAAGAAGGTGCTAGTGAATCTACCGGATAGTTAAGAAAAAATTGCTGGCAACTCCGGCTGTAGCCCAGGCTTCTTCATCCAATACGCCATCAATAGTAATGACTGAATTAGCGCGGCTAATAGATAGCCCGGTACCCTGTTTGTTTTGTGCAAAACAAAATGAGCCGTTTAGTAAAAGGGCGACTGTTAAAATTTTAAGAAACCGTAAGTGCATAAGCGGTCGCAAAAATAAATACATTGGGGTGCTAAACCAGTTGTTAAACAGATTCCTTTTTTACGGTGGTTACGCGTGTAGGACGGGTGGTAAAACTACCGTTTGAATTTAGACCGAACTCCTATTTACCAATTGATTTTAGTAATTTTAGGCTCAAACAAAAGATAAAAACGTGCAATTAAATCCCCTGACGGCCATTTCTCCCATCGATGGTCGCTATCATAAAGCTACCGAATCACTCAGTCCCTATTTCTCTGAATTTGGGTTGATCCAGTATCGGGTTCGGGTTGAGGTTGAGTATTTCATTGCCCTTACCTATGCACTTCCCCAACTCTCGGGGTTTTCGAAAGACCTGGAAACAAAACTGCGAGGACTTTATAAAAATTTTAGCGAAGCCGATGCCGGGTCAATTAAAGAAATTGAAAAAACAACCAACCACGATGTAAAAGCGGTTGAATACTTCCTGAAGAAAAATTTGATGAACTAAATCTTTCCCAATACAAAGAGTTTATTCATTTCGGCCTTACCTCACAAGATATTAACAACACAGCCATTCCGCTTTCGCTGAAAGAGTTTATGAATGCGGGGCTTGTTCCTGCCATTGATAAGTTAGTGAACGTACTTACCGTGCTATCCGTGCAATGGAAAGATATTGCCTTGCTGGCAAGAACGCATGGACAACCTGCTTCCCCTACCCGGCTCGGAAAAGAAATTTATGTTTTTGTAGAGCGGATTCAAAAGCAATTGGAATTGCTGAAGACCATTCCTTACTCTGCAAAGTTTGGTGGTGCTACAGGTAATTTCAATGCGCACCATGTGGCCTATCCGGAAATTAACTGGGGGCATTTTGCTAACGATTTTGTAAGCAATCAACTTGGTTTGCTGCGCAGCAACCCAACCACGCAAATTGAACATTACGATAATCTCGCAGCGCTGTTTGATAACCTGAAAAGGATTAACACAATCTTACTAGACTTTAGTCGGGATGTGTGGCAGTATGTGGCCATGAATTATTTCAAACAAAAATAAAAGAAGGTGAGATTGGCAGCAGTGCTATGCCGCATAAAGTAAACCCGATTGATTTTGAAAATGCAGAAGGTAATTTAGGATTGGCCAACGCCTTATTCGAACATCTCTCCGCCAAACTTCCTATCTCTCGCTTGCAGCGCGACCTTACCGATTCTACGGTACTGCGCAATATTGGGATGCCCCTCGCACATACTTTTTTAGCACTGAAATCTTTAGAGAAAGGAATTTCAAAACTTGAGTTAAATCAATCGGCTATCGACAAAGACCTCGAAGACAATTGGGTTGTGGTAGCCGAAGCCATTCAAACTGTGCTACGCAGAGAAGGGTATCCAAATCCTTATGAAGCGTTGAAAGCACTTACGCGAAAGAATGAAAAGATCACGCAAGCCACTATGCACACGTTTATTGATGGACTTGAAATAAAAGCCGATCTAAAAACTGAATTGAAAAAGATTAGTCCGTTTAATTATACGGGGATTTAGGATTGGAGAAATTATTTCCCTTTCGCATAGTCTCGTTTTCAAACTCCGCTACTAAATGAATTAAATATTTCTCAAAAGTTTTTCTACTGCTAATTTACAAAAGCCAAGACTCCGCTGAGAATAGGAATTGTTAATCTTGTTTAGGCCACCTCCACGCACACCTTCTCCTAGCGAAGTCTCACTTCGTACTCCACCATTTCCAAAAGTCTCTATGCTAATTTTGGGTCGAGAATACTATTCAGGATTAAATAGATGTTTTATATTACAAAATCTATGACAGAAATGATATTCGAATTACTTCAAAAGCCTTTTATCCAGATGGCAACATTTGTACTCCTAACCATCCCCGCTGTTTTTATTATCGGACCAAAAAATGCCGATCATGTCTGGACTATAGCAGGTTTTATTTACATCGGATTTATTTTTGTAAACTCCATATTAATTTGTACTGTCTCCAATAGCTGGAACTATTTCTTTTTCTCACTTGGGTTTTCTGTACTGTATTTAGTGAGTGTTTCTATTATAATAACTACACTTATAAAATTATTGAAAATTGAAGGATCGGGGTGAAAGCGCCATGACTTTCCTCTTTATCATCTATCACCCAGTATTTTTACTTTTTGTGTTATTCTTAAAGTGGGCTTATTATAAACTTTTTAATATCATCGCTTTTATGATACTTAGTCTGAATTGGACTGTTCGCAAAATCATTGCTCAATCTCCGCTTGAATGTTCAGTCGGTGTTGCTTATAATTCATTTCGACCGATCAACCCATTTGACGTATCCTGATTACGAACAATTCCTTAGATTATCGCTTTAATTGAGTAATACGTAAATTAAATCTAACGTAATGATAAAATTTATTCTTCAAAAAATGCATTGGCCTGGGTTGCTCATGCGTTATTGACATTAGGTGCCCAAGCACAAAAATTGACCCTGCGGTATTTAGTAAAATGGAATACCGCTTCATTGGCCCTGAGGGTAATCGTGCCATAGCCATTGCCGGTGAGCCTGGCAATCCAATGGTGAATTACATTGGGGCTGCTTCCGGTGGTTTGTTTAAAACAGATGATGGCGGTGTAACATGGAAGCCAATTTTTGATAATCAAGAGGTATCATCAATTGGTTCTGTGGCTTTAGCACCTACAGATCCTTCCCATGTTTGGGTAGGTACCGGAGAAACATTTATTATCAGACCCGCGCATTCTATTGGCAATGGAATTTATTTTTCAAAAGATGCAGGCAAAACCTGGAACAACATGGGTCTTGAAAAAACAGGACGCATAGGACGTGTTGTTGTCCATCCAAAAATGAAAACATTGTTTATGCTGCTGCCTTAGGCCATACGTATGGCCCGCAGCAAGACCGCGGTGTCTATCGCACAAAGATGGCGGCAAAACCCGGCAGCGCGTACTTTTTGTAGATGAAAATACAGGAGCAGCTGATCTTGCCATAGACCCTCAAAATCCAAATATTTTATTTGCAGCCATGTGGTTCTATCCATATCAACACCTGGGGCTAACCAGTGGTGGCGAAGGTGGAGGTATCTATCGTTCTACTGACGGTGGTGATACTGGGAGCCAATGAATACAAAGGGGCTACCTGGAGGTAAAAAACAACCCGTAGGAAAGACTAACGTAGTGGTTGCTCAAAGTAACTCCTAAAAGGGTATATGCACTGTTTGAAGAAAAGAGTCCTCTCTTTATAGATCGGATGATAGTGAGAAACATGGCAGCTCATGAGCAACAACCACGATATGGCAGAGCGTGCACCTTATTATACACGCATGGCAGTTTTCTACAGATAATCCGGATGAACTTTATTTTATGAGTGTGCGCTTTAGCCAATCATTGGATGGAGGTAAAACTTTGGAGAAAAGACTTCACGCGGAGGTGGCGATAATCACGATATGTGGATCGATCCATTGAATGCGAATAGGATGATGGTAGCCCACGATGGTTGTGCCAGTATCTCCCCTCAACCGAGGAAAAATCTTTTATGCGTGTAGTACTTCCCATTGCACAGATGTACCATGTAGAAGTGGACAACAAGATACCGTATTTTGTCTATGGCAACCGCCAGGATGGTTGGTCGTACCGTGGACCAAGCAACAGCATGCAGGGATATATTCCGTTAGGATTGTGGAAAGGAGTAGGAGGTTGTGAGAGTGGCTTTGCCCGCCCTGATCCTTTTGATGACAATATTATTTGGTCAGGTTGCTATGATGGAGGTTTACAACGAAATGATTTAAGAACCGGGCACTCGCGTGAAGTAAGGGTGTGGCCTGAGAGTGGATATGGATGGACTCCGCAGATTTAAAATACCGTTGGCATTGGAATTTCCCTTTGTCCCATTCACCTCCTTACGCAGCACAGGGTATATGTGGTAGTCAATATGTTCACAAAACGGATGATGAAGGCCAAAGCTGGCAAACCATTAGTCCGGATTTAACATCCAATGATAAATCGCATCAACAGAACTCTGGCGGAATTGCTATCGATAACCTGATGACTTTCGATGGCGCTACACTTTTTGCCATTGAAGAATCAAAGATTAAAAAAGATTTAATCTGGACAGGCTCTAATGATGGCCAAGTAAATCTGACACAAGATGGAGGAAAGACATGGACGAATGTTTCTAAAAACATTAACACGCCTCCTGGGGAACGATAGCCAACATCGAACCTTCTCGCTATGATGCAGGCACAGCCTATATCTCCGTGGATATGCACCAAATGGGAGACTTCGATCCTTATATTTTTAAAACATCGGACTTGGAAAACATGGACCAGAATTAGTAATGGCATTCCAAAATCAATCTTAAGCTTTGTTCATGTGTTGCGTAAGACCCCAAGCAAAAAGGGATTGCTCTATGCAGGAACAGACAATGGATTGTATGTGTCATTCAACGATGGGAAGGACTGGATGTTGCTTAGAAATAATTTGCCCCCCGCTCCAATTTATTGGCTTACCATTCAGGAAAATTTTGATGACCTGGTAGTAGCCACTTATGGTCGCGGCTACTATATCATGGACGATATTTCTTTCTTGAGAGAATATGCAGCAGCAGCGCAACAACCAAGTTATGTTTTTAACATTCGTAAAGCCTATCGTTTTCGGGGAAGTAGAGGCAATAAAACGGATGCCCCAAGTCTTAACTCCGGAAGCTAATCCCCTTATGGAACTCCTATGAATCATTACCTCAAGGATTCAGTGGGTGGAGTTCAAATTGAAACTTACAACGACAAGAACGAGTTAGTGCGTTCCTTAAAAGGAAAAAACAAAGCGGGCATCAACAGGGTATGGTGGATTTGCGTTATGAACCTACCTTAAGCCAAAACTGAGAACGAAACCTCCCGGCAGACCGTGGGTAGAAATGAATGGTGAGGATGAGACCCTGGTAACCTGGGATATTGATTTGTGGAAAGGACAGTTGGGGCCGCGTGCAGCGCCAGGAAAATACACGGCCAAAATCAAAATAGACAATAAGGAATTTTCAGAATCTTTTGATGTGTTGAAAGATCCGAACACCACCGGAACGGAGCAAGAGATTCAAGAACAAGTACAGTTCTCGCTGCAATTGAGAGATGCTATGAATACGGTTGTTGAAATGATTGACAGAATGGAATGGATTCGTAAAGAGCTTGGGGATTTAATTCCAACAACCAAAATGCAAAACTGCAGAAAGAACTGATTGCCATGCAGACGCAAGCAGAAGGCATCTCTGCAAAACTATATGACATTCATCGACAGGCGCGCGCGAAGATGCTTTCCGCTCGCCCATGCAGTTGTATGGAAGGCTAAGCGCTTTGGCCAGTGACATTACGGCCAACGGTGTTGATTTTAAACCTACCAACCAACAAGGAGAAGTGTATGGGGTATTGAAAGACAGAATGGTAAAGGTGCAGCAAGAGTACACTACGCTTTTAGAGAAGCAACTGCCGCAAATCAACAATAAACTTCCTGATCAGAAAATCAATTTGGAAAAGAAGAACTGAAATAGTGTTAAATAATTATTGCAAAGGCATCAGAAATTAGTTCTGATGCTTTTGTGTTTTAAAATACATTTTAATTTTAGTTGTATTTGATCTCTCTCTCTCTGCGAAGTCTCGCTATGAACTCCACCATTAAAATTGGGTGCCTCGTCCTAAAATAAGTTTACAGTACCGTTCAATTACATTATCCAGTAATTCAAACTTGACCAACTCCGATATAATTTTGATTCAACTTCAAATTGAATTCAGCCCGTCTGTAAAAATTTTTTTTTTGGTTAAGTGAGTAAAATTTACGTACTGAAAAGACGATAGGTTAAAATAGCTCGCGAGCGGTAATAATTTGAAAAGCATCATTGTTTTAGCGGCTCTATATTTTGTAATTATTCGAACGGTACAAATCTAATTGCTTTCTAATTGCTTAATGCGGGAGTATTGCTTAAACTTAATGAGTAATTATTATTCAATTTTCACCTAACCTAACTACAATCTATGATGAAGTTTTTACTAGTATGCTTCTCATTCGTTCGTGTCCAATGTATGGGCACAAGAACGAATAGTTTCCGGGAAAGTGACGGCCCAGGAAGATGGCTCGGCACTCCCGGGAGTTAACGTGGTTCTGAAAGGAACTACGAATGGGGTGGTTACCAATACTGAGGGTAACTATCAATTAAGTGTCCCTGAATCGGGAGGCACTTTAGTGCTTTCCTTTATTGGTTTCACCACACAGGAGATCAATATAGGGCAGCGTGCTGTTATTGATGTACAAATGGCCATGGATGTGCAGCAACTCACAGAGGTAGTGGTAACAGCCCAGGGTATTGAGCGTGATCGCAAGGCACTGGGTTATGCTTCTACAACTGTTTCTGGTACTGATCTTGCCAACAAACCGGAGCCAGACTTGGGCCGTGCACTGCAAGGCCGCTCCCCAGGGGTTCAGATTTTAAATTCTTCCGGAATAGCCGGATCAGGATCAAAGATCAATATCCGTGGTATCAGTTCTGTGTCTGGAAATACACAACCGCTATGGATAGTAGATGGGGTACCCATTAACACCGGTAACAATGACTCAAACAAGGATTATGTAGATGGCCA
The DNA here is from genome assembly GCA_016709845.1 of Flammeovirgaceae bacterium. Classification (GTDB taxonomy): domain Bacteria; phylum Bacteroidota; class Bacteroidia; order Cytophagales; family Cyclobacteriaceae; genus ELB16-189. Next base: position 25,129 of record JADJMA010000015.1, on the reverse strand, counting down.
GATTGGACCGAATCGTTTTTTTGATTTGGATCCCAACAACGTAGAAAGCATTAACATTTTGCGCGGATTGAGTGCCACCACCTTGTATGGCTCATTGGGCCGCAATGGTGTGATTTTGGTAACTACCAAGACCGGATCGCATAATAAGAATGCAAGAAAATTTGAAGCATCCCTAAGCCAGTCATTATTTATCACTGAGGCTATCGTACCCGAACTCCAAAACAAATGGGGAAATGGATATGATGGAGATTATGGAGAGTTTTTTAGTAACTGGGGAAATGTATTTGATGGAACATCTCCAGTAACATCAGGCGGTGGCACACCTCCTCATCCCTTTTATGAGTGGCGTGCTAAATTTCCCGAATTTCCTGAGTTTGCTCAGGCTAGTGGATACATTCCTAAAGCCTATCCAAACAACGTAAAGGATATGTTTCGGAAAGGAACCTCATCAAATACTTCCCTCAGCTTAGGTGGAAGTTCAGAATTTGGGAACCTTAATTTTGCATACAGTCACCTTGATGAAAAGGGGTATATAGAACATAATAATGTGCAACGCGATAATTTTTCGTTGGGTGGCAATGCCAACCTTACCGTAAACTTAAAATGAGTAGCACATTTAACTATGTACGATCTTACTTCGAATCCCCTCCATCCGCTCCGGGTAAGGGTAACACTTCCTTGGGTGGTCCTTCAATATTTGCTAACCTGTTCTTTACACCAAGAAATCTTGATATCACCAACTGGCCCTATCAAGATCCGGTTACCGGAGGCAACGTGTATTACAGAAATACAAACGGCATAGCCAATCCGAGATGGATTCTAAACAATACAATTCAAACGTCACTTACTAATCGTTTCTTCTCCAAGGTCTACTACGCTGGAGAAAGAAAATAATAGCTTATTCTATCCTGGTGCTAGTGCATCATTTATTCCTACAGCTGCCTTTCCAAATTTTGGCGCAGGCGTGCTAGACTTTCTGAAGATACGGGCAGGATACGGAACTTCAGCAAATTTCCCTGATCCGTATAACACAAGGGCTATACTGCCAATTGTAGCCTCTTATCAAAGTGATGCACTTGGTAATGTACCCGTACAGGGACAAAATTACCGTTTGGCTAATAGCAACCTTAAGCCTGAATTACAAAGGGAGCTTGAGTTTGGATTGGAAGCCCAGCTTTTGGAGAATCTTGTCAAACTGGATCTGTCTTACTATAACAGAAGTGCAAAAGATCAGATTTTAGCGCGACAGTTGATCCGTCTACTGGTTACACGCAGACTTTGATCAACGCGGGCGAGATAACCAACAAAGGAGTAGAATTGGACTGATCGTTACGCCTATTCGCAAGGCCGTGGTTTGGAATCTGAGAGGAAATTTCACAAAGAATGTAAGTAAAGTAGTGAGTTTACCGGAAGGCTCTAAGGAAATTTTAATATCAGGCAGTTCTGACTTAGGAAATTTTGCCATAGAGGGCCAGCCTTTCAACGTGATCAAAGGACAAAAGGTACAGCGCAATGATGCCGATCAGCGCTTAACCGATGGGGACAATAATTATGTTCTTACTCCAGATCTATATATCGTGGGAGATCCTAATCCGGATTGGTTAGGGTCACTTTTTTCTGACGTAACTTGGAAAGGAATCACTTTTGCTTTTCAGGTGAATTATGTACACGGAGGAGATATGTTTTCTTCGACTGTAGCTGCACTCATAGGGCGTGGTGTGACAAAGGATCTTGAGGATTTTGATCCAGGCTTGCCGTTGATTCTTCCTGGTGTAAAAGAGTCGGATGGGTCAGTCAATGATGGAATATTAACTACCGCAGGAGTTTTCTATACCCAGTCAGTATTGGAAAAAAACCCACAGGACAGGGCAATATCTGATGCCACCCGAATCAGACTTCAGGAGGTTTCTTTAAGTTATAATATTCCTCAAACCTTATTTCAAAACTGTCCATCCGCAGTGCTAATATTTCATTGGTAGGAAACAATCTTTGGTTCCGTTCCTTGAATACACCAAAGTATACCCATGTTGATTTTGATCGTACACCATTTGGAACCGGTAACGGTGCAGGATTTGAATTCCTTGGTGGTCCTTCGGCAAGGAGATATGGAGTAAACCTGAGATTAACATTCTAAACTAGAAGTTGACTATGAAAATGAGATATAAAATATTAAGTGTAATTGCAGTCATGGCGATAGTCATGTCTTGCGATATGACCCGAGATTTGGATAACCCCAATGAGGTGGGTATCGATCAAGCCAATCCCGATTTGCTTAATGAATAAGATTCAAACCGACTTTGGTTTATTTTTCGCCAAAGTAGCAGCTGTGAATGTGCGGAGTGTGTCTGAGCTGGTAAGGATGAGGGCAATGACGGGAGCGAATACCTATAAAAGCCTATTCACCCCAGAGCAGAATGGCATTTGGCAGGATGCCTATCAAAAGATATTGGTTAATGTTGAGACCATAATCCCTTTGGTAGACGCGAGCGAGCAAAATGTTCACCTGGGTGTGGCTAAGATTTTGAAAGGGTACGTGTACCTGACTTTAGTAGATGTGTATGGCGATGTTCCCTTTACCCAGGCCCTAAAGGGTAATGAGGTAATTTTAATCCCGAACGGAAAGTGGCGCTACCATTTACGCAGCTTGTATTGCTTTGCTAGCAGAAGCAAGAACCGACCTTGCCAATACAGCAGGCACAGGCTTGTCCCGCGATATTTATTTTAATGGCGATCGTAAAAAATGGACTACACTGGCTAATTCATTGGAATTAAAAGCACAGCTTAACTTATCATCGATGACTTCGAATGCAACGGCCGTAGCTGCAATAGATGCTTTAATTGCTGCCAATGACCTAATCGACACCGATGCTGAGGAGTTTACCTACAAGTATGGAACTGCATCAGTTCCTTCCATTTCAAGAAACCCGAGCTATCAGAGTTCTTATAGCATAAATGGAGGTACTGGAATATATCTAGGGAATTATTTTATGTTCCAGATGTATCGTGATCCAAACCTTGGAGTTCAGGACCCACGTTGGAGATATTATTTTTATCGTCAGGCAGGCTCCAAAGCACGGATGCTGGCAGATGATAACGAATCTGTTCCTTGTGCGTTGACAGCGGCACCCCCTCATTATGTAGCTGAAGGACAACCCTTCTGTACCTTTGAGCCCGGATTTTATGGACGCGACCATGGAAATGCGGATGGTAGCCCTGCAGATGGTAATGCACTTACTGCGATGGGCGCTTACCCTGCCGGTGGTCGTATCGATTTAAATGATGGAGATCCAAATTATGGTAGCACAACAAAACTAGGTCAAGGTGGAAATGGTGCGGGTATAGAACCTATTTATATGAGCTGGTTTACCGACTTCATGAAAGCGGAGGTAGCAATACGTTTGAAATCAAACCCGGCTGCAGCCAAGGATTTAATGTTAAGTGGTGTACTGAAGTCAATTACGCGGGTGCGTAGCTTCTCCAACGCATTAGGCCAATCATTACCTGCAGGGCTTGAGCCTTCACAGGTAACATATACAGCCACGTTAGGAGCTTTCTATGATGTAGCCACTGATAAGCAGGATATCATTTTGAAAGAATATTACAAATCGCTTTGGGGTAATGGACTTGAAGCGTACAATTTGTATCGCAGAACAGGCTCACCTAAATTGATGCAGCCTACACGTGCGGTAGAAGGGGCAGAAGGTGGGTTTGTATACTCAATGGTCTATCCGGCAAATTTTGTGAACCTAAATGGTTCAGTAGAGCAGAAGCCAGACAACACCACCAGGGTATTCTGGAATGTGAACGGTCCTGAATTGCGTTAACCAACTAAAGAAAGATCAATGAAAAATATATAAATAAATTGACCATCCTACTATTACTGGGGTTTACTCTAGCCTGTGTGGACGAGTCAAAAGATCCGCTGGATTCTAATGAGGTAAAGAAGGGAATTCTACTCGCATTGCGGGGAGATGCTGTGAGTAATCTGAATGCAACAGGGTGCACCAATAGTTTTTATAAGAATAATATAATTGGTGATGAGGTGTTCAGTTATGATGCAGACTTTCTTGCAGAAGACCAGGAAGTACTACAAGAAGTACAAGTATATGCAGCCACACCCAGTATAGCACGGGTACTGGTAGCTACTGTGCCAGCAAGTGCATTTGCAATTCCGAGTGGAGCAAGGTATAAACGAGGAAAAGTTTCTGTACCCCTGGCAACCATTTTAGCTGCATTGAACCTGGATGCTACAGCTACTGAGAATTTGTTAACTTCAGATATCAAGATTACCAGCGATATCCTGTTGAAGGACGGATCGAAGGTACTTGCTTCTGCAGCCACCAACACCAGTTTGTTCGAGAGCGTTATCTTCCAACCCGCCATGAACCTGACCTATTGTGCCAACGATGTGGCAGACTTTGTGCCCATAGCTACAACAAAAATGCTCGGGGTGAAAGGAATAGTAGTTCCATTGAAGGGTGGCGTAAGTGATACGCTGCATATCAAATACAATCAGGCAGAAATGAAAACTGCACCAAGTGTTTCCTTTGCACCGACAACCGCAGGAACTGCAGGCCCTGTAACGGCTCTTTCCTACAAAGGGAAGAAGAATGAGTTTTACGTAATTTATACAGCGGCCGCAAGTTCCTATACGGGAGCAGTAACCGCTACTGTAAGTGGAGCAACGGCTATCGTGGCTGAAGTAGAATTGACTCAGGATGATAAAACGCAGACTATCAATGTGGATAACACGGCACCTCTTATTACAAAAGATGTGGGAAGTTATTTTATCGGTAAAAATCAATTCGTTACACTGACTGTCAACTACAACGAGAGGATGAGTACCAAAGCGGCTGATGCTGTGAAAGCAACCATCAGCGGTCATGGACTTGAGACCATTACAAATGCACCCTTTACAGTTTCAGCAGATGGCTTATCGGCTAGCCTCATCTACATTTTCAAATTGGCTGATCCGTTAGTGCCGGCTACGCAGGGTCCACTTGCCGTTACCTTTAGTGGAGGCGCAGACGCAGCAGGAAATCCTGCACCGGTGCCTACTGGAAGCATCTCTGTGGATGTAAATACTCCTCCTGCACCTACTTTTACTTTAGGTGGTGGGTATAACCTGGGTACTCAAATTAAATGGAGTGCCAATGAAACCAACGCGGGTGGAGATCAGACTGGTAAAGTTTACTTTGTGGCAATAGATACTGGTGAAGCAGCGCCTATAAGTATTTCAATAGATCAGGATGGAATAGCCACGTGGACTATGGCCAACGGTGTTGAGAATAAGCAGAGTGGAAGAATTAGTATCACCAATACAAACGGTAATTCTGCAAATCCTACTTTTTCTCCATTTACGGCAAAGGGTACACTTGATATCTATGGAGTATTTGTAAGCAACACCGGTAATCAAAGTAATATCACGGCAAGTCCGCAACTGGCAGCTGTGGTGATGAACTAAATATTAAAATGTTCTTTTCGAGAAAGGCTGCCTCAAAAGGGCAGCCTTTTTTTAAATGGAATTGTAAGAAATAGCCGGGATAAACCATTGCGCAACATTTTGTTAGCGGCTGGCGGCCTTTACTCGTTCCACTAACAAGTTTATATTCTTTGTATTTCGTCCGTTGGAAAATACGGAACTCTTTTTGTCAGGGTCACAAATACTGTTCATCAAGATTCTCCCATTGTCGAACATTATTGTTATTTGCTCTCCCCAGCTACCGGACCAAAATCCAGGGGAATGTCTTTGCGATAATAATTTGGTCGTCAACGTAGAATGGCATCCACTTTAATTCTTCCCCCGTGAGTTCAATTATTCTATTCAACTGGTCTCCGGTCGAGTTTAGTGTCAACTCTCACAAATCTTAGTCTTTTTCTTTGAAGTCTGTATACTAGAAAACCTAGTCCGCAAGCAATTATCCCGATAATTAATAATTCAGGTTTAATTTTGTCAGAGTCATTTGTGATTAGGTTTTTATTAAAAGAAAAGAAAAACTGTCGGGATGATTAACAATGCAATCACAATTGCATAGTGTCCCTCTTTTTGTGAAGGAGTCAATTGAAGTTCTCCTGTCTCAAGTGATTTTCTTATCAGTTCCTTTTTCATGGTCTACTCTGTCCGATGCTGCTAACGCTTAGCTATAATGCCTATGCGTTTAAATACCTACATCTTTGTCACACCTTGTTGACGAAATTCAAGAACACACACTTTAAAAACCTACAATACAGCATATGTTTTATAACTGCACCGTTTGCGTCCCGCTCTAAATTAATTTGTCTGTTAATCGGTTGCAGATCGTTTATATCCGCTGGCCATTCTGTCTCCCATTGCGTGCTGTCCAATAGACCGCAAGCAAATTAGGAAAAGAATGTTTTATTTCAACAGTTCAACTCAGCATGGAATAAACATTGTGTTGTACTGAGCCATTTGTAGGAAAAGACTGGCCACAAGGTTGATCTGCATTTCAACGCACCTTAATTTTCTCTAAGACTCCATCAGATCCCTCCATCACTTCCTCAGGTGTAAAGTAGATATGCCTGAATCCAGATGTTGGCAGCATGGAGAGATACCGATCGACCGAAAACGTTTTGCGGTTGGTACCCACATCAATTGTTATGTTTGATTTGAGGGAAACAAAGTCATAGAACTGACTTGGACGAAATCCACCAGAATTCGAATAACCTCGAATAAATTTTATGCCTATTTTATTGCCTTTGATTTTTTCCCACAGCTGATTCCTCGCTTGCAGCAGTTCGGTTTCATTAACTGACACCTGAGGAACTTCTTCCCTAGTCTCATCCAGAATAGTCTGGCAAAGTTCATCCAAGCATAACACAAGCAAATCACTGATACGGAAGAGGTGCATGGTTAGGTTTTTCTCCTTGTGTAGCAAAGGGGGTTTCGCGTGAATATCGCTATTGAAATGAAAGTCAATAGTATTTTGTGCAATGGCAACTGTTTTACCCATGAGCGATCTTACGTGTCCAGAGTACATCCCATTTTTCATAATTTCAAGTTTGATGGAAACATCCCGGTTTTGTTCGATTCCGTCATTATCCAACCACGCCAGATTTATAGCAATTTCGGCTGAAGCATCTTTTGACAGAGAAACGTCTCCTGCTGCACCCGTATTACCGGCTCCGACAATCATGACAAAGCCAGACAGGTAGCGACCATGTGCTACTGCCCGTTTAAATTCAACGCGTACATGATTGAATCCGTTGTTCTCTAAGTCAGAGGCAAAAGACTCAAGACGTTTGTCCACATAGGCGCCCCATCGTTCATCCAACACATCCTGCCCAAGAAATACTTCATAACTCGAATAAAAATGGTTGTAAAAGAGTAGGGGTAAAATAGAAACGCCTGTTCGTTCAATCTCAGAACGCTCAGGCAAGGCAAAATTGTTGACTATTGTTACTTCCGAATTTGAAACGAAATCGGGTATGGCTAATTCCAACTGGCTTAAGGGAAAAGTCTGACGATGACTATCTACTATTTCTCGAATTTTCTTTTGACTGGTACAATTCACCAAGCTAGCTGCTAATAGTATTAAAAGATAGAAGCGCATCATAGTAAATTTATTAAAATTGAATTCTGCTATAGGTCAACACCAATTTCAATATCCTATTCGCTTACAAAGGCATGATGTAAGTTTTCTACTCATTGTCGTGTCGTTTTAAAATTGTGCATAAGCAGTGGCGGTTTTGAAAACGTTTCTGTCCACCGCAACCAAATGCAATAGCAAGATAAATATTTTCTATAACACTTTCGCCCGCCATTGGATGTAGCTATTGTTGGCGGCAGTTTTATCTCATCAATTTCTCGTTCTTTTTTTTCAATAGACACTGTTACTTTATAATCTTCGGGTTTGTATTTCTTGCTTAAATTGGGATATGGAGTAATGTCCAAAAGCGTATATCTTAGTCCATTTATTAATGTGTCTTTTTTAAGTTCAGGTGATATATCAACTGTAGCTAAGTCAAACATGTGTTCAGTATTCCCGTCCACAATTAAATTAAATTGTGCAGAAGCATATCCTGCCCAAATACATTGTGCACCAATCGGACATCTTGACTCTCCGATGGGGCGAGCTTGTAATCTAAATCCATTTTCAAAGTCAAAATAGGTATCATTTACACCAAGAGAAATTTCACTGTCTTCTATTTCAGTTATTATGCTTTTTCTTGCATAAATTTTTGTCGTGTTTTCTGGAATAACGGTAAGTCCTGATATTTCAATTTTATCTTTTCCGTCAAACGATATTTCATGTATTGTTTCTCCTGCGTCATCTCCTTCTAAGTCTATTGCTATTTTATTATCAAATAGTCTATAGTTGAAATTTTCATATCGTTCGTAGTTTTTGCTGAAAAGACCAAATCTTCCTTGTTTGTCTGAATAAAATTCTATGAACTGAAATTCTAAACTTTCGCTGTCAATCCATGTGCCTTTTAAAGAAAAGTCGACTGATTCTTCTGAACAACTTTGTCCAAGTAATATAAGTAGTACAATTGCGATAACTTTAGATTTCATAATTTCCTCTTTTATTTCATAAGACACACATTCTCCCCATTTAGTTGGAATTGTGAACCACTTCTTAATCAATCTCTAATTCTTCGCTGTAATAGCCGCCAACGCTCGGCTACAGCCAGTGGCGGTTTTGAAAACGTTTCTGTCCACCGCAACCAAACGCAATAGCAAGATAAATATTTTCTATAACACTTTCGCCCGCCATTGGATGTAGCCATTGTTGTGTGCTGGGCGGTTTTGTCGACCGTTATATAAATAGTTCTCGGGTCGTAACAAAAGTCGAAAGTATCCACGAAGCCGATGTCGCCCAATGTAAAAAGGTCAGACTTAACCGTCCAAACAATCCACGAAGTCGAAATAGTTTTCAGCCCATCGCCAACATTATCCTCGGAGAAAGTCATTGTCCAGAAATTGCTCTGTCAGCCTTTATTTTATCAGTTTTTCTTTCTCTCAGATTGTCAAACACCAAGCTTAATGCAACTAAAATTGGTAACGCCATCCAAGCGGTAAAGCCAAATTCTATACCGTTTTGTCCGTCCGATACATAGCAAAGAGTCTGTCCAGTTGTGAAAAATATTGTAAGTGTGCATTGTATAAATGTGTATTCAACAAGATTAAATATCTGAAGTTTATCTGTTGTCAAATTGTATCCTTCTAAAAGTCTCTTGTTCATTACTCTAATGAATATAAATGGAGTTATCACTGCTCCGATAGCCGTAAATGTCCATAAGATTTTCCATGTGTTTGAACATTCTATTCCCAATAGTCCAAGTCCCATTTGAAGTCCCATGATTATGATAGCTGTAAATCCAGGAATAAAGAATCCTGCAATACAAAATTTTAATGTCGGGGTTATAAAATTGTATTTCTTCTTTGTGGTCATTTCTTAATTGAAGTTTTGGTCGCCAACCAATCAGTTGTCTCGAAGCTGAATTTTTTTCCGCCTTGCACACAACATCCGAATATATGCAATTGTTGATATTTCTCTTATGTCATTATGGGCTAAATCGCTCAGATTCTTTAGAAAATAGCTGATATATTTTTTGTGACATTTGTGTAGCACTGCACTCACCCCCTCACGGAGTCTCGAGTCGCACTCCGAGTTTAAACTCACCTCACTCGCTCCGTAAAGAAGTCACTGGGTTCATCAAGGCCGATTTTATAGACTGGAAACTTATGGTGAATAAGGCAATTGAAAGTGCTACCAATCCCGCCAAGGCAAAAATCCAAAGTTGAATTTCTACCTGGTACGCAAAACCTTCCAACCATTTATTCATCGCATACCAAGCTACCGGTGTGGCAATAAGCATGGCAATAACTACCAATACAATAAAGTCTTTCGATAGCAGCGCCACAATGTTGTTGACATTGGCTCCCAATACTTTGCGAATGCCAATCTCCTTGGTGCGTTGTTCGGCTGTATACGTGGCTAATCCCAATAGCCCGAGGCAGGCAATCAAAATAGCGAGACACGAAAACGTGGTGAACAATTTTCTAAAAACAAAATCTGTTTTATACTGACGATTAAAATCATCGTCAAGAAAACTATACAGAAAGGGTCTGTGTGGCACCAACTGACTCCAAACTTCGCCAACCTGTTTAATCGTTTCATTTATGTTTTCGGATTTCACTTTTAGTGATAAGTATCTGCACGCATACGGTTCAAGCGGCAGCGTAAGGGGTTCAATATTTCTATGCAACGAAATAAAATTGAAGTCTTTAACCACCCCAATTACTTCTCCTTCCCGGCCCCACTGGCTATACTTTTTACCAACAATGTCGGCCGGGTTTGTGTACCCATATTGTTTTGCAGCCGCTTCATTTATTACAATACCACCAAGGGTATCGGAAGGATGATCTCGTGAATAAGATCTTCCGGCCACGAGCTCCAAATTATAATGCGGAATAAAATCCATCCCCACCTGAAAAATGGGTTGCACCTCCATTTTCATTTCACCATCTGCAGTTTGTATTTCAGTACCTGCATTCGGAAAATAACTTCCTGGAACGCTTCGTGAAAACGCTGCGGATAGAATGGCCGGATTGGCTTCCATTTCAGTTTTCAACACTTCGCGTTTATCATTAACGGCCTCATCGTAGTTATAATCCAAAATTAACATCCGTTCTTTATCAAAGCCCAGGTCTTTATCCAGAATATGATTCATCTGAAAGTAAACAATGATGGTTCCTGCTATGAGCGCAATAGAAAGACTAAACTGAAAAACTACTAACACCCGCCTGAGGTACGTGCCCCCTTTGCTTGATTTCGCCATTCCTTTTAAAACTACCGCGGGACTAAAAGATGAAAGCACAAACGCAGGATAGGAACCAGCGACAAGCCCAATCAATAACATAATTCCAATAACCAACAGAATAGTCTGTCCGTTAATAAAACGTTGAATAATAAATACTTTTCCTGTAAAATCACTCATGGCGGGTAAGGCAACAAATACAATGGCTACCGCTACAATCATGGATAGAAAAACGATAATGAAAGACTCCCCTAAAAATTGAGAGACTAAACTTCCACGCGCAGCTCCAATTGATTTTCTGATTCCCACTTCTTTGCTGCGTTCCAGCGATCGGGCTGTCGACAAATTCATAAAGTTGATCATGGCGATCACCAGAATAAACAAACCAATAATGGAAAACACATAAATATTGGGAAGGCTACCAGTTTCGCCTGGTTGTCTTTGGGCTTCTGTTCTTAAGTAAACATCTTTAAGAGGTTCAATGGCGATGGAATATTTTGAATTTGGATCGTCAGTTTGTTTGGCCAAAAAGGCAGGGACCTTCTGTTCGAATTTTTGTTGATCAAATTTTTCATTAACAAGAAAGTACGTATAGAAATCCACATAACCCCAGGCATCAAAAATTTGTGGTCGGGATTTTTTGAATGTGCTCATCGAAAGCAACGCGTTGAATCGAAAGTGTGAGTTGGAAGGAACATCTTCCATTACGCCTGTTACTAAATAGTCCCCCGCATCGCCCCGGCCTGCGGATTCACTTCCCTTCAATGATTTGCCAAGCGGATCTTCATCGCCAAAGTATTTTCGAGCGGCAGTTTCTGTGAGAACTATACTAAACGGAGCAGTTAACGCAGTCTTTGGATTTCCCTTTAGCAACTTCCAGCTAAATACATCAAAGACCGTTGAGTCCATAAAGAAAACTCCATCCTCCTGATACATGTTATCTCCATGAGTAAGTAAAATATCAGATCTTCCAGAAAACTGACACACTTTATCGATCTCAGGAAAATAATTGGTGAGGGCCGGACCAATGGGTGCATTGCCCCAAACCCAAAAGGTTTCGGTCGATTGTTTGCCTTCCGAATTATCAGCATTCCGGCCATGTATTACGCGATAGATTCTATCTCCTTTTTCATGGTAGGTGTCATACGAAAGTTCATCCTTTACAAACATGAATATTAAAGGCAGCAGGCAATACCAAGTCCCTAAACCAAAATATTTATGGCCGAGTACGCTTTCTTTGATCAAATTTCTCCAGGCAATCTTGATATAGTTTTTGTACATAGCAGACTGATTAAATGTTGATGGTGTCTTAAAATTCTTTATCAAAGCAGGTCGAAGCAACTTCAGCATCTCAACCGTGTATTCGAGTTTTGCCTTACGGGGAGAAGACTCCTTCAGATTATCAAAGAATACTTCCTGCATGTCTCCTTCAATCTCTTCCACATATTCTTTCTTTAAAAAGAATCGGAGAAACTTAAGTGGCCATTTGGGAGGTTGTATTTCTTTGCGTTGCTTCATATTGTTTTCATCTCGTAGGTCAGACTAGGAATAGAATTCCAAAGCCCGGCCCGAATGTCTTTCATCTCAGCAAGTACTTTATGTGCGTATGAAGTGGTAGCATAAATGCGCTTTCGCTTCCCTCCTCTTTTCTGCGTGGCATCGCCAAACTCGGAAGTAAGAAATCCTTTTTCCTCCATCCGCTTTAGCGCGGATTGTATGGAACCAACACTTAACTTATGTTTTAACCGCGCTTCCAATTCGCGTTTAATCTCTACACCATAAGCTTCTTGTTTAATTCTAATTTTTCCGCCCTTGAAAATTCATTATGGTTAAAAAAACATTTTCCCAATTTCCTCCATTTAATTTAGCGGATTGAACATACATATTTTCAGCAGAGTTGTTTTTGGTAGAGATGATAAATTTTTTACCTGGATAATAATCTGAATTCAAAGCGATCTCAATCTTATCAAAAATGGGTGCGGTAATTTCGTATGCTGAGTTTAACGAAACTCCACCGTCCATTTGAAAAAGACCAATTGCCATAAGTACACCCAATGCACCCATTTGTCCCTGATCTTCATCACCATTATATCCACCATAAGGTGTTGTGTCACCAAACGTAACTTCCTTCACTTCTCTAACCCACTTTTGTGTAAGCCAGGGTGCACCGCTAAAATTAAATAAATGCGCCATCTGGCAAGACGGTTGATTTTCATAATCCACCCAGCTTTTTGCATGTTCGCCATGGGGCGCTACAAAACGATTATCTTTCGCTTTTTCAAATGAACTTGTCAAAAAGGAAGTATACTTTTCTTTACCACCAAACAAACTGATTAATCCATTCAGATCGTGGGGCACATAGTTGGAATAGATTGCCGAGTTGCTCTCGCAAAAACCTATGGTATTGAATTGTTCGGCAATGGGAGTGAAATTATTAATCCAACTGCCATCGATATTGCGGGGATGAATAAGGTTGGTTTCAGGGTTCCATAGGTTGCGATAATTTTGAGAGCGCTTCATGAAGTACTCATAGTCTTTGTCCTTATTCATAGTCTTAGCCATTTGTGCAATGCACCAATCCTGATAAGAATATTCAAGCGTCATGGATGCACCATCTTTGTGCCCACCTTTACCTACCAATCCTTCCGGCACATATCCTCTTTCCACGTAATATGTCATTCCTCCGCCAGTTGGGTTGTTGCTATGTTCATATCCGGCTCTGTCGCGGATGCCACCTGGGTAAGCATTCTTCAACAGACCTTTGTAAGCAGAGGGAACATCATAATTTCTAATTCCTTTATTATAGGCTGTGGCAAAAAATGAAGCGGCAGGATCTCCTATCATTACGTAAGTATAATTTCCTCCCGAAGGACCTCTGGGAATTAAGCCCCCATTCTTGTACACGTCTACCATCGTATTACAAAAGCCATCCATAATTTCCGGGTATACCATCGACCACAATACATTGAGTGTCCAATGACTTCCCCATAATGCATCAAAATTATAATGTGGAAAAACTGGTTTTCCCTTATCATCCAATGCCACTTGCTTGATGGAAGGTTTATCGCCAGTCATGTCGCAATATTTTCCATCAACATCACTAATTATTTTCCTACCCAAAAGACTATGCCATAAGTCCGTGTAGAATTTTACTTTTTGTTTTTCCGTACCACCTGTTACCTGAATACGCGACAGCATCTCGTTCCATTCCTTTTTGGAGTCCGCAACAGTTTTTCAAAATCCCAGTTCGGAAGTTCTGACTCCATATTTTGCGTGCATTTTCCATGCTCGTATAAGATATGGCCACTTTCATTAAAACAGGTTTGTCGGAAATTTTAATCCGCAAGTAAGCACCATTGTTTTTTCCGTTTACTTCTGTTGTAGGAGCAAGAAGTTTATTATTCTCCCAGCCACCAAACTCTTTAATTTCATGGATCAACTTTTGCAGTAAAGTAGACAAGGTAGGTTTTGGTCTGCGCGGTGTTGCGCCTAATAAAGAGAAGCCCTCTATCTCATGACTATTTACTTTTCTTACGTAGGAAGAATCAACTTTTCCATGCGCTAAAAATGCACCTGTATGAAAATTAATATAGGCACTATCGGTTTTTGGAAAAGTGTATTTATGAAACCCCACTCGGGTAGTTGACGTTAATTCGGCTGTGATCTTATAATCATCGAGTACAATTTTATGATAGCCGGGCCGAACTATTTCGGTATCGTGTGAGAATGATGATTTTGTTGCCTCCATTCCCAAATGACTCTTGTTCTTACCCGCTGTTGGCATCACTGGAATTCCTGCCAATTGCCAGGCATGGATATGACTGAAAGACCGGACGTATAAACTATCGTATAAGTAACCACTTTTCCAACTACCGCTTGTCCAGGTATCCGGACTTAGGCCCACCATGCCAAAAGGGCGACTGGCCGATGCAAAATAAAACCACCGGCTATTATGCGTATCGATGACAGGACTAACATAGTCAACCGGATCGGTTTCGGATTTAATATTGGGATTAAGAATTAGAAGCAGAAATAAGCTCGCAATTATTGTTTTCATCTATGTCACTAAATATTTTTTAAAGCTATACTATATTAAGCACATACTTATTGTGCTTTTGTTTTGTTTACTTTAACTTTTAGACCCTAAATAGTCATCTAATAACTCATCTGACGAAGTTCTTTCACATTTAAAAAAGCAATATCATTAAATACCAAAAATTGTTTAGTATCAAATTCTTACAACCCTAGTTTAACATTGACTCTAAATAGAGATTAGAAACTATGATTAGAAACTACATTCTCTCGACCATCCGGATTTTGTCAAGGGAAAAGCTTTAACGATCATCAACACAATTGGTCTGGCAATAAGTTTGGCTACGTCTTCCTAATCTATTCCTGGGTTCGATTTGAAGAAAGTTATGATTCCTATTTTACCAATAGCGATCGTATCTATCGGGTTGTAACCTTTTCGAACGAGCCAGGAGACCAAGGTATAGCATCCACCTATCCAATGGTTCGAACTCGTGTATTATCACAGTTTCCAGAAGTAGAAGAAAGTGCCAGACTCTTCAATCAAGGTTTTTTGGGAAGCAAAACACGCGTCTCCTATGAGGATAAAATCTTTACTGATTTAAAATTCTTTTATGGCGATTCAAACGTTTTAAAAATTTTTCCTTTTGAGATGATCAAGGGAAACAAAGCCACGGCTTTGACCAAGCCAAATGCTATTATACTTACCCAGTCAACAGCAGAAATATTTTTTGGCCAGGATGATCCAATTGGAAAAACAATAACCGTTGGGACAGACAAGGAGTTTGAAGTTACTGGAGTTATAGAAAATATTCCTCCTAATACCCATTTCCATTTTGACCTACTGGCTTCCATGCAAGCTCACCCTTGGATCAGGGGTGCAGAAGAAAGGTTATGGAGCGGAGTTGTATTTCATACTTATGTCAAGTTGAAAGAACAAAGCCCCCAACTGAACTTAAAAATAAAATAGACAGGCTGCTCGATCATTTTCCTAATGACCCCGATAACTACGGTAAAGAGGTGGATTTACGTTTACAACCTTTTAAGGACATTCATTTAAAATCTAACATGAAATTTGAATTGCAACCTAATGGTAATATCTCTTATGTTTATTTGTTTGTAACCATTGCTCTGCTTGTTCTTTTGGTGGCCATTGTTAATTATACCAACCTGGCAGCCGCGCGTCATACACAGCGATTTAAAGAGGTGGGAGTTCGAAAAATATTTGGCGCTTCGCGCAAGCAGCTGATCGTTCAATTCATGATCGAATCTTTTGCGGTTTTATTTATGGCCTTAGCTCTAGCCATACTTGTCATTGAAATCTGTCGCCCTCTTGTTGTAACCATTATTGGTCAGGAATATCTCTCCATCAGTTTACTTCAAACCAGTGTTCTGCTCAGTACCCTGGGGATCACTATTTTAATTGGAGTTTTAACGGGTTTCATTCCTGCCCTTGCTTTGTCAGCTTTTAAGCCTATAAAACTTTTTAAGGTCAATATAAGCTCTTCGGCCCGAGGAATAACACTTCGCAAAGCATTGGTTGTATTTCAGTTTACGATCTCTATCGTTCTTACTATTTGCACAGCTATCACCTACCAACAAGTAAGCTATTTACAAGACGCCAAACTTGGTTACAACCTTGATCACACGATTGTACTAAATATTGGCTACAAAGAAATTCATTCACAATATGAGGTTTTAAAATCCCAATTATTAAGGCACACATCTGTTCTTGGGGCTACTGCTGTCTCTCAACTTCCTACTGATATTCAAACAGGTGAAAACATTGACATTTCAAAATCTGAAACATTCGGTGTTAACTGTGTGTCCGTTGATCCCGACTTCTTTAAGGTAATGAATATTAAAGTTAAACAAGGTGAGCAACTCATTTCATCCATTCGTGGCAATGGCACCCTGAACCACTTCGTTAGTAACGAAAGTGCCTTGGCCTCTATTGGCGGGAAAGAAGATGACGTCCTTAGCAAGTCTATTAGTATCCGGCAGGGAAACCAGCACCCAGGTAGAGTAATGGGTGTAGTAAGCGATTTCCATTTTCAATCGCTGCACCATAACATTGGTCCACTGGTATTAGAATTTAATCCGGGTGATTATGAATACCTTCTCGTGAAAGTTAAGCCTGAGAATCTTAGCGAAACGATTGATATCATTTCTTCTGAATGGAAGAAGTTTGCAGGTAATTTGCCTTTTGAATATATGTTTCTCGATCAGGAGTATAATAACTTGTATAAAAGTGAAAGACGCAGTGCCGACCTTTTCATCGTTTTCTCGATTATTGCTTTATTAATTTCACTTATGGGCTTATTTGGACTTTCCTCATTTACGGCAGAAAGACGTACTAAGGAGATAGCATTACGAAAAGTATTAGGGGCGAATACCAATAACATTCTTTTGCTCGTTTCCCGGAATTTTCTGTTTCTCCTGACAGTCTCTTTTGCAATTGCGGTACCTATTGGTTATTACTTTATGAATACCTGGTTAACAAACTTTGCCTTCAAAACATCTATTGGTCCAAGCCTATTCATTCTTGCAGGGGTAGCCAATTTTATTTTGGCTCTGCTAACGCTATCGTATCATAGTATAAAAGTGTCACACACCAACTCAGTGGACGCGCTGAAATACGAATAGAGTTCAACGAATGGTGTTTGAAATTATACTAAAATCATGAGTTTTGTTAACAGGTTGTCACAGTTTATTTGAACCACTTTAGAAGTAAAAACCCAAACGGTGAATATAATTTTACACATATAATAGTAATCATTTATTTAACTCCAGGTTCATAATTATATTTCAGTCGCCATTTATTTAACATCCTTAACTATTAAGCATCTATGATAAAAAAAGTACTTTTAGCAATTCTGGGGCTCGTTGCCTTGGTGGTGGTGGTGTTACTTTTCAACACCCTCACCTCCACCTCAAAACAAATTAAAGTTGATCCCATCACACCGATCGCTGTAGGTGATGAGGTGCTGAATAACTTTTCCAAAGCCGTACAAATTCCAACCATCTCCTATAACCTGGAGACTGACCCGGATTCAGCTGTTTTTATTGCGTTTAGAAATTTTTTGCAAGAGACTTACCCTTTAATTGATTCTGTTTTGGATCGAAAGATTATAAACCGGTACAGTCTGTTGTACACATGGCATGGAACTGATTCAAAACTAAAACCTATTATACTCATGTCGCATCAAGATGTGGTACCTATCGATGAGCCTACCAAAGATAAGTGGCAAGAACCTCCTTTCTCTGGAACCATTAAAGATGGAGCACTTTGGGGAAGAGGAAGCATGGATGATAAATCCAGTTTGATTGGTATCATGGAAGCCGTTGAGAGATTAATTGCCGAAGGCTACAAACCATCACGAACCATTTACCTCGCCTTCGGCCACGATGAAGAGTTGGGTGGGCATGATGGCGCCCTTGAGATTTCTAAATACCTGGCCTCACAAAATGTTCAGGCATTGTTTACCATTGACGAAGGGGGATTTATTGTGGATGGACTTGTACCAGGCCTATCAAAGCCGATGGCAATGGTGAATGTGGCGGAAAAAGGATTTGTTTCTTATGAGTTAAGAATTGAAACAGGTGGCGGGCATTCGTCTAACCCGCCTGCAAAAAATACTATAGGCATGTTGGCCAAAGCCATTTACGACCTGGAGCAAAATCAACTGGATCTTAAAATGGTAAGTCCGCTCGATCAACAAATAGCCTACCTCGGGCCCGAAATGCCATTCGGTATGAAACTGGTTTTTTCCAACCCTTGGTTATTCAAAAATTTAATCCTTGAAGGTTTTACAGCACGAACCACTACAGCGCCAACCATTTTTAATAGCGGTATCAAAGACAACGTAATTCCTACAGTAGCAAAAGCTACCGTTAACTTCAGGATTTTGCCGGGAGAAACATCTGAAACTGTTAAACAGCACATTATTGATGTAATTAAGAATGATCAAATTACCATTAAGGTAGCAAGTGATGTGAACGAGCCTTCACCGGTATCGGAGGTCGATGCGGATGGGTTCCGGATGATTGAGAAAACAATCAAACAACTTTACCCGGAAGCGGTTGTTGTTCCCGGATTGATCGGTGGCGGAACCGACTCAAAACATTTTTATTCCATCTCCGATAATGTTTATCGGTTCTATCCGATGCATTACGCTAAAGGTGATGAAGGGTTAGCCCACGGAATCAATGAACATATGAAAACGGACTATTTAAAAGAGTGCGTTCAATTCGTACACCAGCTCATTAAAAATGCCAATCCATAAAATAATAACACACACAGTCATTAAACTCAACTAATCATGAATAAACACAACTACAACAAGATAGCATTGTCCTTGTTTCTGTTTTTCACAACCACCCTACTCCTAGGGCAAAAGCTGGAAATGGATAAACTCGGAGGCTTAAAATTTAGGAGTATCGGACCAGCCGGAATGAGTGGGCGCGTTACCGCTATTGAAGTGCTGAATGATGATCCCTCACAAATATTTGTAGGCTCAGCATCCGGTGGACTCTGGAAATCGGAAAATGGTGGAATCAATTTCAAGCCATTGTTTGATGCGCAGAAAGTTCATTCCATCGGTGATGTGACGGTTTATCAAAAAAATCCCAGCCTTATCTATGTGGGAACAGGGGAAGGAAATCCCAGAAACAGTCAGAGCAGCGGAAACGGAGTGTATAAATCAATGGATGGAGGAACCACCTGGGAACATTTGGGACTTGACAACACACGCAATATTCACAGAGTAATCATCGACCCTAACAATCCTGATGTGGTTTACATTGGTGCAATCGGTACTGCCTGGACCCCACAGCCGATAGAGGTGTTTACAAAACAACGGATGGGGAAAACCTGGAACAAAATTCTGTTTGTAAATAACTCTACCGGTGTTGCTGATATGGTAATGGATCCTTCCAACCCCAATAAAATTATTGTGGCCATGTGGGAATACCAGCGCTGGCCATGGTTTATGAATTCTGGCGGACCGGGCTCAGGGTTGTATATCACTATGGATGGTGGAAAAAACTGGGTGAAGAAAGATGAAAAGAACGGATTGCCTAAAGGGGAATTGGGTCGGATTGGTGTCGCAATTGCAAATAGCAACCCTGATGTAGTGTATGCACTCATAGAAAGTAAAGCCACTGCCTTGTACCGATCTAATGATGGCGGCAACAATTGGAAAATGACTGCCGATAAGAATGTAGGAGATCGTCCATTCTATTATGCCGACTTGCGCATAGACCCTACAAACGAAAACAGAATCTATAACGTGTTTACTGAAGTAACCGTGAGTGAGGACGGTGGTAAGAGTTTCACTAGTCTTATGGGGCCGTTTGGTGTTCATAGCGATCATCATGCATTTTGGATCAATCCAAAAAAATACAAATCATATTTTAGATGGTAATGATGGCGGCTTTTACGAAAGTCTGGATCGCGGTAAGAGTTGGAGGTTTCATCATAACCTTCCGTTGGGCCAGTTTTACCATATCAACGTAGACAATGAAATTCCTATAATGTAATGGGTGGTCTTCAGGATAATGGAACATGGTCGGGGCCTGCGTACAAATGGCAAATTTTTGGAAAAATTCAAAATACCGATTTCGTTAGCGTTGGGTTTGGAGACGGGTTTGATGTTCTTCCCGATCTTGACGATTCTCGTTACGGCTATTCACTATCACAGGGAGGCAGTTTCATGCGTTACGATAAAAAGACGGGCATGATCAAGTCAATCAAACCACAGATTGAAGGTGACACAAAACTTCGTTTCAACTGGAATACGGCCATTGCACAAGATCCGTTTAACAACAGTACCCTATATATCGGTAGTCAGTTTGTTCACAAAACCACCAATAAAGGTTTTGCCTGGACAACCATCTCTCCTGATTTAACAACCAATGACCCCGAAAAGCAAAAAGCAAGGTCAATCGGGAGGCTTAACCATAGACAATTCTGCAGCTGAGAACTTTACTACGATTATTGTAATTGAACCAAGTCCACTCGAGAAGGAGTTATCTGGTTGGTACAGATGATGGGAATGTTCAACTTACCAGAGATGGTGGTGCTACCTGGACTAATATGGTAGCCAACATTAAAGGAGTGCCTGCAGGAACCTGGGTACCACAAATAAAAGCATCACTTCATAACAAGGGTGAGGCATCTGTTGTATTTGAAGATCACCGCAGAAACAACTGGACCCTTCTGTATTTAAGACCACCAACTACGGAAAAACATGGGCGCGTTTGGTTGATGAGAAGAGTGTTTGGGGATACGCATTAAGTATTGCTCAAGATCCTAAAACACCCAACTTACTTTTTCTCGGAACTGAATTTGGGTTGTATGTGAGCATTGATGCAGGTGCCAACTGGACCAAGTGGAAATCAGATTTTCCAACCGCCTCTGCCATGGATATGATTATTCACCCAAGAGAACACGATCTTGCAGTAGCCACGTTCGGAAGATCGTTATACATATTGGATGACATCCGACCATTACGAGAAATGGCCATGGACAAAAATGTAACGAACAAAACGATACATTTATTTACCCCGCCCGATGCCTACCAGGCTGTAATCGGAATGCCCACATTCTTTGGAGCCGATGATGGATTTTCTGGTGAAAACAGACCAACCGGTGCATTGATCAGTTATTGGTCTAAAAATAAAGTCGGGAAAGATTCTGTAGCTATAACTATTAAGGATAGTGCGGGAAAAATTTTCAGATCATTAAAGGCAAGTGCACAACCCGGTGTCAATCGAATGGCCTGGGATCTTAAAAAGGAAGCCAGCCGTTACCCCGGTGCTATGGATCCCTTCGCAGCATTCTTCTCGCAAGGAGTAGAGGCTCTTCCTGGAATGTATACCGTAACTGTTAAAGTAGGTAAGGATTCCGTTACTCAGTCCATAAAGATACTACCTGATCCAGGCATGCAGATTACGTTAGATCAATTCAAAACCAATCTCGAAAGAAAGGAGACTTATATGAAAATGATCACCACTTTTACTGAAGACTATGAGTCGCTACAGAAAATGGGAACCTCGTTAACCAAGCTTACTACCTTTATAAAAGATCGTAAGGACGATACATCTAAAGATCTATTGAAGGGAGCGACTGAATTGCAAAAAAGAGTGGATGAAATTGCTACAGCAGGTGTACCTAAGCCTGCGAGTGGAATTCTCGGAGATACCGATGATCTAAAGGCTCAATTACAATCATTGGGATTTTATTTTTTAAGTCCTATGGTTCCTCCGGGAGAATCTGAAATGATATTATTGAAAAAATTAGAAACCAAGGCATCGGAATACACTAAAACAATTGCTGACTTCAAGGCGAAAGAGTTAACCCCATTTAGTGATAAAGTGAAGAGCACGCAGATTTCACTTTGGGAAGATTAATTAAAATAAAATACGGTATTAAACCGATAAAAGAGAGCTGATGTTATTTGGAATAATATCAGCTCTCTTTTTTTATCTATACTTGCCAGTATCGAAATTATTTTCTCTCTTGGTGCAAGGTGATTGTTAAATAAATTTTTGAAAACGCACTCCAAATATTATGTATATTACTTACTTCTCACCCTTTAATTTATAGAAACGGAGGCGATCAAAATTTTAATATCAATAATAAAATGAGGATTACTTTTAAAAGCAGCGTTGAAGCTTTAAAAAATAGTTAGTCGATTTGATTCAGAAGCAAACCGGCAGAAAGTTTCTATCATGAAATGGGTTTCGAAAATAAAATGCCTTTAACCAAGTTACTCAGTTATTTTGAAACGCTGCTGTTTATACGGGCGTTTCCACCTTGATAAAAACTTTTAAGATTGCCGAGCATGAAATAGTTCGGATTACATCCTACCTGAAAAAGCAACCTCAAAAGCCATGGAGGTATTCACAAATTCCGGTATTCCGTCTACCAGATATCACTCTTTGTTATTCACACGATTGTACCCGGTGGTTAACTACGCATCCCGACTGTACCATTCATATCACTGAGATTGAAGATGTATTGTTTGATTTAAATGTAGCGTTAAAAGTTACACTTCCATCGGTTGAAAGAAGCGAGACCACATCCGCGTTTTCTGATCTAGAGTTGCTGAAGGAGCCGATGCCAAAGAGGAATTGCAGTTAACGTACCTATTGAACGAGCTAAGCAGATTTGACGACCAGCCTTTTATGTAAAGGATCATTTTATGAGAGCCTCGAATTAAACTGGATATTCTTCCGAAGAACAAGTTCTTTCGAAAGCCTATAATCAGATTGAGATTCCTGAGATGTTCTATCACAACGATAGTATAAAACATTTTAATGCAAGAGATTTTCTTGACAGTAAATTGCCGGATGCAGCATCGCTAACAGAAGCACAAAGGAGTTGGACTGTGCGGGTGATTAAGAACTCAATGGCAATTACGGATAGAGAAACCGATCCCGCCACTTTTATGAAAGAAGATTCACTAAGACTTTTTCATCTTGAACGCGGACTATCTGTTGCTATTTACGCTATGGAGCCCCAAAGGCAATTGCTACTTGAATCGTATTTCGGGTATACATTATTTAAAAATGGATACCCTGCTGCGTATGCCGGTGGTTAAGTGTTTGGTTCGCGGTCTGATTTTGGTTTGAATATTTACGACCAGTTTCGCGGAGGTGAATCGGGATATATGGTCTGCCAGGTACTAAGAGTGTATCGGCAATTATTTAAGGTGAATTATTTTCAGGTCGAAGCATCGCAATTGATTGGATAATCCTGAAGGAATTGCAGGTGTTTTTCTGGTTTTATTACAAGCTTGGTTTCCGCCCGATCGACCATAAGCTTCGGAAGATGGCCGCTGATGAGTACAAAAAATACTGTCGCGTAAAGGGTACCGCACGCCTGAAAGGATTCTAATAAAATTTACTGAAAGCAATATATCCTTCAATCTCGGAAAGGGTGTTCAACCCGGAGTGTATGATATTACAATAAGATTTAGCAAATGATTATACGGAAATACCCTGGCAACAGCAGGCAGGCAGAGCAGGAAAGGATGGAAATGTTTCTAGGTAAAACTGAGCTAAAAATGAATTCAATAAAAATGAATATGAAGTGCTGAAGGAAGTTGCTTTATGGGCAGCGGCACTAAAGGTAACGGACAAAGAAAACTGAACCTGATGATTCAAATGATTAAATTAAAACCACGAATATCAATACCAGCAGGTAGTAAAATTATACTTCGCCAAATGATATTTTGAATTGGAAGCATTGATTGGGAATGATGACTCAAGCATTAGAAATGTCTTCCAGTCGACTCCACTTTAAAGGTTTGGTAAAGTGACATCTTTTCTTGTGCCGCCATGATGATTGGGGCAGAATGCACTGCCCCCAGATGGATAAGCCACCATTCGGTCAAGCAGCGATATCCGATTCGGTCTATCTCTACCCACTTGTTTCGGTTTTTGGATCTAGTTTCAAATCGTTGGCGCAAGATCCGCTATTTTAATTTTAAGTCTTCGCATCTTCCACCATAGGGGGTCGTATAGTCCGGTTTGTTTATGCATCCACAGCGAAGTTCCGAGTCAAACGGTAACCCAGGGGTAGATAGATCACTACAGTAATGTCGTTGCATGGAGAATCGGAATGTACCGGACGTTCTTGTTTAGCTCCGGCAGAAAATGCTTGATAAAAACACTATTCTCTTCATCGGGATCAGTATCCCATCGCGTAATTTTAATTCTAATAATTTTTCGATCTTAAATTTTACTCTGTGTTGTGATAAACATTTTTGCTTCTGAAACCCGTAATACTTTTTGGCTCATAATATTCTGTATGGCGTGCTTCTTTGTAAACCTTTAAAGGATTATTATAAAAATTATCTTTACAATGGTAAATCTTGGATATGAAATTGTTTCCATTTTACAGTATTGTGAAGTTAAATAAAATATAAAAAAGGTATAAAACTCTGATGTAGATGCATGACGCACAACGTTTGTGTTTCTGCAGTTGCAGCCTTGAAGTCGCGTCCTGTCTCCACGAAACCAAACGGGTGGGAACGAAGATAAAAACTTATAACTTACACTTCACCGCACCATTGCAGAGAAACATTTTGTTATGCTACCTCGAAGCGTTCACCCGCTCCACCCAGTCAAGTCCTTCAACTTTAATTTTCTGATTAATTCCAAATGTTGCTTGGTCTCTAAGTCGTCCAACATGTAAATAGAGAAAAATTTTCTGTCAGACGTAAATCCAACTAAATTATTCAATGTCTCGGTGTCTTGGAAAACGTAGTAGTTAAGTTTGTCCGATTTATATACTCCAAAGCTTTTCTTG
>JADJMA010000014.1 GCA_016709845.1 Flammeovirgaceae bacterium | reverse complement strand
TGGCGGTATAGGCAGTACCTGCTGCCGGCACCGCATTTACAGCACTTGCGGCCTTAGCTACCACTATCCTTCTATCCCCATTGCCACGGGTAAAGTTTGTGTTAATTGATTCGTAGTAACACCTGAGAAAGTAATTGAAGAAGCTTGCACAGCGGGGCGGTAATCTATGTTACCAACATAGAACCCCGCCTGATTATTGTCACCACTGCCTTGGGAAACAACAGCGCCCGCGTATCCAGAATGAACTATTGTTCCGTTCGATGAAGTTACCGCGCCCCCATTTTCCGCTGATTGGAATTTGATCACCTGACCATTTGCTGCCAAGACGTTTAAAAAGTATAAAAGCAAAAGCTAACCGCAATCTCATGGCTATTAATCTGTCTTGGTTACTGTATATCTGATTCTGGCACTGTAAGAAAATTGATGCCATCACTAACCACCACAACCACTGATAGTGATAGTTCTGATTATCCATTACCGGATTTATAACTGAAGTGCTTGAAAAGCCTTTCCAATCAAATATGGGAATCGCTGCCGCGTGCACAATTATTGCTAGTGGGACGCCTGCAGAATTTAATAATTTCTTCCTCATAAGTCTAACGTATAAGTAAGTGCCACAGTAAGTATATCCGTTGGCTTGAAGTTCTATAGCAACGGTTTTCTCCTGCCATCCTAGTTAGCTCCTGTTGTGGTATACGTGATTCTAGCCCAATAAAAAGAAGCAGTTGCCGTGCTGCACTCCAGTAATCTCCACGCAATTGATAAGAATAGTTTCCATTATCAATAACGCCATTGGTAATTACACTGGTAGATGTAGTCCCACCAGTTTGTGCAGGTGCTGTTGCTGAAGCTAATACAATGAGATTGCCAGAGCTAGGTTGACGCAACAACCGCACCACCACTTGACCTCCAATTACATAATTACACCCATCACTACCATCACAACTACCAGAAGAAAAAGTCAGGTTAGTAACTGTGGCTCCATCAGGCAAGTAAATTGGAGTGAATCCATTGCCATCGGCAAATATTAAGGTAGAGCTACCACCAGATGAAAGGAAGCGTTGGCTGGCTATAGTGTATCCGGAAGAATTAGTGACGATAGGAAAAGCAGCACTACTAATACTCAAATATTTGGTTTTAGGGGCGATAATCTGGAGTGGCGACCTGTAATTGCCCCGCTGGTCAGGGTGCCTGTGGTAGAAGTATTTTGCGAGCCAAAACGGAGAAATTTTTGTTCCCGCAATAGCTGCACTGGCACTAATATCGTTACCGAGAATTGTGCCGTCAAATATTTTAGCAGAAGTCACTGCATCGTTGGCTAAATCCGCTGTGGCAATCGTGCCATCCAAAATTTTAGCAGTGGTTACGGCATTATCTGCTAAATCTATAGTGGCTATTGTGCCATCGGTAATCTGTGTTGTATTAACTATGCTCAACGCAGCAAGCGAACCCAGCCCTGAAATAGCGCTGCTGCTTACCTTGCCTGCCGTGGTGATCGTGGCCAGCTTGCTGTCGGCAATTGCTGCACCTACATTTATATCCGCATTAGTAATCGCGCCATCGGCAATCTTTGCGGAGGTTACTGCACCATCCGAAATACTATAGGCACTTTGCGCCTGGTACGTATAGGCAGTTGTAGTTAGCTGAGCGCGAGGCAAAAAGTTCGACACCAGCATCTACTTTAATTCCAATATAAACCTGTTGAGATCCAATCTGATTCATTTCCGTTGAGTTGAACGGAGCATTGGGTGCTGTACCTCCACCAATTATGCAGGTATATAAACCCCGGGATGTGGTTACTGAAATTGTTCTGCCAAAAAGAGCTGAGCCACCAGAACTTACCGTATAAAAACTAAACACAATACTATGCGCTCCATCTGTCAACGGAGTAATACCATCGCTTTGTAGCAAAATACCTTGATAACTTAGTGTGCCTGGCACCTGCGCAAGAGCGAAGTGGCCAAGGCAAATAAATAAAATGAGGGCTTTAATGGGCTTCATAGAAAATTATTTGGATCGTCATTCTATACAACTATTTGGAATTAATTTACTCGTTGCCACCCGATACTAATTTTGCTTCAGTATTATGACCAAACAGTTTCTTAATCTCCGCCAGTTCAGATTTCAATGACTCCACTTCAGCTACCTTGGCCTTAAGTTCTTCAATTTGGATTTGTTGTTCCTTTATAGAATTAACCATTACATAGATAAGTGAAGAGCCACCGTCATACATTGCAGAGTTTGTGTCTTCTTTATCCTCTTTCCTAAGTTTTTGAGTGATCTCCGTTATCATATACGGGGCAATGGGTTGGACCTCCTGAGCAATGATTCCAATCTCATCTCGTTCACTCGCTTTAAATGAACCTAGTCCATTATACCTAAAATACTTAGGTTTAATTTTCATTAAAACACTTAAGCCATCATTAAAGGGTCTTATATCAGATTTTAATCTTTGATCTGAAAAAACCCCCCAAGTACCGCCACCAATTTTATTTGCATCACCATTTACTGATAAGGTTGTGCTTGGAGCAAGAGTGCCGATTCCCACTCTTCCTTGATTAGAAGTCCCGGAAAGATCATCACCATGCAGAACCAATACTGGTATCTCGCCAAATGAACCAAAACCATTTTCATTATTAGGCAACCCAGAAAGCCAAAATTCCATACTTGTTCTACCATTGACACCGTACTCCCACGTAGAGACTTTTATTTCTGCAGTATTTCCATTCTTTACACCACCAGTAGCACCTCTTTGGAAAAATATCGCTGTTTCAGAGCCAGGCGCGCCTTCAGGAGCTGCTGGGCTTGGGCTTCCGTATATATAATGATTACCTGTGGTTAGTCCCACCTGTCATTGATGTTCCTCCATAAATACTATTACTCGTACCAATACTTCCAGAAGTGCTAACTACTGTTGATCCTCCAATTGTGCCAGAAGTAATTGCACTTCCGGAAACTTTGCCAGCAGTAGTAATAGTAGCCAATTTTGAATCGGCAATGGCTGCACCTGCATTTATATCAGCATTCATAATCGAATTATCCAATATTTTTGCTGAGGTTATCGCATTATCTGAAATAGAGTAAGCGCTTTGCGCCTGATAGGTATAGGCCGTTGTAGTTAGCTGGGCGCGAGGCAAAAGTTCGACACCAGCATCTACTTTAATTCCAATATAAACTTGTTGCGAGCCAATCTGATTCATTTCCGTTGCGTTGAACGGAGCATTAGGAGCTGTTCCCCCACCAATTACACTGGTATATAAGCCTCTTGAGGTAGTCACCGAAATGGTTCGCGTAAAAAGGGCCGAGCCCACCCGAACTTACCGTATAAAACTAAACACAATACTATGAGCTCCATCCGTCAACGGCGTGATGCCATCGCTTGTTAACAAAATACCCTGGTAACTAAGCGTGCCGGGTACCTGCGAAAAATATCCAGGCTGCTAAAAAAACAATTGCTGTCAAAAATAGAGCCCTCATGATTCAAATATTTTTTAATAGACTCACGTCATGCATTAGCGCAATGCCTATGCAACTTTCCAGAAAGTTGAAGAAAAGATGATGTCAGGTCAATCCCCAAAATTGGGGATAGGTTAGTAACCTTTACTTACAGAGTCAGAAGGAAATTTGTGTGATTTATGTGATCTTGTATTTAAGTGCCGTGGCCACTGCCCCACTCATCGAATGAACGTGAAGTTTTTCGTAAATCTTCTTAATATGAGAATGAACGGTTTCGGTGCTTATTTCTGCCGCAGTTGCAATCTGCTTATAACTCATCCCCTTCACCAGATATCTTAAAACTTCTTGCTCGCGAGTGCTTAGCTTAAAATCTTTTACTTCATATTCGGGTGATTGGTCCTTCACCATCGACAAGATTTTTTTTGCAATTAGTGGCGTAAATGCAGCACCGCCTTCTACAACCTGTTGTATAGCATCAAGTAGTTTTTCCGGGCCCGCACTTTTAAGAATATAACCGGAGGCACCTGCACGCACAGAAGCAAAAATTTTATCTTCATCCTCAAAAACGGTTTGAATAAGTACGGGTATTTCTGAAAATTGTGTGGCCATCATTTTTACGGCTTCAATACCAGAAACTCGAGGCATAGAGATATCCATGAGCACCAGATTCGGCTTATAGAGATCTAACTGACTCAGCAGTTTATCACAATTTGAAAACGCGCCTACTACCTCAAAGGCTGGGCTCGAATTAATGGAGTCAATAATTCCCTTCCGATAAATTTCATTATCCTCATAAATAAGAATTCTTATTTTATCGCCCTGATTCATGCTTAACGAATAAGTATCAAATGTGCTCTTTAACTTTGCCGCTGGCAATCCCCAAAATTGGTGAGCCGTGTCAATTTACTATATGATGCTTTTTAATGACACTGTTGTACCCACGCCCAATTTTGATGTTATCATCAATTGGCCATAAATCTCCCCGCTTCGTTCTTTGATGTTCTTCAACCCATTCCCTCCGGTTTCCAACGTGTTATCAAATCCGTTTCCATTATCCGCAATAACCATTTCAACAACATGAGGCGATGACAGTAAGCTAACTTTAATTTCTGTACACTTCGAATGTTTGACAGCATTGTTAACTGCTTCTTTAAAAATCAGGTAAAAACTCTTTCGCACATCAACGGTTAGCCGGGCATTTTTAAAACCCAATCCTTCATCATAGAACAACTTTATCTCTCTGGCCTCGCATATTTCCAATGCAAATTGATTCATTCTTTTGCTCAAACTCATGGAATTATCCTTTTCCGGATTGATGGCCCACACGATATCACTAAGAGTTCTTATAGCAGCCGAGGAAGTTGTATTAATAGTTTCTAAAAGTTTTTTTACACCCGCTTCCGACCCATTCAATCGTCTTTGAATGGAATCAATATTGTAGGAAACACTGCTTAATGTAGAGCCTATTTCATCGTGCAAATCTTGTGCAATTCTCAATCGCATCCGCTCTATCTTGAGCGCCTGGTTAAGGCGCAGTCTATGAATCCAATACGCCAGCACTATTAATGCTAAGGCTATTATTGAAATAAAATACCATTGAGCCCAAAAGGGTTTAGTAATAGTAAATCGAAATGCGGCAGGTTCACTCCATACTGAGCTACGGGTTCGTGTCTTTACTAAAAACTCGTAGTCACCCGATGGCAATTTACCGTAGGAAACAACGTTATTGGGTGATGGCGTACTCCAAAGCTCGGTTGCTCCAACCAACTTATATGAAAACAAAAGAGTATGATCAATTAAAGAGATTCCTGTAAAAGAAAAAGTCAAAAAATTCTGATCGTACTTAAGGGTGATTGGTGATGTTTGTACATCGCTAAGAGAGTCATAGACATTAGCCTTGGAGTCAAGTAAAACCTTTTCAAACTTAGCTGTAGGTGGAGCAATGTTGAAATCTATTTTTTTCACAAAAAAAGTGAATATCTGGTCAACCGATGTCAATCGAATATTTCCATCATCATCGGTAAGTAGATTTGCAAACGTCCAATTTTGAATTGGTAAATTCAATATCTTATCCATTTGGTAAATCAAGGGGAAATCATTTGTTTCAATTGCCTTCCAATCTACTACTGATAATCCCGCATGGGTAGCTATCCAAATTCGATTTTCGTTATCGAAAGTAAATGATTCAATGGCGTTACTGGGCATTCCACTTTTCATACTAACTTCTAATTTACTCACAAGCATGTTATCTTCTATCGTACATTTTAAAAGTCCACCATCCAAGTACAATAGCCATAGATTGCCCCAGCTGTCTATTTTAAAATCCATGATTCTTGATACATCAATATCCGAAGATACTATCAAGTCAACTTGATTTTTTGAGTCAATCCTCCATAACTTATTTTCTAAAGTCTTTACAAGAACATTACCATCGGATAGTACAACAACCAGTGTGGGTGATTCAATACTCTCGCGATTTGCAGATTGAAAAGCAGAAACAGCATTTGCATCTGCCAGAAGTAATTGATTAGTCGGAATCCAAACTTTATTTCTTTTAGAATCAAATTCCAGACTGACATGAGAAAACCCATCTTCATTCCTATTTACTATTTCTTCCATACTTCCATTCACCACTCTGCCAAAAACCCCATCCCGCGACATGTACCAAAGATTATTGTCATTATCATAGCACCAAGACTCAATCAAAGTACCTTTCAAATTGTTTTGGTTTTTGCTCTTAGTCCTTATTGTTACGGGGGTCACCGAGTTTTCTTCCCAATTCACTAATCCTGATTTTCCTTCAAAAAATAATTTCCCATTTTTATCTTTTAGAATTTTGAAGACATTTTCAATCAAAGGATTATCGGTCTGTTTATAAATTCGATAGTTAATGTTATTGATTTGAAGTAGTGTATTTGAAGTGCCAGCCCAAACCGCGCCATCGTTGGCTTCAAAAAAACTGCTTACCATTTTAACAG
The DNA here is from genome assembly GCA_016709845.1 of Flammeovirgaceae bacterium. Classification (GTDB taxonomy): domain Bacteria; phylum Bacteroidota; class Bacteroidia; order Cytophagales; family Cyclobacteriaceae; genus ELB16-189. Next base: position 112,426 of record JADJMA010000014.1, on the reverse strand, counting down.
GTTCATCAATCTCTATTTTCGCAGTGAAACTGTCAGCATTCACAGAGTCGGCTATTAATACCCCATCACTATCTGTGCTTACCCATAACCTTCCGTGTCGGTCGTAGAGACACCCATAAATAAATTTTCCATCTAACTGTTTGCTAAATATTTTCACCGCTCCCTTGTTATTGACTCTAAATAAACCAAGTCCCGTACTGATAATCATTTCTTTTTCAGAGACAGAAATAATATCAATAAATCGGTTGTTGGGAATTGTTGGAAAAAGCAGTTTAACTTCTTTATTACTATTCACCGAAAACACGTCACTTTGCTCCTGGCCGTGAGTAACCAAAATTTTATTATTATCAAGTTCAACTACCTTTCTAAATATTTTCGCTTCCAGGGTTGGTATCTTTATTTTTTTTAGCTCATGCTCATTGTCCAATAAATAAATCCCTTTATCAGTTAACGCACATAGCTGGCCGGTACTCATTTTCTGTATCTGAAATACAAATGTTATAGCTGCCGAATCTTCGACTGCAACTTGTTTTATCGTATCGCCTCTTAAAAAAAAGATTCCATTGCGTGAGCCAAGCCATATTCTGGTACTATCCTCTTCTTCATAGATCTCATCAATCGATAGATTTGTTAATCCATTCTGGAATCCATAATTCAAAAATAAATTTCCATCAAACCGACTGAGCCCCGAAAATGTGCCTATCCACAAATTTCCCTCATGATCCTGGGTGACATGTAGCACGTAGCCATTAGGCAGTCCATCTTTTGCGGTATATACCTTAGGTGAAAAATTTTGCTGGGCTTGTACAAAAAAAGGCAATAGTATAGTGCCAAAGAAGAAAAACCTCACGATCAATTTTTTTATAAAATCAATATCCGAATTTTCAAACATGGCTGATCTTCGTGTTCTTAAAATATTACTCTATTAAAAGATAAGAACTTACAATTGTTGCACACTAACTATATGAAAAATACAAAGGAAATTTATGTCGAAAAGAGACCAATCTCATCAATCCAAATACTCGTCCCACTCGGTCTGTTGAATATTCCCATCGCGCAAGAAGAGTGCGTAAGAAGGTTTATAGGGTTTCCGCTTCAACACCATTTGAGCATTCTCGGGGGTGTAATCACCTTTCCTTGCATTGCATCGTTTGCAAGCGGCAACCAAATTGACCCATGTATGTGTACCTCCTTTTGAACTGGGCACAACGTGATCGAGGGTTAAATCCCTGCGCGTTCCACAATACTGGCACTCAAAATTATCGCGCTTAAAAACATTCTGTCGCGTGAGACTAACTCCCTTATACGGAGCATTTACGTACCGGTTTAACCGGATAACGGAAGGCATGGGAAACGATTGGGTAACCGAATTTAAGCGATACCCATTAGCAGGGCGTACCAGTTCGCTCTTGTTCAGGTACACCAGCACAAAGGCACGCTGCACGGAACAAACCATGAGCGGACTGTCATCCTGATTAAGTACCAAAACCCGGGCGTTCATAGTACGAAAGATAATTCCAAAGTTTGGGTTTGTCAAAAGAACAAAACACCTGACATTGGTTTTTAGCTCAATTTTAAAAATATCATTGCCATAATGACTATGAGTTCACCCCAAAAGTGGATTACATAGGTGTAAGGAACCGTCTTATTTCTATCAGTGAATGTGTATAGATTTTAGTATCGGGCCGCAAAATACCCTCTTCTAAAATATGGTCCACCCGCACTCTGCCATCAGCATGAATGATTCTTTGATCATCAAGAATGATACCTGCATGAAGGTTGTTGTTTAAAGTGCTCTTGAAAAAAGCAACATCACCTGGTTGTGCTTCTTCCATTCCAACAATCTTTTTGCCTTCTAAAATCTGTCTATCAAGAGTTCTCGGCAACATATTACCTGAGATTTTAAAGACCATTTGTATAAACCCGGCCGCATCCACACCAAAGGGGCTTTTACCACCAGCCAGATAGGGAGCGTTTAAATATTTAACGGCAATTGATTTTAAGAACTCCGCTTCACGCTTTTGCCCCAGACTTTTGGACTCGCCATTAAAAGCAAACTGTTCTTCTAGTTTAAACAGTTCGGAGTTAGAGATCGGAACAATGCTTCCTATTAATATGGTGACCGGACTTTTCTTAAAAAGAAGGCCACACGTTATATCGGTCGTAATCTTAAAGTTGGCGTTATTGATTTGTTCAAAGTATTCGTGCGTAATTCCATGATGTTGCTCTGCATCAATCCACCCTTCCGATCCATCGAAATGAATTCTTATGTAAATCCAATTTTTATTATCCGGAGCGCTAACCACTTCATAATGATCTCCAAATAATAATTGCGTTACCAAGGGAGCATACTCCTGCGGAGCCTGACGAACCGATACCAATGACAACCTACAAACTCCGTAACCTAAAACTTCCATGTAAATACAATTATCCGATTTTAATTCTGCTTAGTTCACGTTTTATATCCCGCTCCTTAATGCCTTCCCGCTTATCATGGGTCTTCTTTCCACGGGCTACGGCAATCTCTAATTTAGCTAAACCTCTATCATTAATAAATATCTTAATCGGAATCAACGCCAATCCCTTCTCTTCAATTTTTGATTCCAGCTTTTTCAATTCCGATTTCTTCATCAAAAGTTTTCGCTCACGTCCTGCCTCATGGTTATAATGCGTGCCTTGTGCATAGGGGGTTATGTTAATTCCTTTCGCAAAAATTTCTCCGTTACTAAAGTAACAATAACCATCCTGCAAATTTACCTTCCCTTCCCGAATCGATTTAATCTCCGTACCCCGCAACATAATGCCGGCAATATATTTATCAAGAAGCTCGTATTGAAACGTGGCTTGCCGGTTGCGAATACTTATTGTATCTGAAAATCGCTTCTCCGCCATAATTAAAATCTATCGTAAATTAAATAGCGATTGCAGTCGCTCTAACTTAAACATCTTCTGCCCTGTTTTACCCGTAGCAATCAACCGTTTTCCACAAACGGCTTCCATGCTACAAATCAGTTCGTTGCTCTTCACTTCTTCAATAGTTGCTGTTATAACTACTTCCTCACCTTCCCTCGCGGGGCTTTTATGCTCAATACTCAAAAACGTACCCACGCCTTCTTCATCCGTCTCCTTCATCTCCAAAAAAAACAATCTCGATGACCATTCAAAATCGCGCGCCAGCGCAAAGGTAGAATAAACCCGATGTAAAACCTCTCCATGAAAAGCGGCCACATCGGTAGATTCTACCTTTTTGTAATATACTTTCTGATCCCCTGGTTTAAAAATGAGTTTCATTTAATCTCCTATTTGTAGGTTAGCGAGTGGTGCAACATCCAGTTTGCTAAATTCATTCTGAAGAAACTTGTAGTGAGCTGCTATGGCAATCATAGCCGCATTATCGGTGCAGTATTGAAACGCTGGGATATAAGAAGTCCAGCCATATTTTTGTGCGTATTCGCTCACTGATTTTCTGAGTTCGGAATTTGCCGCAACGCCACCCGCAATGGCAACTTGTTTAATACCCGTTTGATCGCATGCCTGTTTTAATTTTTGCATCAACATAGAAATTAAATGCTTTTGCAAGCTGGCACAAATATCATTGCGATGTTCTTCAATAAAATTTGAGCTCAACTTACCATTATCTCTTAAGAAATAAAGAAAGGCAGTTTTAATTCCACTGAAAGAAAAATCAAGACCCGGCACAGAGGTGTGCGGAAATTGAAAAGCCTTTGGATTACCCAATTGCGCATACTGATCAATTAACGGTCCACCCGGATAAGGGAAGCCCATCATTTTAGCGGCTTTGTCAAAGGCTTCACCAACGGCATCATCACGTGTCTCTCCCAATACTTCCATATCAAGATAATCTTTGACATGAATAAGTTGGGTATGCCTCCACTTACCGTTAAGCACAGAAAAGGAAAGGAAGGTTTCTTTTCGCCAATGAAATGCGCCAACACATGCGCCTCCATATGGTTCACTTCAATAAGCGGTATGCCTAACGCAACGGCCATTCCTTTTGCAAAAGATACGCCTACCAACAAGGAACCCAGCAAGCCAGGCCCGCGCGTAAAAGCAATAGCATTTAAATCATTTTGCATAATACCTGCAGACACCATAGCTTCGTTAACAACCTGTAGAATTTGTTTTTGATGAGCCCTAGAGGCCAACTCAGGAACAACCCCACCATATTTATGGTGCACTGTTTGTGAGGCAATTACATTATTAAGTACCTTGCCATGTTGAATAACCGAAGCGGAAGTTTCATCACAGGAGGACTCGATGGCAAGAATTACAGGATGCATTTTTAGCAAATGAAACTGCAAGTTATCAAAATTCGCGTTTTAAACTGGATCAAAAAGATTCTGTTATATGGAGCCTACTTTACTCTCCTCTTTTTTGTATTAAGTTTTGGCTTACTTCAAATTCCTTCCGTTCAAAAAAGTCTCCTTAGCAAAATAACCTCCCGATTCTCACAGGTTTCGGGATTCGATATTTCTTACGATCGCATATACCTGATTTGGTACGATCGACTTGAGGTGGAAGGGTTGATTATCAAAGATCCTGGTCAAAATAAAATGATTGAAGCGGGAAGTCTTCAAGTCAACTTCAGCCTGAGTTCACTACTTAAAAATAATAATATAAATCTGGATGGTGTCATCTTAGAAAGCGGCAGTGTTAATCTCGTCAAAATTATGCAATCCGATACCTCACGGGATCTGAATATTAATCTTTTTATCGCTGAAATAAATAAACAACTTTCATCAGGAACCGGGCAAGGCAAATCTCCTAAAGTAAATATTGGTGAGATCGTAGTTCACCAGACTGAGTTTAGATTACATGACCCGTTAAAAGATTCGCTACACAACGCTTTTGATTACAATCATATTCTTATTGGAATAAATGAAGCTGAGGCCAACAACTTTCAGGTTATTGGGGATACTATACAGGGAGTTTCTGGGGCTTAATGCCCGTTTGGGCGAAAGCATCATCTCTGACACCCTCATTTTTAAATATAAAAGCCTTACTGATCTAAACGATTTCAACAATCGGGTAACCATGAGGCTGCAACTGAGCAACACGGCTATTCATCCTAACGATTTAGTTTTGTTTACCCCCGGTGTAAAACCACTACCTGAAACCCTGTATCTCAATGGGACCATCAATGGAAAAGTGTCTCGCTTCTCCTATCAAAACATGGATGTTACAATCGGCAACACAAAAATCAAAGGGAAACTGCAGTTGGATGGGCTACCTTCTATAAATGAAACATTCATCAATCTGGATGTAAAGGAAGGCAATATTGATATTCGAGACCTGGGCTTTCTCTTTCCTAATAATATTAACAACCGTCTTTCTGTTTTCGAAAAATTTAAACTGATTGGAAAATTTACAGGCTTCATTAATGACTTTGTAGCGAATGGAGATTTTAGCGGCAAGTTCGGTCAAATTAAATCTGACATTAACCTTAAAATCGATCCCGTTCATATAGATCAATCCACGTTTAACGGAAATCTTAATCTTAGCAATTTTGATTTGGGTATTGTTTTAAGTGATACCTCGCATTTCAAAAAAGTTAGTTTAAATGGTAAAATAAAAGGCAAAGGACTTACACAGGAAACCACCGACTTCCAACTGACCGGAAAGATAAATTCTATTGGCATTTTGAAGTACAATTATGTTAACATCACAACCGATGCTCGCTTCGCCAGGCAATTATTTAACGGTACAGTTACTATTGATGATCCCAACGTAAAACTACAAGCTAATGGATCCATTAATATTCGTAAGGGTGAAGAACGCGTGAACATAAAAGCAAACCTTGATACACTTTTTACGCAACGGATTGGGCTAACCAACGAACATCTTTTTATTAGTTCGGGTGTTGATATTAATACCCAAGGACTTTCGCTGGATAGTCTGTTTGGCAATATCGCATTGATTAATTCCTTTATAGAATACAAAGACCAATCATTGGTGTTTGATACCGTTTTTATCAGCTCGCAACTGAAGGATAATAAACACAATCTTCTGCTTCGTAGTGACTACGCCAACGCTGACTTAACAGGAAATTTCTACTACTCCACGTTATTTAAGGATTTACAACAATTAAGCCATGAATTTGCACTTAATATAAAAAATGATAGAGCGGAGATAATTAATTACTATGCAAATAAAAATATTGATACGCATGAATATCTGGCAAAATTTAACATCAACCTTATTGATTTAAATCCCATATTAACCTTAACAAAACTCAATTTCAGATTATCGGGCGAAACAAATATTGAAGGATCATTTACGAATGGGTTTACCTCGCGCCTGCAGGCCTTTACACAAATTGACACCATTGAAGTAGCCGGGAAAAAAATTATTAATACAGAGATAGAGTTCGCAGGTTCCAAAATACGCGATAGCACCCGCGCGTTAGCGGTGTTATCGGTAAACTCTAAACGACAGGAAATCGCCTCCAACTTCATTACGAAAAATCTCTTTACAGAAGCGGTATGGGACGAGGACCATATTGATCTCAATTTGGATTTTGATCAGGAGGGAACTACCAATTCTGTACGGCTGCTATCCGAAATCGACTTCCTTTCAGACAGCACCCGTATCAAGATTCTGCCATCGCGCTTCCAAATTCTTGACAAGGAATGGCGGGTAAGTAATGATAATTATGCATTGATGAAAGGCAAGGAATGGCAAATCCGAAACCTTAAAATTTTTAATGGCGAAGAATCTCTATTATTAGACGGCATTCTCTCGTCCGATCCTCAACAAGCTATTACTTTGTTATTAACTAATCTCGACCTAAGCATTTTAAATGCAATAAGTACTTCTACACTCAGTGGAATTGTTAATGGCCGAGCTGAGGTAAAAGATATTTATCAAGACGTTTATCTCCAGAACAACATTACTATCAATGATCTGGTAGTGGATAAATTTCTTGTGGGCGATGTTGTGGGAATTAATGACTGGAATAATGAGAAACAACAGTTTGATATAAACGTAACCATTGATCGTTTAAGTAAGCGAACCTTAAGCCTGACCGGCACCTACCAACCATCCGAAAGTAAAAGTCCACTTCAACTAACGGCCAAATTGGAAGAAACCAATATTAAACTTATTGAACCCTTCTTAAAGGGAATTTTTTCTCAAATGGATGGAACCTTATCGGGATCGTATGAAATCAAAGGAACGTTCACACAGCCTTTAATCAACGGAGAAGGAAAAATCAATCGGGGAAAAATTATGGTAGATTACCTAAAGACCCTCTACACATTTAATGGCACTCTGGCCATTACACCCAACCAGATAATTTTTAAAGACTTCACCCTTTACGATGGATTCAATAATCAAGGCTCATTAGATGGCTATCTGACTCATCGGAACTTTTCAAAATTTCGAATAAATCTTGATGCGGCCTTTACTAACTTTCAAGTCCTTAATACAACATCAAAAGATAACAGTCTTTTTTATGGCCAGGCCTATGGCAGCGGTAATTTGAATATGTTTGGTCCGCTCGCCAATATCAAGATTTCTGCGACTGCGCAAACATCAAAAAATACGAGAATTTTTATTCCTATCAGCGGAGGAGAATCGACCGAGAAGAGTGACTTCATCAGTTTTGTCAATTTCAATGACTCCACGTATCAATCAAATAAAAAGCAAATCAAAAAAACAAGTGACGAGCCCAGTGGTATCGTGCTGGATTTAAATCTGGATATTACCCCGGAGGCATACACCGAAATAATTTTTGATATTAAGGCGGGTGATATTGTGCGTGGTTATGGTAATGGTGATATCAAATTACAAATCGATACCAAAGGCGAATTCAATATGTTCGGTCTTTACGAATTCGAGCAAGGGTACTATAACTTCACATTATACAATCTCATTAATAAAGAATTCCGAATCAACAAGGGCAGTAGAATAAGTTGGTTTGGCGATCCTTATGCGGGCATTCTCAATTTAACCGCCAGCTACCGGCAGATGGCTTCGTTGGGTCCGATCTTGCCAAATCAGAGTGCCGAGGCGGCCTCTTCCCCACAAATCAGAAGAAAATATCCGGTTGAAGTTCAGCTCAAATTGGATGGCCCGATGCTTTCGCCTGAAATTGCATTTGACATAGTGGCCAACGATTTGCCCGATAACATTACCTTAGATGATGGATCAATCGTGCAACTTGAGTTTTACTTTAAAGCATTTAAAGCCAAACTCGATGAGCAAGAATTACACCGGCAGGTATTTAGTTTACTTATCTTAAGAAGATTTTCTCCCCTGATGCCTTCAGTACCAGCGGCTCTATATCGAATAGCGTTAGCGAATTTTTATCAAATCAATTAAGTTATTGGCTTAACCAGGTTGACCAAAATCTTGAAATTGATTTGGACTTAGGCACGTTAGACCCGGAAGCATTTAACACATTTCAACTCCGGCTATCGTATTCGTTTTTAAATGGTCGCTTACGCGTTACCCGCGATGGCACGTTTAGTAATCAATATGACCAAACGGAACTTGCCAGCATGCTAGGCGATTGGACGATTGATTATATACTTACTCCCGATGGAAAATTTAAAGTGAAAATGTATAGCCGTTCGAATTATAATTCTCTTAACAATTCATTAGGAACGCAAGCGGCTATTACTACCGGTGTAAGTTTATTGCACACACAAAACTTTGATCAGTTCAGCGACCTTATCCGCAAAAGCCACGAGAAAAGAAGGAAAGAAGTCGAAAAGGATCCATCCAATGAAGATGCAATACTGGAAAAGGATGGAACCAATTAGATTGAATCATACCCTTTGGAAGTCTTTTCAGAGAATTGTTCTATCATTTTTTATTGTGTGCTTTGTGTTACCTGCTTTGTTTGCACAAAATGCGGACACCGTATCCAACGTTAATCCCAACCGCCTGAAAATTGTTGTTATTGGTTCTACGGTCGCCTATACAGGCGCTATGGTTGGCTTAAGTTATGTCTGGTATAGCAATTATGATAGACAGGATTTCCATTTTTTTAATGATGCTGGTGAGTGGAAACAAATGGATAAAGCGGGGCACTTTTATTCAGCCTTTCAGCTATCATCCATAGGTTCTCATTCATTACAATGGAGTGGCGTTTCAAAGAAAAAATCGGGCTGGATTGGTGCGCTGTCAGGATTTGTTGTCATGTCATCCATTGAAGTGCTCGATGGTTTTTCTGCTGGGTATGGTGCCTCTGCGACTGATTTAGCAGCGAATGCATTAGGTGCGGGATTCTATCTGGGGCAGCAAGCTCTCTGGAAGCAGATTAAGATCTATCCCAAATTTTCGTTCCATCAAACTGATTACGCAGCACAAAGACCAGAAGCACTGGGGGCTACATTCTTTCAACAGATCATTAAAGATTATAATGGCCAAACATACTGGTTGTCGGTAGATATGGATAAGTTCTTGAAATTTCCGAAATGGTTAAATTTTTCCGTTGGCTACGGAGCAGAGGATATGTTGTATGCGAATGATGATGACAATCTGCAAAATAACCTAAACCCCTATCGTCAATTTTATATAGGATTGGATTTCGACCTGACAGCCATAAAGTCGAGATCAAAATTTATTAATGGTCTGATCTATTTTGCCAATATGGTAAAAATACCCGGCCCCACCCTTGAGTTATCTAATGGAAAGGTGAAAGGCTACCTATTTTATTATTAATTGGCATCATAATTCAGGGCCTTTTGTTAACTTCGATCACTAAACACCAGACTCATGGATTTAAAAGCTTTTATGAAAGTGTATGCCGACCAGATTGGTGGTCAGTTCACAGAATACGATTCAACCCATTCCATCATCATCATCCCCGTTGCCGGTAACCGGTATCAAACTGTTATCGGAACAGTCAGAAAAAATGAGCTTTATAATCGTAGTTTGGTTACTCTAAATTCAAAAGTATGTGCCGTTAATTCGGGTATCGATTTTAAAATGCTTCTTGAACAAACAGCCTTCTTCAACTACTGTCGTTTTATTATTTCCGAAAATTATCTACAAGTGGAAGCTGTGGCTCCGCTCGATACCCTGAGTGAAAGCACGTTGAAGGAAATGTTACAGGAGGTGGCCAATCTCGCAGATCAATACGAATTAAAACTTACCGATTCGGATATTCATTAATCATCTTTTCTCAGTTTAAGTACGTAAATTTGCCACAATGCAAGCCGGCTTATCGCCTTGACGTTTTCCGTCAGGGAGGAAAGTCCGGGCAACAAAGAGCATCGTACTTCCTAACGGGAAGGGACTGACGGAAGCGGCAGCCACAGAAAGTGCCACAGAAAATAAACTACCCTTACGGTTACCGTTAGGGAAAAGGTGAAAAGGTGGGGTAAGAGCCCACCGGTACTGAAAGTGATTTCAGACGCATGGCAAACCTTACGAGTTGAAAGGCCAAATAGGTCACGCCCACGAAAGTGACTAGCTGCTCGCTAGTAGTTTCGACTGGCGTGATTGGGTAGGCTGCTAGATTCAGATGGCGACATCTGAACAAGATAAATGATAAGCACCCTTCTAGTTGAAGGTGACAGAACCCGGCTTACAGGCTTGCATTAATTTTAAAATAAATGATTCAACCTATAGTTACCTTAATTTAAAAAGTCCGTGCCTAAAGTATTACTCATAGAAGATGAAGCCAGCATCCGCGCTGTTCTGAAAGATATTCTACTCGATCAAAAAGAACTCAATCTAGAAGTAGACGAAGCGAAAGATGGTGCCGAGGGGTTATCAAAACTTGAGAAAGAACATTACGAGGTAGTCTTCTGTGATATCAAGATGCCAAAGATGGATGGCATGGAAGTTTTACAACAAGCAAAGGCTAAGGGAAACACCTCGGCCTTTATCATGATATCTGCTCATGGAACAACCGAAATTGCCGTTGATGCCACTAAACTTGGCGCCTACGATTTTCTTCAAAAACCGCCCGACCTTAACCGGCTATTGATTACGCTACGAAACGCATTGGATAACACCAACCTGGTTAAAGAGACAAAGATTCTAAAGAAAAAGTATCTCAGAAATACGAAATCGTTGGGAAATCAAAACCGCTACAGGAGGTTAAAGACATGATTGAGAAAGTGGCACCTACCGAAGCCCGGGTTTTGATAACAGGACCTAATGGATCGGGTAAAGAATTGGTTGCCCGTCAACTTCATGATATTAGCGAACGAAGAAACAAGCAGTTTGTAGAGGTGAATTGTGCAGCCATTCCCTCGGAGTTAATTGAAAGCGAATTGTTTGGTCATGAAAAGGGTTCCTTTACATCAGCCATAAAGCAGCGAATCGGAAAATTTGAACAAGCCGAAGGGGGCACACTTTTTCTCGATGAGATTGGAGATATGAGTCTTTCCGCACAGGCTAAAGTTCTTCGGGCATTACAAGAAAGTAAAATAACCCGGGTTGGTGGCGAAAAGGACATTTCTGTTAATGTGCGGGTAGTAGCCGCTACCAACAAAGATTTAAAAAAAGAAATTGAAGAGCATCGCTTTCGCGAGGATCTGTATCACCGCCTGTCGGTAATAGTTATTAAAGTTCCATCCCTCAATGATCGGGCAGAAGACATACCCTTATTGGTTAATAAGTTTCTGGATGATATAGCCCTTGAATATGGGTCTAAGCGAAAAGAGATAACGAAAGAAGCGTTGGATTTGCTTCAAAAAAACAACTGGACAGGAAACATCCGCGAGCTTAGAAATGTCGTGGAGAGACTAATAATAATGAGCGAAGGCCAAATAGGCCCGGAAGAAGTCAAAAAGTACTTATAAACCTCCTAAACCCGGTTTTCAGCTACGCTTTTCTTCATGTCCTTCTTGCTATAGGTCGGGCAGGTATACTGACTGCAAGACGTCATAAATGCAAGAAGAGCTACAAATGCGATGATTTTCTTCATATTAGTGGCTTTGATAAGGAACAAAAATATCAATCTTTTGAATTCTTACAAATTTATTATTTATAAAATACCGTTGGGCGATTCTATCGGCTATCCAACCAATAAATTACAACCTCTTAAATCGCTATTATCAAATCTTCCAAGTAGCTCAAAATTACCCTGTTGGCCTACTAATCCTAAATCCTGAGTTTCTATAAAGGCACAGGAGTGAAAATTAGCCAAATCAATAACCTTAATTCCACCAGTTTTGCCAATTAAGGTTCGAAATGGGTCATTGATATCTCTCACAAGCACTTTCATCCAGGGCGGGCATAGATAGTAACCGTTGCCTTTAGAGTAAGCCTGAGACATCAGTTCAGTCATTCCATATTCAGAATGAATTGACTTTATGTTAAACCGGTTGCATAAAAAGCTATGCAATTCCTCTCTGACCCACTCCTTTCTCCGCCCCTTCATACCACCCGTTTCCATCACAATGAAATTCTTTAGATCCAACTCATAAGATTCAGCCAAATCAAGAAGTGCAAACGATACGCCCCAAAGCATCACCTTGCGCTTGCTGTCATTCAAGGAAGAAATCTTTTTCACCAACTCTTCCTGGTTGTGCAAATAAAATCCCGAGTGCTCAGATTTGCTTTCTTTAATCAGATGATCCATCATGGCAATTAAAGAAGAATCCTTTCTTTCAAGGTAAGACGGAAGTAGTGCCAATAGGTGATAGTCCGTTACTCGCCCATAAAAACTTGTAAAAATTTGTTCCGACAATCTTAAATAAAAGGAAAGATCAAAAACCTCGTGCTTGCTGGTTGCCATCCCCCCGGTGCCGCTGCTCGTAAATTCAGTCATCGGTTTCCAGGTACCCGTTTTAACTTTTTGTGACTTAAACAATTCAATTGGTAGAAACGGTATCTGTTCTAACGAATCAATTAGCTCCGTTTTGCAATTTAAGTACTGGAGGTACTGACTATAAACTGCATTATTCTTCGCTTGAAAATGGAATAAACGAAACGCAATTTCTTCAAAGTTGTTATCGTTTACTTGATATAAAGATTCCTCAAAACTTTTGAATGTGTTCAAGCGTTGCTTATTTTACAAGGTTAAAGGTAGAAAATGAGATTGAAAGGGAATCTAATTGGTTTTTTGTTTATTTCACTCGGTGTTGGTGGGTGCTTTACTCCGCCAGAATTTCCGATACAGCCCCAAATTGAATTCGAAAGTATTGACTTTAAGGAATATGGGGCTGGCTTTGATGCTGAGGCGGATTCCCTGATCCTCGTCATTACGTTTAAAGATGGCGATGGAGACCTGGGGTTGGATCCCAGCGAACTTGAGTGTATAAGTGAAAACATCTGTTATAATAATAAATTCTTCTACCTTAAGCCGGATGGAAATTACTTAACCTATAAAGATAAAAGAACTAACCCCGATTACAGCTCGTTGCCAGATTTTGTAAAACCTTATAATTGCATTAATTGGGAAGTTAGTACAGACAACACCAATAAGGTCGATACCTTTTACTTTGAACTAAACCAAGATCACTACAATATTGAGGTTGATTTTTTGGTAAAAAATCCAGATGGCACATTTACTGAATTTGACTGGACCAAAGAATTCAATTATCCAAACTGTGGAACTTCCTTTGACGGGCGATTTCCAATTTTGTATAAAGAAGAGTCAGGAACTCCTTTGGAAGGAAGACTAAGATACAGTATGGGGTCAATTGGTTTTAAAGCCTTGTTTAGTGTTAAGACACTCAAGCTAAGAGTTCAGATAAAAGACCGTGCTCTTAACAAGAGTAATGAAATCTTCACTCCCGAATTTACTCTTTGATTCAGTATAATTTCGGATATCGTTCCGGATCAACCTCGTTCATTAATTCATGCACAACATCAAAAACATCTTCTGGGTTTGGCTTGGAGAAATAATCGCCATCCGATCCATAAGCCGGCCTGTGTTCTTTGGCTGCAATAGTTCGAGGTTTCGAATCCAGGTACTCATAGGCACGCTGGCCCTCTAATACCTGCTGCATCATAAAAGCAGTAGCTCCTCCCGGCACATCCTCATCCGCAAAGATTACCCGATTTGTTTTTTTAATCGACTCAAGAATTTTGTGCTGGATGTCAAACGGCAATAAAGTTTGTACATCTATGACCTCACAGGAAATGCCATGTGTTTCCAAATCATTTACTGCCTCCATAACAATTTTACACATAGAACCATAGGTGACTATCGTAACATCATTGCCATAACACAAAATATCAGGCATGCCTAAGGGCACTGTAAACTCACCAATATTATCTGGCAATCGTTCTTTAATCCGATAACCATTCAAGCATTCTATAATCAAGGCGGGGTCATCCGATTGAAGTAATGTATTGTAAAACCCAGCTGCCTGTGTCATATCTCTCGGTACCAACACATACATACCCCGAATGGCATGCAAAGCCATACCCATGGGCGAACCCGCGTGCCAAACGCCTTCTAGCCTATGACCGCGTGTGCGAATTATTAACGGTGCCTTTTGACCGCCTTTAGTCCTATACTGAAGGCAGGCCAGATCATCGGACATAATCTGAATCGCATACAAAAGATAATCGAGATATTGAATTTCAGCGATCGGTCTAAGTCCTCTTAAGGCTGCCCCTATGCCCTGCCCAATGATGGTACATTCCCGAATACCGGTATCGGTTACGCGTAGCTCACCAAATTTTTCCTGCAACCCAGCAAATCCCTGATTTACATCACCAATTTTTCCAACATCCTCACCAAAAGCAAGAACTCGTGGATCTCTTTTCAGCGCCTGTGTAAAACAAGCTTGCAACACTTCGCGTCCATCAATAAGCGGAGATTTATCAGAATAAACCGGTTCGATGTGCGCTACGTTAAGTGCCGACCACTCAGAATTACTATAGAGATACGAATTAAAACGGTCTGCATTTTCAGTTTCTGAAACCCTTATCCATTCAGCCACTGCTTCGCGGATATCTGAATTAGCATTCATTAATTTGCGGATAGCTTTTTTTGCCGCACGCATAGAATCCATCCTGAGTGGGTTGATCGTCTTCTTTAATTCTCTAAGAATGTCTTCGATAGCCGGTGCCGCCTCGCTGGCCTTAACTAAAATTCTCTCAAGCTTTTTTTGATCCTTCTGAATATCTTCGTTAAAGGCTTTCCAGGCTATATCTTTTGATGCCTTGGCAACAGCCTTTGCCTCTTTTCGATTTCAACCAATTCCTCTACCGAAGCTACTCCACTCTCTAAAATCCATTGCCTCAGTTTTCGAATACAATCATGCTCTGCCTCCCACGTTAATCTTTCTTTCGACTTATATCGTTCGTGTGAACCTGAGGTGGAGTGCCCCTGGGGTTGAGTCATTTCCGTTACGTGAACCAGAACCGGTACGTGCTCATCGCGACAAATTTTTTCGGCCTTCTTATACGTTTGAAGCAATGCTTGATAATCCCACCCTTTCACCGTTAAGATTTCAAATCCCTTCTCAGTTTTGGTTCGCTGAAAACCAGCTAAAATTTTGGAGATACTTCCTTTTGTTGTATGATATTCTTTGGGCACCGAGATTCCATAATCATCATCCCAAACAGACATTAGCATGGGTACTTGCAAAACACCTGCAGCGTTGATCGCCTCAAAAAACATTCCTTCACTGGTAGATGCATTACCAATAGTACCAAATGCTATTTCATTTCCCTGATCACTCAGATCACTGAATTGTGTAAGCTCTGGAGTATTTCTAAATAACTTGGATGCATAGGCCAACCCCACCAGTCTGGGCATTTGACCGGCCGTAGGTGAAATATCTGAACTGCTGTTTTTAAGTTTCGCTAAATTTTTGAAAGCTCCGTGCTCATCAATCATGCGTGTAGCAAAGTGTCCGTTCATCAGCCGACCGGCTGATGCCGGATCTGCCTCTACATCCGGGTGCGCGTAGAGCTGAGCAAAATATTGCTGCAAGGTGAGCCCGCCAATGGCCAACATAAAGGTTTGGTCGCGGTAATACCCTGCACGATGATCACCTGGCCGAAATACCTTTGCCATCGCGAGCTGTGCCAGTTCTTTTCCGTCTCCGAAAATTCCAAACTTGGCTTTACCCATAAACACTTCCTTACGGCCAAATAAACTCGCTTCACGACTTTCACACGCCAGCTTATAATCTGCCAGCAGGTCAGCAATCTTTTTTCGGTTAATCCACTAACCATTGTCTTGGTTTCGCTCACGGCAAATGGGTTGGTTATTATCAAAAATAGTCAAAAACAAGGGAGGGGTCAAAAACAAAATCCCTTCCGGAATAATATACTGGGAATTAATTAGCTAACAGAAGAATTTAACCCAGTCTCCATGACGCACGAATGGATAATTGGCCGCATCCTGATAAAGAAAGATTCCTGTTGGAATATCGTGAATCAAAATTTCTTCATAATAATATCCTGCTTCAATCTCCAGATCAAAAATTTCTATTTCAATTTTCGGATCGGTTACCTTCATTACTTCAATAAGAATCCGACTATTCAACTCAGTCGATTTTATGGCACATGGGTAGCTTCCGAGTGAGTAAAGTTTAAAACCCGATAACCAAAAACTGTAGCGATAATCCAGGCCACTTTTGTATTGCTCATACAATTTCATCCCTTTCCTCAAGGAGCCATAAAAAGCATAGTGTGATGCAGAATTCATTTCCATCAAAAAGTATTAAAACAACCTCCTGCAATCGTAACCGAATGCTATATTTGCCAAAAGTTTAGCTGTTTACGTAAAATTAAAATCTACCACTATGATTATCGGAGTTCCAAAGGAAATCAAAAATAACGAAAACAGAGTAGCCCTTACCCCGGCAGGTGCACAAGAATTTGCAAAGAAGGGACACACCGTTTACATTCAAACTAAAGCGGGCGAAGGTAGTGGATTTAGTGATGAAGAGTATATTGGCGCAGGAGCTAAAATTCTTCCGAAAGCAGAAGATGTTTTCAGTATTGCTGAAATGATCATCAAAGTAAAAGAACCCATAGAGCAAGAGTATAGCCTGATCAAAAAGGATCAACTCGTATTTACCTATTTCCATTTTGCCTCCTACGAGCCACTGGCTCATGCCATGATAAAAACAGGTGCGGTGTGTTTGGCCTACGAAACCGTTGAACGCCCTGATAGAAGTCTTCCTTTGTTAATACCTATGTCCGAAGTGGCTGGCCGGATGGCTATTCAGGAAGGCGCCAAGTATCTTGAAAAACCTTTGAAGGGTCGTGGTATTTTATTAGGAGGCGTACCTGGCGTAATGCCTGCCAAAGTTTTGATCTTAGGTGGTGGTGTAGTGGGTACCAATGCAGCCAAGATCGCTGCCGGCATGGGTGCCGATGTGATTATTACCGATGTTAATCTAAACAGACTTAGATATCTGGATGATGTAATGCCAAAAAATGTTCACACGATGGCATCGAACGATTACATGTTGCGTGAACTCGTAAAGACACACGATTTGATTATTGGTGGCGTTCTGATTCCTGGAGCCAAAGCACCAAAACTGATTACGCGGGATATGCTTAAAACCATGAGACCGGGTACTGTTTTAGTAGATGTGGCCGTAGATCAGGGCGGTTGCATTGAAACGTGCAAGCCAACCACGCATGAAGATCCTACTTATATTATTGATGATATTGTTCATTACTGTGTAGCCAACATGCCGGGTGCTGTACCTTATACGTCTACTCTGGCCCTCACCAATGCTACGCTTCCTTATGCGCTTAGGTTGGCAAACCATGGCTGGAAAAAAGCATGTAAAGAACATGAAGACTTAAAAAAGGGATTGAATGTGGTGAATGGCAAAGTGGTATATAAGGCTGTGGCCGATGCATTCAATATCCCTTACGTGGATGTAAGCGAGGTTTTGAAATAGTCACCGGTTGCCCCAGTGACCAGTATCTGATTATCCTTCTTCAAAAGCCGGAAAAGCATCAAGGAACCTAACCTCGTTACCGGGTTGTTCTAATGCCTCAAAACAATAGTGTACCATGCCATTGGTGACTGCCACATATCGGGCGCCAATAGTCATGTTATAAACGGCTACCTGATTGAATGCTTTTTGAGTTAACTTAATAACAGGAGATTTACATTCAATCAACATCCAGGGTTTACCCATTCGATTATAAATAACTATGTCAGATCTTTTTTGAAGTTTATTGTAGGACAGACTGCCTTCAACCCGAAACAAAGATTTAGGATACTTAAAATGATCAATCAAATAGTGAATAAAGTGTTGCCGTACCCATTCTTCGGGTGTAAGTACTATATACTTCTTTCGAATAATATCAAAAATCCATACTTTACCCTGATCTTTACGTAAAGTTGGTGTATAGTCAGGAAGATTTAATTTGTACATGCTGTAAAATAAGATAATTAGCCGATATGAAATCAAAACAAGAAATAGTTGAAAACTGGTTGCCCCGATACACGGGCTTAAACCTGGAAGATTTTGGAAAGTATATCTTGCTGACCAATTTCGATAATTATATAAAGAAGTTTGCCGAATGGAATAATGTAGAGGTACATGGTACCGACCGCGCCATGCGTAGTGCTACTGCAGGCGGAATTACCATTATCAATTTTGGAATGGGCAGCCCCAACGCAGCCACAATTGTTGATTGCCTTTCGGCCATAAAGCCAGAAGCGGTTCTTTTTTTGGGCAAGTGCGGTGGTCTTAAAAGGAAGAATGATTTAGGTGATTTTATATTACCTATTGCAGCAATTCGGGGCGAAGGAACGTCCAATGACTACTTTCCCGCAGAGGTTCCGGCACTTCCTGCTTTTGCATTACAAAAAGCGATATCCACTACCATCAGGGATAATAGCCAGGACTATTGGACTGGAACTGTGTACACAACAAACCGAAGAGTATGGGAGTGGGATGAACAGTTTAAAGAATACCTACGTAAAATTCGGGCGATGGCCATCGACATGGAAACGGCCACTATTTTTTCTACAGCCTTCTTTAACGAAATTCCAGCCGGAGCTTTATTACTTGTATCGGATCAACCCATGGTTGTAGATGGAATCAAAACGGAAGCGAGCGATAAGGTAGTAACTACCAGCTATGTTGATATGCATCTTAAAATCGGGATTGAATCTTTGAAACAACTTATCAATAAAGGAATTACCGTTAAGCACCTGCTTTACTAACTCGCTGGTTCTTTTTTTTCATGAGATTTTGCTTTGGCCAGGGCCATTAACCCCAGCACAAAGAAAATGATAAGCATCAATACGGAATTTTTCATTCCGAAGAGTTCATCGATATAACCAAAAGTAAAAATGCCAATAACGATTGCTACTTTCTCGGTTACATCATAAAAGCTAAAGAACGAAGCCGTGTCCTTGGTTACGGGCATAAGCTTGCTGTAGGTGCTGCGGCTCAACGCCTGAATACCTCCCATGACCAGGCCCACTGCAATCGCTAATCCATAAAAATGAAATTCAACTTCAGTGCCCCCCTCTTTGAGATTGGCTACCATGTACGCAGCTATGCATATAATGATCCAAACCAATACAACCCCCATCAAGACCAAAATATTACCAATTCTGCCTGACAGAAAGGACATAATCATTGAACCGGGAATGGCAACCAATTGGATCAATACAATGGTAATTATCAATTTGTCTGTTGGCAACTCAAGCACATGACTACCAAAAAGCGTAGCCGCCAACATAACAGTTTGCACGCCCATGCTGTAACAAAAGAAGGCAACCAAAAACCATTTGAGCAAACTCAAATGTCGCAGCTGATTCCACACCTTACGCAACTCACTAAAGCCAGCTTGCAACACCTCTTTAAGTCGTTTAGTTTGTGGTGGCTTGTTATTCGGAAGTTTTGCAAAGGTGAATTGTGCAAAGCCCATCCACCAAAGCCCAACTAATAAAAAGGTGTAACGGGGCCCTGAAGTCTGGTCGCCTTGGGCGCCAAAGTAGAGCACTAACCCAAAGCCTATTAATTGTAGAATTACACTTCCTGCATAACCCATAGAAAATCCACGAGCACTAACCCAATCTCTTTCTTCGGGCTCGGCAATTTCGGGTAGGTATGAATTATAGAAAACCAAACTTCCTACAAAACCGATGGCAGCCAGCATAAAGAAACCAACACCCCACAGTACATTAGGCTGTGGGCCTTTAAACCAGAAAAGAGCCATACATGAAATAGCTCCGAGGTAGCAAAAAAACTGCATGAATTTTTTCTTATTCCCTCGAGAATCAGCTATAGAAGAAAGTATCGGCAACAAAATAGCAATAGCAAGATAGGCGGTAGCCAGCGCGTAATCGTAGAGCGCTGTATTTTTAAACGTTCTTCCCAATAACGGAACGGAATTCTCGCCATAAGCTGATTCGGTAATTCCTGCAAAATAGATTGGAAAAATGTAGTGGTAATAACTAAGTTATAAACAGAGTTAGCCCAATCATACATGCACCAAGCATTGATCGTTTTGCGATTACTTAAGACTGCAACAGAGTTCATAAAAATGAAATAGCCTTCCAAAAAATTGGAAGGCTATTATATTACCATGAAAATAATAAACTAATTTTTTTCTCTCTCACTATCCTCAAGTGCAGAGTAAAGAAGCTTTCTTGCATTTGCTTTTCTAAGCTCCGTTTCCACATCCGAAATAATGCCCCGTTTAGCATCCTTGTCAACTTTTAAAGCTACCGTTAATTGATCGCGTTCAACTTCATCCAGTTTACTTTTCTGCTCATTAACCCAACGGATAATATCCTTAGTATCAATAAACACATCGTCAGCCTGAATCTTTGGTTCTTTACCAAATTGATCTGACTTGGTAGGCTCACCTATATAAAGGTTGGCTACCAACCCCTTGCGCATCAACTTACGTAACTGAGTTGCCCTAGGAATTACCTGTTTAACCTCTATTGAACTCTTTCTCATTTCTGTTGTAACCATGAAAAAAAACAGAAGCATGAATACAACATCAGGCATTGACGATGTTGGGATGTCTTGTTTTACGTTAGCCTTTTTCTTAAATTTTGACATAGTCTTTCTTAGTTACCAACTTTAGTAGGGTCTGCAATCGAAATATTCAAGGGAATTCCTTCCCGTCCCTTGTCATAGATAGCTTTATTCTCACGAATCGATAAATCGGAAGCGGCATTTCGGAAAACTTCATTGGAAACACCTGCCTGATCTGCATAAATATCATAGTAAGCGCCTTGAATTATATCCAACAACTGGATAAATCTTTTATGGCTTGTTCCGCGGTCCGTTTTGAAGGAAACAATCGCCTTTTCAGGATTATCAGAACTGGCAGGATTTCTACCATTATTAAGGATAAATTCCTTAATCTCTTCCTTTAGGTTACGTACATCTTCCCTTGGCTCTCCTTCAACCAGCAAGGCATCCGAAGAGTTGAGTTGAATCTTGAACATATTACGTTCCTGAATCTTCACCTCATCGGGCGGAGTTGCCTCGGGTGGAGGGGGAAGCGCAATACTAAGACCCCGGTTATTGGGCATAGTAGTAGTAACCAGAAAGAATACTAACAACAAGAAGGCAATATCAGCCATCGATGCATTGGGTATTTCTGGTGTAGAGCGTGGCATTATTTTAAAGCTTTATTGATTTCAGAAAAAACAACACCCAGCACAGCTACAACAAAAACAATGTAAAACAGGGTAAGCCCTGCGCCTATCATTTTAGATGATGACTCCGTTATTCCGGAAGCAGCAGCTCTTTTGGAGAGCTCTGAACCAGAAATAGCATAAGCAATAATAAATACAACCGCTAACCCTCCAACACTGACCAATGACCTTACAAGTCCTGCAGGTGCTTTCAGCGCATTTACCAGTGGTAGAACTACAGCTGCAACAATTGCGAATGCGAAGAATAAATATGTGGCATATAGCCCAAAGTCCATTATGTCCATAATAATCTTATTTAGAAAGCTTGTGCTTAACCAAAATATCTATCAAACTAATAGAAGCATCTTCCATTGAGTTTACCAGGCTATCAATTTTAGAAATCAGGTAGTTATACAAGGTTTGTAGAACCATACCCACAATCAAACCACCTACGGTTGTGATCAAAGCAGTTTTCATACCACCGGCAACAACGGACGGAGAAATATCACCAGCAGCTTCAATCGCATCAAAAGCAGCCACCATCCCGATTACTGTTCCAAAGAATCCAAGCATGGGCCCGAGTGAAATGAACAAGGAAACCCAGATCAAACCTTTTTCAAGGCGGGCCATTTCAACACCACCATAAGAAACAATTGATTTTTCAACCATTTCAATTCCTTCACTTGATCGCATAAGACCTTGCGTAAAGATAGAGGCAACAGGGCCTTTTGTATTTTTAGTTACATCTTTCGCTGCTTCAATGCCGCCTTTGGCAAGAGCATCCTCTATTTGACTCAACAATTTTTTAGTATTGGTGGTAGCCAGATTCAATGTGATGATACGTTCAATTGAAATAGCCAGACCTAAAATCAAACAGATAAGAATTGGCCACATGAAGGGAGGTCCTCCTTCAATAAACTTATCTTTAATTTGCTGATGGAAGGAAACATCTTCCGTAGCTGCAAGATCTGCAGAGTCATCAGCAGTGGCAGTAACAACTTCAGCAGCAGGTTGCTCCGCTTGAGCTGTTGAGTCGCCTTGAGCATAAGTTTTTGAGGCACCGAACGCAAGCACCCCTGCTAAAGCAAAAATCGTAAGTAATTTTTTCATGGTTTAAAGTTTAGATAATACTTGAAGTGGCCAAATTTAAGCGTTTTGATCAATCACAAACAAGCATTTGAAAAAAAAACTGTAATTCTATTCTATTGCTTAGGTCATACTGCCATATAATTCAAAATATGTCCGTTAGTCACGAAAAATATTCTTCTGTCAGAATAATTATTTTTGCACATCAATTCTAAATGGGCTTTTTTCTCCTTTGTTTAAGAAGTATTAATCTATTTCTTTGTGGGCTTTTTGATTCTCCATTGAATTTAAGGCTATTCTGCTCCTTGAGGGTAAGAGGCCTTTTAAATCGCTGGCGTGATAATTAAGTTCGGAGAGATGTCAGAGTGGCCGAACGAGCACGCTTGGAAAGCGTGTTTACCGCAAGGTAACGTGGGTTCGAATCCCACTCTCTCCGCAAAATTTACCCTGTTTCTAAAAAATCTTTTTTTAGAGTCTTGGCTAATGCCCATTAGCCAACTTCTCCCGCTAACGGTTGATTAAAAAGTTTCCTTGTAGGCTCTACACCCTGCTCTCCTAATAGAATCATCAACTTTGTTACTGCGGCTTCCATCGTCATATCCTCCCCGCTTATTACTCCTATTTCAGCCAGCGATTTACTGGTCTCATATTTTCCCTGTACCACAGTACCTCCGGGACATTGGGAAATATTGACCAAAATAATCCCACGCTTAATAGCACCTTTCAGACTTTCAATAAACCAGTCTGACGAGGGTGCATTGCCTGATCCATAGGTTTCAAGGATAACCGCTTTTAAACCTTCTGCGTTAATAATTGCATCTACGGTTCGCTTATCAATACCCGGAAATAATTTAAGAATGGCAATGTCCGTATCGAAACTGGTTCTCAAGCGAAGTTTTTCACCATGAGGTTCGCTTATGGCAGCCGTGTTGTAATCAATCTTCACTCCCGCTTTGGCGAGGGTAGGATAATTTTCGGATTTGAATGCATCAAAATGCATACTCTCAACCTTTTTAGATCTGTTGCCGCGCAACAACTCATAATCAAAATAAATACAAATTTCGGGTACGAGCGGTCTCCCGTTTTCGTTGGCAGAAGCGATTTCGAGTGCAGTGATGAGATTTTCACGCGCGTCTGATCTTGGTTGGCTAATAGGCAACTGGGCTCCGGTTAC
Source organism: Flammeovirgaceae bacterium (assembly GCA_016709845.1). Lineage (GTDB taxonomy): Bacteria > Bacteroidota > Bacteroidia > Cytophagales > Cyclobacteriaceae > ELB16-189. The sequence continues at coordinate 88,634 of JADJMA010000014.1, read as the reverse complement.
AATTACTGGTTTGGCAAGGCCTGGTAACATAAAACTAAGTGCAGAGGCGGTAAAGGCCATTGTATCCGTTCCATGTAATACTACGAAGCCATCTTGCTCTTCATAATTTTCGAAAATAATTTCCGAAATCATTTTCCAATGTACCGGCTGTATGTTGGATGAATCCACGGGATGGTCAAAGGAAATCACCGTTATCTCTAAGAACAAGTTTCTCAGGGCAGGCAACTGCTCCAGAATTAAAGAGAAATCAAAGGGAATCAACACACCATTAGCATCGTACGTCATTCCAAACGTTCCACCGGTATAGATGATCATTACCCGCGATTTTGCTTTGCCGGGTTGGGCGGTATTAATATTAATCCGTGTGTAGTTCATACCTGATTGAATAAACGTTGGGCATTTAAGGTTGTCATGCTTTGCAATTCCTCAATAGAGATTCTTTTTAATTCAGCAATCCGGGCGGCAATTAAAGGAATATACGCTGGACTATTACGCTTACCACGATGCGGCACGGGTGCCAGATAAGGGCTATCCGTTTCTAATACAATTGTATCGAGGTCAAGGTCAGGAATGACCACATCCATACCGCCATTCTTAAAGGTAGAGACTCCACCTAATCCCAAATAAAATCCTATTTCAGTAATTTTTTTTGCTTGCTCATAAGTACCAGAAAAACAATGAAAGACTCCCTTCAGCTTTTGATCGGCTAGTGGGGCTAACAATTCAATAGTTTGATCAATGGATTCGCGACAATGAATAACAACCGGAAGCTTATACTTTTTTGCCCAGCCAATCTGAATAGTAAAAGCTTCTGCCTGCTCTTCCCATAACGTTTTGTCCCAATATAAATCAGTGCCCATTTCGCCAATGGCTGCAAACTTTCTCTTTGAAAGCCACTCTTCTACTTTGTACAATTCCTTTTCAAAATCCTTTTTTACAGAGCAAGGGTGAAGACCCATCATAGAAATGCATTGATCGGGATGTTTATGTTCAACTTCCAGCATAGCATCCACGGAAGTATGATCTACATTGGGCATATAGATTTTTGAGATCCCTAAATCGAGGCATCGGCTTAATACATCCTCCCTATCCAAATCGAATTCGGTAGAATAAATATGTGCGTGTGTATCAATCCAAAAATTCATAATTAACCTTTGTTCATTTGCAACAGATCATTAATGGCTTCCGGAAGTAAGCTAGGCTCTGTCTTACTTTTAGTAAAACCGTTATACTCACTCAGCCGGCTAAGAGCATCATTTAAGCTAAACTTAGCTTGCGCCTGATATAGTGCCACTTTTTGCCTATCCAGTTCCTGAGCCAGATACTCTTGCTCAGTTTGTCCGGGCGTTGGAATCAAAATTACCCTTTTAGCATTAATCTTATAAAGGTCCATGATGGTACTATAACCGCTTCTGGTAATTATTATGGAAGATTTTTGAATCAATTCGCTTAGTTGGTCTCCAAGTAAGTGATTATAAATAGTTAGGCCATCCTGTGTAATTGTCATATCACCTGGTAGTCCACGAACCAAGGTGCACCTCTCCTGTCTACCCGATATTTCTTTGATTAAGATCTTCTCCAGAATTTGTCGTTGCGGTTCAGGACCGGATAATATCGCCACAAGAGTATTCGCTATCGGATCAATTTTTTCAGGTTTCATTCTGGATAACATTCCGATGAATAATACCCGAAGATTACCTGGTTCCGTTAATGTCCCTGTAACTCTGTTATCCGGGTAATCCGGTACCCAACAGGCATCAAATCTTTTAATCAATTTATGATTGAAAAAATTAATTAAGCCACTTAGCCATCGAAATGAGGATGGCAGTATCAAATTTACTTGATGGGTAATTAATATAGACGGAATTGAGTTTGACCAACAGCCATAACGATTGTCAGAAATAATGGCGTCAATTCTTTTATCCAAACATAATTTTTCAATTTGTCGATGCTCCTTTCTTATGGCAAGTAAAAATTTAGGGAGTTGCATGAAAATCTTTATCATGAAGGGGATGTTCGCAGAATAAGCAACTCTGTAGGATGTGATCTCATACGTTTGCAGCTGAGGAAATTCTTGCTTCAACAATAACAGAGAATCACCATGCCCCGCTAAAGATACTTTACACCCACGTGCTACCAGAGCTTGAATAACAGGAACACTGCGGGTAGCATGGCCCAACCCCCAATCCAATACAGTTACTAAAATATGTTTAGCGGGTTCAGGCATTTCCGTAAAGGTATCTGAACCTGAACGAGCCATCAAAGCATTGAAAAAATATAATCAAGATTTGAAAAATGCTCCAGATACCGCGGAAGCGTGTAGGTGAGATTTCGTTCAGCTTTGAGGCTATCATGAAACACCACAATTGACCCGGTTCGCGTAGATTTTATGGAGCCGTTCAGGCAACTGTCTGAAGAAACGGATCGGTCATAATCCTGACTCAGCACATCCCACATAATAATTCGATAATTATCTTCTAAAGACTTGATCTGATTAAGGGTAATTCTCCCATAAGGAGGTCTAAAGAGTTTTTGGTCTACAGTCGACTGTCCACTGTTGGCTGCCTCCATCTGATCGTTACACAATTCAATATTTAGCATGTAATCCTTCGTAGAGTAACTCCATCCCTTCAAATGATTAAATGTATGATTCCCTATGGAATGGCCTTCTTCAATTATTCTAGAAAAAATTATTGGGTGTTTACGAATATTATCGCCTATACAAAAGAAGGTTGCCTTGGCTCCAAATTTTTTAAGCGTATCCAGAACAAACTCAGTGGGCCCTGGAACCGGGCCATCGTCAAACGTAAGATAGATTTGTTTCTCCTGAGTAGGAATTCTCCACAATAACCTGGGAAAAAGCACGGGTAGAAAAAATGGTGTTCTAAAAAACATAACCAGAAGTTAGAAACTCGAACTTCAAACCTCCAACTTAGAATTTTTCCACGCGGCAGGTAAGCATAGTAATATCATCGCGATACCCGTTGCGGCCTTTAAAGCCATCTAAGGCAACAATAATATCCTGATGAATTGTTTTAATATCTTTTCCACTATTCTTTTTAAAATAGTCAATTAACGAGTCTGCGCCAAATTCTTCGCCCGCTTCATTAATTGTTTCCGTGAGGCCATCGGTATAAGCAAATAAAGTAAAATCTTCCAGGTCAGTAACGAACCCTTCATTCAAAAATGGAAGTGGGTTCATGGCGCCCAGCACGGTAGAGCCTTCTTCCAGCAAACGCAGACCGTTTTTCTTATCTATTAAAATAGGCGCGTTGTGCCCGGCATTAACATAGATCATAGATTTTAAACTCAAGTCGTAGATAGCACCAAAGAAAGTGATAAACTTTTCTCCCTTCGTGTTTTCCATTACCTGATAATTCAACGCCTCTACAATTTCTTTTAAGTTTGGCGTTTGGCGTAATAAGGTGCGCAAAGATGCCTGGAAATTTGACATCATCAACGCGGCTGGAATTCCTTTGCCACTTACATCGGCAACACAAATAAGAAACTGATTTTTATTGATGGGTATGTAATCATAATAATCGCCTCCCACCAGATCGTGAGGCAAGTAACTCGCTTCCATTTTTACACGCTCTGTATAGGGAAGTCGTTCGGGAAAAAGAAATTGCTGAACATCGCTGGCAATCTCCAACTCCTTTCGGAAAGCCTCCTGTTCGAGTTGCTTACGAGCCATTTTTTTATTTTCAATGGCAACAATAATAATATTACTCAGAGCCTGAATGAATTTTATGCTTTCACCATGATCGTGGCTATTGTTCTTATTGAGTCCACCAACAAAAATAAGCGCCAGCGTATCAGACTTATGAGCCACCGGTATCACTAGGTCAAACTCATGGAATTCGCATTCGTCAAATTCATCCATACGGTGGATGTTCCGGATCAACTTAAACCGATCATCCAACTTAAGCTTTTGAAAATCATTTTGAGAACCAAAGTTTACCTTGCAATTCCAGGTTTCGTCTAACACAAAAAGCGCTAACTTCTTAATATTCAGATTTGCGCGTAACGTGAAATTAAAAATCTTGTATAAAGAGTCCTCTGGCACATTATTATTGATCGATTGCGTGATCTCCAACAATGCGTTGAGTTCCAGTTCCTTCCGTTCAATTTGTTTCCTTAACTCTAAGTCATCCATAATCCTGAATAAGGTAAAATTAAGAATAAATGAGTACGCCCTCCTACATTAACATTCTCTTAACGATAAAAAGAAGCTGGTCTGTCTTTCCACTGGTAACTTTTTATTTGAGCCAGCACGCCCACAGAAATTACATATAGGGGATAGAGTATCTGAAGCGCCAGAAAGGCCCGGATATCAAACTGCTGTTTAAAGGATTGAGCTATCTTCCACAAAAAGATTCCCTCCAAAACAAGTTTCATTCCGATTATAATCATCAGTAATTGAGAGCCCGTAAAAAGAAAAAGCAGCAACATCAATAACCAGGCTAGTTGAACTAACAAAATAAAGAACGCCAGCACTTTAGCCAATAATGAATCATTTACTTTCCATTTGCCGGCCCAGCGAAGTCGTTGTTGAAAAAAATTATGGATTGAGGTAAGCGGCTGAGTGGAAACTATTGAATCAAAACTGTTAACCGCAGTAATGGATCCCGGGTATTTGTTTAGGATCTTTCGCATCAAAATTCATCAGCCCCGGAAGGGATTTGAAAATTACCCTGATACCCATTGACTTCGTAGAAGGATTGTCTGCTAAAAGCAAGGCTTGCCCCGTTGCACATAACGGGCAACTTCCAACCCAACATAGCCAGGCCAATACCTATTACACTAGTAAACTCCATGGCCTGAAGTTTTGAAAAAAAAGTTTTATCAGTTTGAATACGTACGCATCCCACAACCATATGTGTACTCGGATTGAATGATTCGATCATATCTTTTATCCAGTTTACAGGTACTTGACAATCCGCATCGGTGGTTAAAATAATTTCGCCCCTGGCTATTTCTATCCCTGTGGTCAATGCCTGTTTCTTACCTATGCCATTGGACTGTTGTGTTCCCATTTTCAGGTGTGGATATTTATCCATTAGTTTAGCAATAATCTCCGCAGTTCGATCTCGAGAATGATCGTCAATCAGAATCACCTCGAAATTTGTGAAGTCATAGTGCTGCTTAGCTAATGATTCCAGCAAGGCAGGTAATGTGCCCGCCTCGTTGCGAACGGCTACTACAACAGAAACAAAGGGTTGCGCAGAAGAAACCTTTCGGGATTGGCCTACCCGTTGCCATCCCATAATCAGCAAAAGCAAGCCAACAAAATAAATACTAAAGATAATGATCAGATAAATCCACATTGCCTCTTTCTCTGTAAGTTTGGGTTGTGAGCAAAGTTGAGAAAAAAGTAGTGACTGAAAAGATAATTCTTGGACTTGACCCTGGAACTAATATTATGGGGTATGGGGTAATCCATGTGCAATTAGGTAAGGTAAAGCTTCTTCAATTTGGTGTAATCCAATTGGGGAAAGTCGGAGCTCATGAATTGAAACTTAAAAAGATTTTTGATCGGGTACTTAGTCTGGTCGATGAGTTTCATCCTGATCAGGTAGCCCTGGAAGCTCCTTTCTTTGGTAAAAATGTTCAATCCATGTTAAAGCTTGGGCGTGCCCAAGGAGTAGCCATGTCGGCTGCTTTATATCGGGAAGTGCCAATAACCGAATACGCGCCAAAAAAAGTAAAACAGTCAGTAACCGGTAATGGTAATGCTTCCAAAGAACAAGTGGCCAAAATGCTGATGCAGATTTTTAATCTTAAAGAAATTCCAAAATTGTTCGATGCCTCGGATGCACTGGCTGTTGCCTTATGTCACCACTATCAAAATGGAGCTCTGAAAAAGCAAGAGCAAGTCATGGGATAGCTTTTTTGAAGGATAATCCTGAGCGGCTAAAATCATTAAAATAAAATTATTCAAACGCAACATGTCTTCAAATACATATCAAATATCAACCTCAAAAAAAAGCGATACGATAAAACGTGGAGTTTTATGCAGGCCTCCATCAATCAAAATGAATCAATTCTTGATATTGGAACACCAAACCCATTCTCAGATTTTTTAAATGAGCAAGGCCTTACCGTATACAACACAACCGGTTTAGATCTTGACGAGTCACCAGAATCAGTTGGAAAGTATGATGCAGATATAGCTACCGCCTTTGAAATCTTCGAACACTTATTAAATCCACTAGGCGTACTAAAGGCAATAAAATCCAATCGGTTGTTTGTTAGCATTCCGCTCTCATTATGGTTTGCGAAAGCCTATCGAAATAAAAATGATCGTTGGGATCAACATTTTCATGAGTTTGAAGACTGGCAGTTTGATTGGCTTCTTGAAAAAGGTGGCTGGGAGATCGTTCGAAGTGAAAAATGGACGAGTCCAACAAAAATCAATGGTATCCGTCCAATTCTGCGATTATTTACTCCTCGCTACTACATTGTTGAAGCTCGAAGAAAAAAATGAAAAAAATACTAATTCTTGCTTATAGCGATTTAAGGCATGATGCCAGAGTAGCAAGACAAGTTGACTTTTTATCCGAGGGCAATCAATTAACAATTGCTTGTTTTAACTCCCCACAAGAGTGGGCTCACGAAGTTTTTCATATTAAAAGAATTAGGCCCACGTATTTTGAAAAAGCAATTAGCTCCATTTTTCTATTGACTAATCAATTTGAATCGGCTTATAGCGTATTATATGACTTCCCTAAATTTAGAAGTCAGATAAAAGACCGGACATTTGATCTTATTGTTGCCAATGATATAGAGAGCTTACCCCTTGCATTTAAAATTAAAGGAAAGGAAAAAATTCTTTTTGATGCCCATGAGTATGCACCCCGGCACTTTGAGGATAAGCTAGTGTGGCGAATATTTTTTCAACGATTCAATAAATATCTTTGTAAAAAATATTTACCTCAGGTAGATAAGATGATTACTGTTGGAGAAGGACTAGCTAAAGAATATGCAAAACACTATCCAGTAGATCCCCTTGTAGTGACAAATGCTAACTATCTCTCAACTAACGCACCATCAAAAGTTGATCCGAATAAAATAAAATTGATTCATCATGGTGCTGCTAACCCCTCGCGTCAATTAGAAATTATGATTGAGATGATGAATCATTTGGATGAGCGCTTTAGTCTTGATTTACTGCTATTAACGCCCTCCACCGCTAATAAAAAACCCGTGACTATTTGACTACCTTAAAAAACATGATCAAGGATAAACCGAACATTAACATTATCCCTCCGGTTAAAAGCAGTGAAGTAGTTGCGTCTATTCATCCCTATGATATTGGTATCTTTCTTCTTCCACCAATAAATTTTAACTATGCCAATACCCTTCCCAACAAGTTTTTTGATTTTGTGCAAGCAAGGCTTTGCATAGCCATTGGGCCAACACCCGAAATGGCTGCACTGGTCAATACCTATGACCTTGGGGTTGTGTCAAAAGATTTTACTGCAATCTCACTCGCAAAAAAGATAAATGCACTATCCTGCTCAGATATAGCTAGATTTAAAGAGCAATCGAATAAAGCCGCAATAACATTATCCGCTGAGCAAAATAAAGTTATTCTTAAAAATATTGTAACAAAACTCTTAAACGAGTAAAGATGGGCATCGTCATCCGGCAAAGCATTTACTCTTCCATGATCTCCTACGCGGGTGTGGTAATTGGTTACATCAACCTGCTCTATCTCTATCCAAAATTTCTATCAACTGATCAGATCGGATTATTTCGAACTATCCAGGATGCCGCTATTCTGTTTGCACCTTTTGCACAATTTGGATTATCGCAAACCATAATCCGGTTTTACCCTCAGTTAGCTCGAGATAAAAAATCGTCACACAGTTTTATCTCGTTCATGAGCTTACTGGCTCTAGTCGGCTTTATCTTATTCTTTCTATTATTTAAGGTTTTCGAATCGTCCTTACTCGCCTACTTTCAGGATAATGCCGCAGAAGTTATTCAATATACTAATCTGGTTCTTTGGTTAACGCTCATCTTGGTAATGGTTAGTGTGATGGAGTCCTTCTCTCGCTCACTATTAAAAACTGTTGTTCCCAATCTGTTGCGTGAGGTCATGGCGCGGTTATTTCTTTCCGTTCTGGTGCTACTCTACTTTACCAAAACAATTACGTTCGATCAATTTATTCTTGGGTCGGTAATTAGTTATCTCATTTGGCTATTGATTCTGATGTTTTATTTATGGCGTCAGGGTGAATTATCCATTCAAATAAATTTCAATTTGCTCGATCAAAAAAAACTGCCCGAATTATTAAAATATAGCCTGTTGAGTTTTGCCGGCATGGCAGGTCTTATCCTCATTGGCAAGATCGATAGCATGATGGTTTCGGCTATGCTCGGTTTTAGTGCTAATGCTATTTATACCACCGCCTTCTATATGGCGACAGTAATAGAAATACCAAAGCGAGCCTTAAGCCAGATAGCGATGCCTTTAATTTCGCGCGCCTTCGAACGAAACGACATTAAAGAAGTCGCTTCGCTCTATCGTAAAACATCCATCAATCAATTAATTATAGGTTCTCTTTTGCTTATCGGAGTTTGGATTAACCTGGACAGTATGTTTGCCTTAATGCCGAAAGGGGAAGTATTCTCAGTCGGCAAATGGGTTGTTATCATTATTGGTGCAGGAAAATTAGTTGATATGCTCTTTGGACCAAGCAGCGAAATTATTGTACTCTCCAAATATTTTAAATTCAACATTGTATTGATTTTGATTTTAGCGGTATTGATTGTGGTGTCCAACAATCTGTTAATTCCACGCTATGGTATTGAGGGCGCTGCGTGTGGCGCTGCGTTCGCCTTAATCACGTTCAACACAATCAAGTATTTGTTTATCTACTCGAAGTATAAAATTCAACCCTTTGATCGTAATACGTTAAAGGTCCTCATCGCTTCCCTTGTGTTGGCTGCCAACTATTTTTCTTCCCGATTGGATTTTGTTGTACTTGATATTCTCTTGCGTTCGGCATTAACAACCTTGCTCTTTAGCGGTCTGATTCTGATAACAAAAGTTTCGCCTGAGGCTAACGAATTGTATAACAAAGGACTTCGCAAATTATTTTAACCATACTTTAGGTAGGCGGAGTCTTAATAAGTTGCTACCTTAACACATCTAAAATTCAGATTATGAAAAAACTATTATTTCTTCTTCTTAGCATTTCTACGCTTTCATACGCTCAACCAAAGCCGGTTAAAATTTTCATCTCAGTGGATATGGAAGGTATTGGGGGCATTGGCACTGCAGCGATGGTAAGCAGCAGTGAAAAAGATTACGCGACCGGAAGAAAGCTAATGACGGATGAAGTGAACACGGTGGTAAAAGCAATTTTCCAGACGGGGCCGGCCACTATCTTGGTCAATGACAGTCATGGTGATATGCAAAACTTATTGCATACCGAACTTGACCCACGCGTAGAATATATTCAAAGCAATATCAAAACCACTGGGTATGGTGCAGGGTCTTGATTCAAGTTTTGATGGAGTGATCTTCATCGGCTATCATGCCCGAGCAGGTGCAGAAAATGGTTTTCTGGCCCATACCGGGGCAGGTGTGGTAAAAGGACTTTGGCTTAATGGTACTGAAGTGGGTGAAGGGGGGTTAAATACTTTTTTTGCTGGCTCTATTGGGGTGCCGGTTATTTTAGCGAGTGGTGATAAAACTTTTTCGGAAGAAATAAAAAAAATAACACCCACGCGAACGGTAATTACAAAAGAGGCGATTGGCCTCAGTGCCGCTAAACTTCTTCACCCCGATGTGGTAAATAAAGAATTACAAACTCAGACATTAGCCGCCATTAAAGATTTAAAAAACGCAAAACCATTCCCAGTAAAAGACCCCATTGAGTTTGTACTTAAAGTGGACGTCCCTACCCGGGCCGATGTTGCTATGGGCATTCCGGGCATGAAACGGGTTGATGGTTACACGATCTCTTACCAGGCAAAAAATATGAATGAGGCTTATCCGTTAATAAGGATTGTCTATAAGTATTTGTCCTGGTGAGTTATCTCAAATTTTCTAATAACTCAATCAACTTTTTAGTCAACTGTTCTCTGGCATACATCTCAATACCTGATGACTTGTTACTAATTCCATTCTTCCAATCTTGATAATAAGAAAGCAGTGCTGTTTTAATTTCGGGTACATCCGTTCTTTCAACAATCACTCCGGCTTTGGTTTGATTGAGAATTTCAGCGGCATCACCATTTACCGGGCCAATACCTAAAATTGGTTTACCCGAAGCTAGGTATTCAAAGAATTTTCCTGGCAAGTTACCCGGAGCAATAGCAGTATGGGCCAACACCAGTAATTGTAAATCGGTAGAGCCATAGCCCGCTAACACTTGCACATGTGGAATCTGATCCAGAAACTTTACAACCCACAAAAGATTTGAATCCGAATTAACATAGTCTTTAAACGCAGAGTTACTTTACCAATAAATTCAATGGTAATCTCCTCTATTAAATCCGGATTTGAAGTAAACAACGCTTTGATTACGTCCATAACCGGTCGTGGATCACGCAACTCATCGACAACACCAATATGCCGAACGGTAAACTTCGATGTCTTTATATTCTCAATACCTACAAAATCTTCCGCATCGAAACCATTCGTAATCAAATCAACTTTTCTACCACTTAAAACTTGTAGCCGATCGACATGATAAGGTGCGATAGTAATAACCCGATCGGCATTAGTAAGTACTTGTCGTTCCAAAGTCTGATGACGTTTCCGTGCAAGCGAAGTAAGAGACAGCGTATCCAATAAGTCCCATTCACTCCACGGATCGCGAAAGTCAGCAATCCAATGCAGCGATGGATTTTTCCTTTTCAACCGGAGTCCGATCAAATGAACACTATGCGGTGGACCCGTAGTAATTATTTTATCAATATTATTTCTTTGAATGAAGTCAATTAGATAGTTAACCGAAGGCTTTACCCAAAACACACGGGCATCGGGAATAAAAAAATTACCGCGAATCCATGAGCTAACGGATTGAAAGATGGATTTCTTTCCGGTTGAAATAAAATCGGTTTGCTGTAGATTTTTTTTACCTAATAGTGAAGATGCTTTAGAGAAGATTTGATACGGCTCCCAAATGGGAAACCGAATTACCTCAACGGATTCAGGAACATCAGCCTGCAACGATTTATCCTCCATGGCAGCAATCGAATTGCCTCTTCTTTATCATATTGCTCTTCGAGGTATCCAAATATTTCGCGATACCTTACGGTTTGTAGCGCATTCAGGTTTTGTTTTGGATATAATTGTTCGGCCTCCTCAAAGAGTCCGTTGGCAATCATCTTGTCCATGCGTACATCAATACGGTGATAAAGTTCTTCACGTTCTACTTCCAGACCAATCTTTACAACCTCAAATGGACGATTAACTTTTCTTTTGTTCGCAGTTCTTTCAATGGTTTGCCCTTAGCCGCGTGAAGTTCAAGTGCGCGTACCAACCGATGTGGGTTTTTAATATCTACTTCGCTGAAGTAGTCAGGATCAACTTCTCTCACTTTTTCCTGCAACCACGTTAATCCCTTCGACTCGTACTCATTCATTATTTTCTCACGCGTACCTACAGGAATTTCCGGCATTTCGTCAAACCCTTCCAGCACGGCTTTTACATACAATCCCGAACCTCCGCATAGAATTAAGGTATCATACTTTTTAAATAACTCATCAATCCGTTCGAGTGCATCCCGCTCGTAGGAACCCGCATCATAGGTTTGCTCAATGGAATGAGTGTTAATAAAATGATGCCTGATCTGCTTTAACTCTTGTTCACTCGGTTTGGCAGTGCCTATTTCTAATTCTCTATAAATCTGGCGAGTCAGCCGAAATTATCTCCGTTTTAAAATGTTCGGCTAGCTGTATGGCGACTGCGGTTTTACCGACAGCCGTTGGCCCAACAAGTACGATAAGTCTTTTTTCTTCGTTCATTTTAGAATTACGAATTACGAATTACGAATGAATAGACCAATCAAATTCGTAAATCTTAATTCGGATTACAATTTTAAAGATTTGCACCAACAATGATGAGTAGGCTTCAATAACTAACTTTTAGAATTACGAATGCCGCATAATAGGTGATAAAGACCAGTCCAAATTCGTAAATCACAATTCGTAAATCGTAAATTTAAGGTTATCTTGCCACCTTAAAATTCGCCACTACGAATGATTAAATACACGAACCAATTCCTTACCAAGTTGGAAGACTTAATTGCAGAATCGGACTACATCTTGCGATACGAGAAAGGAAATTTCAAATCGGGCTATTGCCTGTTGAGAGAGCAGAAGATCATGATTCTCAATAAGTTCTTTACCACAGAAGGAAAAATTAACGCCCTACTCGATATCTTAAAAGGGCTGGAATTAGATACCACACGCTTCACCGAAAAAAGTCTGAAACTCTACGAAGAACTCAGTCAGGCAGAAGTAAAACATTAAACAGGGGCTATGAAGGTTACCTTTCTCGGTACCGGAACGTCACAAGGTGTACCTGTTATTGGTTGTGATTGTGATGTTTGCCAATCGCTCGATTATCGAGACAAACGTTTAAGATCCTCCGTTCATCTTACCGTAAACAACAAAAGTATAGTTATAGACAGCGGACCAGATTTTCGTCAGCAAATGCTCCGCGAACAGATTCTACGCCTGGATGCCATACTTTACGCATGCACACAAAGATCACATTGCCGGCCTTGATGATGTGCGGGCCTACAATTATTTACAACATATAGATATGCCAGTATATGGCACCTCAAACGTGTTGGAACAACTTAAGGTGGAATTTTATTACGCTTTCGAAAAGTTTAAGTATCCGGGTATTCCACAAATACAATTAGTGGAAATGACTGATACACCCTTTGTGGTACAAGGAATTCCTGTGACTCCCCTACCCGTACTGCATTACAAATTACCGGTTATGGGGTTTCGGATAAATGATTTTAGTTATATCACCGATGCCAATCATATTCCGGACTCCACCTACGAGCTATTAAAGGGCACTAAGGTGATGGTAATAAATGCACTGCAACGAGAAAAGCATCTGTCACACTTCAATCTAGCCGAAGCCCTTGACGTTGCCCATAAAATTGGTGCTGAGCAAACTTACCTGATCCACATCAGTCACAAACTAGGCATGCATAAGGTAATCGAAAAGGAGTTACCAAAATCTGTAGCTTTGGCTTATGATGGCCTGTCCATCGAGCTATAAAGGTGCACACCAATTATTATTTTCTAAAGCAACTTAGCCGCCAATTGAATGATAAGATTGTGGGCTACACCGTAGTCTCTTGTTTTAGTCAGAACAAGGATGAACTTGTTATTGAATTAAATAATTCACAGCAATCATTTTTTATTAAAGCCAGTTTACTCCCTCAATTTTGTTGTCTTTCATTTCCGGAGGGGTTTAATCGTGCCCGGAAAAATAGCGTGGATCTTTTTAATGAAGTCATTTTAAAGAAAGTAAAGAGAATCCGACAATATAAAAACGAGCGGAGCTTTTCCTTTGAATTAGAGGGCGATTATCAACTCCTATTTAAAATGCATGGTAACCGATCGAACCTGGTTCTATTTAAAAAGGAAAAAGCAATCTCTTTATTCAGAAATCATCTGGAAGCTGATCTTGAAATTTCAATGGATCAACTCGATCGGCAGCTTGATTTCAGTCAGAAAGCTTTCGAACAAAATATTAATGCTCTGCCCAAAACATATTTTACACTTGGGAAAATTTTCTGGGAATATTGGCGCGACCATGGGTTTGATAAGTTATTAGCAACGGAGCAATGGAGTGAGTTTAATAAACTATTAGCCTTACTGGAAAAGCCAACTTATTACATGGTAGAAAAAGGAGGTGAGATTATTTTCTCATTGGTTCCAATTGGAAACATATTGCAATCCTTTCAACAACCTCTTGAAGCTATTAACGAATTTTTTCTAAAGAGTTCTATCTCTAACACCTTGCATTCAGAAAAAATCATTCGATCAAAACATATTCAAGATCAGATAAAAGGCAAAAATTATATTTCAAAAAATCAGCAAAAGCTAAATGAATTAGTTAATGACCAACATTACCAGATTTGGGGCGATTTGATCATGGCGCACATGCATGAAATAAAAATAGGTACTGAAAAAATTGTTCTCGAAAGTTTTTACGATGGTAAGCCCGTAGAGATAAAACTTAAGCGAGAACTTAATCCAAAAAAAAATGCTGAAATATTTTATAGGAAAGCAAAGAATCAACAAATAGAAATTAATAAGCTGCAGGAAACTATTCGTGCCAAACAAGCAGAAATTGAAAATCTTGAAAAGGATTTAGCTACCATTGGGGCTGCCTCTAACCTGAAAGACTTTAGAAAGGATAGCCCTAAAATAAATAAACAGCAACTCAAATCGCTTCCCTATCATGAGTTTGAATATAAAGGCTTCAGGATTTGGGTAGGGAAAAACGCAGAGCACAATGATGAATTAACCTTAAAAAATTCTTTCAAAGAAGACCTTTGGCTGCACGCGAAAGATGTAGCCGGCTCACACGTACTCATCAAATATCAATCCGGTAAAAAATTTCCAAAAGATGTTATTGAACGAGCTGCACAATTGGCGGCTTACAATTCCAAACGCAAAACAGAATCGCTTTGTCCGGTTATCGTTACATCCAAAAATTTGTGCGCAAGCGCAAAGGTGACCCTAAGGGAATGGTTATTGTTGAAAGGGAGGATGTAATTATGGTAGAACCGAAACTGGTAAACAGTAACCAGTAACAGGTTACCCGTATCAACTTACAACATGCACTTTAATCATGTTCGCTCGTCCTCGGTCCTGAATCGGCATGCTGGCCAGCATAATAAAAATATCACCTGTCGTTACATGACCATCACGTTTCAATATTTTCTCTACGTCTGCAATAGTTTCATCGGTAGAGGCAGCTTTGTCATAATGATAGGCCTTCGTTGCCCACACCAGATTCATGGTATTTAAAATGGTGTCGTTGCTGGTGAAGGCAAAAATATTTGCATCCGGTCGATGCGAAGAAGCTTTAAAGGCAACATAGCCCAATTGAGTCATGCCAACAATCGCTTTTGCTTTTACTTCCTGGGCCAACTTGCAAGCAGTTAAAATCAAGCTATCATTGAAATAGTTGGGTGACTTTGGATCAATATGTCTAAACTTATAAAAGATGTTTCCCGACTTCTCTACCGAACCAATGGTACGCACCATACTTCGGATAACTTCAATAGGATATTTTCCGGCAGCTGTTTCTGCGGAAAGCATAAGCGCATCGGCACCATCCAGTACTGCATTGGCAACATCATTGGTTTCGGCACGCGTGGGTCGTGGGTTCTCAATCATGCTCTCCATCATCTGCGTAGCTACAATTACTGGTTTAGATGCCTCGTTGCATTTATCAACCAACATTTTCTGTACCATGGGTACTTCTTCCATCCAAATTTCTACACCCAAATCTCCCCGCGCTACCATAATGGCATCCGTTGCTGCAATAATAGCGTCAATATTTTCCAGTGCTTCGGGCTTCTCAATTTTCGCTACAATTCGCGTGGTAGACTTGAATCGATCAATATAGGCTCTTAGTATTTCAATATCAGTGGCCTTGCGCACAAAGGATAAGGCAACCCAGTCTACTTTATTCTTTAAACCGAACTCCAAATCCTCATAATCTTTATCGGTTAGTGAGGGTGCCGATACTTTCGAATACGGAAGGTTAATTCCTTTCCGCGATTTAAGGGGGCCACCATAAACTACCGTGCACACCACTTCTGTGGCCTTAACCTCTTTTACCTTTAACTCAATCTTACCATCATCAATAAGAATCATATCGCCAACCTTTACATCTTTGGGAAGTCCCTCATACGATGTGCTCACCAATTCTTGATTTCCCAGTACTTCTTTGGTCGTGATTGTGATCGTGTCTCCGGCTTTAATTTCAATACCCGGTTGCATTTCGTTTACACGGATTTTAGGTCCTTGCAAATCTTGCAGTAAAGCAATATGTGTACCTAACTCAACATTTATCTCACGAACAAAGTCGATTACTTTTTGGTGATCCGCATGCGAACCATGCGAAAAATTTAATCGAAAAACATCTACTCCCTCTTTAGCTAATGCGCGAAGCATTTCTTTATTATTAGAAGCGGGGCCTATAGTAGCCACAATCTTGGTCTTGTTGTATATGATATGTTCCATTGAAATTAGTTAGAAAATAAAGTGCTCTTTTGATTTTAAAGCGTCCAAAGGTATGAAAGCAGTTAATTCAATTATAGAAATTTTACGCAAGACTTCCTGCAATCGATTGCTATCCAAATGATCTTCACCTTGTGCCAAAATAATGTAATCATAATGTGGAAACTCAGGCACTAATACATTTTTGACTAAATCTGTTTCATTGGGCTTGTTGCGAAATAGCTTGAGCGTATTTACTTCATTTTCAAATGAATAGTAGGAATAAGTAGCATTTGTGTTATTTTTTGTTCAATAATCAAGTCAACTTGCTTTACAAGGCGTGCTGACAACGCTAAATTAATCTCCCAGGCAAGTTTATAACCTTTAGCACTCGAAATAATGCCGATTAACTCAAAATCAAAGGTATATTCGATTTCAAGTCTTTTTTTCTTCACTTTTGCCAATTGATATTTACCCTATGGGTGTTAAATGTTTGACAATATTGCACCAAATCTCTTTATTTGCACAGATTTTTGAATACTCTAAACCTTTATAAACATGTCTGAAATCGCACAAAAAGTAAAACAGATCATCATCGACAAACTTGGCGTGGAAGAATCTGAAGTTACACCGGAAGCAAGCTTACCAATGATTTGGGTGCCGACTCCTCTGGATACAGTAGAATTGATCATGGAATTCGAAAAAGAATTCAACATTTCCATCCCTGACGACCAGGCCGAAAACATCGCAACCGTAGGCCAGGCGATTTCTTACCTCGAAGAGAACGTTAAGAAATAATTGAAGTCAGTTTTGCCCACTAACGGATTGTATGACATTTAAAAGAGTAGTAATAACAGGTGCGGGCGCATTAACTCCCATCGGTAACAACCTTCAACAATATTGGGAAGGTTTAAAAGCTGGGAAAAGTGGCGCTGTACCAATTACCAAGTTTGATACTACTCTATATAGGACCAAATTCGCCTGCGAAGTTAAAGGCTTCAATTTTGAAGACTTTATGGATCGCAAAGAAGGGCGTAAAATGGATCCATTCTCGCAATACGCTATGGTGGTGGCTGATGAAGCTATAGCTGATGCAAACCTCCCGCTATCTGAACTAGATCCTGACCGAGTTGGGGTAATCTGGGGCTCCGGTATCGGGGGGTTGCTTACTTTTCAGGAAGAAGTAAAAAGCTATACCAAAGGTGGCGGCACACCTCGTTTCAATCCTTTCTTTATTCCAAAGATGATTGCTGACATCAGTGCAGGTCACATTTCTATTAAATACGGTTTTCGCGGACCAAACTTTGTAACGGTTTCCGCTTGCGCCTCCTCCACCAATGCTATTTATGATTCGTTTACCTATATCCGATTGGGTAAGGCCGACATCATTGTTTCTGGTGGATCAGAAGCAGCAATATGCGAAGCTGGTGTTGGCGGCTTTAACGCCATGAAGGCTTTATCAGAAAGAAACGACTCCCCCGAAACAGCCTCACGACCTTACGATAAAGACCGCGATGGTTTTGTCTTAGGCGAAGGCGCTGGCGCACTTATTCTCGAAGAGTATGAGCACGCAAAGAAAAGAGGCGCGAAAATTTATGCTGAAATAATTGGCGGTGGATTATCTGCCGATGCGTATCACATTACCGCACCCCATCCGGAAGGCTTTGGTATTACCAAGGTAATGCAAAATGCGTTGAGTGAAGCGGGTATTAAGCCTGAAGAAGTAGATTATATAAATACACACGGCACCTCAACTCCGCTTGGCGATATTGGTGAGATTAAAGCCATTCAAAAAGTATTTGGTGAGCAGGCCTATAAAATGAACATCAGTTCCACCAAATCAATGACCGGCCATTTACTGGGTGCTGCGGGTGCCATTGAGGTAATTGCTTGTTTGCTTGCGCTGAATGAAGGAATCATTGCTCCTACCATCAATCACTTTACCGATGATGACGGTCTTGACCCACAGTTAAACCTTACGTTTAACAAGGCTCAGAAAAAAGATGTGAAAGTTGCCTTAAGCAATACGTTTGGCTTTGGTGGCCACAATGCATCCGTAATTCTGAAAAAAGTAGAGTAACGCACCGGTTGTGTGGAAATTACTCTCTTTATCTAAATCCAATTCAAAAGAAGATAAGAAGCTGATAACGGCAATTAAAACAATTGCTGGTTTTGCTCCATCCAATCTCGCGATTTATAAACTTGCTACGTTACATAGCTCACGCTCAAAAGAAAAGAATGGCTTTCGCGAATCGAACGAACGACTTGAGTATTTAGGTGATGCCATTCTTGGTGCGGCTGTGGCCGATTACTTGTTCAAGAAATATCCATTCAAAGACGAAGGCTTTCTTACAGAAATACGATCGCGCATAGTAAATCGCGAGTCGCTCAACCATCTGGCACGTAGAGTAGGCGTGGCCGCCATCATGCAGTTTGATCATAAAAATGCACAGCTCAAGCAGGTGATATTAGGAAATGCCCTTGAGGCCCTGGTGGGCGCCATCTATCTAGACAAGGGCTATATAAAAACGAAGAAATTCGTAATTGATAAACTAATTCAAACCTATTTTGATTTAGATGTAATGGTAAATTCAAACTCCAATCATAAAAGCAAGGTGATTGAATGGGCACAGCGAAATAGTAAAGAGATTCACTTTGATGTAACCGATGTAAAAAAAGGAAAGAACAGTAAAGAATTTACGGCACAGGTAATTATTGGCGATCAGGCCTATGGCCAGGGCTTTGGTTATACCAAGAAGAAAGCCGAACAAGATGCCTCAGAAAAAACGTGCGTGATGCTGAATATTTAGCGTATGGATAACTCAATCCGAATAGCCGGTGCTACTGCAAACCAAACTCCGTTGGATTGGGATAATAATGTAGCAAACATTATTTCTGCTATTGAAAATGCTAAAAAGGAGGGCGTACAAATTCTGTGTTTCCCCGAATTAAGTTTAACCGGCTATGGGTGCGAAGATCTATTTCTTAGTGATTGGCTTAGTGAAAATGCCTGGCACCATCTTCAACGAATTATTCCCACGTGTACAAAGATAATTGCCTGCGTGGGTCTACCGATCCGTATCAATAAGATTACCTACAATGGCGTATGCGTTATCGAAAATCAAAAGATTATTGGCATTACCTTAAAACAAAACCTGGCTCGTGATGGTGTTCACTATGAACCGCGTTGGTTTGATGCCTGGCCATCAGGAAAAGTTCAGGAAATAAAAATTGGAAGTCAATCCATTCAGGTGGGTGATTTAATCTATGAAGCATTCGGCATCAAGTTTGGATTTGAAATTTGTGAAGATGCCTGGCGAAAAGAAAAACGACCTGGGTATCGATTGGCAAGTCGGGGAATTGATTTAATTATGAACCCAAGCGCCAGTCACTTTGCGATGGGTAAAAGTGAGCTGCGTGAACTGGAGGCAGTTATTGATGGATCCCAAAAATTTAACTGTACGTATCTATTCGTAAACTTGCTCGGCAACGAGGCAGGCCGTATGATTTACGATGGCGATATTATTTTTGGTCAATGTGGTAAGATTATCAAAATCGCTGAACGCCTTGTTATTAA
The DNA here is from genome assembly GCA_016709845.1 of Flammeovirgaceae bacterium. Classification (GTDB taxonomy): domain Bacteria; phylum Bacteroidota; class Bacteroidia; order Cytophagales; family Cyclobacteriaceae; genus ELB16-189. The sequence continues at coordinate 68,830 of JADJMA010000014.1, read as the reverse complement.
ATCTTTCCATCTGCAATGGTGCGATATCAATTTTAAAAATCCAGAGTTAACAGAGGTTCATCCATCCATAGATAATAAAGAACGCAACGAAGAATTTGCAAGGGCAACTTCATTAGCCCTTTTCGATTATCTGCGAAAAAGCAGAGCCCGTGGTTTTGTGCTAAGCAAGTGGCGGAGCCGACTCTTCTCTATGCGCAATATTGGTAGCGGAAATGGTGCGCAGAGCGTGCGCTTCCATAGGCACACAAAATTCTGTTCTACCTTTAACATCCCGGTAACGGATAACATCAAAGACATGGTTGGTGCATTACTAACCTGCGCTTATCAGGGAACAAAAATTCATCGGAAGCTACATTAAGAGCGGCAAAAGAATTAGCGAGTTCATTGGGTGCTCAATTTCATCAGTGGACAATTGATGACGAGGTGAATTCGTATGAACAGAAAATTGAAACGGCACTTGGCAGAAAACTAAGTTGGGAGACAGATGATATTGCCAAGCAAAACATTCAGGCTCGTTCGCGATCTCCCCATCATCTGGATGTTGGCAAACATTAAACAAGCCGTGTTACTCACGACCTCAAACCGGAGCGAAGGAGATGTTGGTTATGCAACGATGGATGGCGATACAAGCGGTAGCCTTGCTCCTATTGCCGGGGTTGATAAGCCTTTCATTTTGCAATGGCTGCGTTGGGCTCAAAAAGAATTGAACTATAATGGATTGTCGTATGTAAACAACCTAACGCCTACCGCTGAGTTGCGACCTGCCGATAAATCTCAGACAGATGAAAAAGATTTGATGCCTTACACAATTTTAGTTGAAATCGAAAAATTAGCCATCCAAGATCGGAAATCGCCTGCAGAAGTATTTCAGCAGCTGAGCAGTAGAACCTTAACGCCCACAGTCTCATCCCAACAATTGAAAGAATATATAAAAAAATTCTTCCGGCTCTGGTCAGCCAATCAATGGAAACGGGAACGGCTTGCTCCATCTTTTCATCTGGATGATATTAATGTTGACCCCCGCAGTTGGTGCCGATTCCCAATACTATCAGGCGGTTTTAGATTCGAATTGCAGGAATTAGAGCAGCTATAAAGATACCTTGGGCATTAGTCCTTATATTTGCCAATTCGTCCCGGTTTGATGGGCCCATTTTGATCTTTTATATTATGATTAGTTACATTATTTGGAACGGCAGTCCTGCAATCATTTCCATTGGTTCTTTTGCCTTGCGTTGGTACGGCTTATTGTTTGCACTCGGATTCCTTTTAAGTCAGCAAGTATTATACTATATCTACCGCAAAGAAGGCAAGTCCGAAAAAGATGTAGATACATTGACCATTTACATGGTAGTGGCAACCATCTTAGGAGCTCGTCTCGGGCATGTTATTTTTTACCAACCCGAACTGTTTGTTACTGACCCATTAAGTATCTTGTTACCCTTCCAGTTTTCACCATTTAAGTTTACGGGTTTTACAGGCTTGGCAAGTCATGGTGGAGCATTTGGGATTTTGTTGGCCCTGTGGCTTTACAGTCGCAAAAAAGAAGCCAGGTCAAAGTTACATTCAGGTTTTGGATCGGATTGTTATTGTGGTCGCATTAACGGGCGCCTTAATTCGCTTAGGTAATTTTTTCAATTCCGAAATCATCGGTCTCCCTTCAAATAATCCCCTGAGTGTTGTGTTTATAAATCGCGTAACAGAAGGTATTAAGGATTATAGAGGTGGAAAAAACCCCGTAGAATTTGTTAAAGTTGAAAAAAGACAAAAGCTTACCCGAAGGTGCTAATGGCAGAGTGCCCATAAATATTTATGTGATCTTCAAAAATGGCACCAGCCAGCCCGATGCTATTTCATTTCTGAAAGGTGACGTCAAACATCTCCTCACCTTTTATAATGAATTTGTTGATGAACCAACCACAACCCCACTCAATTACCAAATCGATGTCGATCCAACGGGGAGCTTAGGAGCACGCATCAGCACCTTTGGTATTGCGCGTCATCCAGCTCAATTGTATGAATCCATTTCCTGTGTTATTATATTCCTTATCCTTTTTATGATGTGGTCTAAACATAAAGAGAATTTGCCACCAGGAAGAATTTTTGGCGTTTTCATGATCCTATTGTGGAGTTTGCGATTCGCTTATGAATTCTTAAAAGAAAACCAGGTTTCGTTTGAAGACAAACTACCGCTGAATATGGGACAGATTTTAAGTATTCCTTTAGTAATTGTTGGCGTTCTCATTTTGATTTGGTCGTACCGGAATCAACCCAATAATAAAACACACGTGTAACTCAAATTGAATAACGGGGAGACACTGGCATGTGGGCATTGATTATCGGTATTTTTAGTTTTACATCTCAGCAAACTGCGGATACAGTCTCAAGACAAACCTCGGATTCGTTGGTGAATAGGATTGTAACCGTTAACAGGATACTTATTATCGGTAATAAAATTACCCGCGAAGGAATTATTTCGCGTGAACTTTCTCTTAAAACCGGAGACACCATAAGCACCCACAGGATGCGAGAGATTCTTTCGAAGGATCAACAAAAAATTTATAATACTCGCTTATTCAATTCAGTAACCGTAAAGTGGTTGGAAGTTACACCTAATAAAGTAGATTTATTAGTAGAGGTAAACGAACGTTGGTACACATTTCCGGTGCCTATCTTTGAACTCTCCGACCGAAATTTTAATGAGTGGTGGCAAAACTACAATCATGATTTAAATCGGGTTAATTATGGATTGCGTTTATACCAATACAACTTCAGAGGCAGAAACGAAACCCTGCGGTTAACCGCTCAATTTGGGTTTAGCAGACGTTTTGAACTTAGCTATCGCATTCCGTATATCGATCGTAAACAAAAGCATGGATTAATTTTTGATTTCCGATACAGTGAGCCTAAAAATTTGGCCTATCAAACCGCGGAACACAAATTGGAATTTGTAGAGGGAAGAGAGACATTAAAAACCAGTTTTGAATCGGGTATAACGTATACATTCCGAAAATCATTTTACACAACTCATTCCTTTTCCTTTAGTTACCTCGACAACCACGTTACCGATACCATCGCCAATTTAAATCCCAATTTCTACGGCAATGGACAGGATCGACAAAAATTTGGAGCCCTTACGTATTCGTTCAATTCAGAACATAGAGATGTTGTGGCCTATCCGCTGGTGGGTTATCAACTAACTGCGTTTCTGCAAAAGTCAGGGTTAGGTTTTGGTACCAATGTAAATCAATGGGAGGTTAACTTAACCTACTCCCGCTATATGGATTTAAAGAAAAATTTCTATTTGTCAAATTTCTCATCCATGTATCTCAGCACACCTGCAAATCAACCCTATTCTCTATTTAGCGCGCTGGGTTATCGAAGGCAGTTGGTAAAAGGATATGAAGTGTACGTTATCGAAGGCCCCGTTTTTTTATTAAACAAAACCACGCTCCGTAAAAAAATATTTTCTCGTACCTGGAACATAGAAGAAATGCCCATTGAGCAGTTTCGTTATTTTCCACTCACTATTTATTTAAAGAGTTATGTGGACTTAGGGTATGTTGAAAACTATCCGTACTATGACGAACGGAATTTGAACACACAATTATCAAATCATTTACTCGCAGGCATGGGTGCGGGTTTTGATATTGTTACTGCTTATGATGCCGTACTTCGGTTGGAATACACATTTACCCGAGAAAAAACACATGGCTTTTTCTTTCACTTGAAAAAAGAATTTTAACCCAAATTATGCAATAGAGATTTCTATTGTATAATTGACGAATGAAAATCAACAACTTATAGAACAAACCTGAAAATCAAGTTGGTAATTTTCATTGTCAGGGTTAATACTTCTTATATACCTTCCCCTTTTCCTTTACAAACTGATACCAGGTGCCGGTTGGATTTCCCTCTTTATACGAACCAATAAATTCCAACTCGCCTGTGGCAGAATAAAATTTCCATTCTCCATCTTCGAATCCATTACGATAGTTCCCTTCCTGAATGCGAATACCACGATCACTATATATTACGGTTGGCCCATGGGGTTGCCCCTCTTCATAATTTATCAAACGTTCCACTGCGCCATTTTGAAAATAGTAAGTCCACGTTCCGTCATATTCACTTGCTTTGTATAAGCCCTTTCGATGAAGTGCTCCGTTTTTATGATAATACCAAGCCGAATCCATCAACCTGCCTTGCACCCAGGTTTCCTTTCCCTGTAAAGTATCATTCGGATAGAAATATAAAATCTTACCATCCAGCATGCCCCTGGTATAGTGTTCTATAGCATTTCTATTTCCATTCGGGTAAAAGTATTTCCACTCACCGGATTTTTGCCCTTCTGATAAATTGCCAGTCGCACGTATCTCACCTGTTGGATAGCGCTCAACCAAAGACTGCCCCTGAATTTGGTGTGTCAACCCAATCACAAAGAGAAGTAAAAAAATATGCTGCAAAATTTTTATATTGTTAAACAAACCTTTTCCCATGTCGCGATTTATCCACCTCTTAGTAGTTGTGCTGATCGTAAAATAGGAAATGCCCAGAGTATCTCCACGCAAATGGGGCTCGGGCTGCCGGAATGGGCTTTGCGTCCTCGGGCCTTACCGATGAATGGAGTCTTTTAACAACATGGGTTCTCTCGGTGCTGCCGATGAGATGAGTGTAGCTGCATCTTATGAACTTAGAGCTCAACTCACGAACGCCAATCGTTTAGCCTTCGCTTTTAACGCTCCCATTCGCTGGGGAGTTACTTCTGTAGGGGCATTCCGTTTTGGAGATGATCTTTATAATGAACAAATGGTTTCTTTGGGGTTTGGGAATAAGTTTGGAATTGCCTCGCTGGGAATTAAAGCAAATTACATTCAATATCAGGCCGATGGCTTTGGAACTTATGGTGCGATAAGTATTGATTTTGGTGGCCTTGCGCAACTCACGGACCAACTCTCTATAGGCGCATACATTACCAATCTTAATCAGGCAAAACTTAACACAGATTATAGCGCTGAAAATATATCTACCCGACTTACAGCGGGCATTACCTTCACACCAAATAAAAGCCTCCTCATAACTACTGAAATTGATAAAGACATAGCCTACGAAGCAATCTGGAGAACGGGTATGGAATACTCATTTAAGGAAAAGTTTTTAATCAGAACTGGCTTTAATCTCAATCCTCAATCGGGATTTTTTGGGTTAGGAGTAAAAAGAAAAAAGATTCGGGCCGACTATGCGATTCAATTTAACTCACTGTTAGGCGCCAGTCATCAAGCAGCTGTTAGTTATTGGGTTGATCAACAAAAAAAGAAATGAAGTCTATAACGTATGTTTTAGTAGGGCTCTTCATTTCTGCAACAGCAGCCGCGCAGGACTATCCCCGCAAGGACTTAGATCTGCAACGGTTGGTAGATGAAATTCTGGCCGTACAGGATGATGACTTTAACTATCAGGAACTCTATGAAAATCTCGCTCAGCTACTAAGCAATCCTGTCAACCTAAACCTGATCACCAAAGAACAACTACAAGCTCTCTACTTTCTTACCGATGTGCAAATTCAGTCACTGCTGGCTTATCGCGATGAAGCAGGACCTTTTCTATCTGTTTATGAATTACAAAGTGTTCCTGGCATAGATCGCAACTCGTTTATAAAACTTATTCCATTTGTCATGGTAGCCGATCCATCTTCCGGGATAAATAAATCCCTTTGGCGAAGAGTTGTGAATGAGAAAAATAACTACCTGGTTTTTCAATTTGACCGAACACTCGAAGAAAAAAAAGGATATAAAGAGAGCATACCTCTCACAAGTCAGTATGCAGGATCACCTAACCGAATCTATACCCGCTTCCGTACCAGTCGTGCGGGTGATTTCAGTTTTGGATTTACGATGGAGAAGGATGCCGGAGAACAAATTCGTTGGGCGCCATCCGAGCAACAATTTGGTCCTGATTTTCTTTCCTTTCATGCTCAGGTTCTTAATAAAGGAAAAATTAAAAATTTAATCGTGGGCGATTATCAAGCGCAATTTGGACAAGGACTTATCCTTGGTTCGGCTTTTGGTATCGGTAAAAGTGCTGAGGCCGTTACAACCATCAGACGGCCCAACATCGGCTTTATGCCCTATAGCTCGTTGTATGAGGCCGGATATTTTCGGGGAGCAGCGTTAACCTATTCAATAAATAAACAATTGTTTATTCACGCATTATTCTCATACCGAGGTCGCGATGGGAATCTGGACAAAGATTCAACAGCCGATCAGAGCTTAATTTCATCGTTGAGCTATACAGGTTTACACAGAACAATTAGCGAAATACAAAACAGAAATATTCTGAATGAAAGTAATATGGCTGCTGTTATAAGTTACAAACAAAAAGCATTAGATGTTGGAATTATCATTCACCATACGGAATTTAGTATTCCGGTTTTAAGAGTTCCTACTGTCTACAATCAATTTTACTTTCAGGGAAGTCAGAATACAAATATGGGTGCCTACCTCAATTACAGTTATAAAAACATAGCATTTTTTAGCGAGTTGGCCCACACGCTTGACCAGGGTTTTGCGATTACTGCAGGATTGATAAGCAACCTTACCGCGAGACTGGATATGTCACTACTCCTTCGAAAGTTTAACCGCGACTATCAAAGTTTTTACAGCAACGCGTTATCTGAAAGTTCTACGCCACAAAATGAGCAAGGGGTGTACTGGGGCTGGAAATATACATTCAATAAAAAATATTCCTTCTCCGGTTATGTCGACCTTTTTCACTTTCCCTGGCTGCGCTATAGAAGTTATGTTCCCTCCTCTGGGAACGAGTGGCTTCTTCGTTTTAACTACAAACCCACACGAAGTATCTTAATATTTGTTCAGGCATTCGAAGAAACCAAAGTTATTAATCTCGCAACGGAAGATAATTTGTATCAAACGGCCCCGGTGTTAAAAGAAATTACTGGATTAACCTTGACTACTCCATTTCACCATCAATAACATTAAAAACCCGCGCGCAATTTAATACCTACGAATTGGGTGGTACCACTACACACGGAATGGCCATACTTCAGGACGTTACCTGGCAGTACAAACGCTTTTCAATTAGCGGCAGGTATGCACTCATCGATACCGATACGTATGATAACCGGTTGTACGTGTACGAGAAAGATGTTTGGCTTGCCTTTACCTTTCCGGCTTATTATGGCGTTGGGGTAAGAAACTATCTTTTAGTACAATATGCAATTACCAGAGATATGGAAGTTTGGCTGCGTTGGGGCCACGACCGCTTTACCGATCGGCAGACGATTGGATCGGGTGGAGAAACAGTTGATGGAAATACCCAAAATGATCTTAGATTTCAGGCACGAATCAGATTTTAATCAATTAATTATGCACGCTACTAAGCTTATTACCCCCACTATTCTATTTGTCATGTGTCTTGGGCTGGCGCTCTTCGTCTTCTTATATCGATACATTTTTCGGAAAAAGATTGATAGTTATTACATATGCATGGCTTAGGTCAATTTATTCGTCTTGGAATTTCTCTAATTCTATGAATCTGGGTAAGTTTAACCTTAGTTTAGTTATCCTATCGTCTGTTACGTGAACTTACCGAAACACATCGTATGGTATGACTAAAGATTTGCAGATTGTCCCTAACCTAATAGTTATCTCCATGAGAAAAATCAATTTTATATTTGCCTTCATTCTGGTTTCGCTGGTCTTGCTTTCTATAGCCTCCTTTACCTTTGCACAGACCACAAAAAAAACACTGGAATTACCTGAGTTCAAGAGCATCTATGTAAACTCGAATTATACGGTTTATGTAAAGCAAACTAATAAGCAGGAAGTAACTGTTGAAGCCCTCACAGAGATTTGGGAATTAACTTCCGTTAAAGTGGAGAATGGTGTACTCATGGTAAATGTTGAGCGCAAACCAGACAATCCAAATAAAAGCATTTGGTCAAAGATTGATGATATTAAAGTAAAGCCTACCATGAAAATTATGGTAAGTGTTAAAAATATCAACGAACTTCAGGTTAATGGAGGCGGTAAAATAATCTCTGAAAACTCTATTGCCTCCGATTACATGAGCTTATCCGTTGCGGGTAGTGGCGGCATTGACCTTGACCTGAAAGGAAACAATATAAAGACTGAAATCAGTGGATCCGGTAACGTAACATTAAAAGGTTATGCCACAACGAATGATATTGTCATGAGCGGTAGCGGCACAATGAATGCCTATGCTTGTGAATTGGAGTCTGCCAAAATAAAAATGAGCGGCTCAGGTACTTGCGAACTTACAGCTTCAGCAGCTTTGGACGCAGTTGTTTTAGGTAGTGGCGTCATCAAACATAAAGGCAACACCAAAAACGTAAGTAAAAAGTTTACGGATCGGGCTCGGTTGATAGGGCATACTAATAGTTAGTCCTGAATCATTAGTATTGAGACGTTGTTCGGAATTTGCAATTCCAAAGCACAGATAAAATGGATTTTAAATCCTAATCATCTCGCTTCATGAGTCCAAATCCCGAAGAGCCAGTACACACACCCTTTAACTCAGGACTAATGACTAAAGACTAACTACTAAAAAAACTTCACCACCCAATTCCATAATCTTCGCCATGGTTGCTGGATCCACCCCAGAATGTACCATGAACCCAGTCAAAGTAAATGGCATTTATTGGGCCGCTTGTTCTATCCTGATAGCTTAACCGATAGCCCATGCGAGATAATTCCTTGCGGGACCAAGGGGCATCTCGCTGTTTAGGGTTAGCCCACCGGCACTTTTTCATGGCCACCAAAACTGGAATACATCTGTAAAGTTTTGAAGCTGGGCGCTTCGCAGGCTTCTTGTACCGTCATATTAAACTCAACAATGTTTAGAAAGAATTGCAACAATAATTGATCTTGCTCGTCACCGGCTTGTTTGGCAAATGATAGAAATGGTTTTCCATCCTTCAAGGCCATACTCGGTGTTAGAGTTACTCGGGGGCGCTTACCCGGCTCAACAACGTTGAATGGATTTTCTTTTGGATCAAGAACAAAAGACTGCATACGCTGACTTAAGCCTACGCCTGTATTTCCGGCAATGCATGCTGGCACCCAACCACCACTGGGTGTGATGGAGACTACCCATCCTTCTGTATCCGTTGCTTCTACCGATGTTGTGCCTGCGGTAAATGCTTCCATAAATTTTTCATCTGGGTGAAGGTTGTTTCGTTGCAACGATGATTGGCTCGTACCCCACTTCTTCAATAAGTCTTGATAAGGATTTTTGTTTCCTTCAAAAGAATAAGGATCTCCAGGACCGATATTGGGATCGTTGCGTTCAGGATTAATCAACTTCATTCGTTCTTTGGCATACTCTTTAGAAAGCAGAACGTTCATAGGAGCCGGAGTGCCAAAGGCCGGATCGCCATAATAAAAATCCCGATCCGCGAAAGCGAGATTCATAGCCTGATATAGCGTATGAATATATCGAGTAGAATTGTACCCCATACTTTTTAAATCATAATTTTCAAGAATGTTGAGGGTTTGAAGAAAAGCGGGACCTTGAGTCCATTGCTGTAGCTTATAAACATCTATGCCCCGATAGTTGGTCGTGGTAGGCTCTTCAATTTTAACCTTCCAGTTGGCTAAGTCTTGTTCAGTAATTAATCCTCCTTGTTCTTGTGTACTGCGCGCAATTTCTTTGGCAATATCCCCTTTATAAAAGCGGTCGTACGCTGCATAGATTGCATCTTTGCGGCTCTTTCCTTTTTTAAGAGCTTGTTGTTCTGTGTCTACCAGTTTTTGTAACGTGGCTAATAAATCTTTCTGAACAAAAACTTCTCCTGCGTCAGGAGCTTCTCTTTTCTGACCCAAGTGAGGCAGAAACACTTTCTTTGAATAGGGCCATTCTTTTATTCTATTCTTGCCACCCTCAATAGCGTTGGCAGTTTGTGCTTCAATTGGGTAACCCGAAGCCAATTCCATAGCCGGAGCTAAAACCTCTTTCAAACTCATGGTACCATACTCGGCCAAGATGGTCATCAAACCTCCTGGGGTGCCAGGCGTAGTAGCAGCTAATGGTCCAAACTCGGGTGGATACTTCATCCCCTTGTTCTTAAAGAAATCAGCCGTGGCGCCCGTTGGCGCAACTCCCAAAGCGTTAATAGCAATTACTTTTTTTGTTTTAGGATTGTATATAAGCGCCTGGGTTTCTCCACCCCAACTGAGTACATCCCACATGGTGCACGTAGCGGCCAGCATGGCACAGGAAGCATCAATGGCATTTCCTCCCTTAGTAAAAATCATGGCTCCAGCAGTAGCGGCAAGAGGTTTACCTGTTATAGCCATCCAGTGTTTTCCGTGTAGCGGTGGCTTTTGAGTAGTTACGGGAAAATTGTTAAACGATTGACCTGTGGCCAGGAAACTGGCTCCGGCCACAATCACACCAAGAAGAAGTTGTTTTATTTTCATCGTATTTTCAATTAGCTTTCACATAAGGTTAAAAGCTAAAGTACAGAATTACCAATTAACCCAAACTATGCAAAAGCCCTGATGGGTGAATAGCTACATCAACGGACAAATAATATGAACTCAGCGTTAATCCATACGTTTTACACGGCCTTTCAGCAACGAGATTGGCAAACCATGAACAGTTGCTATCATGCTGAGGCAACGTTTTATGATCCTGCCTTTCGCCATCTTAATTCAACAGATACTAAAGCCATGTGGCACATGTTATGCCTCAATGCTAAAGATTTTGAATTGCAATTTTCAAATATCAAGAATACCGGAGATAGGTGTTCGTGCCATTGGCAAGCTTCCTACTCTTTCACGAAGACAGGTCGCAGGGTAAATAATCGAATTCATGCAAGTTTCACTTTTAAAGATGGCTTGATTCTTAACCATAAAGATGAATTTGACCTATGGAAATGGAGCCAGATGGCCTTAGGCTTACCCGGGCTTCTACTTGGTTGGACTCCCTACTTGAAGAACAAAATCAATCAAAATGCCCTAAAAAGCCTTAAAAGTTCAAACAAGAAAGCTCATCGTAAAAAAATGAATTGTCATGTAAGGATAAAAGCTTGGTTTACAGGCTCATTTTGAGGATAATTAAAAAAAACTATTACCTTTGGTTTGTTAATTAGATAATTCCCACCTAAGTACTCCACCAATCGAGTTTATTTATCGGCAGGCCTTATTGAGTTAGCAAGAACATTTATAACTTAATTTCAAAACGAAAATGAACATTTATGTAGCCAACATTCCCTGGAAGGCATCCGAGGAACAATTGAAGCAGTTATTTGCCGAGTACGGTGAAGTGAGCTCTGCGAAAATCATCATGGACAAAGTTACACAGCGTAGCCGTGGCTTTGGATTTATTGAAATGGCTGACGACACTGCGGGTCGTAATGCAGTCAATGAATTAAACGGAGCTGATTTCATGGGAAAAAACTTAGTGGTTAATGAGGCCCGTCCGCGTGAAGAAGGTGGTAACGGTGGCCGTGGTGGCAACCGAGGTGGTGGTGGCGGTGGCTTCCGCAGAGGCGATTTCAACAAAGATTATTAATCGGATTGAAATAAGATTTACAATGCCCTTGCCTTTGGTGAGGGCATTTTTTGTTTTAGTTAAGGTATCGATAGATTGGAGTGGTTCCTAAAAGCCATCGTCTTCCTCTTCCTTCTTAGCCGGATCGACCTTCTTGGAGGAATCTGTTTTTCCAACTTTTGACTTCTTATTGAACAACCCACCCAAGCCCTTCTTTTTAGGTTTGGCTTGGGCTGTATCCTGAGCTATAGGCTCTTGCAATGATTCAACTGCTGTAGAATCCTTCTTATTTTTCCTCTTAAAGATTCCACCAAAGAAACCGCCTTTAGCTTTTTTCGCTGACTTTTTATTGGCAGCCCTTACCTCTCCCTCCTCCATCATGGCAGCCCTTACATCAGGAAGCACCAACACATCGCGGAAGTACCACATGTAACTGTCCTGATCCAAATTATACTTTTCCTTTGTCTTGGTGATTTTGTAGGCACTATCCACTTCAACTTTTCGAGTACTGCTTTCCGATGAAAGCGTATCGGTAATGCTGCGGGCAGCACTATCTAACTCACTCTGAATATCCAACGAATCTTTCTTAGGATAGACCGGTTTCATTTCAACTGTGCGCAATGCTTTCAATGCTTTCTTATACGTTTTTTCAGGAAGTAATAGGTAACGATCCTTCTTTACACGCCTTACCTGCGGCAACGCAGGTCCACGAAGCGCATCGCTGTTTAACCACGAAGAATCGCGGGGTGGTAATAAGATTGTTTTACTATTGGAAGCAAGGATTTCCCGAGGCTGTGTAGTGCTTTCATTATAGTAAACAAACTTCTCACGCTGGGTAGGTTTATCATAAATAAAAGAACTTTGATAGGCAGGGCAAATCAGGCGCTGCGTACACGAACTGAGCACCATAAAGAGTGTTGCAACTAAGAGTAAAGCCCTGGTCATTCTATACAGATGATCACAATCAGCAAAAATAATTAATTAACCCAAGTAATCCGAAGATATAAGAAATCAAACGGTAATGTAAATTACTGATTACCAGCTATAAAACATCTAATTCCTGCCTCATTCTTTTCGGCAGCGAATCCACAACTAACGAATACGAATCATCAATCCATTCTTTAACCAGCCGATCTGAAATGCCCGAATCCATAAGAACAGTATTCCAATGCTTCTTATTCATATGATACCCCGGCATAACCGAAGAAAATTCTTCCCGAAGTTGAACAGCTTTTTCCGGATCGCACTTCAGGTTCACACTTTCAAAATTATCCAAATCGGTAAGGGCGAACATCTTACCCATTACTTTAAAAACCAAGGTGTTCTCATCAAACGGGAACTCCTCAGATACACCCTTTTTTGATAGACAATAACTTCTAAAGGTCTCAATGTTCAAATGAAACGCTTTAGGATGAGATAAAGTATAGCCACTAGAAAGATGGCAATTGAAATCTTATTGATGCCATCATCATTTTAATATTGATGTTGCTGGGTCTGTTAGGGTCTTTCTTCCGAAAAAAATAACCTCCTACTTCGCCCATCGAAAAAATTCTTTGAACGACAATTTCTTTTTCTCTCCCTGTTCGGTTTGGTTTTCCATTGTTTTAATGGTTTACGTTCTGTGGTTCAATCCAGTTTTTATCTTCGCGAATCAAATCAATTAAAGCATCAACAGCCTGGGGTGTGGGCACATTTTTCTTCACTACTTCTTTACCCCTGTACAGCGTAATTCTGCCCGGCCCTGAACCTACATAGCCATAATCAGCATCAGCCATCTCGCCCGGTCCATTTACAATGCAGCCCATAATACCAATCTTAATTCCTTTTAGTGGCTGGTACGCGACCTCATCTTTGGCGTGGTTTCCTGCAAATCAAATAGAGTACGCGCGCAAGATGGGTAGGAAATATATTCGTTCTTTGAAATTCTGGTTCTAGTGGCTCGTAAAGGACCAAATGCAGTTTCAGTAACCATTTTATCAGAACCACATCGCTCGGCTGCAATAAACACACCATCGCCCAGCCCATCAATTAATAATCCACCAAGATCGGTAGCGGCATAAAGTTGGAGTTGATCTGTACTTAAGTCAGCATAAGCTCTTCCTATAATTACAGGCACATCACATTGTGCATTCATCAGGTCAACAAACATTCTACGCTGTTCCGCAAGTCCGTGCTCATTATATGTATCAATCAAAAGAATCGCTGTTGCATCATGCTTAAGTTTTTGCAAGAGGTCGTTAGTAATGTCTTTCAGTTGTGCGTAGATGAAATTCAATTGTAAAGATTTCTCTACATCGGCCATATAATCAACCGGGTTGATAAAGGGATAGCTGCTCGGTTGATGTTTTTGGTTCAACCAGGTAGCTTGATTATAAATCAATCCCAGTGTTCCAGGAATATCAAAGTCAATAGTTTTGTCGCCCAGAAAAATGTAATCGCAAGCCATATCGGTAATGTTCCATTTATCTAACGGAACGGAGTATTGATAACCCAATGCGAAAAGTGATGCCGGAGTAATTTTATCTTTGATTGAAAAATCCGCAATGACTCTTGGCACCTGATGCCCACCTACATTCATCACTTCATGCGTATGCCTTCGGGTATAAACAAAAGGGTTTATCGGGTAATTGATTATCTCCGGAATAGGATACGAAGCTTTCCTATTCTTGTAACGATCTGCCAACGCTTTAGCGACTGGCACCTCAGCCTCAGGGTCTTCAGTAAGTGAAACCCGAATGGTATCACCCAGCCCATCTTCTAATAAAGTGCCAATACCTACTGAAGATTTAATGCGGCCATCTTCCCCATCGCCTGCTTCCGTAACACCCAGATGTAACGGATACGGCTGAAAATTTTCTTCATCCAATTTGTGAACCAACAGCCGATAGGCCTGCACCATGACCTGTGGATTACTGGCTTTCATGGATAATACGATATCATAGTAGTCCAGGTCTTCGCAGATTCGTAAAAATTCTAACGCAGACTCTACCATACCTAATGGCGTATCTCCGTAACGGCTCATAATACGATCGGATAATGAACCATGATTGGTGCCGATGCGCATAGCCGTGCCATACTCCTTACATATTTTTACAAGTGGGGTAAACTTCTGGCGGATCCGATCGAGTTCAGCCTGATAGGTAGCATCGGTATATTCTATCTCTTCAAACCGCTTCTTATCGGCATAGTTACCGGGGTTTACGCGTACTTTTTCTACAAGGCGTGCAGCCAACTCCGCTGCGTTGGGTGTAAAGTGAATATCAGCGATGAGCGGCACTGAATACCCTCGAGCACGAAGTTCTTTTTTAATCACGTCAAGATTTTGTGCTTCTTTAATACTGGGGGCTGTAATCCGAACATATTCGCACCCAGCTTCAATCATCGAATAGTTTGTTCAACTGAACCCCTTGTATCCATTGTGTCAATAGTGGTCATTGACTGGATTCGGATAGGATTATTTCCGCCCATGGGAACGCCTCCAACATTTACCTCACGGGTTTTCCTGCGGCTATACCTCGTTAAACTATCGCTATACTGCTTTACTTGAAGAACCTGACTATTCACAGAGTATGATTTATTACAAAAATAACCCTTTGAAAGCTACTTTTGTTCAATCATCTAAAAACTTAAATATCACCCAATTGCGGTCTGATAAGAAGTTCTTCCACCACAGTATTTAGGGAAAGTGAATGCGCTGAGAAAATAGCCTCGGCAACATCTTCAGGCTTTATAAACCGACTGTCAGGCAGTGTACTAGCAGCCCAACTTGATGTTTTTGTTGCCCCTGGCAAAACAGCAGTTACACGAATACCGTGCTCTTTCAGCTCCTCTCGCAGAACTTTGGAAAAACCGAGCAAGGCAAATTTTGAAATTGCATAAGAACCTCCGTTAGGGTAAGCCTTAATACTGGCAATTGAACACATATTAAAAATATGGCCAGACTTGTTTGATTTCATTTTCCTGTCAATCCACGGGTGGCATAATACGCGCTATACATTACCCGCAATCATCTCTTCCAGCGTTCCATCGGGTTCATCAATATCTGGCCAGGGATAAAATTGCCGGAATTATTGACCAAAACATCCACCGGTCGATTGAGTTTATCTATGAATTCTGTAAAGACTTTTACCTGATTTTTTGTCAGACAGATCGGCTACCTGAATAAACACTTTTATCTTATACTTTTCTTCCAAATCAGATTTTAACGCGCTAAGATCGGCCTGCTTACGGGCACAGGTAGCCAAATCAAAACCATTTGAAGCAAAACGTTCTAAAACTGCCCTGCCAATGCCTTTGGTTCCACCTGTTACAACGATCAATTTGTTCATGAGAAATTATTTTATCTTTGAGCAATATAGCACTTGAACTTAACTGCATGAAGGGTTTTGGTAAGTACATAATTTTTTTAGGTTCCCTGGTTGTAAGACGCGAAACATTTAAAACGTATTATACGCTTACGCTGGAAGAGTGTGTAAATATTGGAGTAAAATCTATTCTTCTATTCATGCTGGTATCCACATTTATGGGTGCTGTTACTACAATCCAAATCGCAGCCAACCTGGTAAGCCCGTTTGTACCACGGTTTGTAATTGCTGAAGTAGTAAGAGAAATGACTATTCTCGAATTGGCACCTACTATTATGGCGATTATATATGCGGGGAAGGTTGGATCCAGCATGTCCGGTGGGCTTGGAACCATGCGCATAACAGAGCAAATTGATGCTCTGGAGGTGATGGGAATAAATTCTTCCTCTTATCTGGTGCTCCCTAAAATTCTTGCCTCACTATTCATGTACCCCCTTCTGGTTATTGTTTCGGCTATCTGTGCCATTATGGGTGGATATATCGCTGGCAGTTTAACAGAGGCATTAACCGCCACCGAATATGTGTATGGAATCCGCTATGGATTCAATCCGTACTTCATAACCTTCGCTCTTATCAAGTCATTCGTTTTGCTTTTCTGATAAGTTCTATCTCATCGTATAAAGGCTATTACACGCAAGGAGGGGCGTTGGAAGTCGGTATCGCGAGTACCAATGCAGTAACAACCAGTATAATAGCTGTACTGTTGGCCGACTATTTTCTAGCGTATTTGTTATTATAATTCATGATAAAGATTAGTAATATTTCAAAGTCCTTTGCCGATAAAGTTGTCCTTAGTGGGATTTCAAGTGAATTTGATAAAGGAAAAACAAATCTCATCATAGGGTCAAGTGGTACGGGGAAAAGTGTTCTTCTAAAATGTATTGTTGGGCTATTGCAACCCGACACGGGAGTTGTCTATTATGATTTGCGAAATTTTACGCAGGCGGATAAAGAAATGAAATCTGAAATCCGTAGAGAAATCGGAATGTTATTTCAGGGCGGGGCGTTGTTTGACTCAAAGAATGTAGAAGAAAATGTCATGTTTCCACTAAATATTCTGACACGAATGCCTGAGGATGAAAAAATTGATCAGGTTAACTTTTGTTTGAAGCGGGTAGGATTGGAAGGTGTCAATAAAAAACGCCTTCGGAGATTAGTGGCGGAATGAAAAAGCGTGTAGGCATTGCCCGAGCTATTGTTAATAATCCCAATTATCTTTTTTGTGATGAGCCAAACTCAGGCCTCGATCCACAGACCGCTACAGTAATTGATGAGTTGATTATGGAGATTACACATGAGTTTGATATGACCACTATTGTAGTTACCCACGATATGAACTCCGTAATGGGTATAGGAGAAAAAATTATGTTCTTGTCAAAGGGAAATAAACTATGGGAAGGATCCAATCAGGATATCATGGATTCGGGAGTAAAGAGTTAGACGATTTTGTGTTCGCCAACAAAATCATGCGAAATCTTAAGAGCAAGCAATCAAAAGCCTAGGCTAAAGGAAAACGAATAGTGAAAATTGTTCCGCCATCAGGAATTGATTCAAACCAAATAGCTCCCCCACTCTGCTCAATACCTTGTTTTGCTATAGCTAGCCCAAGTCCCGAGCCCGATTGTTTGGTGGAAAAATAGGGCAGAAATATTTTCTCCTGCAATTCCTGATCAATGCCATCGCCATTATCTTTAAAAATGACCTCAACCAAATTGGGTTGAAGTCTAATCTCAATATCAACATTTACCTTTCTCTTGCTGCTAGATTGAAGAGCATTTAATATGATATTAGAAATTATTCTATGGAGTAATTGTTCGTCTGCCATTATAAAAACAGGTTCATGCATCTCTTTTAAACTGACTGTTCCTGTCTCATAGTTCGAATACAAATCCACACTTTTTCTTATTACAGTAGTCAAATCAATTTTCTGTAAGATAGGCGCTGGCATGCGGGCAAATGTGCTAAACGAAGAGGCTATGTCATTTAGAATATCTACTTGGGTAAGCAACGTTTTAATCGACTGTTTTGATTTCTCTTTATCAAGCCCCTCTTTCATCAAAATAATCTCCATTTGCTGTAAGGTCAGCTTCATCGGGGTAAGTGGGTTCTTAATTTCGTGAGCTACCTGCCGGGCAATTTCACGCCAAGCACTTTCCTTTTGACTTCGGCTAATTCAATCTTACTTTGTTCTAGATTTTTTAACATCCGGTTATATTCATCCACCATCAATCCAATTTCATCTTTCGATTTCCACTGAAGTGGCTCATTATTTCCGGTAAGTGTTGTTCGACTTAAGGTACGGGTGATAAAACGTAGGGGAAAGGTCAACAAATCAACAATAAAAAATGATAGTATAGAGAATAATATGAATATAAGGGTGAACACTGTTAGAACATTAGCCAAGATATTTATTTGGGTAGACTCTAAGGATAATCCTGATTCAAAAAACGGAACGCTCAATACGCCAATTTTAGAACCCGATTCGGTAGACTTTAAAGCAAAGTAAGAATTGTTAAAAATCAGTGAGCCGATTTGCTCATTCATGATTCAAGCATTCTCACCTTCATTAAAAATCTGTTCCCAGGCTTTTCTATTCATCAAACCCGAAGCAAGCTGATTTTCTAAAATACCCGGTTGGCTGCTTACCAGTATTCGGCCCGAGGGGTCATAAACAGAAATATCAATATTTGAAAACCGGGCAATGTTATCCAGTTGATTTTCCAGCTCTTCGAGACTCAAAGCTGGATCTTTCCAGTAATTTGTTAATATTGGTTCAAGGTTTTCTCCAATGGTCTTGGATCTGTTACTAAAATCCTGATTCAGTTGGTTCTCGGCTGATTGAGTAGTACGATTAAGCGTTGTTATCGTGACTACCACTAAGGGAATTACAAACGCCATATAAATATAAAGTTGTATCCTGGCGGCATAATTGATTTTACCGCCTCGAAACCAGATGAAAAATCCATACCCCAATAATGCAACGCCCGCTACGAACATTCCCGTGATGAAAAAGAAAGAGAAATTAGTGAGAACAAAGAAGGAAGGATAATCCATGGAGGTTACCACCGCTACCCTATTCGAATCATCTTCAATCCCGGTATGGATGAATCCATGCGACTCAACACCCGTTTCATAAAAGGATAGGTTATTTAATAAGTTAAAATCAAAATCGCGCTCGTAGTTAAAATTTCCAAAACTACTAATGATACCATGATTAGATAAAAAGGCAAAGCTCTTATCGCGATTTTCAAAATATTCTCCAAAACGATTATCTGCCAGAAGTTCCGGATAAACATTCTGAGGAATAATTCTCTTAAGTGAAAGATCTAAGGCCACATAGCCAATAACCTGATCAAATCTGGTTATAGGTATAGTTGCAAAGTATCGCTTTCCTGTTTTAATGCCCTGCGACCGAATAAAGTATAATCCCTTATACTCAGTTTCATTTGTTGAATTACTTAATTCCGATTCTAGTACTGATAATGGCACTTGCGTTTGATCGTCATAGGGTTCTTTCGTTGAATTATATAAGTAGATTTTAATATCGTAGCGGTCAAAATATGAATTGAGATAAATTTGCTTAACCTTTTGCCTTACTACCGATTTACTTAAAAAGGGACTGGCTAATCGCGTTTGGATAAATGCATCGGTAGGAATCTTTCTTAGACTTTCATTTAATAAATATTCTGCCAATACATCCCGATCAATCAAATAGCCACTGGCAAATTTAAATTGTGATTCAACGCGTTTCTTCATTACAAAACGCTGAATGCTTAACGCGCCTTGTGTTGCAAAGGTAGCCGTTGCAAAAAAGAGATAGAGAAATGTAACATACGTTATCCTATTGAGTGATGAGCTTATTCTGGAAAAATAAACCAGTACAATGAAAGGTATGCCTACCCATAGCGTTATCCAATAATCTCTGGATTCAATCTTAAAATAAGATATAAACAATACGCATGCGATTAGCAGGGCTACTCCAAATCTTCCATACAAAGGAGAAAGTGCCTTTGAAATTCTTATGAATACATGGGTAAAGAAGAATGAACTAATGACACCAAACGTAATAGATATAAACGAAAGCACCCGTATAACATCAAAGCTAAGCGACTGAGTGATATCCAAGGAGATCGATGAGTTATTGAAAA
Source organism: Flammeovirgaceae bacterium (assembly GCA_016709845.1). GTDB lineage: Bacteria > Bacteroidota > Bacteroidia > Cytophagales > Cyclobacteriaceae > ELB16-189. Next base: position 48,789 of record JADJMA010000014.1, on the reverse strand, counting down.
TAACTTCTATAAATAGAAATGGATAGAGAAAGGAGAAAATCGATAAGAGTAAAAATAATAGTGTCCACCCCCAACGGGCAATAGCTTTTGTTTTAAGTACACTTCGTATAACAGGCCATTTCGTATACGTAAATAAAACATACCCGCAAAGTATCATCACCCCAAGAGTATTTAAAAACAAATCACCCATCGATGCATTAAACGAGGAGGAGGCAAATTCCTGAGGACTAAATATTTTTGTCTCGTACCAACTGCCTGGAAAATTCAGTTGAAGCATAAGCAGCCGAAGCAAAATAAAAATGCTTCCACCTAAAAGAAAAACGACTTGAAACTTCCGCTGTTTATGTAACTTTTTTAGAAAAAGGATAACGGCTAGTATTAAAAAAAACAGTGATGCAAAAGCAAGGATTAAAGGCGCTGTACCTTTTCCATTATTCTCGCTGACTAGGTCTATTCCAAAAATAGCCTGGTTTTCAAAATAAATTTTTATACCCGTGGTGGCGAGTGGGTCTAAAACCCGGATGTTAAATTTTTCAAATACTTGCGGATTACTCTGCGGTATTAAATATCGGTTTGTAATGGAGTATTTCTTATAAAGCGGCAAAACGGATATCAGAAATTTAGACGAGCCAAATACATGCTTTCGCAGCAAAAATCTCCATTAGAATTCTTTACTAATTTAAGCTTGAAATCAGTCTGTATTTGTCGGGCGTCCGGAAGAAATTCGGGATCACTCCAGGCAATAACACGGAGACTATCCATTAGAAAATGAGACCCTTTGAGTTCTGACCATTTAAAGGGTTTTGGAGAATTGAGTATCTGGGTGGATTCTGCCTCTAACGCATACAATGCTTTAGATAGATTATCAGAAATTCTATTTGCAATGCTCTCTTTTGTATCGTCCGTGGCCAACTGCCAACTCAGGCTACCCAAAGCACAGCAAATGGAAAATATCAATAAAGTGAGCGGCTTTACGTTACGCATGTGCGGAGGCAATACTTAAAAATAAGAAAATCTATACTAAGATTACCTACTTTGAAGACCGCCAAACCCATAGAGAAATAGTATTCTGGAGTAACGGAAGCTGAAGGGAATAAAAATGATAGATACAGTTACTAGAGAAGCTCCGTAGACCCAATCAGGTGGATGGATAAAGAAATAGAGTAGAATAGAAATTGTCACCATAATCGCAACATTGAAAGCATAGCTTATAAAGAGTGCTCCGAAGTAAAAGCCGGGTTCAGGTGTAAAGGATACCTGACATTGAGGGCAATGACTATTCATTTCTGAAAACTTAGAAATACGAGTCAGTGGGTAATGGAAGATATCTCCTTTTTTACACCGGGGGCACTTACTCGCCATACTGCGCTTAAGGAGTTCATTTTTGCTGTTGGTTTTACTTGCACGATACCAAAAAAAGGCAATGATTGCTATCACTGCGTATGGTGCAACAAACAAATATAAGATCCCAAAATTAATTCCTGCCGCTATTCCGATGTTTCCATTGCTCACATTATTTTCTAAAGCAGCTCTGCACATGGCACATTGTGCATTTGCTGAGAGCGATACAAATACTAAAGTTACCGCTGTAATTATTTGCTTCTTCAACATCCTTATATTCATTTTATTACAACTGATTTACTAAACATAGTAGGGACTAATCATAATGTAAACAACAACACCTGTCAGCGCTACGTAGAGCCAAATTGGAAATGTAAATTTAGCCAAAGCCTTATGCTTTTCAAAATCACCATTAAGGGCCCTAGAAAAGGTAATTAGAACAAAAGGAACAACCATCACCGATAACAGAATGTGGCTTATCAGAATAAAATAATAAACAATTTTCAACGTGCCCGTTCCTCCATACGAAGTTGAGTCGCTGGTCATGTGGTATAAAACGTACATAATCAGAAATGTCACTGATAAACTTATACAGATCTTCATCAGGTTCTCATGAAGTTTTCTTTTCCCATTTTTAATGGCAAACACAGCCACCAAAAGTAACACCGCGGTTAGCCCGTTTATCGTAGCGTAAATAGGTGGCAAAAAATGCAAGTCATACCCCTGTATCTTCACCCTAAAGAGAATCGCCACAAATAGTGGAATGGCTATCGATAACCCAATAATTAATCTCTGGGATATTTTACTGGCTGGCATCCTAGTATTTCTTTAGTAAAATTTTCATTTCAACAATCATGCGATCTGTTTCTTCACGTGTGTTCGGTGAGTAATATCCTCGTATGCGATTCTCTGAATCGATCAGCACTGCTGTCCAGGGTTTATGAAGAAAGAAAAAGCAAGCACACCAGTGATCCCAGGTGGCACTGTCATTACCTGAATATAGAAGTTGAAAGTCCGTTGGCTCAAACTCTTCGGCCATGCGTTTTAATCCAACTATCACTCTTGATGAGGTGTCAGCCATCAACAAAACTGGTTTATTGGTGGTTCTTCCTATTTGAAGCATAATCGAATCCGGTACACGGTAAGGTGCTGAGTACGCATACAGGCAACCCGGCCTTTGGTCTTCAACCCCGTGCTCGTAATAAATCGGTATAGCAAATTCGTTTTTGCCGAACGACCTTAGGAAAATAAAAACGCCTACAGGGAGAATCAATGCTAATAACAGGTAGATAAATTTTTTTGACATGATGATAAGGGCAACATAAAAAGAAGGCTAAAGTTCATCACTTTAGCCTTCTTTTAAATTATATTTTGAAAGGGTTAGTTAAAGACAGGCATTTTCATTCCTTCATAAATAAAAGCAATGAGCATCCATATAATAAGTACAATAGGTAGAAGAACAGCCCAAAACAAAACTTTAACTTCATACTTCAGGTGCATGAATTCACCTACAATGTAGCCAGCCTTCACAATCGTGAGGATTACAAACAAAGAAGTTTTTGCCGCTCCATGCGGCATAGAGAATGCTATGATAAACTCCACACAGGTAACGGCTCCTAAAATGCCGGCTACAGTCCAGAGCTTTTTAATTTTTTCCTTATTAGGAGGAAGTACAGTAACCTGAGGTTCGTAAGAATGATGTGCCATATGCGTTAACTTTTATTAAACCAGATAAAAGAATGTAAATACAAATACCCAAACTAAATCCACAAAGTGCCAATACAAACCTACCTTCTCCACCATTTCATAATGGCCTCTGCGCTGATAAATTCCGGTAACGGTATTATAATAAATCAGGAAGTTTAACAAAACCCCACTAAAAACGTGGAAACCGTGGAAGCCAATAATAAAGAAAAAGAAATCTGCAAAAGCTTGTGGACCATATTGATTTTGTTTCAAACTAGCACCAAAATACTGCGTTCCTTCAGCCACAGCATCGCCAGAAAGAGCACCATGAATAAAGTGACTCCACTCCCAAGCTTGGCAGCTGAGGAAAGTAATACCTCCTACAATTGTCCAGAGCATCCATTTTTCAACAGCCCTTTTATCCATACGATGGCCAGCTTCAACGGCCAATACCATAGTTACAGAACTCATGATAAGGACAAAAGTCATGAAACCAACGAACACTAAAGGCAGCGGCATTCCATGGTAAAACGGAATAGCCTCAAAAACCTTTTCAGGAATAGGCCAGTATTCAGTAGAGAATTTAAATGAATCAACAAGCCCTTCAAATGTCGGGTGGGAGGAACGAATCAATCCATACGTGATCAGCAAACTAGAAAAAGTGAATGTATCAGAAAGTAGAAAGAACCACATCATGAGCTTGCCATAGCTGGCGCCCATGGGTGAAACTCCGCCATCCCAAACGCTTTGTCCTTGTGCTGCAGTGGCTGTACTATGTGCCATAATCAGTAATTATGTTTTAAATCTTTTATCGATACAATAATAGGAATACAAACAAATATAGCCAAAGGCCGCCCAAAAAATGCCAGTATGTTGTACACATTTCAATCTGGGATAAATTCTGCGAATGAACCTTATAGCGATAGGTAGAAACCAATACAATTAGCAGGTAAATGACTGCACTGACCAGATGGAGTCCATGCAGGCCTGAAATGATATATAGAAACGAGCCTGAAGGATTACCCACCAGATAAACCTGCTCAGCTACCAATGCCTTCCAACCCTCAAACTGAAGCACCAGAAACACGAGACCCAATAGGCTAGTTATTGTTACCATAATCTTTACCATCGAAAGATTATCTTTTTTTGCGGACCAATACGCCCATTGCATGGTGATACTGCTTAGCACAATCACCACGGTAGATATTGTGAATATTTGGGGAAGGTCAAAATACAACCAATTGCCTTCGGCCTGCCGTACTATATAAGCCGAGGTAAGTGCGGCAAATAACATTCCTACACTTCCGATAAATAGCCACATCGCAAATTTCTTTGGATTCATGGCCAAGATTTTCCTGGGTTCTTCTACTATTTTAAAATCTGCTGACACTGACTTCTCCATATCTATTTCACATTAAATTTTATCCAACAAGTAAGCGATCTGCACAATAGGCAGGTATAAAAACGAACCAAACATTATTCGTAAAGCGGACTGCCTACTACCTGTTTTCATTAATGAAAGGGTCTGAGCTAAAAAGGCTACTCCGCATACCGTAGCCACTATCGCTGAGTCTAAACCGGTAATTCCAAATTTAGCAGGTAATAGCCCCAACGGAATTAAGAATAAAGTATAGATCGTTATTTGAATGGAGGTATTATGATCTTTGCCTCCTCCAGAAGGTAGTAATTTAAATCCGGCCTTTTTATAATCATCATCCGACACCCACGCAATTGCCCAGAAGTGTGGAAACTGCCAGATAAACTGAATTCCAAAAATTATTAACGCCTCGTATGAAATTGCCCCCGTTGCAGCTACCCAACCCAACAAAGGAGGTAGAGCTCCAGGAATTGCACCTACAAAAACAGCGATTGGACCTACCCGCTTCAGTGGAGTATAAACAAAGCTATACAACACCATAGAAACAAATGAAAGCGCAACAGTAAGCGGATTGGTGAACACCCAGAGCAACACCAGGCTAACAAGCAAACATAAGATAGCAAAAGCAGTTGCTTCATTTACGGTTATTCTTCCCGTTGGCAAAGGCCGGTTTAAGGTTCGCTTCATTAAACAATCAAGGTCTTTTTCAATAATTTGGTTGATAGTAACGGAAGCTCCCGAAAGTAGAAATCCTGAAAAAGTGAGTATGAAAAGGGTTGTCCAATTTATATTGCCATGACTGGCCAATCCATAACCAAAGGCGCAAGAAAACGCAACCAGCAAGGACAACCTCGGCTTCAATAACTCAGTAAAGGCTCTTAACTTAATAAGGGCCATTGTTATTACGGAGATAGTTGAAGTACTCGAATTCATATTAACACATTAACCCGTTTACAGAATTTGTTTTAAGTCTCAGAAATAACAAAGACTGAATTCCAAATGTGACAGTAGAACCCAAACAGAGACCAGAGTAGATAAGCAAAGCTTATGAAATCCTCGGGTCGCTGTTTGGGTCAAGATTCTATTTTTATCAGTGCTTATTATCCTCAGCCACTATAACTCCTTCATTCATCTCTAACTTAATAAGCTCATTCTCATGAGGAAGATTGGATTCTGGTGTTTCTGAGTACGGAATGTTCTGAGGGATAAAATCATCTTTTGCACCGGGTTTACTGTAATCATAAGGCCAACGATATACAGTTGGAATCTCACCAGGCCAATTACCGTGTCCTGGGTGTCTTGGAGTTGTCCATTCCAGTGCATTCGAACCCCAAGGATTAGCGGGAGCCACTTTACCACGGAAAATGCTGTAGATAAAATTGAACAAGAAAATAAACTGGGCTGTTAAGGTCATGATGGCTGCAGCACTCACTAACATGTTCAAGTCAGCAAAACCACTGAAGGTTTCAAAGTTGGTCCAGCTATAATAACGTCTTGGAAAGCCAGCAATACCAATGTAATGCATAGGGAAGAACACCAGGTAGACACCTACAAAGGTTATCCAGAAATGGATGTAGCCTAGTTTCTCATTCATCATACGACCAAACATTTTAGGGAACCAATGGTAAACACCAGCCAACATACCAAAGAATGAGGCACTGCCCATTACCAAGTGAAAGTGCGCTACTATAAAGTACGTATCATGCAATTGAATATCGATTGCTGAGTTACCAACAAAAATGCCGGTGATACCACCCGTAAGGAAGAATGAAACCATACCGATGGAAAACAACATAGCAGCAGTAAACCGAATATTACCTTTCCAAAGAGTAGTCACATAATTAAAAATCTTAACGGCCGAAGGCACCGCAATAATCAGTGTGAGTATGGTGAAAATAGATCCTAAAAATGGATTCATACCTGTTACAAACATGTGATGAGCCCATACAACAAACGATAGAATTGTAATAAACATCATAGAACCCACCATTGCCTTGTATCCAAAAATCGGCTTGCGCGAATTGGTAGAAATAATTTCTGAGGTAATACCTAATGCCGGTAATAACACAATGTAAACTTCCGGATGGCCCAGGAACCAGAATAAATGCTGAAACAGAATCGGACTTCCACCCTGATTGGGCAGCGCCTCACCTCCAATATAAATATCGGAGAGGTAGAAACTTGTACCGAAACTACGATCAAAAATTAATAACAAGGCTGCAGCGAATAATACCGGAAAGGACAGTAGACCTATAATAGCCGTAAAGAAAAACGCCCAAATGGTTAATGGAAGCTTTGTAAAAGACATTCCTTTAGTTCGCAAGTTTATTATTGTTGTGATATAATTGATGCCCCCCAACAACGAGCTCACAATAAACAATGCCATTGCTACAAGCCATAACGTCATACCCAAGCCCGAGCCGCTCATAGCCTGTGGCAATGCGCTTAAAGGCGGATAGATTACCCAGCCTCCGGAGGCTGGGCCGGTAGATATGAATAATGAAGTGAACATAATTGCACTGGATGCAAAGAAGAACCAGTATGACAACATGTTCATAAAACCACTCGCCATATCGCGAGCGCCTATTTGAAGTGGAATCAAGAAGTTACTAAATGTACCACTCAATCCGGCAGTAAGCACAAAGAATACCATGATGGTTCCATGCATCGTTACCAAAGCCAAATAAAATTCAGGGTCAATTTTTCCCTCTGGTGTCAACCAGCCACCCAATATGGGTTTCAACCAAGATAAATCCGCTTCTGGGAAGCCTAGTTGTAAACGAAACAAAACCGACAAGGTACCGCCTATCAGCGCCCACACCATACCAGTTATCAGGAATTGCTTTGCAATTACCTTATGATCTTCGGAAAAAACATAATTAGTCCAGAAATTTCCATGATGTTCATGGTCATCATGGCCATGGTCATCGTGGTGTGTGGTCGTTTGTGGATGTATATCTATTGTTGCCATGCTTAGAATATCTTTAATTAAAATTTAGCTGTCACTGAAACGGGTGAAGCCATAATGGCCGCTTCACTATCCATGGGAATACCGGCTTTGATCATGGCTGCTTCTCTTAGCGAAGCAGGAACACGCTGTAAATATTCTGGATTTTGTTTTAACCAGGCCTCTTGAGACGCCATCCACTTTTCATAATCTTCATAGGTATCATGAACAAACACCGGAAAACGCATGGAAAAGTGACCGCGCCCACAAACTTCTGCACAGGCCATTTCATAATTGAAATTTGGATTACCCGTCTCCGCGCGCATGTCGGCCGTAGACTTAGTGGGTGTAAACTTGAAAGTAGTGGACATACCCGGTACAGCATCCATTTTCACACGGAAGTGAGGAAGAAACACACTGTGTAAAACATCTTTCGCACGAATCATTAACTGTACCTCTCTACCCTTAGGTAAATGAAGTTCAAGAGATTTGAAATCATCGAAAGTATTTTTGTCGGAAAGGTCTAAACCAAATTCATTGGAGGCATCAATCAGTTTATAATTTTGCTTACCTAACTGACTGTCTTTGACCCCTGGGTACCGGGCCGTCCATAAAAATTGCTGACCAACAAGTTCAATCACTACGGCATCTTTTGATGCGGGGCCGGTAATGTCACTCCAGGCGCGAAGTCCAGTAAAAATTAACAGAGCCAACACGACTGCTGGAATGAGCGTCCAAACAATTTCAAGTCTATGATCATCGGCCATGAAGGAGGCTCTTCTTTCAGGGTTATAACGAAACTTGAAGGTAAACCAAAACATCGCGATACTAATAACAACAAAGGCGACCACAGATATACCCATCGTTACCCAAAATAAATAATCCGTTAATACGCCATGATCGGATGCCACGGGCAAATTATAAGAATCAAAATAGGTCACCGAGTACCAGACAAACAAAACCAAACTTCCTATCATGAAGATCATCATCAAATAGGCATTCACTGTGTTCCAGGATGAAACATCGTCATTTTTCCCTTTGATCAATTCTACCAGATTTCCGATCCGGAAAATCAGGTATAGGATGACCAGCACCAATACTACCCCTAAACCGATTATCAAACTCATCATATACTTGTATTATTCGTGTATCAAATTAAACCTGGTGATGCAAACTTTCTTCTACCATAGGATGATTCTTAGCCACTAAAGGCATTTTAGAAAGCGCGCTTAGTGATACAAACAAGAAGAGCGCAAAGAATACCAGTGCTAACCCAATTTCCAATAAGCCCAACCCACCATTATGTTGCATAACCCCAGGAGTAACCATGTTGTAAAAATCAAACCAGTGACCAATGATAACTATTAGGCAAACGATCGATAACATGGGCATTTGACGTTTGGAATCCCGTGTCATTAATAATAAGAACGGAAGAACGAAGTTCAAAATCAGATTGACATAAAATATCCAGGAATATGGCGCATTATTGAGTTTATTGATGAAATAAACCGTTTCTTCAGGAATATTGGCATAATAAATCAGCATGAACTGACTAAACCAGATATACGCCCAGAAAATACTGAAGGCGAAAATGAATTTACCAAGATCATGCAAGTGATTTGAATTCACCATTTTTAAATAGCCTGCCTCTTTAAGGTTTACAACAATCAGGGTAATAGTGGCTAGCCCAGCAACCCACCAACTGGCAAAGATATACCAACCAAACATGGTGCTAAACCAGTGTGGGTCAATACTCATTACCCAATCCCAGGCAGCTACTGAAGAGCTAACAGCGAAGATTACGAGAAATATAGCCGAGTATTTTCTGGCAGCATACCAATGTTGTGTGCCTCCATCAATGTCTTCGGCAAGCATGTGTTTCTTAATTAAGAGTAAAAACCAGTACCAAAGGCCAAAGAAAATTACCATTCTCAAAATAAAGAATACGGGAAACCCACCCTTCTCACCCAACCAGAAAAAATAAATACTTTTTTGATCAAGGGCTTTATCATAATCAGGGGAAGCTATGTTGTATAAATCGGGGTGCGTCCAATGGAATAAATCCCCTTTCGCAACGAACCAAATTACGAGCGAAAGTATACCTGCAACAGGTATCCACTGCCCCATGGCTAACGGAATTCGATTAATATGAGTCGACCATCCTGCCTGTGATGCATACTGAATGGCAACAAAGAACAATCCGATAAGGCCTAAGCCAGCAAAGTAGATATTATTGTGCCACAGGGCTGCATAAATCTTTTTGAGCCAGATGGGACTTCCATGATGCCCGGAAGTTTCTTCGGCAACCGCGGCAGTCGAGGTACTTGCCACAAGATCTTTGGTAATCTCCAAAGATCCATGATGCTCCCCTGCTGCTTCATGTTCTCCACTATTCATTGCCATAAAAACTCCTATAACAAAAAGGAGTATTCCAACCGCTAACAAAATGAAAAGTTTCCTTTTTGCTTCGGGTTTAAAAATATACTGTTCGTCCGCTATCATTTTAGTTTGATATCTAGTAAGTATTAATTCTTTTGTAATTCCTTCACGTATTTGGCAATCTTCCAGCGCTCTTCCTCATTCACTTGCGATCCATGCGCACCCATCAAACCCTTTCCGTAAGTAATCACATGAAATATATGCCCTTCGGTAACTCCCTTAATCGCATCTCCCTTTAGATTCGCAACGCCTGGATATTTATCCGCTACTTTACCGTCACCCATACCTTTTGCGCCATGGCAATGCTTGCAATAAATTTCGTAGAGTACTTTTCCTTGTTCTAAAATAGCAGGTGAAGCCTCATATGGATTCACGAGTTTATTAGCTAACCGCAAACTGGTAGTATCGTTTCCGGCCCGGTAAGGAAGCCACCCATGAACATTTCTGCGTACTGTATTGGGAGCCGGTAAACGCATATTCATCTTAAAAGGATTGTAGTTATTCGAATTGTAATATTCGCCCCGGTCTTTATCCGATGAATTTACCCAGCGGCCTGCGTCTTCATCCATAATCTGGATCAGAGGCTCGTAGGCCACAGAGTGATACATGTTTGGCGCATACTCCCGCCCTGGATTATCGCCTCCGGCCTTGCACCCAACTAAAAGAGTAGCTGCAATCAGTACTATTAAACCTACTGGTATGAATCGTGCAGATTTCATCATGATTAAAAATTCTTTTCGTTAACTTCTGAAGCACCACTTTCCGTCAGTATGCGACTGATATCTTCTTTGCTCAATTTATTTGTTCCTAAATCAATAGCCATTACGTGTTTATCATCTGTGCTTCGTAGATCATACGAGCGTGGAGTTTTATAAGGTTTCAAATCACTTACAATAAGGAATGTAGCAACCATACCCAATGCAGAAAGAAGCACCGTTAACTCGAAAGTAACCGGAATGAATGGCGGCAAGGAAGCAAAGTTCTTACCTCCAATAATCATGGGCCAGTCGTAACCCAACATCCAGATTTGCATGGTTAAGGCGAGGGCGGTTCCGGTTAAACCGAAGATAAAAGCAGAGATGGGTAAGCGCGTACGTTTATAACCCAAGGCCTCATCTAATCCATGTACGGGAAACGGAGAATACACCTCATGAATCTTTACGCCCTTGTCTCGAACGCCATCTACGCCATGAAGCAAGATATCTTCATCATCAAAAATACCTATTAAAAAATTTTCGCTTGTGCTGCTCATAGTTATTAATGCTTCTTTTCGGAAGTTGATTTAATGATACTCTTAACTTCAGCCATGTTAATTACCGGGAAGAACTTGGCGAAGAGGAGAAATGCCGCGAAGAAAAACCCGAATGTCAAAATATATTCACCCACATCATACATAGTCGGGTAAAACATCGACCAACTGGACGGCAGATAATCACGGTGTATGGAGGTTACTATAATTACAAATCGTTCGAACCACATACCAATATTTACTATAATTGACAAAACGAACGTAGCCACAATGTTGGTGCGCAATTTCTTAAACCAGAAAAGTTGCGGTGAAATAACGTTACAGGTCATCATAGACCAATACGCCCACCAATAAGGACCCGTAGCCCGGTTATAGAATGCATAAAATTCAGCAGGAACCTGACCATACCAAGCCACAAAGAACTCGGTTATGTAAGCGATACCGACAATTGAACCCGTAATGATGATTACTATATTCATCAGTTCGATGTGGTAGATTGTTATATAATCTTCCAGTTTGAAAACTTTACGGGTTACAATCAATAATGTTAGCACCATCGCAAAGCCAGAGAAAATCGCACCTGACACAAAGTATGGTGGGAAGATAGTTGTATGCCAACCCGGCACTATCGAAGTAGCAAAGTCCATGGATACAATGGTATGAACGGAAAGCACAAGCGGTGTAGAGAGTCCGGCAAGAATTAATGCTACCGATTCGTAGCGCATCCATGTTTTTGCTGCGCCATCCCAACCAAAACTTAATGCATTATAAATAGTTGCACGGGTTTTATTGCCCATGCGTGTTGCCCGATCTCGGATTACTGCAAAATCAGGAATCAGACCTATGTACCAGAAAACAAGAGATACGGTGAAGTATGTAGTGATCGCAAATACGTCCCAAAGCAAGGGTGAATTAAAGTTAGTCCAAAGTGAACCCCAGGTATTAGGAAGCGGAAGTACCCAATACATACCGAGCCACAAGCGCCCCATGTGTACTAATGGAAAGGTAGCCGCACAAATTACTGCAAAGATCGTCATTGCTTCGGCCGCTCGGTTGATAGACATTCTCCACTTTTGGCGGAACAACAACAAGATCGCAGAGATCAGCGTACCCGCGTGACCGATACCCACCCACCAAACGAAGTTGGTGATATCCCACGCCCAACCCACCGTTTTATTCAATCCCCACATGCCTATGCCTTCCCATAAAACTGTGGACAGACAGTAAACACCAAACATCAAAAGAACAAGGGAGACACTGAAAGCAGACCACCAAAGTTTGGTTGGCTTGCCCTCCACTTGCCGGCTGATGTCTTCGGATACGTCACGTACCGTTTTGCCGCCAGTTATTAAAGTTTCACGTACTGCTGAAGTTGCTTGCATACTTAGTTTCGTATCAAATCTTTAATCAAATAAATTATACGTTCTCTTTTTCCTTATCCTTATTCCTGATCTTAGTGAGATAGAAAATGTTAGGTTTAACACCAATTTCTTCCAACACCCGATAGGCCCTTGGGTTATTATATTTTTTGTCAATACCGTACGGACGATCTTTGTCTAATTCAATCTGAAGCAATTTGCTAATGCGGCTTTCTGAATTATTCAAATCACCAAACACGATAGCCCCTGTAGTACAAGCTGCTTGACAAGCAGTAACTACTTCTCCATCTTGTAAGGGTCTGCGGTCCTTCTTAGCCGTTAGTTTACCTGATTGAATCCGTTGAACGCAGAACGAACATTTCTCCATCACACCACGTGAGCGAACGGTAACATCAGGATTCAATACCATACGACCAAGATCCGTATTCATAGACGGGTTAGATTGGGTAAACTGCTGGTTATCGTGATATTTAAACCAATTGAATCTTCTTACTTTATAAGGACAGTTGTTGGCACAATAGCGAGTGCCAATACAACGGTTATACACCATTTGATTAAGTCCTTCGGTGCTATGTGTAGTAGCGGCCACTGGGCATACAGTTTCGCAAGGTGCATTATTACAATGTTGACACAACATTGGTTGGAACACAACCTCCGGATTTTCAGAGGCTATTTCTGCTTCCTTATAATTTTCCGGAGCTGCATCGCTGGTGTAGTAGCGGTCAATGCGCAACCAATGCATCTCTCTGCGATTGATTACTTCCTGCTTACCAACGAGAGCCACATTATTCTCCACATTACAAGCCACCACACAGGAACCACAGCCGGTACATGTGTTCAAGTCTATGGCCATTCCCCAATGATGATTCTTATACTCATGCCCCTTCCACATACTCAAAGAAGAGGGGTCAACCTTTTTATCCCATGATGTTACCTTAGCAGCATTTTCTTTCCAATAAGCAGGATTCTTATTGTAATCTACCAATAGCGATTCCTGAATTACATTCTCACGCCCCATGTACGTTTGATGAATCTGAGTTTGAGCTATCTGAAATTCAGCATCCGTGTTTTCCAACGTAACTCCGGAGATGATACTGTAACTCATAGTTTCATTAACTGAAACCAACGGATAAGCATTTGCCCCAATGTTCTCTCCTACTTTTCCAACTTTTGTACGGCCATATCCTAAAGCAACCCCTAAGGTGCCAGGTGCTTGACCGGGTTGAACCAAGGCAGCAACCGAGATGGTTTTGCCGTTTGCTGTAAGGTTAACTATTTGTGTTTTTCCTTCCGCATCGTTTTCAATGCCCAATTCGTTTGCGTCTTTCAGGGCTATGGTTACATAATGATCCCAGGTTGCCTTTGTGATGGGATCTGGTAATTCCTGTAACAAAGGATTGTTTGCCTGTGATCCATTTCCTAAACCACAACTTTCATAAAGCGCTAATTCAAAACCTGAATTAGTTGCTTTATAGGTTGAACTTATTGCGGAGAGCGCGCCATCCACATTTGCTGAGAAAGAATAAGTCTTAGTTTCTCCAGGAAGTTCATAAACACCATCATATAAACACTTATCCCAAAAACTTTGGAAGTCAACGCCTGCACCAGCATTATAAAACCGGGTCCTCCAATATTCTTTCAGTACGGTGAAGTACTCGGTATTGCTTTCGCCAGACCAAACCAGTAAGCTTTCAGCAGCCTGTCGAGTTTTAAACAAAGGTGTGATGGCTGGTTGCGACAAACTGAATGAATTCGGTTTCGGTTCGGCATCATTCCAGGATTCTAAATAGTGATGATCTGGAGCCATGTGCGATACAGAGGATGCCGTTTCGTCTGGAGTATACGATGTTGATACGGTTAACGTCATCTTTTTCAAAGCGGCTGCCAACGCATCGCCTTTAGGATGATCGTAAATCGGATTACAATTAAAGAAAATAACGCCATCCACTTTGCCTGCTTGTGCATCGGCAACAAAAGCCGACATCTCTTCATCATTTCCTAAGCGAAAATTAATTGGAGAGTTAGTTATAATGGTTGTACCGTAGCTATCTAGTAAATTATTAATTGCGTTAACAACGATCTGAACTGATTTGTCATTCGATCCGCAAACTACTAATGCTTTTCCGGCATTTGCTTTCAATTCAGCAGCTGCCTTTTCGAGGTAAGCAATTTTATCGATGCTCTTTACTCCATTGCCTGCAAGAATATTATAAATCTGAGCTACCACAAGGCCTTCCTGTGAAGGTTTGATCATTGAACGATAATCTGAATTGGCTCCCGTTAACGACAAGTTAGATTCGAATTGATAAAGGCGCGACATATCGCGCTTGTCATCCGTTACCTCTCTGTTTACAGCAAATTGCTTTGAAAATTCTATCGGTGATAACCAAGTGCCCAGAAAATCGGCACCTACACTTACTATTACTTTAGCCTTACTAAAATCATAGGATGGAATCATGGCTGTTCCAAAAGTCTCTTTGTTAGCCTTTAAGATTCCATAGCTTGATATTGAATCGTATTGAACGTGAGAAGCTGTTGGATACTTTGCCTTAAACTTATCAATAGCAACCTTTGTGCTGGGGCTTAAAATTGTATTGCTGACAATTCTTATTTGACCACCCTTGCCCGCGATTTCATTTAATTTAGCAATAACCTCTGAATCAATAGTTTCCCATTCCGCATTAGCATTATTAATTTTTGGTCCGCGTAAGCGATAGTTATCATATAAAGACAACACGGATGCCTCCACCTGAGCGCTGGTGCCCCCTTTGCTAACTTTGGATAAGGCATTACCCTCAATTTTAATAGGACGACCATCGCGTACCTTAACCACGATGCTACAATAATCACCACCATTTATATAGGTTGATGCATAGTAATTCGGGATACCCGGATCAGCATCTAAAGGCTTGTTAATATAAGGTATTGCTTTACGGATCGGGGCTTCGCAGGCTGCTAAAGAGGCAGCCGCCACACTGAATCCCATCATTTTAAGAAAATCTCTACGCGAATGACCGGGATCATCCTGCATAGCCAAATCCACGAACTCGTCATTGGCATGTTTAACAAAAGCCGGATCGTTCTTAAGTTGAGGTAATCCTTTCCAGTATGTCTTATTTGTATTGCTCATAGATTCAAAATCCAGTCGAGGTCAATTAAATTATTAATAGTGGCACTTTGCGCATTCCAATCCACCAATGTCCTCCACCTTCATAGCTTTTTTACTATTGTGAAGTTCAATCAGTTTATCGTAATAGGCATTTCCTTTTGTGTTAACATCTGTTTTGCGGTGGCAATCAATACACCAGCCCATAGTAAGTAATGAATATTGTTTAACCACATCCATTTCCTGAATCGGACCATGACAGGTCTGACACTCTACTCCGGCCACATTTACGTGTTGCGAGTGATTGAAATAAGCCAGGTCGGGCAGGTTATGAATTCTTACCCATTCAATAGGCTTTTGTTTGCCCGTGTAAGAACCCGTACTTGGATCAAATCCAATAGCTGCATAGATTTTTGCGATCTCGCCCGTACCGGTGTTTGTTCCCGCCTTACTTTGAGAGTGACAATTCGTAGACACATTACGCGATGGAATATTGGCTTGTTTACCTTTCAGTGCTCCAGTATGGCAATACTTACACTCAATTTCATATTGCCCGGCATGTATTTTATGTGAGAATGCAATGGGCTGTTTGGGTTGATAATTTTGCTGAACACCTATAGAATACAATCCATCAATAACAGTTTTGAAAGTGATTGAAGAAACAAGGAATACAACCAGAAATATAAAACCCGAGCTGCGTACCATAGAGCCCAGTGTATATTTAGAATGAACTATTTCCCGATCTACTTCATTCAGGTCCCTCTGATCGAGATACTTCTTTAATGCGTTTATAATAAGTGTTAGAATGATAAGGAGTAATAGAAGTATTACAATCATTCCGATAAGGATAGCGTTCAAATAGCCTGAGGGTACTCCAGCCTGACCACCCCCATCTGCGGTAGTTGCCGTTACGGCTGGCGCATCCACCTTTTCAGCCTCCGCCTTTACATAAGCAAGAATGCTCATGATCTGATCATCCGTATAACTATTAAAAGCCGTCATCTGGCTCTTGCCATACTCTTCGTAGATTTTAACCGCGTAGGCATCGCCACTGGCAATTACTTTAGCCGGATTACGAACCCAGGAATAAATCCAATCAATGGAAGGAACCCGAGTTTCTACACCAGCCAAAGCCGGACCCACCAACTTTTGCTTTACCCTATGGCATGCTTTGCAATTACCATTAAATAAAGCCTCGCCCGCACTGATCATAGCGGGATCAGTAGAAATATCCTGAGCGAAAGAATTTAAACTAATAGAGAGGGTGAAAACTACGAAGGTTAGAAAGGTAACGGGACCAGATAATCTTTTCTTCATCGTGACGCGTTTAGGGTAGCCGCTTTTTTACGGAATCGCACAAATCTACACGGCAAATGCATTATTTCAAACTTATTTTAATTTACGTAAAAATTATTTTGATGATGTTTCGTCTTAGAAACCAATGAACCGAAATACACTTACTCGTTAGCCAAACTTATAATTAAGAACATGAATTGTTAACCGAAAACACTATTTAGAATTAGTTTAAATTGTCAACTATCCACAACGTCAACACGACTTATCCGCAATAACTAAATTCGATTGTGTTAGCGTGCTCATTTCCATTGTTTTAGATCTGGGAATACCCAAATAGTTTCTAATCTGGCCGATATCATCCATCAATGGAAGTCAGCAAAACTCTATTAGCCTCATCTATTGTAGATACTTTTTGTTTTCTTTCTCCGCATTTAGAATAGTGGGACGCTACGATTTGAGAACACGAAGTGCGTGGAGTTTACCTGCTTTTCTTTTTATCACTCGCTATCCTATCAACCTATTTATATTCGTGCGAATACTTTTTTGGTGTGTAGCAACTTCTTGGGTACTGACTTTAAAATTTTCTATGACGGAATTTCACGAAATACTTTACATGGGCGGTAATTCTTATAACACTATCCATAAGCCTATACTATTTTTTTCAGTGGATACTCTTTGATGGACCAATCCATGAAAATCGGTTCCCTGGTATTTCTTCTCTACTTAGTTCATCGGAATTTTCAACAGGAGTCACTACATAAGCTTACCGTTATTGTTTTAACTGGTTGTTATTTGTAAGTCTGTTTTAATAAAGTGGGTGCGACCCGCTTAGGGGGTCGGGTGTATTCCCAGTTTATGCTGAAAAACTCCAGCAATAGTTTTTGCACGGGCCTTAATTTCATCAGCGCGTTCACCCGTAAAATTTTCATCTACTGTTTCGGTAAAGAGCTTTAACCATTGGTGGAAATGATCTGATCTCAGTGGTAGGGCCACGTGTTTTTGAAACGGATTACCTTGATAGCTCTGCTCCCCCAGCATCATTGACGACCAGAATTTATACATGATGGGCAAGTGATTTGGCCAATCTATATGGGCAAACACGGGGCCTATTAAAGTATCTGCTTTCACTTTTTCATAGAATGTATCAACGAGTACTTCAATGTCATTGCGGTCTGTAATTTCTTTCATTCTGATTTCTTAATACATATCTTACACTTCTGGAGAGCTACCTGCTTAAATTTTTAGTTGCAAAAAAATAACATTTATATCCGTAAATATGATTAGACTCATACCAAATGGGTACTGCTAAAAATAGTTTTGTCTGTTAAACTATAAAGATACTAACTAGTATGATTCAATTTCTAATAAATCCACGTAAGTGGTGGCTCCCGATAACACTTATTTTGGCAATTAGCATAACCGGAGTCTCTATTATAGGTTACGAGACATATTTTAAGGCACCACCCATTCCTGATTTTGTAAATGAAGCCGGAGAATCTGTTTTCTCACAAAAAGATATTTTAGAAGGTCAGGCTGTATTTCAAAAATATGCCTTAATGGAATACGGGAGTATGTTTGGAGATGGAGCCAACCGAGGGCCAGATTTCACTGCGGAAGCTCTGCATCAGATTACGCAGCATATGCGTGCATTCTATGCCAACCAACCTGATATCTCAAAAATGGAAATGCTTGGTACACGCATTCAGGTTCAACGCGAAATAAAAGAAAACCGATACTCGCGTGCTACGAATAAAGTGAAGCTAACTGCTGCGCAAGCCTATGCCTGCGAACAATTAACGAGTTACTATTTGAATGTTTTTAATGGAACCAGCAAAGAGTCTTTTAAACCTCAACACTACATTAAAACTGATCAGGAAATCAGGCAGCTATCTGCATTTTTTTATTGGGGTTCATGGGTATGTGGAACCGAGCGACCCGGAAAAAATTATAGTTACACACACAACTGGCCCTATGATGTCGATGCGGGCAATACACCGTCTGCTTCCGTCACGATCTGGACGATCATCGGATCATTAGGCTTAATCTTGGGTTTAGGCATTGTGCTATACTACCACGGAAGACTGGAAAAACTAAACGATTTTGCTTTTACTAATAAATCAAGTCCGCTTATGACTAAGGGAAGGTGTAGCTAATTTTCAACCTACCCCTTCGCAACGAGCCACGTACAAATATTTTTATCTCGCAATAATTCTTCTTATCGTTCAGGTATTAGCCGGTATTTTAACCGTGCACGATTTTTTAAACTTCACTACCTTTTTTGGATATGATGTAAGAACGCTCTTTCCCATAACGATTACGCGGAGCTGGCACGTTCAACTTGCTATCTTATGGATATCGATCTGTTGGATTGGAGCATCCTTCTTTATTGCACCACTTCTCTCGCCACGCGAACCCGCCAATCAAAAATTTATTATTAACATAATATTCGCTCTTATTGTGCTTTTAGGTGTGGGCTCGATGGTTAGTATTTATGGTGGTCCCCTCGGTTTTTTTGAAAACTGGTGGTGGTTTGGCCATCAAGGATGGGAATATGTTGAACCGGGAAAATTGTGGCAAGGTTTGCTCTTCGTTGTACTGGCCTTGTGGTGCGTTACCTTATATCGTGCGCTAAAACCAGCTATTAAAGTAGGCCAACCTTGGCAATTACCCAATTGGCTGGTCTATTCAACTAGTAGCATTTTAATTTTGTTACTCTCCGGGTTTGTGGCTACTCCAAAAACAAATTTTGTGATAGCAGACTTTTGGCGCTGGTGCGTAATTCACATGTGGGCCGAAGCATTCTTTGAAGTTTTTACCACCGTACTGGTTGGCTATTTTATGGTATTGATGGGCCTAGTTAGTAGACAAGCTGCTATTCGGGTAATTTATATCGCCACACTTCTTTTTTTAGGTTCCGGTTTATTGGGCATCTCGCATAACTTCTACTGGAATGCGAAACCGGTTGCTACCATGGCACTTGGATCAGTCTTTTCAACACTTCAGGTAATTCCATTAATTCTATTAACCCTGGAGGCTTGGCGCTTTCAAAAATTGCCTAACCTGGTTGAGTCTATGCTGTCCAATGGTTCGGCATTGAGCCAAAAGTTCGGTATGCCCGAAGTGTTTCTATTTTTAATTGGCGTTAACTTCTGGAATTTCTTTGGTGCAGGTGTGTTGGGCTTCATAATCAATTTACCACTTGCAAATTATTACGAACACGGAACTTACCTTACCGTGAATCATGGTCACGCTGCCCTTATGGGTGTGTATGGAAATCTTTCTATAGCTACTATTTTATTCTGCTGCCAACTGATAACGAAAGAGCGAATACTGGAAAGGTAAAGCACTGCGTATTTCCTTTTGGTCTATCAATATCGGCCTACTCCTGATGGTCATCTTAGATCTTTTCCCCGCGGGTATTCTACAATTTCAGGCTGTAGTTGAAAAAGGACTTTGGTTTGCTCGCTCAGCCGAGTTTATCGATAGCACTGTTTTTCAAGGATTAACCTGGATGCGCATAATTGGTGGTAGTATATTCGTTTTAGGTGGCGTTGTACCTTTAACGTGGGCTATTTTTTCTTCAGCCTCGCATTTCAAAAAGCAAACACCGGATAAGGTAAATAAATCTGAAGAACTAGCGTTGCAGCCTACAGAGCTTTAATCCCAGATTCCCAATAGCAATTTCATACTTTAGGTAATAACAACCATTCATTAAAAAAACTTTGTAATCATTGGTTCACTCTTTTTGATATAACCGTCATGATATTGGCCTATACTGTAGATTCGCCTATTTAACGGGGGGGGGGTTAGCCCCTTTTGAAATTTACCAGAGAGGCTATGCAAAAGCCACCAATGCCAACAAACATCAGGGCCGAAAACATAAAGAGCATTTGTGAGGTGGAAAGCCATTCAAACGGTATGGGCATCCATCCCAGCAATGTCCATTCTGATGCTATAAAACCAAGCAGAAACATCCCAACACTGAATCGAATAGGCAAATGAAGCCATCCCCTTTCAATGCTCCACGCTATAAGAAAACTCGTTATCATTCCCAGTAGCACTAAATGAAGGTAGGCCATTATTAAATTACGATGCAGATAAGCATGTTGTGCAAGCTCCGGATGAACCGAAATAGTTTGCAATAACAATTTGAGAATGAACGAAAGCAACGACACTGTTAGTAGTGCCCTAACGGAAATGGAAAGATTAATGAATATGGATTTCGGAATTCGACTTAACAACCTCAAAAAATAATATAAAGCAATCAATTGCATGATCGCTCCAATCAATCCTATCCCCTGGTAGATGAACCCTGGTTTAGCCCATAAAGTGGAAAGAAAGTAGGTTGGGAAACAAGCAAGAAATAATAAGTATCCAAACTTTTTAATGGTGTGTGCATCAAAAGGATACACCAATGCATTCATCTATAAAGGAGATGCATAGTAAATTAAACACCCAACCCAAAAACATCAGGTGCGAATGTGCATGAAGCCAATGGGGAAGTCGAGCCAGTCCATCGGGCTAACAAAATGCCATCGTAACAAGAGCCCAAGGCTGGCAGCTAGAAAAAAAAATAAGAAGGAAAGCCTAACGTACTTTTGCATGATAGCGCTCCGGAAGTACCAGGATTGATTTTAAAACCTAAATGTCCTTCTTACGGAAAATGCGCAATGCCAATAATAACGGAATAGCTACCCATAAGGATAATATGGCTGACGAAAACAATACACCCATGTTACTGCCAAAAAAATTCTTATAAAAAGCGCCTGTGTAGCCCATCAATGCTGAAATGTCAAGTTGCAACAACATGATGATTCGTGCAAGATCTACAGGATTAAAAGCGATGAGTGTTAATGTCACTTTTTCTAAGGGGTAGTCGCTGAAACTATAAATGATCCATAGAACGAGTCCATCATAAATCAACGAGAAGTAAAACCAAAACAGGAGGGCAATGCCAATTGCTTTTGATTTGTCGCGCGTAAGAACAGATGATAAAAATGCCAACGAAACAAAGACGAGCGTAAGGAATGTTCCCGTAACTAAAAGGGAAATTACGTTATGCCCGGCTCCAAAAATAACAAAGGGCACACCGACACCGATTAAATAAGCTATGCACAAAGACGAGGCTACCGCCACATATTCACTTAAAAAAACAACCTTTCGGTTAATCGGTTGCGCCAGCATCAGTTCAATAAATTCGTATGAGCTAAAAAAATGAATGGTTGTAAAAACTACACTAACCAAAGGCACCACCATCAAGACAATATTCAGCAGGCTAAGCACCACTTTTCCGAAATCGTTATCTAGCTGAAAAAGAGCAAAGGTGCTTATCAACAGGAATCCTGTATAGAATAAGATAAACCGGGTTCTTAAAATGTCATTAAAAATATATCGGATTACGCGTGTCATGCTTGTTCGGTTATAGAGGCTAGAAGTTCCTTTTGCTTTATCAAAGTCGTTATTGCTTTATTCAATTTGGTTTCGTTGGTCTCTTTTTTCAGGGCTTCAATCGAATTGTTGTATTGAATTTTCCCTTCAAAAATATAAACCATCTCAGTGGCTAATTCATCCAAATCACTAAGGATATGAGAGGTAATGATTAGCAACTTACCTATACGCCTTTCGTGAAGAATCTTTTCTTTCAAAATCTCAACGGAAATTGGATCGAGCCCTGCAGTGGGTTCATCTAAAATGAGTACCGGTGCATGAAACAAAAAAGCCAGTGAGGCACTTACTTTCTGACGTGTGCCGCCTGAAAGTGTATGCATTCTTTTGTCATACATTTTATAGAGCTTAAATGCATCAATCAACTCTTCATCTACCGGCTTCCCGTTCTCGCGGATATTCTTCATCATGTCTACTAATTCCCCGATGCGCATATTCTCCGGGTAACGACCAATTTGGGGCATGTAACCAATTTCTTCCCGATACTTCCATTCATTCGCAATATCTTTTCCTTTAAAATGAATTGTCCCTGATGATGGACGCACTAATCCTAGGATGCTTTTTATCAGGGTAGTTTTACCCGAACCATTAGGCCCCACCATGGCGTAACTTTTTGCCTTATCTAAGGCCAGATTAACCTGATCGAGAGCCGTAAGACGGCCGAAATATTTTGATAAGTTTTCAATTAAAATCATAAGGCTTCATAGCAGGTAAATTGTCAACTAAATTTACTGGGGTAATAACCGGAATAGCTTTTTCGGCACGATCGAGTAAGAATACCAAGAAACTACGCCACAACAATACCGCAGTAGGCATGCGCTCTACAATCATTCCATACATACTGATAGGTCTGTATGGTACGTCTCCAATCTGATCGCGATTGAGATCATATCCCTCATAACGATCCCAATAATTACTTTCAATCTTATTCAGTGCCAGACTTCCATTGGTCACCAGATCGAAAGTATTCTGCTGAAAGTTATTTCGCGAAATAATGTTATCATCGCTACTCGCTGGCAGCTTAAAAGCATATCCATTTCTGATAAATCGATTTTCAAGAATTTTATTCCGGCTACCACCTTCCATGATTATACCTATTGAATTTTGTTCAAACACATTGCCTGAAATAAATGAATCGCTAATTTCTTTCAACAAAAGTCCGTAGGAGGAAGAGCCCCAGTTATGAATAAAATGATTATTGATCATCTTCACTCCTCTCGTGTACATAACGGCTACCCCAGCTCCATTGTTAATAAAGGTATTGTCGCGGTACTCATTATTATGCGAAAACATAAAGTGAAGGCCATACCGCATATTTCCTTCACTATAATTGTTTGTGATAAGCGTGTTGGTAACAAACTCAAAGTAAATACCATCACGGTGACCTTTAATTTTATTTTGATCAATGGTGATGTATTCGCATTTCCAAAGGTGTATGCCATTGCCGATCTGATGCTCGACTTGTTCTCTTGACTCTAGTTCGTTGCGTTCAATCCAGATATGCGATGAGTTGGCCAGGTAAATCCCAAAAAAGGTATTCTCAAATTTATTGTCGATTACCTTTAAATTCTTGCAATCCAATAATTTGATAGCAGCCTTGTCATCCATGCTGCCTATTCCTGTATCAACAAATCGAAGCCCTTGAATAACGGCCCCGGTAGTATGAACGGTAAGTATTTCAAACTTATTCTCCCCACTTAAGGTGGGGTAGCCTTCACCTAGTAAGTAAATAGATTTTTCAAGAATGATATTACCCTCCTTGTAGATACCTGGGAGAACGAGTACCGTATCTCCTGGCTCAGCCTTTGTAATGGCGTCCTTAATACTTTTTATCGGTTCGCCTGCGCCTACCTTTATTGTTTTACTATACGCAGTTAAAAAACTACTCAATACAAAAATAAATACAACACTTCTCTTCATTTTGTGTGGCTTCAAAAAGAGAGAAAGAAATTTACTTAAACTGAGTCTGTACCTCTCCCCAGCTTAACCAGAAACCCTTCCAATCTTTATTATACTTATCATAAGATACTTCATCTTCAAAAGCTGCTATTCCACTAGCCATAGGCGTACGGATTTTGTCAGACTTGGCGTACATGGCATGCTGAGCTTCAATAAAATGTCCGGGATTGTCATAATTAATCACGAGAACATAAGCCATGTCACCCTGCGTTTCATAGTTGGCGTTATAAAAATTCAACATGCAGTTCATATCATCGAACTTATAAACTTTGCCTTTTTGAGTCACCAACTCAGCACCAAACTTATTGTCCATCAAGGTCATTTTGCATGTGTAACACGCATCTACCCCATATTGCAAGGGCTCTGGTTTAACACTACAAGCAGCTAATACCAAACAAAACGCGATGATCATTAATTTGTTCATGCAGCCTTTTAGTTGGTTTTAATTTCGAACACGAGCGTACCTATAATTATGGAGGCAGCAACTACAAAAAACCAACCGCCAATGCCAGGCCCTGAAAAGGCCGTAAAATTTAATAATTGTTTAGTGCCAATAAGCGGTGGCTGGTAGGTCATTCCCGGAATACTAATGGCTGCTGTCGGATCTAAATTATGGCCATAATCGTAGCCCCATAGATAGAAATCTACAAGAGCAGCAAGACCCGTAGCGATGAGCAACAATGTAAAAGACCATAACATAAATCGCTTATTGATGATGGCCGCGAGTAACCCGAAACCAATCAAAAAGCCAACGATGTAAATCATATATTGAAACTCCGGAAACATTTCTACTTCAATGTGCTTCATACCAATATAATGGTTGAGAGCACTGATAATTTTAACGTCTCCCGAAATTGTATTAATCCAAATATCCATTTCCAAACCTTCGGGGTATTGTGGAGCCCACATCAAAATTTGCCAGAGCGGAACAAAGTAGGCACTGATCATTAGTAAACTCCCGATAACAATAAGAATCCGGGAAATAGGTTTTAAAGGTGTCATGGTAAATCCTGTTTAAATTTAGTCCCACACCGCCCCGATGTATCGGGGCGGTCGGAACTTTCAACCTGCAAACTATGAAAACGTGATCTAATGGCCAGCGCCACTTGCTTCGCCTTCGATCACACCGGTTGAAAACTTTAGTGGCGTGTTGCTACCCGCAGCGGATACGCGCAGATAACCAGACATTTCCTGATGCAGTGCAGAACAAAAATCTGTACAATAGAATGGCACAATGCCAGGCACCAGCGGCTTATACTTCAGGGTTTGAGTTTCTCCTGGCATAATCAGAATCTCGGAATTGATCGCACCACGAATGGCAAAGCCGTGCGGTACATCCCAATCCTGCTCAAGATTCGTTACGTGGAAATAAACATCATCTCCCACTCTTACTCCTTCAATGTTATCCGGAGTTAAGTGCGAGCGGATGGCAGTCATATACACGTGAATCTCGTTGCCTTTGCGTTCTACGCGTGTCTGTCCTTCACCTTTCGCTGCATAGGGGTTTTCATTTTCCTCTATCTTATAAATTTTTAAAGAGTTTGGAGTAATCATGCTTGCAGGAATTGCCTCTGCATAGTGTGGCTCACCCACGGTAGGGAAATCAAGCAACAACTTCATTTTATCTCCTGAAATATCATATAACTGAGCCGACTGTGTTAATTCGGGGCCCGTAGGAAGATATCTGTCTTTAGTAATTTTATTATAGGCAATCACATACTTGCCATGAGGCTTGGAGGTAGGACCACCGGGAACACTTAGGTGACCAATTGAATAATAGGTTGGTACACGATCTAACACTTCCAGTGTTTTAACATTCCATTTCACAATTTCAGAAGAAACAAAGAAGGAAGTATACGCATTTCCTTTTTCGTCAAACTCGGTATGCAAAGGGCCCAAGCCTGGCTTCTTCACTTCACCATGCAATGCCGACTCGTACTTAATTACCGGAATTCCACCGAAGTCGCCTTCATAATCTTTAGCTGCAATGGCTGTTTGTATCTTTGCGAATGAGAAAACGGGCATCATAGCTGCTAACTTACCACTACCTACAATGTATTCACCACTTGGGTCAACATCACAACCATGTGGTGATTTTGGGCATGGGATGAAATATACAATGTCAGGAAGTTCCATCACATCCAATACAGTCACTTCACTCTCCATCGTTGTTGAGGCCGAATGTGTTTTATCATCATAGATATTGTGTGCATACTTCACCTTTTCTATTTTTCCCTTTCCCTGAGCCAGATATTCTTCAGCTTTCTTCCAGTTAACAGCCATGATAAAGTCTTTGTCATTTTGCGATGCATTAACTTCCAACAACGTGTACGCTTGTTCTGTATTATAGCAAGAGAAGAAGAACCAACCATGAGATGGACCTTTACCGGCACGACTCAAGTCAAAGTTAAAACCAGGTGTACGCAATTGAAAGGCAATATTCATTCTTCCACTCTCTGGATTAACCTTAATAAAACTGATAGAGCCCTTAAAGTTTTCTTTGTATGAACTAATAGGAACATCCTTGCCACCCATAGGGACACTAAAACGGGTACCTGCTACCAGATACTCGGTATTTTCAGTAATAAAAGGCGAAGAGTGATTACCACCACTATTGGGGATTTCTAGAATTTCTTCTGTTCTGAATGACTTGAAACTAACCCGTGCAACACGTGGTGTATTGTTGGCATTGGCAAATATCCAACGACCGTCATGCTCACCTTTTGTAGTTGAAAGAGCAATGTGGTGCAAATCATCCCAAGGCACATTACCATGCGAGGTATTCAACATCGGTTTGGTTTCTTCACTGTAACCATAACCGCTTTCAGGGAATACCGAAAAAACAGGAAGGATCTTGAACAATCTTCCGGAAGGAATTCCATATACACCAATTTGTCCGTTAAATCCACCCGATACGATATTATAAAATTCATCGTATTTACCTGGAGCAACATACACTTTCGAGGCTGCGTCTCCCATGGTTACTGTGTCTGGTGCTTTAGGCTTGCAGCCCTGCCATAGGACCAAGCTTGATAAAATTACGAGTACCGAAAGGCCCCGCTGCACTATATTTGTTTTCATAGTTATAAGTTAGGTTAAGTTTATTTATTATCCGGAGGAAGTAACACGGCATCAATCACATATACAATACCATTTGAACCGCGCGCTGTACCCAAAACATTAGCTTCGTTTTTAGCTCCTTTAACGGTAATCTTTCCATCCTTCACGCTAAGGGTAACGTTTTCAAGATTTACTTGGTTAAGTTTCATTCCATCACGCACCATATTTTCATTTAGCACACCAACGTAAACATGATATTCTAAAATATTACGAAGGGTTTCCTTATTCTCTGGCTTTACCAGGGTTTCTACTGTACCTGCAGGCAGTGCAGCAAAGGCCGCATCAGTTGGGGCAAATACCGTGAACGGTCCGGCATTGGATAGTGCATCAACATATTCAGCCGCTTTTAATGCCGCTACTAGCGTGGTGTGATCTTTTGAGTTCATAGCGATGTGCACAACATCGGGATTGGATACATCATCCTGCACCGTTGACTGGCCACCACCCACTTCGGTGGCAACATCGGTAGCTGCACTTTCCGTACTGGCCGATTGCTGGCCACAGGAAAATGCAAACAAGCCAAATACAACAATAATCAAATAGTTTTTCATAGGTAGTTTAGTTTTGGTATTATCACTTTTCGCCATCGTTATGGCGCATAAATTCAAGTATATCCCGGCCATCACCAATCGATAAGTTTTGATTAGGCATACGCATTAAACACAATTCAAGCAACTTCTGCGCTTCTTCATCCTGCTCCAACATGATATCCACATTAAGGATCATATTCATAATCCATTCGGGCTTTCTGCGTGAGGTTATACCATGCCATCCTGGGCCTACAATCCGCTTGTCATCTAACTTATGACAGGCCTGGCATTTCATATTATATATTTCACCACCGCGGCTAACTCGCTCCTGATCAAGAGGTGTATTCATGGTTACATTTTTGATGGCACCAATTCCTTTGGTAGGATCGGTGATCGCCTCTACCGCGCTCTTATTAAGATTTTCTTCTTTAGCCAGGTCAGAGTGCTTATCGGGTGCGCACGAAAAGGCCAATAAGGCCAGAACAATTCCAAAAAGATATTTCATAGTTTTTATTGGTTTGGGTTTATAGTGTTATTTTTCTTCCTACTAATTTAAGTTTACCGTCTTCCTCCATTCTTTTTACTGTGCGAATTACTGTTTCCACGCGCAATCCGCTCATATCGGCTAATTGCTGCCTCGTAAAAGGCACTACATAGACTTCATTTATAACGACATCCTGCCTTTTGCCTTGATCCGCAGAATCGGCCTTAAGATAATTCAAAAGACTTGTTATACGATGCTCTGGGTCATAAAAAGAAATTTCGGAAAGCACCATTGATTTGTATCTCAATCTTTGGCAAAGTACCTGATCTAAACGAAGGTGAATATCGAAATTTTCGCGAAGAAGTGTAAGAAATTTTTCTTTTGAAAGCTTAATGACTACAGAAGGTTCCAACGCTACAGCACTGCTTGGATATGGAAACGAACAAAGTAAGGGGGGCTCGCCAAAACTATCATTAATTTTAAAAATTCCCTGGATAAATTCCTGCCCATCCGGACTATTCGTTATCATTTTAATAGACCCGCTGATCACCTGAAAATAATTGAGCGCCTCCTCACCTTCCCTAAAATCGCCTCGTCCTTTTGAAGGCTGATCTCTTTCGCTCCATAACTTTGAAGTACCAAGTGGTCAATCATAAGTCTGTTGATTTGATGCCGTAAACCTACCTGTGGACCGGATTGCGAAAAATGATTTATGTCATGTAATCCCGTGATATGTTTCATGAAAGCCTCTAAAACAGGATTCCAGACAGAATTGTAGTCAGTAAGGCATGATGGAACGCTGTTTTTCTTCATAATAATCGGTCCTCAAGAATAGTTGCAGATTTAGAATCTTTTTATGATTCTAATCATGTTATAATGTATAATCTAATAAAGGTATGACAACACCAATCCGGGCAATCATAGAAAGAATTTTGCGTTGATTTGGCTATGGGTAGAAGCTACTCCGCACTAAACTTATACACGGTTCTCTGTTTATAAACATCACCTGGTTTAAGAACTGTAGACGCGAAGGCAGGCTGATTAGGAGAATCAGGAAAATGCTGTGCCTCTAAACAAAAGGCCGTACGATAATCATATATTTTGCCGCCTTTGCCAATATCGGTGCCATCTAAAAAGTTACCAGAATAAAATTGCAGACCGGGTTCGGTTGTCCATACTTCCATAACCCTACCTGAAGTTGGTTCTTTTACGCGGGCTGCCAAAGAGAATTCATTCGTCTGTTTTCTCAATACCCAGTTGTGATCAAATCCCTTCCCATTTTTAATCTGTACATCAACATCATTGATATGAGACCCGATCTTAGTCGGCTTCGTAAAATCAAAAGATGTCCCCATTACAGGTTTTAATTCTCCGGTAGGTATCAATCCATCATCCACCGGTGTGAACAGATCAGCATAAATGGTTAATTCATGATCCAGAATGTCTCCATTCCCGGCTCCTCCTAAATTAAAGAATGAATGATGCGTAAGATTAACAACTGTGGTGGAGTTTGTTGTTGCCTCGTAATCAATAACTAATTCGTTGTCATCAGTCAGGCTATAGGTCACTTTTACATTTAAATCTCCAGGATAGTTTTCATCACCATCCTTACTCAAATACTTTAATATTACACGGCTAGCCACTTCATTCGATTCATCCTTTTTGCCAAAGTACGTTATGAAATCCCTTAGGCCCGCCATGTAACGCATTCGCGCCATTGTTGGTGGCCAATTGATACTCCTTTCCTTCGAGGGTAAATTTGCCTTTAGCGATACGATTTCCATATCGGCCAATCATTGCGCCAAAGTATGGGTTGCCTGAAATGTATTGGTCAGCCGAATCATAGCCAAGCACAACATCATCTAATGTGCCATTGCGATCCGGTACCCAAAGTGAAATCAGTTTTCCACCAAAGGGTGTGATAATAGCAACCATGCCATGTTTATTAATCAAGGTATCGGTAGCTTCCTGTAAAGATGACTGAGGGCTGTTGGTCTCCTGCATAGCGTCTTGCTTTTTTTGTGGTGCACCCTGCTGCCAGCAGAATAACTATGCCCACGTAAAGTATTTTCATTGCAGTAAGATAATAAAAAAGTGAGAATTTTTACAGGAAACAAATCGGTGCGTATGCCTTGGGCACTTAGAGTCAAAACATGTCACTTGGTGACCCTCAATCAGGATTGCAATTTTTAGCTATACTTGTGCATTAAATATTTAATCAATGGAAAATTTTAACAAAAACTGGCTTATCATACTTCTTGTTGCCGTGATTTTTAGCACACTAGGCTTCCTGGTGGGAAGAACTACCGGACATCATAAACCTGAACGAATGATGTGGGTAAAGAGTAATGAACCAGCTGATACTTTTGATATAACAGTAGATGTTGATGCAAGAAATGCCGATGAAACAATTGTTAAGACCGATACAATAATGAAGGATGGCAAGCAAATCATCATTAAAGAAGTTAAGAAGACTAAGAAGTAGAGTTATTCAACACAAAAAAAACCCTTGAATTTTTATTCAAGGGTTTTAAGAGGTCTCGAGCGGATTCGAACCGCTGTAGGAGCTTTTGCAGAGCTCAGCCTAGCCACTCGGCCACGAGACCAAAAACATTGGGCTTTGCCAAAGGTATTATCCTTTAAACAAAAGCCCAATGCCTGTTATAAATTATTCTGCTTTCGCTTCGTCAGATGGTTTCGCTTTCGCGGCACTCATCTTCTCCTTCAGCGCACTCAACGCTTCGATATCTCCCAAAGTAGATTTCTCTGACTCATTATTGATCTTATCGATGCTCTTTCCTTTCGCAGGTGCCTTCTTTCTTGGAGCTGATGCCGGCTGTGGTGCAGCCACTTTCTCTTCTTCGGTAGACCAGGTTGCTTTCAAACTTAATGAAATGCGTCTGTCATCTTTAGAAAACTCAAGTACTTTGAAATCGTATGCTTCGCCAACTTCTGGCTTGCTCTCGTCTTCTTTCACCAAATTCTTGGTTGCACAGAAGCCTTCGATACCGTAAGGTAATTCAAGTACAGCACCTTTATCATTTTTGCTGATGATGGTACACTTGTGTAATGAACCAGCCGTAAAGATTGTTTCGAAAGTATCCCATGGATTTTCTTCCAAATGCTTATGGCTTAATGCCAGTCTGCGATTGGTAGCATCCAACTCCAATACCTGAACATCCAAAGACTCTCCTACTTTAATAAATTCCGAAGGGTGCTTGATCTTCTTCGTCCAGCTTAAATCGGAAACGTGAACTAATCCATCAATACCTTCTTCCAATTCTATAAACAAACCGAAGTTGGTCAGGTTGCGCACAATTCCTTTATGTGGAGTACCAACTGCATACTTAGCCAACACATCTTGTCTTGTCCAAGGATCTTCCGTCAATTGCTTAATGCCCAACGACATTTTGCGTTCTTCGCGATCGATAGTTAATACAACCGCTTGCAACTCATCGCCTACCTTAATGAAATCCTGTGGATTGCGTAAGTGTTGTGACCAGCTCATTTCACTTACGTGGATCAAACCTTCAACACCTGGTTGCAATTCAAGGAACGCTCCGTAATCGGCTACGTTAACAATCTTACCTTTCACTTTTGAACCGATAGCGATATCAGTCGCAAGTGACTCCCAAGGATGAGGCGTTAATTGCTTCATGCCTAACGAAATTCTCTTCTTATCTTCATCAAAGTCAAGTACAACAACCTTCACCACCTGATCAAGTTTCAACAACTCTTCCGGATGGCTGATGCGACCCCATGAAATATCCGTAATGTGAAGTAAACCATCTACCCCACCAAGATCGATGAATACACCGAAGTTGGTCATGTTTTTGATCACGCCTTCTAACACTTGTCCTTTCTCAAGGTTAGTCAAAATTACTGCCTTCTGTTGCTCAAGATCTTTCTCGATCAACACTTTATGTGATACCACTACGTTATCGTTGGTGTAGTTGATTTTCACAACCTTCACCTCAATGTTCTTATTTACATAGATATCGAAATCGCGGATTGGCTTCACATCAATCTGTGACCCTGGTAAGAAAGCTTCGATGCCAAATACATCCACAATCAAACCACCTTTTGTTCTGCGCTTCACAAATCCTTCAATCACTTCATCCTTATCAAGAGCTTTCTGCACATTCTCCCAGCCTTTAAGCAACTTGGCCTTTCTGCGTGAAAGAACTAATTGACCCATGGCGTTTTCGCGCTCTTCAATGAAGAGGTCTACAGAATCGCCAATCTTTAATGAAGGTTGATCTTTGAATTCAGCCAAAGGCACAAGTCCGTCTGACTTAAATCCGATATTAAGAATTACATCGCGGTTGTTTATTCCAACCACAATACCTACCACCAAGTCACTTTCGTTAACGGAAGTAACAGTACCCTTCATATTTCTTTAATAAAGCCTCGCGGTCATTCGAAGAATATCCTTCGCCAAAACCTTTGCGATCATACGCATCCCAATCAAAGTTCTCTGTAGTTACAGAAGATTCTGTAGCCGCTTTGCGAGCGGTTACATCTTTGATCATACGACTGATTCCTTCTTCTTCCTCCGCCTTTTTAGCTTGTTTGAACTCAGTAAGTTCATCCTTTTCGAAGAGCTCTTCAGCCGCTGCGCCTTTAACTGCTTTCTTTACCGGAGCATCGTCAAGTACAGGTTTTGAACTCTTTGACTTGGGCTCATCGGATTTTTCTTTTTGGACTTTCGCCATAATTTTGATATGCCCTTTTTTACATGCTGCAGCCGGGCTTGCTGCAACAAATTTTTGGTTAATAAGCCTGTTTTTATTAAAAAACAAGCCCTGCTTACTTAGCAGGGCTGCAAATGTAGGTATTTTTTATAAAAAGTCTATCTCAGTAATCAGGGCTTAATCAACTCTGGCTGCAATGTTCCCAGGGCATATTCCAACAAAACTTTCTGGAAAAAGGAGCGTTACTTCTGCCTGGGCTTTGGCACCGGCACCAAGTACATAAGTTTGATTTGCTTGTGCCAACTCAACCTGTGTGCTGATCCCCAAATCATAGCTTTCCTTTTGTGTGTTCAATGCAAGTTCACCCGCCTGAGCCTGTGCAAGACTTGCCTCGTAGTTTTCGAGTGCACTTATAAAATTATTTTGTGCGCGTTGCACATCCAGCTTAACTGTCTTTTCCAGGTTTTGATAATTCAATACGCTGTTATCATACAGCACCTTAGAATTTGTGCGCTGAAACTTAGTTTGAAAGCGTGCGAAGATGGGTATGGTTAAACTTGCTCCGTAAGATAGAGATGGATTAGAAGTACCAAACTGACCAGTGAAATCCTGTGCAATCAAAGAATAATAAAATGAGCCATAATTAGCAAAAAGTGAAACCGAAGGTAATGCTGGCGCGAGGGCAGATTTATAGGCAAATTTATTTGCTTTCGCCTGAAAATCCAGTTGCTTTAAATCAGAACGATTAGCAATCGCAACAGAGATAAGACTATCCAACGACATGGTCTTAAATCTATTCAAGTCTTCACCCATCACCGGGTAGATTACTTCAAAAGGCTGAGAAGGATCGAGTTGTAAAGTTTGCGCCAGTATTGATTTATCATTATGCAGGGTGTTCTTTGCCCGGATTAATAATACCTGAGCCGTTTTCGCCAACGCATCCTGATTATAAACGTCTGTAATAGGTCTCGAACCCACTTCATAAAAACCACGCATTTGCTCAAGCATGGTGCTCTGGGTCTTTAAATTTTCTTCTGCAATGTGAACCAATTCCTGATCTAATAGCACCTGCAGGTATTGATTCGCAACGTTCGACACTACATCCTGGGTGCTTCGTTTAATCAGATAACCTTGCGCCATCAACTGGTTGTTTGATTGGCTTAATGTATTATAATTTCTAAAACCATTAAATACAGTTAAGCCAGCATTGAACTGAGCTCCCACATAATCGGTTGTCAAGTCTTCCAGGTTACCATTGGTGCTATTTGCTTGCTGCCCCTCTTGGCGCTGCATAGAACCTGTTACGTTGAGGTTAGGCATATAATTTCCCAAAGCACTTAGCTTTTGCGCCTGAGTTGCCTCCAATTGGTTTTTCTGTTGATTGAGGATTACGTTCCTCTGTAATCCAATAGCTACCGCTTCTTCAAAGGTTAGTTTCGTTGTCGAATTCTGAGCCCATAGAAAACCTATAGGTGAAATAATAATCAATACTAGTAATACTCGCTTCATAATTTATTAAGATACTTTTTCGTCTGACTCAATGGCACCATCCGCAATTCTTACTACCTGTTTGCTGCGCTTCGCATTCTCTTCCGAGTGGGTAACCTGAATAATGGTAATACCTTCTTCATTTAATTTTTGGAAAATATCCATGATCTGTTTACCCTGCCCAGAGTGCAGATTTCCGGTTGGTTCATCGGCCAACAATAGTTTAGGTTCTCCTACAATGGCACGCGCTATACCTACCAATTGTTGTTGACCTCCCGAGAGTTGTTCGGGAAATAAATCTTTTTTAGCGACCATGTTAAACCGGTCCAGCATTTCGGCTACCATACTTTTACGCTGACCGCCACTTACACCTTTATATAAAAGCGGTGTTTCAATATTTTCATAAACCGTAAGTTCATCGATCAAATGATACGCTTGAAAAATGAAGCCGATATAATTCTTATGCATCTCAGACTTCTGTCTTTCTTTCATTTTATGTACTGGCTCATCAAAAAAGTAATACTCCCCGGCCGAAGGTTCATCGAGCATGCCGACAATATTCATTAAGGTAGATTTACCAGAACCACTGGGCCCCATAATGGTAAGAAACTCGCCCTGATTTACTTCAAGGTCTATTCCTTT
This sequence comes from Flammeovirgaceae bacterium, assembly GCA_016709845.1. GTDB lineage: Bacteria > Bacteroidota > Bacteroidia > Cytophagales > Cyclobacteriaceae > ELB16-189. Next base: position 13,606 of record JADJMA010000014.1, on the reverse strand, counting down.
TAAGATGAAGGTGCGCTGAAACCGGGAATCGATGTACTTGTCAGTGTTTTTTAAACTAATCATGAAAATGGCTTTAAAAATGAGCAGTCTTGCCAATTTGCCATTCCTTTGGCTAATTACATGCCAAGACGTAATACGTGATTAGACGTGCAAAAAAGGGATTAGTTGCATAAGCACTCGTCCGTAAGTGAAAAAAGGTGTCCGGAAACGGATAGTTTGAAATTATGAGTTACGATTGACGAAGTACGAATTAGTTAGTATTCAGAAAATCGTCATTCTGTATTCGTACTTCAAAAAACTAGTGGAAACAGAATCACATCGACTCTGCGATTCATCCTCATACCTCTGCGGCTGTTATTTTGATAAACCGGATTTTCAAGTCCCCAATCCTTAACACTAATAAAATGTTCGGGAATATCTTTCATTCGCAAAATTTCTCTTACCGAAAGACTTCTCATTTCTGACAGCCATTGATTGAATTCTCTTCCGCCAACAGGATCGGTATGGCTGATTAACTGAATCTGATATTTATCGAGCAAATTTGGGATTGAATCCAACCAATTGGAAAGCATCATTATTTGATACTCATCAATAAAATAACTACCTCCATTAAAATAAATGCTTCTTCGGAGTTCTTGCGGGTCGGCTTGCGAAAACGCAACCCCCGATAAAAAAATACATGCTATTATCGCAATCCCTTTCATATTTTTTGCGATTGAATTCTAAATTCCAATAATTCACCGCAATGATCTAACAGCGAACCGAATCAGTAGTTTAACCAAACCACCTTGGCAATCTTTCCTTTTTCAACAACGGAAACAACCAGGATGTTACCGTAATTGCTCTCTTCAAACTGATGATAAGAATCTTTGCCAATCAGATAGTTTGCAATAGCAGGCACCGTGTTTGAATGGCCGCACACAACAACTGTTCCACCCTTATATTTTTTTAAGATGGCATCCATCTCTTCAATTTTATTATACTCCAGCACATCAAATCCTTTTGCGGTTGCCATCGGACCAACTGTGTGTAGAGTGCGTTTAAAGGGCGTTGAGTACACAGCATCCACGCTAGTTGCTGCTAATAATTGCCAGCAAAATCTGCACGCATAATACCTGCTTCAGTCAAGTTCCGGATCTTTCGGGTCCATCAGTTGCCTTCTCGGCATGGCGAACTAAAATAAACGTAGTGATGGATTGGCTATACGCTACTGAACTTATCAGGAGGAGAATTAAGGTGAGTTTTTTCATGAAATGTTGATTATTTAAATTGATCGCTTACTGAAGCAGGCACTTTACAATCTACTGTATGCCTCGTATCGGCCAGATGAAAAATTTTCCATCCGGATTCTTCTTTTACAAGATGAAAAGCATCGACCCCGCAATGGTTAAATTTTTTACCGCTATAGAATGCATACTGTGCCCACACCTGTGCGAACGTTCCGTCCACTTCAATCTTTGTATCCCAGATAGGTTCACTCCAGGGTTCCGCGTGCGGTGTGCCCACAGCTTTTAAAAATCCGGCCATCGAAGATTCGCTTTTTAAAATTTGTTTGCCTGATTTATCTTTCATAATCGTGGCCATGGTAACGTTTTGTGTAAAGGCACTATGCACCATCGCACTATCTCCCAAATTCATGCCTGTAAATAGTTTGGCAATAGGCTGCATAATGGCCTGCCCTTCGTCTACCTGACCCTGGGCCAAAACCGAAAGACTAATCAAGCCTACTAGAATCAATATTTTCATATCTGTTTGTATTAATGAGTTACAAGTTTAAAATTTTTATTAAGATCTGCATCCTTAATAGATTTTCGAAAATTCCATGATGACGGATAATATCTTAAATTTAACAGTTAAAAATTAGCCATGAAGCCCTCATACCTTGTTTTTGCCTTATTGTTTGCTGTCTCGCATGCTTTTTCTCAATCAACTACTATAGATAGTCTTGAAAAAGTGATGGTAACTGCCACCGGTGATTTGAAGGTGAAGACTCTGAATGAATTTTTCAGGGCCTACATAAACTCTGATCCGATAAGGGCAATTGAATTCACCCGGGAAGCACTTGCACTAGCCACAGAAATTGACGACAAAAAGGGGATGGCAGCCTCCTACAACAATTTGGGTGTTGCCTATAGAAATCAGGGAGCTTTAGATAAGGCGCTTGAATATTATCTCATCTCACTCCAGCTCTATCAAGGGCTTGACAATAAAGTTTGTATTGCCACAGCAAAAAATAATATCGGAAACATTTATTCCTTGAAGAAGGACTACGGTCAGGCCATGAAGTATCTTGAGGAGTCGCACCGTCAATTTATTGAAATGGGCGATAAGCAAAAGATTATTGGTTCAATGAACAACCTGGGGAATTTGAACAACGATCTGCAATTATATGAACAGGCTCTTAAGTATTATTCAGAATCATATCAACTAAGTCAGCAAAGCGGAAAAGTATATGCTGACCCGCTTAACAATATTGGCAATCTTTATTTTAAGCAAGGAAATTACCAGCGTGCTGTAGAATACTATCTAAGAGCGCTTGCCTTGGCCCGGCAGGAAAACGACCAATTGGTTGTACTGAATGTATTAAGTAGCATGGGCGAAGTATATGCCCGGGCCGGACAGTTTAAAAATGCTCAAGCCTATTTAGATAGCGCCATGCACATGAGCGGACAAATGCAGGCTTATATTTTCGAACCCAATATCCTTAAAAGCATGGCTTTGAATTATTCCAAGCAGGGTAAAATGAAAGAAGCCTATGAAACCCTGCTACGCTACGATGTTACAAAAGAAAAGATTTACGGAGAAGAGAGCAGCCGCAAGATTGCCCAGATGGAAATAGCCTTGGATTTACAGGAAAAAGAAGAAGAGATGGAGGCCTTGAAAATTAAATCTGAAATTCAACACTTAGAACTTCAAAAGACACGTATGATTATCACCATAACCATACTTGGCATTGGCCTGGTACTTGGTGCGTTCAACTTATTATACTCAAAACGAAAATCTATTAGGAGAAAATGATTTCAAGAAAAGAGGCACGCGAGATTCTAGCCGGCTTAACCCAGAACCCAAGTTTACTTCGCCACATGCGCACAATAGAGTTAGTGATGGAAGCCTATGCGGAAAAATATAATGAAAATAAAGACGAGTGGGCTATTGCCGGATTATTGCATGATGCCGACTATGAAGTTTACCCAGAAAAACATCCTCAAATTATTGTTGATCAATTACAAACACTGGGCGAAATAAAAATAGCCCATGCCATTTCGGCCCATTACACCAAATGGAATGTAACCTACGAAACACTTCTCGACAAGGCCTTGCTGGCTTGTGATGAACTTACTGGTTTTATTGTAGCCTGCTGCCAGGTACGCCCCGATGGCATAACCTCCCTGGAGACTAAATCCGTACTTAAAAAATTAAAGGATAAGGGGTTTGCCGCTAAAGTAGATCGGGAAGAAGTTTACAAGGGTGCTGAATTACTGGAAGTTGACCTGCCCGAACACATTACTTTTATTATAGAAGTTCTTAGAAGCAACCGGGAAGAATTAGGAATTTAAATCAATTTCAAAGGTCGTTTTTATGGTGATTAGCCAGAATCTATTACCTTTGATTCACTAAAATCAATAGCATTATGTTTGAGCAAAATATAGGTGACGGAGCAAACTTGTTTATAACTATTGTAGCGGTTATTATCGGCTTTGTATCGGCTTTGGCCTTCCTTGATAAAATGAAAACCAGCAAAAACGAAAAGGAGGACTAAAACGAAACTCTTTCGAAATATAAAAAGCCTCCAACTCTGATGTAGTGGGAGGCTTTCTCTTTTTATATTCGGTTACTTGCCCCCTGGGCTACCCGAAACCGACTGATTTCCATAAGGTGATTTGTATTCCTTCTGATAGTCTTGAAAGGCAAGTTTTTTGTAGAAATCACCTCCAACAAAACTCACAAACACATGAAATTCTTCAGGCTTACGATAGCCGGGTAACGAGGTATATCCTTCAATGATGGGTATAATTCTAAACTCTTCATCGAGGAACACGAAGTTTGGATAACTCATCTGGTTATTCAGCAAAGCCATGGCCAGTTGATGAGCTCCTTTATTCCCGTAAGGAACGAACTTAAAAGTGGTGCCTCGAAATACCACATCACCCGTTTGCTCAGCATCGAATTTTACCGCATAGAATTTTTCGTTGATAAGTTTTACAATCTGCGGATCGACAAACGTATTTTTATCCATCACTTTACACCACCCGCACCAATCGGTATACACATCAATAAAGATTTTCTTCTTCTCCGTTTCCGATCGTTTTACGGCCTCTTCAAACGACATCCATTTAATGGGTGTGGCCTCTGTTTTGGTGCCCTGTGCGCGAACCAACCCAAACGATGCGAGTAGAGCTATAAGAAGATATTTTTTCATTTTGTGTAATTCAAGATTTGAAACTGTAACAAAGTTAGAAAGAAAAGAAGTTCAAACCGACCGTTAATATGCAAATAACGAACTACTGTAACCTTTTGTGTACGGATTTTCAGCAAAATTTGTACGAAACCGAACAAATCCAGAAATCAAAAATTCGAAATCCTGCTGATTTCCGCAAATCATTACTGGCATTGGTTTTGGTAAGCAGTAAAGCGTGCGCTTTAGACTTACCCATAAAGACCTGATTCTGATTGCCGGCATTGCCGTAGCTATAATTATAGCACTCACCACGCTCGCGTTGGACTTTATGCCAACCATGGGTGAAGCCAATCAGGAGTCCAAATCGCAAATCTCCTTCCCTCGCCTACTGTATTAATTAATAAAATTGGGCAAGCTTATAATCTCTAATTACTCTCTATACGAATAATACTGCAGCACCTCTTCAATCGCCCACCGGATTGCTTCATTAATAGGATGCTGTTTTTGGTGAGATCAGAATCGATGGCGTGTAGCTGCATGTAAAACTGATTCATCACAGGAACCTCAGCCCCTTGCTAATCATTTCTACTGTTTTATTGTAAGCTTCAGTCTGTTCCGTTTTTATAACCTGACAGGTAACAAGTTCCTTGCTTCCATATTTATTGGTACGTGCCGAATACCCAAACAAGCGGCAGATCAAACCCCGATGCGGGTATTCTGTGCATAATCCGGCCCCGGCTTGCGTGGGGTTAAGAATTAAACAAATGGATGAATCGATTTGCGATAGTTTTTCGAGCCATTGCTCGGCCTGTTTCTGCTTATACAAGTGAAGTGCAAATGGGAGAAACTCAAGAATAGTAGCCTCAATATCGGGTTTGAAACAACACTTGCCGCACCCAGCTTTACAATGAAGCGAAGTGGCGGACTGAAAGTTGGCTATCTGTTGATCCAACCCCTCAAAGACCTGCGTTACCGCGGCCACCTTTTCTTCTAATTGCATGCCGCTAAAATACAACGCATTTACCTCAACCCAATCAGGTAGTTATGCCACCCGAAAAACTTTCACTTATAATTTGTAATTTCAGTATGGTGAAAATTCTGATGCCGGATTGTAAAACTATTTGCCTGAAGAAGACACTACTCACCCTCTCCTTTTTAGCCCTTGTGCAATTAGGTTACGGTCAATGGAAGAAAGATTGGTCCATAGGGTATGCATTCGCTGCACCCTTGGGTATGATGAAACAAACGATCAATCAGGGGAATGGCATTACAACCGATTTTTATTTTTGTCGCCTAATAAGCGATTTGCTCTTGGAGTCGATCTGAATTACTCCGTTTATGGCTTCGATCAATCGCGTCAACAATACAGTTTTCCTGATGGTACCACCGCGGATATGGATGTTAACGTTACCAATTCATTCCTCAACGGAATGTTTTCTGCACGTTATAATTTAATGAAGGGCAAAATGTTTACCCCGTATGTCGGTATAAAAGGGGGGTACTCCCGATTTAGAACCTTGCTAACTATTAATGATCCTGATGATTTGGATAGTTGTGAGCCCGTAGAAAAGGATATATTGTTGACGGATGGAAGTTGGATTTATTCATTGGGTGGCGGAGTTTCTTACGATTTATCGTCTTTGTTTAAGAAAACACGGCCTGATTTTCTATTCATTAACCTAAGCGCCTACTACACGCAAGGCGGAGAAATCAATTACATGAATACCGATGCCCCTTCTGCAAATCATATGGGCTCAACCTCACGCTCGCACGATTTGGAAGCAACTTTTATCAATACGCAAACGCAAATAATCCATAAACATCACGTAGGCAATGTGTACACCGATGCGCTTAGGATGATGGACATTCGCTTCTCGTTAACTTTTCGATTTCCACACTGACATAGAGGAGCTTCAACTTCATATTTTGACCATCTGATTAATCAAGTTCCTGGCAAAGAAATCCATAGCTCCCCAGTAAACCAATCGCTTCGTCAGGACGAACTCCCTTTGATGCAATCCGTAGAATCCTATCGCAATCATCTAAAGCGAAATTCCATTTACCATCGCCAGCCAGCTTATTAAGCATCGGTGCAAGTCTCGATACATTCTCGTGTGATTCCACCGAGGTCTTAAAAACAAGAACCTGCATGCTCATTGTGTAAATAATTGAGTATGACCTGAGGATGCAATAAGTACCACAAGAATAGCTGTCGCTATTCCGGCTAGTAAAATAATTCTCCTGTTTATTGTCATTGTATGCCCATTTGAATTTCGGTGCTGTTAGCATCACTGTGAATAAAGTCCACGTTGATATACAACTCGCGATTAATCCCCAAAGGCTTCAACCGTTTTGCATCCGCAAACTCCATTAAGCGTTTATAACTCTTTGGCATCTCCAACCAATTACCTTCATGCATCAAGGATAAACAGGAGAAATCTTCCGTTCTCTTAAAATGGAATTTACCATCGTAATCATCCAGGACTTTTGCAACAGGCAACGCTATTTCAAGTGTGAAGGGTTTTTCGAAGTCTCCATAAAAATCAAAGTAGTGCCAGTGAACCGGGCCTGTTATAGTAAGGTTGTTGGCAATGGCTTCGCGGAACAATTCAGGAGCAACCCACATAAACTGATTTAATTCATTGACGGTTGTCTCTGTTCGAACAACAAAAAGTTGATGGGTTTTACTGTCTTCAGGATAGGAGATGCAATATTTGGCTTCATAGTTTGTGATTTTTATACTAAGAAACTGTAGCTGCCTGACAGCCCTATGTCATCAGATAAAAAGAAATTTCAATTATTCTTTTGATTGGAGACAACCCTATGTCAGCAGAAGGTAGCTAACCTGCATTCAAATCAATTTTTACGATTGGGTTACGCTATTTACTGAATGATGTCGGTAAAGTTCTTCAGAAAATTCAGCTACTCGTTCCCGCAAGTGATCTGGAGAAATTATCTCAGCGCCCTTTCCATACATTAACAGCCAACGCGCCATAAAGTCAATACTGTCCATCATAAACTCGGCCTTAATGCGATCACCTAAATCATTTTGAGTAGTCGTGGAGTTTAGTGGTCTGTACTTCAGTACCTTTTTATCAAACACCACCACGGCTTGCACCAGGTTTTGATTCGAAACAAACATTGCCTGAAGATATTCCTTCAATGAAACATCACTGCGTTTTTTAAATACTTCGCCTGTATTTACAAGATTTTTAATTCTGTCTGATCGAAAGTCTCGGTACCCATTTCGCAACTGACACCAACCAATCAAATGCCAGGCAAGGCTGTAATAGAAAATGCCTGCAGGCTCCACCAATCGTTGGGTCACCTCACCACTGGCATTGCAATAATCAATTTTAAGAATCTGCTTCTTAGCTAAAGCCCGCTGTATCTCCGTCATAAAATGATCGGGAAACTGATCTTCTGTGGTTGCGCGACCGCGAAAATGTATTTGAATGTTTGAGTCGAGTGTTTCTAAGTTGTCCTTATCATCCTCATTCAATACCGATTTGATTTTGTATAAAGCCGAATCGAATGCTGCCCTTACGGATTTGTCAGCAATTTTCTCCACTAGTTTACCGGCAAGTAACATAGAGTTCGCCTCATCTTGCGTAAACATAACCGGAGGTAGGTGAAATCCATCAACAATAAAATATCCTTTACCTGCCTCCGAACCAATAGGCACTCCGGCTTCCATCAGCGCTTTTACATCGCGATATACAGTGCGCAAACTCATACCGAACCGATCAGCTATTTCCTCTGCCTTTACCACGCGTTTGGTTTGTAAATGGATCAGAATAGCTGTCAGTCGATCAATTCGATTCATACACAAAAATAAATAAAGCCCCGATGAACGGGGCTTATACTTGTAAAGTAAATTTTAATAACGTTTACCAGAAAATGGCATAAAGTATAGCACAGATAATAAGAATAACCGTTGCGCCAATATTAAATGTCGGACTGGTTTTAAATAATTCAGACGTGAGATTTATCCCTTTCTCATTTACTTTTCCTTTGCCTTAGAGGTAGCTAATGAAGAGGATGATCGCAATAGAAAGCAGCGCGGTGATAAACATTTGATCCATGAAAGGAATGTTCACAAAGAACGATGAGTCCGACCAACCGTTAGAAGCCACTTTAAAATATAAGGCTATAGGGATTGAAAGAATAACTCCCCAAATGGCGGCATTGTTTGTAGCCCGTTTCCAAAATAAGCCGGTGAGGAACACAGCCAGAATGCCCGGGCTCACTACGCCTGTATATTCCTGAATGAAAATAAAGGCCTGCCCTAAGTTTCCAAGCAAGGGTGCAATCAACATCGCAATTACCAAGGCAACTGCACCACTAATACGACCCACATTAACCGTCAATTTATCAGACGCATTTTTGTTGATGTAGGGTCTGAAGATATCCATGGTAAAAATGGTAGAGGTTGAGTTTAGCATGGATGCAAGAGAAGACACAATAGCTGCTGCCAATGCTGCCAATACCAAACCTTTTAATCCTGTTGGAATAAAACTACGCACCAACCAGGGGAAAGCGTTGTCATTAATAATCCCCCTGATTTATTAATAAAACTTGGATCCAAAGTTTGGGGAGTCAGTTGACCCGAAGCATCGGCATTCATAACAAAGGCAATGATTCCCGGCACAACGACAATAAGTGGGATAATCATTTTTAAAGCCGCGGCAAATACAATCCCCTTTTGCGATTCTTCTAAACTTTTAGCTGCCAGCGTTCTTTGTATAATGTATTGATTAAAACCCCAATAATAAACATTGGCAATCCACATACCACCAACAAGAACCGATAATCCCGGTAAAGACCACCAGGCATCTTCGCCACTGGGAGTAATGATTTCTCCTTTCTCTAAGATCATCGAAAACTTACCAGGCACAGTATTGAAAACATGAACAAACCCATCAAGGATCCCACCAGTTGGTGAAACCTTCTCTAACGTAATGAAGGTGGTAACCAATCCACCGATCACAAGTAAAACAACCTGCACAACATCCGTCCAGGCAACGGCTGAAAGCCCCCCCAAAGCGAATAAGCGGCTGCAAAAAGACCAAGTGCCAGAATGCTATACATCATCAGACTGCCGTCCCCGGTGCCAATAACCGTATCCATAGCACGCGCACCTAAATACAGTACGGTGGTAAGATTAACGAACACGAAAAGCGCAATCCAGAACACCGCCAAAATGGTTTTTAGGTTAGTGCTGAATCGTTTTTCCACAAACTCGGGAATGGTGTAAATGCCTTTATTGATAAATATGGGAAGGAAGAACTTGCCCACCACCAACAGGGTAACGGCAGCCATCCATTCGTAACTGGCAATAGCAAGCCCGATAGCGAAACCTGACCCGGACATGCCAATAAACTGTTCAGCTGAGATGTTGGCGGCAATTAACGAGGCGCCAATCGCCCACCAGGGTAATGATTTACTTGCCAGAAAATAATCTTCCGCATTTTTTGATGACCCTCTTTATCGCGCGAAACCCAGAGGCCAATGCCCAGAATTAAGGCGCAATAGCCGACAAATACAACGATATCAAATCCAGATAACCCCATGTAGTGTTTTGTTTAGGTAGCGAAAAACTTATTTCTTACTCGCTCGCAACAGAGTTAATTCAAATGAACACCTTCGTTTAGAGCAACCGAATAAAAGTCAGGTTCTTTTTTGAAAGTAGCAACATATTTCTCACGGACTTTCAGAGAATATTTTTCAACAGCTTCATTTCTGATCAGGTGAATGATGCACCCACCGAAGCCTCCACCCATTTGTCGCGCCCCAAATACCTCTTCAGGAACCTCTTCGGCCAACGTAACAAGAAAATCTGACTCCCGGCAACTCACTTCATAGGCGTGACTTAAACCCCAGTGCGTTTCAAACATTAGTTTACCAAACTCTCTTACTCTATTTGATTTTAAATAAGTGGCTGCCTGCTGAGTCCGGTCTATTTCCTCCACCACAAACTTACATTTTGTGAAAACATCTGCAGACACAAGTTGCTGGAGTATCCCCAGAATATCAATACTCACATCCCTTAAGGAATTAATAGTAGGATTTCTTTTATGAAGAGCCGCAACTCCTTCTTCGCAAGCGGCTCTTCGATCGTTGTATGCAGACGATGCCAACGCATGTTTTACTTTGGTATCAATTAACAGTATTTGTACTGCCCGAAAATTTACCGGAACATATTCATGGGTAAGACTGCGACAATCCAATAAAAGTGCAGAATCTTTTTGCCCAAATAAACTCGCATACTGATCCATAATACCACAGCGCACTCCGGCAAATTCATGTTCGGCCTGTTGGCCAATTCGCGCCAGGTCTAATCGCGATAAATTGCTTTCAAAGACTTCATTCAACGCAAATCCAAACCCTGAACATAGGGCAGCCGAGGAAGACATACCCGCACCGGTAGGTATATTACCGCCAAACACACAATCTACTCCGCTTAGTTGTAAGCCCCGTTGCAAAAATCCATTGACAACACCCATCAGATAATTGTACCACTGACCACCGGCTTTCAACTCATTGGGCCGAAATGAAAAGGTTTCGTTAAAATCAATTGAATAAAAGTTAAACTGGTCGGTACCGTTAGAGGCTACCGCAAAAATAATCTCTCGGTCAACCGCAGCGGGCATTACAAAACCCTCGTTGTAATCGGTATGTTCACCAATTAGATTAATGCGCCCTGGTGCGGTAACCAGCAAGGGCTCTTTATTATATCTTTTAATAAAATGGGTACGAACTTCAGCCTCTAAACTCATAACTTATCAAAACCAAAAACGACCGCTATCGGACATCAATTCATGCAATCGAACAGAATAAAATCTTAATGGTGCTTTATTGTCTAAAATAGGGTTTATTTTTTGGTATCTGCTTTGGCTATTGAAATTGTGTAAACTAAAAGGATATGGATAAAAACTACTTTGTTCTTTTCATAAGAAATCTTAAAAGCCAAAGACTTTTTTCCATCATCAATTTGCTGGGCCTTACGGTAAGCATTGCCAGCACGGTGCTAATTTATTTATATGTAGCTCAGGAATTTAGCTACGATCGTTTTCATGCAAATGCCGATCGGATATATCGTGTTAACCAAACTTTCATTTGGGGCGAAGCTGACGATGCTCAATTTGTTTCTTACCGGGCCTGGTGTAGCTACTGCGCTAAGCGAAGAGTTACCCGAAGTCGAAAAACTCACCAGTATTTTTACGCCCGGCAATTTTATGATCTCCTCCTACCAACCCCAAAGGAGATATTATTTATTTTGAAGAAGACAAGGTCCTTGCAGGAGATTCGAATTTTTTTCAGCTGTTCAACTTCCCTTTATTGGCTGGCAATTCTTTAACTGCCTTGCAACAAGCGAATAGCATTGTTCTTACTGAAGCAACCGCTAAAAATATTTCGGCAATGAAAAACCACTTGGCAAAACTTAGTGCGCCTGGGTAAAAGAAGATCAACAAACGTATGAAGTAACTGGAGTTGCTGCTGATCTTCCTGAAAATTCCTATATCGAATTTGATGCTTCTTTCTATGAACAGTTTCCTGCAGATAAAGGACTTATTGGAGTTGGGATCTGGACCCAACTGGAAACGTATATACTTTTAAAAGAAGGAACAGATATTGAGAACACCCGAACCAAACTGGCAACGGTTCCAAAAATATGCTGAAGAAACCCTGCAACGGGTTGTGAATGTATCGTATGATGAGTACGTAAAATCAGGAAAAAATGGAACTCTTTCTTCAGCCGCTTACCGAAATTCATTTGCCTGAAATCACTGTATACAATCGGCTGAATGAATCTGGAAATAAGAAAATTGTTTATGCTTTTATGGGTGCCGCCCTATTTATCATTTTGCTTTCGTGCGTAAACTTTATGAATTTATCGACCGCGCAGTTTACTAAGAGGATCAAAGAAGCAAGCATCCGCAAGATTCTTGGTTTAGGTAAAAAGGAATTGAGTATAAATTATTTTATGGAGGCGTTAGCCTTTTGCCTTATTGCCTTGCTCTTTGCAGTATGCCTCACACAAATACTTTTACCAGGCTTCAACTTCATCACAGGTAAATCGCTTACGTTTAATTTATTTTCTAATAGTGAACTTCTGATTGCTTTGCCAAGCCTTATGCTGATTATGGCCTCACTATCATGCAGCTACCCCGCATTCTTTTTAAGCGGCTTTAATCCTGTGCAGGCAATTAAAGGAAAATTAAAAACAGGCAAAGAGGGTGCAACCTTTCGCAATGGCTTGGTGGTATTTCAATTTAGTGCATCCATAATACTTATAATTTGCACGGCAATTGTCTATCAACAACTCAATTACGTTTCCAATAGAGATCTTGGCTTTAATAAGGAAAACTTGCTGGTAATTAAGGATGTGCAGAGTTTAAAAAATGGTGAAAGCCTTTTGAATGCTACACTAACTATACCTGGAGTTTCAAAGGCCTCTTGGTGTACCTCACTCCCGCCCACTATTTATGGTGGCGATAAATTTAGTGCCGATGGCATGAACAAAGAGACCTTCCCACTCAACTTTACTACTGCCGATGAAAATTTTATTCCCACGCTTGAGATCGGAATAAAGTTTGGAAGAAATTTCTCTAAGGATATTCCGGGCGATGAAGACCGGGTGATTTTAAATGAAGCGGCCATCCGAAAAATTGGATGGGATATGAATGAGTCAGCCATTGGAAAATTTATCACAACTCCTGATGGTGATATTAAATATGAAGTTGTAGGCATCATGCAGGATTTTAATTACTGGTCGCTGCAAAGCCCGATTGAACCCATGGCTATCTTTCATATTAAAGGTAAAAATGTATTTGGCATTGGTGAAAATCAATTCATTGCCTTACGCGTTGAAGCAAAAGGACTTCAGGGTTGGGAGACTTTGGTGAGTGAGCTAACCACTTTATGGAAATCGCAGGCTGGCGATTATCCTTTTCAATATGAATTTGTTGATCAGGCTTTTGCCGAAACATTCAAAGCCCAACAACAATTTGGAAGCGTACTTTCGGTTATGGCATCATTAGCAATTTAATTGCCTGTTTGGGCTTATTAGGAATGATTGTTTATGCACTGAGCAACGCACTAAGGAAATTGGAATTCCGGAAAGTGTCTGGCGCTTCTGTGTTTTGATATTCTTACTTTAATCTCAAGAGGATATACGCAACTTATTTTGATTGCTTTTGTAAT
>JADJMA010000013.1 GCA_016709845.1 Flammeovirgaceae bacterium | reverse complement strand
GTCTATTAAATTCAGGAAGAATCAGTTGATAAGGCTGCGCCTTATCAAAAATGGTGAGCCAGAAATGATATCGGCAAGAATAAGTGAAATCAACGACCGTAGTATCACTTTTAAACTGCAAAATAAAGATTTTGATGAACTAACTTATGGAGACTCAACGCTAACCTACATTGAGTTTGCAACCATTAATAGTGTACTCCTGGGTGTCGTCATTACGCGTTTTTAGTCGCTACAGTTGTAGCCTCCATGGGAGTAGTTTTAATTGCCAAGTTAATAGTCCTGTTGGATAGCCACTCCTCCTCATCAAGAGGATTGGGAATTAATTGGACAAGGTTTATTAATCAACTTCCATGGAATAGTTTCCATAGACATATCGATGTTTACAATCAACCCTTCGTAAAAAAATGGGGCGTTAGAACCATTTGAAACCAAGGCAACTAACCCAAAATCTGAATTTCCTTTCAACCCGAAGCCCAGTTGTTGGCAACAAGCACAGGTTTTACTCTCAATATCTTAATTCAGTTCGAATAGAATGAAATCAGTCAGTTTTTGACTAATTCGTGCTAACCTTAAGGGTTCTGATTCCCGCATCTTTAGGTGTTGGTTTAATCATAATACAAATCCCCAACCCAAATCTTATGAAAGTGTACCAATACCTTTTAATTTTTGCAGTACTGAATTTGTTTTTTACTGGGCAAGCAAATAGTCAGACCCCGACTATCACTTCTTTTACTCCGGCAAGCGGCCCCATTGGCACGACTGTAACAATAACGGGTACCAACTTTAGTTCAACACCGGCAGACAACACAGTTTATTTTGGAGCCACCAGGGCCACAGTAACATCGGCAATATCCACACAATTATCAGTAGTTGTTCCTACGGGCGCAACCTTTGAGCCAATCACGGTAACGGTGAATGGGTTAACAGCGTATTCATCAGCCCCATTTGTTGTTACGTTTGAAGGCAATCATTTGATTGACGAAAGTACGTTTGCTGAAAAGGTTGACTTTGCCACAAACGATAGTCCCATGGAACACGGAATGGGTGATTTTGACGGGGACGGAAGGGTGGATCTAATGGTTACCGGTGCACTGGACTATGAATTTTCAATCCTGAGAAACATTGGGACCTCAGGAGGTATCACATCAGGTTCATTTGATTCAAAGATAGATTTTTCAACCAGTTACGGGCCCAGGGGCCAAGCTGTTGGCGATATTGACGGTGACGGCAAGCCGGACATAATCATAATAACGAATGGAGTTTCTGTTACCGTTTTCAAAAACACAAGCACTTCCGGAGCCCTCGATGCAAATTCATTTACTTCCAGTTTTACCTATACAATCGGAGGAGGTAATGTTGTGTTAACAGATATTGCTGTGGGCGATCTTGATGGAGATGGGAAGCCCGACCTGGCCGTTACTGATCAATGGACGCAGAACAGAGTGCTAGTTTTTAAGAACACCAGTTCTATCGGAATAATTAGTTTTTCGGCTAACGTGGATTTTCCAACTGGTGTTGGCCCAGGCAAGATTGCCATAGCAGATCTGGATGGCGACCTGAAGCCCGAATTAATTGTGGCTAATAATGGAGGCGTAAATGCAGAGGGTAGCACCATTTCTATTTTTAAAAACACAAGCATTGCCGGCACGATCGATGCCAACTCCTTTGCTGCAAAAATTGATTTTAATTCCGGTCGTTACCCATCAGGTTTGGCTATCGGTGACCTTGACGGAGATAATAAGATCGATATTGCTGTCACCAACTATGGTAGCTCGTCTGTTTCAGTATTAAAAAATAAGATTACTAATAGCATTATTAATCCTGATTCGTTTGCACCTAAAGTGGACTTTACTACAGGCAATGGCCCCAATGGTGTTGCGATGGGTGATTTGGATGGCGATGGAAAATTGGATCTTGCAGTTGCTAATGCAAACTTTATTGTGGGGGCGATTTGACCCGGACAATTTCTGTTTTGCGAAATACAAGTACCATGGGAGAAATTAGTTCAACTTCGTTTGCTCCCAAAGTTGATTATAGTGTGGGAAAAAATCCAATGTCAATTGTCATTGCAGATTTTGATGGAGATAGTAAGCCCGATCTGGCTGTTACCAACAATAATAGTAATACCATTTCGGTCTTATGGCACAAGAACGAACAGACGATAACGGGATTTACCAGCATCCCGGTAAAAAACATGGGTGATCCTTCTTTTACTCTTTCCGCTTCTGCTACCTCTGAATTGACTGTTCAATTCACAACAGAGTCTGACAAAGTGACTATTGCTGGAAATCAAGTAACAATAATCAAAGCCGGAAGTGTAACGATTAATGCCGAACAGCCTGGAGACGAAACATTCGCGAAAGCGCCTGTTGTGCCACAAACCTTTTGCATTAATCCCTCTAAACCTACCATCACGGTTGACCTAACCGATGTAGCCAAACCCAAGCTCACTTCCAGCAGTGCAACCAATAATCAATGGTACTTAAATGAAACGCTTATAACGGGTGCATCTGGAAATGAATATGTTGTTAAAGATCAGGGATTGTATACGTTGAAAGTGACTGTGGATGGATGCCCTAGCCCGATATCAGAATCCAAAACATTTGTTATTACCGGAGATATTAAAACGAAAACCTTCCAAGGCGTGAAACTTTATCCTAATCCTGTACAAGATCTGCTAACGATTCAACTTCATGGGTTTAAAGAAAATGAAGAGGTAAGCGTTATGCTGATAGATGGCATTGGCAAAATTATCAACAGACAAATTGGACAAGGAGGGCAAGACTTGAATGTTGATGTGAGAAGTTACAACACAGGAACCTATTACATTATGATGACCCAAGGGGCCACGAAGCAGAATGCAAGATTTTTTAAACAATAAAATTATTATTGACATGAAAAATACAATGACCAGAATATCAAGGGCTATTATTATTTTAACTACCACGATCCTGTTAGGCTGTGGGGATAATGGGCCAACCGCACAAGAGAAGACTGAAGCCCTGTTGGTTTCTGCTCAATGGAAAAATCCTGTGGTAACAGTGGATGGTATTGACCAATCTGCTTTATATCAGAACTTCAAAATCCAGTTCGGTCATAATACCTACACGAGTTCTGGTGGAGAACCTTTATGGCCAGCATCAGGCACTTGGGTTTTTGTGGATGAGAATGCTACAACTTTGAAGTTGGATGGTAAACTGGAAATTAAGATAAGTGAACTAACGGAAACAAACCTGGAGTTGATATTTCAAAACGATAATTCGACTTTTACCTCAGGCAGATCGATTAAAGGCGAAAATAAATTCAGGCTTAAGAAGTAATAACCAGCCCAATTTAAGGTTAGGTAGCGGTATTTTTCAGGATGTTCTCCATCGCGGGCATCTTCTCTTAATAACTCGTACTAAGAATTGCATTTTTTTCAGTTCTCAACACAGCTTATCGTATGAGTCTATAGATTCCCTAATTACACTGGAATTCTTCCGGTAGTGACTCCATTCAATCAAATGTTAGCCCGGCAAACAGATTACGAGCTTTAGAGCTGGTAAAGAAGACAAAAACTGTTACGAACCAACACCATTAAAACGCAAGAAAAAAATTTTTCAATATGAGGAAAGGTCATGGTAGTATGATGTTGACCCTCCTTTCCTTGCTTTATCTATTGCAAAGGTGAAAGAAATCTGATCAGCAACTGAGTACCTATTTACTATCAAAATAACACGAATTCTCAAGCGATATAAAACATCAAAAAATTCAGGAACACCCACCAAACATACTTTCTCAGATTCTTACCTTGGCAACGAACATCCAAGATACCCAATCAGTAACCCTGTATTACGTAGTGTCCTTAAAGAATGGATGAAAGAACATCGTGAGCTTTCTGTCACTGATTTTACAAAGATTTTAACAAGTTTATTTGAAGGAGTAAGCTCAACAGAAAATCAACTGCAGGTATGTTACTGGACTATGCCACCTCGTGCAAAAGCAATTCAGTCCAAAATTATTTGACACATGGCTTAATCATGTTATTGGCTGGGTAGAAGTCGATACGCTTTGTACGAGTAAGTACACAAGCACCGAGATTACTACTCAATGGAAACTATGGAAACCCCTTTTTAATAAAGTTTTCAAAAAGTAAAAACATTCAAAAACGCAGAGCATCCCTTGTGCTCCTTTGCGTTCCTCTACGAAAACCTGATAATGAAGAACTGGCCGAGGTGGCCTTGCAAAATATTGAACGGCTGAAAGGCGAAAAGGAAATATTGATCACAAAAGCAATTTCGTGGGTGTTAAGAAGTATGATAAAACATTATCACAAAAGAGTAAGTACATATCTGACCGAAAATAAAACAACGCTGCCCGCCATTGCTGTGCGCGAAACAATGATGAAGTTGAAGACGGGACGAAAAAATGGTTGAGTGGTTCTTTTACCACTTCTATTATAAGAATTGTTTTCATACGAAGAGTCAGCAAATTAACTCTTTTTAAGAGTCAAATATGCATACCTGTTACTTAACAAGTCGGTTATACTTTTTAAGGATTTCCTTACTTTTTCGTGAGGCATTTCGTAAACCACATTATTGTTTATCTCCGTCATGGTTTTTGCTACAACGATTACTGCTAGCAAACAGAAACGGATTGTCCTATAGTGTGTTAGGTTTTTATCATTGATATATGACTAATGAAAAGTTAATAACATTCGGCATCCGCAATCTTTAATGCCTCAGAAATGATGGCCAAGCCCTCATCAATTTCTTCCTCCGTAACACAGAGTGGTGGTGCAATAAAAATATAGCTCCATCGTACAAACGTAACCATGTGCAAGGCTTTTATTTTTGCTGCCACTTTTGACATAGTCGTCATTTCATTGGCGGACGCATTAAAAGGTGCCATCGGTTCTTTCGTCTTCCTGTTTTTAACAAGTTCAAGGCAACCCAACAAACCCGTGTTGCGAAAATCACCAATGGATGGATGTCGTTGCTTCATCTCCTCTATTCGAGCTTCTATGTATGCCCCCTTTACCCTTGCATTTTCCAACAGCTTATCATCTTCATATATTTTGATTACTTCAAGAGCAGCGGCACAGGCTGTTGGATGTGCCGAATAGGTCATCCCCAACATCAAGGCCTCATCATTAAAGCACTCTGAAATTTTATCGCTTACCATTAACGCCCCAAATGGTAAATAGCCCGAGGTTATTCCTTTCGCCAATACCATCATATCCGGAATAACCTCGTAGTTGTTTACACCAAACCACTTACCGGTTCGCCCAAACCCACTCATCACTTCATCCGCAATTAATAAGATTCCATTTTTGTCGCAGACCTCACGCATTTTCTTCCAGTATCCTCTTGGTAATTTTAAACAACCCGATGAACCCGATTCACCTTCCATCATAATGGCCGCAATATTTTCAGGGCCTTCATAGGCAATAATTCTATCCAATTGTTCCATGCATTCCTTTTCCCAGTTTCCTTCGGGAGCACGGTATTCATACGGAATTTCAAGATGGATAAAATTATTTCCTTGATGCATATCGACTGCAAGCTTACGTGGGTCCCCTCCGGCTGACAGGGCGCCTAGCGAAGCTCCATGAAAAGATCTATAGCGTGTAATTATTTTATGCCTCCCAGTATAAAGACGGGCCAACTTAATTGCATTTTCAATCCCACTGGCACCACACACGGTAAAAATGCTTTGTTTAAATCACCGGGGCACAACTCGGCTAACTTCTTTCCAAGTTGACCTCTAATTTCTGTAGCACATCCCGGTGTTACATAACTTACCTTATTCATCTGGTCAACAACTGCCCGTGTAACACGTTGATTTCCGTGACCAATGTTTACATTCATCAGCCCAGAGGAGAAGTCTATGATTTTATTGCCATCATAGTCGTATAAATAAACACCTTCCCCCCGCTCTATGAGTAATGGGTTCAGACCTCCCTGTTTTGACCAGGAAAATAAGGTGTGATCCAAATTCTCCTGCAAAATTTCTTTCTTATCTCTTACAGATGTTGCTTCCATACTATATCTTTTTTAAACTAAAAACAATTCATTTACTACAGTTAGCTCATCCAGTTAATTCCTGCTTCCGCATTCCACTTCGTAGTTACCTTTTTAAGTTGTGTCCAAAATTCAATGGAACTCTTTCCAGTGATGTCCAACGCTCCAAACTTTGATTCATTCCAACCACCAAATGAAAATGGTTCTCTGGGAACTGGCACGCCAATATTAACACCAATCATTCCCGCACTAGCGCGATCTATCACCTGACGAGCCGCTCCACCATTTTGCGTAAAAACAGCAGCCGCATTTCCATATTCATTACCGTTCTCGATGTTCAATGCTTCTGTAATATCTTTCGAGCGCATAATGGACAAAACAGGACCAAACACTTCTTCTTTAGCAATCGCCATATCGGGAGTAACATTATCAATAACGGTTGGCCCTACATAATAACCATTTTCACAACCTGGTACGGATGCATTTCTTCCATCCACCAATACGTTTGCTCCTTGTTGCTCGGCCTGCGTAATATATCTTTCAATTCGCTCTTTGGATTCCTTGCTGATGATTGCCCCGATATCTTTACCAACTTTTAGCTTTTTTGCCTCTTCACAAATCGCTTCAATGATATGGTCTGATTTTCCGACAGCAACCATAGCCGAAGCCGCCATGCACCGTTGCCCGGCACAACCCGTAACTGAAGCCACTACATTGGAAGCGGTCATTTTTAAATTGGCGTCCGGCAATACAATTAAATGATTTTTTGCTCCACCTAAGGCTAGTACTCTTTTATAGTTAGCAGTGCCTCGTTGATAAACAAGTTTTGCAATCTTAGTTGATCCTACAAATGAAACTGCTTTAATATCAGGATGGTCACAGATTGCTTCTACAACTTCTTTGTCACCATTTACAATATTGAATACACCCTTTGGCAGTCCGGCTTGACTTAGTAACTCAGCAATTTTCAACATACTTAAAGGCACCTTTTCGGATGGTTTAATCACCATCGTATTTCCCAGCACCAATGCATTGGGTATAGTCCAATGCGGTACCATGCTCGGAAAATTGAATGGAACAATACTCGCCACAACACCAACCGGGTGGCGTTCGATCCTGCATTCTACACCCTTGCTCACTTCCAAAACTTCTTCACCAACAAGCTGCGGCATCGCACAAGCAAATTCTGTCAGTTCTATACTCTTTTCAATTTCAGCTTTTGCCTCGCCAAATATTTTTCCATTTTCTTCCACAATTAGATGAGAAAGCTCATCCATGTTTTTTAAAAGAAGATCTCTGTATCTAAAAAAAGACCTGAACACGTTCTTTAATTGGGATTCCTTTCCAGTTTTCAAACGCCCTTTTGGCAGCCGCTACTGCATGGTTCAACTCCTCTCGGGATGAAAAATTAACCAGAGACAACAATGAACCGTTTATCGGAGATCGCACTTCAATTTTCTTTCCTTCAGAGGCAATAAAATCGCCATCGACAAAATTCATTACCTCTTTGTACTTTACTGTAAGTGTTTTCATCTTTATTAACTTATCTGCTCTAAAAATATCCTTCTAACTGCAAGTATTGTATTACTAGATAACCTGTTTATTGTTCAGCCAACTCAATCTTTTAAGATTGATCAACTTTCATAAACCCACTTACCTCCAACCATTGTCCGTTCAATAGGAATGTTAACGATTTTTAAAGGGTCTTCCTTTCGAGGATCTTTTGCCAATACTACAAGATCAGCAAGTTTACCTTCTTCTAAAGAGCCTTTCTCATTTTCTTCAAAGGAAGCATACGCACCATGGAGCGTTCCAATTTTAATAGCTTCATCGACACTTATTTTTTGACTACCCCCCCAAAGGTTACCTTTCATATCGGTTCTGGTTACACTTGATTGAATGGCCATCATTGGCTCGAAAGGTCCAGGCGGATAATCTGACGTTTGTGTTGCTTTTAATCCCGCATTGAGAAAACTTCTTAGTGCAAACATATTTTCCAATCGTTCTGCTCCATATTCTTTCATCTTTTCACCATGGAAGTAAACATAGGTTGAAAAAGGATTGGGAATAGCATTTAGCTTTTGCATGCGGGCCACCAAATCTTTGTTGATAACCGTACAATGTTCGATTCGAAACCGTGGATCGTTTCGCGGATATTCCTTTTGTAATCGTTCATAAATATTTAATGTTTTGTCGATGGCCACATCGCCATTGGCGTGAATACCAATCTGCCAACCCGCTTTATGTGCCTTGATTGCATACGGGTAAATTTCATCTTCATCCATAACAATTATTCCAAAGTCATTCGGCCTGCCCACATAAGGTTTTGATAAACGTGCGGTTCTTTCGGAAATAGAACCGTCCAGGGTAGCCTTCATTCCACCAATCCTTACCCATTCATTGCCAAAGCCAGTTTGAAAACCGGCATCAATCATAGTATCAATACCTTGATAGCTCATCATACAATAGATGCGTGATCTCAATTCACCCGCCTTGAATGCATCATTGTAAGCAGTTAAGTACTCCGCAGAACCATAGGCATCCGTAACGGAAGTAACCCCACTACGAGACATCATTTGCGTAATGAGTTTAACACCCTCAGCACGTTCTGTACGGGAATATGTATTCGGAATTAATTTTCTCACTGGGTTCACAGCATTTTCTAGTAATTGCCCTGTGATTTCACCTGAAGAATCTCTGCCGATTTTGCCACCCTCCGGATCTGTGCTAGTTTTGACTATTGAAGCCAACTCAAGAGCCTTTGAATTCACATAAACAGAATGACCTCCACGATGTTCTATCATTACAGGATGATCGGGTACCACCTCATCGATATCCCAACGCGTAATAATCCTTCCTTCTTTCGTTTTTGTATCGTCATATTTGAAACCCAACACCCAATCTCCTGGCTTCGTATTTTTAGCCCGTTGATAAAGTGCAGATTTAATAGCATCAATAGAAGGTAGTGAGCAGTCAATCATCCTGAGATGGGCCATTCCAGAATAAGCAGGGTGAGAATGTGCGTCAATAAAACCTGGCGTTATGGTGCTTCCACCAATGTCAATTTTTTTGGTTTTTGCTGTGGCCAGTTTCAATATGGTAGCATCATCACCAATTGCAGTAATCCGATCTTGATAAATGGCCAATGCCTGAGCGCGAGGTTGGTTTGCATCTACGGTAATGATGTTTGCATTGTAAAGAATTAAATCAGGTAATGTCTTAAACATGGTCTCCCAAGAGATGAAAGGAGTGAGCGCCAAAGGAGTAACTTGTTTGATAAATTTTCTTCTTGTTGACATACTAATTACAATTATTGCATTTACCGATTAAAAAAATACCAGACTCATCGATGAATCTTACACTACCAAATTTGCAGAATATTTTTGAATGTAAGTAAATATTGTGACTGTGTTCTGAGAAAAAAAGATCCATCGGCAAACAAAATAAGGGAACAAACAAACCAGATGCGACTGAAAGTACACACGGTAGTGGTATTTTGGTTGGTAATAGTAGTTGCTCCGGTAAATAAGTTACCAAAAGTTGAGGAAAAATATAAGTTTGATTAAAACCTCAAATTTCCGTCCAAACTAAATCTTACGCCTCACAAATTCTATGAAAAAATACATCTCTACACTACTGTTGTTGATTTCGATTACTTTTTCCTACGCCCAGCAGGCACACTTAGAGAAAAAATACACGCATCAGGATTCTTTACGAGGTGCAATTACTCCAGAGCGCGTCTGGTGGGACCTGCTTAAGTACAACTTGACAGTTGCTGTCGATCCGGAGAATCAATCTATTAAAGGAAGCAATATCATTAAGTATAAAGTTCTTGAACCTAATACGGTTATGCAAATTGACCTGCAACCACCCATGGTTATGGGGAGCGTAACGCAAGAAGGCAAACCGCTGGAGGTTACCCATGAGGGCAATGCTCATTTTATCAAATTAATTAAAGAGCAAATCCCCGGAGACATTAATGAAATTAAAATTGAATATTCCGGCAAACCCTTAGCTGCAAAAAATGCTCCGTGGGATGGCGGATTTTCATGGAAAAAGGACGCAAACCAAAAACATTTTATTGCTACCAGCTGCCAGGGCATTGGTGCTAGCTTGTGGTGGCCATGCAAAGATCACATGTATGATGAACCCGATAATGGGATGATCATTTCCGTAAACGTACCGGGTGATTTGATTGCCGTTTCTAATGGCCGGTTAAAAAGTGAGAAGAAAGAGAAAAACAAAACCAAAACATTCACTTGGGAAGTAGTGAACCCGATAAATAACTATGGCGTGAATATTAATATTGGCGACTACGTTCATTTTTCAGAAAAATATCCCGGTGAAAAAGGACCACTAGATATGGACTATTGGGTATTGCGCAGCAACCTCGAAAAGCCAAAGTGCATTTTGAAGATGCAAAAAAATGATGAAGGCTTTTGAATATTGGTTTGGACCATATCCATTTTATGAAGACAGTTACAAACTGGTAGAAGTACCCTATCTGGGTATGGAACACCAAAGCTCTACCACCTATGGCAACGGCTATCAAAATGGCTATCTCGGTCGGGACTTAAGTGGAACCGGTTGGGGATTAAAATGGGATTATATTATCATTCATGAATCGGGGCACGAATGGTTTGCTAACAACATTACCTACAAAGACATGGCTGATATGTGGATACACGAAGGCTTTACCATGTATTCGGAAAGTTTGTTTGTTGAATATTATTATGGCAAGGAAGCCGGGGCAGAATACACAAAAGGCATTCGCATGAATATTTCCAATACAAGCCCCATGATTGGTGATTATGATGTAAATGGCAGTGGTGCTGACATGTATAATAAAGGAAATAACATGCTGCACACGTTAAGGCAAATTGTTAATGATGACGAAAAATGGCATGCTATGTTGCGCGGACTTAATAAAGAATTTTATCATCAAACGGTAACAACCAAGCAGATAGAAGAGTATATAGCCAGCAGTCTCGGTTTAAAACTAGATGCTTTCTTTGATCAATACTTGCGTGACATTCGCATTCCGGTTTTTGAATATGCCATTCGCGATGGTAAACTAAGTTACCACTGGACAAATTGCATCCCTGGTTTTGATATGCCCGTAAAGGTTTGGATTGATGGAAAAGAAGTAATACTAAACCCAACCCGGCAAACAAAATCTGAAAAGTTGGAGACCGGTAAGACAACCCTTACTGTCGATTCCAATTATTATGTATATAATTTTAATACACTAGGAGATAAATGAAATGATTCTGCCTAAGTTTAAAATTTGGAAGCACAATTGAACACTACTTAAAAATGTTACTTTCAGCAGCCATCTTTTTATACTCAGGCAGAATCTTTTCATAAAGCGCTTCATCCACTTTCTTTAGGGAATTCATTAACCCACCAATGCCGCTGTCTTTCAAAGACACCCGTTGTTTCTTAATGTCTTCCATTTTCTTGCGGATGGTACCTTCCAGCTTAATCAGTTCTCGTTCAGTCATGGGTATTAATTTGGTATGCAAAATACATCAGATAATACTAAGCCAACAACTTAAGCCGTAATTTGCAAACAAAAGAAATCAATTACCTCGTTCATGATTATTAAAAAATTGGCTGTTCCGTTCATTAACGATAAGCTCCTGCAACAAGTAGAACATTGCTATATCGCTACTGCCGCAATCTCCGAAGCCGGTTTCGATTTTATCCGAAGCCGCATCCCCACTAAAACCAAAATGGAAATTGTAACCGGGTTGGATGTGCCTTCCGATCCCGAAGTGCTGCGCAAAATCTGGCGCCACTACCAGGGGCGTATCACACTAAACATTTACACACGCAACTCATTTAATGCCAATGTATATATTTTCGATCTGCCGTTTCGAAAATCTGTTGCCTTTGTTGGTTCCGGCCACTTCACTCTCGAAGGCCTCAAAGACAGCGAAGAACTTTTTTACAAAATTACGGATGCAAAAGAAATTGAAACGCTGAAGTCGTGGTTTATAGGCTATTACGAATTTGGGGAGCCTCTCAACGAAACCCTTATTCAGGAATATGAGTTAGTGTATCCCACATTTAAGGAACGCGAAAGTAAATCCCGAAATGAAAAAAAACAATTGCTTGCGCTCACCACTGCTGGCTTTTCGTGGGATCATATAAAATTAAAAAACCAGTATTTCAAAAAAGAAGATTACCTCACCCTCGCCAATAGTAAAGCTCGCGTTACCACACCTGAGCTACTTGCCGAGCGCGTGAGTTTACAAACCAAGTTATTGCAACTTCATGAGCAGATTAAGGGTCATGTGCACAAATTAAAAATTGATGGCTCCGATGCAATGGTAAGCAGCCTCGATCCTGAACAACATACTGATCGCCAGTTGTGCAGTATGTGGTTAGCGTATAGCCGCAGCGCAGCCGTGTTAAAAAAATACGATGCAACCCTTGATGAGGTTATGCATTTGCAAATCATTGTTAATCAAAAGATCTCGGCATCTGCTTAGTGGTAGGTACTCCCGGCAATGGCAAAGCCGATCGATCCTACTTTAGCAGCAGAATGAATGATGCCGAATACCGAAACCAATTTTTTTACAAAACTAAAAGCACTTGGTGCTGACTACTGGATAGAAATAGCTTGCGAACGAAAGCCCATTGAATTTTTTCAAACCGAAGATGCACTGTGGGCGTTTACCAAAGCCGACCAATGGTTGTACTATAAATTCATAATCGGAAAAAACTACTCACCCGATGCTATTGAAATCAGTAATGAAAACATTGCCCCTACGCTCACCATAGAATTTGATAAACTAATATTAATCTATAGAGAAATGAAGGCCCCAGACCCAACTTAGATGTCTTTCATTTTTTGCGGATGTAACTATGAAACAATCTTTATTGCCACTGCCGGACAAGATTTTGCAGCTGTAAGAGCAGTTGTTGCCAAACTTAGCTTAGTGTGAATCTCGTTGCCCACCCCACGATTGGGTTGGCGTTCATAACAAACCATACATTTTTTCGGTAGTAGATTATTTAAGACATGTTTATCTTCAAGTATCTTATACAACCTATCACCTTCGATACCTTGACAGGATAACGCACATTACATTTTCGCTGCTGCTGGAGTCATGGGATGCTTTAGGATATGAATTATTTTGATCAAAAGCATAAGCAGTATAATCGCAATAAATTGATGGATCACACCCAATGCCAAGGGCACGTAAAGCATCAGTGTGGTTATTCCCAACAACACCTGTGTAATCCCAACGATGATAAGGATTCGTGCATATTTTTGTGTTTCCTGATACGATCTCGATATTTTTAATATCCACAGAAAAGAAAAGAACACAACAAAGGCTAGCCATCGGTGCGTAAATTGTAGCATCACACCATTGTAAAAATAGGGTTCTAACTTTATGACAATCGCAGGTGGGAAAAAGGAGTCACCCATGAAGGGGAAATTGATATAGGAAAAACCTGCCTTCAGGCCTGCTACAAATGCACCCAATGTTATTTGAAGAGAGAGTAGTATAAGGGAAGCGTAGGAAATACGAAGTATGGAAGAGTGATTTTTCGAAATTGCATTTTTATCTTCATTAACTGTTAAGATGGTCCATAAAATGGAAACGATAAGCAACAAGGCCAGGCCTTGATGGATGGCCAATCTAAAATGGCTGACATGCGGATTATCATTTAATCCACTCTTCACCATATACCAACCCATAAACCTTGCAATGCGCCTAGCGCGAATATCACTAGCAGTTTTTTATAAGTGGCTTTGAAAGTTTACGTTTAAAATAAAAAAATATAAAGGGAAGAAGAAAAACGAGACCAATAAAGCGACCCAACAACCGATGGAGGTATTCCCAAAAAAATATTTGTTTAAACTGCGCCATGTCCATTCCATGGTTCAGCTTTTGATACTGTGGAAATTGTTTGTACTGATCAAAAGCGTGCTGCCATTGAGCGTCTGTGATGGGCGGAATCGTTCCGGAAATTACATTCCACTCCACAATAGATAATCCGGACCCTGTTAAACGGGTAATACCACCCACCACGATCATCAAAACGATGAGCAGTATACCCGACCACAACCATATCTTTATATAATTATCTACTTTCGCCATGTGTTGAAAAATTGAACTGGCAAAATTATCTATCCTTTTCGGATATCTTAAATTAACGTGCTCCTATTTTCTTTAACTAGGTCTATTTTTCTTCTTTCTTCTCCCGGCATCGTCATAGTGCTTACGATCGGCTAGTGTGGTGGGCTTCACTGTATTAACGGAAGAAACTTTACCATCTTCATCTATAGCCACAAAAGTAAAGTAGGATTCGCTGATCAAATATTTCTTGGTACTGGGTACACTTTTGGACCAAGCCGAAACCATGATTTCCATAGAGGTAGTAAAAGCACGGGTAATCTTTGCTTCGATGGTCAGTATCTCGCCCACATAAGCAGGTCGGATAAAACTCACTGTATCAATAGATACGGTAACACAAATTTTACCTGCGTGGGTTTGAGCGCATACGGCAG
This sequence comes from Flammeovirgaceae bacterium, assembly GCA_016709845.1. Lineage (GTDB taxonomy): Bacteria > Bacteroidota > Bacteroidia > Cytophagales > Cyclobacteriaceae > ELB16-189. The sequence continues at coordinate 114,227 of JADJMA010000013.1, read as the reverse complement.
CAGCGATATCCATCCATTGCACTAGACGACCACCCTGCAAAATACCCATTGGGTTGGTATCGTTGGGACACACCACTTCCGTTTTAATTGTTTTAGAAAAATTGGTTGATCGCGTCTTTTTCACTTATGCCAGTTCCTTTTCACGCTGTAAAGAAAACCGTATTTCCACTTCGCTACTAATTTTTTCAAGAATCTCTTCTGCCTCCACGCTATCAAAATCCTCTCCTTTTTTTTTCGCAACTCCCATTCCCTTTAATTCAATATGCCAATTTGGTTGTAAGGAGTGATTGTTCAAGCAGGCTTTAGCACATGCCAAAGAGCAGCCATCAATGGCAATCAACTTTCTTCCTGATTTGGCTGTTCGCACCAGGTTTTTGACATTTCCCCCTACACCGGCAATACAAGACATCTCTGCCAGTCCACTCCGATCAAGTCTTACTGCCAAATAATTGGCCATTTGAGCTGCACTTGAGCAGCCTGAACAAGAGTAAACCAGAGGTTTCAGCTCTTCCTCTATATCGATCATATTCTACAAATAAAATTGTGCAAATATAATAAATAAAGACATTTTAGTCCTTTATTGAAATCTCAAATAGAAGATAGGCTATTTTTTTCTCTGACTGGTATACTGGTCTCGATCATAAAAAATTCAACTAGAGTCTCGTAATTTTGAATCCTATTCAATTTATTTAATTACTACAGCAAACTATCATGGAAACATCAAACGTACTATCTACTCAAGCACCCAGTATAGGTGAATTGGTAACCAATGATTGGCGCAAGGCCGAAATTTTTAAAAAAGTACGGCATTGACTTTTGCTGCGGAGGCAAGAAAACCGTAGCAGAAGCATGTGCAAAGAAAAATATAGAAGTCAGCATCGTTGAATCAGAACTTAAAGAAATAAAGGGACGGCAATCGACCAATACGCACAATTATAATAATTGGGATTTAGATTTCTTAGCTGATTACATTATAAACAATCACCACAAATATGTGACATCAGCCATTCCGTTTCTAGACGAATTGAGTATAAAAGTAGCCCGGGTGCATGGAGATCATCATCCTGAGCTACTCGAAATAGAACAATACACGCAGGAAGTTATTGAGGAGCTTACCATGCACATGCATAAAGAGGAAGCAATTCTATTCCCGTACATAAAAAAATTAGCGGAAGCCACACGCAATAATCAATCGATGGATGCTCCGCCCTTCGGTACCATAGCCAATCCCATTAATATGATGGAAGCAGAACACACATCAGTGGGTAGAGCAATGGAATTGATCGAGGACTTAAGCAATGGCTTTACGCCTCCGCAGGATGCGTGCATGTCGTATCGAGTATTCTTTGCCAAACTGCAGGAGTTTCTGACTGACCTGCATCAGCATATTCATCTTGAAAATAATATTCTGTTTCCAAAAGCAATAAAGTTGGAGAGCGAGATCTTAAACTAAATCCAAATTGTTGCATAGCTAGTCAACAGATAGGTTGTGCAACAATTTTTTGAATTTCAGGAGGTCGCTATTCGATAGTCTCTTATCAAAATCGGAAACTGATCTAATGTGTGGTGAGTAAGTTCTACGAAGGTATTAGATTATCCTCGAAATCGGTTTTCTCAATGCTCCTTTTAAATTCAGTTGGAGTCATCCCCGTAACATTTTTAAAGTGACGGTGAAAATTTGAAATATTATTAAACCCTGATTCAAAACAACTTTCCGTTGAGTTATATTTTCCACTCGACAGGAGTTTACAGGCGATTCCGATTCTAACTTCAATAAGAAATCGAGAGAAGGTCTTTTGAGTATGGAACTTAAAAAATCTACAGAAAGCACTTGGAGTCATATTAACCAAAGAAGCAATTTCAGATAATGTAATTTGCTTGTAGGAATTTTTGGTTGTGTATTCAAATATCTTATTTATTTTAGGAATATCACTTGCTACTGAGTTCAAAGGGGTACTTGTCGATGAAATGAACTGAAGATGCTTACTTCGTGATATTTTATCCAAAATCATCAAAAGTGATGTCACCCTCTCTAATCCGTTTAATGTGGACAAGAATCTAAGTTCAGAGAATAATCTAAGTGCCAGTTCAGGAAGGATTCTAACTCCATAAGATGAGTACTTTAAAAGTCTTGCAGCTATTCTACCTTCAGGTATTGTTTCAAACAGATGAAGAAAAGAATCGATTCTAAAAATATGCTGATTGCCTTAGCATGAAGTGTAGGATTATTCAAATAATACTCTTCACTACTTCTAAGGACGTGGGGAAGGTTTTTACCAAACAAGAAAGCCTCACCCGTTTGAAATTTTTCAACCGTTGAGCCTACAAACACATTACCACTCCCCTCTATAATATAAGTTAATTGGCACTCCTCATGAAAATGCATGGGATTGTAAAAGTGATCTAAATCCCAGTGTTCAACTCGAATAGTCTCCTCGCTCAGAATGGGTACTTTGAAATAAATTGGCTCCATAGAGTACAAAGATTCGATAAATCAACTCTAAGTTATCCTAATAAATTTACATTTGTTCTACCAATTTCTTTAAACGGTCAAAACTCTAGTCCAATTTCAGCCCAATTTTGGATTAACACGTTTTTCAAATGCGAAAAAAGTATTGGCCTGCTGAGAAGCAGTAAAGCATGATATAATCGCTTCTATTTTAGTAACGGATCTTCCCGAACTTTGATAATACGGTTATCACTATTTACGCCATCACTAATTACTACTTTATACATTCCCGCTGTAGCTATTAAGGGAATTAGTTTCTTACCGAAGAATGACTCTCCGCCTGCATATCCAGTATAATCTTTCACTAATAATGACCGCACCTCGTTTAATTCTTCCACCGTCTTGGCCTTATCCAATTGCTTACCCATTAACTTTAGTTTAAATACTAAATCTTTATTCTTAACACGATTTGTGAGTGCATTAATAACGGATGCTAAGTGCAATTTATAATCTCTCTTTTCTGCCTCGGTATAATTAAGACTTAAATTCCAATAAGTTCGGTTAATCCCTGCGTGCACTTTAACTCTAAATTGATTTTCATTTCCTCTCTTGTTATCAATTATCTTAACTGTAACTGAGTCTGTTGGGGACTTTGAAAGATAAAAATCAATTGTTGCTCCGTTTACCGGATTCTCTCCTCTATATTCAAAATCAGTTTGCGTTCTTCCTGTAGTAAATGTTAACCAATTAGTTGCCACCTTATTGTTAAAAATGTGAATTGGTTTATTTGTGATCTCATCACTCAACTGCCTTAATGGAGAAATATCATCCATAATCCATAAACTTCTTCCGTGGGTGGCCGCAATTAAATCACCTTCTCTCGGATGGATAACTAAATCATAAACTGCAACGGTTGGCATATTATTCTTCATTATTTGCCAATGATGGCCACCATCTAACGAAGCATAAACGCCTTGCTCGGTGCCAACGAAAAGTAATTTCTTGTTTACCAGATCCTCTCGTATTACGTACACCGAATATTTGTCTGTTAAGTCACCTGAAATGTCTTCCCAGGTTGCACCATAATCTTTGGTGCGATATACATACGCACGATTATCATCAAAGCGATGATTATCAAAACTCACGTACGCGACACCCTCGTCAAAATGAGAAGCCTCTACCCTACTTACCCATATTTTTTTTGGAATGCCCTGAATATTTAATTTAACATTAGTCCATGAACCCCCTCCATCCTTGGTCATCTGCACATTGCCATCATCTGTGCCCACCCATATAACTTGATCGTTTAATGGAGATTCAGCAATTGTCATAATGGTGAAGTGGTTTTCTCCACCGGTATCATCTCTGGTGAGTCCTCCGCTCTTGGATGGATTTCTTAATTTAGGGTCGTTAGTAGTCAAATCAGGACTAATAATCTTCCAGGAATCGCCCCTATCATCGGACCGAAAGAGATGATTTGAACCAAAATAAATTGTGTGTGGATTAGTAGGAGACATAACTAACGGTGTGCTCCAATTAAATCTAAATTGTACTGGCAATAAGGGTCTTTCCAGATTCTCCCCAAAAAACCAGTGCTCACCCGGAGCAATAGTATATTGGTTAGGCGTTTCATTGTAATTTGGATCGAAGTACTCATTAAAATTCGTGGTGGTCTCTGGCGTGGGTGTAATATAAATGTGCTCTCGGGTATTTGCATTAAACCTCATAGCAAACCCTACATGGGCAACCGCATAGATTGTTTCCCAATGGTCAGGATCAATTTGAGCATGAAAGCCATCCGCATCGGAAATCCACATACTATGTTCATTTAATATACCTCTTTGTTCTCTACTGTTACTTGCTGTCAGCCACAAGCCATTATCCTGTAATCCACCTGCCACAAAATAGGGATCTCTCATATCAACACCGATAGCATAGTACTGTCCAATAGCCATGTTATTAAATGCCAGAAAGCTTTTGCCGCCATCAATTGTCAACCGTGCACCTTGGTCAGTAGCCATATAAATAATCTTATTATCATAGGGTGCCATCCACATATCATGATCATCCCCACCGCCAGGGTTCCAGGTAGGCTGAGTAAAAGTCTTTCCACCATCATGTGAAACACGAAAATCTCTTGAGACAACATAAATATTATTCGGATCAATAGGATCAATCTGAATCTGGCCATGATAGTAAGGTCGAAGAGCGTGCTTTAACAAAAACTTCCAGGAATTTCCGCCATCATCAGATCTATAAACTCCTGAGCCTGGTTCTCCTTTGGGAATATTTTCATCAGCTTCGTAGGCCATAACCATGATATCTGGATTTTTCAAATGGTAAGAGATGTCAATCATCCCTGAAGATCCTTTAGCCAGACCATTCGTTATTTTTCGCCAGGTTTTACCACCATCTTCCGATTTAAATAATCCTCCATTTGTTCCACCCGAATTAAAACTGGCGGGTTGCCTTAAGCGTTCATAAAATCCAGCAAACAAAATATTTGGATTGTTCGGGTGCATAATAATTTCCGTGCAGCCTGTTTTCTCATCTTGAGGTAAGCCACCTGCAAGTTTTTGCCAGGTCTTGCCGCCATCTTCTGTTTTAAAAAGCCCTCGATCACCAGAGTACCCCCACAAATGACCCACGGCAGCAACATAAACAATATCTGGATTGGTTGGGTGGGTAGCGATCTCAGCAATCTGATGCGTTGCTTCCAGTCCCACGTTAGTAAAGGTCTTACCACCATCTGTCGACTTATAGATTCCATCTCCATAAGCACTGCTATTTCGGTTTGCAGCTTCTCCTGTACCTACCCAAATAATATTTGGGTTTGGTTGAAACATATCCACAGCGCCTATTGACCCTGCACCATAATTATCAAAAATCGGTGTCCAGGTAATGCCAGCATTTTCAGATTTAAATACCCCTCCAGAAGCAGACGCTACCAGGACGTGTCGGTAATCAGTATTCAATGCTTCGACAGCAGCGATGCGCCCCATCATATTCGCTGGCCCAATACTACGCCAGCGTAAATCTTGCGTAACTTCACCAGAAATGGATTGGGCCATTAATGAGCCAACAAGAAAAGTGATGCAAAAAATTATAGAAAGAATGTATTTCATCATGGCACAAGCATTTAATTAATTATCTATTATAAGGGTATCTGACTCAAACTTACTTTGAAGCGGATAAAGAAACAATTTGCTTCGTGATTTCTCACATGATTTTATTCCTTCAGATTATTTCTAAGCTTGACTGCGGTAAATTTTCAACAGGTAAAAAGGAAAGTAGTCCGATAAAAACAACTAAGGACTACAACAATTAAACGCTTTGTAATCCGCCAGAGCAGACAACAGAATGTAAAGTTTGTAAGTCGCCATAGAAGAACAATGCCCTACTATAAAATAAATGTCTCTGAATAAGATTTGCTTACATACTCCAGATGAAGTCATTGAATTAAAGAATGTAGGCACGGAATCAAATAATTATTTTAGTAACTCAACCGTCTATGACACTATAGTATTTTATCCATTATTAATACTTTTCTACCATACTGCTTTCCGCTCCTTCCTTTTACTAAATTTAATTGCCAACTTATTATCTAGTTTAAAACTAAACCTCAAAAAATATGAGAACAAAGTTACAAATGAGAACAGTGGCACATCGGCTCCTTTTTTGGGTGGGTCTGCTATTTGTAGTGACCAACGCCTTTGGTCAGGAAAATATCATTTCTGGTACGGTAAGTGATAATTTGGGGCAACCCATACCCGGAGGCACTGTGGTGATCAAAGGGTCAGCTACCGGTACTGCGACTGACTCTGACGGAAAGTATACGATTAGAGCGTCTTCGACAAACGTTCTGGTTTTTTCATTTATTGGTTATACTACACAAGAAATAACCGTGGGTGATCAATCGAGTATTAATGTCTCCATGCAGGAAGATGTTGCTCAACTGCAAGAGGTAGTCGTTACTGCCTTGGGTATCAAAAGTGATAAAAGAGCCTTGGGTTATGCTACCGCCCAAGTAGAAGGCGAACAAATCGGAGCGGTAAAAGCTACCAATAACTTTGTGAACTCACTAAGTGGAAAAGTTCCAGGGGTTAACATATCGAGCACATCCAGTCAGCCTGGTAGTGGTACGAGAATCGTTATACGGGGTGGCTCGTCAATTACGGGTAACAACGAGCCACTTATTGTGGTTAACGGGGTTCCTTTTGATGCTTCGAACACAAGCGGTTCTTCAGGGCTTGGCGACATTGACCCAAACTCTATCGAAAGCCTTAGTGTACTTAAAGGCGCAGCGGCAGCTGCCCTTTATGGAAGCCAGGCAGCCAATGGAGTTATTCTTATTACTTTAAAAACAGGAGCTATTAATTCAAAACCTGTCATTACCTTATCCAATACCTCAAGTTTTGATAAAATTTATGAAGTTCCGCTCCAAAAGAATTGGTCACAAGGCCGTTGGGATTCCGGTACAAACGACTGGCAGTATATCGATGGCGAGACTCAATTTACATCAACCAGTTTTGGACCTAGAATATCCGATGTTCCCGGAGCCAAGTATTATGATCGATGGGACGTTTTCAAGACTGGTTTTACCAACGAGACCAACTTAAGTGTTTCAGGAGGAACACCCAATGCATCCTATTACATCAGTTATTCTGGCCTCAAGAACAATGGCACATTGGAACCCCTTGAATATAAAAGGAATTCCCTCAACGCGAACACTTCCTTTAAGTTTACGCCAAAGCTTACCATTGGCTCCAACATAATGTATTCGAAACAAAATATAGATCGTCTGGCGGAGAATAGTAGCAACAGTGCCTTCATGAATACCTTCCTCGCTGGCCCCAATACATGGAATGCCTATCCACTAAGGGATGCGAATGGCAATCTACGCTCCTATCGCGGTGGATCGCGGGATCCATATTTATGGACTTTAGAGAACACGGGAGAAAACAATATTAGGGATCGATTTAACGCAACAGTTACGGTAGAATACCAGATTTTGCCGAAGTTAAAATTCAGATCTGCTACCGGTGTAAGTACAACAAGTACGCGTAACGAGAATCACATGAATAGAGATGGTATTGCCTCGGTTAATGGAGAGTACAACTCTACGGAGCAGTTTTCTCGTGATATAGAGTCTACCGAAACTGTAACATACGATAACGAGTTTGGAGATTTCAGTGTAACTGCCTTGGTAGGTAATTACATCAAGTCAAACTACTGGCGCGGGTCCGATTTTAACGGTACTGGCCTGGTGATACCCGGCATCTATAATAGCACAAACGTAAGCGGGTATCAGGCAGATTCTTATAGAGGCGACTATCGGTCCTACTCTTTCTTCGGCCAAGCGATGATAGGCTATAAAAATTTCTTATACTACTCCATTACAGGAAGAAATGATTGGGCCAGTAGCGTGCCTGACAGCTTTTTTTATCCTAGCCAGAGCCTGAGTTTTGTTTTTAGCGAGCTTTTACAAAAAAGCGATATTTTTTCCTATGGTAAACTTCGGGCCAGTTATGCCAAGGTGGGCTCTCCTGCTGATGCCTATGCCCGAAATGTAGTATTGGAACAGGCCGGTGACGGTGGAGGTTTTGTGAATGGGGTTACTTGGCCGTTTAACGGACAAAGAAGCTATCTGTCATCATCCAAGATACCTAATCTGGGCCTTACCAACGAGTTTAAGAGTGAAGTGGAGCTTGGGCTCGAATTAAAATTGTTTAAGAGTAGGTTGGGAGTCGATGTATCCGTCTATCACAACTGGAGCGAGAACCAAATCCTGAGTGAGCAATTCCTATCTTCAACAGGTTATACCTATGGAACCGTCAACATTGGGGGCATTACCCACAAAGGTATTGAGGTGGGTCTTACTGGAAGCGCTGTCAAAAGAAATAACTTTTCATGGGACATTACTCTGAATTGGTCTAAGGATAATTCTATGGTTGACAAACTGGGCACCAATAACGAGCCTATTGATTTGGGCTCCTATGGTACAGCAATCGTAGGGCAACCATACCCCGTGATTTATGGTCCTGGTTTTCTACGCGATGACCAAGGGAGATTGGTGCTTGATGATGCCCCGGGCACAGGATTTGGCCGGCCATTGCAGGATAACAGCAAAAACCAAATTTTTGGAAAGACTTCACCCGATTGGTTGGGAAGTTTACGGAATACATTTGTCTACAAGAATTTTGTCCTGATGGCACAAGTGGATATGAGCCAGGGAGGGAATGTGTTCAATTTGAACGATCATTATCTTACCTATTATGGCATGGCTCAACATCAAGATGATAGACCCGACAACAACATGACTACTTTTGATGGGGTGATGGGACATTTTGATTATACTACGAATAAAGCGGTTGTAACAAGTGAAACGCCACAGCCTACACGATATGATCTCTATTTTCAAAACGTAGCTCAAGGTGTATTGGAAGAAAATGTTATGCCCAAGGACTATATAAAATTAAGAGAGCTACAACTATCTTATAAAGTACCTATGTCGGTTATTTCAAAAACATTCCTACAAGGATTTCAGGTTGGCCTATCTGGCAGAAACCTTTGGAGAAAGTTCAACAAAAGCTATGAGGGAATTGATCCAGAGAATAATACAGATGGCATTAACAACGGTAACGGATATCAAGGGTATAGCCTTCCGGCAACCAGAACCTATTCAATTACTTTGACCGCCAAATTCTAAAATATATTGCATTATGAAAAACTTATATAAATACTATATTTTAATCTTTCTCGCCTCGTTTTTTGTAACGGGGTGCGATAATTGGATCGATGTCGATACGAATCCCAACGCGATTACTGATGGACCGGCAATTACAGAGGATATTATGCTTATCGGTGTAGAGGCCGAATGGTTTTCTATGGTGAATCAAAAATTTGATTCATGGGGCGGATTTCCGATGTGGCTTTCCTGGCATGCTATTGAAGGTTCCACACCAACCGACATGAATATTAACGCAGGTTTTGGTAATGAAGTATGGGATTCTTATGCAGGATCTTTAAAACATGCAGTTCAGTTGTATGAAAAAGCAAAGGGAAACGGCAACAATCATTATCAGGGTATTGCTGCTATAATTGCTGCCGCACAATGGTTTTACATGGCCGATGTCTATGATCAGGCTCCCTTAGATGATGCCCTGTCAGGCTTGGACGCATTGCACCCAGCGCTGGTTTCTCAGGACGAATTGTACAACCATGCGAATGGACTTTTAGACGAAGCCATTACCCTCTTACAAGGAGCAGCTGGAGAAAGAGCACCGGGTAGTGATGACTATATGCTGAACGGTGACGTCTCTAAATGGACCAAACTTGCCTATTCCCTAAAAGCAAGGCAAGCCATGCGGTTGGCTTACGCACCGGGAAAAACCAAAGCTGGACAGGCTGACCTTGCATTGTCGTATTTACAAAATGGCATGACCTCTAACGATGATATCGTAGCCTGGCAACATTTGGACGACCTGAACAATGCTAACATAATATATGAATACATGAACCGGGCCTATTCAAATAATGAAGGTTTGACCCCAGGTAATTTTCTGATTGATATGATGAACTCCTATAATGATCCAAGACGCTACATCATGTTTACGTTCTCTGAGGCAGATCCAGCAGGCTTTAAAGGGCATAGAGCCGGACCTCCTGTAACAGCAGGTGATAAGCCAAGTCATTGGAAGTTCAGCTACCTTGGAAAACCATATCCGGACTTTATCATGACGTATGCCGAAACACAATTCCTAAAAGCTGAGGCGTATGCGCTAAAAGGAGATTGGGCATTAGGCCGAAACAGCCATGAAAGCAGGATCAAAAGCAGATATGGAATATATAGGCGTTCCCACAGCGGACATTACCACCTATCTGGCACAACCGACCTTGATCATGCCTAACGATGAAGAGATGGCTCAGGAGCTGATCATAAATCAAAAATATATCGCTAATCTATGGCGGAGTAATGAATCCTATTTTGATTTTGTAAGAACGGGATAACCGGCATTCGATTTTGATTATATGATGGCCAATGCCTATAACACCGAGACTTTTGCAAGAAGGTTCCCATACCCTTTGTCTGAGTTGACGAAAAATCCGAACGTGATTGCCGTGGGACAGAGCAATTGGTTTGCAAAAGGTACCACGTGGGATAATAAGCCATAACCAGTGCATCATGAACAGAAGATTTTATAATATTTAGAATAACTAAGTGTTGTAGTGTTATAAAAAAAATAGTTTTGTTTTAGTTAGTTTTTTGATCAGGGCAATGTTTCGACATTGTCCTGATTTTTTTTGATGTTACTTGTTGCTTTATCTCGATATTCAAATAGTCGGAAAGTTTGGCGCCGTTGCGGGCAGAGAAGTATCAATTATTTTAGAAACAATGTTTCATCGTCACTTTCTTTGTAACTTGGAGGCAATAGCATCATTCACTTTCCCATCCTCTGCTTAAACCTGAATTATGGTAAGTAGACCTGTGTCTATGCTTGGCTCGATTATTTCTTGTCTTTAAAATTTCGATATCCATTTTAATTTGGGTGAATTCCTATGAAGAAAAACTGAGGCTTTTATAAAATCCTGCTCTTCTACTCATTGCCAAATATTTACATGGCTCCAGGAGTCAAATAATTTATCCAATAATTCTCCATCGTCCTTCTCATGTGAAGTGTGGTGTTTTCTCTTTCATTAATACTATGAGATCTCATCGGATAGGACATCATATTGAATATTTTATTCTGCTTTATCAATTCGTTGGCTAGCATCTCAAAGTTTTGATAATGCACATTATCGTCTGCCGTACCATGTATGATCATCAGGTTGCCCTTCAATTTTTTTGCGTGGGTAATCGGAGATCCTTCACGATATCCTTCTTTGTTATCCTCCGGTAATCCCATAAAGCGCTCCTGATAAATATTATCGTAAAGAGTCTGATCGGATACAAAGGAAACCGCAATAGCTGTCTTGAAAATATCTCCATGTCTAAAAATACTATGCAGACTCATTTGACCACCTCCACTCCAACCCCAGATACCTACGCGTTGCTGATCAATAAATGGATACATTTTAAAAATCTTCTTGGCAGCACTTGCCTGATCATCGGCTGCCAAAAGGCCAATCTGTCGGTAAATGCATTTTCGGAAGTCCCTGCCTCTCGGGACTTTCGTTCCACGATTGTCAACACTTATAACAATGTAACCCAACTGCGCCAGATATTGATGCCACAGATTATCTCCGGTACGCCAGTTATCCTGAACTGTGGAGCCCGCAGGCTCACCATATACATGAACTATTAATGGATATTTTTTTTCAGGATCAAAATTTTTGGGTTTTATCATCCAGCCATCGAGAACAACTTCACCAATATCTATTTTAAAAAATTCCTTACTCCGCAAATTCAATGAATTGTAATTATCTTTTAGCGTGGCATTGTCTTCAAGGAGTTTTAATTCCTTATGGGTGGATAGATTTATAAGGGAAACTCTGGGCGGTGTTAACGAATTTTCGAACGTGTGAATAGCAAATTTCGCATTGGAAGATATTTGATAGGCATGTTGTCCTGACATGGATAAAGGAGATACGCGTTCCGCTGTCCCTTTACCATTAATTTTGCTTCTGTACAGATATCGCTGCGTATAATTTTCGGGGGAGGCAATGTAGTAAACATATCCACCCTTTGGATCAATACAATTGATATTAACTACATCAAAGTCTCCTTTAGTGATCAGGTCAATTTTCTTACCATCTCTGGAAACATTATACAGGTGTGCCCATCCATCTCTTTCACTAGTCCACGTAAAGGAAGTCTCCTTGTCAAGCCACTGGATGTCATCATGAATATCCAAGTAAGCAGGATCAGTTTCTGCTAAAATGTTCACCAGTTTTAACGTAGATACTGTACCAATCCAGACTTTATTGGTATTCTGTAATCTGTTTAGTTGTTGAATCATGACTTCATTGGAGTGTGGGATAAAGTCCATCCTCGCGAGATAATTATTTCGTGGATCACCTGGAATGTTCAGCCATCGGGTATCGCCACCCGCAGCAGAAACAAATCCTATCTTAACAGCGGAATTAGTTGTTCCAACCTTGGGATAAGGTAAAAGAATTGGCTTAGAGTAAATCGAATCAACATTATCTATCAAATAAAAGGTACCCACTCCCTGAGTATCAGACTGCCAATAGGCAATTGTCTCTCCATCCGGGCTCCATCGAAAACCATCACGGCAACTCAACTCTTCTTCATAGACCCAGTCGAAAGTGCCATTAATTATATGGGCACCTCCATCTCTCGTAACTTGCGTGATTTCACCTGAGTCCAGCTGCTCAACAAAAATATTTTGCTCACTCACATAGGCTACTTTATTTCCGTCAGGCGAGAATTTTGCAAACATTAAAGATGATTCATTTAAATGCTTCCCTAATTGAATGAGCTTACCACTTTTCAAATTAAGCACCCAATAATCACCTCTAGTATTATACCGCCAAACCTTACGCGTATTGGTAAAGACCAGGAGTTTTGAATTATCCTCTGACCAATTGTAGTCCGCGAGGCTAAGTGGGGAATTAAACCCTACAGGAATTAATTGACGAGCATTTACCAAAATTTTTCTTTCACCCTGTTACAACTTCATAACGAATGATGTCTTGTCCCTTACTCGTTTCATTACGCTCAATAGTTGAATACCCTTCATTGTCTTTCATCCACCGCACGGGACCAAACCCCTTTACAGCATAAAGGTTTTTCGAGTAAATATCCTCCAAAGGTTAGGTTATTGGATCCAGATTGTGCCTCAACTTGAAATGGGAGAACTAGACCAAGTACAAAGCTGAGTAAAATAAGAGTTAATCTGATTTTCATTACTTGAGTCATTACCATATAAATAATATTTAATTATTACTACAATTATTGATGTCAATCAAGATACACGCAAAAGGAAGGACTTGATTATAGAGCAAAATCCATTGGTAATGTACCCTGATCCCTAAACTATCTACAACCAGTTTTTGCCCAATGATTATTCTATTTTGTCAGTCGTTTTCATTTTTCATTAACGGCATTGAACTCCTTCTGAAGAACACCGCTAGATGTAGTGATTTGCACTTTGTACTTTCCAGTTTTCAAATATTCCTTATAACGAAGGAAGTAAGGTAACGGGCTATCTCTTTCTTGCGTAATTAAATCCCATCGGTATTGATTATAACCCGCTCGGGTTACCATTTTGGTTGACCAAAGAATTTGATTTTTTTCATTAAGGATACGTATAACCGACTCACCGGCATGATTAACCCAAAAGGTAATGGGCATCTTTTCCAAAATAACCGCATTGGTATCATCTCGAGAATCTTCTTGTGTTTGAACCGTGACGGGAGGAATATCAAATATCCGATCTTCATTTGCACCTCCAGCCAGGTTTTCGTAAACCGGGAGAAAGATTCAATTTATATATTCCCCTTCCATGCGTGGCCACAACGAGGTCGTTAGACTTAATATCAATTTCGATATCGGCAATAGCCGCAGCTGGCATCCCCATTCCAAGTTGAAACCAGGATTTACCTCGATCTGTTGAAATATAAACTGCTCGGTACATTCCGGCATATAAAAGATTTTCAAAACCTTGGATCTTCTTTGACCACATAGGATACATCCGTGGGTAAGTTGCCTTTCATGGATTCCCATGATTTCCCATAATCTTCTGACTTAAAAAGATAAGTGCCCAAATCATCATAGTTCATTCCTGACATGGCAACATAAATCCTCGATTCTTTGTATTTGGATGGTACAATAGTGCGCATGTACATATTCGGCAATCCTTTTGACCGATCTGTCCAGGTTGCCCCATCATCTTGCGTCACCCAAAATAATCCCTTGTCGGTACCCATGTAGATGAGTCCCTTTTTTCAACGGTGATTCTGCTAACGCTCCAGCCGCCAGAGAGGTTTTGTCTTTATCTTTACCCATTGTAAGATCTGGACTGATCGCTTTCCAATTGTCACCCTTGTCCGTACTTTTCAAAACAAAATTACCTCCGAGGTATAGGTTCGAGTTGTTGTAAGTCGAGAGAAAGTACGGTGAGATAAAATTGTAATGAAGCTTATCTTTTAACGCTTCGATTCGGGGATACGCAGATTTAGAATTCCCTTGCGCTAAATCCATTCTTCTTATTCCACCTTCCTGAGAGCTATAGTATACAGTATTGTTATCCTTTGGATCTAAAACTGTGATGCATCCGTCTCCTCCACTCCAGGGATCAATCCAAAGATATTTCCATCCATCATAAAATTTAGGTATCCATTCATTGGACTTACCATACACTGAAGCATCATCTTGTGTGCCACCATAAATCGTATACGGGTCCCCTTCATCCAATGTAATATCATAAAATTCACCAGTCGGTATGTTATTATAATGCATCCAGGTTTGCCCTTTATCGTAGCTTACATAAAAGCCGCCATCATTTCCTAAAGCCAAGTGATTCGAGTTTGTGGGGTTGATCCATAATTCGGCTTGGTCAAGATGAAGCGGTGTAGCTGGACTTGGAAAAAGATGATATACATCTCCAGCTACAAAGCTAAAACTCTTCCCACCATCTGAACTTCGAGCCAACCGGATACCTAAGGCATATATTTCTTCATCATTAGAGGGATCAACATAGATATCTGCAAAATACCACCCTAGAGCAGCAAAAATCATCAACTCTTCTTGATGCGTTCTTTTCCATGTAACCCCGCCATCCAAGGTTCTATACACCTCGGCAGCACCAAGGTCTTTATCATGAATGTCATTTTTTCTTTTTATCCCTATTGTCAAACAAAGCATAAACCTTATCTTGATTGGTGTTTGAAATAGCTAACCCTATTCTACCAATATTCTCACCTTGAGGTAATCCAGTATTCGATTTGGCCCAAGTCTTTCCTGCGTCTGTGCTTTTATATACGCCACTATTCTTTCCGTTGTACAATGGATAATTCTCCCACATGGATGCGTATAACACATTAGGATCGCTGGGTGAAATGACAATATTATTAGCTCCCGTTTTTCATCAACATAGAGTACATGCTCCCATGTCTGGCCTCCATTTAATGATCGATAGACTCCCCTGTTCTTATTGGTACTCCAAAATGACCCAATACCGCAACATAAACTATATCAGGATTCTTAGGATGCACAGCGATCTCCCCAATGTGCCAGGAGTCCTCCAACCCAAGGTGAATCCAATTTTCTCCTCCATCATTAGATCGGTAAATGCCTGTACCTGGCATAGTAAAGTTGCGCGGCTTTTTTAGTGTTTCACCTGTACCCAAATAAATTATATCGGTGTTGGAAGGAGCCAATGCGATATCACCGATCCCATACGCAGACTGGTTTTCAAATATTGGCTTCCATGTCAACCCATTGTTTATCGTCTTCCAGAGATTTCCTGATCCGAATCCCGCATACATAACACCGGGATGATTTTGATCTACTTGTAGCGTTTCAACTAATGCACTGTTTATAGTTGGTCCCAGTTGTATCCAATTTAATCCATAAATAGATTCATCTTTTTTAACAGATGCTCTTTGTAGGAATTAACCAAAGGCGATGCCGGTTGTTGTTGGGAATAGCAAACTGATCCCACGAGGTTGATTAAACATAGAAATGTTATGAGCCTTTTCATTTTTATCATATTTTAAAGAGTAACCAACACTGAATAAAATAAAGTTATATCTTTTTTCTGTTAAAAACCTCAAGTCAGTTTGCATAACTTAATACTATCTTGATTGAAAGTGGAAACTTAACTATTCTAATGTGTAATTCAAATTTATAGTTGCTATCCTTCCAGTCAACAACTACCTTTATTACATAATTTTATCAACTATGAATTTACGTTTTTTAGTTCTTGCATTCATTGCCCTTCCTTTTATTGTAGAAGCGCAATTCACTCCTTCAGAAATGTATCCCTTTTCCACACAGCTCGATGCAGATCGTGGGAGCCTCGAACGTTTTTATGTCATTGAAGGTTCGCCCGAGCGTAACGCACGGATGGTAGCCTTTTATAAAGACTATACTAAAAAATTAGAGCAACTACCCTTCGAATCATTTTCTACCGGTGGCAAGGTGGATTATATTTTAGTAAAACGTGAAATAGAAAACGAATTGTACCTGCTCGCACAAGAAGAAAAAGAAGCTGCGCAGATTTCTAAATACACCACCATAGCCAGCCCTTTATATGAAATAGAAAAGGAACGTAGGCGTGGCAAGCATTTGGAAAGTGAAAAATTGGCGCAGCAACTCAATGATATGGCTAATTCAATTACGGGCATGCTCAACAAACTCAAAAGCGAACCCAACCTTACTCCTGTTCTTGCAAAACGTGCAGGAGCTATCATTGCCGGACAACAATCTGCCTTACGAAGTGTATATAATTTTTATATCGGCTACGATCCTCAATTCACCTGGTGGATACCCAAACCTTATCAAGAGTTGGATAGTTTACTGGGCATCTATAGTAAAGCCTTAAAATCAAAGATCGATCCTGCCAGTCAACCCAAAGATGATGGTAGTGGAATTATAGGTAATCCCATCGGTCGTGACGAACTCATCCGGCTTCTTCAGTACGAAATGATTTCCTACACACCGGAAGAGTTAATCAATATTGCCAATAAAGAATTTGCCTGGTGCGAAGTAGAACTACTTAAAGCCTCACGCGAAATGGGTTTTGGTGACGATTGGAAAGCTGCTCAGGAAAAAGTAAAGCAATCCTTTGTTCCTCCAGGGCAACAACCGGAAGCCATGCTTAAATTATACAATGAATCTATCGCTTTCCTTAAAGAGCATGACCTCATTACCATTCCACCCATTGCAGAAGAAACCTGGCGCATGACAATGATTCCACCAGAACGACAATTGGTGAGTCCATTCTTTCTTGGTGGAGAAACTTTACAAATATCCTACCCTACAGATGAGATGAACGAAGAAGACAAACTCATGAGCATGCGCGGCAACAATCCGCATTTCTCACGGGCAACAGTTCACCACGAGCTAATAGCAGGACATCATATGCAGGGCTTTATGAATAGACGTTATCAACCTTACCGCCATTATCGTACTCCTTTTTGGAGCGAAGGATGGGCCCTGTACCAGGAATTCATTTTGTGGGATATGAAATTTCCACAATCACCGGAAGACCGTATCGGTATGCTCTTCTGGCGCATGCACCGTTGTGCGCGCATCATATTTTCATTAAACTACCATTTGGGAAAATGGACGCCTCAACAATGCATCGATTTGCTGGTAGATAAGGTGGGACATGAGCGTGCCAACGCGGAAGGCGAAGTGAGAAGATCGTTTACCACTAACTATGGTCCATTGTATCAGTTGGCCTATATGACGGGAGCATTCCAGTTTTATGCTCTCAAGAAAGAACTGGTAGACAGTGGAAAGATGACGTACAAGCAATACCACGATGCCGTGATGCATGAAAATTCAATGCCGGTAGAAATGGTGCGTGCCATCCTTACCGATCAAAAGTTAAAACGTGACTTTAAGAGCACATGGCGGTTTTACGATAAGAAGTAAGTGAATGAGTAAAAAAGATGCATTCGAATTAAGCGGTCAGAGGTAGGCTGTGTAATCGTTACTTTTCAAAACACAGAAGCAATTTATCGCACGTGTCTTAACCTTCCATTTCGCGATTCGGCATAAGGAGAGAAAAAGCGGTGAACATGTTCACCGCTTTAAAGCTCGTTGCTAATTTAAAGCTCTTTGAATTGGCGTTCACCACGTATTAACTGAACTTAAATTCGATTGAGAATTTATCTCCGTTTCCTGTTAGTGTCACCGTAACTTTTGCGGTTTACTAGTTGAAATAAAATATTGAAGAATTAAAATTGATAAAGTCGCAGAAGGCGAATTACCTGTAAATCAATAGTATACGCAAATAACTAAAAAAGCCTCTATTCATCGCTGAACAAAGGCTTTTGGTAGTCCCAACGGGAATCGAACCCGTGTTACCAGAATGAAAATCTGGTGTCCTAACCCCTAGACGATGGGACCGTCTTAAAATCGAGGTGCAAAGATAAATCCATGATTGGCAATTGCAAACGTAACCGTTAAAAAAGTTACCCACACAACTTGTATTTCATTGGTTTTGGCAACAAGTAAGGCTATTTTTGAAAATGCAATTTAAAACTCTATTACAATGACAAAAGTTGGAATAAATGGATTTGGCCGCATCGGCCGCCTTGCTTTCAGAGCTGCCATGGGCCGTAAGGACATTGAAATCGTGGGCATTAATGATCTGGTTGATCCTGATTACATGGCCTACATGTTAAAGTACGACTCTACCCATGGAAAATTTGATGGCACCGTTGAAGTAAAAGATGGTTACCTTATTGTTAACGGAAAAAAAATCCGGGTAACCGCAGAAAAAGACCCTGCCAATTTAAAATGGAATGAAGTAGGTGCCGAAATCATAATTGAATCTACTGGCTTATTTCTTACGCAAGCCGATGGCCAGAAGCACATTGCCGCAGGTGCTAAAAAAGTTGTTTTCTCTGCTCCTGCCAAAGACGACACCCCGACCTTTGTAATGGGTGTAAATCATAAGAACTTAAATGCAAGTCATACCATCGTGTCGAATGCTTCGTGCACAACGAACTGCCTGGCACCTATCGCCAAAGTATTGAACGACAAGTTTGGAATTGTTGAAGGTTTGATGAGCACCGTACATGCGGTAACCGCCACACAAAAAACAGTTGATGGACTTTCGACCAAAGACTGGAGAGGTGGCCGGGGTGGTTTCTCTAATATTATACCTTCTTCAACTGGTGCAGCCAGAGCAGTTGGCCTGGTATTACCAGAGTTGAAAGGTAAGCTAACTGGCATGTCTTTTCGTGTGCCTGTAGCTAATGTGTCAGTAGTTGACCTTACAGTGAAATTAGAGAAGGCTGCGAATTACGAGGAGATCAAAAAAGCAATGAAAGATGCCTCAGAAGGTGAGTTGAAAGGTATCTTGGGCTATACCGAAGATGATGTAGTGTCGCAAGATTTTGTTGGCGATGCACGTACGTCCATTTTCGATGCGAAAGCGGGCATTGCCCTTAACGATAAGTTTGTGAAAGTGGTGGCCTGGTACGATAACGAGTGGGGTTATTCAAACAAGTTGATTGACCTGGTGCAAGAACTGGCCAAGAAGTAATAAATAAATTACTTAAGTGAGACGCTGTCTCGAAAGTCACTGACTTTTGAGACAGCGTTTTTTTTGAAGTTTCAGATACGTACCTAAATTCCAGTGGGAAGAAGCCAGAGTCTTTCGTTCTTCATAGGCAAAATCTTCCCTGCCAACTACACTTGATCGTAACAAAATTGTACCTGCCGATTAAGTAACATCTTTAAGTACCTGGGCCGATGGAGATATATTTGTAGTGCATTGTAGATCAGTTGAATATGAAATCAATTCTTACGATTTCAAGCTTAAAAAAGTGTTTAAATTTTGATTACGGATGTATGATTTAAGGCCTAATCGAAAAAATAGTTTGCTTGTAATCCTTCACATTTGAGATAGTAACCGCATTAAAATTTAAGGCTATGAAAGGGTTGTCGAACGTGAGTATGCAGGCCAGAATGAAACAATTGCTGGTCTTGATGGCATTGGTGTTGATCGGAATCTTGTTTACACTTTCTGTGTAGCGGGTGCACCGAGAACCAGTAATGCGATCATTTATTGAGAAATAAAATGTCAGAAATCTGACTATTGAAGATAGGGTGTTTGGTAAAGCCTCTGTGGGAAACTACAGGGGCTTTCTTTTTTAGCACTGTATCAGTTACAGTTTGTAGTTTTGTTTATGGAATTTTCGCAGGAGATCTTTCTTCATTCATTGGCTCAAACTTCACCCTATCCATTTCTTATCTCGGTAGAACGGGCCGAAGGCGTTTACTTATATACTCCCGATGGCAAATCGTTTATCGATATGATTTCAGGAATTGGCGTGAGTGCCATCGGTCATCGCCACCCACATGTTATTCAAGCCATTAAAAATCAACTCGACAAACATTTACATGTGATGGTGTATGGCGAGTATATTCAAAGTGCCTCGAATAAATTAGCCGAGAAGGTAACCTCGCTCCTGCCCCCTGCACTCAACTGTATTTACTTTGTAAACTCTGGAACCGAAGCCAACGAAGCAGCCTTAAAGCTGGCAAAACGATATACGGGAAGAACGGAAATAATTTCATGCCGTAAATCCTATCACGGAAGTACGCATGGTTCTCTTAGCGTGTCGGGTAACGAAGTAAAGAAGCAAGCTTTCCGACCGTTGTTACCTGATGTTCGGTTTATTGATTTTAATAAAATTTCAGATCTGGAAAATATAACAGATCGCACCGCGTGTGTGATTATGGAAACTATTCAAGGTGATGCCGGTGTGCGCATCCCTGATCGTAACTATCTGAAAGCTGTTCGGCAGCGATGTGACGAAACCGGAGCACTTCTCATTCTTGATGAAATACAATGCGGCATGGGCCGTACCGGTAAGCTCTTTGCGTTCGAGCATTTTGGAATAGTGCCCGACATTCTTACTATAGCCAAAGCATTTGGAGGCGGCTTGCCTATAGGAGCCTTTGTTTCCTCAGAAGAAAAAATGAAAACCCTTTCGCATGATCCGATGTTGGGGCACATTACAACATTTGGTGGCAATCCGGTTTGTTGTGCCTCGGCACTCGCCACCCTGGAAGTAATTGAAAAAGAGAATTTGCTGGCAACCGTAGAGAGCAAGGGGCAACTATTTGAACAATTGCTGATTCATCCTAAGATAAAAGCGATGCGAAGAATCGGGCTACTATTTGCTTTCGATTTTGATTCGGAACAAAAGGTAAACAGTATTGTAAACTACGCCAAAGAAAACGGAGTGATCTGTTATTGGTTTCTGTCGCACCCCTATAGTTTCCGTATTGCACCACCTCTTACTATTACAGAACAAGAAATTAAGAAAGCATGTTCTGTTATTTTACAAGCCATTGATCAAGCATAATGTAAACGATACACTTACTCATTAATAACACAATTCCATGAAGCAAACTGAAACTTTTGACAGGCTTGATTACACCTATAAATTGCTTGTGGTTATCGCATTACTAATTACTGCCTGTCTGTTAGCCAGCGACATCGTGGTGCCCATTTTGATTTCCGCCATTCTTGCTATTGTACTTTTGCCCATTGTAAAGCGCTTCGAAAAAAAATGTCGGCTACGCTTTCCATTACTCTGGTATTAATTGGGTCATTCTTATTTTTTATAATGATCGGTGCACTTATCATCAATCAGGTAACAGATCTGGTAAGCGACTTGCCACTTCTGGAAACAAGATTCAGCAACTTGGTAGATAGCCTCAGCAATACCCTAAAAACGTTTGGAATTAGCGCAACAGAACAGAATCAACTCTTAAAGCGAGGACTCACTACCCTGGGAACTTACGCCACCGATTTGCTAGCGGCCACCACTAACATTATCTCGCTGGTCATTCAGGTACCTATTTACATTTTTCTGTTTCTGATTTATCGTGATCGCTTCCGGGCATTTATGATGAGCCTGTTGCCCGATGCACAGGAAAGAACCTGGAAACAAGATGTTGAAAATGTTATTCATGGTTACATTTCCGGGTTGCTTTTAGTAACCTTGATTCTCGCTACGCTAAACAGCACCGGATTATTGATTCTTGGTATTGATCATGCTATCTTCTTTGGGATTCTATCAGGTGTACTAACTATTATTCCTTACGTAGGCATCTTTATCGGAGCCACCTTACCGGTTTTGATGGCGCTACTCACCAAAGACAGTCTTTGGTATCCCATAGGGGTAATCATTATTTTTTCGATCGTTCAATTTCTGGAGGGAAATTTCATTACACCGCGAATCACGGGTTCAAAGGTTAGTATCAATGCACTGGCTGCCATTATCGCGTTGCTGGTTGGTGGAAAAATACTGGGCATCGCAGGAATGATTTTAGCGATTCCGCTCCTTGGGCTTTCCAAGATATTACTTTCACACACCAGCCACCTCAAGGCCTTTGTTATTTTAATTGAGGATGTGCCTGTTGAGAAAATTTCGGAAGAGGAAAAAGAACGCTCGAATAAATAGCTGCAACTAATACTGAGTGAGAAAAAGGCAATAACGATTGAACCCCTTTAAAGAGTTTCTACGATAATATTGTGATTGGTATAAATACAAATGTCGGCTGCTATGGACATACTCTCACGTACAACCTCTTCAGCCGAAAGTTGGGAGGCATGTTTCTTTAAGGCCAGCGCAGCAGATTGCGCATACATAGCGCCTGAGCCAATAGCGGCCACCTGATTATCGGGTTCCAATACATCTCCAGTTCCTGAAATTACAAGAATCTCCTCTTTGTTGGCGGCAATCAACATCGCTTCTAGCCTGCGAAGGAAACGATCCATGCGCCAGTCCTTGGCTAATTCAATCGCTGCTCGTTTCATATTGCCCCCATGGGCATTTAACTTTTCATCAAAGCGATCAAGAAGCGTAAAAGCATCGGCCGTGGAGCCAGCAAAACCTACCACCACTTTTCCCTCTTGCAATTTACGAATCTTCTTTACATTACTTTTGGCTACGGTATTACCCATGGTTGCCTGACCATCGCCAGCAATAGAAACTTTTCCTTGAAGAAGGGGTGTTGTGCATAATCAGGCAACCCGCGAATGTTCAGTTGAATGGTTTTACCCCGTCCGTTCTGCCAGCATCAATCAAAATCCTTACGGGATCTTCCAATAGTCCTTTCAATGTTTTGAGGAATGCAGCTCCGGTAGCACCATCCACAACACGATGGTCACATGACAAAGTTACCTTCATAATATTGCCTACAGCCAATTGTCCATCCTTCACAATCGCTGTCTCCTTAATTCCTCCAACTGCCAGAATACAAGCATCTGGTGTATTAATGATAGCGGTGAATTCTTCAACACCAAACATGCCCAGGTTAGAGATTGTAAACGTACTTCCCTCCCATTCGCTTGGCTGAAGTTTTTTATCGTGAGCTTTCTGAGCCAACTCTTTTACTTCTACCGCAATGTGAGAAAGTGATTTATTATCCGCAAAGCGAATTACAGGAACAAGAAGGCCATCCTTCACCGCTACGGCAACTCCAACATGAATATGACGATTCTTACGAATCTTATCTCCCAGCCAGCTTGAGTTTACATCCGGGTGCTGACGAAGTGCTGCAGCCGTTGCTTTTAGTACGATATCGTTAAAAGAAATCTTAACAGGAGCAATTTCATTCATACTCTTGCGGGCTTCCACGGCTTTGTCCATGTTAATCTCCATGGTAACATAGAAGTGTGGAGCGGTAAACATGCTATCAGAAAGTCTGCGCGCAATAGTCTTTCGCATCTGCGATACCGATACCTCTTCAAAACTTTCTTCTCCTACAACACTAGGTAATACAACCGGAGCCGATGGTTTTCCTCCCGTTGCCGGTGCTGCCGATGGTTTGAAAGTTTCTACATCGTGCTTGGTTATTCGTCCACCTTCGCCAGAGCCTTGTATTTTATTAATATCAAACCCAAGATCTTTTGCCATCTTCTTCGCTAGTGGCGAAGCTTTCAATCGGCCATTAGACTCTGAAGTGCCATTAGAATCAGAGGATGTGGTATTTGTGGGGGTAATTGTTTCGCAGGTTTATTTTCGTAGCAACTGGTCCGGTTTAGAACCAGCTGCTGATTTTTGCCTGATGCGCTTTTAGTAAGGTTTGCCAGTCGGCATTCTTCTCACCAATAATAGCCAACACGCCATTTACAGCAACAGCCTCTTTTGCCTGAGCCCCAATGTATAATAGTGTACCTGTATTATACGATTCGTATTCCATGGTGGCCTTATCGGTTTCCACTTCGGCCAACAATTCACCCGTCTTTACACTATCGCCTACCTTTTTATGCCAGGCTGCGATAACCCCTTCATTCATGGTGTCACTCATCTTTGGCATCAACACAATATCCGCCTTAATACCCGAGGTATCAATTGCGGCTTCGGCCACAGCCGTAGCTGGTTCTGTTTTAACAGGCTCAGGCTTACCGCTTGCTGGAGCCGGGGCACTTTCACTTTTCGATTCAGCCAAGAGACCAGAAAAGTCTTCGCCTTTATTTCCGACAACGGCTAAAACATCATTCACTTTAACAGCCTCCCCTTCTTTAGCACCCAAGTGCAAAACAGTGCCTGTATTAAAAGACTCATAATCCATGGTGGCTTTATCGGTTTCGATTTCTGCCATGAGTTCCCCGGATTTTACTGTATCTCCAACCTTTTTATGCCATTTCGCAATCACCCCTTCAGTCATGGTGTCGCTCATTTTAGGCATCCTTACAATCTCTGCCATTTCAAATTAGATTATGTGTCGATTTATAGAAATAGTCTTCAAAAATAGGCGATTTATACGATTTTCAAGCAGGTCGAAGGCTTCAATTTCTCAATTAAAACAAATGTACCAATGAACCGGGTGCTCAAAAGAAAAATACTTCTTTGCTGGTTGCCTTAGAAATTCAGAGTTCCAAGCAAAATTCATATCGGACTGTTGAAGGACTGATTCCATACGAATAGCGGAAGCCAATATCCATTTGAGGAAGCAATCGGAAAATATTGATGTCGAACTTTAATTCACCACCTGTTGATAGATAACTTTTGGTAGTTGGCTTTTGATTAATGACACTGCTACCATACCCATAATCTAAGAAAGCATTAAGTCTTACCCGCTGAATGTTAAGAATAGGACCAAGTGCTACATCGGGATACCAGATGGGTAAAGTATAGTTGGCCGACATGGAATAAAAATCTTCAAACCTGCTTACCGATTGACCACGGGGCAATGGAATTTGATTTCTGAAAAGATAACTGTTCAATCCCTCACCCGTACTTGCTTTTATATCTGCAATCTCTGTTTTTTGATAGGCCCAATAGCCCCAGAACGAGTGATGTTTGAAGAGGCCCGGAAAAAAAGTTGCCCCTGAAATGAAAATTGATTTCCACTATAATCGCCCCCATACGGTGTGTTATACAAATTGACAAACAGAGCTTGCCCCCACTTGCTGTTAATATCTCTGCGACTTTTCTTTAATAGTCGGTAAGCCGAAATATTCAATCGATTGTAAAACAGATTGCCATCATCGGCATAATCTCTAAAAATATATTGTGGATAATTGGTTGGCACAATGCGGCCGCCACCATCAATGCTGTTGACAAAATCAGTTATGTGCGAGAGGCCCACATAATTGCCAAATGAAACGCTACTTAAAAAACGAGAGTGCGTTGTGATAAGAGGAATTCGAATTCCGCCTTCTACGGTATTCTCATGCCAATCGAAAGTAAGATTTTCCGTTGTTGAGGTTGTATCTGTTCCCACTACTTTATCATATTTCAAATCTCCTTCATTAACAGAACGATTGCCACTCGAAAAGTTGACATCAAAAATCGGATAAAGTCCCTGATAGCTCAATCCAACATTCCACGATCCTGTGCGCTCATTCAGATCAAACAGATAGCCAGCATTGATAGCTGTGGTGCTTAATACATCGCGCGATGTAATTCCAATATTAACCTCCGTGAGCGAGGATGTGAAATAGGCACCCCATCCGTAAGGATTAATGGCATGCGCTAATTGTGAGTACTTACCCGTAGAATATTTTTTATTTGGAATATCTTCGAGCAAATCAGGTCTGCCTTCTTGTTCAACCAAATGCTGGAATGACTCTGTAGGTTGTGCCGCAATTTCAGAAACAGGTATCCACAAAGCAGAATCGAAGTCTGCCTTCACCACATTTAAACCATCGCGACTTTGTTCGTTGTAAAAAAGATATTTTCCATCTCTACTTACGGAAGGATTATAGGCACCATAGTGACTTGACGTAATTTGATATTTTTGCCAGATCGGGTATCAAGTGCATAGATATTGTCAATGCCGCTTCTTGGCGAATTGAAAAGAATATAATTCTGATACGGTACCGGATAGCCCATATTCTCATCCGCAAACTCGGTTAATAATTTTTGTTGACCCAAAGCCAGGTCAAATTGCACCAGTGCCTTACCCGACGGATTAGTGACAAGCGCTACCAACTCCGCATTGTTTTCTTTCCAGTGCGGCATAGAAATAAAACCATTGCCAGGATTTTCAAAAATCTTCTGTACCGCTCCGGTTTCATAGTCAAGCACAACCAATCGGGTTAAATAGTCCGTGCCTGTTTCTATTGTTGCCACTTTGGTTCCGTCTGGCGATAAGGCAGCCGAAGCATACCTGGAGTTGCGTGAAATAAATTTTCTTTTATGTTCTTTCATATCATATCCAACAATAACCGAATAAGTCTTCATGCGCCAGCGCGGGTCATACCGAAATTCATTCCACACCACCCGATTAGCTGCCACCGAAAGCATGCCGGTTGAATTCATTACTCCTGGCGTAGTTAGTCGTTTCTCTTTTCCCTGAGATAAAATAACTAACTCTTCAATATCCCCAATCCCCGACTTTAGAGCAAGAATAGAATCTTTGGCAAACTCAAGGGATATTCATAATCGGTATAGGCTTTATTACTTCGATCATGGATTATTTCAAAAGGTGTTAAATCTATCTTCTTCAATTCTTCTTTCCATTCCTGTTGCAAGGCAGTAGCCATTTCCGCATAGAGTTGCTTCACGTAGAGGCCGCTTTCTTTCTTTATCGAATTTGAAAAAGTAAAAGGTGCGAAAGGAACATTCCATGCCCTGCGGGTAATATTCTCCCACACATCAGCCTTGCCCAACTTCTTCCTTAAATAGGAAACCATTTGATATCCTAAAACATAGTGATCGGGAATGTTGTGCTTATAAGAACGGAGATACTGTTTGTTATAATTGAAAGTCCGGCCTTCTTGCAGGTTAGTTCGAAACAATAAATTAAAATTAGGAATGCGGCCTCTTCCACTTGAGGTAAAGGCTGTTTCGGTTGCTACCGCATCACCCTCCCAAAACCATTGGGGCACAGCTATATAAGATAAAGCGGCCAGCGTGTTAGCGCCAAACAAATAATACAAGGCTTTGTTAAAGCCTCGGTTAGCATGTTGAAATTGTACGATGTGCCTGTATTCATGCGTGGCTAACAAATCGAGCCAATCCAGGTTGCCCGATAAATTATAGTTCTGTGAAGGCATGGTAAAAAACTCAGCCCTACGTGGCGTAATGGATACAAAGCCATTGCTATTACTCGTTTGATTTTGAAGAATAACGGAAATTTTTCTTGGCTCCACGCCAAGGCTCTTTGCTTCCGGAGTACGAATGTGTTCTAATGTATTGGCCATTCGTTGGGCTTGCCCTTCAAATCCTTTCGGAAAAACAATTTTGAAATGATTGCTATTGATTTGTTGCCACCGCAGACGTGGATTGTTCTCTAATACAGACGTAAGCTGACTAAATCCCGTGAAGGAGCAGAGTAAAATAGCAAGTAATGCGATAATTCTATTAAACACCTGAAGATTCCATAAAGTGGAAAGTTACATCAGGATCAGGGAATATACTACCAACCAAAAAATCGGAAGACTAATTTTTTTTCGTTAGAATTACTTGCGTAGAGATTACCGCACTTACCTGAAAAAAACCAAGCGCTCCGTTGCTAATATTACTTCTGGGGTTAGCCGGTACCGGACCAAACAACCCACCATCGTTAAACAGAAGATTTGTTAAATCGCTGTAGTAAACATAGCCATTACGAGTAACACTAAACATATCCATGCGGGCGGTATCTTTTTCGGCATAATACACCGGCCCGGGAAATCCACTGATCGATTCACTCAGGGCTTCATCATCCAACAAATAAATGTCATTAGGATTGGTGAATGTTAATGAATCATTTCGATAAAATTTAAATAAATAATAATCCTTAGTCTCTTTGGGTTCTTTCATATACAATAATAAATCGTATAGGTGGCCAGAATCAATCCTATCCTGATCTGGATCATCATGCAGCATATAACCAAGCGAATCAATTTCTGGAACGCGTAACAATTGATCTTCTGTCTGATACAATGCGCCATCAATTTCCACACTCAGTGCATACGACCTACCAACAGTACCCACAAAATCAATAAGAGGTAAATAGTAACCGGGCGATGTTTGAGCATAGCTATGCTCTTCGCCTAGGTCATCAATAACTTTCACTTTCGCATTTGTTATTTTTTCAGCTCCCCCTGATGCATAGAAGTCGACCGTTCTTGACACTTTTACATACTGATCGCCCAATCGATTGGTAAGCAATCCTTCTATTACGATCTTAGGTGCCGACTGATTCAAATCCAACTGAATATTCTCTTCACATCTCATCAAAAGAAGTAGTATCCAGAATATATGTAGATATCGTTGATTCATTAGAATTTAAAATTATAGGTAACCGATGGCAAAATGGGAAACAGATAAATGAGTCGGGCTTCCTTTTCAGTGCCATCCCCGATTATATTCCCATCCTTATCTTGTTTGGTGCGCGTGTAAATAGTGAACGGATTCTTTCTACTATACACGTTATAAACAGAAAATACCCACTGACTTTTCCACTTCCGCTCTTTTTTTCCTTTGGGATCCAACGTTGCTGATATATCTAATCGATGATACGCAGGCAGTTTGTATCCATTGCGTTCGGTTATATAATCAACGTTGTAGGTATCGAATTGATAACTGCCGCTGGGTAATGTAATAGGTCGGGGCGAACTGTAATTAAATGTAGTGCCAAAGGTCCACTGTCGGTTAAGCTCATAAAGCACAGCAAGATTGATCACGTTTCTTCGATCATAATTGGCTACAAATACACGATCCTGATTAACACCGGGTATATCGCGAATTACTTTTGACCACGTATAACTTAAAAAGCCGGTTAACTGTCCGCGTTTCTTCTCAGCCAAAAACTCAATACCATAGGCATTCGAAGTGCCTTGCCGATATTCTGTCGATAAGTCAGTATTAAAAAGAGTTGAGCATTGTCAGCAAAATCAGTAATGTTGTTAATGTTCTTGTAAAATACTTCCGTGGAGAACTCATATCGGTTATCCTTAAAATTCCGGAAATACCCAATTGCATATTGATCCGCAACCTGCGGCTTTAAATAATAATTACTCGGGCTCCACGTATTGAAAGGCAAGGGCAAGGTTCCGCTGGAGATTAAATGAGTATTTTGGACCATGCGGTTGTAGGAAGCCTTCAAAGAACTGAACGCGTTAAGCTGGTATAGAAACAGAAATCGTGGTTCCAGATTTACATAAGCCACTATGGTTTCCCACGGCTTAAAAGCCAACGTATCGGTGCGCGTGATATTTACATTGTCGTGCGGATCCTGATAAAGAATTACATTCGACTTGCCAACATTTTGAAAAATAGAAAGCCGCAATCCATAAGTGATGGAAATTTTATCATTGGGTTTTTGTTGATAATCAGCATAGATGCCATGATCGATAGCAAACATTTTATCTTGAGACAGTGATTGAAAAGCTGAGGTGGCGCTGGTGGGTGTAATGGTACCCGGTGAAAACCTTCTGCCACTAAGCTGATAGCCAAAATTCATTTCATGTTTTGGGCTTATATAATAATTAAAATCATAATGAACACTGGCTTGCTGAAGATTGGATGTCCAGTCAAACCCTTGAACGGGATCATTTATCTGAAGTTTATAATCAAAATTGCTGCCGATTATGGATAAGTTGGAGAACAGCTTATCATTGTAAAGATGATTCCACCGGAAGGTTCCAGTCGCATTACCCCATTCGAAACCAAAATTATTGTCAATATCAAAACGGTCGCGACCTGAATAAAATGCCGTATAGAAACGATTTTTATTTCCGTATTTCCAACTCACCTTAGCATTGATATCATAAAAGAAAACGGAGTTCTTATTGTTAGCCAGCTTTAAAAAAGCATCGATGTACGAACGCCTTCCTGAAATAAGAAAAGAACTTTTCTCCTTTCTAATGGGACCTTCCAACATAAAGCGACTTGCCAGCGTTCCGATTCCACCACTGCCTTGAATCTCCCTATCGTTACCATCTTTTGTTCTTACATCTAAAATCGATGAGAGTCGGCCGCCATAACGAGCGGGTATTCCTCCTTTATAGAGCTCAGCGCCCTTTAGTACATCGGCATTAAAAACTGAAAATAATCCAAAAAGATGTGAAGGATCATAAATGGGAGCCTCATCAATTAAGATCAGGTTTTGATCGCCACTGCCCCCGCGCACAAAAAAACTGCTACTACCCTCACCCGCCATAACTACTCCCGGCTGCATTTGAATGGTTTTTATTATGTCGGCTTCACCATAAACGTAGGCAACTTGCGCACCTGGCCTACATCAATAGTTCGTTTACTCATTTGAGGATCAGTGACATTAGCATCGATGCGCTCTCCGCTCACCACCACCTATTCCATTTGGGTTGACTCGCTCATGAGCTCTATATTTTGTGCAACATTTTTATCCAGGACAAGAGGAAGTGTCTGCGTTAAAAAGCCCACATAACTAAATTGAATGGTATAAGTTTCTACAGGTAGGGTAATAGAGTAAAACCCGTATGCATTGGTGGTTGTGCCCATACTTTGGCCTTGCACCAAAACCGTTACACCAATCAATGCTTCGCCATTAGCGACATCCTTTACGTAGCCACTGAGGGTGAATTTTTGCTGAGCTACAGTAAGAATAGGACTGAATAATAAAACAAATAGAAAAAGTCTCATGTACAAAATTCTAAAAGTGTAAGAACGAATTCATACCGAATTAAGTTACCTTTGTAAAAAAAATAGTGCACAAGCTTTTTGATTAAATAGTTTTATTGATCTAAGGACAACCACTCTTTACTAAACCCCTATTAGCTAATCAAAATAATGTTTAAGGCGCTAAAAGAATTCTATCAAAAGTATAAAGAATATGCACGAGTAGATCTGGTTATGTATGCTGTTATGCTTTTATTAATAGGGCTTTATATTATTATTACCCTGCTCTTCGATTAAAAGAGTTTTTTATCTGGTAACAGAATTTCATTTACGTTATCTCTTATTTTTTCTGCCAGTTCATCGGTAGGTAAGTCATTTATATCCCGACCAAAGGGATCTTCAATTTCTTCTGCAATCAACTCAACACTGAGTAAAACAAATGTCACCAACATCACAATAGGAACCGTCAGGTATCCGGAGGTTGTAGCAAATGCCAAGGGCAGCGTAATCAAGTAGATAAATATGAACTGTTTGATATACATACTGTAATTATAAGGAATAGGCGTATACCTTATTCGCTCGCAAGCGCCTAGAATATCGATAAACTCCTTTAACTCTTTATCCATCAGAAAAAGCTGATCGCCACTGATTTGATTTTTCTTATATAAAGCATTAGTACGCAAGTACATCATGGCCGATAATCTGTTAGGTATATGTTTTATATTGGCCAGATTCTCAAGAAAACGATCATCCACTATTTCAAGTTCACTTAGTTTTACCCCCTTGCGCAAATGTTCTTTTACTGCGAAAGCAAAGTTTGGAATCATTTTGGCAAACCATACCCTTGTTTCATTATCGGTAGGATCTATAAATGCATTTACCTTAAGGGCCAGGTTGCGGGTGTTGTTCACCAAGCTACCCCAGAGCTTACGCCCCTCCCACCAACGGTCGTACGAAGAATTGGTTCTGAATACCAGAAACAATCCGAGCACAATACCCAGTAGTGAGTGCATCGAGATAGTGCTGTGAAAATCGCTTTCATGAAAGCGCAATACGTCTAATAACAAGTAGCAAAGCCCCCCGGCATAAACCGTCATGAAGATAATAGCTGGAGTCAGGGTTTTCATGACCCCCCGGCTATAAGCATGAAATATGAGGGAAAACCAGACTTTAGGATTGTAGTATACCATAGGCGATTAAAAATCGCACTAATATAATCGAATTAAAAAATCATAGCCCTACGCGGTCAGAGTCTTCTTAAAGCAAAAATGGGCAGCAGCGGTGAGTTTCTCGGCACCAATGGACAGTTAGAGTGGATGGTTAGTAAAGCACTCAAGGAAATCGGCAGACTTAAACAAAAATAGAGTCTGATTTGGTATAGACAGTGCTATTAACGTATTTTTCGACTTTTAAAATTTGACTTATGTTTCGTCTGTTTGTTGCATTTTTATTTTTGAGTGTCGCCACACAGGCTCAAAATGATTTCCTGATTACCTCCAAACTCGATACAATTTTTGGTAAACCCCGCATTCTTTCTTACGACTTAATCGATCGGGTTCAAATTGAAGTCAATAAAAAGAAAGAATCATTTACTGCCCTACAAGTACTTTCTGTAACTATTGACAGCCAGGTTTATAAACCTGTTCGATACGAAAAAAAAATATTTCTTATGAAATTGGTTAAGTCTGGATACTTAAGTCTGTATGCATTCAAGCTCGAAAACCAGACTACCTATGATGGCAGGCTTATGACCAAACTTGATGGTACTCGAATGGAGGTACCCAATCTTAGTTTTAAAAAATTTATGGCAAATTTTTTGGACGATTGTTCGACCATTGTTAGTAAAATAAAAAGTGGGGACTTGTCGAAGAAAGACCTGGATAAAATTATTGATGAGTATAATCTATGTATTACTAACGCTAATAAGGATAAAGCTATTCCTACGAACGAAGTCAATGAGAAATCTGTGGCCATTACAAACCTGATCGAAAAAATTGAAGCAGAAGACTTTACCTCAAAAAAGGATGCCTTGGATTTATTGAAAGATATTCAAAACAAGGTGAATAATAATGAGCCTGTTCCAAATTATCTAACTGATGGATTAAAAGGTTACCTGGCTGGCACACCCGCGTTAACCGAAGACTTAAATGCGTTACTTTCTCTTCTGCAGAAATAGCGGCAATTTGCTTTTAATCAATTCCGGAATTGAACTTAAACTGCGCCCGAGTGCGTAAGCAGAACAAAGCGCTACCACCACGGCATAAATAAAAAGTTGGCCTCTGTCACCCATTACTTCTATTCCCAAAACAGTGGCGTGCATCCCCAAAGCGCCAACCATTAACCCGATGGCGAGTGCTGATCCTAACCAAACCATTGACGGCACTAAGAGTAAAATAGAAGCTATCAGTTCAAAAATGCCTACCGCAATCCTTCCCCACGGCTCCATGCCAATGGCAGTAAAAATATATACCGATTCTTCCGATGCTGAAAACTTAAAATATAAAGTTTGAAGCATAAGGGTGGCTGCCACAATTCGAGCTCCCCAGTAAAGTACCTGTTGGAAATTTTTCATGATCCTGATTTATTAATCCTAATATAAGATAGTCAGCAGATTAAAGATTGTCAAACAAAAACCAGAACCCCGAATTTCAACAATTATCTTTACACAAATTTAAAAGGTATGAACAATTTTGAGATTAACCCGGATATTTCTGAAGCGCGGACATTATCGACTGATTTCTATTTGCTTCCCGAAAATTTCAAAAAAGCGAAGGAAAATATCTTTGCAAAGAGTTGGCATCTGATTGGCGATACAGACCAGGTAAAAGAAAATGGTTGGGTAACTCCTGTGCACCTTCTCGAGAATTATCTGGATGAGCCTCTTATCCTTTCACGCGATAAACAAGGTGCGCTTCATTGTATGTCTAATGTTTGTACCCACCGGGGTAATTTGATTATTGAAAATCCTTGCAAGCTCAACGATATCCGATGTAAATATCATGGACGCAGATTTAATCTGAATGGGAAATTTCTTTCCATGCCAGAGTTTAAGGAAGTGAAGGGTTTCCCTACCGAGGCAGATGACCTTACCAATCTTCCGCTTCACAACTGGGGAAAGTTATTATTTACTTCACTCAACAGATCGAACGATCCAGAACCCTTCTTTAAAGAAATGATAGATAGGGTAAGTTGGATGCCACTGAACGAATTTGTATTTCGGCCCGACTTATCGAAAGATTATACTATTGACGCACACTGGGCACTGTACTGCGAAAATTATTTAGAGGGTTTCCATATTCCATTCGTTCATGCCGGATTAAATTCAGTGATTGATTATGGAAATTATCATGTGGAGCTATTCAAATATTCCAATTTACAACTCGGAATTGCGAAAGAAGGTGAACTGATCTTTGATTTACCAACTACCTCTCAAGATTATGGCAAACGGGTAGCGGGTTATTATTTCTGGGTATTCCCGAATATGATGTTTAACTTCTACCCTTGGGGATTGTCGGTTAACATTGTACGACCCATCACGCATAAGAAAACAAAAGTATCCTTTCTTTCCTATGTGTGGGATGAAAGCAAACTACGGCAAGGCGCGGGCGGAGATTTACATAAAGTAGAAATGGAAGATGAGGACATTGTGCAAAATGTTCAGAAAGGGATTCGGTCACGTTTCTATTCGCACGGCCGATATTCAGTTACCCGAGAGATAGGCACTCATCACTTTCACAGATTAATCGCTGAGTTTATGAATAAGTGAATTTCGGCTTCCACTAATTTTACTTATCTAACCACTCCTTAAATTCCTGCACTCGCTCACGTGCAACAATGACATCGGCATCGTCACTCGTTTTCAATACCAGTTTTATCCGGCTGTTGGTGTGGCTGATCATATCCTGGATGCCGACCATACTAACAATATATTTTCGGTTGATTTTGAAAAACAAGGCCGGATCGAGTAGCCCCTCCAATTGATCTAAGGTGAAATCAAGAATATGCTTACGTCCATCTTTAGTTTGGGCGAAAGTTATTTTTTCCAAACTAAAAAGGAATAAAATTTCTTTTACCTCCAGTGACTTAAGATGCTCTCCCACTTTTATCACAAATCTTTCTTTGTACTTTTTAGTAAGCATTTGCATAGCGTATCCAATACTCTCAAGCATTTTGGCCGGAGCGACTGGTTGTTGGGTAAGCGTTTGATATTTTTTATAGGCTGCTGCTAACTCTTCTTTATCAATGGGCTTAAGGATATAGTCAATGCTATTCACTTTAAAAGCTTTGAGCGCGTATTCGTTGTAAGCGGTTGTAAAAATTACCGGGGTTTTAATTTCTATTTTCTCAAAAATTTCAAAACTTAACCCATCGGCTAATTGAATATCCATAAAGATTAAATCGACCGTATTTTGAGAAAGCCATACTACAGATCGTTGCACGGAATCTAATGTAGCCACCAGTTGAATTTCGGCATGAAGCTCGCGAACCAAATTCCCTAATCGCTCTGCGGCCAGTGGCTCATCTTCAATGATCAAAACTTTCATACGACTTCAATCATGGGAATTGCAACTACAAACTTTCCTTCTGCTTCAATCACCTCCACTTTATGCTCACTTAAAAATTCATATCTCTTCTTTATATTCTCAAGCCCAAGGCCCTGTGAATCCTCAGCCAACACTGGTTTACGTCTCAAAGAATTTTCTATAACAATTTTCTTATCGCGACTATAAATGCGAATCGCTAACGGATGATCTTCCGAAATTTCATTGTGTTTGATGGCATTCTCCACCAGCATTTGCAAGGCCATCGGTGCCACCATGCTTTTAACATCTGATAACTCAATGCTAATTTTAAGTTTATCACCAAACCGGATTTGTTGCAGAAATACATAGGAGTCCAAAAATGCATCTCCTCTTCAAGTTGAACCACTTCTTTATCACGGCTTGTCCAGCACGTACCGATATACTTCAGAAAGCTGTTTAATAAATTTTACAGCCTTGTCCTGATCCTGATAAACGAGATTGGTGAGGGCATTTAAACTATTAAAAAGAAAATGTGGATTAACCTGATTTTTTAAATTATTGTATTGAGCTTCCACACCTTCTTTTTTATGTCGCTCCGCATCAATAGCTGCTTTCCGCCAGTTAGCAAAAAACATCCGCCCCGTCATAAAGAGTGTGATGATGAGGGTAATTACTATGGTCGTGTAATAGGTCTCCTCTATCCCATCTCCTAGATTAAATTCAAATACAGTTCCAAAAAGAAATATTAAACCGCAAACAACACCTAAGGTATAAACCACCATCCCGATTAAACCAGCAATCAAACGGGTTACGGTCTGCTTTTCCCATGGAAAATAATAATCCAAGACACAACTTACATAAGCATTACCAAGCCAAAGTGCTACCCACATAAGGGCAGTAAAGCAACCAATCCAGAATAATTGAAATATACTTGAGCAACATCCTCGCCAAATGAAATAACTCATAACAAAACCACACCCAGTTGCCCAAAAAATGGATTTAAGGTTTTCTTTTAAGAATTTGAGAAGCGAAGGCATGCTGCAAATTATGATATTATTTACTATGATTCTCTTTAGCCACAGATTCACGGATTATTTCTTTCCTACAACCTGTAAATCTGTGGCAACAAACTTTATCTGTGACTATGTCTTTTTACTTACAACTTTTACAACCTCCAGATTCATTTCCTTTCCCCATCTTGGCGCCAACGGATTTTCGGATTCAGTGGCCGATTCGAAAATGGTTGCTGCCTTGCGGGCCGTTTCACAAGCCTCTGTAGGCGGCTGATTAAAAAAACGGGCGGTACCTAATTGCATTTGAGCCATTAATGACATGGCCCGTGGATTGTTTGGATTCATCCCAAGCGCTTTACCAAAAGTTTGCATAGCCAATCCTGAGTATTGCTGTCCGCGGGTGGCCGGATCGGCCGTAATGCGAATCATGTGTACAAATCCTTCTAAGGCTACCAATTCTGATTCGGACGGAGCAAGTTCTTTACCTTTTGTGATGGCTGCCAATGCCTGATCCAAATAGGAATCCTTTTTTGTTCCTTCAACCAAATTGGCAGCGATCATAATATTTCCGAATGCACTATAATAATAAGGCTCCCACTTTGTCTTTTCAGCATTGCCAATGCGATCTAATGCATTGATAGCCTGTTGATACTCTTCCAGAGACTTAGCAGTGTAAACGGCTTGGATCTGTTTGCCCATCTGTTCAAAATACTTTTCGTCATTCGCCAAAGTTGATATTGAAATAAAAAGCAAAAGAAATAATGTTGTTGTTTTCATACTTGTGTTTGTTTAGTTGTTAATTATAAATTGGGTAATTGATTAACTGATTTGTTTTTTGAGAGGGTGATAAATACGCCAAGAAAAATAAAACGCGGAGCGGTCTGCCGAATCGGTTGGCTTGGGTAAACACCATTTGTGTCAGGCACCGTACTGTATTGATATCCAAAAATGTTATCCCGACCCAACAGGTTTGTACACGACAAATAAAGGATAAGATTACTCTTGGGTAGGTAGGAAATGTTGGCACTGAGATCCTGATAAGAAGCAGTTTTATCCTTGTTAAATTCATCCATCGATTTATTCGGATTGAAGTATGTGCGACCACTGCTATAACTATAGGTAAACCCCACTTGTGTTTTCATAGCAGTAATAAAATGTTTGTAGACAAACGAAAAATTATGAGTCGATGCGAAAGAAGGAATGGCCGAAGTTGGAAAGTTCAGGTAGTTCCGCTTGGTGTCCAAGTAAGAATACGAAACCCAATAATCTACATTCTTGATAGTTTCGTTATCGCGCCAGAAGAGTTCTATCCCCTTTGCATTGCCATATCCATCGTTTAAAAGCTGAAACGGATTTCCATCTTTATATTTTACGAGCTGATCGTATTTTTTATAATACGTTTCTATGCGAAAGGTCTTTCTATCTTTTAGAATCTGATAATTCAAAATCAGATGATCGGCCTTTTCTTCCTGCAGCTGATTATTAATACGTAGATACTGGTTTTGGCTTGACTGCCTGAACGTTCCAAGCGCAAGCGAGAACTGACCCACCTTACCGGGCTTGTAGGCCAGCGAGATGCGCGGATCGACACTGGCTTGCTGATTCAAATAATTGTTCTCGAAGCGACCTCCAAGTTTAGCAACAAAGTGATTACTCGCATAAAACTCAGCTTCGGCGAAAGCGACAGCAAGGGGTTCCGAAAAAGTAAGTGATTCAGTCGCGTCAGTAAGTTCATTGTATCTGGATGCCGAATAATTTCTATCAATGAGTTCACCACCAAAACGCAACTCTAATTGATCACTTACTGAATGTTCTACAACCGCTTTCGCATGAATACCCCTCTCCGTTTCATTCAGCGGTTTTTCGTCAAAGGCAGCGGCATTACTATTGAACGAATACGAAACACCGGTTCGTAAAAACCAATTACTATTTAGTGGTTGTTGAAACGTAGCGTTGCCATAGCCATACGTATTGTCAAGATCATATTTGATTTTAATTGAAGGATCAAGAATGCTGTGGTTATACATCGAAAAAGTAGTGTTATTAAAATTGCCGAAGAATTTAAACAGACCCTCCTTACCAACCTTTTGGCGATAGGCCGCACTGCTCTCCAGCGAAACAGGTGGCTTTTTCCAATCCACCTTTTGATTAACCAATTCAAAATAAGGGTGCACGTTTGTGTATTGAACTTTACCGGTAAGGGAAGCGCGATCCCAAACCTGAGTATGCGCCACATCGGCACCCACAGAAAGAATTCCAATATCGGTCTGATTCATCTCAGCAATGTCTTTGGAATTGAGTACTAAAGCTGATGAAAGTGCTTGACCATACTCAGCCGAATAACCACCCGTACTAAAACTGGTACCCTTAAACATGAACGGAAGAAACCGACCGCGCGAAGGCGTGTTGGGTGCCGAAGGCGAATACGCATCGAGCACCAGCATGCCATCAATAAAGGTGCGGGTTTCAGAGCCATCGCCACCACGAACAAATAACCTTCCGCTCTCACCTACCTTTTGCGTTCCTGGCAAAGTGTTTAATGCCCGGCAATATCAGCGGTAGCCCCAGCCGTTGTAGCAATATCTATCGGCTTAAGAATTGTTCTACGCTTTTCTTCTCCCGCAGTAAAGGCTCCGGCAGAAATTACTACGCCATCCAATTGATTGATCTCCTCCTTTAAGGAAATCTGAATAGAAATCTCAACTCCTACCAATTCCAGCGTTTGTATTGAAGGTTTGTAGCCAACAAAAGTGACAAGTAAAATCTGGGCGCCTTTCTCTTCGGAGAAAAAAGAAAATTTTCCATTAATGCCTGAGCTGGTTCCGTCATACGAATCTTTAATCATAACATTTGCCCCCGGGATAGGTTCACCTTTTTCGTCTTGCACCAACCCGGTAATTCTGGTCTGTGATTGTGCAACCATGACCAGCGAAGTTGAGATCAGGAATAAGTAAAGAAGTCTTATAATCATAAAATTCTATGCGATTACAAGACGAAAGTGGCCTTCCGGCACGGACTTTAATAAAAGAGGTTACTGAAGTGTAGATTGAGGGGGATGGAGTGTGGTGAAAGCTAACCTTGCTACCCTAATAGTTCATGGGAGTTTTGGAATTGGATATTGTTATCAATATTTTGACGGCTCAAATAATCATTCAAATGAAAAAAATAGGTTTTATACTTCTCTTTGGATTAGTTTCTGTTTGCACTTTTGGCCAATCTGTTGATAAGCTGATAACTCAAAAAAACGTAACCCGCATCATCAAAACCCTAACGGCCGATGACATGATGGGACGGTCGGCATCCAGGCCTGAACATATTGAGAAAGCCACAGCATTTATTGAAAATGAGTTTAAAAAGATTGGGCTTGCTAAACTCCAAGGCTTGACAACCTATCGGCAGGAATTTACCAAGTCGCGTATTTCACCGGTCAGTCAGCAAGTAACTATTGATGGTAAACAACTGGCACCTGAAAATGCCTTGATCATAACCGAGAAACCAGAAGTAAGTCTAAGTGCTGGCTTACCAATCAGACAAATCGCGTTCGACTCCACCGCATCAAATAAAGATCAATACTTCTTCGACAAAGCGTTTGCCTTGATACGCGATACCAGTTCTATGTTAATCTTAATTGACGAAAGGTTTCAAAATAATTTTGACGAATTAAAAGGGCGCTTTCAGGGGCGCTTTACCAACAATCGAAAATATACAAAGGTGTTTGTAACAGGGGTAACTGAAGCCAATCAGTACAGTATTAAGGCTACTCAAAAAATTGAGTCGGTAAAGATGGCTAATGTAGTGGGCATATTACCAGGCAAAAGTAAACCCGATGAGATGGTTATATTCGCTGGTCATTATGATCACATAGGTATTCGTCCTGCAGTGGCTGGCGATTACATTGCCAATGGTGCTGATGATGATGCCTCGGGCACGACAGCTGTAATTGAACTCGCTCGCTATTTTAAAAAGATTAAGAACAATGAACGCACGCTGATCTTTGTTGCCTTTACAGCAGAAGAGATTGGTGGCTTTGGATCAAAGTATTTTTCAGAGCAACTTGATCCCGATAAGGTAGTGGCTATGTTTAATATTGAGATGATTGGTAAGCCATCTAAATGGGGACAGAACTACGCCTTCATAACTGGGTACGAGCGATCTGACTTTGGTGAAATCCTTCAAAAGAATTTAACCGGAACGAAATTTGAATTCCGACCTGATCCTTATCCACAACAGAACCTATTTTATAGATCTGATAACGCAACGCTGGCTCGATTGGGGGTTCCGGCACACTCCATCTCAACCGATGAAATTGACATTGATAAATATTATCACACCGTTGATGATGAGTTCGAGACACTGAACATGGAGAATTTAACAGCCACTATCCGTGCTATTGCACTCAGTGCTAAGTCGATGGTAGCAGGTGTTGATACACCTAAAAGAATTGATAAGGCAACGGTTAGATAAACCTCAAAATTCAGATGCTTTCCCTATTTTTGCGGCTCTAATAACACAGAACCAGCAGAAAATGGCCGAATACAGCAAAGAAGAGATCAAGAATATTGAAGAAAAGTGGCGCAGCGAATGGAAGAAACGCGAGGTTTATAAAGTTTCGAACGACTCTACCAAACCCAAATATTATGTACTCGACATGTTCCCCTACCCGTCTGGTGCCGGGTTGCATGTAGGGCATCCCCTTGGCTATATCGCTTCTGATATTGTTGCCCGCTACAAACGCATTAAAGGATTTAATGTGCTTCACCCGATGGGCTTCGATGCCTTTGGTTTGCCTGCCGAGCAATATGCGTTAGAGCATGGAATTCATCCGGCTGTTTCCACGGCCGACAACATAAACAATTTCAAAAGACAATTAGGAACCATTGGTTTCTCTTATGATTGGAGTCGCGAAGTGCAAACCTGCGATCCTTCATACTATAAATGGACGCAGTGGATCTTCTTACAGATCTTCGACAGTTGGTTTAATAGAAAAAATGAAAAAGCAGAACGCATTTCGGAATTGATCAAAGTTTTCGAAGCCGAGGGAAATAAAAGTCATCCCATTCCAAATTCAAAATTCGACATTCAACATTTTACGGGGTCAGATTGGAAAGCTTATTCCGAAAAAGAACAGCAGCGCATCTTGATGGAATACCGTTTGGCCTATCTGGCTTACACCGATGTAAACTGGTGTGAGGCATTGGGAACTGTATTGGCAAACGATGAAGTAATCAATGGGGTAAGTTATCGCGGTGGATTTCCAGTTGTAAAAAAACAAATGCGGCAGTGGAGCTTGCGCATTACAGAATATGCTGAACGTTTATTAAAAGGATTAAACGAAATCGACTTCAGCGATTCGATGAAGGAAATCCAGCGCAACTGGATTGGGAAGAGTGTGAGGAGCGCACCAAACCTCTCCGGGGGGCGGAACTTTTCAAAGTTGACAAAGGAATTGACAAAACAGGAAGAAGTTTTCAAGAGTAAGGCACTGGTTTTAAGATCAGAGGCAACCCGCCCTGGAGTTTTACAGTTTGTTTGTCTTGATAAACGATTGGACGGAGGTTGACTTTGAATAGGTTTGATGGGCGGAACCCGCCGGGGTGCGCCGTTGATTTGAAAAGAGATAACAACTGCTGCTCAACAAAAAGAAGTTGATGAGTATTTAAAATATGTAGAGAGTCGTTCGGAAGTTGATCGGATGGCTGAGGTGAAAAAAATTACTGGTGCTTTTACGGCGCCTGCAGTCAATCCTTTTGATGGTCGTGAAATTCCAATTTGGATAAGCGAATATGTGTTGGCGGGTTATGGTACTGGTGCAATTATGGCGGTGCCGTGTGGCGATGAGCGCGATCATAAGTTTGCTAAACATTTTAAGATTCCAGTAACAAATATCATCGGCTCCCATTACAATGGCGAAGAAGCAAACCCGACCAAAGAGGCCATTTTAGAAAACTCTGATTTTTAAATGGCCTGGTGATGCACAAGGCCATTGATGTAGCGGCTAACAAA
The DNA here is from genome assembly GCA_016709845.1 of Flammeovirgaceae bacterium. Classification (GTDB taxonomy): domain Bacteria; phylum Bacteroidota; class Bacteroidia; order Cytophagales; family Cyclobacteriaceae; genus ELB16-189. Next base: position 71,538 of record JADJMA010000013.1, on the reverse strand, counting down.
TTAGAGGAACTTGGCATCGGCAAACGTCAGGTTAATTATAAAATGCGCGATGCGGGTTGGAGTCGTCAGCGCTATTGGGGCGAACCTTTCCCCGTTGTGTTTAAGGACGATGTGCCTTATGCCATGAAGGAAAGTGAATTGCCTTAGAGCTTCCGCCTTCCGATAACTTTAAACCTAGTGGCAATGGTGAAGGACCACTTGCCAACTTACAAGACTGGATAAATTTTGCTCCTGACTTAAAACGCGATAGTAACACGATGCCTACGCATGCGGGGGCAGCATGGTATTTCTTGCGTTACATGGATCCGCATAACAAAACCGCTTTCGCGGATAAGAAAGTCCTGGATTATTGGAACCAGGTAGATGTTACGTGGGCGGATCGGAACATGCCGTTGCACATTTGCTTTACGCGCGTTTGTGGACCAAAGTATTGCACGACTTAGGTTATCTTAATTTTGATGAGCCTTTTAAGAAGCTGATCAATCAAGGAAAGATCACGGGAGATTCAAGGTTTGTGTACCGTGTAAGAGGAAAAAATCAATTTGTTTCTGTTGGAATAAAGGACAAATATGAAGTCGATGAACTTCATGTGGATATTAGCATTGTAAATGGATTAGAGCTTAATACAAAAGCCTTCCAACAATGGAAACCGGATTTCGCCAATGCAGAATTTATTTTGGAAGATGGAAAATACATCTGCGGTTCAGCCATTGAAAAAATGAGTAAGTCTTATTTCAATGTGGTAAACCCTGATCAGATTATTGAAAACTACGGAGCCGACACGCTGCGCATGTACGAAATGTTTTTGGGTCCGTTGGAGCAATCCAAACCCTGGAACACGAATGGCATTGATGGTGTGTACAAATTTTTAAGACGCTTCTGGAACTTGATGCACGATCAAACGGGTAAGCTCAAAGTCAGTGATGCGGAACCAACCCGTGAAGAATTGAAGGTGCTTCATAAAACACTTAAGAAAGTAGAGCAAGACATTGAAAATTTTTCAATTGAAAAAACAGTATTAGTCTCTGAAGTCGTCCAAAAATGGACCGAAGGGAAAACTCCTAAGAAAGTGATTGTGGTTATCGGAAAAATTGTGAATGTGGTATTGTAGATTTTATCTATAGTTATCGATAATCGACTGCTTACCGTTTAAAAGCCTGAATTGCCTCCAAGAGAATTCAGGCTTTTTTATTTTTAAAACATGACGGAGGTCATTCCTTTCATCCTTACAATAATGCACCTTCCACTATGTAAAATTTAAACCCATACCGCCATGATCTCCATACTTTCAACCACCGGAAAATATTTGCTCCAGCCCAGTTTAATGGAAATGCATCACAGCAGTCTTGAGTGGCTTTCTACCACTGTTTTATGGAAACAGGAGGTTGCCTTCTTTCAGAAATTACTGGACCGGTACTCCCCACAAATGACTGCGTTAGAGGATAAGAAAAAAGTAAGTCACTTTCAGAATGTAATCACGTATTATGGCGGAGAGCTTATTGACACACTTCGTAAAAAAATAAAAGTACATGAACATAAGCTTGCCGATCGGTTACAAGAACTTAAAACCACGGATACAGAGTATTATCAAGAGCACGGTGAACTAATGGAAGAATTGGGTGCGTTTATGAAAACCTTCAATTCCTTCAAAAGCGACCTATTTTCGTTTATTGATTTAACGCTTTGATAAATCTGTAATCTGAATATTCATTAAGCAACATTTACTTAACTTAGCGCTCTCTAAAAAATCTACCATGCGCTATTCCAAAATTGTAGGCCTCGGCCATCATGTGCCTGAAACCATTGTTACCAATGAGCAATTGTCTGTAATGATGGACACCAATGACGAGTGGATTACGGAGCGCACCGGTATTAAGGAAAGAAGATGGATAGATCCCGCTAAGGATACCGTGGCCAACATGGCAGCCAAGGCTTCGCGCATGGCCTTAGCTCGGGCAGGCCTAACTGAAAAAGATGTTGAGTTTATTGTATTTGCAACCATCACCCCCGATTACTTTTTCCCCGGTTCGGGAGTTTTACTACAACGAGAATTAGGATTGGCGGGCATTGGTGCTTTAGATATTCGCAACGCTTGTTCAGGTTTTATTTATGCATTATCTGTGGCCGACCAGTTTATTAAATCTGGTATGTACAAAACTATTTTAGTAGTTGGTGCCGAGATTCAATCAACTGCCATCGACCTTACTACCCGCGGTCGCAATACAGCCGTTATTTTTGCTGATGGTGCCGGAGCGGCAATCCTACAACCCTCCGACAAACCGGGCATTTTATCCACTCACTTACATTCTGATGGCCACTTTGCTGAAGAACTTTATGTTCGTGATCCGGGTAGCAGCAGACCACGAGAGGAAAGACAGCCCGATCAAATTCTAGATACCACCCATTTCAAAGTAGTGATGAATGGCAGCCAGGTATTTAAGCATGCTGTAGTTCGTTTTATGGAAGTAATTAATGAAGCCTTGACGGCCAACGGCATGAAGAAAGAAGAAATTGATTTGTTGGTGCCGCATCAGGCTAATCTTCGAATTAGTCAATTCATTCAGCAAAAAATGGAATTGCCCGATTCAAAAGTGTATAACAATATTATGCGTTATGGAAACACTACTGCAGCTTCTATCCCCATCGCCATGAGCGAAGCGTGGGCAGAAGGTAAAATCAAAGAAAATGACGTAATTTGTTTAGCTGCCTTTGGTAGTGGCTTCACCTGGGCATCGGCCCTTATTCGCTGGTAATTCAATGATCAAAATTTGAAACTGTGTTTAGAAATTACCCTGTTGAATATTGACTTTTGAATTTTAAATTAAGAAAATGAAAACAACAGCTTATAACCCCAGCCCGCTTGAAGTTGATTTTGCTAATTCATTGGTAATTCTTCAAAAGGAAATTGAAAAGCATTTACAGAATAATAAAATTGTAAACATTGAACCGAATTTAACACGTGATAATCCCATGGTCAAATTCAGTCTTGTAGATAAGGATGGCGATCCCCACGAGATTGTAGTTCGGATTGTACAAATACCTGATAAATTCTGATCACGTTTTGAATTAATCCCCTCGTACTGTGTCTTTTCTGATCGTTGTCCTAAGTATTTTATTGCTGGTTGTATTAATCTCCTACTTTAAGGTCAATGCTTTTCTTTCTTTTTTAATTGTATCCATTCTATGTGGATTATTTCTAGGCATTGATCCTGCCGATATTGAAAGTACCATTCACAAGGGAATGGGCGATATGCTCGGATCGCTCGTGATAGTAATTCTTGCCGGATCGATGTTAGGAAAGTTAGTAGCCGAAACGGGAGCTGCCCAAAAAATAGCAACCAGCCTGATGTCAGTTTTTGGGCAATCGTATTTGCAATTGGCATTAATGATTACCGGTTTTGTTATTGGTATCCCGCTTTTTTACAACGTAGGTTTTGTACTTGTGTTCCCGCTCATTGCTTCAGTCGTATATCGGTACAAACTCCCTGTACTCTATATTGGCATGCCCATTATTGCTGCTTTGTCAGTAACTCATGGTTTTCTTCCACCCCACCCCTCACCCTCCGCCTTAGTAGCACAGCTTAACGCCAGCATGAGTGTAACACTGCTTTACGGAATTATGATTGCCATTCCAACGGTTCTGATTGCCGGATTACTTTTTTCTCAAACACTGAAAAAATCCCGGCCACCGTACTTAAAACATTTCAAAAGAAGGAAGCCCAGAAGATCAACTACCCGGACTCTTTAATAGTATCTTAACATCCTTACTTCCGGTTTTACTACTGGCCGCCACAAGTCTGATTGATTTTTCTGTCGATGAAGGTTCATCGATTAAAAATATTACTCAGTTTTTAAGTGGCTCATCGATTGTCATGCTCGTTTCATTAATTATTGCCACGTATACGCTAGGTATTAGTCGCGGATTAAAGATTCCATACTTAATGGAAATCTATTCGGATTCGGTAAAAGATGTGCTCATGATCGTTTTGATTATTGGCGGTGCAGGCGCATTAAAACAAACGCTAATTCAGAGTGGGGTCGATAAAGAAATTGGTGATCTGTTGGATGGACTAAACATGCATCCCTTAATTCTGGGTTGGCTCATTGCATCTATTATTCGTGTGTGCGTGGGTTCAGCAACCGTGGCAGGACTTACCGCAGCTGGCATTGTTGCGCCCTTATTAATTAGTCACCCAGAAGTAAATCCAAGTTTAATGGTGCTTGCCGTAGGTGCAGGAAGTTTAATGTTCTCTCATGTCAATGATGCAGGATTTTGGCTCTTCAAAGAATATTTCAATCTTAGCATTAAAGACACGATCCGATCTTGGTCACTGATGGAAACCCTGGTTGCCGTTTGTGGATTGATCGGAGTCATGCTTATAAACGCTTTTATCTAAGTTATTTTTATGGACAATCTTACCGCAGATCAACAATTTGATCAACTAAAATTGACATTACCGCCACCACCTACTCCGCTCGTTGTTTATAAACCGTTTCTGCAAGTGGGTAACTTTGTTTATGTTTCCGGGCATGGCACAGTAAAAGAAGATCGCAGCTTGATTATCGGCAAAGTAGGTATTGATCTGGATGCAGAAGGAGCAAAGCTGGCCGCGCAGCAAGTAGGCCTCGCAATCTTAGCAACTCTTAAGGCCAACCTCGGCAGTCTCAATAAAATTAAAAGGGTTATCAAAGTTTTAGGAATGGTAAATGCCGTTCCTGAATTTGAAAGACATCCCTTTGTAATCAACGGCTGTAGTGAGTTATTTGCTAAAGTCTGGGGACCCGATAAAGGCGTTGGCGTAAGAAGCGCGGTGGGCATGGGCTCGTTGCCGAATAATATGCCTGTGGAAATTGAAGCCATGTTTGAAATAGAATAATTTAATCTCTCATCCCAACCCTCTCTCGAACGAGGGAGGTCGGGTGAGGGTATCACAAATAAAATTTAAGTCCTATGAAAAACTGGTACGAAATAGAAAACATCAACGAAGTAGATTCACCAGCACTGGTCGTGTTTCCTGATCGTGTGAAAGAGAACATCCGGGTCTAAAAGAATTTGTTCCTGATGTCAACCGCCTACGCCCACACGTAAAAACAAACAAGTGTGCCGAGGTTTGCGCGATGATGATGGCCGAGGGAATTAGAAAATTTAAGTTTGCTACCATCGCTGAAGGTGAAATGCTGGCAAGCATTGGCGCACCTGATATTTTAATGGCCTATCAACCAATCGGGCCGCGCCAGCTGCGTTTAATAAATCTTGTAAAGAAATTTCCGGCCACAAAATTTAGCTGCCTCGTTGATAACGAACAGATAGCCACGCAACTTTCCAAATTAGCAGAAAAGGAAAATTTGGTGCTAAATGTTTTTCTTGATCTGAATGTGGGGATGAATCGCACGGGGGTTCAACCGGAGAACGCACTGGAACTTTTTAAGTATTGCGATTCATTAAAAAATATTTCTGTTATTGGTTTACACGCCTACGATGGTCACAATCGCGAAGCGGATTTAGCCGTGCGAACTGCTGGCTGCGATGAAGGTTATGAACGCGTTAAAAAACTACATCAAACCATTGAAAAGAAAGTGGAAAAAATCTGACCATTGTTACCAGTGGCAATACAACCATTTCCATTCATGCAAAAAGAAAAAATGTAGAGTGTAGCCCGGGTACGTTTATATTTTGGGATTACGGCTATCACAAACAATTTGCCGAGCAACCCTTTGTTTTTGCAGCCTTGTTGGTAACGCGTATAATTTCTAAACCCGATGACGAAACTATTTGTGTAGATCTTGGCCGTCTCGGCATAACATACGAAAATCCGTTAGAGAGTAGAGTTCATTTTTTAAATGCTCCTGAATTAGTAGCCGCAGGTCATAGCGAGGAACATTTGATCTTAAAAGCTAAAAAAAATAATTCTTATAAAGTGGGCGATGTGCTTTACGGAGTACCCTTTCACATCTGCCCAACTGTAGCGCTTCACGAAACGCTCGCTGTTGTAGCGAATCATTTAGTTACTAAAAACTGGAATGTAGTCGCCAGAAAAAGAAAAATTTCAACATAAGTCTTTAGTAAATAGTAGTTAGTCCTAAGTAGGCATTACTTAAAATCTTGTGACTAAGGACTCAAGACTATGTACTCAACATAAAACTAAACAAATCATGTCCCACTTTATTATAGATGCTCATCTCGATCTAAGCATGAACGCGATGGAATGGAATCGCGATCTACGCAAACCCATTTCCGAAATCCGCGAAAGAGAAAAATCATTAACAGACAAGCCCGATCGTGGCAATAATGTTGTTAGCTTTGAAGAATTGCGAAAAGGAAATGTTGGATTAGTCGTGGCCACACAAATTGCGCGATATGTTGCCCCCAACAATCCATTACCCGGATGGAATTCTCCTGAGCAAGCCTGGGCGCATACCCAATCGCAGAGAACCTGGTACACCGAAATGGAGCGCGTTGGCGAATTAAAATCAATTACTGATCTAAACTCCTTAGAAAATCATCTTGCAACTTGGCAATCCAACAAAAAGGCAATCGGCTATATTTTAAGTTTAGAAGGTGCCGATTCCCTCGTTACAATTAATCATCTTGAAATAGCTTATCAATACGGATTGCGCGCGGTGGGTCTTGCGCATTATGGACCCGGACGTTACGCCCAAGGTACGGATGCAACGGTGGAATTGGATCGAAGGTAAGAGTTGCTGAAGGAGATGGAACGACTCAACATTATTTTAGATGCCACACTTTATGTGATGATAGTTTTTGGGAAGCATTAAACAATTTCAATGGAGCAGTTTGGGCAAGCCATAATAATTGCAGGGCGTTGGTAAATCACAATCGCCAATTTAGCGATGAACAAATTAAAGAGCTGATAAAACGCGGGGCTGTTATTGGTGGCGTAATGGATTCGTGGATGTTGGTGCCCAACTGGATTCGCGGAAAAATCAACACCAGTAAGTATGAATAGTAATCTTGAACGACTGATCGACAATTACGATCATATCTGTCAGTTGGCTGGCAATAGCCTCCACGTTGGTATCGGTTCCGATTTGGATGGCGGTTTTGGCAAAGAACAATGCCCCATGGATATTGAAACGATCGCTGATTTACAGAAAATCGACACGCTCCTTTCGCAACGCGGTTATAATGCAACAGACATTGAAAATGTAATGGGTGGTAATTGGTTGCGGCTTCTAAGAAAAGCCTGGAGCTAGAACAGATTTTCACTAGCCTCAATAAAATCAGCAAATATTGTTAAAAGCATAGTTTACTGAAAAGTTGAATTTGAAAGAATCTTTATGTGTTTCTACACGTTTATGTATTTTTACTCTAGCTAATCGGGTATGCGGAAAAAGGCAATTATTGGAATATCTCTTCTTTTGATTAGTGGTGTGCTGATTTCCTTTACCCCTCCTGCCGAACGTTACTTCGAAATAGCTAAGAATCTTGACATATTCGCCTCCCTTTTTAAGGAAGTGAACGCCCTTTATGTGGATGAAATAAATCCCAACAAGGCAATTCGCTCTGGCATTGATGCCATGCTTAACTCGCTTGATCCTTACACAAACTATATCTCAGAAGATGAAGTAGAGGATTACCGGACGCTAAACACCGGCCAATATGGTGGCATTGGTGCCGTAACCCGGCAAATCAATAATCGCACGGTTGTAACCATGGTATATGAAAATTACCCGGCCTATAAAAATGGATTACGAATTGGCGATGAAGTGATCAAGATGGATGGAATAGAAATGGAACACCTGACGGTTGAAGAAGCCAATCATTTAATGCGCGGCCAGGTAGGTAATCCGGTTAAACTCACCGTTAAACGCTTAGGGCGAGAAGAACTTATAGATATTGAATTCAAGCGTGAAAAAATTAAGATCAGCAACGTACCCTATTTCGGTATGGTATCAGAAAACACCGGCTATGTGCAACTAACAGAGTTTACACCAGAAGCCGGTAAGGAAGTTAAAAATGCGGTTGTTAGTTTGAAGGAAAAGGGTGCCAAGTATCTGGTCCTTGACTTAAGAGGCAATCCGGGAGGCTTGTTGTTAGAAGCAGTTAACATCTGCAATCTATTCATCCCGAAAGGAAAAAAAGTAGTTGATACAAAAGGGAAACTGGAAGAAAGCAACATAACGTATGAAACGTTGAACGCACCCGTTGATCTTGAGATACCGGTGGTTGTAATCATCAACCGCGGCAGTGCCTCCGCCTCCGAAATTGTTGCCGGTACCTTGCAAGATTATGATCGTGCCATCGTATTAGGAGAGCGTTCGTACGGAAAAGGTCTTGTTCAGGTAGGAAGGCCTCTTTCTTATAATGCACAGGTAAGAATTACAACAGCAAAATATTATACCCCAACAGGGCGCTGTATTCAGGTCTTGGATTATAGTCACCGAAGAGAAGATGGTAGCGTAGCCTCCATTTCCTGATTCTCTAAAGAAAGAGTTTCGTACTACGCGTGGACGCAAAGTATATGATGGTGGGGTATAGATCCAGATATAAAAGTGGAAGCACAGGAAGCGGCTTCACTTACCCAGGTGCTATATGGTAAGGGGTTTCTCTTGACTATGGTACGCAATACGCATTCAATCACCCGACCCTACCCGAGGCAAAGAATTTTTCACTTACTGATCAGGAATACCTGGAGTTTGTAACCTGGATGAAAGGAAAGAGTTATGAGGTACAGTCGCTCATTGATCAGGAATTAAACGAGTTAACGGAAGAAGCAAAACAAGAAAAATTCTATACCGACCTCAAACCTCAGATAGATCAAATCAAAACCAAATTAGCCGATTCGCATAAAAATGAACTTATACTTCACAAGGATCAGATTAAACAATTGTTGGAAAAAGATATTGCTTCACGTTACTATTTTGAAAAAGGTTCTGTAGAGGCAGGCTTCAAATATGATGCAGAAATTAAAGCCGCGGTTACTTTGCTTCACAACACAACCGAATACAAAAGCATTTTGAAGATTCAATAACGTATGCGTGCTCAAACGCGAAAAGTATTAAAATGGCTATTAGTTCCGATAGTCATTTTTTGTTCTGCCTTATTGATGGATTCCTGTTTACAATTCAGGATGAGCACTACTGAAATCAATACCTACTTTAAAGACAAACAAAATAAGGCTACGCTAAAGCAATACGAAATCGGAAAACGAACACTTAACTACCTGATCACGGAGAATACTAATAAACCACTCGTAATCTTTGTTCATGGTTCGCCTGGCTCGCTGAGTGCCTTTATCGATTTTATGGCCGACACGGTACTCTTAAATAAGGCACAACTTATTTCGGTAGACCGACCTGGGTTTGGTGCTTCTGATTTCGGATACGCAGTGCCCTCTTTAAATGAACAAGCTAAACTTCTAAAACCTGTTTTGGAAGTAAACAAAAGAATCGGCCCGTGATTTTGTCGGGCACTCGTTAGGTGGGCCTCTTATTGCGAAGATGGCCATTGACTACCCCGAACTAGTTGATGGCTTAATCTTCGTGGCCGCCTCGGTTGACCCTGATCTTGAACCCAACGAAACCTGGTTTCGCGCCCCATTGGCAACTCCTTTTTTAAAATGGATTCTGCCGCGCTCGTTCAGGGCATCCAATGATGAAATTTATAAGCTGAAACCTGAACTTGAACAATTAGTACCGGAATGGAGTGAAATCAAAGTGCCTGCTATTGTTATTCAAGGAACTAAAGATTCGTTTGTTCCGGCTGCCAATGCAGATTTTGCAAAGCGTATGTTAATCCATAGTTCCGCTCAGGTTCAAATCATTGAGGGGGTAGACCATTTTATTCCATGGAACCATCCCGAAATCATTCGAAATGCCATTCTTGATCTACTGAAAAACGAACAATTGGCCACCAACAGGTAAAAAAAGAACTGCCCAGAATTATGAGCAGTTCTTAAACTCTTAAACAAAAAACTAGTTAGCGTAAAAAAAGCAATTCCCTATACTTCACTAACGGCCAATCTTCATCGTCAACCAACAACTCCAGTTTGTCTACTGCATCACGAATCTTATCAAAGAATTTTTCTTTGACATCGTCACAATAGCCGAAAGCGCGCTTATGGGTATCCTGAACTTTATTTAAGCGCTTGCGCTCGTCAACCATTTGGCGAACATTAGTCGTTATCGTTTCGATATGTTTTGAAATTTCCTTAATCGTTGCAATCACCACAGCATTGTCAACGCCCAATCCTTTTAAGCCATTAGCATTTGTAATGAGCTTATTCTGGTAGGCAATGGCCGTTGGAATAATATGATTCATAGCGAGATCACCGATTACCCGGGCTTCAATCTGAACTCTTTTTATATAGCTCTCCAATTTAATTTCATTACTCGCCTCCACTTCCTTGTGGCTTTTAACTCCATGCTTCACAAAAAGATCGATCGATTTTTTGAAACATAAGCATCAATAGCCCGTGGCATATTCTTAAAATTATTTAAACCACGCTTGGCCGCTTCCTTCACCCAGTCTTCAGAATAGCCATCGCCTTCAAAACGAATCGCTTTAGATTCCTTGATGTACTTTCGCAAAACATTTACAATGGCTAATCGCTTCTCTTCGCCCTTCTCAATTTCTTTAGAGACTGTTTCGTGAAACTTAATTAATTGATCTGCTACAATCAGGTTAAGTACGGTCATTGGGGTACCACAATTATCAGACCCACCTACAGCACGGAACTCAAACTTATTTCCTGTAAAGGCAAAGGGAGAGGTACGGTTACGATCTGTAGCATCTAATATGATTTCGGGAATTTGATCTATTCCCAACTTCATATACATGTTATCTCCTTTTTCGATTTTAACATTTCCTTTTTCTCCAACTCATCCAACACAGCAGTCATTTGAGAGCCAATAAACACCGACATGATGGCCGGTGGTGCCTCATTCGCCCCTAGCCGAAAATCATTACCTGCCGTAGCAATACTGGCGCGTAATAAATCTGCATGCTCGTGCACCGCTTTTACGGTAGTTACAAAAAATGTTAAAAACAATAAGTTGTCGCGGGCAGAGCTTGATGGTGCATACAGATTAACACCCGTGTCTGTAATCAACGACCAGTTATTATGTTTACCGCTTCCGTTGAGGCGGGCAAAAGGCTTCTCGTGAAATAAAATTTTTAGATTATGTTTTTCACTCACGCGACTCATTATATCCATCATCAATTGGTTGTGATCGTTAGCCACATTTACTTCTTCAAACAAAGGAGCAACCTCAAATTGACTGGGCGCAACTTCATTGTGACGCGTGCGCACCGGAATACCTAACTTCCAGGATTCAATTTCAAAATCGCGCATGAAATCATTAACACGCGAAGGAATAGTTCCAAAATAATGATCGTCTAATTGTTGTCCGCGGGCGGGCGGATGGCCAAATACCGTGCGACCTGCCATCACCAGATCAGGACGTGCATTAAACAAAGCTTTATCTACCGCAAAATATTCCTGCTCGGCACCCAAGGAAGCTACCACATGTTGTATGTCTTTATCAAACAACTGACAAACCTTTGTAGCCGCCTGGTCAACGGCTTTAAGAGCCTTTAACAAAGGTGATTTTGTATCGAGAGTTTCGCCTGTGTAAGAAACAAACACGGTAGGGATACTTAACGTCTTGCCATACAAAAACATGGACGAAGTTGGATCCCAAGCGGTGTAACCGCGAGCTTCAAATGTGCTACGAATGCCTCCACTTGGAAAAGATGAAGCATCAGGCTCTTGTTGAACTAATTCACTGCCTTTAAATTTTTCGATGCCGGATAAGGCATCAAAGAAAGAATCATGCTTCTCAGCAGTTCCACCTGTCATTGGCTGAAACCAATGGGTAAAATGAGTTGCCCCTTTGCCGATAGCCCACGACTTGGCAGCCGAGGCTACTGCATCGGCAGTGGTTTCATCAATTTTTCATGATTTTGATAGCATTGCTTACTTTTAAAGACTGCGGGTGCCAGGGTTGAGCGCATTTGCTCCATTCCAAATACATTCTCTCCAAAAAATTGCGAGATGTTTGGGGTGCTGAGCTCAACCTGAACTTTGGGGCGATCACTTAGCCTTTTTAAGGCTTCAAATCTTAATTGAGACATAGGGTGGTTGTTTTTTAACTTAGTTTTGCCAAAAATATTTCTTTTTTAACAATACATGATTAAAATACAACCACATTTTTTAAAAAATATATTTTATTCGATATCAATAGGGTCAATTAATACCCTAGCAATTATTAGCATCCTTATCGCTTACGGGTCTTTATTTCCTCAAATGCTTGCTCATAGTCTATCCTTATAGTGCCCATCCAACGGTCCCACCACAAAAAATATAGTCCGTAGTTGCCTTTGAAAAATTGATGATGCTGGTTGTGATTCACCGATGTATTTATCCACCTACCTAGCCAGGTTTTAGTAAATCTCCTGGGATATAGTTCATACCCAAGATGACCATATACGTTGTAGATCATCATAAATAAAAGAAAAAGAGCAATGGAGTAAGCATGAACTGGCATGATTAGAGCCAGCACAAGAATGATTCCGGCCTCCACAACAGCCTCCAAAGGATGGAAGGCAAAAGCGGCCCAAGGCGATGGATTCGTGGATAGATGATGAACTTTATGGAAGATTGAGCAAAAGCCGAGGATGATGCATAGCACGATGGGTCCAATAGAAATAGGTATCATGGATCAAAAGCATCAAAATAATGCTAAAGAAAAAATAACTCATACCGTATTCATCAACCTGAGTATATAATTTGGTGAAGGTTCGAAAAGGGGTCATGAAAATCAGATACCCTACCAAGGTAAAAATGACTGCTGTGACCACAGAATAAAGGATTTCCCGGATATAATCCCGACTGATAGGAAAGCGAAGTTGTATTTTTTTGTAGTGCCAGGCCTGCCTTTTTAGCTGGTAAAAAATAAGGAAAGCTATAGCTGCAATGATCAGGTATCGAAGCAAAACGATAAAAAACAGCACTATAAAACGACCGTCTTCAAAAAGGGAAGCCATAGTTTTTCAAAAATAATCTCAACAAGTATAAACTAAAAGCCTTCTTTTTTCGTCTAATAGGCAGAATAATGTCAAAACAATATGATCAACTTAGCCCTCTTGCGTCCAGATTTGCCTACCGGCAAAATGGACAGCAGCTACTTCAAAAAATTTAATTTGGCGCTTATTAATTGGGAATTGAACCGCCAGGAAGATCGACAGGTACCAATAAAAAAGGCACCCAAGGCATCCAAATAAAAATCACGCCCCGGTTATTCAAGGCGTGATTTTTTATTTATTTAGGCTTATTAGTTCGACTTTTTAACTGAGCCTCCACTACTGGAGTCGGTATTTATTTTAGCCGGTGATCCTCGATATCGGATTGAGCCCCCACTGCTAGCATGGGCCATCAGGTCTTTTGACACCGATACTTTTGCACTTCCAGCACTGCTGGCTTCGGCTCTAACTGATTCACACTCTAACCCATAGGCATCAATCTCTCCGGCACTGCTTACCTCAATTTCAAGTTGTTTCGATTTACCTTCCAGAACTATGTCTCCGGCACTACTGGCATCTACCGAGGTAAAGCCAGCTTCAATTACGATTTCGATAGACGCTGCCGAGGAAACACTAATATCCAGGGTATTCGTCTTTATGGTTCCTTCAGAAAAAATGTTTGCTGCAGAACTGGCAGAGATGCGATCTAATGAAACATAGGTTACATAAACTTTTATATTCCGGCTGCCTTTGTAGCGACCATCGCGCATATGAATTTTTAGATAACTACCGGATACTTCCGTAAGAACATCACTAAGGTTAACTCCTGTAGCTTCAACTTTTACACTTTCTTTATCTCCCTTTTTTAAATAGACATCAATAGCCTCTCCGGCTTTCACCCCCGAAAAGGATCCTAAGGATCGCACTTCACTCTGTTGACCCCAACTGATTGTAACAAACAGGAAGAATACTATAAAACCAAAAAACTTTTTCATAAATCTAAATTTGCTACAATGACCTCGATCGATAAAATAGGTTGCTTCTTACCCTGCAAATTCTAAAATAATACACAATCGTGTAAGAAATATTCAATTTTTACATTAAATTTCGAATATACAGTCGCTAAATTTCGCACAAAACTTATAACTCGACATGATTAAGGAACAATTAAACGTATTAATCAATTTGGCTGCCAGCGACCGGCTGGTTGGTGAAAAAGAAGCAAAGATTATCCACATGATTGGGAAGGCCAATGGCGTAGCTAAAGAAGAAGTTGAAGCCATGCTGAAAAAACCACAACCTATAGGCGATTTGAGTGCCTTTTCGGAAGATCAAAAATTTGAGAATCTGTATCATTTGATTCAATTGATGAAGAGTGATGGTCAGGTTTTTAAGAGTGAGATTCATTTTTGCGAAGGGATTGCCGAAAAATTAGGCTATAAGAAAGCCGTAGTGGCAGAACTTTCTTCGAAGATATATTCTGATCCATCCATTACATCTGATCGTAAAATGTTGATCGAACGGGCTCATAAATTTTTAAAGAAGTAATTACCTAAACCTAAATAAAGGTCTGCATTTTTAATGCAGGCCTTTATTTTTCTCTTGTAAAGTACTTTCCCACCCAATATCGTCATAGCAACTTCGGTGGATAGTATCTCCTTATCGGGTACAGTCATCAGGTCTTGGGTAAATACAGTAAAGTCTGCCAGTTTACCCGGTGTTATCGAACCTTTTATGTTTTCCTCAAAAGCGCCATACGCAGCATCAAGTGTGTAAGATCGCAATGCCTGAACCCGAGTCATTTTTTCCTCCGGCTCAAAGCCACCTTCCGGTTCACCGGCTAATGTTTGACGCGTTACAGATGCATAATAAGATACAATTGGATTGATTGGCTCCACCGGAACATCGGTACCATTTACTATTATAGCACCCGATTTGAGTAACGACTGCCACATATAGGCACCTTCCTTTATACGCTTTTCTCCAAGTCGTTCGATAGCCCACGGTCTATCGGAAGATAAATGATTGGCCTGCATGGCTGCAATAACACCTAACTTCCCGAAACGGGGAATATCAGTAGGATTCAAGTGTTGCGCATGTTCAATTCTAAATCTACTATCTTTTGCCTTTTCAGGATTCTCATTAAATGCAATCTCATACCGGTCGAGGATTTCTCTATTGGCCCGATCTCCGATAGCATGCGAACAAACCTGAAAGCCAGCCTTCAATGCCTCGCGCGAAGTTTTTAAAACTGTATCCATCGGTAACGTAGGCATGCCACTAAAATCCGGGCGATCAGTATAGGGCTCAAGCAACCAGGCACCGCGCGAACCCAATGCACCATCGCAGTTTAATTTAATGGAACGAATAGTTAAAAAATGATCCGGGTCGATCTCTATGCCTTTTCGTAGCCACGCGTAAATCAAGTTGCGATCAAAACCTGTAAGCATCACATACATGCGCGTATTGAGTTTTCCTTCCGCCTTAAATTTTCTATACAACTCGATGTTATCGCCTGAAATTCCGGCATCTTGAAAACTTGTAATTCCGTTTCGAAGACTCCGCAGCGATCGCTAACTCAAGCGCTTTTCGATCTGTCTCTTCGGTATTCTCAGGAACGTATTTTCTGATTAAACCCTGGGCCCGTTCATTAAATAATCCCGTTGGATTACCTAATTCATCCACAATAATTTCACCCCCTTCGCCCATATCCTTGCCCAACTTCTCAACGGAAAGTTGATTCACCCCGGCAATTTGCATGGCTTTGGCATTGGCAAATCCGGCATGACCGCTGGCATGGCTTAAAAACACCGGATTATTTGGAGAAACGGCACTAAGCAGCTGATGGGTTTGAAAACCCTTGATCATTTTTTCCGGTTTCTTAGTCCATTTATCCTGGTGCCAGCTCCGCCCCACAATCCACTCACCAGGCTGTGCTTTGGCTACAGCCGCCTTCACCTTTTCAACCATCTCTTCATAACTGGTTATGGTCGTAAGATCAAGATTGAGTTCACTATACCCTAACCCCATAAAATGACCGTGCCCTTCAATGAATCCGGGGGTCATCATCTTTCCCTGCAAATCAATGACTTGTGTTTGTTCGCCTTCATATTTTGCAAGACCTCCTAAATCTCCGGCATAAACGATTGTATCACCGTTAACAGCAACTGCTTCCACCGTTGAATTGGTTTCGTCAACCGTATAGATCGTACCGCCTCTAATAATTAAGTCGGCTGGCGTTTTCTTTTCAGAACAACCCATAGCCAAAAACAAACTTACTGTGAACATTAAAATATTCGTACCTATTGATGCTTGATTCTTCATAGAATTTGGAATAAGAAACTAAGGTACTAATCAAAATACATTTTCCGACTACTATATTTTATCAACGGCATGAACACTAGTCAATTTTGTATCTTGGCGTTCTGAATGAAAGCGCGTTTAAAATTTTTTGGCCTGTTAGGCTTGTTTTGGGTTTGTTTTTTCACGGTTGGCCGAATCCTTTTCTTTATTTATCTCTACCCACAAACCGTTCAACTATCCTGGCGCGAAATCCTGCTCCCCCTTTTTCTTGGTCTGCGTATGGATGCCGCCATGGCTGGTTATTGGTTACTGATACCGGGGTTACTATTTATTATCTCTGCATTCTTATCAAACCAAATTATCTACCGGTTACAAGGTTTTTTTACAACTCTCCTACTACTTGCTTCCAGTTTGCTGATTATAGCAGACATAGAACTATACAAACATTGGGGCTTTCGAATAAACACAACACCGCTTATGTATATGGAACCGGAGGCCGTCAATAGTGTAAACCCGATCGTACTGGTAATACTGCTTTTGATCTTCTCTCTTTTAATGCTTCTCTCTTTGTACGTGTATTGGAAAAAACTGGCTCCATCATTACTTACGTTACCCGCTCTTCCAAAAAAGTGGGCACCGGCTTGGCTCATCATTACCGGACTGTTGATTATTCCCATCCGAAGTAGCTTTAGTGTAGCCCCGCTCAACACCGGGGTTGTTTATTTTCATAAGACAAAAGCATTTCCCAATCATGCCGGTATTAATCCTGTTTGGAATTTTTTAAAAGCTTATTCAGTCATGGTGAAAACAGATATCCACAGACTTTCTATCAGTCCGATCAATTAGATAATGAGTTTACCCAAATGATGCAGCCAAAAAGTCCGGCTGTGGAACTGCTTTCAACTCAAAAACCTAATGTCCTATTAATCATTCTCGAAAGTTTTACTTCTAAAATTATTGAACCGCTGGGCGGCTGACCCGGTATTACTCCGGAATTTAATGCCCTGACTAAAGAAGGCATCTTGTTTGAAAATTTTTATGCCAGTGGCGACCGAACTGATAAAGGACTTGTTTCTCTCTTAAGCGGCTACCCGGCACAACCGCGTAGCTCTATCATTAAGTATCCTGAAAAGACTCAACACCTTCCCTATCTACCCAGGGTATTACAAAAATCCGGATATCACACATCGTTTGTTTATGGTGGCAACATCGGCTTTGCCAATATGGAATCTTATTTGACCCAGGCAGGTTTCGCTAACATTACTGACGTGAATGATTTTAACAGCGATCTGGATAACTCAAAATGGGGAATCGCTGATCATTATGTTTTTCAACAACTCCTAAATGAAAGTGATTCGGCTGCTAAGCCTTTCTTCAAGGTGATGTTAAGCCTGAGTAGTCATGAGCCTTTTGAAGTGCCGATGGAAACGATTATTAAAGGTAATGATGAAGCTTCTTTATACTTAAATGCCTGTTACTACACCGATAAAAGTCTGGGAGAGTTTATTCGACAAGCTAAGCGTAAACCTTGGTGGAATAATACGCTGGTTATTATTACTGCCGATCATGGCCATCGCTTTCCTAATCCACAGGAACTGAAAGAAAAAGAACGATTCAAAATTCCGATGCTCTGGCTTGGTGGTGCCATCAATCAGATTGATTCAAGAATTAAAAACTTTGGCAGTCAAACCGATCTTGCTAACACACTCTTTGATCAACTTAAGTTAGGAAGTCATTCAGACTTTTTATTTAGTAGAAACCTGTTAGCCGATTCTGTCAATTCATTTGCTATCTACGTTTTTAACAATGGCTATGGATATGTAAGTGATCACGCAGAATCCATTTATGACTTTGATATGAACAATTTTCTTAAGGAGAAAGGAAGCAAAACTGAACTAACCTCGGGTAAGGCATACATACAGAAGTTGTTTTATGACTATAATAAAAAATAAATGAAGAAAATAATTCTAACCAGCTTGGTCGTGCTAATGGGTATTGTGTACAGTGAGGCGCAGGAAGTAGGCCTTTCTTTCTCGTACTTTATACCCCGTAACGGTTATTTTTCTACACCAATTAGTCCTTTTTCTATTCGAGGATTAGGGTTTGACCTGAATCGATTTTTAGCCATTGAAACCGGGGCCTCGTTATACCGCATGTCAGGTCTTAATATTGTCCATCTTCCATTCGAATCGAATGACGCTTTACTGGGACCAAACTTTACGCTCTTCGTTCCGGTAGAACTCGTGATTAAGTTTGAGGGCAAACAAGTAGAGTTTGACATTAAAGGTGGGGGCTTTGCCTTTTATGGATTCGATCAAAAATTAAACTATGGAAATTTTGATCGAGCCATTCGCACCTATCAGACCTGGGATGTTGCCAATGCCAATTTAAAGTATGATAACAACCCGGGATTTGGCTACCACGTGGGCGCAGAATTTACTTTTTATGTAACCCGGCAATTCGGAATCTCTTTAGAGAGCAACTATCTGGTAGGCTCCGCTAAATTTCCACTTTCCGGATCGTACATGGGTGGCACCAGTCTCAGTCCATTAGAGACCGTTCCTGTTGACTACAAAGATGCCAAAGTTGATTTTACCGGATTTGAATTTTCCATTGGCGTCATCTTTACAGGAAAATAGATTACTCGGGGCTCTCTATCTCAATCCTTCGCACAATGCGCGACCTACGAAAAATAGTTTTCGCATAAATATCTGCAAGTGCCTGACGGGCTAATTCATAATCATAGAATCTTCCTGCGAACCATTGAGTTTCGCTGTTCTCATTATTAAAACGCTCTAATCCATAAAACTTTAAAATAGGACTTTCCAGAATTAGCGAATCGGATTCGAACTCGTTTAACTTAATGGAATATACCATCGTATCGATTTTGGTGCCCGCCTTTCCTCTATGTTAACATTGTGCTTATCTAGTAAGGTACGTGAGTCGCTGCTAAAAAGTGTAAAGGCATCGTGCATGCTTTTGGCCTTAATAAGAATAGTGTCACCATCAAAATACCGAAGGGGAAACATTTTAAAATCATCATTCCATTTTTGAACCCACTCCAATTCATATTCAGCTTTTTTAATGGAGGTTACAGAAATACCTTGCCGGGAAACTTTTTGTAGTTCTACCCACAGCATAACGCCTCCATCGCGGTAGCGTGGCCGCTGACCTGAAAGAAAATTTCCCAATGAGTAGACAATTAGTTGATCTTCATTTTTATTCCATATCATGGGCTGTAATACATGGGGGTGTGACCCTATCACCAACTTAGCCCCTCCGAGTAAGCAGAGTGCAGCTAATTTTTTTTGCTCCTGATTGGGTAGACTCTGGTACTCGATACCCCAATGCATAAACACGATTATAGCATCTGAATGTTGAGACCTCGCTTTTTCAAGATCTGCTTTGATAGCCACTGTATCAATCAGATTAACGATGTTGGGTTTTGTAACCGCTATGCCATTGGTGCCATACGTATAGTTTAGGAGCGAAAACGTAAACCCATTCTTTTCAATCAATAGCGGATAAACGGATGATCGTTCCAACGAATCTCTAAATGTGCCTGTATGTAAAATCTCTAAAGAGTCCAAAACTTTTAATGTGCGCTCTAACCCTTTTCTTCTTCTATCGAGACTATGATTGTTAGCCGTGACTAAAATATCCATACCTATACGTTTCAATTCTATCGCCAGCGCATCGGGGCGCTAAATTGTGGATATCCTTTGTAGGGCGATCCTGCCAGAGTGAGTTCTAAATTGCCAATGGCTAAATCGGCCGATCGTACTATAGGAGCGACATACTCGAAACAGGAAGCATAGTTGTATTTTTTTGATTGCATATCATAGGCCGCTGCGATATTCGAATCGTGTTGCATAACATCGCCAACGAACAAAAGAGAAAGCCGCAGTGTGTCTTGCGCAGAAGCCGGCAAGCTTAAAACTAAAAATAGTAAGACCGATTTAAATCTGGCCATGGGAGTAATCTATGATTTTATCTTCTGCAATAACGAAAACTCTATCCTCTTTTCTTGGCATAATACGTGCCATTCCGGTAAACGAACCAAAAGCTGGAAGAATGCCCTGATTCTGACCAAAATAAAAACATGGTAGCATAACCGATTGCTTTCCTGAGCCCCTAAGTGTAACACCAGGGTGAAAATGCCCCGATAAATTGTAGAGGCCTTCTGGCACATCAGGCATGGGTTCATGCGTTAGAATAAAATCTCCTTCACGCAATTCGTTCGCATAGCATTTCATCTGGTTGCGTTCATATTGAAGCGCACTCAGAATATCATGATTGCCCAGTACCAGTTCAAACGAACAGTTGATAAAGTTTTTACGAATCTGACCCAGTACTTCCCAGTCTTCATTATAATGACTATGAAACAAGTCGCCCAGAAAAATGACGCGCTCAGGTTTAGTGGCCTGCAATACCGCTATTAAGCTCTCAGCATTTTTATCGTTAGCTCGAGCCGGAACAGGAATTCCCGCCTTTCTAAAATGATTGATCTTACCAAAGTGCAAATCAGCCATCAGTACGGTTTTCTTATGCTTTAACCAAATCGCTTTTTGAGGCAAGAGTTCTATTTTATTTTTTAATAATTGAATTTCCATTCTTCTACCGCAATGTCGCTAAGTCGCAAAGAAATACATTTATTTAACTATTGCCGAATCAAATTTATTACGCCTTTATGACTCAGCTGTTTAATAAATTTTAATTCTAACTAATTGATAATTAAATAACTAACTATTATCAAGCCATCCCAAAAAATGTAACATTCCCTTAACATTATACTATCCGGATCGCACTACCTTTAGGCGACTTTACCTCTATGTTTGACCTCAACCTCACCTATTCCATCCTTTTAATAGCCTCCCTGGTTGCTGCCTGCGGCTTCGAGTTTGTTAATGGATTTCATGACACCGCTAATGCCGTGGCCACCGTTATCTATACTAACTCCTTAAAACCCTGGGTAGCGGTTGTCTGGTCGGGGATCTGCAATGCAACCGGAGTTTTTTTAGGAGGTATTGGAGTAGCCATGGGTATTGTAAACCTCTTACCTGTTGAATCGTTGGTGGATCAGAATATTGCACACAGTGTTTCGATGGTGATGGCGCTTTTACTCAGCGCAGTCTCGTGGAACCTGTTAACCTGGTATTTTGGAATTCCGTGCTCCAGTTCGCACACACTCATTGGTTCTATACTAGGCGTAGGTCTTGCCTATTCATTACTACCCGATGTAAATCAAGCCGCTGTTAATTGGAGCAAAGCAAAGAAATTGGAGCATCGCTGTTGATCTCGCCTTTCTTTGGATTTTCATTAGTGATTGTATTGATGTTTGTGTTACGCACCTTAACTAAGAAAACAAACTTTGGTGAAAGCCTCTTTAAGGAACCGAAAAAATCAGCCGCCCCGTGGCCCATCCGAATTATTTTAATTTTGACTTGCACGGCAGTGAGCGGATTCCATGGCTCCAACGATGGTCAGAAAGGTGTTGGCCTCATCATGTTGATTTTAATTGGGATTGTACCCATTCATTTTGCCCTTAACACAACAACCAATCCATCCACTTTAACGGCACCGCTTAATAAAATTGAAACCGTGCTAGGCGCGATTGATCCGTCCACACTCTCGATTTATGACAGAAATGACTTAGATAGTTCTAAAGTAATGACAGCCCGGTTGATGAATAGTGTTGAAAATAAATCTACGATTAGTTCAATACCTAAATCCAATCGCTTCTTGATCCGTAAGGATATTATGTTACTTAACAGCCATGTAAAATCGTTGGTAGCAAAAACAGAAACCCGTCTCAGCAAAAACGACAAAGAAGTGCTCTCAACAAATCTTAAAAAGTACGCACTATTACAGACTACTCTCCAAAATGGGTAATTATATTAATCGCTGTTTCGTTAGGATTAGGAACCATGATTGGCTGGAAACGAATTGTTAAAACCATTGGTGAAAAAATTGGTAAAGAACATCTCACCTATGCACAAGGCGCCAGTGCCGAGTTGGTGGCCGCCACAACCATTGGTCTCTCTACCGGGCTTGGTTTGCCCGTGAGTACAACCCACGTGCTCTCTTCTGGTATAGCTGGCTCTATGGTGGCGAGCAAAGGAATTAAAAACCTGCAACCCGATACTGTACGTAATATTTTAATTGCGTGGTTGCTTACGCTTCCCGTGGTGATGGTAATGGCTGGCACGTTGTTTTTAATTTTTAGGTCGGTGTTTTAGAAATTTAGATCAACTAAATCTCTTGTCTTCAAAAATCGTCTCCTACAGAGAAGGTGCTTGAAATGAATGTTTGCAAATAGCGCAATAATCCAAAATTTGCTTTACACCTCTCATCACACTGTCATTTGCATTGCCCTTAATTATTACTAAGTTGGCTTTTACTGTTTATCAGATTTAAGTAAACCGCTATCAAGTATGACTGCCCGAATTGCAATTCTTCTTTTTGTTTTTAGCACAACAGCTGTATTTGCGCAACAAAACATTCCGATGCGCAAATCCCTTGAAACGTCAAAGCGCGCTATCCGGCTGGATGTGCCCATGACAAACTCTATTCGTATGGCCTTTGAAAATGGTACGCGCGATTTTTCTGGTAAACCGGGGCCCAATTACTGGCAATTAGAAACCGATTTCACTATTGAAGCCAGCCTGGACCCGGCCACACAAACCATTACCGGAACTGAAAAGATTATAGTACATAACAATAGCAAAGACGATTTAAAAAAAATTGTCCTCAGGCTCGATCATAATATTTTCAGGGCTGATGTTCCGCGTGGATTTTCCACACCCGCAGAAACAACAGAAGGCATGATTGTTACAGGCATTAAGATAGCCGGTCAATCTGTTAATTTAAATCCTACTCCTGCTGACCGGGATGCGCCACCACGACTGGCCGCCTATAACCTAAACAGAACAATAGCAACCATTACACTTATTGAACCAATTAAAGCTGGAACTAATGCAGAGCTTCAAATAGCCTGGAACACTAAATTACCAGGCGGACCAAACGGAAGTGGCCATCGTATGACACAGCGATTCGACAGCAAACTGTTTCAGCCCACACAATGGTTTCCACGCTTAGCCAAGTATGACGATTTGCGAGGTTGGGAAGAAAGTCCATATCTCGGTCCTGCAGAATTTTATAACAACTTTGGTCGCTTCGATGTAAAACTCACCGTGCCTGGTGGATGGATTGTAAGTGGTACCGGTGTACTGCAAAACCCTACTGAGGTATTAACAGAAACTGCCACACAGCGACTCGCTACGGTACTTAATTCCGATGATGAAATTACCATTGTGGGTGAAAATGAAACCCGCACCGCGCCCGGAAATAAACTTACCTGGCATTTTGTAGCCGATAAAGTAAATGACTTTGCCTGGGCTACTGCCGAGAATTTTATCTGGAAGGCTACCCGTGCAACCATTCCCGGCAAAGGAGCCATTCCCATTTATATGGTATATCTTCCTGAGCGCGCAAAATATTTTGAGAAAGCCGGAGAAACGGCCCGTCATGCACTTGAATTTTATTCGGCACTCTGGGCTCCCTATCCATTTCCTCAACTTACGTTGCAAGATGGGCCAAGTGCAGGCATGGAATATCCAATGGTTATTAATTCTAATCAAGGTGCGGCCGATCATGAAACTGGCCATCAGTGGTGGCCTATGATGGTGGGCACAAACGAAACCCGATACGGTTGGATGGACGAAGGATTTAATCAATACATGAATATTCTTTCCGATGCCGATGTAGAGGGCAAACCCTATAACCTGGACGGACTTGGGCAAAGCTACGGACGAATGAGTGGAAGCGAATCGGAAGCACCCATGATGTGGAGTGCCAATGATGCCGCTAGTGGGTATAGATTTCAAACATATGGAAAAACACCACTCATGCTTTCCATGCTCGGTGGCATTGTTGGCGATGAAGCCGTAATAAGCGCCATGAAAAAATATACCACTACATGGGCCTATAAGCATCCATCGCCTTGGGATTATATGTTTTTTATGAACAACGAACTCGGACAAAATCTTGAATGGTTTTGGTATTACTGGTTGTTTACAACAGAATCGGTAGAGGGTTCTATTAAGAATGTTAAGACGGCTAGTGGAAAAACTACTGTGGAGGTATATCAGGCTGGAGAAATGCCCTCGCCCGTTGTATTGAAAGTAGAGTTTGACGCTGCAGGACCAACTATTAAAACCATACCCAATGCGAAAATGATCGATGCAACAACCGCACTAGTCACCTGGCCCGTATCCGTTTGGTTTGATGGAAGCAGAGCATTTAAAACAACCATGAATTTTGGTGAGCGTAAAATCAAGAAGATAACCTTAGACCCTAATGGTCGCTTTCCGGATGCGGATGCAAAAGATAATGTTTGGCCCAGGTAGAGCGAGAATCAAAATTATATTTTCTCTATATCATCTATTTCTCTCGGGATTTTCAATAACATCGTCTCTTACAGGAGGTAATATTTGAAGAGAATTTTACGAAAAAATTGGATATCTTGCCTCAAGATAATACACGGACTTCCTACAGTTGGCGTGTCCAATCGCGAGAAGGAGGGTGTAGAGAACACTATCTATTCAAAAAAAAGCACTCAAAAAAAAGTTGTTTAAGGAAGACTAATAATGCATCGATCGATTTTTAAACACGGCATCGCTTTTTGTATTCTGGTAAGTTGTGCTTCACTTGCCACCGCTCAAGATCAATCTGAAATTGACCCCTTGTTAAAAATCATTGAGACCACGAAAAACGATTCTGTTAAAATATCTACGCTCAATACCCTATCACAGCAACTTTATAATGTAGACTTAAAACAATCCTTACAGTTTTCTCGGGAAGCGTTGATGTTATCGGAACAACAACCTAATAACAAAGGGAAATTAGATGCGCAAAATATGCTCATGCGAATTCATCGAAGGTTAGGAAACTTTGAAATCGCTATTCGATATGCGCTGGATGGCGCTGCGTTGGCAATTCGGTTAAAAGATTCCTTACAGTTATTCGAATCGTATTCAGCATTGGGCAATATTCATTCGAGTATTCTGAATTATGTAGAAGCCGATCAATATTTGCGAAAGGCCTATACCGTTGGGGTTAAATCCCACAAGCCTGGCATTTCCGCTACTTTAAATTTTATCGGGAGGAATTTAGGAAGATGGGAAATTATGACAGCGCAGAACTATACATCCTTCGTGCAAAAAAAGCTGGAAGAAGCAAACCCACAACCCGGATATACCCTTTCTTACATTTATAATAACCTTGCCGAGGCATATCTTGGAAAAGGCGAGAATAAACTTGCCTTGTATTACTATCAGAAATCAGAAGCGCTAGATCAATCCAAAAAAAGCCCTTTTGGAATGACCTTTACACTCAATGGGCTGGCCTTGGTTTATAAACAAATGGGAGAATATGCAATGGCAAAAGACGCCATAAAGAAGAGCCTGCGGATCTCCAGCAAATATTTTTATCGCGATAAGGCAAAAGAATCATACACAATTTTATATGAAATCTATGAATCGCAAAAGGATTTCGAGAATGCCTTTGAAGCTTACAAACTTTCAACCTTTACCAAGACAGTATTTTCAGTGATGAAAAATTCGGACAATTGAAAATTTAAAGTTCAATTACGAAACTGACGTAATGCAACGCGAAAATGAATTGTTACGAAAAGATACACAATTGAAAAGCTCTCAATTAAGCAAACGGAATCTTTTGTTAGTAATCGGTGGTGGTGGTGGATTATTTCTGATCATCATGATCTTTTTACTCTACCGAAATGTGCGAGAACGAAATGCACGCAACCAACTGCTGGCAGATTACAATAGCAACCTGCAACATCAGGTAAAGAAGTAAACCGTTGATTTACAAAAAGCAAGTCGGGAGTTGACCAAACACAATGACCAACTAGAACAGTTTGGGTATATCGCCTCACATAATCTCCGTTCCCCGGTAGGCCGTATTATCGGATTAACCTCGCTGGTCAAAATGGAGCAATCGCTACCAGAAGGTGTAGAGGATATCATTAATAGACTTCAAGAATCAGCATACGATTTAGATGAAATTATTTCTGATTTAAATACTATTTTAGAAATAAGAAAAGGAGCTCAGCTCAAATTAGAGGTTGTTGACGTTAACCGTAAGCTGGAAAAAGCAAAAGCTATCCTTAGCGAATCCCTAAAAGAATCTCACGGAACAATCGAAACAGATTTCGATGCGGGAAAGGAAGTAACGGGTGAGAAGGTTTACTTTGAAAGTATTATCTATAACTTACTTAGCAATGCTATAAAATATCGGTCGGAAGAAAGACCTCTCCATATTTCAGTTCGTACGAAAAAATCGAATGGTCATTTTCAAATTATTTTTTCAGATAACGGAATCGGGGTTGACCTCGATAAATTTGGAGGCAAACTATTTTCACTCTATCAACGCTTTCACATCCATGTGGAAGGAAAAGGACTAGGTCTATTTCTTACGAAAACGCAAGTAGAATCTATGGGTGGAACTATCGAAATAAAGAGTGAGGTCAACGTGGGTACCACTTTTATTATTTCATTTCCATTGTAATAATCTCTACGTTCAAACTGATACGTGCAACCCAAGAGGCATGATAATGGCCAGCACGCTGTTTGTCACATCTCGTTCTCTTCTGTGATTTAATCCCATAATTGTCATAAGCAATAAGTATTATGGCAATTTTGCGTTTTCAAAAGAGCAAAATCCCGAAGGGATGACATGACTATAGAAACGGAAATAGAAACAGAGGCAGAACCCCGAAGGGGTGACATACCTCAATCGATCCATTCAAATAAGTATTTTTCATTAAATTCAATTTCAAACTTCTTAAGCAATTCCATGTACTCTTCCTTAAATGTCCTTTTCTTGTGATGCTCTTCTTGATTTAAAATATAATCATACACACTGCTAATCTGTGAATGAGAATACGAAAAAACTCCGTAGCCCTCCTGCCAAGAAAATTTGTCTTTCACGAATTTATGCTGATTTATAAAATTAGAAGAATTATTTTTGACATCACGGACCAGGTCAGAAATTGACATGGATGGCTTCAATCCAATAAAAGCATGAATATGGTCAGGCATTCCATTTACAATAATTGGTTTTTGCTCTTTGCCTTAAATTATTCCAGCAATATATTTATGCAAATCATCTTTCCATGATTTTGCTATCAGGTTTTCTCTGCCCTTCACCGCAAAGACAATCTGAACGTAGACTTGTGAAAATGTCCCAGACATACCTATCTCACCCTCTTCGGGGTTTTAGTTCCTTAATGTCATCAACCCTATAGTCATATCATCCCTTCGGGATTGAATGCTTGTAGAAAATTATTCTTCCTTTCCTCAAGATAATGTTTAATCAAGTGAAAAATAAACTTGAATTTTCAAAATCCCAAAGGGATGAAAGGATTATAGACAAAGAATTAGCAACAAAATCAAACCCCAGAGGGGTTATATAATTACTTTCTAATTTCTAGCCTATTCAAAACTTAACTTCATCCGTTTAATTCTGTCTGTCAATTTTTCTGAAGTTAGTTTTTCACGCGTGCGATCTACCATAATAGGGAAAGCAAAAGGCGTAGGCTTTTCTGGTTCTGTTATAATAATTTTTTGATGGGCAATCCGATCCAGCGCCATGCGCAACCGCGCCTCTTCCAATTGAAAGTCCATCACCTCTTCAAATGCCTGTAGCAATAAAAGATTATTGGATTCGTATTCGTTAAACACGTTGAAGAAAAGCTGGGAAGAGGATTGCAAATGGCGCTCCTTTATCTTTTGTCCCGGTAACCCTTTAAAGATCAATCCGGATATAGCGGCTATATCCCTGAATTTTCGTCTGGCCATTTCCGTTGAGTTAATACTCGCCTGAATATCGTGCATAAGATTTTCGCTTCCCAATACATTGGTTTCGATGGCCTCATAAATAGGTATTTCTTGATCGGATAATAGCTCAAAGCCATAATCATTCATGGCAATGGAAAAAGTAATTGGCGTTGCTTGCGAAATCCGATAGGCAACCAACGCAGCCATGCCTTCATGTACGAACCGGCCTTCAAAAGGATACATGACCACATGGTAGCCTTCGGAAGTATGGAAATATTCTACCAGAAATTCATTTCTCTTTGGCAGATGCGAACGTTGTTGCTGCAAATTCATTAAGGGTCGAAGAAAGCGCATCTCATCATCCGTTTCACTTTGGCGCGCTGCCTCATCGATTTTAATTCTAATCATTTCGCTCAGTTGCGAAGAAAGGGGCATTCGCCCACCCTGCCAGGAAGGCACTTTACCCGATTTCTTTTTACTCTTTCGCACGTGTGCTTCCATTTCTTTTATACGAACCAATTCCAAACTCTGGCCGGCAAACCAAAACACATCGCCCGTATTAAGGCTTGAAATAAAATACTCTTCAATGGTGCCCAGATATTTACCGGTAACATACTTAACATGTAAAAGATTATCGCCTACAATGGTACCAATAGAAAGCCTGTGCTTTAAAGCAATGCGACTGTTTTCAACTCTATAAATTCCTTCTTCAATAATTACTTTTCTATATTCATTATACGCTGTAAGCGCCTCCCCTCCCGTTGTAATAAAACTTAAAACCCATAGCCACTCTTCCTTCGTAATGGAAGAATAACTTACAGTGTTTCTGATCTCCGCTAAAATTTGTTCTGGTTTAAATCCATCCGAAACCGCCAGCGTGATCAGATATTGAATCAATACATCGAAGGAACGTAAATAAGGAACCCGATCTTCAACGATATTTCTATTCATGGCTTCGCGTAAAGCAGCGGCCTCTGTTAATTCCAGCGTATTGGTTGGTAAAAAATAAATTTTACTTACCGCACCAGGCTGATGACCGCTTCGGCCGGCTCGTTGTAAAAAACGCGCAACGCCTTTTGGGCTGCCTACTTGTATTACCGTTTCCACTGGTCTGAAGTCAACCCCTAAGTCGAGGCTAGAGGTACACACCACCGCTTTTAGTTTACCAGCATGCAATTGATCTTCTACCCAATCGCGAATTTCTTTGCTGATGGAACCATGATGCATCGCAATCAATCCCGATAACTCGGGAGCCACTTCCAAAATTTTTTGATACCAGATCTCTGCAAAAGAACGCGTGTTGGTAAAGAGGAGCGTACTCGAACTTGTTTTGACTATAGGAATAACTTTATCGAGCAATTGAATGCCCAGATGCCCAGACCACGGCAATCGTTCTACTTCATCCGGAAAAATTGAAACCACTTCAATCTTCTTTTCGATGTTGGCCTTTATGATTTGTGTGCTCTTCTTATCGATTGAGTTCCCTACTAAAATTTGTAAAGACTGTTCCATGTTACCAATCGTAGCAGAGATTCCCCACACTTTTAATTTCGGTGATAGCGACTTTAACCGCGAGAGGGCCAACTCCATAAGTACACCTCGCTTCGAGCCAAGCAAGTCGTGCCACTCATCCACTACAATGGTCTGCAGATCAGAAAAGTAGTTAGCAGAACCCTTCTGAGAAAGAAGAAGATGAAGGCTTTCGGGTGTGGTTATTAAAAAGTCAGGCGGCCTTTCCTTTTGTTTAGCACGTTCGCGGGTAGACGTGTCACCACTGCGTACGCCTATCCGCCATTTAGTTTGCAATCCTTCGTTGGCACGGGTGGCCGACCACTCTATTTCTTTTGCCAGCGCACGAATGGGCGTAATCCATATTGCTTTAGGTCCATTATTCTTAAATTCCTTTAGATTAGTTTCTATAAAAACAGGAACGAGTAGCGAATACGTTTTACCGCTTCCTGTAGGCGCATTCACTAAACCACTTTGACCAGACCATACGCTTTGCCACGTATCAACCTGAAATGGAAAAGGAGTCCACCCCTGCTGTTCAAACCACTTCTTACCTTTTTGAGATAGTCATCCATCAAAACTAAAATTAGGATAAAATATCATTTTTGGACCAACAGTGTTAATTTGGGTAATAATAACCTCTATGAGAAACTCGACCAGAAAATTCTAACCCTACGAACCTTTATGGAACAAGTAATTCTGGTAAACGAAAAAGATGAAGAAGTCGGGCAAATGGAAAAGCTCGAGGCCCATCAGAAAGGACTGTTACATCGGGCATTTCTATTCTTATCTTTAATTCAAAAGGAGAAATGCTTATTCATCAACGGGCATCTTCCAAATATCATAGTGGAAACCTTTGGACTAACGCTTGCTGCAGTCATCCAGAACCGGGTGAGACGATTGAAGTGGCCGGACAACGAAAACTATTTCAGGAAATGGGGATTCGCTGCCACTTAACTTACTCACATAAATTTCTTTACGAGACAGGTCTTGATAATAATCTCACCGAACACGAATGGGATCATGTTTTAATTGGAAAGTACGATGCTGACCCTGTTTGTAATCCTGACGAAGTAAAAGCCTGGAAGTATCAATCCATCGAATTCCTAAAATCAGATGCCGCTAAGCACCCGGACAGATATACGAGTTGGTTTAAGATTATCTTACAACAACCCGAACTTTCAAGCAAGTTAAATTCCTAACTCTACTTGAAAAACAGTCGACCAATACGCGTCCGAATGGGAATTCAATTTAAGATCGGTTAGTTGCGTGAACATGATACCACCCTGTACTTTCAGCCGATGACCCATAAAGTATTTAGTAACTCCTAACTCGTAATTCTCAACCTGATTTTCCAATAATGTTGGCGCAGCAGGATTATCATATAATTCGGAAGAAGGTCTGGTAGTTGCATAGCGACCTGCAACTTCCACGTTATTTTAAAAGATAACTCATCTGCGACATTACCCCATAGCCCGTATAAATGGCTCGGAAACTCCGATGAATTATCCGGTTAATTGTTATTGGGTTCTCAGCCGTACGATTCATAAATTCTGAATACCAGGCCCACCCTCTGTATTTTGAAAGCAAGTCAACTTCAAAAGCATTCATCGAACGGCTTTCGTATAAATCGTTACCCAACTGTCCTGCCTGGCGCAACGCATTTTCATTATGCGAATACGTTGTTGCCAAGGAAACTTTTAGCGTTTTTTCGCGAGCCAAATCTCCTTCCACGTAATCATTGTCACCTGTAAATTGACCAAAAGGTAAAAACTCAATTCTGCCCGTAGTGGCAAGCCCATTATTTGAAAGGATCGCATTTCTTCCTTCTCCAGAAGTTAAGGCTCCCCGCAAGATCAAATATTTTGTGGTGTAATGTGCAAAAAAACCAAAGTCGCGATCTATGGTAAATTCTGCGTTCACAATAGAACGGTCATAAAACTGCTGATCGCCCGAAGAAATCACGCGTTGTCTGTTGCCCGGAAGTTTTGTTTGACCAAACCCCAAGCGCAATCTTGGGTTGGGGGTGTAATAGATAACCGCATCGCGAACTACATTAGGACTTGAATTAACTTTTGAATTATCGTAACCGCGCCAATCCATATCGCCCCGGGAGAAAGATAATTGTATGTAATAAGTAAGTTTCGGATTGTACACAAAGCCCGTAAACTTCATCCGTAATCTTCTTACACGAAACTCAAATGCTTCTGGTGCCAGGTCCGTTTCGCTTTTACTAAAATACATGGCTCGGTTCTGCATCCTAAATTGAAAATTGAGCGAGAACAAACTGTCCGTTGTAACCAAGCCAACTCCCTTGCCTTTTCTTGCATACGTTTGAATGCCAAGCTTAGAATCTTGTGCCAACCCCGAAAAGGAAACTGAGACAAGAAGTAAGACAAGGGAAAATTTGTTTCTACAACCTGAAAAAGGAGAATGAGTAGGATAAGAGGCAGTCATAATGGATTAGGTTTTAGCAATATTATCGAAAATATTACCAAATTGTTAACTGCTTACCGTTCAGTTAACACTAACTCCCCTTATGCTACAGAACAATTTCTGAGCGATCAATCCATCACTTCATAAATACCAACGGGGTTGGTTTATTTTTAAGATAACATCCTCGAATTTATGACAGTTAAAGGACTCTTGATTTTTTCGTAAGCGGAATGATTGATAATAATTTGACTGGGACCCGCTACCGATTGAAGGCGTTGTGCGGTATTTACGATATCGCCAATTACCGTATAATCGAGTCTACGTAGATTTGCGGAACCAATATTCCCAGAGATCATTTCACCACTATTAATGCCAATGGAAACTTGGGGCTTGTAGCTGTTGTCCTTCTAGGCCGGTAGATCCTCATTTTATTTCGCGAGCCGCCAGGCAGGAATCAACGGCGCGATCGAAATGATATTCAGCTTTCGCTGATTTTAGTAAAACTGCAAATGTCGATGAAAACCACTGAGCCTTCTATTGTTTCATTGGCCATCAACGAGGTTTCATATTCGCGACTGCCCATAAAATTAAGTACGGTCTTATCCACATACATTTTCAGGATGTTGTTTTCTTTAATAGCCTTCATGGTATCGCGGATTTGATCGACATGCTTAAACGTTTTTTCCATGGTTAAAGAAAGGTCGTCAAAATTTATAGGCTTGGTAATAAAGTCAAAAGCACCTCGGTTCATCGCGATCCGAATGTTATCCATATCGCCATACGCGGAAACAATAACTGATTTGATCAAGGGACAAGATTCATTTAGCTTACTCAGCAGTGTTAATCCATCCATCTCGGGCATGTTAATGTCGCTCAGCACGATATCCACATCCGGGTGTTCTTTTAACTGTTCAAGCGCATTTTTCCGTTGCCTGCAAAAACAAATTCATACTCCTGCTCTCTTATCTTTTGACGAAATTTTTGCTTGATGAGTGTTTCCAAATCCGGTTCATCATCCGCAACCAAGATTTTTGCCATTAGCTGGTAAGTTTTAATTTTTGTTTTAATGCTATAAAGTCTACGGGCTTGGTTAGAAAATCGTCAGCCCCCAGTTCTTCAGCAATTCGGTGATTTTCGGAATCGCCATAGGCTGTGATCATCATAACTATGGGAGGTGGCTTCATGTATTTTTTCTTTACATTTTCCAACAATTGTAACCCACTCATACCGGGCATATTAATATCCGACAAGATCAGCATAGCTTCATGCTCCCATTTGTTAAGCTGAACCAGCGCATCTTCTCCTGAAAATGCAAAAACAAAGTCAACCTGACCGTTTTTAATTTCTTTCCTGAACCGCTGCTCAAACAAAGTTTTAACATCTTGTTCATCATCAACTACTAAAATTTTCATAGTAAGTTTTTATTCAGTTAAAATTATTATAAAGGTTGTTCCTTCGGCAGGCCGGGTTTCTACCTTGAGTTCGCCCCCATGTGCGTTGGTAACAATATCGTAACTCATGCTTAACCCCAAACCAGTTCCTTGCCCTGTTGGTTTGGTAGTAAAAAAAGGTTGAAAGATTTTATCTACTATGTTTTGAGGAATACCGTTTCCATTATCGTTTACGCGGATCTCAATTTTTTTGTCCATGCGTTTGGTGCTTACGGTTACTGTAGGCTCATAACCCTCACCTTGCTGTTGCTTCCGCTCCGTTACGGCATAAAATGCATTAGTAATCAGATTAAGAATAACGCGGCCAAGGTCTTGTCCAATAACATTAATACTTCCCACGCTTTCATCAAAATCAGTTTTCATGGAGGCATTGAACGACTTGTCTTTTGCCCGCAACCCATGATACGCTAAGCGTAAATATTCATCGGCTAGTGCATTAATATTTGTGGGCTCCTTTTTTCCGCTGCTCGTGCGACTGTGTTGCAACATGCTCTTTACAATACCATCGGCACGTTTGCCATGAAAAACTATTTTGTCTTCATTATCCGAAATGTTTTTGCCCAGGGCTTTGGCTTCCTCTAAATTTCCAGCTTCAATTTCCGCATTCATTTCACCAATTAACTCCTTGTTTACTTCGCTGAAGTTATTAACAAAGTTTAGCGGGTTTTGAATTTCATGCGCAATGCCGGCCGTAAGTTCACCCAAACTCGCCATCTTTTCAGATTGAATCAATTGTGATTGGGTTGCCTTTAATTCGGTATAGGCCTTCTCAATTTCTTTGGCTTGTTTTAATTCTCGTTCGCGGCTGCGCTCACGCTCCCGAAGTTTGATACTCCTACGTACTCCCCGATCTGCCGTAAAGGCAAAAAGTGCAAATAAAATTACATACAAAGAATAAGCCCACCAGGTGCGCCACCAGGGCGGATGTATAATTATTTGTAGCGATTTACCTTCTTCATTCCAGATACCATAGGCATTAGCCGCCCGTACGATAAACTCATATTTCCCTGGATCTAAATTGGTGTACCCTGCGAAGTTTCGGTTGTCATAAACCCAATCCTGATCATACCCTTTTAGTATGTGGGCATATTGATTTTTTTGTGGATTGGCATAATGTAACGCAGCAAATTCAAAACTTAAATTACTCTGATCGAAGGTCAACGAAATACTTTTAGCATCTAACAAGCTTTCGGTAAGCGGTGAGTTTTCTTTCATATCTAAAACCGATTTGTTAGAAATAAACAAATTGGAAATAATGATAGCCGGTGGTGTTTTGTTGGATGTTATGTTGGTGAATGTAGTAAGTCCGGCTTC
Organism: Flammeovirgaceae bacterium; assembly: GCA_016709845.1. GTDB lineage: Bacteria > Bacteroidota > Bacteroidia > Cytophagales > Cyclobacteriaceae > ELB16-189. The sequence goes on along the minus strand of JADJMA010000013.1, from coordinate 36,682 downwards.
ACTGCCAAAATAGAAACGCCCATCGGGTGCCCGGGTTGTTGTGAGTTGTAAAAATACATCTGTACCCAAGCCATCCGAAGAGTTATAGTTGATAAAGGTTACTTTATTCAGGTTTTTATTCGTAACCATTTGTGACAACCCATTTTGTGAGGCAATCCACATTTCACCATCATCGCCCTCCACTACTCCCACAGTAAGGTTGGTGGGTAGCCCATCGGCTTCCGTGTAGCGGGTAAAGGTTTCCGTTACGGGATCAAATTTATTTACTCCTTCCGGGGTAGCCAGCCAAATCATGCCTTGGCTGTCTTGCTGAATATCTAATATATTATTGTGGCTAAGCGAGTTGTTATCTTGAGGATTATAAACATAATGTTTAACCTGATTAGTGTTTGGGTCAATTCTGTTAAGGCCGCTTCCAGCTGCAGCCACCCAAATGAATTTATTGGTAACTTCAATGTCGTTAATGCTCACTCCATCAATCACGAGTTCTTCATGCTCTGGAACTACCGGATCCTGAAAGGATTGAAATAGATTTTCATCTTTAAGTTTTAATAGCGCAATCCCGTAGAGTGAAGTTTGCGTAGGGGCCGGCTCATTCCATTTACCAAACGCATGGCTGTCGTCTGTTTTGTAATGAAGTGAGTACTTACCCGGTTGCAGCGTTATAGATTTAATTTCTATTCTGTTTTTAGAAGCACCTCCGGCATGAAAGGTATTCGCGAAAGTACTCATTAGCCAAACCGTATCTTTTGTTTCATTTTCAAGCCAGCCGAAATCAGCCAGGCCTGAGGCAGCATCAACCTCGCCAACACTCATTACCCAATATGTACCCGCTTCACCTATTTCTACGGGCAGCGATATGTCTTGATTGTCGGTAACTTTTTCTATGGCCCCAACTTTTTGATCGGTAGAAATCAATTTTTCCATTTCAGCAACTAATTGGTCAGGGTATTGCCGGGTTTGTTGACTGACTACCCGTTGAAGGATATTGGTTTTAGTGTCTAAAATATTTAGCCCGCTGTTAGTACCAATCCATAACCTACCCTGATTATCGGGTTTGATAGCTCGCACTTGATTATTCGAGATTGAGTTTGCCTTTGTTGAGTCATATTTGAACCTTCTTACTTCGTTGTAATTTTTATCCAACTCGATTAAACCATCGCCCCAGGTACCCAGCCAAAGTGAGCCATCGGTATCTTCTGCAATGCTTCTTGCCGAGCCGCCAAACATATCGTCAACAACTTTGAATGTTACCTTTTCAAAGGTTTGCTTTTTAGGATCATAGATATTGACACCACCACCCCGTGTACCCACGTAGGTTATGCCCGGTTTAACTTTGGAAGCAAGAATACCAAAGACACCACCAGCACTCATGCTATTCGGATTATTTGCATCATGACTCAGGAATTGGAAAGGCTTATTTACAGGATCATATTTTACCAATCCGGCTTCGCGGCTACCAAACCAAAAAATGCCGCTTCGGTCAATCATAAATTGTGTAAAGGTTATATTCCAGCCATGCGTGCGCATGATAACCTTGCCGGCAATTTCAATTTCGGTATAGTTATCACTGATGCCATCAAACTTCAACAGCCCACGAAAATTATTGGTGATCCAAATATTACCTTGTGGATCGGGCGAAATCTGGTTCCACTTGGCCCAAACGTCTAATGGTGGATCGCTATTTTTTTAATGTTTTAATACTTGCTTTTGGATTGTATTTATAAACTCCGTTGCGGTAGCGATCCACAAGGTATTCGTTTTGTCAACATAGAGTGCGGTAATATTATTTTCTGTGATTTTAAATCAAGCCCTCCTAATTGTTCATTGGGTACCGGTTTAAAAGAATTTTCATTTTTAGCCATTCGCATCAGTCCATTGGCGTTTGAGCCCAACCTAAAGCGTACCTTGTAAATCCTCCATAAGGTCAAGTGAGGGCCAAGATGATCGACCTCAGTCATATTGAGCATGTCGTATTTTGCCCGCCTCCATTCATCTTTGACTGAGTCGTATTGCACCAACTGAGTAGATAATGTATTTGCCCACAGCCTGTTTTGAATCTTTAAAACCTAAAGCCAGCCACTTCCGAATTAGCAGTAAAATTAAAGATCGGTGCAAAATTGTAGTTTTTAAATTCATTTTTCTGGCGAATGTATTTTGATACACCCTTGCTATTGCTCATCCAAATATCATGATTGGCATCTTCGAACAGGCTCCAGATAATATTGTTTTGCAAACTGGTGGTATTACCCGGTATGTTTTTAAAGGTTTGAAATTTATAGCCATCGTACTTTTGCAATCCATTAGAAGTGCCAATCCACATAAGTCCATAACTATCTTGCATCACCGCATTGACCATTGGAGAAACCAACCCCTCTGAGACGGATATGTACGTGGGTTCTATGGTTTGCACTTTTGCCTGAGCGTGAAGGGTGCTATTTGATAAAAAAAGTAGGATAATTACGAGTAGAACGGCCTGCTTAACAGGTGGGTGAGATTTAGCCATTGGTAAATATAAAATAATTGCACCGCCTGCCCGAGTAGAGAGGATTGACACGATTAGGATTTCACGGATTTTAGGCGCCTTTCCCGAGGTTAATTTTTAAATCGGTGGCATCTGTGGAATCCTTAATCCAATTAAACGGTGATTGAAAAATTGAATAATTATCTCACTTCCCCGCCACCGGTCCTGGGCTTCTCACTTACTTGTTACTCCCACTTCCCAGCTATATTCGTAAATTGTCTGCGCCACGGATTGGTTGTTTAGGCAGACAAGAGGAGTTTTAAACCACTCCTCTCCTTCCTTCGTCTCCACACTCTCCCCATGTGCTTTCACAATATCATAACTTAAACTCAACCCTAATCCCGTTCCTTGTCCCGTTGGTTTGGTAGTGAAGAAGGGTTGAAAGATTTTATCAACTATGTTTTTAGGAATGCCGTTTCCATTATCGCTTACGCGAATCTCTATTTCTTTACCAATGCGTTTGGTGCTTACGGTTACTGTAGGTTCATAACCCTCACCTTGCTGTTGCTTCCGCTCCGTTACGGCATAAAATGCATTGGTAATCAAATTAAGAATTACTCTACCCATGTCTTGCGGTACCGTCTTCACTTTACCAACACTTTCATCAAAGTCAGTTTTCATGGAAGCATTGAACGATTTATCTTTAGCGCGTAATCCATGATAAGCAAGACGTAAGTATTCATCCGCTAAGGCATTAATATCTGTCGGTTCTTTCACACCACTACTGCTACGGCTATGTTGCAACATGCCTTTAACAATACCATCGGCACGTTTACCATGGAAGATTATCTTTTCTTCATTATCAATAATATTCCGAGCAATTATTTTTGCTTCATTGATATTTCCACTATTGATCTCATCATTCATTTCTAACAGCAACTCTTTATTTACTTCAGCGAAATTGTTAACAAAGTTTAATGGGTTTTGAATTTCATGCGCAATGCCGGCCGTAAGTTCACCCAAACTTGCCATCTTTTCGGATTGAATGAGTTGTTGCTGGGTTGACTGAAGTTCACTCAATGTGGCATCAAGCTTTCTATAAGCCGAAGCATTGTCCAACGCGATGGCTGCATAGTTGGCTAGATTCCTCAACAGGTTTACGTGGTACTCCGTGTACGCATTTTTTTTAAAACTCTGAGTGGTAATAACGCCAATGACCTGGTCTTGTAGCATCAATGGCATATAAATAATTGAGTTTGGAGTTTTACCCTCTAAGGGTTTTCCGTAGGACTTTATATATTTATCGTATTCTTTCTCAAAGTCTGAGATTACAATTTCTTTTTGTTTTTGAAGCACCAAATTGAAAGCCAGCGTTCTTCATCCAAATGATTTGAATAAGCCGGAAGCATTACACCCTCCTCTTTGGTTGATGGAAAATCGATACGGCTTTTTTCCTTATTATAAATTCCTACGCCAAAAACGGAAGCATCCATCAACGCATTTACATTTTCATAAACTGTTTCTATGATCTTACTGATCGAGAGTGTAGACGTTATCGCACGTCCTATTTTGCTGAGTTCTTCGGTATCCGCTCTGCGTTTGTTTTCCGCTTCAGCGCGAAGTTCTGCTTCACGCAATGCTGCTCGCTCGTTCTCTTTTTTAGAAATGATGGTTCTTTGCAAACGATCTACACACAAAAACGCAGGCAGCGAACAAGGCGGCAAATAACAAATAGGCCACCAGGTTTTATACCAGGGCGGCAATATGGTAAATTGAAGAGATGCTCCTTTTCGTTCCAGACCCCATCAGCGTTTGCCGCTTTTACATTGAATGTGTAATCCCCAGGTGACAGGTTGGTGTACGTTGCTGATCGCTTGTTGTCTGCATCAATCCAATACTTATCAAACCCTTCCAGTTTATAGCTGTATTTATTTTTGCCAGGATTGGCAAAGTGGAGTGCAACAAAATCAATACTGATCTCATTCTGATCATAATTAAGTGTGATGTTCGAATTTTTTGAAAGCGGTTCTTTTAAGGGTGAATCAGGACCTACTTTAACTGCTTTATTGAAGAGCTTGAAATCTGAGATTACCACCTGCGGAGGAATTGAGTTGGTACTAAGGTATTTGGGCTCAAAGGCGGTAACGCCAATCCCATTTCCAAAATAAAACACGCCACTAGCGCCTTTTGTAAAGGCATTCTGATCAAATTCAAGCGCCATCAGGCCGTCATCGAGGCCATAATTTCTAAACTGCTTGGTATCTGGATCGTAGTTACTAATGCCGTCATTGGTGCTTATCCAGAGTGTACCATTATCATCTTCGAGAATACCATACAACGTATTACTAGGAAGCCCCTCCTTCTTGGTGAGGTGTGTGGCTATTCCCGTTTTTGTGTCAAATCGATTTAATCCGGCACCGTTTGCCATCGCTAACCATAATATTCCAGGTTCTGACTTACGCTCTACAATGCTATAAATAGAGTTATCACTGATCTTGGTCGTATCTCGAGGATCATAGGCCGACTCTATTGCAACCTTCCCTGGACTAATCAATATGGAACAGTCCTTTACTGGTACTAACCAAAGCGTTGCTTCAGCATCTTGCAGCATAACAAAAACAACCGGTTCAAAAACGGTAGTATCTTGAGAAAGTGGAATGCGTGTGAAAACTTTTGTACGCGTATTGAAACGATCGAGACCACCAAAACTACCGACCCATAGATCATTTCGATCTCCTACCACTGGCTCCAAATCAAAGATACCATTTCGACCTCGGTTTTTCGCTGTTCGCTCGCGCGTGTAGCGAGTTACTTTTCCAGTTTTACGATCGAAAAAACTGAGACCACCTTCTCCGGCCACCCAAAACTGTCCAGCTTCATCTTCAGCAAATGCCCTAAGACTTCCCGGAAGTAGTGTGCTTTGATTATTAGGATCGTTTTGAAATCGTTTCACCTTTCTGGTTTCAGCATCAAATTGTGTTAGTAAGTTTCCTCCTGCTCCAACATCCGTTCCTACCCATAAACTACCCTGGCTATCTTCGTATACACCCCAGACAGTGCCTGGAGCCAGGCTGGAAGGGTCATCAGGAATATTTTTTATGTTTCTAAAATTAACAGCACCTGATTGAATGCATTGATTCCCTCGGTGGCTGTTCCGGCCCACATCATTCCGGTTCGGTCCAGAAAAAGTGACATGACTTGATTGTCGCGTAAGCTATTCTTATCGCGGGGGGTCATTGCGGTAGCTGGTAAACTGTTCTATGCGCATATCAAAACGAGCAATGCCAGTTCCGGGTCCACCTACCCATAGTATGTTGGGATCAGCCGGATCTGGTTTTACTTCGTGGAGAAAATTAAGAGGGTTCACCGCACCTTTATTGGACTCAATAAGAAACCGTTTATGTTCGCTCGTTTTGCTGTTCAATCTAACAAGACCATTACCTGTGGCAAGCCATAAGGTTCCTTGGTTACCCGGAGGGATGTATTGCCCAAGTACATTTTGAGGCTGATTGTATCTCGGATTGGCGTCTGGATCATATAAGTACTTGTAACCAATTCGGTTTTTGGATCAATACGATTTATACCGTTGGCAGATCCCACCCAAATTTGACCATCACTGTCCTCACTTAGCCAGTATAGCTGGTCAGAAGTGATGGAGTTTGGATCTTCTGGGTGATACCGGTAATGAGAAAACTTGCCATCTTCTCCAGCACGCATTCGATTGAGTCCACCATTGAAGGTACTCACCCAAAGGTCTCCATTGCTTGCCTCAAGTGCCTTAAAGGGTCGGTCACTGGAGATACTGGTTGAATCATTGGGATCATGACGATAATGCACGGCAGTACCGGAAATGGGATTCATTCGGTTTAGCCCTCCACCTTGGGTTGTCACCCAGATGTCTCCATTACTAGCTTCGGTTGTGCCCCATACCCAACTATCTGAAAGGGAGGTAGTATCAAAAGAGACAGAAGTAAAGATTTTAAATTCATACCCATCATAGCGGTGCAGTCCGCCTTGCGTAGCAATCCAAATAAAGCCTTGCTTATCTTGCATAATGGTATTAGCACTACCCTGCGCAAGGCCATCTTCAATACTTAGTTGCTCGAAACGTAATGTAGGTGCTTCACTGGAGAGGGAAACTTTTGGAGTCCCTTTCTCAATTTGAGCTCCGGCATTTTTTGTCGTCAGCGAAATACAAAATACCAGAAATAAAGAGGCGTAAAATTTCATTGGCAAACAAAGTATCTTAATGGAGTAGTTCGTTCTTGATTGGAAGTCTCTTTCAAATGCCATTTAGCAACAGTAGTTTGGAGGTAAATTAAGTAATATATAAGATTGATGCACCTTCACAGTATCATAAATTGTCTGAACCACTGATTTAAAAGGATTAAATGATTTCACTGATTTTAAGGTATCACTCATTCCCAAAAGCTCAACGTATTTCATTTTTTTAAATCTGTGTCATCTGCGCAATCCAATAAATCCGTGATTAAGACAATGGGTAGCTTTATAATAAACTCACTCCCTTCTCCTTCCTTCGTCTCCACCATCAACTCTCCCCCATGGGCTTTCACTATATCATAACTTAAACTCAATCCTAAACCAGTCCCTTGCCCGGTTGGTTTGGTAGTAAAGAAAGGCTGGAAGATTTTATCGACAATATGTTTAGGAATACCATTGCCGTTGTCAGTAACTCTGATTTCAATTTTGTTTCCGAGATTTTTCGTGCTTACTATAACTAGTGGATCACGTTGTTCGCCTGCCTGTCCGGTAGGCAAGTTATTCGTTGCTCGTTGTTCGCTTACTGCATAGAACGCGTTGTTAATCAGATTTAAAACAACTCTTCCAATATCCTGTGGCACTACATCAATTTTAGGAAGAGAAGAATTAAAATTCGTTTCAAATTTTGAATTGAATGATTTGTCTTTCGCACGAAGACCATGATAACTCAAGCGTAAATATTCATCACACAACGCATTAATGTCGGTAAGTTCTTTACTCCACTACTGCTGCGCGAATGTTGAAGCATTCCTTTTACAATAGCATCAGCACGTTTACCGTGGTTATTTATTTTTTTTTCGTTGTCTTTAATGTCTTTTAAAAGCAACTTGGTCTCATCGAGATTGCCTTTGTTAATTTCTGTTTCAGCCTCATCAATCAATTCTGAATTAACTTCTGAAAAATTATTGACAAGTTCAAGGGGTTTTGAATTTCATGGGCAATGCCTGCGGTGAGCTCGCCAAGGCTCGCCATCTTTTCAGATTGGATGAGTTGAGATTGAGTGGATTTGAGTTCGGAAAGCGTTTTTTCAGCTATTAGTTTTTGTGTATGGATCTCTTCCTTCTGAAGACGTAATAGTTCATTCGCAATTTGTTTCTGCTTGTTATTGCGGTACAGAAAAAAGGCAATCAAAAGGAACGCTACTAACCCAGCCATCAATGAATACTGCTTTACACGATTTTGATAGGCAGCCTGTGTAATATCTAAGTCGTATTGCCGTTCCTCTTCATCAAAGGCTGCAAGGTTTTGGATGGTATTCAGATTTCCAAAGCTGTTCTGTTTTTGTATGTCTGCCAGCGCCATTTTCTGGTATTGAAGTGCAAGCGCCAGGTTAGTTTTCTCATACGTTGCAGACAAAAAGGCTGACTTCAGCAGTTGGATTGCCACTGCCGTTTTTTTGGGCATCACCAAGTGCCCTTTGTGCATAATAGATACAAGAATCAATTTGCCCTGACTTTTGATATATCCTTGCAATTTCAAGGTTTGCTTTATAAGTATAAAAATATTGACCGGTTGAATAACCAGCTAAAAGGCTTTGTTGATAATAGTTGAGGGCAAGCTGGACATTTCCTTTATCTGACTGGAGCCTGGCAAGTGGTATTAAATTGGCACAACTCATAAATTCAGCACCATAACGCTTGATATGTTTATCTGCCATCTGGCAATAATACAAGGCAGAGTCTGGTTGGCTCATTGCATAATATGTTCTTCCTAATTGTACTTCTGGAATTACCGCCATGTAATAATTATGCAATGAGTCGAAGAGCTGCTTTGACTGTTTAAGATAAAACAATGCCCGGGTAAAATCTTGTTTCCCTGTATATAACCCCAAGCCTGCTTAGTACTTCCCCCCAAACGATCGTAAAATTGTATTTCTCAGAAATCCGTAAGGCTTTCAACTCCAATTCCAAAGCCTGGAGTGATTGCTAGCCAAAGAAAGTGCAAACCCCATCAAAGGGACTTAAATTCCCCTTCGTGAAATTTTATTTTCCGTGACAGCATCAAAGCTTTCTGGGCATAGAATAAGGCAGAGTCAGCGTTAGAGTATTTATATTGGTTAACCAGTTCCACCATCGAAAGAACATTACTTGTATCAATCATACTCATGGATAGTTCCTTCTTCAAGCTATCAATAATGGTTTGCTGAAAGGCCTGTGTAAAGCCCTCATGAGAGAAAGACCATAAAAGGAATAGAAATGCCAGTTTTTTCATTATCAAATGGACTTAAAGGGTAATTGGATAATAAACGCACTACTCTCGCCTTCCTTCGTTTCTACTTTTAATTCTCCGCCATGCGCCTTCACAATATCATAAATAGTCTGAATCACGGATTTAATTGGATTAAAAGATTCCACGGATTTCATTTAGAGAACAAGTCGTTTGAAGGTAAGGCTTTTGCTGCCGAAATTTATTAGTGCCCAACTTCAAGCTTATATGCTTTCAGATAGTTTAATACTTGGGCGAGATGAACATCTTCTAGTTCAATTACGGCCTTGAGTTCTACCAACACTTTTCCCTCCACCACAAAATCTGCCCTCCTCGTGCCAATAGGTTCCTCCAGTTCTTTGTAAAATATATCTTGTTCAATTTCTCGAGCAAACGAAAGCCCTGCTTGCTTAAATTCCCATACCAATGCACGTTGGTATATCACCTCTTGAAACCCGTTGCCAAGGAATTTATGAACCTCGAAGGAGGCTCCAATGATTTTTTCTGTTATGTCCTTGTGTTTTAACTCTGCCATTGCTTTGATCTGTGCAATCATTTAATCCAATTAAATCCGTGATTCAGACAAGGGAATATTTATAATAAACTCACTCCCTCTCCTTCCTTCTCTCCACCTTCAACTCGCCCCATGCGCTTTCACAATATCATAACTCAAACTCAATCCCAATCCTGTTCCTTGTCCGGTTGGTTTAGTAGTGAAGAAGGGTTGAAATATTTTTTCTTTTATGGAATCCGGGATACCGTTGCCGTTGTCGGTTACTTTTATTTCAATTTTGTCGCCAAGATTTTTTGTAGTTACAATAACTAGTGGATCACGTTGTTCGCTACTCGTTGCTCGTTGTTGGTTCACTACATAGAATGCATTATTGATTAAGTTCAATATCACCTACCAATGTCTTGGGGTGCAACATTTATTTTAGGAAGAGATGAATCGAAATCAACTTCAAATTTTGCATTGAACGATTTGTCCTTTGCTCTTAAACCATGATAACTCAATCTCAGGTATTCATCGCATAATGCATTAATATCCGTAGGTTCTTTAGCACCGCTGCTGCTGCGTGAATGTTGCAACATTCCTTTTACAATTCCTTCGGCTAGTTTACCGTGATGGACAATTTTTTCAAGATTTGATTTTACGTCATCAGCGATTTCAGCAGCCAGCGACCAGTTGCCAGCAGCCTGTTCAGTCTTCATTTCATCAATCAACTCATTACTCACTTCACTGAAGTTGTTTACAAAGTTTAACGGGTTTTGAATCTCGTGCGCAATGCCGGCTGTGAGTTCCCCAAGCGAAGCCATTTTTTCAGATTGGATCAATTGTTTCTGAGTGTCCTGTAATTCTGTTAACGCTTCTTCGGCTTTTCTACGCGCATTTTTTATTTCTAATAAATCATGTTCTGCTCGCAATGCCTGTGCTTCTGCTTTTTGGAGATCGAGAAAGCGGGTGTAGGTTTGTTCGAAGACTTTGGCAAAGCGCTTAAAAATATCGTATACCTCAGGCACTGGCTCTAAAGTGATGAACAATAAATAGCCGTATTTGAAATATGCGACATGATCTATTTGACGAGTAGGGAAAGACCCACCACCTTCCTTTATTTTTCTTAAGGCTTCACCCATAATAGGAATGGTGCACAAGTAATCGTAATGCACGGCACATGCTTTGCCTGCAAATTCTTCAATGATTAATGACTCTCTTTTGCCCAGCTTTTATAATATTTAAGAAAAACATTTTCTCTTGGTGTTTTATAGACAGGCAAAGTTCCGGCTTCAGAACTAAACCATTCAGTAGATTCTTGTTTCCCATAAATATTAAATGCACATCCTCTTGTTTGAATACCCAATGCCTTATCTGGCTATCGAGTAGAAAAGAAGCCTCTGCTAATTCGTCACTTGCTGCATGGCCATGGTTCTGGCTCTTACTCTTTCCAATGCAAGTTCAATCTCTGCTTCCCTTGCTTGTGCTTCAGCTTTTGTAGATCGAGGAAGCGGATATAAGACTGTTCGAAAACTTGACCAAAGCGCGCAATGATTTTATTTTCTTCTTCTGAGTATGGAACAGCGGCATAATTGGCGAGAATCAAAATGATATTGGGATGGATGACAATGGATCGCGCCATGCCTCTGTTCATAATGTATTCATTCTCCTCCTTTGAAAATATATTGTTGCTACTGTTTTTAAGCATGTGCTTGTGCCATTGTACATTTTCTTGTTTAGTCAGTATGTCAGTAAAAAACGTAAGGCCTTGTTGCTGCGCTTCTCTCAAATGATTAAACATCGGAATATCAATATGGGGAAGGATGAGGCGCATAGGCTTAGGCATTAACCTCGCAGCTGTCCAAAACTTATACTCCTGATCAAAGTCGCTATTGGCAAACTTACGTGATCAAATCTAAAATTAAGTTGTAACAATTGTTCAGAGACTACCGTGATTACATCCAGTAGTTCCTCACTTTTATGCATAGCCATCGTTCTGGCTCGCACCCGTTCCAATGCTAATTGGATTTCCGCTTCTCTTGCCTGGGCTTCTGCTTTTTGCAGATCAAGAAAGCGGGTATAGGTTTGTTCAAAGACTTTTGCAAAACGGATGAGCGTATTATTCTCCTCATCGCTATAGGGAGTGCCTGAAAAATTTTCAATGTACAGACCAACATTGTCTAATAACACAGTGGATATAGCAAGCCCGGGGCAACTCAAATAATACTTGATTATTTCTTCCGACACTCCGGGGATCAACTTAAAGAGACTCTGGTAAAATTTATTTTTTGTTTTAAAGTTTAGCTGATTGGTAAAGAAATTCCTGCCCTTTTTCTTGGCTTCAAGAAAGCTATTCCAATGCGGAGAATCAAAATAAGGAAACGATACCTCAGCCGGAATTTTATGCTGGTCTGCTAACCAGATGTGCATATCATCCCGTGTTTTATAATCGATTATAAAACCGGTATGCTCAACATCAATTTTTAATTGAATGAATTGATCAAACACTACCTGAATAACTTCCTTGAGCTCTTCGCTTTTTTGCATGGCCAGCGAACGAGTACGCACTTTTTCCAGCGCAGCTTCAATTTCTAGTTCTCTATTTTTTTGTTCAAGTTCTACCGTTCTCCTTTTAATGGCATCTTTCAATTGCAGATTTTCGGCTGTAATTTTTTCAGTAGCAACATTTTCACCCTCGGCCGTGCGAATGTCGGGCACAGAAGAATGCTGATGAATAAATTTCCATTTACCTCGAATCTCTTTCATCAACGTAGAAGCCCGAAAGTTGGAGTAAAAAATCCATTCACCATAAGCTAACACATATAAGTCGAACAGGTCGTTAACCAACACACCATCCTTAAGCACCTCAATCTTTATTCTTTGTTTTTTATTTTTCCCTTTCCTGCAATCTGAGTAATGGTCTCCTTAAGAAATTTGATTGCCTTCTGCCTGGTATAAAACACTTCACCTTCAGCACTACCTACCTGTGTATAACTTGCATCGAGCAAGGCGACCATACTTTTAAGATCACCTGCCAGGTAACCATCCCAGTACGATTTGTATACACTCAAAATTTCTGCTTCCTGTTTTTTGGTTAGTTTCATAAAGATAAAACGGGTGATTTTAATTGTATCTGTTCAGCCCATGGTACGCATAAAGGAATAAGTTTATTCTTGCGTAGTCGAAATAGTGTATCCTTTAAAGGTAGAGCAATTCTCTGATTAGTTTCTAAAGATTGGGTGGTTTTTCCTCAAAAATCAGATGTCTTTGGCGCCCTTCAACGTAAAGTACTGAGCGTATCCAACGGGCAGCATCCGGTAACAGAGATATGTTTTGCCGCTTTGGCGTAAGCCGATTGTACAAGCAAACGAATCGAATAACCTATTTCAAAAAGTTTACGTATTATTCATCAAGTAATTACTATGCTTCAAATTACCGATTTCAAAAAAGCGTATAGCACACGAATCATCCTTCAGATTCCTTCGCTCACCATTCCCGCTGGTTCGTTCTGGCTAAAAGGAAATAACGGGTCAGGTAAAACCACGCTAATGAAAATTCTGGCTAGCATCAATCCCTTTGAAGGAGTTGTGCAACTAAACGGCATCGACCTGGTTAAAAATCCCATAGGCTATCGGCAGCAAGTTTCTTTTGCTGAGGCAGAGCCAGTCTTTCCCGGATTTGTTACCGGTTGGGATTTGATTCGATTCGTTCAAGCAATTCGAAAAGAACCGGATACCCGCATTCAATCGCTTGTGCACTATTTTGGAATCCTCTCCTTCCTACCCTATACGGTGGGTACTTACTCCAGCGGCATGACTAAAAAACTTTCTTTGCTATTAACCTTTATTGGGAACACAAAACTTATTTTGCTTGATGAACCCCTAATCACCCTGGAGGATATTTTTCTTCCCACTTTATTTTCTTTGATTAAAGATCGCCAGGCAAGCGGCACTTCATTTCTACTTAGCTCGCATCAACCTTTTCGGGAGGATCAATTCATCCCGAAAGGAATTATTTTAGTCGAAAATCAATCGGCACAATTCCTCGAAGCATGAAGGCCGTAACCCACATGATAATTAACGCATGGGTGATGCCCTTCTATAAGGATCACGCGGGTCTATTGTTTTTCGTTTTCATTCTCATGTTTGGCGTTGTGGAATCAACACAGATCATTTTCTATCATCAGTCGTTGATTTATGGCATGCTGAGTTCAGGAATCTTTCTGATTGTAATATTAATTATCTGGTTGTTGTATAGTGCGAAGTCGCTTCTTTTCTTGCTTAAAACGGGAGCTGAAGATTCTTATCAGTTTTTACATCACCTGGCCGTTCTTCCGGCAAGACAAACCTTTCATTATTTTTTCATAGCGAGCTTTCTTACATTTTTACCCGTTTTTATTTACACATTCTTTATCTATGTTATTGGCTTCAAAAATAAATTTTATGAAGCGCTCGCTATCGTCTTCATCTTTCAACTAGCCTTGTGGTTAACAAGTGCGGGGGTTCTCAATTATACCTTACGCAATCAGCATCGGCCTGCCCTGTTCTCGATTCCTTCTTTAACGCTTCCCTTTCAACAAAATCTAACGGGCATCTGTGCAGGCCATCTGTTCAAGAAAGAAAAACCAGCCCTGTTCCTTAGCAAGGCATTCTCGCTGGTAGTGATCTATATTGTAAAAGAAACGCTGGAGGTAGACGATGATTTTAGAATTGTCGCCATCACATGGCTGTTTGCGTTACTCTCTCATACTTATCTGATAAGCAAAATAAAAATATTTGAAGACAGCACGTTAAGTTTTGTACGAAACCTACCGCTATCCATCTCAGCGATTTTTACTTCATATCTTATTTTATTCCTATTGCTGATGATTCCTGAAGCTATACTGCTCATCGGCACAGTGGGTCGTGGGCTTACCGTGTGGCAACTTATTTTATTGCCGTTATTTTCCAGTGGATTCTTTCTTGCCATTCATAGCTACTTGCTTAAACCAAATCGCAACCCCGATAAATTTGTGACCTACCTGTTTTGGGTGTTCCTGGTTTGCTTTATGATGGTTTTGAGTAAATTGATTTGGGTAGCCACCGGAATATTATTGCTCTTTTCTTTTTGGCTATTCAGCCACCGATACTATAACTATGAGCCTACAAAAATCGAATCCTAAAACAGATTTCAATTTGACTGTTATTGACTGAATGTCGAATTAATCCCAGACAAATTTCCACGAACCATCCTGCTGTCGCTTCCAAACCGTGTGAAAAATACCTTCGCTGGATTTTGTATTCCCTAATGAATCGATAGCGGTATAAACATATTTTCCATAGGTATAACCCAAATCACCCGAAGCGGAAACATCAACAAAATCCGGCTTCCACGTGAGAGAAAAATTTTCCGATGCCATCCCCTTTTCATAGCTAGCTTTCAAAGCATTCTTCCCTTTTATCAGCTTGTTGCTCCTAAGAACGACTACCTCATCGGCAGCGAATGTGATGAACGCTTTTGGCACACCTTCTGATTTTGCCATTTCGGAAAAAGCATGCTCAGTATCAATGATTTCTTTTTTCCAAATTTCTGACTGCTGCCCTGAATTCTGACAAGAGAATAAAAATACCACTAGCAGTGAACCAATGAATAATTTATTCATATCCTATAAGATTTATATTGATGTAAAAAAAAGCGCTGTATACGTCTTGGTTATTTCATTAACCTTTCGTACACAGCGCTAAGATGATCTGAATTTCAGACTAATACTACTTTTTCAAAGTAAGCATGTATTCGGCAACAGCCACACGGGTTTCTTCAGACAAATAATTTTGCGGGGGCATTTCCGGATAGTCTTCACGCTTGTGTGTAGGGTTGGCTATAAACTCCGCAATTCCCTTTGGATTATCTTTATAAAGCGCCTGGATAACATTTACAGGCGGACCAATTAAGCGCGTGCTATAGGAATGACATCCGGAACATACGCCATAGTACGTCATCTTGCCTTTTCCACTCAACGAAGTGACACGTGGCGTCACCGGTTTACTCGTCATGTAGGTGACTACATTGAGTGTATTGCTAACCTGGCAGTTGGCATAACTGTTTAAACCAAAATATCTATATCGACCCGGATTAGATACGCAACTACCCTGCCCCCTCCAACGGCTAACACATCGGGCCCTGCTTTTGAAAGTTTAGTTGCCATTAAGGCTTTCACTTCATCGATCGGATTATTTCCATTGTTCTGCATAAAATTATCAAGCAGTACGATGCGATCAGAGTTGGGCTCAGACTCAGGATCTTTTGACTGATCAAATCCTGCGAATTTATAATCGGTAATGGTTAGGCCTACATTGTCATTCCCCATAATAATATTATTTTCAATCGTAACATCATCAGCAGCCAGAACCAATATACCGGTGCCTTTAGGAATGTGTGAAACCGTAGAGCCAACCGCGCCAAAATTTTCGTGGTTATTATTAATCACATAGTTGTTTCTAATAATAACATCGTAACAGGTTTTGATAGGTAAACCCTGTGTTAAAAATGCCAATATGCCACCGGTGTTATCATGCGTATAGTTATATTCTACTAAGGCATGTCTTGAGTTTTCAATTTCAATTCCCGCTACATTGTCAAATACTTCATTGAACCGTACATCAATATTATCACACATGCCAATGTAGATAGCAGCATCGGCAATGCCAGATAAAATATTCCGCTCAACCAAACCATTTTTCCCGAACTGAGGAAAGATGCCATACACACCCATCGGCAATCCAGTTGTTGCGAATCACATAATTATTTCCGGCTTGCCCCATAATGCCATTGCCTTTGTAATTAATGATTTTCATGTTTTCAATCAGAATACCATTTCCTGAATATAAGATGGCATCATTCATCGTCTTCTTTCCGTCAAGTACAGGCCATTCGCTATCCTGAATAACTCCTTGTAGCGTAATGTTATCTTTATCAATGTAAACAGTTTCATTATACACACCCGGATAAATTCGAATCAAATCTCCCGGATTGGCTTTACCCACAGCATCCTGAATAGAATGGCCTTCCTTAACGTCAAACGTTTTACCCGTTATGGTTCCTGCTCCAATTCCGGTGGAATCTCCTGCGGTAACGGCCTGATCAAAATAAGTAGGCATGGGCGCAGGAATGGCGTTAGAAGATTTTCCAAAAAATAATTTTCCAAGAAATATTCCAATCGAAAGAATAATGATTGGGACAAGGATTCTCTTTACAATTTTCATTCTATTGTTGTTTATGGTTGAATAGTTAAGGTGGTTATCGAAACGTTATCTTTTATTTTTATTCCCGATGGAAGTTGTTGAGGAGGTATTGGCATAAAACTCTCATCGGTAAGTGTCTTCATAAAATCGACCAGACGATCGAGTTCATAATCGCTGAGGTGAGGTTCCCAGATATGCCAATGCAAATACAGCTTTTCACCCGCAGGTATCTCATGTCCGCGGCCTTTGTTATAAAATTCTGCCATCTCGCGTAGGGTTGCAAACCGACCCGAGTGTGTATAAGGTGCAGTGCGGTCGATGTTGCGTAATGAAGGCACTTTGAAAGCGCCTCTGAATTTTTCGTCATGATAGGTGTCTTGTGCGCCTGGATCTAATGGAAGTCCATCGGGCTCCGCCAAACCAATTACCGCTACCTGCTGATTGGTGAACAAGGGCGGAGTATGACACTCTGCGCACCGGGCCACAAAAGACCTGAATATATTTAGTCCTTCTATTTCCTCTTTATTAAGCGCTTGCGCATAACCATGCGCGTATTGATCATAACGACTATTGAGTGAGATGAGAGAGGTTTCAAAAGCAGTTAGTGCAAGGTATATTTCACTTAATTCAATTTGATCATCTTGCTTGTTGGGAAAAGCTTGTGTAAATAGATTTTGATAGGACTCAATTTGATTGAGTGTTTTTAATAATTGCTCAGGGGTGGTGCCCATTTCATCAGGAGAATATAAGGGGCCTTGCATTTGTTCTTCTAATGATTTGGCACGAACATCCCAGAAAAATTTTTTCATAAATGCAACATTCCATAAACTGGGTGCCGCGCGCTTCATTTTTGCCTGATGAATTCCCACACTGGTTTTCAATCCATCGCTCAGTCCTTTATCAGGGTTGTGACACGTTGCGCAAGAAACACTTCCATCTTTTGAAAGAACCGGATCAAAAAAAAGATAGCGACCTAAATCAATTTGTTGTGGTGTAAATCCATCGCGCACTGGCGGCAAGGCTGTTTTCAATCCACCTACCCCCCGCTTCATCACCCTCTCCGGATTCGTATTGCTGATAAGGTGTGCGTAACACACACTGATTGTCTTCGGTCAATTCAAAACCTGGAGGGCACGATGAATTAAGAGATATTCCGGTTTCATTTTCTTTAGATAAAAATACAAATCGGGTTATCGCCAACGCTCCTATAACAAAAAATGATAAGCCAGAATTTCATAGAGAACCAGAGTGTTCGGTTGTCAGGATATACGCAATAACATCATCAATGGCCTGGTCATCGGGCAACAAGGCCATCATCGGAATCATTTGTGCTCCTAAAATATCTTTGGGATGTGAGCCCCGTATTGAATTTTTAAAATTTAGGATTTGTCTTTTTATGTACCAATCTTCCAGTCCGTTTAAACGAGGAGCATTCATTTTTTCATTTCCTTTGGCTGAAGGTCCATGGCAGGAACCACAAACAGTTTGGTACGTTAGTTTTCCTTTGGTGATATCACCCTTGATCGAAGAGGTGACAATTGCTTGCGGCATTGTTTTCAAATAGGCAACAATGTGACTTACGGACATTGAATCTTTTAAGATTTTTGCCATCGCGGCCATTTGAAATCCGAGTGTATCCTGTGGAGATGAACCTCTGATCTCCTTTCTGAAATTTATCATCTGACGGTATACATACCAGCTATCCAAATTCGCCAGTGCTGGAGCATTCAATTTTACGTTTCCTTCCCCTAGTGTTCCATGGCAAACTGCACAATTCGCGAACAATAGTTTTCCTTCCTCACTTGAGCCCGACAACAATACACTTTCAATATTGGAGTTAATCGGTGTTTCCTTAGATATGGGAGTATCTTTTTTGGATGAGCAGCCAAGGAACACCAAAATTATCAAAAGCGTAAAATAATATTTAGTCATATTATAAACTGCGAAACAAATCTACGTTCAGTTTTTTTCATCTATAAGATAAAGGGGTGCGAAGAATATTCGCACCCCAAATAAATATTTCGTTTTTTCGTTAAGGTTTTACTTTTAAAGACACACTGATAGCGATCGAAGGTTTTGTAAATACATTCTCCCAAAGCCTTCCATTGGATTTAATGAAGACAAAAAGAAAGTAACATCCATTTTACTAGCAGTGATTGATCTGATTAAAACAGTGCTGGTAAAATCAAGGATTCCAAAATGTGATCCAGCCTGGAATGTAAGGTAATTGGCGGCTGGAAACGTCACCGTTGTAATTCCATCGTTGTTAGTCCCGTTTGGATAATCTTCGTTAGCAACCTCCAAAACCAGATCTTTCTTTTCATTAAGAGTGTACCCACCATTAGTAATATTAGTAAATGCTGTCCCCGCAAGGCCAGCAGCCGTGGTATTTGGCGGCACAATAATATCAAGCTGATTTACTGCGGTATAAATAAGTCCGGCCAGCACCGCACCATTCTTACCATTAATTGCGTAACCGCCATCTGGTTTGAACGTGTATTCGTTGTCATATTCAGCTTCTAAACCAAAAGCAGCCAACGCACCGGCTGGTAATGCAGCCCAAAGGGGTGTAAGTGTTGAAGTGATTTTTTGAAGTTTAGTTTCCGAAGTCCCATCTAATATCCATATTTTTCCCGCATCCACACCTGCCAGCAATTCTGTCATAGATGCTGCGATATCAACACTAACGGTTTTTGTAGCCGATCCGCTTTCATTCGTAACGGTGACTTTAATTGCATACGTACCAGATTTTGTATACGTGTGTTGATGGTTACCTGCTTCCGTAGAAGTTTTCGTATCACCATAATCCCAGGCAAACGTGGTAGCATTCGTTGATTCCACCGTGATGGCAACATCATATCCGGTTACAACGGTAACAAAATCAACTGTTGGTAATGGAATTGGGTCGTCTTTGCAAGAAGAAATTGAAATTGCCATCAGGCCAACTGCCAGCAGCGTCAAGCACATAAATCCTAATCGTTTCATAATCATTGTTTAATTTATTGTTTATTAATTGTTTTAGTTATCCCACCACACAGGTGTATCAATTTTATCTACACCCCCATTCTGTCAATGGCAGATTGAAGGTTAGCCCCATTGGTAATTTTTTCAACAGTAAAAGGGTATTTTAGTCTTTTTGGAAGAAAGCCGTCAGTAACTCCTTTTGAATAATTCGGATCAGTGCGCTGAGCAATGATTGGATACCCTGTGCGCTTAATCGTGTGCCAGGATTCAACAAAATTTGGTGCAAATCCAATCCAAAGCTGGGTTGCAATTTGACTAAACATGTTATCTGTATTGCCAGACAATGTAGCACTGGTTTCTGTAGTCAGGTATTGAGAAATTTGATCAGTCGGGATATTCCATTGCTCCATAGCCTTTGCAATACCTGCCTGATATAGCACGTTAGCGTCTGCGGGTTGGCCTATTATAAAGAGTGCTGCTTCCGCACGCAACAACCAGATTTCTCCAGCTGTCATCAAATATAAAGGCTGATCTTTCGCTACAAATTCAGGCGTAAATCGGGAAGTATTTACTTTACTCCATTGCGAATAAGGAATGTCCAGCAATCCATTTGGCATACCCAGAAAAATTCCATTTTTATTTTTCGTTGCGAAGAACGGGAGCCTTGGATCGTTATTGGATTGCAACGTATTAATAAACATGTCACTCCAAAGGATGGTAAATCGATTTGCGCTGTAATCTATAATTTTATTATACCAGGGGTTGTACAATAAAGGATTTTCACTATCCCAAGTTTCCAACTTTGCGTTGTCTTCATTGGCTTCGATTAGAGGTGCAGTAAGACAGTCGGCAATGATAGGATTGTATTTTATCGGATCCACAAATCTTGCTCTCATTGCGAGGCGAAGCCGCATTGAATTCGCGAATCGTTTCCACGCAGTAAGATCGCCATAATATAGCGGATCGAATTTCTGTGAATAGGTTTGATCGGATGTGGCATTATTCAATAGGGTGAGTGATTCCGTTAGCAGATTAATCATTCCCGAATAAATGTCTTTCTGGACATCATACTGTGGCGTATAGTTACCATCCTTTCCTTGTGCTGCCTCCTCAAAAGGCACATCACCAAAAAGGTCTGTTAGTTTGGCTATGTTCACCACGTTTATCACCGTTGCCTGCGCATGCCTTACTTCGTTTTTATATTCCCCTTCATTGGTTAGGGTTAGCACTTCGCGAATGTTGCGTAAGGCTCCGTTATACACGCCTCTAAAAATTTCTTCTTGTACATCACCTTGTGAATGGATGTCGTTGTACTTGTCAATTTCCCGATTAAACACATCGCTGGTGATCATATGCGCATACTGACCTCCAAAGTCCGCTTCAATTCTATTCAAGTCATCCAGAAAGGTGCCTCTAATTGCTGAAGTGAAAAGATATCCATCTGGAAGGTCAACAATTTGATTGGGGTCAGTATTCATTTCTTCCCACCGATCATCACACGCTGATACCAGCATCACAATAACCAAGATTATGAAGCGACTTCGCTGCGACCAACCTGTTATGTTCTTATCTTTTATCATATTTTCAATATTGAAGATCAGAAAGTGACATTTAAATTAAATCCATAAGTTCTGGTGGCGGGCATCGAATTTAGTTCAAATGCATTGCCAATCGTGGTGCTATTATACCCTGATTCAGGATCCATGTGCTTTGCTGCATTGTAGAAGAAAAACAGATTTCTGCCTACAATTGAAAAGTTGATATCATTTATAATTCCATTCCCCAACCATTTTTTAGGTAGGGTATATCCGAGCGATGCTTCTCTGAGGCGCACATTTGTTGCGTCCAAAATAAAATCCTTTACCGTACGATTGAACCAAACAACCTGCAAGTATCTCATCATAGGATCTACTGGGGTGGTATTGGGCAGGAAGATCCTTCCGTTACCCCTTCTTCGATATAACCCTTCGGGATCACACCAGGAATTGGTTCAAAATGTCCCGCACCTTGGTGCGTTGAATACCATTCGTCTCTACCCACGAGTGTTTCTTCTGCGGTGCCCATCAACTCTCGATAAAGCTGACCATGCGAATAGAACTCTCCACCCAATTGAAAATCTGCCAATACATTCAAAGTAAAATTCTTGTAGGTGAATTTATTGCTGAGGCCTCCTCGCCAATCGGGATTAATATCCCCTAAACGCTTATACTCATTATCACCGGGTTTTAGTGGATACCCTGTTGATGCAATGATTTTGTTACCATTAGCATCGCGCACATAATCTTTACCATAGATGGAGCCAAAAGGATCGCCCGGTCTTATTTCTACTGTTGCTAAATCCAGAATAGATGTTTGCAAAACAATTCGTGTTTGATTGTCAGCTAAACTCAACACTTCCGACTTGTTTTTTGTAATGTTGAAAGAAAGGTTCCAACTGAATTTATCTGATTCAATTGGTATAGCCGAGATTAATGCCTCCAAACCACTGTTCTTAATTTCTCCTGCATTTTGGCGGATATCATTAAATCCTGAAGAGGGAGAAAGTTTAACATCCATGATCTGGTTTTCGTTACCGTTGTATAGTAGGCTATATCAAAAGAGAGTCTGCCCCCGTACAATTCAATGTTGGTACCCGCTTCCCATGATGTTTTTATTTCAGGCATAAAGTTCGGAAAGGCTAACTGACTACTCATGCTACCAACCGGATAAGGAAGAGCCGTTTGCCCCACCGTATAATAGTTTTGTGTTTGATAAGGTCCGGTGTCATTTCCAGAAACAGAGTAAGAACCACGAAGTTGTCCCATGCTCAATATGTCCGACTTTATTTTCAATGCTTCCGTAAATACGAAGCTTCCATTAACAGAGTAAAATGGATATCGGTTATTTCCTTTCGGTAATGTTGATGACCAGTCTGAACGATAGGTAAAATCAAGATACATTAAATTGCTGTATGAAATGGTTCCCAACGAATAGAGAGAAAGCACTTCCTTTTCGCTGAACGATTCACTGGTGTTATAATTTTCAAGATTATTGATATTATAAAAGTCAGCTACGCGCCAACCATTTCCACTTTGGCTTATACCTTTTGACTGCGCATAGCGATAGTTTCCACCTATGCTTAATGAATAGTCAATCTTTTCAGAAAAGCTACTATGATAATTCATCAGGAAATCTGAATTCCATTCCATATCATTTCCAAATGCCTGATTCATCCAGCCCCTGTAATTTGCATTAACGGCACTCCCTGCTGCTGCATATTCCTTCGCATTTCTTGACGTGTAATCAAACCCAGTGCGTATCATGAAGTCCAGATTTTCCGAAAAGAAAGTCTTCATTGAGATAAGTGACTGAACCCGATTTTTTTCATCATTGTTCCTCTTGTACTCTCTGGCCCAATAAGGATTGCTCAGCGTTTTGTCCCACGCCCATTGCTCAATGCCTAAACCATTCACCTTATTATCTTGTAGTTCCTGTAATGGCACATTTCGTGGCAGGGTTGACATAGCCCAACCTGCGTTTGCATTATCCTCAGCAAGGTATGGTCTATCATTATTTGAACTATGGATATACGTTATTTTGCCATCCAATTCTATTGACTTTCCTAATTTTGATGTTCCTCGTAGGTTAATGGTTTGCTTGCTCAGCTTATTCGTAGGAATGATCCCCTGGCTATTTTGATTTGTGATTGAAGCTCTGAACGATGAGCTTGCATTGCCTCCATCAAAAGCAACTGTATTAATTGCAGAATGACCATTTTCATAAAATTTCGTAAAGGGATTTGGTTGTGAGGTAAAAGGCTCTTGCTTACCCAACCAGTTGGTAAGCGTTTGCCCTTCCATCTTAGGACCCCAACTCCAAATCCATGGTTCCTCTAATCCAACAAATGAACTTGGGTAATCTCCGAATGCACCCTGCCCATAGGTATTTTGAAGTTTAGGAAATACCCATGGATCATCAATGGTATAACTAGAACTTAACGAGATCCCAATTCCCTGTCTTTTCTTACCACTTTTGGTCGTAATAAGTATTACCCCATTCGCTCCTCTTGAACCATATATGGCAGAGGCGCCCGCACCTTTCAATACCGTCATTGATTCAACATCATTCCGGTTAATATCTGACAAGGCATCGCCCATATCCCGTCCACCACCTACGCTTGCGCCTCCATAAGAATTCCCGTCAACGGGGATTCCATCAACAACAATTAACGGCCTGTTACTTCCAGAAAATGAAGACACACCTCGTAATACAACGCGCGTAGAACCATCCACACCCGAAGGCGTTGCTGAAATTTGTAATCCCGCTACCCTTCCTGCCAGTGAGTTAATCGGGTTATTTAATTTTATACGAGTAAGGGCTTCATTGTCAACTTGCGTCACGGAATATCCAAGCGACTTCTTATCGCGTTCAATACTAAGTGCCGTTACAACAACCTCCTGAAGATGTTGTGCGTTTTCCTGTAGGAGAACATCAATGGTAGTTTTGCCAGCTACCGGTATCTCTTGTGTTTGATAGCCAATAAATGAGAAAATAAGAACGGCTTCTTCAGATTCAATTTCCACCGCATATTTCCCATCTGAGTCTGTGATGGTACCATTTGAAGTGTTTTTCACAGTGACCGTAACACCCGGCAGCCCTTCTTCAAACTCTGCGGTAACTCTTCCGCTTATTGTTCTCTTATCGAATTTACCTGGCTCTTTTATAACCACCAATTGGTCTTCCATGATTTGATAAGTAAGACCCGATTGCCTCGAAATATCTGTTAATATCGTTTCCAACGCGGTTTCCTGATAAGAAATGCTGACCAGTCTATCAAGATTTGCAAGGTCATCGCGATAAAAGAAACGGTAGTTACTTTTCCCTTGTATAGAGTTAAGCACTTGTCGTACAGGTACTTGTTGAGCTACAATAGTTACCTTCTCTCCTTGAGAAAAGGCTGTTCCACTCACTTGCATGATGCTGAATAAAAGGAGATAGGATATTAGTCTCATGGTCCTGAAAATATTTATCAGTTTGTTGTCCTTGAAACAATATCTTGTAAAATTCCTCATCTTCCTATTTAATTTCATTTTGCTCTTATTAGCCCCGTCAGTCAATTTCTGTTGAATGCAAATTCATTTCATTTTACCGATCGTAATCACGTTTTCGTGTATCGAATACTCAATATTTGACACTAGTTTTATCAGTGCCATTACTTGCTCCACGGTCTCATTTTTTGTGTGCCTGTGAATCGGATCGGATTTCACATCGTCATTTCAAAAACTATTTTTACCCCCATACCTTCTTTCAAGTTTGAGAGCCAAGTCTTGAAGTGCCTCACTTTTTATGATTAAGATTCCCTCTTGCCACGCTGTATAAATGCTAATATCAATTCCTTTTTTTATAACCAACTCTTTCTGCTTCAATGAGGAATTGGAATTATTCCAAATCGCCAGTTGATTTGGTTCCATCAATACTTCTTTTGCGTTTTCGTTCTTGTCGGAATTTATTGTAATCCCAATTTTCCTTCAACCAGCGCTGTTTCAGTAGTCGAAGCATCACTATAACTCATCACATTAAATGAAGTGCCATACACTTTAATGGTAAGGTCTTTGGTTTTAACCAGAAACTTCTGATGTAAGCTACTCTTCACATTAAAGAATGCTTCTCCCTCTAAATAGACTTCACGATTGTCATTCACGAAGCGCTCCGGATAACGAAGTGTGCTCCCGGCATTCAACAACACATGGCTACCATCGGGTAATAAAATTTCAGTTTTACTTCCATTTGGAACAGTGATGGAAGTAGATGCTCCTGTAGAAGAATTTAATAACAACGCTGGAAGAAAATATCCAAATGCGCCAATTATCAACACCGCTGCAATTTTGCTGATAGTAATAATCAGGGGTATTACTTTACTGCCTGTAGATAGCTTTACTGCCCCATCAATCCGGCCAGAAATGGTTTGCCAATCTTTTTTTAACGTTTCAGCAGATGTGGCTCTTTCCACTTCCAGGGTGTTCCAAATACGCTGCAGCTCAAGAAATTTTTGACGGTTTGCGGGACTTTCATTAATCCAAGCCTCCAAGCCAACGACTTCTTCCTGAGTTGCCTCATTTAACAGGACTCTTATAATAATATCCTCTTCGAAATGCTGATTATTGCCCATATTCTACTATAAGGCAATTGAAAAGGAAAAACTACGTACTCAAGAGCTGAAAAATTTAGAAGTTTTTTAAAAAAAACAGAAAAACGAGTATATGCTGCAGTTTTTCACGAAAAACCTTGACCGCCTTAAAGATTTGAGTCTCCACCGTGCGAACCGAAATATTGTACATATCAGCTATTTCCTGGTTTTTTAGTCCTTTGAATCGGCTTAACTTAAAGATATTACCACATTGAACAGGTAACGACTCTACTATAGATTCAATCATTTCTTTTAAATCTTGTTCTACCAGATGGTCATAGCCACTCTTCCTTTCAATAGAAAAAGTATCCTCGCTGTTTACTCTCAACATAAATTCTTGAATGTAATTTACTTTCAGTTTATTCCGTTTAATCTGATTGATGCAGGCATTACGCACAGCACGAAACAAGTATGAATCCAGAGAACTTTCAATGGAGAGCGTGCTTCGTTTCTCCCACATATAGCAGTAAACTTCCTGTACCAAATCGCGCGAACTTTCAATATCATTCAAAAACCGATTCGCGTACTTCAGCAAATCTTTGTAATAGATGTCAAAAACTTGCTTATAACTAGCAAGGTCACCAGCCCTCAGTTTCTCAACAAATTCAGCATTTAACATCTATGATCAATAAAAAAACACCTCGCCCACAAAGAACCAACCTTTCTATAAATAAAAATATATAACCACGTAAATTATCACAATAACTTAAAACCACCCTCTGAAAAACCAATAATTTACCACTCCAGCGGAGTTGTATCCTTTTTATTGATGAAGGTTAGAATTTTCCTCAATCTCTCTCAATGTGATTTTAATCTTTGGTGGATCGGCCAGTGATTATAGTCCACAAATCCCATCACCAGTACCTGATTAGAGAAGGCAAAAGTTCTATAATAATCCTTTTGCGAAATGGGATCATTATCTTAACTGAATTTGTCTATAACAACTCAATTGTTTGAATTACCACAAAAGAAAAAGGGCTCATCGCGAGCCCCATCTCTTCAGAATAGATAACAGCTTAGGCTGTTTCCAATTCTGGTGGTTTTACTTTTTTAATTTTCTTCTCTTTTGGCGCTTTCGACAACTTCGCCTGGGCTTTTTTGATTTCCTTTAATTCCTTTTTCATCTGAGTTGCTACCAATTCAGCAATTCTTCGAGCCGATTTGTTGATCGTTTTTTCAGTTCTCTTTTTTGACTTGGTTACCCCAAAATCTGAACTGCTTGATGTAATGAATCAACTAACAAAAGCCGAATTTCCTTCTTTCCCTTTAAAACTAACTTTTCCATAAACTTTTACTTTAACCCTAAAATATTGGGTTCATTCTAGATAACCAAGAAGTTCAAAAAACTTAACATTGGAACCTCATTTTCCCTCAATTTTCTTTATTTCGGGCGATTTCTTAATTATTTCAAACTGACTTTGAACGGCCGCCAACTTATCGGTTTCAATAGCCAGAACTTCCTGCTGCTGGTCGGTGGGTGGCGCATCAGCACTGGAAATCTGCCCTTCTTTACCCATAGCCAAAAGTCTCTCTAACACTTGTGGTGGATTTCGGAAAATATCCATTCGGGCTCCTGTTGCATAAACATCATGAAGCTGTGCCTCTAACTGAAACACTTTTTCTTCAAGGGACGGAGATTTCTTATCCTTGATGCGTGTTAAAAATTGTGCCCGCATCCGTTCCATCTCATCAATTAGTTGCAACGTATTTTTAGTCGCGGTGTAAAGTTTAACTCCGAAGCTATACTGCTTTTGGATATCAACTTCCGTGCTTTTGTGTTAGGATCTTTAACTACTACCAGCGATTGCTTGTATTCTTTACCGTTAACTTTTAATACAACTGTATACGTTCCGGGTGGCACTAAAGGAGGTGTTTGCCCCGGACCAATATCCAAATCATAAATGAACATGTTGCGTTCACCTTTTTCATCCAGTGTTACCCAATCTTTTCCTTTGGGTTTTGTTCTTAATTTCGGAAACTCATAGGGCTGCAAGCGCAGGTCCCACCACACGCGATTGATACCTGGCTGATTTATACCCTTTTCCTTTCTGATTATTTCATTTCTGGAATTAAGCACCATCAATTCAACTGAGTCTTTCGATTTTTCCTTTAAGTAGTAATTGATGGAGGCGCCATCCGGTGGGTTTCTACCCGACACATAACTCTGACTTGTTTTAATTCCGTTGATGGGTTGAAAGCGATACGCTTTCCGGATAGAAAATAAGTGCGCATCTGAATTGCGAACTTGATCGGTAAATTCCCGAATAGGGGTAACATCATCTAAAATATAAAACCCACGGCCATACGTGGCGATTACAAGGTCTTTAAAGTTGCGCTGAATTTCAATTCCAAAAATTGGAACAGGAGGTAAATTATTTTTGAGATGAATCCAGTTCTTACCATCATCGGGCGAAAAGTATAATGACTTTTCTGTTCCCAAATAGAGTAACCCTTTCTTATCTGGATCTTCTTTGATCTGATTTACAAAATTAGAATTGTTTGGTGGGAGGTTAATCTCCAACCGCTTCCAGGTTGCACCATAGTCGGTTGTTTTATAAACATAGGTCCCAAAGTCACCCACGTAATGGGCATCAACAGCAACATAACAGGTAGCCGCATCAAAGTAGGAAGCATCTATATGACGAATGGTTCCCCAGGTTGGTAACCCAGGCATGTTGGCCGATACGTTTGTCCACGTTTTGCCACCATCTTGTGTTACCTGCACCTGCCCATCATTACTTCCAGTCCACAGCACACCCTCCTTAACGGGTGACTCAGCCATGGAGAAAAGTGTACACCCATCCCAAGTCATCAGGTTATCGCTGGCCATGCCACCAGAATTTTTCTGATGTGTTTTATCATTAGTGGTTAAATCAGGACTAATCACCTGCCAGCCCTGACCACCATTGTTGGTTTCGTGCACATATTGACTACCCACCCACACTCTACCTTTTACATGCTTGGATAGCACCATCGCAAAACTCCAATGCCATCTGTATTTAGCATCGGCAGGAGCCGCACCAATTTGTGTTTGAGGCCATACGCGCACATCACGCGATTGCATGGTGGTAAGATCAAAAATATCAAGACCGCCATCATAGCAGCTAGACCACACTATATTATTATCAAACGGATCGGGCTGTGCAAAGCCACTTTCGCAACCACCTGTGCCATGCCATACACCCAAGGGTATATTGTATCCTCCTAAGTATCTACTGGGTCCGCGATACGACCAAGCATCCTGCCGGTTTCCATATACCCAATAGGGAACACGATCATCTACAGCCACGTTATACATCTGCGCAATGGGCAAATTAATATTGCGCCAGCTTTTACCTCCATTATAAGTCATGTTAAGGCATCCATCATGCGCACATAAAATCCGATTACCATCTTTTGGATCAAACCACATATCATGATTATCGCCACCTGGTGCCCACTGATTAAAATCTTTCAAGAAAGTTTTTCCACCATCAATTGATTTCATAATGCCAACGCAAATGGTGTACACCTCGTCTTCATTGGCTGTTGATACCCGAAGGCGCGTATAATATCCTGCCCGTTGCCCCATCGAGTGATTTTTCTGCATAAGCTTCCAACTGTCACCGCCATCATCCGAACGATACAGACGAGGCTCCGTATCTTCGACCAGAGCATAAACTCTTTTCGGATTCGTATAGGAAACATCTACAGAAGTTTTTCCTACCGGATGAGTCGGGCCACTCTCAAGTCCGTTGCGCAAGGGCTCCCACGTTTTGCCGCCATCTTTAGATCTATAAATTCCACTGCCTTCGCCCCCACTATTTAAATTCCAGGTACGAATATCTGCTTGCCACATAGCCGCGTACACCGTTTCAGGATTTTTAGGATCAATGCTCATATCCGAGCAACCTGTATTTTCATTTACAAAAAGTACACGCTCCCACGTTTTACCCCCATTGGTTGTTTTATATACACCCCGCTCCTGCTGTGGCCCATGGGTGTGACCCATGGAGGCAACATAAACTGTATTCGTATCTGTGGGGTGCACAATCACACGGCTGATGCGAAATGTTTTCTCAAGTCCCATGTTCGTCCAGGTCTTTCCAGCATCGGAAGATTTATATACCCCATTACCTACAGCATGAGCTGGCCTGATAAGAAAAGTTTCACCAGTACCTACCCAAACTTGCTTGGGTGAAGAGGGCGATACAGCCAACGCACCAATCGAAGAGTCTTCGGTTTTATCAAAAATTGATTTCCAGTTTATACCACCATCTTCAGTTTTCCACACACCACCCGATGCTGCACCCGAATAAGCTACATTGGGGTTACCCGGTTCACCAGCAACGGCAATCATACTATTTCCATCAGGTCCTATAAACCGGAAATCCAATTTAGAGAACAGCTTGGGATCAAAGGATTGTGAGAAAAGAGGATGAACAAAGACGCAAAGGCAGATAAATAAAAAATGCTTTCTGATAGGGATTACTTTATGAAAGTAAAGTACCTAAGAGAAAGCAGAATTAATAACAATGTGTTGTCCTTTGTCTGAGTTTTTGATGATCGGCTTATTCGTAGCGCAAAGAGTTAACAGGGTTTATCTTAGCTGCTTTGATAGATTGAAAAGAAACCGTTATCCAGGCTATGACAATGGCCACCAACGCACACCCAATAAAAATTAATGGGCTAAGCTCTGTTCGATAGACAAAATCTTTCAACCACCAATTGGCCACATACCAACCAGCCACCATAGCAGGCACTATAGCGATCAGCACCAATCGGGTAAATTCTTTCGACAAGAGAAGGGTAAGGCCGAATACAGAAGCACCCATCGCTTTGCGCACCCCTATTTCTTTGGTACGTTGTTCGGTGGTAAAAGCGGTTAACGCAAACAGCCCCAGGCAGGCTATAAAAATTGCCAGCGAGGAGAATACAACAAAGATGTCGCGCAAATGCATCTCTGAGCGGAACATCAAGTCAAAGTTTTGATCCAGAAATGTGTACTCGAAAGGTTCGCCTGTAGCCAAAGCTTTCCACTGAGTCTCGATAGTTGAAATAACTTGCTTAGGATCGCCTTCGTATCTAATCAACAAATTTCTTGAAATATCTTCCAGACGAATTACCAAAGGACGCACTTTGCTATGTAGCGTTTCAAAGTTAAAATCCTTTACCACCCCAACAATATGCAGGGTTTCTGGTGTCTCACTATTAAAATCAAGAAGTTCCTCACCCACAGCATTTTCAAATCCATATTCCTTTACTGCAGCCTCGTTGATAACCGCTGCCATACTATCTGTAGCAAATTCGCGCGAAAAAAAAACGTCCACTCAATAATTCAAATTTCATAACAGATAGGTGGTCCCAGTCAGCATAATACTTTCCCACCAAATGATCAACATCATTTCCTTTTTTGCGAATGATTGTGGTATTGTCCATACCTGGAAACGAATTGTTGGTATAGCTCGCAATTTTAATTCCGGACTGCTCTTGTAAGGCATTCTTAAATGCCAATCGATTAGTACCTAATCGTGTTGTTCCGGAAATCACAATTACATTTTGCTTGTCCAGCCCCAGATTTTTCTCCTGCATAAAAGTTAGCTGCTGATAAACAACAACCGTAGCAATTATCAAAAAAGTTGAAACTGCAAATTGAAATACAACCAAAGAGCTTCGCACCCCTTTACTCTTCATCCCTGCGCGAGCTTTTCCTTTTAAAACTTCTACGGGCTTGAAGGAGGTGAGATAAAGTGCCGGGTAGCTTCCGGCCACCAAGCCTACTAATACAATTAAACTTAACGCGGTGGCAATAAACAAGGGTGATAGAAAGACATCCAACGTAAGTTGCTTACCAGAAAGTAGATTGAATTGAGGTAATACCAAAAAGCTACTTACCATAGCCAAAGCAATGGCAAAAATTGGAAAACCATTTGACTCCGGGCCGACCCGAGTGTTTTTCTTAGCCCAACCTCTTTAGCACGACCTGCTGATCGGGCTGTGGAAAGATTCATAAAGTTTATACAAGCAATAAGCAAAATAAAAATTCCTACTCCCGAAAAAATATACACGTAGGACATATTCCCAGAAGGCTCCATATCATCGGGCAATCCCGCCTTTAAATGCGAGTCGGCCATTGGATAAATGTAGTAACTATAGATGCCCCCTTGCTTATGAAATTCAGAAAGACTTATACCCAGTCCTGCTTCTAATTCTTTACCAATATACTTGTCAACAACCGCCTCAAGCTTAGTATTTATTTCTTGTGCTGATGTGTTTGGATTTTTCTTCAGATAGGTTTGCCACGAATTACCCGTCCATCCCTGAAAATAATTCTTTTCAACCGTTACGTAGGAAATGATTCCGTTAAAATTAAAATGTGAATTGGAGGGTGCCTCAGCCGTAATCCCGGTTACCTTACACGCCAGTTTATCGTTACCAATAACCATCGTTTTACCTAAGGGCTCTTCGTTACCAAAAGACTTTTTAGCGATAGCTTCGGTAATCACCACTGAGTTTGGTTCTTTCAAGGCCGTGTTGGCATTTCCTTTTAAAAGTTTGAAGCTGAAAAAATTATAAAAATTAGAGTCTGCGTAAAAGAATTTATCTTCCAAAAAGAAAGATTTTCATAACGGACGGCCATGCCACCTCCCCATTGGCGGGCTTAAGGCGAATTACTTCTTCCACGCCCGGAATTTCAGTAAGCATAGCTTGAGCAAGAGGGAGACTGGAATTAGAAGTAAGGATTTCTTGACCTGAAATACGGCCATGTAACGCTACCCGATAAATATTCTGATAATCTTTTTGAAAGCGATCATAACTCAATTCATCCTGCACATACACAAAAATCAGCAGGCAGCAAGTCATTCCAATTACCAGGCCCACGATGTTAATAACAGAGAATAACTTGTGCTTGCGCATATTACGCAGAGCAACCAAATAGTAATTTTTCAACATAACTTACGTTTTGATTTAGACGCCTAAATCGTGCTCCAGGTTGCTTTATAAATGGCGGATGTAAAATTTGTTATTCATACCGCAAGGACTCAACCGGATTTGCGGTAGCTGCCTTTATGGATTGATAACTAACAGTAAGCCAGGCTATGACAATCGCTACTATTCCACTTAATACAAAAACAAAAGGATTTATTTCAACGCGATAAGCAAATCCGTTTAGCCAGGTGTCGGAAATATACCAAGCCAGAACAGCAGCTGGAATAAAGGCAATAACCACCAGTTTAGTAAATTCTTTTGACAACAGAATAGAAAGACTAAATACAGAAGCACCCATGGATTTACGAATCCCGATTTCTTTGGTGCGTTGCTCAGCGGTAAAGGCGGCCAGCGCAAACAATCCAAGGCACGCAATAAATATGGCGAGACCTGAAAATATGCTGAATAGTTTTCCCATCCGTTGCTCGGCTCGGAACAACCGATCAAAACTTTCATCCAAAAATGAATATTCAAAAGGTTCATTCGTGGAATACTGCTTCCAGAGTTTTTCCACATTCTGTATCAACGCAGCCGGATCACCTTCATACCGAACGAATAGGTTATTCGCATTTTGGGTAAGCAAAATAGAAAGCGGTCGTACTTGTGCTTTATATGATTCAAAATTAAAATTCTTAATTACGCCTATTACTTTGTACTTTTTAAAAGTAGACCCACCGTCATTATAAAGCAATTCTTCACCAACCGGGTTTTCAAATCCGAATTCTTTTGCTGCGGCTTCATTCAATACTATGGCCGATGAATCGGATGGAAACTCTTTAGAAAAATAACGACCATCATTTAATTCAAATCTTAATACGCCCTGGTGTTCATAATCAGCGTAATAAACTCCCATGATATGATCTTGCTCAGATCCGGCAGCTTTAAAAACAGTAGTATTATTTACGCCCGGAAAAGTATTATTGGTATAACTTACTTTGGTGATTCC
The DNA here is from genome assembly GCA_016709845.1 of Flammeovirgaceae bacterium. Classification (GTDB taxonomy): domain Bacteria; phylum Bacteroidota; class Bacteroidia; order Cytophagales; family Cyclobacteriaceae; genus ELB16-189. The sequence continues at coordinate 2,974 of JADJMA010000013.1, read as the reverse complement.
AGATTGTTGTGCCAAGGCATTACGGAAAGCTTCCTTGTTGGTTCCTAATCTATCGGCATTATCAAGAATCAAGACCCCATTTTTATCTATTCCTAAATTCTTCTTTTGCAGGTATTGAATTTGTTGAAAAACAACGACTGTAAAAATGATTAGAAAAATAGAAAGACCAAATTGAAATACAACCAGAAAACTACGAATACCTTTACTCTTAGCTCCGGCACGAATTTTTCCTTTCAATACTTCCACAGCGCTAAAAGAAGTAAGATAGAAGGCCGGGTAACTTCCTGATACAATGCCTATAAAAAATACAAGTGCTACCAGGCCTGTAATAAACAAAGGAGTCTGAAATACATTCATGCCTAATTCCTTTCCCGAAAGTGTATTAAAGGATGGCAATAAATAGTAACAGGCCACCAAGGCCAACAGGACTGCCAGCGCACTATAAAGAATAGACTCTGCCATGAACTGCCCCACCATTTGGCCCCTAAGGAACCCAGCGCTTTGCGCAGTCCTACTTCTTTAGCCCGACCGGCCGACCGTGCCGTGGACAAATTCATAAAATTAATACACGCTATAAGGATAATGAACAATCCGATGCCACCGAAGAAATACACATACATCATATTTCCCCCCGGCTCAAGGTCACCCTGTGACGTTGAATGCAAGTGAATATCTTTTATGTTGGTGGTATAGTACCCATAGGATCCGCCAGACTCTTGCATCTGTTTTAGTGTAGCACCCATAAATTTCTCTAACTCCGGACCAATATATTTTTCGACCAGTGGAATAAACTTTGCTTGTACTTGATCACTCGAAGAGTTGGGCTGAATTTTCAAATACGTGTACATGAAATTATTAAGCCAGATCTCACTCTTTAGCCTTTCACTAGACAAGGCAGAAATCAATATGTTATATGTGAAATGAGAATTACCGGGGGGATTTTCGGCCAAGCCGGTTACTTTATATGTTTTATTCTCATCGCCAATAACCAATAATTTTCCGATTGGATTTTCATCACCAAAATACTTTTGTGCCATAATCTCGGTAAGCACTACCGTATTAGGTTCTTTCAATACCGTTTTTACATCACCCGCTTTAAGTTTATAACCAAAGAATTCAAAAAAGTTTGAATCAACGGCAAATACCTTTTCTTCGGTAAAAATCTTTTCTCCATTTCTTATTACGGGTTGGCCAAACATTTGAGCAATACGCGTAGCATCCGCAACCTCCGGAATATCAGCCACTAAAGCCGCGGCCATCGGTGGGCATGTGTTGGCAACGCGTATATCTTGCCCGCCAATTTTGCCATTTAATCCAACCTGAAAAATACGATCAGCATCCGGATGGAAATTATCATAACTGAGTTCATTGGTTAGCATATAGGATGATCATCAGACAGGATGTAATCCCAATGGTCATGCCTAAAATGTTGATGGCTGAAAACAGCTTGTACTTCAGGATGTTGCGGATGGCAACTTTATAATAGTTTTTAAGCATATGAATTTTTGCGTTGTGCCTTGAGTAAAATCATCAAGCATATTCGCTTCTTGTAAAAAACAAGGTTTAAGCAGGTAAAACTTAGACGTTCGAGTACAGGACTTAGTTACAACCAAAGGCAAATATTACTCATCGCGCAACGTTTTGGTGGGATTGAGTGAGGCCGTACTGATTGTTTTATATCCCACAGAAGCAATCGCAACAAAAATTAATGCAAGAATAGAAACCGTGAGACTACCAATACTCACTTTAAGATAATACTCCCAGATTGAGTCCATAAGGAAATCGGCCATTAGGTATCCCGCTATTCCACCAATTACTGTGGCGATCATTAGATTAATTGCAAATTCAAAATTGATTACGCCCGCTATATTCAAAATAGAGGCACCCAATACTTCTGAACCCCAATCTCTTTCATTTTTTTTGTGATGTTTAAAGACACAAGTGTAGTCATTCCAATGCCAGTCATTAGAACCGGAAAAAAGCCAAGAAAGCCAAACATGGTCGACAATATTATTATTGATTTCGACTGTCTCTTGTAGGTCTTCATCAATCATTCTGCCATTACAAATTGTATTAGGAAAAACCTTCCATTTTTTTCCATAAACTCATTGACGGATGATAGCTTCCTGGGTTCCACTTTAACTACCAACTGCTGATACTTCTCAGGAGTTGTGTAACGAACCATTAATGGCTGAATGGGATTAAACAACGCCCGCGCATAAATATTTTTAATTACTCCCACTACATACAATTGAACGGTGTCCATCCAAACCAATCGCTTCCCAATTGGATTGTCTGTCCAGCCAAATTGCTTAACTAATTCTTCTGTAACCAAAACGGATTCCTTTCTATCGGTTTCTGAATTCCTCTGAAAATTTCGCCCTGCAACCAATTCCATATCCATCGCTTCAAAGTAATTATCACCGATATCAAAAATATCAACCTCTCTTTCCACGGATTCGTACCTTACAGGATCATTGTACCAACCATTAGCAATATGATGACGAGTACCTGCTATTAATTCAATCTCCTTGTTGGTTGATAATGCATCCCGATACGTATTAAATCCACCTTCATTATTTACCCAAACAGAAATAATACCCTTAGTGGCAAACCCAAGGTCATAATCCTTTTGATATTCTCCATTATTGTAAAAAGCAACACCCATAATTATCGAGAGTAACGAAATCACAAATTGACCTCCTAACAGAATTCGCGTAAACCAATTAGTGCCACCAAATTTTGCTTTGCCCTTCAAAATACTAACTGGCTCGAACGAGGTGATGTAAAGAAGGATACCCCCCCGCTATTAAAGCAGTGAGAAGCAACAGGGCAAAAAGGAAAAATATAAATCCAATATTATCTGCATAAACTAATCTCAGCGAAAGCCAAGACCATAATGAATCATATGCAGGCACCATCCATTCGGCTATGAGCATTCCCGCCAGCATTCCAAAGATGCAAAGGATTAGGT
>JADJMA010000012.1 GCA_016709845.1 Flammeovirgaceae bacterium | reverse complement strand
TTTTTTGTGAAATCTCAATCGATACTCCCCTTGAAGAGAATATACCTGATCGCCCCGATACTCTCCCTTGCTGTACCCGCGTAATACTTTTCCCCCTACAATCGTTTGCGCTTCAAAAGGAACTTTCCCTAACGCTGTATTGATGGAAGCCTTATAAGCGAATACGTGACCGGCTTTTTGTGAAAATAATGACTTGCACAAGATCCAATTGGTGTACCGGTGGCACTGCCTAAAGCTTCATCGAACCGATTGATACGTGCATTAGAATACCAACCGGTTGATGGATTGCTCACATTATCGCGGGTGTCGAAAGTGATAGGAATACCGATTGCATTATAAACGCTGGCGCTATCAGGGCGCAACTTCATCTTCAAAAGTGGTTTTTACTTTAAAATGGGTAAACGAAATACCTGTATATAACCTTCCGTACGTTCTGATGAGTTGTTCACCATAAAAAAAATTCATTAACGTGGAGTAGTTGATGAACGACCCCGACAGGCCGTAATTTTCATCATAGTACTGGAAGTTCTGATTTCCCTTTCCGCCTGCTAACACCGTGCGGAAAAGATCTTTCGCGTAATATAATTTACCAAAACCAAAACCGAACCAGGTTTTATTGGTAGAGATCATGCCACCCGCACCAACACTGGAAGCTGGAGAGAGAGTATCCAGTTTATTAATTGGAAAATATAATGTCCCGAATGCGCCAAATATGCCGCCATAACTTCTGTTGTATGTAATGAGAGGAACGGCTGCTACTTTTGGTTTATCGATATACTTGGCAAACTGGGCGTGCGTGTCGAAACAGGTAATACTTACTACAAGAATGAGAATACCAATTGCCCGGTAGAAAAATCTTTGCCCCATCCTGCCTTCAACCCATTAAGCGGGTATGTCTAATGAAAAATCTCGGATCGCAATACTATCCACACCTTTCTTATCAAAAGGGTATTCGATCATGGTTTGAAAATTATTAAGTGTTACCAGGATAAAACTTGTTGTACCCAAAAAAATGTAGATCAACCATACGGGCATAATTTCTTGCAAGAGGGACAACATGATGGGTGCCTGAACCAGGGGAAAATAATGATAAAGAAAATGCTATAAAACCGTAAGCCTGCCATGGTTCGGTGGTTTATAAGACTCAATAAATATGCTGAACTTTCGGTAACGTCACGCATATAGCGAATCATGCGCAGGGTGTTGCGTTTTGAGATTTCGTTCCGATAGGTTTCAATGAATGCGAAAATCTCGTTTAATTTTTGCTGTAAATTGTTATACCCCGAAATCCGGTGTTCCAATTGTTGCATGAGTTGGTCAACCATACTTTTCAAAAACTGCGTAGCTTCTTTCTTTTTTTCGGATGGCAGGTCTTCAGAAATTTGAAAAGAGTAGTACAACGACATAGAACCTCCTTTGAATAAACTAAAATATTCCAATGCCCGGTCTCTGCGCTTAAAAGCAGATTGCATAGAAAAATGCAAAGGAAACACAATGCAAATTCCGAACAACAAAAGATCCAGATGAAATCTAAGATCGTATGTGACAGCAATGAATGTTGCTGCCTGTGAGATTACGAGGGCTAACAAGGTTCGAAAATTGAAGTAGTAAATAAACTTCATTATAAAGTAGTTTTAATTTTTATGCTGCCGTTTATCCCTTTCACATGTTCTCCCTTACCGTGATGTTGTGCTTTTCTAACATGGAGGCCTCCTCATTTTCGGGCTCCTGATTCAGTCAAATTTATTAAAAAGAATTCATTTAGATGAATGAGTGTTTCTGTAGAAATTAAATCCAAATTATGCAATAGAAATTTCTATTGCATAAATTGACGAAGAAAATCAACGACTTATAGAGCAAAATTAAAATCAAGCTGGTGATTTTATTATCCGGTCATGACGCTTCGGTCGGGACTGACCAAAAAGTCTTTCTTTAGTCAGCCCCAGGGTTAAAACAGTTCCTTAAGTTGTATTATTTTCTCTTGCCCTACATCGGGCTTGATAAAGCCACGCATCGGTCTTGCCATATCAAGTGTTACATAGATAATCAGGCAAGCCAGTAAGATAAATCCGATGATGACAACCCATTCTTTTATTTTAAGATCGGGAGAAGTAAATCCACCTACAAAACTGATGACCAACGCGATGAAAAAAAGCATAAGAGAGATTGGCCAAGGCATTCCTGATATCAGCAATGCATCTCGCCTGGCCCCAACATCATACATAGTCGTTAATGTAGTCAACATATTGTTTGCGGGAAATGTGAAGCCAGGCACGTAAGATGCATTCACGGTTTGAATCCATAATCTTGTACCCATTTCCACAGCATCTTGTTTTGTCTTATCAAACTTCTCTTCCTCATCGGCATATTCGTAATAGTCGATCCTGGATTGAAGATATTTGTTCAAATCCTCCTGAAAGTCACCCTAGAAGGCTGTCGGGAAGTGTTTCTATTCGAAGTATAACATTTCTAATCACGTTGGCTTCTTCCACCATCATGGCACGAACATTTTCAAATCTCGTTGCTTCATGGCTAAACGTAAAGGCTAACAGAAAACCCCATAAACCAAACAAAGCTCCAAGCAATGAATTTACTCCTCCTTTTGATTCCTGTTCATCTGCTTTTAGAAACTTACCGCGCACTCGTTTTCCAACGATGACCATAAGTATGCAGGCCACAAACAAAGCCAGGCACAAAATCGAAGCATCAGTAGAGAAGAAGATAGAATGTTTCATTTTTTTTGGATTTTCACTCGAACTTAATTCTTGCTAGGTGTGATGGTCTATTTTTATCAATTTAAGAATTATCAATTTGTACAAACACATTATTGATTAATATTTTTTCAAGTGACTGTTCATTTTGAGGGGGGCTTAGGGAACCCAAATAGTCTTCATAAATTGATTGAAAATTCAAAACCGGGGCTGGAGCAGAATAAAAAAACTGACTTATATCAACAGCATTAGTGTTGTCCGTCATAAGTATCGTACTCCCATCTGGTTATATTTAACTATTAGATCGCTCTTTTACTAAATTTTAGCATTATGGAAAACACAAGGTTGAAGGAAGCAAAGGAAAGTAAAACACCCTGGAAAAAATGGGGTCCTTACTTGAGCGAACGCCAATGGGGTACCGTTCGTGAAGACTACAGTGAAAACGGTGATGCCTGGAATTTTTTCACGCATGATCAGTCACGGTCGCGTGCATACCGTTGGGGTGAAGATGGTCTTGGTGGAATTTCGGATGATCAGCAACATCTATGCTGTGCACTTGCTTTGTGGAATGGAAAAGATGCCATTCTCAAAGAGCGTCTATTTGGATTAACGAATGGCCAGGGAAACCATGGTGAAGATGTGAAGGAATACTACTTCTACCTCGACAGCACGCCCACTCACTCGTACATGAAGTATTTGTACAAGTATCCACAGGCAGCTTTCCCGTATGAGGAATTGATTCGTGTAAATGGTCAGCGGTCAAAAGAGGAAATGGAATTTGAACTTCTGGACACCGGCATTTTTAACGATAATAAATATTTTGATGTTTTTGTTGAGTATGCCAAAGGCGATGCGGAAGATATTTTAATAAAAATAACTGCGTTTAACCGTGGACCAGAAAAATCAGAATTGCATGTGTTGCCCACGTTGTGGTTCCGTAATGATTGGTCCCCCATGGATCGCTGAGTCCAATCGTGGAGAGAAAAAGCCTTACTTGAAAAAGTTAAAGTAGGCGCGAATGTATCCGCTGTAAAAGCAACGCATCCTGCTATCGGAGAATTTATGTTCTCTTGTGAGGGCGATGTGCCTTTACTCTTTACCGAGAATGAAACCAATCATAAGAAACTTTTTCAAACTGAAAATGAAAGCGCCTTTGCCAAGGATGGTATCAATGACTTTGTGGTGAATGGTGATCAAGGAGCTGTTAATCCGGAAAATCAAGGCACTAAAGTTTCGCCTCATTATAAAATGAGTATCGATCCTGGCCAATCTTCGGTCATTCGTCTAAGGTTAACGAAGACTTCTTCTACTAATAAAGCTGCTGGGTTTGGAAAAGATTTCGATAAGGTATTTGAAGACAGACTTCAAGAGGCCAATGCGTTTTATAAAGAGGCGATACCTCCGTCAGTAACTGAGGATGAGGCATTGGTTATGCGGCAGGCACTTAGCATGTTGTGGAGTAAACAATTCTTTTTCTTCGATGGCGACAACTGGTTGGACGAACATCACTCCAATCCACTCCACAAAGGATCCAAAATTTCAAGGAACTCGGAATGGTATCATATGCTGAATAGGGATATTATTTCCATGCCTGACAAATGGGAATACCCTTGGTATGCCGCATGGGATCTTGCCTTCCATTGCCTTCCGCTCTCCATTGTTGATCCCGACTTCGCGAAGGAACAAATGGCGTTGATGCTTCGTGGAAATTACTTACACCCCAACGGGCAGATGCCAGCGTACGAATGGAATTTCGGTGATGTAAACCCTCCTGTACATGCCTGGGCTACGATCTTTTTAAATCGAACGGATAAGGCACTGACTGGAAAGTCAGATATGGAGTTCCTTCAGAAATCGTTTCAAAAGCTGCTGCTCAACTACACTTGGTGGGTAAATCGAAAAGATAGGTTCGGTAAAAACGTTTTCGAAGGTGGCTTTCTCGGCTTAGACAATATTGGCATATTCGATCGCAGTGCACCACTGCCCACAGGTGGCAATCTGGAGCAAGCTGATGGCACAGCATGGATGGCGCTATTCAGCCAGAACATGTTGGAGATTGCTGCGGAGTTAGCGGTTCATGATCCTACCTATCAGGATATGGTCAAGTTCGTGGATCACTTTTATTTCATCGCGTTAGCCATGAACAAATCTGGTTCCGATGGTATGTGGGACGAAGAGGATGGATTTTATTATGATGTGCTTCGGTTACCCGATGGCAGTGCCCAACGGCTAAAGGTGCGATCATTGGTGGGGATACTTCCATTGTGCGCTACTACCGTTCTGGAGAAAGAAGAACGTGAAAAAGTTCCGGACGCTATGGCGCAAATTCGCGAACGTCAGCGCAGAATTCCCGAACTCACTCAATCGATACACCCTACAGGACCAGGTAATTATGGTGAAGCCGAAAGATCAATTCTTGCTTTGGTTACTCCCGAAAAGCTTCGAAGAATTCTTTCGAAAATGCTCGATGAAAATGAATTTCTTGGACCGTATGGTATACGTTCCATTTCGAAATTCCACGAAAAAAATCCATATGTGTTTCATGTCAATGGGGAAGAGTTTCGTGTGGATTATTTACCGGCCGAGTCTAACACCGGAATGTTTGGTGGCAACTCGAACTGGCGTGGTCCTGTTTGGATGCCGGTAAACATGTTAACCATACGTGCGCTACAACAATTCCATTTGTTCTATGGCGATAATTTTAAAATAGAATGTCCTACAGGTTCAGGAAACATGATGAATCTCTTCGATGTGAGCAAGGAACTATCCACCCGACTTACCAAAACGTTTACCCGAAATGAGAAAGGTGAACGTCCGGTCTATGGTGGAAGTGAAAAGTTTCAGACCGATCCGCATTGGAAAGATTATATTCTGTTTTATGAATATTTCCATGGCGATAACGGAGCAGGGCTTGGTGCCAGTCATCAAACAGGCTGGACGGGTGGCGTTGCTAAATTAATCCAGCTCTATGGTATTCTCGATGCAAAGAGTCTGGTAACACACGGAAGAAAGGCAGCTTTCGTTAAAGGAGAAGGTAAAGACAAAAAAGGAAAAAAATAAAATCTATGTCTACGTATCCATCACTCTACCAGATCAATAGTCGCGTATTGCTCACGAAGCTTTCCAGCGATCTTGGTCGCAAAGCAACATTGGATGATATTGATGATAAAGAACTGCAACGATTTGCCGACTTAGGTTTTGAATGGATTTGGATGCTCAGCGTTTGGACTACCGGTGAAAAAGGAAGAAGCGTTTCGTTAACCAATCCGCAATGGCGGAAAGAATTTCAAGAAACAATTTCCGATTTGAAAGAGGAAGACATCGGAGGATCGGGGTTTGCCATTGCAGACTACACTGTGAGCAAGGAGCTGGGTGGAGAGGAAGCATTGGCCCGACTTCGATCAAGACTTAAGAAGTTTGGCTTAAAACTCATGTTGGACTTCGTTCCTAATCATATGGGACCTGATCATCCCTGGGTTCAATCTCATCCGGAATATTTTGTATCCGGAACGGAAGATGATCTTCATCATCAACCACAAAATTATGTTCGTGTAAAATCGCCACAAGGCGATCGCATACTTGCCTATGGCCGTGATCCTTATTTTGATGGCTGGCCCGATACGTATCAACTCGATTACAGCAACCCGCAAACCGTTCAAGCGATGAAGCAGGAATTGCTGCGTATTGCAGGTCAGTGCGATGGCGTGCGTTGCGATATGGCCATGCTTGTATTGCCCGACATCTTCGAACGCACATGGGGCAGAAAGGCTCAAGTGTTTTGGCCAGACATTACAAAAGAGGTTCGTGAAAAACATCCGGGTTTTTGTTTCATGGCCGAAGTGTATTGGGACAAGGAGTGGGAAATGCAACAACAGGGCTTTGATTATGCTTATGACAAGCGTCTCTATGATCGTTTACACGAAGGTTTTGCAAAACCCGTACGCGAACATTTTCTTGCAGAACTTGGTTATCAAAACAAGCTCGCCCGATTTCTGGAAAATCATGATGAGCCCCGGGTAGCAAAAGCATTCGATCAACAACCGAAGCACGAAGCCGCTGCTGTGTTAACATTCCTATCACCTGGTCTACGGTTTTTTCATCAGGGTCAATTGGAAGGCAAGCTACTTCGCATCTCACCACATTTAATACGCGGCCCGAAAGAAACTGTCAATAAAAATATCCAAAGCTTTTATTCAAGACTTTTACAAGCATTGAAAAACCAATCTTCCACTAACGGATCCTGGCAGTTACTAAACTGCCGTGCAACGTGGGAAGGAGATAGCACATGGGATTCGTTCATCACATTTTACTGGCAGGACGAGAGTGGAAACAAGGCGATGGTTACCGTGAACTATGCACCACATGCCAGTCAATGTTTTGTTGAAATTCCGTTTACTCCACTAGAAGCTCCCTCCATTCGGTTTGCGGACTTGATGAGTAGCGTAGTATATGACCGTGATGGAACTGATCTTGTTATACGCGGGCTTTATCTGGATCTGCCACCGTGGGGCTACCATATTTTTAAAATGAAAGCGTTGTAAGAGAATAGTTTAAAGATTCAAATAAAAGAGGCGCATTTGTCAGGTACGAAATCTAATTTTATTAGCAGTCAGCCTTTCACCTTCATTGAATTTGATAAACATATATCCGTCTGTTTTGTTGTCCTTTGTATCTGAGTTGTTGTTTTATATATGAAGAATGTACTCATGCTCGGTTGGGAATTTCCACCACTCTTTAGTGGAGGCCTTGGCGTTGCAACCTATGGTCTTGTAAAAGCATTGAGTCCGAAGACTAACATTCGCCTCATTATTCCAAAGGCTTCATCGTCAACCGATATTGGTAATGTTAATATCATCGGCCTCAATCAAATTGCGAAGAAGAGATCGATCTGGAACGAATTCAGTTTAGCCTTTCATCGTTAAATGCCGAAGTGCATCAGCTGCCACTCAGTATCAGTCCGTATCATTTCACCAATCAATGGATTGAAAATCGCGAACGTGATTTATCCGATACCTCCGACACGTTAGCAACACATCTGAAAAGCATCGACCAGATCCATTCTATTTTTCCGGCAACGAGGCGTATGGACCGACCATCATGTACAAAGTGTCTTTGTTTTCGAAGTTATCAGAAGAGATTGCGGCCGATGGAAAGTTTGATGTGATCCATGCGCACGATTGGGTAACCTATCCTGCCGGAGTAAACATCAAACATCGAACTGGCAAACCCCTGGTGCTACACGTACATTCGTTGGAAACGGATCGCGTTGGCGACCATACGCGCAATGAAATTTATGCAATCGAAAAAAACGCCATGGAGGCTGCTGATAGAATAATAGCGGTGAGTCAATATACCCGCCAACAAATTATTCAGCATTATCAAATTAACGCTGACAAAATTGATGTGGTCCACAATGGAATTGATCCAGTTGAATTTGCTCGCAAGCAGCATAAACTAAAAGATAAACTCGTGGTGTTCCTGGGAAGGATCACTCATCAAAAAGGTCCGGACTATTTAATTGAAACAGCAGAAAAATTAGTGCGTGTTTACCCACGAGTAAAGTTTTTGGTGGCCGGAATGGGCGATCAGTTTGCGTATCTGCTGGAAACATCTGCTTATAAAAAACTAGGTCGTCATTTTATTTTTGCAGGATTTCTATCCAAATCAAAGGTGGATGAATTATTGGCCATAGCCGATGTTTACTTTATGCCTTCCGTATCGGAACCCTTTGGGCTTACAGCCTTGGAAGCCGCTCAACATTTTGTGCCGAGTGTTATCTCTTCGCAGTCGGGTGCCGCGGAAGTATTAAAGTCATCGCTTCAAGCTGATCATTGGGACACCGACAAATTTGCAAACTACATGTATGCCTTGTTTCAATACAAAGCCCTGCGTCAACATCTTTCACACGAAGCTCATGAGGAATTAAAAGGAATTACATGGCAACACGCTGCCGATAAAATATATGGAATTTATAATCAGTTATCTTATAATTAAAAGAACCGATGCCCTCCGTTTGTTTTTATTTTCAGGTACACCAGCCCTTTCGATTAAGACCTTATGATTGTTTTAAGATTGGGAACGAGCATGGCTATGAAGACGAAGCGAAGAACAGAGAAATACTCGATCGTGTTTCGAAGAAATGTTATTTGCCCGCAAACCAAACGATGTTAAACCTCATCGACAAACATCAGGGTGATTTTAAAATTGCATACTCGCTGAGTGGCGTGTTAATGGAGCAATTGGAATTGTATCGCCCCGATGTGCTGAAATCGTTTCAGGCGCTGGCTAAGACGGGATGCGTTGAGTTCTTGTCGGAAACCTATCATCACTCGTTGAGCTACCTCTATTCGAAAGAAGAATTTATCAGGCAGATTGATTTGCATAAAGTCAAAATCAAAAAACATTTCAATCAAACGCCAACGGTTTTCAGAAACACCGAGCTCATTTATAATAATGAGATAGCCAATTACATTGCTGATCTTGGGTGCAAAGGAATTATCTGTGAAGGATTAGATCACGTCCTCGGCTATCGCAGTCCGAATTTTGTTTATCATCCTCCGGGTAACGAGAAGATAAAATGTTTATTAAAGAATTATAAACTCTCTGACGATATCGCCTTTCGTTTTTCCAACCAGGGGTGGAGTGAGTGGCCACTAACGGCACCTAAGTTTGCTCAGTGGGTACACCAGGCAGCAGACAATGGTGAAACCATTAATCTCTTTATGGATTACGAAACGTTTGGTGAACATCAATGGCCTGAAACGGGGATCTTTGAATTTCTTGAACACATGCCGGGCGAAATTATCAAGCATCCTGACTTTAATTTTAAAACACCCTCGCAAGTAATTCAATCGTACAAAGCAAGAGACGAATATGATGTTCATTCGCTAAGTTCATGGGCCGATCTGGAGCGTGACCTCTCGGCATGGTTAGGGAATAGTTTACAGCACGATGCGATGGAGCGCATTTATGAATTAGAAAAGGAAGTAAAAGAAAGTAGCGATCTCAAGTTAATCAACACGTGGGCAAAGCTTACCACCTCCGATCATTTCTACTACATGAGCACCAAGTATTGGAACGATGGCGATGTGCATAAATATTTCAGTCATTATAACACGCCTTACGATGCTTATATTAATTATATGAATGTGGTGACCGACCTTGAATACCTTGGAGGAGAAGAGAGATAAACGAACATTGACGCAGGTAGGCTAGTTGACTTATCCGTGCGAAAGAAGTCCACCGCTCGGAGTAAATTCTCTAAAGTATAGGAGATGTTACTTGGCGAAAAAATAAAGCAACCTGGTATGTCAGAACAACACTCAATTATTGATCTGATGAATGACGTTAACAATGCTAAGTTTGAAGTTTCGCATAAGGTTTTTTTGCTGGATGAGGTACAGCCCTCCCTTTACAAAACACACTCCGCTTTCATAAGCAGTATCGAACTAATAATACATTCCTGCCTCAGGCTATTGTAAAACCAAACCTGAAAAAGCTGTCAGCAGAATGAGTCAACGTTATTTTTCTGCCAGCAATTCTTTCTTGATCTCATTCAACTCCGCTATCTTTTCCTTGCTCACCTTTGGATATTCAAGATCCATCCGTTCCAATGCATTGATAATGGCAGACGCTACGGCAATTCGCGCATAAGGCTTGTTATCGGCCGGTATCACATACCAAGGTGACTCTTTCGTGGAGGTCTGTCGGATCATTTCATCGTAAGCTTCCATATAACTATCCCAATACTTGCGTTCACGCGCATCAGCCGAACTGAACTTCCAGTTTTTATCCGGGTCGTCCACGCGTTCGATAAATCGTTTCTTTTGTTCATCCTTTGATACGTTCAGGAAAATCTTAATCACAATTGTACCATTGCGCGCAAGGTACTTCTCAAAATTTCGAATGTCTTTGAATCGCTCTTCCCAAATATCTTCGGTTATCAGTTTCTTTGGAAGCTTTTGTGCCTTCAGTATATTTTCATGCACGCGCACCACCAACACTTCCTCATAGTACGAGCGATTAAAAATTCCAATGCGACCACGTTCTGGTAAGTGTTTCTGACAACGCCATAGAAAATCGTGATCCAGATCTTCTGCACTTGGCGCCTTGAATGATGATACCTGGCATCCTTGGGGATTCACCCCTGACATGACATGCTTTATTGCACCGTCCTTGCCTGCGGCATCCATCGCCTGAAAGATAACCAGCAGCGACCACCGATCTTGCGCATACAGAATGTCCTGCATAGTAGCCAAGGCATCTACACCAACCTGCAAGGTTTCCTTTACCAACGGCTTATCATCCGAACCGAGTTTCATATCGGGTTGCGTCAGGTATTTCTTCAATTTAAATTTCTCGTCATCGCCCACACAATATTTTTCCGAAAACTTTTCAGCCCGTTTGATCAGATCTTTTTTGTTCAGCGTACCTAGTGTCTTGATCTTGTCACTCTTTTTTAATGAACTGAACCATCAGCCATAACTTTGGTGGCAACATTCATCACAATAGGTTTCGATACGCCTGCCATGGTGAGTGTTCCATTTGCCTTCACATTGGCCCCGCTAATCGTGGCGTTCGTCAATTTGAATGTGATGGTTGGATTCTTTTCTTCAATAAACGCTTCGTAAGTCTTATCATCCATCATCCCGCCTTTTTCACTCTTAATCGATTTAACCGGGATGGTGACAATAACATTTTGAATGGCTTTTACACTGGTTCCCTCCACAGTTAATTGCCCAGTCCACTCCACTTTGGTTACTTCCGATGACCAATCGTGAAGGGTAGAGGTTCCGTCAACAGAGACTTTGTGTGACTTGAGTGAATAGGCCTTTTGGCTAAAAGCCAGCGATGAAGTAAGTAGAAACAGAATTACTACTAACAGGATATTTTTCGAATAATGTGTCATATTGTTTTTGTCTTTAATTGGGGACGAAGGTAATTAATTCTTGGTCTTTTGCAGTTATAGTTCGATGACATCACCTATTTTGGGGGTAGTCGCATTAATTTTGTATTGTTTCTTAATACAAGCCGCTAATGCTTTTCTTGGGACATCTTCACCGTGTGTTATAACAACTTTGGGTTTGGCTGGAGCGAGATACGAAAACCATTTCAGCAATTCAGTTTGACCCGCATGAGCACTGAAGCCGTTGAGCGTATGCACGTGTGCTCGTACTATTTTTTCTTCTCCGAAAATTGAAATCTTCTGAGCCTTCTCCACCAGTCTTCTTCCGATAGATCCATACGATTGAAATCCTACTATCAATACATGTGTATTAGGGTTACTAAGATTGTGTCTCAGGTGATGAAGAATTCTTCCTCCGTTGCACATGCCGGCTCCGGCAAGAATCATACAGGGTCCTTTAATGTTGTTTAAAGCCTTAGACGAATCGGCTGTCTGACTCGGAATAAAGTATTGGGTATCCAATGGAAATACTCCCTTACGTTTTAGCGCGTGAAATTCTTCATCCAGTAAATCCTGATGATTGCGATAAACATTAAACGCGCTTAACGCCATGGGGCTATCCAGATAAACCGGAAACTTCGGAATCTTACCGGAGTGAAACAGGTCTGCGAGGTGATAGATAATCTGTTGGGCACGACCAATCGCAAAAGTGGGAACAAGCATTTTTCCACCCGTGGCATACGCGTCCTTGATAATAGCTTCAAACTCCTCCAGGGTCTGATCATACGGTTTATGATCTCGATCACCGTAAGTCGACTCCAGAAAAACCAGATCAGCCTTATTAAAATGTTCGAATGGTTTTAGTAGTGGCAGAGTGATAGGGCCAAGGTCACCAGAAAAAATTATCGTCTTCTTTTTTCCCTTTTCGGTTACTTCCAGTTTAATGCTACCCGAACCCAACATGTGTCCCGCTTCAATCCAGGTAGCGGTGATTCCCTCGGCAACGGTTACGGGAGTATTTAATTTAATCGGTCGAGTTAGTTCGCGCATAAACTCCACATGTTCTGTTGTATAAAGGGCTTCAAAGGGTGGCTCTCCTTTTTTCAACAACTTTCTGTTTTTGCGCATGGCATCTCCCACTTGTAATCTTGCCGAATCCTGCAGAATGATTTGTGCCAACTCCAACGTTTCCGTGGTACTATAGATAGGACCATTATAACCAAACTTAACAAGCAACGGAACCCGACCCGTGTGATCGAGGTGTCCGTGTGTCAATAACACCGCGTCAATGTCTTGCACTCTGGCGCCTTGTGGTAATTTGTTTTTGCTTCGGAAACCTTGCCGCCTTGAAACATGCCGCAATCAATAAGAATGTTTGCCTTATCAGTTTGTACGAGGTAAGAAGAGCCGGTCACTTCTCCTCCGGCCGCACCATGAATTTTTATTTTCATAATTTTCGTTTTTATTTTTTCTTCTTAACAGCGGGCTTTGGTGTTTTTAATTGTGTCTTGAATTTTTTCGGTAAACTTTTCAGCACCAGTTCAACCGCTTCTTCGGGTGTGTCAACTATTCTGGAGAACCCAACTTCTTCAGGCGTGAACACACCTTGTGACGCCATGAAAGAAATAAAATCGCGCAAGCCTCTCCAAAATTCTTTGCCAACCAGAATCAACGGAAACGGACCGATCTTATGACATTGAATCAACGTAGCAGCTTCAAACAATTCGTCTAACGTTCCAAGCCCACCCGGCATCACAATGTAGGCGCACGAGTATTTCACCAACATCACTTTTCGCACAAAGAAGTAATTGAACTCAAAACTATCCGTTACATACGGATTCGGTTTTTGTTCATGCGGCAGAACAATATTCAATCCATACGTGGGCCCACCGGCTTCATGCGCACCGCGGTTAGCAGCCTCCATGGCTCCAGGCCCGCCACCGGTTAGAACGGTAAACCCCGCTTTGGAAAATATATTTCCTATTTTTCTCGACAGCTCATAATAAGGGTCATCAGGCTTGAAGCGGGCAGAACCAAAAACGGTAACAGCCGGGCCAAGCTTGCCAAGTTTTTTAAAACCCATTTCAAATTCCTCGGTAATGCGTTTCAGCCTTTTAATTTCTTTTCCTTTCGTTCTCCGTTCGGTTAAAAAATCATGCTCGGCCAATGAGGCCTTTTTCTTAGTGGTGGGGAGCTCGTAGTTAAGCTGTGCTTCTTTCCAGTGAAGTTGCCAGGCGCTTTCCCACTCCTCAGGCGTAAGTCTCCTGTAAGAATCTGTATTTGCTTTCTTAGTCATAAGACACAAAAAATTTTAGTGTGATTTACAAGCTGCTTACTTCATCATATACCCGATTCTTTCAGCACATGATCAGCATACAACCAACCAAATTTGCGCAGGTGAATATAATTCATTTTCCCTTTTAAATCAGCTCGTTTTACAAGATCATTGAGCGCTGCTGCAAACACCTTGTAATCGGTAAGCTTGTCAGGATCGAGAGAAAGATTGAAAAACTTTATATACTTCTGATAAAAGTTATGATTCTGATCGCTGTAAATTGGAAATACATCCGGCTTGTGCAAGCAACAGTATAGTGAAGCAAAGTGAAGCAGATGATGATTAACCCCGTTAATTTCCAGATTAGCAATATCATCGACAAGGGTGAGATCATCCTTATTCAAACGATCGTCAATGTTTAGTTTCAAAATATGCTCCACCACTAAATTATGACTGGGTAGTTGCTTAATCTCCAACTCATCACTAAGCGCACTTATCTTCATACGGATATCGTCCTCCGTTTTATTAGTAGGAGTCTTGGCAAATAATTCAACATTCCGATTATCATTTATAAAAATCATTTCCTGGTCTTCGAATATTCCGAGGTACTTATTAAGTGACGTTAAGAAAGGAGTCATATTATGTTTATTTAACTGAATAAATTCTACTGTTTCAAATATATATCAAGGATATGCTAATATTATAGAGTATAAAATGACCATTGTCATTTTAATTATGGAACAGGAACGATAGATTAATTAAAAAAATGACAACTAAAACGAAACAAAATATAGGCCTTCAAGCCGGGCAGTCTTTTCCACAAGGTGCCACCGTTCATGAAGACGGAGTTAATTTTTGCATTTTCTCACGCAATTGTCATGGGGTTGATTTGTTGTTATTTAACAACGTAGATGATCTCACCCCGGCCAGAACAATTACCCTCGATCCCCAGGTAAACCGAACGTATCATTACTGGCATGTATTTGTGACTGGCATTCGGGAAGGGCAACTGTATGGCTACCGCATTCGCGGAGAGTATGACCCCAAACAGGGCCATCGTTTCGATTCGGAAAAAGTTTTATTAGATCCGTATGCGCATGGAATTGTTACACCAAAAGATTTCAAACGCGTTAAAAATGCCGCTGATGAAAAGTCTGTTTCTCCGTTTATGAAAAGCGTAGTCACTAACCTGAATCACTATGACTGGGAAAATGACAAACATCCAAAACGTTCCTTCTCACAGACGGTAATTTATGAAATGCATGTAAGTGGTTTTACAAAAAATCCTAACTCCGGGGTAACGCCTGCTTTGCGCGGAACCTATAAGGGGCTTATCGAGAAAATTCCCTATCTGGTGGATTTAGGAATTACGGCCGTAGAACTTTTACCGGTATTTTATTTTGACAACCAGGATAGTTATGAGGGTAGAAAAAATTATTGGGGCTATAGTCCCATATCATTCTTTGCCCCACAAACCAGCTACAGCAGTACTGGTAATCCTCAGGATGCACTGAATGAATTTCGCGATATGGTAAAGGCGCTGCATCGTGCCGGTATTGAAATAATATTAGATGTCGTATTTAATCATACAGCCGAAGGTGGAGAAGGTGGTCCTACCTATTCTTTCCGCGGCATTGATAACCGTGTTTATTATACCCTGGAAGAAGACAAATCGCACTACGCCAACTATTCCGGATGTGGCAACACCTTAAACGCGAATCAGCCGATCGTGCGCAGAATGATCATGAATAGTTTACACTTTTGGGTGCACGAGATGCATGTGGATGGATTTCGATTTGATCTTGCCTCAATCTTATCACGCGATGAAAATGGACATGTAATCGAAAACCCACCCGTGTTGTGGGACATTGAGTCTGACCCCATGTTGGCAGGAACAAAGTTAATTGCCGAAGCCTGGGATGCGGCCGGGCTATACCAGGTGGGAACATTCATTGGCGATAGTTGGAAAGAATGGAATGGAAAATTCAGAGATGATGTACGCAAATTTATGCGTGGCGATCCGGATACCGTAGGAACTTTTGTGACTCGCATGATAGGAAGCCCGGATATGTACGGAACACAAAATCGCGAACCTGAACAAAGTATCAACTTCGTCACCTGCCATGATGGATTCACCCTCAACGATCTGGTTTCATACAATGCGAAACACAATGAAGCCAATGGTGAAGGCAACCGCGATGGGTGTAATGACAACTACAGTTACAATTATGGTATAGAAGGCCCAACGGATGACCCGGCCATTGAAATACTAAGACAGCGGCAAATAAAAAATTTCTTTGCTGCTACGTTATTTTCAATAGGTGCCCCTATGATTTTAATGGGT
This sequence comes from Flammeovirgaceae bacterium, assembly GCA_016709845.1. Classification (GTDB taxonomy): domain Bacteria; phylum Bacteroidota; class Bacteroidia; order Cytophagales; family Cyclobacteriaceae; genus ELB16-189. The sequence goes on along the minus strand of JADJMA010000012.1, from coordinate 106,632 downwards.
GACGAAGTGCGCAGCACACAATTTGGCAACAACAACGCCTACTGTCATGATAATGAACTGACCTGGTTTGATTGGAGCCTCGTTAAAAAAAATAAAGAGCTCCATCGATTTGTAAAATTGTTGACCCACTCCCGATTGAAACGGGATTCGTCACAGGAAGAGTTTAGTATGTCGCTGAGCCAAATGCTCGACAAAGGATTTATTACTTGGCATGGAGTAAGACTGAACGAACCTGATTGGTCAACTCATTCGCATAGTATTGCCTTTACTGTACAATCCCTTAGTGGGCAGGTTTCCATGCATTTCATGATTAATGCCTTTACTGAATCCCTTGACTTTGAATTACCCGTTCAATTCAATGGTATCAATTGCAAGTGGCATCGCTGGATTGACACATTTCTGCCCTCGCCCGATGATATAGTGACCTGGTCGGAAGCTCCGCTTACTAAGCCCATCACGTATAGTGTAAATGCACACGATTGTTGTGTTGCTTTCTTCGGTGAATGGCAAAATCACGTAAACATTATTATTAAAGAAGTGTTAAATGGTACTTGTTAATCGATGTCTCTTTTGTTTATGACATTCCTCATTTTAATAATTATCCTACTCACTTATATTAGTTGTAGAATTTTTATGGGTACATCTGTAATATTTAAAATATGATTGTTTTACAACTGGCTATTCTGCTGATCTGTATTTTCATTGGTGCGCGCATGTCTGGCATCGGGCTCGGTGTTATGGGCATGATTGGCCTACTCATCTTTATGTTTGGGTTTGGCTTGCAACCCGCGGACCCTCCGCTTGAGGTGATGCTTATCATATTGAGTGTGGTGACAGCAGCTGCAGCGTTGCAAGCCGCTGGTGGCATGGACTATCTCGTTGAAGTGGCTGGTAAAATCTTACGAAAAAATCCAAAGCAGATTACTTTTCTTGGCCCACTGGTAACCTATGGGTTTGTTTTGTTTGCAGGCACTGCGCATATCTCGTATTCCATCATGCCCATCATTGCAGAGGTGGCAATCAAAAACAGAATCAGACCTGAGCGCGCCATGAGTATGAGCGTAACCGCAGCGCACATGGCGATCACGGCCAGTCCGGTTTCCGCAGCAGCGGCAGCTATGTTAACCGTGTTGGGTGCATCAGGAATTAAATTGGCCGACATCTTAATGATTACCATACCCGCTACATTGATTGGCGTTATGGTTGGAATACTATTCGTGTGGAAGCGTGGAAAAGAATTGAGTGAAGATCCTGAATTTCAGGAACGCATGAAAGATCCCACCTTTGCAAAAAACTTGGAGAGCGCTGAGAAAACAGAAGCCATTACACTTGCACCCGGAGCCATTAAGTCGGTAATTATTTTTGGATTGGCGGTTTTGGCAGTAGTCATTCTAGGATCTTTTCCTGAATTGTTACCCGCATTTGGAAGTGAACCCGGATTTAGTCCTGGCTTTGCGGTAAATGGTGCTGGCAACGTACTAATGCCTTCCATGATTATGATGATTATGCTGGGCGCAACGGGTTTGATTATTCTGTTTGCTAATACAACAGCGGCCAAAGTAACGAAAGCAAGTTTATTTGCATCGGCCGGTCAGGCTACCATTGCCGTGTTTGGCGTAGTGTGGATGAGCAGTACGTTTATGAGCAATAACTTTGAAGCGATTCAACAAACATTGGGCGAACTTGTTGCCTCGTATCCCTGGTCTTTTGCTATCGCCCTATTCATGCTGAGTATGCTGTTGTACAGTCAGGCTTCAACCGCCAAAGCATTGATGCCCTTAGGGCTTTCCCTTGGTTTGCCGCCTGCTTATTTAATAGGAATTTTTCCGGCCTGCAATGGTCACTTCTTTATACCCGGCTACCCAACCTTGTTAACAGCCATTCAGTTTGACCGAACCGGAACAACAAGAATTGGTAAGTATGTGTTGAACCACAGCTTTATGCTGCCAGGTATCGTCACAACAGTGACATCAGTCGTGGCGGGTTTGGTATTGCAAAAATTAATTCTGTAATTTCTATTGTGATCCTTATGAAAACGTTAAATAAATAATAAACACCCGTAAACTTAAATGAAAATAAACATGAAAAAGCTACTCTCAATTTTAACATTACTGATCTTGACTATACAAGTTCAGGCTCAGAATCAGCCCTTGCCAAGGGTAATCATTTTAGCAACCGGTGGAACCATTGCCGGAGCAGGAGCCTCTGCAGACCGGGCTGGCTATACAGCTGGAAAAATTCCTATTGACGATTTGATCGGATCGATACCTTCTGTAAAGAAAATTGCCAGTATCACCGGAGAGCAGATAGCATCAGTGGGCAGTCAGGATATGACCATTGAGATCTGGAAAAACTGGCTATTCGTGCCAATGAAATTTTTGCTAAGAACGAAGCCGATGCTATTGTGGTAACACACGGTACCGATACGCAGGAAGAAACTGCTTATTTTTCTTGATCTGGTTATTCCTTCCGACAAACCAGTTGTACTTACTGGTTCAATGCGTCCGGCAACTGCTATTAGTGCAGACGGTCCAAAAAATTTGTATGATGCCATCACCGTAGCGATTAATCCTAAGACCAAAGGCAGAGGTGTATTGGTTAGTTTCAACGAAGGTATTTATGATGCGAGGGAAGTAATGAAGATGAGCACAACAAAAACAAATGCTTTTGGATCGCCCAATACAGGTGCAGTTGGCCAGGCTTACGATGGTCGGGTAGAATATTATTCTTCTTCTGATCGCGAACGGGATCCTAAAAAACCAATTGAGTTAAAAGCCGATACAAAATTACCAAGAGTGGATATTGTGTACATGTACGCAGATGCACCTGCTGATATGATCGACATGTTGATCGCCAAAAAGTTGCCGGAATCGTTATTGCTGGTGTTGGAAATGGTAACATGAACAAAGCGTATATGGATGCCGTGAAAAAGCTGTGGCAGCAGGCATTATTGTTTGCCGTGCGAGCCGTGCTCCTTCAGGAAGAGTCGTGCTTCATGATGAAGTTAATGATGACGAATTGGGGACTATCGTTTCGGATGACCTTACTCCTCAGAAAGCGAGAGTATTATTAATGCTTGCCCTTACCAGAACAAAAGATAAGAAGCAACTTCAGGAAATTTTCTTTACGTATTAATCGTTGATGGTTGTTCGTTGTTGGTCATTAAGAGTTTCAAATAACGACCAACTATCAACGAGACTTAAACTAATTAAAGATGAACAAGATAAAATATATTGCACTACTTTCGCTGCTGATGCTTATTGGTTTTCAATATGCACAAGCACAAAAGAAGCCTGTTGAGCAGGCACCAAAAACGCGCACTGAAAAGGATTTATTGGGTGAAAAGCAAATTCCTTTTGAAGCTTATTACGGAGTACAGACTGCCCGTGCATTAGAAAATTTTCAGGTGAGTGGAATGAAAACGAATTTCTATCCCGACTATGTGAAAGCATATGCCATTGTGAAATTGGCTGCTGCCCGTGCTAATGCAGAGGATGGCCGGCTAAGTAAAGAGAAACTGGCTGCCATCGAAAAAGCTTGCCTTGCAGTAATGGATGGAAAATATCACGATCAATTTGTTGTCGACCTTTATCAAGGTGGCGCAGGTACTTCTGCCAACATGAATTCATGCGAAGTGCTGGCCAACATCGCCTTGGAGATGAGTGGGCATAAAAAAGGTGAGTATCAATTTATCGAACCCCATGACGATTTGAACATGGGTCAGTCGACCAACGATGTTTATCCTACTGCTATTAAAGTTGCGTTGATTCTCCATAACGAAAAATTAGTCAAAGAAGCCGAGGCACTTTCTCAATCGTTTCACAAGAAAGGCGAAGAGTTTAAGAACATCGTTAAGATGGGCCGTACGGAAGGACAAGATGCTGTACCGATGACAGTGGGCCAGGAGTTTCATGCGTTTGGTAATCAGCTTGATGCTGAAATCGCTGCGCTGAAGAGAGCAGAAACTTTCCTGTATGAACAAAACATGGGTGCAACCGCCATAGGTACGGGCATTACGGCTTCACCCGGATATGCAGAGAAATGTGCTGTGCATTTAGCCAAGATCACGGGCAAACCTATCGTGATGAGTAAAGACCTGATCGCAGCTACAAGTAGCCAGCAAGGGTTTGTCGTGTACTCTCTGCATTAAAAAAGTTATGCCATTGCGTTATCAAAAATCAGCAGTGATTTAATTTTTCTGGCATCAGGTCCACGCACTGGAATTTTTGAAATCAATCTTCCGGCATTGCAGCCAGGTTCTTCCATCATGCCGGGCAAAGTGAACCCTGTGATGCCTGAGTTGATGAATGAAATCTGTTTCAAAGTAATTGGAAATGACCTGACCGTAACGCTGGCAGCGCATTCCGGACTTCTTCAACTTAATGCCTTTGAGCCGGTTGAAGCCATTGCCATGTTTGAGTCACAAGGTTTGTTATACAAATCGTTACCACTTTTCCGCACAAAGTGCATTGACGGAATTACCGTGAATGAGGATGTTCAAAAAGAAACATTGAACGCAGCATAGGAATTGTTACCGCGCTCAATCCGGTACTTGGATATGAGAAAACAACTGAATTAGCAAAAGAAGCGCTTCAAAGTGGTAAGGGAATCCTTGAACTTATCCGCGAGAAGAAATTGCTAACGGAAGATCAGATTAAAAAGCTATTAGATCCCGCAACCATGACGGGTCAGAAATAATAATCTAAAACTCAAAACAAAAAGCAATATGAAATATTTATCAATGAAAGTCCGAGTGTTAATCGTTATGGCCCTGACGTTCTCGTTGGTAGGTCAGCTTCAGGCGCAAGATGAAGAGAAACCTAAATCAATGGAAATATATGGGTTCATCATGATGGATGCCGGATACAATTTCAACCAGATTCAAAACGATTGGTTCGATGTTGTGCGACCTACCAAGTTACCTGCTTATAAAAATCAATATGGAACAGATGGTAATTTTTATTTTTCGGTTCGTCAGACTCGGCTCGGATTTAAAAACTACTTTGAAACTCCACTCGGTGAATTGAAGACTCAATTTGAATTTGAAATGTTTGGAACCGGTGTAGATGCCGGCCAAACAACAATTCGTTTACGTCATGCCTATGCCGAGTTAGGCAAATTCGGTGCGGGGCAGTATTGGAGCCCATTTATGGATATCGATGTGTTTCCTAATACGGTTGAATATTGGGGGCCCAATGGAATGGCTTTCTTCCGGAACGTTCAATTCCGTTACATGCCTATTCAGGGTGACACCCGCTTAACCTTTGCGTTAGAAAGACCAGGTGCCAGTGCCGATCAGGGTACGTATGCAAACCGTATTGAATTAGCGGGTGTGAAACCACGATTTGCGCTGCCCGATTTGTCATTTGAATATCGGAAGGCCGGAAGCTTCGGTTATGTAGAACTCGCTGGTATTGCGCGAAGCATCAAGTGGGAAGATCAGAACAACGATGTCTATGATCTTTCTGGAAGCGCACTCGGTTGGGGACTTAACTTAAGTACTAATTTGAAATTTGGAAAAGGTGATGTATTCAGAGGAGCCGTTGTGTATGGCGAAGGAATTCAAAACTACTTTAACGATGCACCAGTTGATGTTGGTATTAAAAATAACCCTGGCAATGTTACTTCACCTGTTAAAGGTGTAGCCTTACCTATTCTTGGAATTACCGCTTTTGTTGATCATAAATGGAACGACAAATTTACTACTGCCATTGGTTACTCCTCTGTTAATATTACAAACTCCGATGGGCAAACCAATGATGCTTTCAAGTCAGGCCAATACATTGTTGGCAACCTGATGTATTACCCGGTTAAAAATGCCATGATGGGTGCTGAAATTCAATATGGGGATCGCAACAATTATAATGATGGCTGGAGTACTTCTATTACCAAAGTTCAATTCTCATTTAAGTATAATTTCTCGCAAGTATTTTACAGAAACTAAACCTTAATCCTATGGAATTCGATTCAAATTTAATTGACACGAAATTGAGTGGATGTTCAAGCTGTGCTACAAAGGCATGCAACACATGTGATACGGCTGTGCCTATTACAAAATCCAATGTCCTTTCGAGACGCGAATTTGGTAGTTCACTCCTTGCCGCTTCGGCAGGAGCTTTTATGGTGGGTTGTGGTACAGGCGAATCCCCAAAGACTACAGTGGCAGCAAATGCTGCAGAAAAAATCGACTCGCTAAAACTTAATATGTCTCCTGATTTAGATGTGGTTAAGAGATCAAAAGGCAATATCATAACTGTGCTTGATGAGTTCTACAAAATGGGGCCTGGTCCATCCAGTTCTCATACCATGGGGCCGATGCGGATTACTTATGATTTCTTCCAACGGATTTCCAAACTCCCATCCGATCAACTTCAGCGTGCCACTGGTCTGAAAGTTCATCTGTATGGAAGTTTAAGTCAAACCGGTAAAGGTCATGGAACAGATCGAGCTTCGCTTGCAGGCTTGCTGGGCCAAGCTCCTGCAGAGTGTCCTCCGGAATTTCTGGATGGACTTGCCGCTAACCCGATAAAACCTATAAAGTAACTATAGGCCCTGCTACGTTTAACCTCACACTCAAAGACATCATATTTGATGAAGTGAAAGGTGATTTTCCTCACCCCAATACTATGACCCCGAAGTTACTGGCCGGTGATGAAGTAATTTATGAGCTGGAATATTATTCTGTTGGTGGTGGATTTATTGAATGGAAAGGATACAAGGCACCTGATAAAGGCAAGCCCAAGTATGCTTTCTCTCATGCCAAGGATCTGAAAAAATTTATAATTGATGATCAGGTTCCGTTGGGACAACTTTTGTTGGAGAATGAGATGTCCATTTCAGGAAAGAGTGAGAAAGAAATCAATGAATTCCTCGATCAGGTTATCGATGTGATGGTTCGCGGAGTAGATACCGGGCTTAAAGTAGATGGCGTTTTACCGGGGCCTATTAAACTTCACAGCAAAGCGGCAATCATGCAACACAACCTTAAGAATAGTACCAAAGGATCTGCGTTGAGCGCCATTACACAAGTTGCTGCTTATGGATTTGCCATGGCTGAAGAAAATGCTCGTGGCCATATCATTGTTACGGCACCAACAGGTGGCTCTGCCGGAATTATTCCGGCTATCGTAAAGTCGTTGATGGATTTAAATGTACCCATGAAAAATATTCGCGATGGTTTATTGGCGGCCTCTGCTATTGGTTATCTCTGCAAACACAACGCAACATTGTCGGGTGCAGAAGGTGGCTGTCAGGCAGAAGTGGGTGTGGTTCATCCATGGGTGCGGCCATGGTGGCACAAGCGCTTGGTAGCAATCCTAAAGTAGTTTCCAATGCAGCAGAATCTGCCCTCGAAGCGCATCTTGGTATGACGTGCGATCCGGTGGCCGGTTATGTTCAAATACCGTGTATTGAACGTTGCGCTTACGGAGCAGTAAAATCATGGACTGCCTATAGCATTGCCAGTGAAGAGAATCCTGAAGTAAGACGCGTGGATCTTGACACTACCATTGCTGCGATGGATTTAACGGCAAGAGAAATGAACTCGAAATACAAAGAAACCTCTGAAGGAGGACTTGCTGTATCGGTTGTTCTTTGTTAAAAAGATAAGAATTAATATTTCTAAGGTGTCAGGCCACTGTATGCGGAAGCTCAAAGTGGTCAGACACCTCTGTTTTTTGAAACTCATTTATAATTAAGCTGAGCAATGGATAAAAAAAATAACATACGGATGGCCATTGCAGCATGGCTGTTGGCCTCCATATATTATTTCTATCAATACACGTTGCGGTCTGCACCTTCTGTTATGATGCCCGAGTTGTCAGAAGCATTTGGACTTTCTGCATTAGGGGTTGCCGCGTTGGTTGGATTATTTTATTTTGGTTACTCACCGTTTAGCCTGGTGGCGGGTGTTGCATTGGATAGGCTTGGCGCAAAAAAGGTAGTTCCTTTAGGCGCTGCCTTTGTGGGTATTGGTGCGTTGTTATTTGCAACCGGTAGTGAATCTGCAGCTAATGTTGGAAGATTTTTGCAAGGTGCGGGTGGCGTATTTGCTTTGATTGGTGCCATCTATATTGCTACCAAACATTTTTCGGCTACGCTTGCCGCCACCATGATTGGTGCGACACAAATGTTTGGTATGGCCGGTGGTGCAGCCGGACAATTTGCTGTTGGCCCTATGATAGCCAAAGGACTTCCCTGGAATTATTTCTGGCTGGGCATGGGCGCTATTGGTATTATACTGAGTGTAGCCTTGATTTTCATTTTGCCAAAAGAGGAAAAGTCAAACCAATCTGATAATTGGGTTAAGGATTCCATCAATGCATTTAAAAGTGTATTCAGCAATCCTCAATCTATACTGTGTGGTATAATTGCGGGATTACTTTTTATTCCTACCACCATCTTTGATATGGTTTGGGGAGTTCGTTTTCTACAGGAAGGACATGGGTTTGATTATTCTACGGCAGTTATCAGATCGTCTATGGTTCCTATTGGATGGATCATTGGCTGCCCCTTACTGGGTTTTATTTCTGATAAAATTGGAAGAAGAAAGCCAGTCATTATTGGCGGAGCCACTGTGTTGTTGGGCTGTCTTGCATTTATTTTGTATGGACCAACAACAGTATTTCCGCCTTATGTTTTGGGGTTACTCGCGGGTTTGGCATCAGGTGCTGCTATGTTACCTTATACCGTAATCAAAGAAGCCAATTCACCAAAGTATGGAGGAACCGCTACCGGAGTAGTTAATTTTATCAACTTTACATTCAGTGCGCTCTTGGGACCCGTATTCGCCAACATTCTTATCAATATATCAGAAACGGGTAAGCAAGGTCTTGAAAAATTTCAGGCGGCATTTCAACCTCTTTTGTTTGGTGTGGGGTTAGCAATCATACTTGCCATCATCCTAAAAGAAACCGGCACGGCTATAAAAAAATAAAGCCATTGAAATATGTAGCAATACTACTGGATGAAAAATCGATTAAGTAAGAACAAGGCTCCAAAGTGGTACTTGCCTGTGTTGGGATTTACGCTGTTTGCATTCTCATGCTTTAGTCAGGAAAAACTGAAAACGATTCCCGATGGAACACAAGGAGAGCAACTTGAAGTAGTAGATAGCACCAAGTTGCCTACCGAGTGGAGAGATAAAAGGTGGAGATTGTTTCCAGGGCGTATTACAACGTTCAAATTTGGTGGTGGATTTCTATACGAGTTTGCCGGATATAAGCAGGATAAAATTGGTCAACAGCAAATGGATTCCATTGGCAGTGCACTTGAACCAGCGTTCGCAGTTCGTGACTTTCGCGTAACTACCAGTGGGCAGTTCAAGACAAAGCGAATTATTAGTTGGAAGGCTGGATTCATGTACGATGGTGCAACCAATTCTTGGTTTGTTCGCGAAACCGGAGTGATGGTAGATGTCCCGGAATTATGGGGAAAGTTTTTTATTGGTCGCACCAAAGAAGGATTCTCCATGAACAAGGTAATGGTTGGTTACGCGGGTTGGATGATGGAGCGACAAATGGCCATTGATGTCATTCCTATTCTTGCTGATGGCTTGAAGTGGCTTGGCTATCTTCCGAAGCAACGGATTTTCTGGAATGCGGGAGTGTTTACCGATTGGCTTTCTAAAAATCAATCCTTCTCTACCTACAAATGGCAAACCGCAATACGGTTTGGATGGCTTCCTATTTATTCCCCGGATGAGAATACTGTTCTACACATTGGCGTAAACTATCGATATGGTAAACCGGTTGATAACACCATCAGAGTTCGTTCAAGACCGGAAGCGAATCCCGCTCCTCGCTTCATTGATACCGGTGAGTTCACAACCAATCACTCTAATCATTTTGGAACTGAAATCTATTACACCAATGGACCGTGGATGTTCGGATCAGAAATATACTGGCATCAGTTTAACTCTTCTACGGCAGATGACCCTCTATTTTTTTGGTGGAGAGGTGGTGGCAAGTTACATGATAACAGGAGAGTCGCGCCCGTACCATACAGCTACCGGAATTCTTGGGTTTGTCCCCGTAAAAAAATCTGTCTTTAAAGGTGGACCAGGTGCATGGGAGGCATTGGTTAGAGTTTCGACTCTTGATCTTGATGATGGAATGATAAAGGGAGGAAAATTCTGGAGAATCACCCCATGGTCAATTGGTATCTTTCAAAGGATCTTCGCCTGGAGTTAGCGTACGGATATGGAGTACTTGATAGATTTAATTTAAAAGGTAACACACAATTTTTTCAAAGCCGAATACAGTTCACTATATTATAACCCAATAAAATTTAATAATTATGAAAAGAATTTCTCGTAAAACCAGTGTTGCAATGGTAGTTGTAATGCTGGCTATGTGCTCTGTTTCTTTTGCACAAAAGAAGAGCAAAACACCTGCAGTGTCCCCATACCAGACCGCCATCGATCATGCTTATACAAAGTATAAAGACCTCAAGGAAGGTAAGAATGCAGACTACATTAAAGAGTTGGCCAATGTGGATCCGAATATTTATGGAATTGCAATCGTGACGGCTGATGGCCAAATTTTCACACAAGGCGATCTGGACTCGCGTGTTTCGATTCAGTCTATCTCAAAAGTTTTTACTGTTGCAAAAGTAATTGAAGAGCAAGGCCCAAAAGCTGTGATGGATAAAATCGGGGTTGATGCTACTGGACTTCGCTTCAACTCGATTATCGCAATTGAATTGCAAAAAGGTAAAGAGATCAACCCGTTAGTAAACCCTGGCGCTATTGCTTCTGCCAGTTTAATTGCTGGAGCTGATTCCACAGCAAAGTGGAAAATATTTTGGAAACGCATGAAGCTTTTGCCGGTGGTCCGTTGAAACTCAATATGCCTGTTTACATTAGCGAGGCTGGCGACAACTTGAGAAATCAAGCGATTGCACACTTACTTAAAGCCTATGGAAGAATGTATTTCGACCCAGTTGAGTCAACCGATATTTATACCAAGCAATGTGCTATTAATGTGAACGCAAAAGAATTAGCGGTGATGGCCGCAACCTTAGCAAACGGAGGTACTAACCCAATCACTAAAAAGAAAGTGGTATCACCGGAAACATCAGCATTCACCATGTCCATCATGGCTACTGCAGGTTTGTATGACGACTCTGGTCAGTGGTTGTATGCGGTTGGTCTACCCGGTAAGAGTGGTGTAGGTGGAGGTATCATTGCAGTATGCCCAGGTAAATTCGGTATCGCTGTAATCTCCCCTCCATTGAATGATGTAGGCAATAGTGTGAAAGCTCAGAAAACCATTTACGATATCGTAAAAGAGTTGAAAGTGAATCCTTATTTCGTAGAACCTAAATGAGTATTTCAAGAATAGACTGGAGGCTGGCAGCGTATGTTGTCGGCCTTCTCTTTGTAGTTTGTGTTTCTGGTAAGAGTCAGAACTATGATGCTGCGCTCGATTCACTGGATGCAGACCCCAGTGCAAATATTTACCAGAATCAGGTTGCGGGTGAGTTTACACCCGGAAAAGGATTTGCTATGGTAAAAAATAAATTTGCCAGCCTTAACATTAGCATTTATGCGATGGCTCGCTATTTAAATCAAATGCCGGGTGAACAAACCTGGACGGACCATCGCGATAGTGTGCGATCCTTCACCGGACGTAACGACATCTTCTGGCATCGTACTATGATTTGGTTTACCGGCTACTTGGGAACCCCAAAGTTAACCTACATGGCTACTGTATGGACTGTATTCACAACACAACAAACATTGGTTTACGGAAATATTCAGTACTCTTTTAATAAGTATGCCCGTATTGGAATAGGAATAACGCCCAACAATTGTATTCGTAGTTTACAAGGACCGTTTCCATTTTTTACAAGCACCGATCGCACCATGGCCGAGGACGCGCTTCGGGGCGGATTTACGAACGGAGTTTTTCTGAATGGTGAAATTCTTCCGCGACTGAGGTATTCTGTTGTGGTTGGAAATAATCTGAGCAGTTTGGGAATTCAGGCTTCTAAACTCACCCGTACCATGTCAACAAGTGCTTCGTTGGTTTGGATGCCAACCACGGGTGAATTTGGTCCGCGAGGCGGCAACGGTGATTTTGAAAATCATGAAAAGGTAGCAACTCGTTTTGGTGCTAACATTTGTCATAGCCGCGAAGACCGGTTTAATAACATTGGAACTCCGAGTCCGGATAATACCCAGGTACGTATGTCGGATGGCGTATTGTTTTTTGAAACAGGATCGCTCGCACCAAACGTAACTATTGACAATGCTGATTATGATATGTTTGCCGTTGATTTGGGTGTAAAATATAAAGGTCTTGCCCTTCATGCAGAATTTTATAACCGCACACTTTCTGATTTTAATGCTAACGGAGAAGTGCCTTATACCTCAATAAATGATAAGGGTTATTCCTTGCAGGCTTTATATATGGCAGTGCCCAAGATTCTCTGTGTTTATGGAGTGCATTCTAAAATTATAGATGAATTCAAGCGTAATCCGTATGAAGTAGGCGGAGGCGTAAACATTTATCCCTACAAAACACGAAGCTGGAGAATTAATGTACAAACTATGTACGTGTATAAATCTGCAGCCGGTGGAACGTTTGGATTATACGGAGCAGGACAAACCGGAACAACCTTAACAATTGGTACAGATATTTTACTGTAAAGAATTTTTTGATGAGCGCTAATTGATTTTATGAAAGCAACTAAATTAATACTTTGGATATTGTTCGTCAGCATAACACTGCACGCACAAAAGAAAAAAACGACTGCAACCGTAACTACTCCGCAAGGAGTTAACTATCTTTTTAATGATAGCCACTTTCATTTAACAAATTATATCCAAGAGGGAATTACGGCCCAACGATTTTTAGAAATTATGGGCGATAAGGTTGGGCGCTCTACCCTGTTTGGCATTCCGCTACAACAGCAATGGTCGTATCAAAACTCGGGTAACTACGCACCTACCTATTATTTACAAAGTGATGCTCCGCTCTACTACTATTCTTTTACCGATGCATACATCGCCATGCAATATATGGCGCTTACAAAAGAACAACAGGCACGATTTGATCCAATGATCACCGGATTTAATCCTGCTGACATGTATGCGGCAAAACACATTGAGCGTGTGCTAAAAACTTTTCCGGGCGTGTTCAGCGGCATTGGAGAGTTTTCTATTCATAAGGAATTTGTTTCAGCAAAAGTTGCAGGAGAAGTAGCGAGCCTAACAAATCCTGCACTAGATACATTGCTTGATTTTGCCGGTAAGGTTGGATTGGCCGTAATCTTTCACAATGATATGGATATGCCCATGGCAAAGGATAAAACAGAGCCCGTGTATCTCGATCAAATGAAAGCCTTACTCCGCAGACATCCAGGCACCACTATAATCTGGGCGCATGTGGGACTTGGAAGAATTGTGCACCCTGTTGGGTATGGTTCATCTACAACAGGTGAGCGAACATCAACCCATGTTGATATTGCTGATGAAATTTTAAGTGACCCTACCTTATCACATGTTTATTTCGACATTTCGTGGGATGAAGTAGCAAAGTACATTGTGGCTACTCCTAATACAATTGAACGCACAGCTGCTTTGTTTAACAAGTATCCGGATCGGATTCTATTTGGCACTGATGTAGTGGCACCCCCAGATCAGAAATTTTATACAGCCGTGTACGATATGTACACCCCTTTATGGAATGCATTAACGAAAGAAACGAGTGAAAAAATACGAATTGGTAATTACAATAAATTATTTGATAACGCCCGGAAAAAAGTGAGGGCGTGGGAAAAACTAAATGTTAAATAGTGAGATGAGGAAATGTGTATTGATTTTGTGTGTGTTGGGTTTTTGCAGCGAGGTTGCCTTGGCACAGCGCGATGAACAACTATGGCTTGATTTTCAGGTGTCGTATCCGTTTGCTAACCGTTACCTGTTGGAGAACACCACCAGTTATCAAACTATATTGAATGAAGCCAGCAAATGGCGAGCCTTCAGTCTCGACCCTGTGTTTGAATACGTATTGTTTACCCGTTTAGATCTTCTTAGTGAAATTCCCATGGCATACACCGTACAAAAAGAAGGTGTAAGTTCCATGGAAATTGACCCGATGGTGGGTGTGCGGTTTCATATCTCCCAAAATAATAAAGTTGATGCTCGTTTTCTTTTGCGCTATCAGCTTCGCGCCTTCAGACAAATAGAAGCGGAGGATTGGGACGTTAGTAACCGAACCCGCTTGCGGGGAGAAGTCTATTGGAGTATCAACGGACCCAATATGTTTACCGACAAACTTTGGTATCTATTTACCGACTATGAAGAATTTATCGTGTTGGATCAACAGCTTGATGAACGATTCGCCAATAGAAGAAGGGCGAGGATCGGACTCGGCTATCGCTTAAGTTATAAGCATCGTTTTGATTTAAGTTACACACGTCAGTCATCGCGAAATGAAATTGACGGAAACTTTGTCAGCAACGACAATGTAATCCAGTTGAGATATAAAATGTATCTGAATCCGGCAACGCAAGTGCCACAAAACTGACGGAATGTTATCCCTATTACGTAACTTTCAGATACCTCTATGACCGAGTACCCGATTTTCACCTTCATGGCCTTACTGATTTTAGGCTATGGCCTTTTTTCAAAATTGTCGGCCAAGTCAATCGTTTCTGCGCCCATGGTGTTTGTTGGTGTTGGAGTACTCATAAGTATTTTCAACACAGATGTAATAGAACGGAGCCCGGAAGCTGGTTACGTAAAAGTATTAGCTGAACTTACTTTGTTGTTAGTCCTTTTTTATTGATGCCTCTACCATTGATAGAGAAAAACTTAAGCTGGATCGCTCCTTACCTCTCCGACTGTTAGGCATCGGCCTCCCTCTCACTATGATTCTTGGCGCATTACTCGCCATCCCCTTATTTCCCGGAGAACCTGTGTGGGCCTTGGTGGTATTGGCATTTATTTTATCGCCTACCGATGCAGCCCTTGGCCAGGCTGTTGTAACCGGAACACAAGTACCACTACGTATCCGCCAAACAATAAATGTTGAAAGTGGTTTAAATGATGGAATTGCGCTGCCACCTATTCTGGTCTGTTTTGCCGTTTTATCCGGAGCAGCCGGTGACGGGCTTGATACTTCCTACTGGTTAGGCTTTGTTGGAAAGCAATTTATTTTCGGACCAATCATTGGCGGGCTTGTGGGCTGGATGGGTGGTAAACTGGTTGAGAACTCTTCCAAACGCGATTGGATGAATCATACGTATCAGATGCTGGCTTCGTTGGCTATTGCGATTCTTGCATTTTCGTTAGCCGAATTAGTTCATGGCAATGGTTTTATAGCCGCCTATTTTGCCGGCCTTATGCTGGGCACACAAACAGAAGCTATTCGTGAACGCATCCGTGAATTTGGAGAAGCAGAAAGCCAGATCATGATCCTGTTTATCTTTCTTTTATTTGGAATGATCTTCGTGCCCATTTCATTTCCCTTTTGGGATTGGCAAGCTATGGTGTATGCCGTGTTAAGCTTAACTGTTATTCGCATGGTGCCGGTAGCGTTAAGTTTGATGGGATCAGGATTAGATCAAAAGACGGTTTGGTTTATCGGATGGTTTGGCCCCGGGGCATTGCCTCAGTGTTATATTTGTTGCTGCTTGTTCTGCAATTGGGCACGAAAGGATACGAACGGATTATTTCGGTTATTACCCTTACCATATTGTTAAGCATTTTTCTCCACGGGATTACCGCTGTTCCCTTTTCAAATCTATTTAAACCTCACCAAGAGAAATCTTGAATCTCATTGTATGAATAAAAAAATAAACTCGATTAATACGAGGTTCATCCGCTGCCTGTTTGCGTGTTCTTGTAATGATCACCGCCTGTTCAAGTTATTACCACAATAATAGTTAGTTAGATTATTGCTGCCATTAAAGGTCGTGCTAATGTTGAGTTGCAAAAGGGCTATTTAATAAGAACAAGAAAAAAGTCGTGTAAAACTTTTATTTCTTATGCTTTACGGGGAAGCGCATGAAAATATGTTTCGTGGCTGTGCGGATATCGGATTCAACATCACTGGCATGGGTTATTTGTTTCCATGCCCATCCCTTCCACAAAATTTTTGTGTTTTCGTATCATACATTTCAATGAACAGCATTCCTTCCTGGTAGCCATGTTGAACAATCTCCCCGCCAGCAACAGGAGCGGCTACTGATCCGTAGTAACCGGGCCCACCAAACCCAAATCCAACACTCACCTGGGGTGTTTGCGAATAGGCGATGCGATCCTCTACCCGTGTATCGAAAATAAAAACTGCATCAGGATTTTCTGTATCAAGAATGAATCCCTTTTTACTAAGTTCCTGATTGCAGAGATCTAAAATTAAATTGCCGTAAAGTTTATCATCCTTACGGGTATCATCATCAGGATTAGAAGGTTTTACCCAAGCGTAGGTTTTATATTTCTTTAAGTCTACTCCCTTGGTTTTAACCGAGGAACTGGAAATGCCTTGTTCAGAACACGCTGTGACCAAGCTGACCAATGCAAGCGCAGCTAATGTGGAAAAGAATTTCATGCTATTATAAAAAAATAACTGCGGATTGGATAATCCGCAGTTATTAGGCAAGCGTTAAAATTATTAATGCGAAAGAAATGTAAACCCGATGTTTAGGGTGAAGAATGACTGAGCAGCGGTAAGCTCGTTTCCTGCCTTAAACCCATAATTAAATTTTCCCGAAAGGTTAATGGCATTCATATCTGATAACATGTATTGCATGCCAATCTCCGGTTGTAAAAGGAAGTTCCACGCCTCCTGTTCTACGGTATAGAGATTCATGTCTGTGTTTCTTCGTGTGTACATGGTACCTATTCCAAGACTCACATACGGGTTTATAGTTTCCCCTCGTTTTAAATAGTAGGTTGGATTAATCATCATAGGTATATGATTGCTATAACGATACTGTTTACCACTTAAGGATACATTGTCAACGGTATACGTATCGCTAGCCAATTCTTCATAAAAAACATTCCAACCCAAACTAAACCCAACACCAATATTGGGATTAACCATTTTTCGGAAGTCGAACGTGGCGCCACGGAAACTTACTTGCTTGGTAAAATCGCTCAAATCACCAGAAGGAAATCCTATGGAATAGTTAAAGGTTACGTTGCTCTGAGCATATAAAGTACCCAAGGACAAGCTGCATAAGAGTATAAGGATAGTCTTTTTCATTGTGGGTATCATTATTTAATTTTTAAATAGGGTGATTGTTCGAAAGCCTGATCAATAGCTTTATTCACACGGCTCAAATCATAATCGCCAACAAATAACCCGTTTCCGACAGACATCCAGGATGTCTGCGTCTGATTGATCGGACTCTCAACATGTGGATCCGCAATCACCATGATCATGGAACCGGTTGTGTAGCTGCTCACCGTGTAATAAGGGGGGTAATACCAGCCATACCATCCGCCCCAATAACCACCATACCACCAGTCGTACCAGTAGGAGTAAAAATAGGTTGTTGACTTGATAGCTGCCGGAGTAAGCACCACATCGGCTGCCGGGTCAGGTTTTCCATCAATATCATTATCAAGCCTTTCCCATCCATTTTCAGCCATTTTGGCTGCAATATGTGCGAGAATGGGATCGGCAAACTTGGCTGGCATAAATTCAGGCTCCCATTTACCAGTGAGGTCATTTTTTTCTGCATCCACAACAATTTGATCAGGCATGGCGTAGGTTTTTGCAGCCTTAAAATCATACTTGCTGTCATAAGTAGTGTACACCGCATCCAGATCCTCTATATAATCGGGACCTGCCGGGTAACATCCCGCCAACAGGATAGCAAACGATGCCATCATAAGAAGTTTTTCATAATTCTTTCTCGTTAAAATTTTTTTTAGAATATAAATAGAAGTTTTCAGCACGAAACCTGATCTTCAAGGGGCAAAGATACAGAACCAACTTATATCAGTCCACACCTTATAAATAAATTAGGATTTCTAGCCTATCCATAAGCTAAAATTCAATATTTTTCGTTTAACCAAATCCTCATCCCATGAATGACTCCAAAACCAGTCAGCCTTCAGTCAATCCGGTAATTCATTATGCTATTCAATTACTTGCCTTAGGGTTCTTACTGGTTTGGTGTTTTAAAATTCTGGAGCCCTTTATCACGCCATTAGTATGGGGATCTGTACTGGCGATCACGCTCTACCCTCTTCATAAACGATTAGCAAAGAAATTGCGCGACCGCAATGCGTGGTCAGCGGTTATTATAACAGTGTTAACACTCGCGCTAATTATTGCTCCCGCAATTTGGCTGTTAATGGCAACGTTTGATGAGCTTCGTGAGGTGGGAACAGCCTATCGTTCCGGAGAGATTTCAATCCCGCCTCCTTCGGAAGAAGTAAAAAATTGGCCTGTGATCGGTTCAACGATTTATAACTATTGGTCAGAAGGATCAAAAAATCTCTCAAAGGCCGTCATCAATCATCAGGAGGAAGTAAAATCTGTTCTCCTCAAACTCTTTGATCTTTTTAAGACAACAGCTTCCGGTATTGTTTTATTTACTCTATCCATTGTTGTAAGCGGAGTGCTTTTGGCATTTGGAAAACCGGCAAGTGATTCTGTTAAAAGATTACTGGTTAAAATTGCCGGGCCGGCTGGTGAAACCATGACAGATTCGGCTGGGCTTACAGTAAGAAATGTTGCCAAGGGTGTGTTGGGCGTTGCGGTCATCCAGTCTATTCTTGCGGGTATTGGATTTGTCTTAGCTGGTATCCCTTTGGCTGGATTGTGGATTTTAATCTGTTTGGTTTTAGCGATCGTTCAAATTGGTATACTCCCAGTTTCAATTGGCGTAATTATTTATATCTGGGGGGCTGCTGATACTATGACAGCTACCCTCCTTACCATCTGGATGTTGTTTGTTGGGGTGATCGATAATATTTTGAAACCCATTATGTTGGGTAAGGGAGCACCCGCACCTATGCTGATTGTTTTTTTAGGAGCGATCGGTGGCTTTATTTTCTCAGGTTTCATCGGGTTGTTTACCGGAGCGATCGTGTTAACTCTTGGGTATAAACTTGTTAGTGGCTGGCTAAATCCTGAATCCCTGCCGGTAGAAGAAGAATCTCCTAAATAGCCCCTACCAAATCTTTAAATAAAAAAACGAGAATTACATTCTCGTTTTTTTATAATCGTTGTTTTTCGAAATGTTAAGGAGTTACAATCTTGGTACGGATTGCGTTTATCTTAGAACCCAATTCTTGAACAACGGCATCCTTCATAAGGTCAAGGCCCTGGTTGGCGGCAATTTTATCATTTACATCAAGTCTTTTGTAAATGGTAATTAATTCTTCCAAAGCTGTTGAGTAATAGACATAATTAGGACTTTCTTCCATGTTCATCTCATCGGCAGCAGCCTTTAAAAAGGAATAGATGTTTTCAATATTTTGCTGTTGTTCCAACACCATTCTATAAACAGGAATCAAAATTTGTGTACGGGCGTCTGTGGGAAGCATGTCCTTTGGATAAGTTTCAATAATACCCAACGCCAGGTGAAGGTTTTCGATTTGATAAGCAGCCATAGCAATACCTACCAAATTTTCACGGTCTGTTCCTTTCAGGTCTTTTGTTGATTTTCTGAATAGCTCATTAATAACGGTTTCTACAGAATCGTTTTGAGAAATATTTTTATCATACCGTTCTGATAAAAACATAAGTACGGATTGTTCAATACCAATAGCCTTGCTTAATTCTTGGGCAGCTGTAAAAAGTTCTTTGGTATTGGCACTTTGCTTGTAAGCAACACTGTAGTTAAGATCAGCTAAATATATCCCCAGATTTGCGGCAGCCTTAACAGCAGGAGTTGCATAGCTCGCGGCATGCGTGGGGTCATTCATTAGGCTGGCGTTAAAATCGGCTGCGGTAGCCTGTAGCTTGGCGGCAGCTTCCCCCGGGCTTTCCATATTTTCGAAAAAAGCATCTCGCTGCTGGTCAAAAGACTCCGAGACCTTGGCTTCTTCTGTGGTTTCCTTCTTTTGGCAGGAAAATACCAATGTTGTCAGGAATAAAATACTGAGTAGTTTTTTCATGTATGCAATTTTTTTAGACGTTTGATATAGTATTTCAGCGGGCTAAGGTAATTAAACTTTTTATTGC
This sequence comes from Flammeovirgaceae bacterium, assembly GCA_016709845.1. GTDB lineage: Bacteria > Bacteroidota > Bacteroidia > Cytophagales > Cyclobacteriaceae > ELB16-189. Next base: position 86,479 of record JADJMA010000012.1, on the reverse strand, counting down.
CGAAAAGAAACTAACGATCTCAAACATCATTTTTTCACCCTATCGGCAGGGAAACCTGTATCTTTAACCGTGCAAGCAAACTCTCGACTTGAATCTTTAGATGTATTTCGGGGGCTCACCGTAGCCGCCATGATACTGGTAAACAATCCCGGCACATGGGCCCATATTTACTCACCTCTTGAGCATGCTCCGTGGAACGGCTGTACGCCTACCGATCTCATCTTTCCGTTCTTTTTATTCATTGTCGGGGTGTCTATCCACTTTGCCTATCAGACTAAAGTAAGTGCCGGGTTAAACCAAAGGGCATTTCTAAAAATATTCCGAAGAACTCTTATTATCTTTTCACTAGGCATTTTTCTATCTCTCTTCCCCAGATTTGATTTTTCCGTAGTTCGAATTCCCGGAGTACTTCAACGAATCAGTCTGGTATTTTTCTTTTGCTCCGTTTTATATCTGACCACAAACTGGCTTACGCAGATTCGCATAGCCGCAATACTTTTAGTCGCGTATTACACACTGATGACTTTTGTGCCTGTGCCCGGTGTTGGGCCAGCTAATTTAGAGCCTACAACAAACCTGGGTGCGTGGTTAGACTATTCTCTTATGGAGGGTCACCTCTGGGTACAAAGCAAAACATGGGATCCGGAAGGTTTGCTAAGTAGCGTGCCTGCTATAGCAACTGGTATTATCGGGATGCTTAGCGGCAGATTGATTTCGGAAATCAAAGAACCCGCGGTTCGTGTTAGCTGGTTATTTTTTATTGGTGCGATCCTGATTTTTCTTGGTCTTGGGTGGGGATTATTTTTCCTATCAACAAATCGTTGTGGACGAGCAGTTATGTTTTATATACTGGCGCATCGCCATGCAGTTCTTAGCGGCCTGCCATTGGTTGATTGATATTCATGGAATCAAAACGTGGTCAAAACCTTTTACCTGGTATGGCATGAATGCAATTTTTGTTTTTGTTGCTTCCGCGCTACTGGTAAAAACATTGAGTCGAATAAAAGTAGCTGATGGCGAGGGTGAAATTTCCGTGTGGAGTTATTTTTATAAAACTGCTTTCGAAAGTTGGCTCGCACCGATTAATGCGTCCTTGTTATTCGCGATAACATTAGTTGCCTTTTGGTGTGGTGCTTTGGTGGATGTATACGCGGAAGATTTTTATTAAGATTTAATAGTGCTAATCACTTATACTGTTTCCCCTTCTTAACCACCAACTTCACATCTTGGAGTAAATCCATGTGTCGCAGCACATCACCTTTCACAGCAATGATGTCGGCATACTTGCCTTCGCTTACGGTGCCAAAATCTTTTTCAACACCCATCATAACCGCAGGCCAGTAAGTAGCCGCCCGAATGGTGTACATCGGGTCGAATCCAAATTCATTTACCCATACATCCAATTCGTTCCACGTGCTTTGGCTGTGAAACTTCATCGGGATGCCGCTATCCGTACCAATCAACAAAACAACGCCCGCATTTTTTAACTGGTTAATTTTCTTCTCAAGCGTTGGCTTGCGAACCGGATTTAAGGCAAAGTAAGGCAAGCGCCCGGGGTTTTGCAGCGAACGTTTAATGTCTGCAACTATTGAATCGGGCAAACCTAAATGCCAACTCGTGTTGTCAAGCGCTTCGGGATTGTCGCGTGCGTATTCATAATTGTATAAACCCTCTACGGTGGGTGTCCAATACAATGGGCCCAAATTCATTTTAGCGGTGCGCTCTTTTATTGATGCTATAATATCGTCTGGATATTCAGGTGCGGCTGCGAGACCGGTGTGTTCAAAGTTATCGACCCCGGCTTTTAAGCCTCTCCGAATTTCATCAGGCCTGTGTGAGTGCGCGACTACTTTCAATTTATTTTTATGTGCTTCATCCACCACCGCCATATATTCGGCTTCTGTCATTTCATCCTGGTCAATTAACTTAATGCAATCTACTCCGGCTTTAGCGAGTTGTTTTATTTTTGCGCGCGCATCTGCTTCACCTTTCACACCCCAGCGAAACTCGGCTGTGCCGGGGTAAGGTTCGTGCTGAATAAACGGACCACTCATGTACATAGTCGGCCCCGGAATTTCACCTTTGTTAATTCGATCACGTACAGACAAGCTTGGCTCGAGCGGACCTCCCAAATCGCGCGCACTGGTAACGCCCGCCATTAATAACTGATGTGCTGACGAGGGCATAATCACATCTTTCGATAGCTTTAAGTACATTTTATCCCAATGGGTATAGTTGCTGTGGCCATTGATCATCAGGTGTACGTGCATATCCCATAAGCCTGACATTACACTCATCCCTTCCGTAGAAATTATTTCAGCTCCTTTAGGAATTTCAATACCGCCAACCGTGCCAATAGCTTTTACGCGCTCGCCTTCGATGATTATTACAGAATTTTGTAAGGGCTTGCCACCATAGCCATCGATAAGGGTACCACCAACCAATGCCTTGGTTTGGGCAAATGTTTGTGTTGCAACAAAAATCAGGAACAGATAAAAAAGTTTTTTCATGGTCAGGTTATAAGTAAAGAAAGGTAAGGAAATATTGGCATTTAAGTTTCATATCCATATCGGATTTGATTTATCTGACCCGCCTTTTACATGAACGATCTTAATCGCAATAAAGAAATTATTGCAATGACTTTATTTCGGTTAAGACTATTATAACGGTTGTGTTGCCAATATTCTCATCATAGTGTTTACCTACATAGCCAGACCAAAATGTATCGCCCACTTTTTCATCAGAAACAAAAGCCTCACCCTTTTCCGGATAAATCTTGAGTGTTCCTCCTGATACCACATACCCAGATTTGGGTGGATGGGTATGCCAATTATCTTTTTCTCCAGGTTTCAACGAGTATTCCAATATCTGACAAATTCGTTTTCTAAAGAATTTTGAAATTCTTGGGTGACACTTCTATTCCATCCAGATTTACCTGAGTTGTTTCTGTTGGATTGTTTTGTAATGTGTCTATTGACGAAACAGTCGATTTCTCTTCCCCTGCTTTCGGATTTTGTGCACATGAAATCAGCAGGCATAAAAACGCAATAAGTGAAATTGATTTAGTCATGTTGTAATATTTAATTGTTGGATTGCGGCACTTAATTAAACACTGTTCCAAAGATTTTTTCCATTGCGGATTTTGTAGAGGTAAACTCATCAATTTTTCCATAGTTTCCATTTACAGCCCAGCAAATTGTTGTTTCACTCTCTGGGAAGTATGCCATACAGGCATAATATCCTATAGCATCGCCACTATGAAAATAAGCATCGCCCCATTCGGTCTCCATTTTGAATATTCCCAAACCATAAGAAATCGGAAAAAATTCAGGGTCTTCATTTTTGGATTTCTGCCACGTCATCATTTCAGCTAACGAAGCTTGAGAAATTATTTCTCCGTTTACCAATGCGGTCATAAAAATATTTAAATCATAGGCATTGGAAATTAAACCTCCATCGGCTGTATAATAATCCCATCCGCTATAATAAGTAGCGTTAATAACGTTTAGGTTGCTGTAGAAATCTACATAGCCTCTGATTATTCCATCGGGAATAGGATCTTTCGCTGCAAATTGAGTTGAGCTCAGGCCCAAGGGTTCAAATATCTTTTCTTTGAATACCTCATAGAATGGTTTGCCTTCAATGTTAGAGATAATCATTCCTAAAAGAACATAGTTGGTATTAGAGTACAGAACATCTTCACCAGGAGAAAAATAAGCTTTCTTTCCACGTGCATAGTCAAGCAGTTCATCAGGTGTCCATACTTTAATTAAGTCATTCAATGAACTTGTTTGAAATTTTAAGTTCTGAATATAGTTATAGATACCGCTGGAATGATGGAGCAATTGTCGGATAGTCGCCTTGTCTGCATTTTCAATATCCTTAATGTCTGCAGCAGACAGATACTTCGTAATTTTATCATCGAGGTTTAATTTGCCTTTCTCTTTCAATAAGAATATGGTTGTTGCTGTAAATGCTTTAACTGTACTGCCTACACGGGTACGATTACACACATTTAAATCGATATTCATTTTTAAATCGGCTTTACCTGATGTGCCTAACCACATTCCATCTGTCTTATTTTGTACGGACATCAGGATGCCTGGTACGCCAGAAGCTTTTATTTCATCCAAAAGATGTTGATACTTTGAATTTGATGGATTAACTAAACTACTATCTTGAAAGGATAAAGAACAATTATAAAAAGAAGGGGTGTAGTGGTTATCCTCAGTACACGATAAAACAATTATAATGATCAGTGAAATTAAATAGGGAAAAATATTTCTCATGCTACCAATTTACGTAGTGCTTATACCCTATTTCTAAATTTGTATGCGTCATTGCAGGAATAAACCCAGGGGAGTATGGATATTCAACCCAGGATTTATACAGCATAAATATTTCTGATGAGCAGATGTTTTTGTTCTTGATTACGTAGCCTAATCCAATAGAAAGTACAGGCATTAATCGTGCATTTCCCCAATCGGTGCCTTGCACATAGTCACCTTTTTTTAGCTGATATTCATCTTGTGTGCTAAATGTATGCAAGTACCCTAATTCAAAGTTTGATTTCAGCTTTAAACCAAAAGGAAAGATATAATCGTATCCTAACCCTGTATTTAAATAAATTCCTTGATACAGGTAATGGTGAAAAATGTATCCTACGTTAGCCGTCTGGTAAAAGTCATGATGCGCACCTTTGCTGTAAAAATATTCGGTCCCCACCTGCAGCGTTGGATGAAAAGGTGTGGTAACAAATCTTGTATACGGTATGGCTGTTGCTTCATTGCTTATCGCAACCTTAACCGGAAAGTTTGATTGACAAAAGCTGTAAATTGGCATTGTGGCAACTAAGAATATAATTGCTACATCTTTTCTGATACGCTTTACCGTGGCAAACATAAGATTAACTTCTATCTATTTTTTCCTGAGAAAGCCCCGCGGGCTTCAATCGGAAAATCGGTAATAAGAATATCAAGTTTTTGGTGAAGCACTTTGGTGCGATAGCCTTCTGCATCAAGTGGTTTACCCATATTGTTTTGTTCTTCACTCACATCGGCCATTACCTTAATACGGTTTTTTTTAAGCTGATCGATTACGCCCGTTGGAGTATTTGAGTTTATGTACGCTACCTTTTTTGGTTGAGGTAATGATACCTTGCTAAATTGTTGCCAGTCTTCTTCAGTAACAATCAATGCCGAAAGTGCAACCCTGTTGGATAAGGCCGCTACCTTTTGAGTTAATTCCATGTTGAAAGTGAGTGTCAGCGATCGGTTTTCCATATTGTATTGCTTCAGCAGCGCATATACCTCCGCGTGGATAGGTGTTTTGATGTCGAGCATCAGATTGATCTTTCTATGTTCTGCAAACTTTAATAAATCCTGTAAAGTTGGGATGTGCTGATTGGTTATTTCTCCCTTCTCCTTTTTTAAGAACAGGCTGTTCAGTTCGCTATCTGTTAAGTCTGCCACTTTGCCTTTGCCTGTGGTGGTGCGGTCAACGGTTTCATCATGCATCATGTAAATGGTTCCGCTTTTGCTCATTCGCAAATCAACTTCTGCCATTAGCGTATCGCGACCAAATTGACTTTCAATAAATTCCATTAACGGGAGCGAGCTTTCGGGAAAATCAAAATAGTAACCACTGCGATGGCCCGCTATTTTAACCGGAGATTGTGAGAATCCCAGTAAAGGAAAATAATTAGTACCGTAATAATCGTTTTCACAAAGTAAAAATTAAAGTTTGGGCGTTGCCTCTTCGGTAAAATCTCCACGCAACATGCGGTAGCGCTTTCGTGCTTCGGCTGCATACACGCTGCCTGGATATTTATTCAGAAACTCACGATAGATCTCCATCGCCTTATCTTTATTCTTTAAATGCTTCTCAAAAATTTCGCCTTCCAAAAAGTAAGCATCATCAGAAAGAATATCATCTCCAAACTCAGTAACAATCTTTTCCAGCAAGGCAATTGCCTTATCAAACTCTCCCTGCTTCAAATATAGATTTGCGTCTAGCCAATAAACATCATCCTTAATACTTTCTGTAATCAAATCAGAATTTTGAAATTCGTTGAGCCGAGTCTGTGCTGAATCGATTTTATTTTGAGCCAGTAATAATTCAATGGCAGCATACTCTTTCAGCGCTGCCCCGGTCGTATCAAAAGTTGTGTTTTCTTTTATGCGCATACTTAACTCCATGGCATCGTTGGCTATCTCGCGCGATGTCGCTTGCTTCAAAATGTCCAAATGCTCTTGTGCCAATAAAAAATCGCCTTTGAAATAAGATAGTTTAGCATTTTTCAATTTTGCTTCGTAGCCCAAAGGTGTTTCGCGTTGTGTTTTTTCTACTTGCGAATAGAGCAACGTGGCTTCCCAGGGCTCCTCTTTCAATAAGTAAATATCGCCCAACTCGATTTTGGCTTTCGCCTTCAGCGTAGGCGTTACTTTATTATTGGCAATCAATCGATTTAAGTTATTGACTGCAGAATCTTTTTGATCGAGGTAATAGGCATACAAGAGCGATTGACTAAGAACGGCTTCATAGGCGTTTGGGTGATCCGGGTAACTGCTCCTAAACTTTCCGTATTCTGTAATCAGGTATTTAACCGAATCGCGGTTAACGGGGTAAGAGCGTTTCACTTTTGCTTCCCGCGATTGTATTAAACCTAATCGGGCCGGAAGTTCATTTATCGTATTTGGATATTCCTTTATCACGAATGAATAACTACGATCGGCATTGTCAAAATCATTATTGTTCAATGCAATCTGGGCAATCTCAAGGGTTTTAGATTGTTCTTTTTTGAAACGTTTATCATACGCCCGCGCCTGAATAAAAGCACCATAGAAATTTTTCTGTTGCAGATTTACCCAAATCAAAAGATCCAGATATACTTCACTATTCTGATTTTTTTGAACTCGATCATACAGCAATTTTTCTAAACTTTCCAACTCTTCGGGTTTGGTAAGTAAAATCTGCATCAGATTTTTTATGTACGAAATATTGGAAGGAGTAAGGGTTACATAATTCAAGTATTCCTCAACCATTTGGTCGCGCTTACCAGAAATACGATACAAATTTGCCAGCTCCAGTGTGTACATCGTTGAGTTTCCACTGGCACTGCGGGCTTGTTGTAAAGCCAAAATCGAATATTCAATAAGATTGCGGGCTGCCAGATAATCAGACACTGTTTTGAGCTTGTACGTATCATCGCCCAGTGATTTCATTAACCCTTTAAAATACTTATCGGCTTTGGTTACATCGCCCGAACGAACATAAACTACACCCATATCCAATCGGTAGGAAAGCTTATCGTCACGTCTAATTAATCGTTCAACATAGGCCTCGGCCTGGCTAAAATTGCCAACATCTATCAGCAGGTTGAAATAGTTGCCGTGTATTAACTGAATGTTTTCATTTTTTTTTGCGAGCTGCTCGTACAACGAAAGGGCTTTATCTTTTTGGCTTTTTAACAAGTATTCATTCGCAATTTGTATTTCTTGTAAATCCTGAGCAAAGGAAGTGTTTGTAAGTAGTCCACATATAAAGACTGCTTGTATTATTATAATAAAGATTTTAAATTTTATATAATAGTTATTGTTCCTGTGCATTTGTGAATAACTCTTAGGTGTTTATGTGAATGTGGAGTAATTGTGGGTATAATGGTTATGATATTTAATTGAAAACGAAGATACGATGAATTAGTACACATTAAATGGGTTATGTGGATTGAGTTTTGATGAATTTAACATGATGTTGAATTCTTTTTTTTGGTACACTATTGTCTACAATAATGAGACGGGTTTTTAGATTTTTAAGTGATGTATAATTTGATTTCACTTATGAACATTTATCAACAACTTATTCAGAATTTTATCATCAATGGCCCGTATTCCCAATTGGCCCGTATTGGGAATGTATATTTTCCTTCTTCAGATTTATATAGGATAACCTTTTCAGGTTCAATCTTTTGGTAGAAATTTCCAGGATCCCATTTTCCGTTTGCATTAGAGTCAATAATTATCAAAACGCGATATTGCAGCGGAAGTAGATATTCAAATTTTATTTCTTTTGGATTAATCAATTTTTGGATAATTCTATTGTCCGAGGTCATTAAGAGAATTTCATAATTTTTTTCCTGTGTGGTTATTTGACCAGTAACAAAGCCCGTGTCTTCTTCCTTTGGAAAGGAAATGTCTTTAGAAATTCTTTTTGAGCTGTCTTGTTCAAAAGAAATGAAGGCGCCTTTACCATACCTGAGGTAGGGTTTAATTTTTTTAGGTTTAGTTCCTTTTACGGTATCAGAGTGCGGTTCAATTTTTATTGAAAGGGTTATCGTATGATAGAGCGAGTCGATGGACAGATTAGCTGGGGTCATCGAAACAGTTATCGCAGTATCTAATTGGATATAAATACTATCAAAGTTGATTTTAGCTATTGGCTTGTTAAAACTTACTGTATGGCTTAATGTTTTAGTTGGGATGCTGTATTGATAATTAATTTCTTTGAACAAGATGGACTCTGGTGCCATTTTGGTTGTTGTGTACTTAATATAGAAAGTTGAATCAATAAATTGATTGACACTATCTTTTGCCACAATTCTTGTTGCAATGGAGTCGGTGAGGTCAAAAGCCTGATAAAATATTACTTCGCTATGTTGGTCGTCTAAAATATATTCAGCCTGGTGTTTTGTTACTCCGCTTATATTTATTGAATCAATACTCTTATTAAACCGGACCCGGGTTGTTTTGTTGGTATGACGGATGCTACTGATTAGTAACGGTCTTGCGTCTACTGTAATGAGCGAGATGCGTAACGAGTCTGAATTTTTTTGTGAATCAATCGGAGCAGCCTGGTAGCCAAATTTTTCCGTTTTACTTTCTACTTTTAGGTTTTTGTTTTTGTCATTAAACGCATAGATATAGTAGATGCCAGCTTTTAAATTCTGTATTGAAAACTTTCCCTTTTTATCTGATTTTGTAAAGTATATGGGTGTGTGATTAAAAATATCGAAGGTATCGGATTGATAAAGTGCGACAGTTATTTTTTCTGGAATTTTTTCTGAAAATGTTTCTTGTACGGAGCCATTGATGCTTAGTGAATCAATTTCATTTCCGGTGCTAAAGGCAAGGCGTAGGTTTTCGGCAGGATTTCCTTCGGTGAGATCTTGTATCCCTTCTCTAAAGGTTATGCTGTAGGTTGTGCTGTCTTTCCAGTCATCTTCGGGTTCAATAATTATTTTATTTTTTTTACTCGTAAACTTTATGTTCTTCCCCGGTGATGGAGTTATCAGAATTTCTTCTTTAGGATCCTTGAGTTTTACATCTTCGTCAAAATTTAATTCAAGCGTTTTTCCTTTGAAATTTTTTTGACCGTTTTTAGGATTGGAAGAAATTAACACGGGTGGAATCTTATCTTGCGGCCCCCCGGTAGGAGTAGTTTGACTGGCACACGCTACCAGAATGAAATAAAAAATAATCGCCTGAATAACGGAAGATCTCATACTTGTTTGGCGATATAGATAATGCTTGAATATTGGCCGGTACCTCTGGCTGATAGATTTGATTTGATCCCTGTAAAGACTGCTTTAACGAACCTTACGAGACTTGATTTCTTTGGATGTTTGTACCCCTCACTAAGCAAGGATACATAAAGCGAGTCGAGCTTCATGGGGACGGTATCAATAATCTCAAATCCTTCTTTCGCTAATAATTGGGTCATATCCTGTTTCGAAAAATGCCAGAGGTGCCGGGGCACATCATATCCCGCCCAGTAGGCACCATAACTTTTTGAATCCAACGAATTATGATTAGGTACTGCTATAAATAGAATGCCATCTTTTTCGAGAAGGCGCTTTAGCTCCTGAATATTTTTATTCAAATCATGCAAGTGCTCGAGTACATGCCAAAGGGTTATAATGTCAAATTGTTTATCTATCTGTGATAATGAGGAGTAGATATTTGTTTCTGTATTTTTACTCGCTTGCTCACGGGCTGCCTCCGAAGGTTCCATGCCTGCAATTATCCAGTTTCGCTTTTTCATGTATTGCAAAAAAGCTCCGGTGCCACATCCAAAATCTAGTATAAAACCACCCGGTTTGTGCTTACGCACCAAGCGATATTTCCAACGAAGTGTAAAGGTTCTGGCTACCAGGTATAAGTGATCGATTAGATTATTTCCTTTGCTGGCGTGAGAAATATAGTTGGTCGATTGATAATATAATGAAATGGTATTGTGATCTGGCCTTGGACTGGTTATTACAAAGTTGCAGGCTGCGCATTCCTGTAAAGTGAAATCAGTTTTACTGATGGAGTAATCTCGGGACACCAGATAAGGCCTGAATTGTTCGCAAGAACAGATGGGACAAATGCTAACCGTTTCAAAATTCATTTACCTAAATAAACAGTTAGTATAGATACATCAGCAGGAGAAACACCACTAATCCTCGACATCTGACCAATCGTTTCGGGTCGCAAGCGCTTAAGTTTTTCTCTAGCCTCAGACGACAAAGCTTTAACACGGTCGTAATCAAAATCAGATTTGATTTTATAATCTTCCAGGCTTTCTATTTTCTCTGCCAATTTCTTTTCACGGTCAATATACGACTCATACTTCAGAGAGATTTCAACTTGTTCAAGAACTTCCTGGGAATAGGAATCTAATTTTTGTTTAAGAATCGGATCAATTTTTTTTAATTCGGCCATTCCAATTTGTGGCCTACGTAAAAGGTTAACAACAGGAATCTTTTCAGTGATTTCTGAAGTACTTAATTGATTGAGTTCTTAATTAACAATTTCAGGCTCAACCGCATTTCTTTTAATTCGCGCGAAAGCCGGGCAAGGTCATTTTTCTTGTCCAATACTTTATCTAATCGATCATCTTTAGCGAGCCCAAGTTTGTGACCTTGTTCCGTTAATCGAAGATCGGCATTGTCTTGTCTTAATAAGATTCGGTACTCGGCTCGTGAAGTAAACATCCGATAAGGTTCTTGTGTCCCTTTGTTCACCAGGTCATCAATAAGAACTCCGATATAAGCTTCAGACCGCTTTAACACGAACGGCTCTTTTTCATGGATTTTATTATGCGCGTTAATACCCGCCATTAATCCCTGGCAAGCCGCTTCTTCATAACCCGTTGTACCATTTATTTGGCCAGCAAAGTACAGATTATCAATTAGTTGAGTCTCTAAACTCATCTTTAATTGTGTAGGTGGAAAGTAATCATATTCAATAGCATATCCGGGTCGAAACATCTTGGCATTTTCAAATCCAGGTATTTTGGTTATTGCCTGATACTGGATGTTCTCGGGAAGAGAGGTAGAAAAACCGTTCACATAGATTTCTACCGTATTCCAACCTTCGGGTTCTACAAATATTTGATGTCGCTCTCGTTCAGCAAATCGATTGATCTTGTCTTCTATCGAAGGACAATATCTAGGACCCAGACCCTTGATCCTACCCTGAAACATGGGCGATTGGTCAAAGCCTTTTTCTAACTCGCGATGCACAGACTCGTTGGTATAGGTGATCCAACAACTTAATTGCCTTTCTAATGGCTTGGTGTTGCTGTAAGAAAACTTCCCAGGATTCTCATCTCCGGGTTGTTCTTCCATTAATTTATAATTGAGAGTTCTACCGTCAATCCTTGGAGGCGTTCCGGTTTTCATTCTGCCCGATTCAAAACCAAGTTTTACCAGTTGCTCCGTTAGTCCAGTTGCGTTTCTTTCAGCGGCTCTACCTCCACCAAAGCTCTTTTCACCAATATGAATCTTTCCGTTAAGGAATGTTCCATTGGTAAGAACCACCGCTTTACCGAGTATTTCAAGTCCCAACGCTGTTTTTACCCCAACAACTCTTTTGTCCTTAATGATTAGTTCTACCGCCATTTCTTGCCAGAAATCGATATTTGGAGTTTGCTCTAAGGCAAGGCGCCATTCTTCTGCAAACCGCATCCGGTCGTTTTGAGTACGTGGACTCCACATGGCTGGCCCTTTAGAAAGGTTCAGCATTCTGAACTGAAGCATAGATTTGTCAGAAATTATTCCCGAAAATCCGCCTAAAGCATCAATTTCTCGTACTATTTGTCCTTTTGCTACACCCCCCATTGCGGGATTGCATGACATCTGGGCGATAGTATTCATGTTCATCGTTACCAGAAGAACCTTAGATCCCATATTGGCAGCAGCAGCTGCGGCCTCACAACCGGCATGACCCGCGCCAACTACTATTACATCGTACTTTGGAAACATTTATTAGGGTTTGTTCCACGTGAAACATTAAAAGCATCAAATTGATTTAGAGATGTTCCACGTGAAACCAATTATTTGAACAAAGATAGGCAAGCTTCCTCTTTTTTGCGCATTTGGGCTTTTTCTATGCTTTTTTTGTCATTGAATCCTAAAAGATGGAGAATTCCGTGAATCATTACTCGCTTAATCTCTTGTTCAAATAAGACATCAAATTTATTAGCATTTTCTGCCACCCTTTCAACGCTTATGTAGATTTCACCCTCAATAACACTTTTAACTTTCGAGTGATCAAAAGTTATGATATCGGTAAATGTATTGTGGTTAAGAAAGGCCTGATTCATTTCCAGGAGATAGCTGTCGGAACAGAAGATGAAGCTTACTTCCTTGAGCTCTGCTTTATTTATCTTAATAACGTATTTAATCCAAGCAGTTGTTTTTCTAGGATGAGGGATTTTAAAGGAAATGCCTTCTGAGAAGTACCTGACGTTACCCATCAATCTATGTAGAAACTGAGCTCAACAACCTTTCCCAGTTGCGAAAAATCAACCTCATCTGCAAGATGCTTCATCAGGAATATGCCCCTGCCGCCCGGTTTCTCTAGATTTTCGGGTGCAGTGGGATCGGGGAGATCGTGGAAATCGAAGCCCAGAACCTTCATCTTCTATGCGAAATTTGATCATACCCTCTTGAAGAGAAAGCACAAGGGAAACGTTTTTTCCGGAATCGCCTTTATTTCCATGTTTAATAGCATTATTAACGGCCTCCGTTACGGCAATCATAATATTGCCGTAGATATCATCATTTAAATGGTATTTGTCCTTAGCATTGTCTATGAAGCTTTCAATCATCCTGATATTATCAGAAATAGAGGGTATTTCAATGCGAATGTTATTCATGCTAGCCAACTCAGTTAATTTCCTGGATCTTAATTCGTTTAAAATATTCCCCAACTTCCTGTTTATAATAGGGATATAGTTTTGGGGGTACCGTCTTCAGCAATTCTACTTCTTTTTCTTTTAATCTTAAATATTCTTCAAAAGCTCGTGGAATTTCATTGGTGTAATCCTTAGCGGTCTCGCCCTTGCGTTCTTCATCGAGATCTTGCTCACGCATGGATTTCTCAGATTCCAAAAGCCGAGTCAGAATTTCCTTTTGCCTTTGTATGGTTTGCTCTGTTATCCGCTTATTCACGAGATCCATCTCCGTTTGTTCCATTTTGCCAGGTAAATCTCCTCCAGGCATTTTCCCACCCTCCTGCTTCATCTTCTCTTGCATTTCCTGTAGCGCTCTGCGAATTCGCTCTTGTTCTGCAGCCATCTTTGCAAACTCTTCGGATAATTGCCGGCCACTCTTTCCCCCCTGTCGGATCTCTTCCATCTGTTGATTTAATTGCTCCTGAAGTTTGCCCAAACTCGGTTTGTTGCCAGATTTTTTCTTTCCCTTCCCAGGCATGGCATTAGCCATCATATTCATCATCATATCAAAATGATCGTTTAGCATGAGCGCGAGATTGTTAATGCTTGTCATCGATAATTGCATTTCTGTACTTGCATTTGCCTTGCGTCTTTCCTTTACGTTATCTACGGCCTTTTCGATGTGATCATTTAATTCACCGACTTCGCGCGTTACGATTGAACCCATAAACGGATCTTTCGTGGAAAGGGCTAACAAGCTGTCTTCCAGCACTTTAGAATCATCTTTTAACTTTAGCTGATTTTGACCCAATTGGACATATAGCGGATCTGTTTGTTGAATGGGCGCAAATTGTTTCATCAGGTTTTCCTGATCAAACGACAACTTGATTAGCCCATGAATAATGTGGCGCAGACTCTCCAGGTTTTGCGTATCCATTTCCATCTCCATAGAGCTTTGCATTCCCTCCATTTGCTTTTGCATTTCCTTCATTTTGGAAATAGCCTGCTTTTGTTTTTCACTTGATTTTTTTGAATCGCCCTTTTCAAGAGACTCTTTACTTTCCTCTTGAGATTCATCCACAGCCTCTTGAGTTTCTTTATCGGGGGTATCGCCCGACTTATTCAATTCATCCCCCAACTTATCCAACTCATCGAGTTGATTCTTAAAATTCTCAAACTCACTTTTTAGTTGCTCTTGTTCTTTAGCCAATTCCTCCGCTGTCTTTTTTTCTCCATCCGCTTCCTTTTCATTCTCTTTCTTATTTGGCTTATCTTCATTTAGATTTTCCGTCTTCTTCAGCAGCTCCTCCTGTTTTTCCGTTTGATTTTTTAAATCATCAATCGCCTGCTCAAGTTTATAATCGTATTGTAGTTGCTTAAATAATTCCAGCGTTCTTTCCAGTTCTTTCTCCAGATTAATCTCTTTACGATCCATCTTATTAAGCATTTTCTGAACCTGGTTTATATCCGCATTTTCCTGCAGTAGCTTTTCGAGTTCACGAAATTGTTTTTTGGTTTCCTCATCAAGCATTTGATCCATTAGTTTTTGAATCTGTTCAGATTTCTCGCGAATGCGCTGACTCTCCTCTGAAAAAGATTCCTTCTTCTGTTCCAAAAGGGCATTCTCTTTTTGAAGCGCCTGAATCGCTTCGTCCAGTTTTTCTTTTTGCTTGATCAGATCCTCCAGCATTTTTTTGTCTTGCCAATCTAAACTCTGCTTACCCTTTAATTTTTCCTGAGCATCGTCAATGGATTGTTGCAGCTCTCTGGCCTTCTGTAAACTTTTATCAATTTTATTTTCTGCCGATTGTTGTTGACGCGAAATGTCTGTTTTCAATTCTTGCTCGGAGGGCAAGCTAAAAATGTAGTTTGAACTTCGGGTAGACTTTCGTCCGTTTACGCCATCGTTATCCCAAACCTGTAGGTGATAAACCAACTTATCTCCGGGCTGCAAATCAAGGGAATCAATTTTCCATTGAAAATAAAAATTCTGTTGTTGTCTGTTCCCCTCAATAGCAATTACTTTCGATTTTTGTGGCAACTCGTTTGTCCCTTTGATTACCTGATAGTTGAGTTTTAGTGCTGTAACCCCATAGTCGTCATTAATGGACCCACCCAGTAATATGGATTTGAACAGCACAGAATCCTGAAGGTTATCAACGACCACTTGTGGGTACTGATCTTTTATAACAGCAATCGAATAAGAAATCTGGTCTTTATTTTTACTTTGATCGTTTTCTAAAACAATCGTGTAATTGTCCGGATTCTTAAAACCTTTTCCAAAAGTAAACAACTCATTATCAATCAATTGCATATTAATAGGGGAGCCAACGGAACCAAATAATATACTGGCCTTTTGTGCATGGGCGCTCCCTATTCTCCAGCTTACTTGAGTTCCCTCAGGAATCTCCAGGTTGCCGGCATTGTTTAATTCCTGCGATTTCAATTGCAAATAAGCCGGATAGCTTAACGATACTTTCAATTGTGTTAACTCAGGGCGGTTTACCAATTTTATTTTGTACGCATCAGAATAAAAGCCAGATGCTTCTAACTGGAAATCAATTTCGTTTTGCAGCGTTTCAAATGTGTAGGTAAAAACACCAGCATCAGCATTGATCATTTTCCATCGCTGATCACCCGACACAATATAAAGCGAGGTGGGTAAAGCTTCCCCTTCCAGTTTAACGGTAAGAATAAAATCTTCGTTAACGAACGCGGTTAAACTATTATTCTGTATTTGAAAATGAAAAGGTGCCTGCGGTGAAAACTCCTGATTGAACTGAACGATGCGTCTCGTGCTCTGAGTAAAAATCCCCAGATTAATTATCATTATGAGAAGAATCAGCGAAAAAGGAATAATCAAATACTTCAAATACTTTTTATTATCCCTTAGGTCAATGGCATTTTCGAAGGCAATATTTTGTACCGATAATGTTTTCTGCGCAATTCCGGCATCTAGCAAAGCGCTACGGTTTTGCTCTGACGAAAGTTGGATCAGGTTTAGCAGCTTGTCGGAAATGTTTGGAAAATAGCGCCCGATTATTCGCGCACTTTCCTCCTGTTGTAATCCCTTTTTATAAATCCACCACGCAATGGGTTCTCGGAGAAACTTAAAAACAGAAAATAGTGTGATGGCAAAGAAGAAAGAAAAAATCAAAATCGACCCACCTTACCTAGCCAAAGATTATACTCGATAAGTGATGCGATTAAAAAATAGGCAAGCAGAATGGATGCGGACAGAATGATTCCACGAAGAAAAATATTTAGGTAATACCTCCGTGTAAAGGAGTTTAACTTCTCATCAATGCCCTTGATCCCCTCACCCATGTTTGCTTAAAACGAACTTGACCTAAAGATAGTTTTTAATTGTACTAAGATAGCGGCAGCGTTAGCTGAAATCAAGTGGTGTGCGGATTGATTTTAGGGTCAGCAAAATGCCAATTGTACTCCTTTTCAAAATATTCGAGCACATGCATTTTAAGCAACTTTTCCTGCTCCAATAAATCGAAATGAGGCACCTTTTGAATCAGCTTCCAATGCGGCCAGCCATCAGCATCCAGACCTTCTAATTCGTAATAGCCTGCTAAGCTTAAAACTTTACAAATAGCAATGTGCATCAAATCCTGTTTCTCTTCTTTTGAAAAGTTTTTTGCACCCCGCCCAAGCTCTTGCAAACCGATTATAAAGAGAACGCCATTCAAATCCTTGGGTCTTTTTTCGAGCAGTCGTTCAAGCTCACCTAACAACGCCTGCCAATTTCGCTCAAGATCTAAATCCTTTTGATACATTTCTTAATTTTTTTTCGAGAGTTCGTCCCAGTATTCAAAGGCTCTTCGTAGGTGCGGCACTACAATTGTTCCACCCACTAAGGTGGCTACCCCCATGGCTTCGTGAACTTCTGCTGTTGAAAACCCCACCTCCTTACATTTTTCCAAATGATATTTAACACAATCATCACATCGCAAAACCAGCGAGCAGGTTAATCCAATTAACTCTTTGGATTTGACATCTAAGGCTCCTGCCTGATACGCATTGGTATCTAAATTGAAAATTCGTTTGATTATCAAATTATCGGCAGCGAGAATTTTCTCGTTCATCTTGGCCCGATAATCATTAAATTGCTCCACGAGTCCCATATATAGTGAAAAAGTTTCCTCAAAGATGAGTTCAATTCGGATTAAATCAAATGTAGTACATGAGGCAATTGACCTCGGGCGCGATTTTATATCCTTATTCTTTCCTAATTATTGCCTCGGTTGTTCATTGGCACTTTTTAAGGGCGAAGAAATTTTGTGTACCCGATGTATCCGTGATTTGCCAAAGACAGGATATCATATCCATGAGGATAACCCAATGAAACTGCGGTTAGCCGGACGATTACCATTAATGCACGCTATGGCATTTTTGAAATTCAGGAAAACAGGGATTGTTTATCATCTCCTTCATCAGTTGAAGTACAATAATCATCCTGAAGTTGGGGTTAAGCTTGGAAAAATTTATGGCAAAGATCTTTTTCGATTCGGGGATCATTAATCAATTCGATTTAATCGTGCCGGTTCCTTTGCATCCAACCCGAAAGCGAAAACGAGGATATAACCAAAGCGCGTGTTTTGCTGAAGGGCTGAGTTCGGTATTAAATGTTCCCTGGGATGAATCGATAAGTACCCGTAAAATAATCACACAATCTCAAACCCGTAAAACGAAAGTTGAGCGCTGGGATAATGTGAAAGATGTCTTTGATGTACACTTGCCTGAAAAATTAAAGGGGCACGCATTTTATTGGTGGATGATGTAATGACTACCGGAGCAACCCTGGAAGCCTGCGGTATGCATTTGATCCATGCCGGCTGTAGCGAGTTGAGTGTAGTGTGTCTGGCGGAAGCCCAGTAATACCCTGCTCCTTGAGAATAAAAAACCCTGACGAGATCTTCGTCAGGGCGTGATATTTTTTTATAAAGTCTTAGTAATTCGAACCGGCACGAATCATTGCGCAGCGGAAACCGATGGTCGCAGTGGCTGAATCTTGATCTAAGAATCTTCTTGTACCTGGCGACATCCAGTAAGCAACATCTTTCCAGGAACCGCCCTTGTATACACGTACTTTATCTGAGATAAGAGAAATAAAGCCTTCAGGATTTTTGTGTATTCAAATGAACGTATGTTTTTAGTGGTGCCATCAGGCATGGTAACCGTTGAGTCTTTCGGTGTTTTTGTATAGCGGTTTCTGTATTCGCTGTGACTATCTATAAAATCATCTCTGCGGATTGGGTTAAGATCATCGAAATCCTGATGAGAAAGAGGGCGATAAACATCCATTACCCACTCACTAACATTACCGGCCATGTTATAAAGACCATAATCGTTTGGAGGATATTCATAGATATAAGAAGTAATCAAAGCACCATCGTTTAGTCTTCCGGCTATACCGGCATAGTCACCACGGCCACGCTTAAAGTTTGCAAGGAATGAACCCATTTGTTTACCATAAGGGTTTCTTAGGGCATGTCCATCCCAAGGATAGATTCTCTGATGGGTTTGCATTTCATCCAACCATTGAGTTCCAATCAAAGCCTGAGCCGCATATTCCCACTCAGCTTCCGTTGGCAGGCGATAAGCCGGAATAACCACACCTGATTCCAAAGGAATTCTACCAGCACCCGTTTCTGGGGCAGCAATGCCGGCCTTTTCAGCAAGGTCAGCATTTACCTTAGCAGTTCTCCACTTAGAATATTCATTAGCTTGTTTCCACTTAACACCTACTACGGGGAAATAGCGAAAACCAGGATATCTTAAATAATGATCTACATAAGGATCGTTAAAGGCCAGATTGGATCGCCAAACCAAGGTATCAGGAAGCGCCATTGCGTAAGCTTTACCACCATCTATTTTTGTTGAGTCAACAGACAAATAATAGAGGTATTCAAGCCAGTGAATGTTAGCGATTTCAGTTTCATCCATATAAAAAGAAGCTACCGAAATAGTTCTTTCAAGGTTATCACGGGAAGCCATAACATCCTCTTCAAATGATCCTAAAACGGCACGGCCGCCCTCAATAAGTACCATATTTGGGGCATCAGGCTGGGAATTGTATTCATTTACCGGAAATCCCTCGGCCGCATCGCGCGTATATTGTAGTCCTGTGGCAGTACTTAGCTGGCCAGGGTTTTGAGCCGTAGGCTTACCCCCCTTATTACCAAGTAAAGAACAGGAGCTAATAACAGCCGATAGCGCAACTAAAAACAGGAGTGACTTGAAATACTTCATTTGCTTAAGGTTATACATAAAAGTAACCGCTAATATAAATAGATAAATCAATGTTTTCCAAAGGCTAACGTTTTTTTGATAAATCTCTGATAGAAGGTGAACAGCACTAATCGGGACCTTAACGAGGAAAATCTATTAAAGTATCTACACCAAATTGGGATTTAAATTCCAATTGTGGACCGCTGAAACAGTTAAAAGGCTGATAATTACTTAAATCCACAGCTTGGTATACATTTTTCATGATCTATAGTAAACCAATAGGTTATGAATTCGATCAATGACTTTAAGATTGCCTCCTTTGAAAAAAAATGTGACTTTATAACAAGAGATACGGACTTTATTGCCTCCAGATCGTTGGGGGATGTTAAGATGTACCTATATCACACCTCCACTTTTTTCGTTGAGGTTCAATATTCTGTCTCTTTTAAGAAGGTCATTTGCATTCACCCCTTCAACGACTTAAAAAGTCTGGACTCTTATGCCGAGGAAGTCTCACTCACCGATTTGATATTATTATAATAAGCCAATGGCCCCAGAATTTCAGTTGCGGCTTCAACGCTTCCAATAGATTCTATGGTTAGTATTAATTTGCTAGCCATGTCTTTCATCCGGCAACGCTTCGGATGGGTTTGTACAAACGACAAAACTCTACCGAAGACTTCTGATTTGAAGTATTCATTATTACCGGTAACGAAATAAGCCCTGAGCTTTTCATTTTTTAAGCTCATCTTTTCAAACCCAAGCTTCTCACCCATCCATCGCAACCGCACTGTGTTGATCAACTGCTCTACGGAATCAGGCAATGAACCAAACCGGTCCCTTAAAGATTCGCGAAAATCACGCAAGTTTTTTCGTCCTTGATATTATCGAGTGTAGCATAAAGCTGAAGCCGCTCGCTGGTATTATTAATATAGGTGTCAGGAATAAGTACTTCTAAATCTGTTTCAATAGTACAATCAGGAACTATCAAATTAGCCTTCACGGAAAGCTCTTCGGCAAACAATTCTTTGAAGTCGGTTTCCTTTAGTTCTTGAATAGCGTCATCTAAAATTTTATGATAGGTATCAAAACCCAGATCCGTGATAAAACCGGTTTGCTCGCCACCCAACAGATTACCAGCGCCTCGTATGTCAAGGTCGCGCATAGCCACTTTAAATCCATCCCCCAACTCAGAAAATTCTTCGAGTGCCGCAAGGCGCTTGCGCGAATCGGATGAAAGAACAGAACTGGGCGGAGTAAGCAAATAGCAAAATGCTTTTTTATTGGAGCGACCAACGCGGCCGCGCATCTGGTGAAGATCGCTTAGGCCAAACATGTTTGCTTGATTAATAATAATGGTATTAGCATTAGGGATGTCTAGTCCCGACTCGATAATGTTTGTAGAGACCAGCACATCGTATTCCCCTTCAATAAATTTGAGCATTACCTTTTCCAATTTATCACCATCCATCTGGCCGTGGGCAATTCCCATGCGGGCATCGGGCACAAGTTTAAAAATAGTATTTGCCACTTGCTCAATGTCGCTTACGCGATTATGTACAAAAAATACTTGGCCGCCTCTTCGCAACTCCGTACTAACGGCATCGCGAATGATGGTTTCGTCATACGTGTGAAGTTCTGTGGTGACTGGCTGGCGATTGGGAGGGGGAGTAGAAATAATACTTAAATCCCGGGCACCCATTAATGAAAAATGAAGCGTGCGTGGAATTGGCGTTGCCGTAAGGGTTAACACATCTACATTTACTTTCAATTCTTTAAGACGATCTTTAACCTTAACGCCAAACTTTTGCTCTTCATCAATAACCAACAAACCCAGATTTTTAAATTCAACATCTTTACTTACCACACGGTGTGTTCCAATGATGATGTTGATTGAACCCTCCTTAACTTCTTTAATTATTTCTTTTATCTCTTTATCGGATTTAAAGCGCGACACATAATCGATTTTTACTGGCATAGAGGAAAGACGTTCGGAAAACGTGCGATAATGTTGCATCGCTAAAATGGTAGTTGGGTACCAGCACGGCAACTTGCTTCCCTTCGGTGGCGGCTTTAAATGCTGCACGAATCGCCACTTCTGTTTTTCCAAAGCCAACATCGCCACAAACCAATCGATCCATCGGGTGCGGCTGCTGCATATCGTGTTTCACATCTTCGGTTGCTTTCGCCTGATCGGGTGTGTCTTCGTAGATAAAGGAAGATTCCAATTCGGCCTGAAGAAAACTATCCTCTTGAAAAGCGTAACCAGGAGCGGTTTTTCTTTTTGCGTAAAGCTCAATCAGCTCTTTGGCAATGTCTTTAACTTTCTTTTTTGCTTTCGCCTTCTTGCTGTCCCACTCACCACTGCCCAACTTACTAATAGACGGAACTGCTCCATCTTTGCCCGAATATTTTGAAATCTTGTGAAGGGCATGGATGCTAACGGTCAGCAAATCGTCATCACGAAAGACAAGACGAATGGCTTCCTGTTCGCGGCCATCAACCACTTTCTTTTCAAGGCCCGCAAACTTGCCAATACCGTAATCAATATGTGTTACAAAATCACCAGGCTGCAAGGTTTGAAGTTCCCGAAAGGTTAACGCTTTTGATTTAGAAAATTTTTCTTTGTGGCGATAGCGATAGAACCGTTCGAAAATCTGGTGATCGGTATAACAAACAACTTTTTGTACATGATCAACAAACCCCTGACGTAAAGAAAACTCTAGGGATTGAAATTTAATTTCTGGATGAATCTCTTCAAATATTCCATGGAGTCGTTCCACTTGACGGGGTTGTTCTGCTGAAATAAAATTGCTGTAACCCAACTCTTGTTGCTCGAGCAGATTGGCGGCCAGCAATTCAAAATTTTTATTGAACGATGGCTGCGCAGAAGAATTAAACTCATACGTGTGACGAGGCTCGAACAGATATTTTGATCCAAACTCAATACACGATAAATCGCCCAGATTTTTTATAACAGACTCACCCGTATTAAAAAGCTGGCTGGGCTCTAACACCACCTTGGTTTGCCCGCTTTCGCGGAGGACTTTATCAAATGAAGCGCTGGCTTTTTCGAAACACTTCTCCACGATATCGCGAGTCATTTCTAAATCCTTTATCCAGATGCGTGTTGTAGGCGAAATGAAATCAAAAAAGGACTGACGTTCTTCCTGTCCAAACGCGTTTGCACGTTGGGCATCAAATTAATTTTTCTATCGTTTCTACCGAAAGCTGTGAGCCCGGATCGAAACTACGAATGCTATCCACTTCTTCCCCAAACAACTCTATCCGATAAGGCAACTCATGCGCAAAGGAAAACACATCAATGATGCCTCCACGAATCGCAAACTGGCCCGCCTCATAAACAAAATCTGTTTTTTCGAAATCGTAACTATGGAGAAATTCTTCGAGGAATGAACGATCGAGGATTTCGCCTTTCTTGATCAGAAAGGTATTGGTGGCCAGTGACTTTTTATTAATCACTTTTCAGATATAGCTTCCGGATAAGTAACAATGACGTTTCCCTCCGGATGATTGGAGATCACGTTAAGCACCTCGGAACGCATAAGAATATTCGCGTTCTCGATATCATCATATTCGTAAGGCCTTTTGTACGACATGGGAAAAAACAAAACCTCCTTTTCCCCGAGCAGATGTTGTAGATCGTTGAGGAGATACGAAGCCTCTTCTTTGTCGCGGGCAATAAGCACATGCGAGGAACGAACACTTTTATAAACAGCGGCAAAAATTACAGTATCTAAGCTGCCATGCAGCCCTTTTAACCGGATATTGGAATGTGCGGACGTGCGAATCCCCTCGGCCAGCGTCTGTACCAGGCTGTCCCTACGGTAAATCGAAAGAAAATCGTGCGCCTTCACTCCAACAGTTTCAAAAACAGGGGGCAAATATAGTATTTTACCGAAAAGGGCGCAGTAAAATTCTCACCATTAAGATGTGTTAAGAAATGAAGAGCATGAAGTCTTATCCGTTTATATCCTTAACTCTCGACATAAACGCAGAAACCCTTAATTTTCTTAACCCCTTAACTTATCTTAATAGTTAAAATTATGGAGAACAGTGGTTAAGGCTTTTACTAACTTTGCCCGATGTACTATGTGCAGTTGTTATTTCTTCTCATCAGCCTCACATCATTCTTATTTATGATTTTGGGTTTAATAAAACCTTGGATGATGCTTTGGTGGGAAGACGTACAAAACCGTAAAAAAGTGATACAACTTTATGGAACAACCGGTTTGTTATTTTTTATTTATTTATTTCGTGTTTAAAATTTTTATTAAGCCATGATCAAAAGACTACTACTAATAATGTTGCCGTTAATTTTACTTATATCAGGTTGCAGCAAACCAGAAAAGAAGAGCCAAAGCTCAGTTGCGATAAAGGAAGTGAATGAGTTTCCCTATCTGGCCTTTACAAATCTGGATGGATCGCCCGCCACCACCCGAGACTTGCCGGGGGCTTCAGTCATTATTCTATTCAATGCAGATTGCGATCATTGCCAGCGCGAAGCACAAGCGATACAAGAGAAAATGGAGTCGTTTAAAAATTATACGCTGCTGTTTATCGCTTCTGATACCCCAGAAGGTATCCGAAAATTTGCGCAAGATTATAAACTATCGAATCAGACTAATGTGCGGTTTGGTAAGGCCGATGGGACGGACGTATATACGAACTTTGGCTCGATACCTACACCCTCGATTTATATTTACTCTAAAGAAAAACGATTCGTGAAATCATTTATGGGTGAAACGCCCGTAGATGATATCATTGCGTTTTTGTAGCCAGGCTGCAAACTGCGAGCTGTTTTTTCTTTTGAGACGAAAATCCAATCACATATTTTTCGCCCCCATCCGTAAGCTTTAGTTTCTTCTTTAACTCTTCGGGTTTAAGCGGATAGTTTCGGGTGAGAATATTGGCTTTGCCGTTGGGCAGAAGACTTTTCAATTGCTTGCTATCTGGATCAAGCGCGTCAACCTGAAAAATCCGACCAGGGAAATCCGTCATCAAATGACTTGCTGAATAAAGATGCGTATTAACCGCAAGTTTGGTTAGTTGAAATTTTTCAGAAATCAGTTTAAAGGCGCCTGCTTTTAGGATTGAAGCATTGGGTTCGTATAAATATTCAGCGGCCTCCCCCAAGACTATTGGCCTTTTTCTCTTCCTGAGGAAAAAAGACAATGTGTTTTTAATATCACCATTAGTAAAAAGATCAACGGCCTCAATCTGGGCATCGCCCATAAAGTTTTTCTCACATAAGAAAAGTAACTCTTTGCATTCGTTGTTTACGGATACAACAATTACTTTTTTAGTATTTGTAAGTTCACGCAAGCCTTGCTGAATATCGAGCAAAGGAGAAGTTTTTACTAATAGGAAATTACATTTATTAAAAACAGCTTGTTGCAATGCGATCACATCGGGAGTGCAATCGGCCAGTTTAAAACTTTACGCGAGTTTTGATCTCTGCGGCTTGGGTCAATGAATGCTAGATCAACAGGCAGCCTATTTGTAGCTATAAAATCTTCGGCCGTAGCTTGATGGTGTACAATAGATTTTGTGCTTAGTGTATGATGGTTTGCGGATGCAATCCGAAGAAGGTCGGTATTGGGCTCTACATAATGAATGCGATCGAACGCTAGTGAAAAAAAATAACTATCAACGCCAAATCCCCCTGTCAAATCAGCGATGGTTACTTTTTGTGAACTTGAAAAACTACCGCGTGCGACCTGGGTTTTAAATCGGGCGGTAGCTTCTGAAGAGGCCTGCTCAATATTTAACGAAGGCGGATAAATGATGCCCCTCGTTTTATACCACGTGGCAAGTTTTGATTTGGCTTTTCTTCTACCTGCGATTTGTTGGGCAACTAGCGTTACGGGCAAACCCAGTACTTCTTTCTGTTGTAACACCAAATCTCTTTCATCTTCATCTTCGTGGCTAAAGAGATATGCTTGGAGATCTTTTTGTCTGATGCGAAAAAGAGAATCATCACTCATGAGGCAAAGTTGCAAATTCGATTCAGCAAACTAAGCTGACTAAGATCTATTTTGGAGCCGAAGGTTTAGACGATCGGACAATGATAGATAAATATTACGGAGGTAAGCCACAAAACCCATACTCTGCGCTATCAACAAAACGGGATCAAGTCGGTTAAAACCATAATAGACCACCATTATCGAAGCAACCGCGCTGATAAGCCAAAACCCAAGAGGGAGCAAGGATTCATTGGCTTGTTCGGAATAATACCATTGATAGAGATATCGCAAATTGAGAAGGAGTTGACCGATGCCGCCAATTAATAGCACAGGATCAGTATAATTAAGTTTGCCGAGTACACTTTGAAAAGAATCAGGGGTGGTAAAAATCATGATTAGATAAAGAACAAAGGGAAGCGGTGAAATAAAAATCCTCCACACCAGCGGAATCTTTAACCAGAATTTTTTCAGTTGCAGATTACGGATGTAGATATAAAATGATAGCGTTTGGCCAAGTAGGATGATTGGATCTTTTCGAAGTACACCATAAATCAGGAATAAAAAGATCCGCACAGGCTAAAGATCCAAAACAAGTGGGTGAAACCACATGCCCTTCTCGCTCTGACTTATACCATTGTACGATAATGCGTGCACCAAAAAGAGATTGAGCAAAAAAGCCAAGACTATAGATGAGAACATCGCTCAAAGTCAGGTCATTAAAAAAAACCAACAAAGAGTTCAATTAGAAAATGAAATTAAAGATCATACAAAAAAAGACAGAGGCAATTATTATTGTTTATGTATTGAACTTTAATCTTCCACCTTATTTTTCATGGCCATAAGAAGATTGTAAGCACCTTTAATCACAATCTTTTTATCGGTTAAACTCATACCAGAAATAATCTCTACAAAACCTTTTCTACATCACCCGTCTTGATTTCCTGAATAGTGAACCGGGTATCCGTTTCAGCAAAGAAAATGTATTGATTATTTTGATACCGCACAATGGCCTCTTCGGGCAGAGCATATACAGTATTATTTTTAATTTCAATATCGGCATTCATGTACATACCCGGAATGAGGTTCTTATCATAATCCTCGAAATGAGAATGAACCTCGGTGCTTCTTTCCGTGGATAGATTTTTACCGATAAGAATTATCTCGCATTCATATTTTTTATCGGGTTGGCTATTGGTATAGGCAAATAATTTTTGGCCGATCGAGAGTTTGCTTAAATCCTTTTCAAAAATGGTTAAGGCAAGATGGATGTCATCAGGATTAATCAATTCAAAGAGTACTTCACTGGGTTGGGTAAACTTGCCAATATTCACGTTCACTTTCGAAACATATCCATCAATAGGTGAGTAAATATTGATACTCTTCGAAATGGTATTTTCATTCAGCCTGTCGGGATTAATCCCAATTAGTTTAAGTCGTTCAGCCAATGATTTCACATTGATTTTTTCAGTTGTGTAATCAACTTCCGTTTGTTGAAAAACCTTGTCGCTGCTGGCTTTGCTTTGATTTAGTTCTTTTTGTCTATTGTATTCGTTAGCTGTAAAAATCAACCGTGTTTTGGCGGTTAAATAGTCTTGCTGTAACTGAATATATTGCTGGTCTTCCATGACAGCAATCACTTCACCTTTATTTAGGTGCATGCCAGGCAGCAGTTTGGTGTATTTCAAATAGCCGCCCATCGGTACGCTTACTGAAATCATATTTTGAGGAGGCACATCAATGCGACCGTTTACTTTTAGTACACTCGAGATTGACTTTTGCTCAATTTTACCGAGTACAATCCCGGCATTTTTAAGTTGAGCGGCAGAAAGCGTAACAGAGTTTTCAACATGAGTAGAATCAGCACTGGCGGGGGTCTTATTGTTAGAGCCGCATGAGAAGACTGTCGCCAGAGTACAAATCGCAAGAATGGACTTTGCCATGTAGCGAGATATGATAATGGTATATGCTTGAAGTATATTTTTCATGAAGCGTCTCTTTATTTATAAATGAAGTAATTGAGTTGAATAATGCTTTCGTTTAGATTGTTTACCGCAATCAAATATTCGTTTCGAAGAGAGATGGCTTGATTAGTAAGCATCACCCACTCGAGGTAGTTAATTCCACCATTGGCAAATTGTTTATTGGCGGTGTCGCTGATAAGCCTGGCGTTTGTTAAACCGGTTTGTTCGTAATAATCAACCGACTTTGAGAAATTCATGTATTGTGAAATGGCTCTTTGGTATTCGTTATTGAACTGTTGCAATCCGATCAGGTAGTTTGTTTCCGTTATTTTCTGAATGGATTTTGAAGCATTGATTCTTGCTTTTTGTGATCCATAGAATAACGGAATACCCAGACCAATCTGACCCGACTGAAACCGGGATGAACCATCGTAGGAGATATTGTCTGCACCGGTACCCCGCATCGACATATTGTTATAAGCAAAAGAGAGATCGGGTAATAGTCTTGATTTTTCCAACTGTGTGTTCCTGATTGAGATCTGTTTCTGTTGTTGCAATAATTGAATGGTAGGATGTTGTGATACAGAGGCTGTATCAATCATTTCAAGTCTACTCATTTTAAAGTCACCCTCTTGCGGCACGAGGAAAATTGTTGTATTTAATAAGAGTTGAAACTGAGCCTGCAATAAATCAAGATCGGCATTGAGTAGATTGAGTTGCAAGGCAATTTGTCCGCGTTGTGTTTCAGCGGTAGTCTTTTCAAGAACGTTGCTCTCTCCGGTCTTAAACCTCAAATTTGTCTTATTCAAAAACTCAGCATACAAACTATCATTTTGTTGCAGGAGGGTTTTCTTTTGTTGCAGATAGGTAAGCATATAATAAACTTGCGACACTTGCCGCTTCAGATCCACCTCTTTCAATGCTACGTTCAACATACTGCTTCTCCACTCTTCTCTTAACACAGATTTTTGATTAGAATACACAGAGGGGAAGTTGATGTTCTGATTGACTACAAATCGATTATCTGAGAAGCCACTATTAATCTGACCATACTCACCGATTACCGTAGTTTGTGGAAGGTTCGCACCAGATTTGATCAACCGTTGTTGATATTCGGCTTTTAAACGTTCATTCTTAACCAATAAGTTGTTGACTAAAGCAGTATCAATGGCGGCCTGAACAGTAATAGGTGTTTGTGCATTTACTACAGGAGTTGCCGCAGTCAGAAGAGCAAATACTAATAAACCTGCGATCGGCATTTTTTTCTTTTTTCTTTTTGCGAATTTCGTTTCAAATATGATGTAGAGCACAGGCAAAACGAATAAGGTAAGGAATGTTGCAATGAGTAGTCCTCCAATTACAACAGTGGCCAAAGGTCGCTGAACTTCAGCACCGGCACCATTGCTCAGTGCCATGGGCATGAAACCCAAGGATGCAACCAGGGCGGTCATAAGTACTGGGCGTAGTCTAAGTTTTGTTCCTGATATCACAATGTGATAGAGGTTGAGTTGACCATCCGTTTTCAGGCGATTGAATTCGGCAACCAAAACAATTCCATTCAGTACGGCCACACCAAATAATGCGATAAAGCCAACTCCGGCACTAATACTAAATGGCATACCTCGTGTTGCGAGAGCAAATATTCCTCCGATGGCGGAAAGTGGGATAGCAGAATAAATCAGTAGACCATGTTTGACAGATTTAAAAGCAAAGTAGAGCATAACGAAAATCAATAACAGCGATATCGGAACCGCAATACTCAATCTTTTCTTGGCAGCATTAAGATTTTCAAAAGCTCCGCCATAGGTTACATAATAACCGACCGGAAATTTTATTTGTGCGTCTACCTTTTGCTGAAGCTCTGTCACGATAGTTTGAACATCCCGGCCACGCACATTAAAGCCAATGATGATTCTGCGCCTTGCATCTTCCCGTTGAATTTGATTAGGACCTTCTTTAATTTCAACTTCGGCCAATTGATTTAGGGGTATTTGATTTCCCTGTGGAGATGGAATTAATAAATTCTGAACATCGCTGATGTTTTTTCGTTGCTCACCCACCATGCGTACGACCAGATCGAATCTTTTTTCTTCTTCATACACTTGCCCAGCACTTTGACCGGCAAAAGCTGTATTGACAATTCTATTGATCTCAGAAATATTCAAACCATATTGAGCAATTGCTGCCCGATTATATTTTATAACGATTTGTGGCATACCACCCACAGCTTCCACATATAAGTTCGCACTTCCGTCAACCGTATTTATCACGTTGCCTAATTTGTTTGCATAGTGTGCGAGCGTGTCCAGATTTTCACCAAAAATTTTACAAACCACATCTTGCCTCGCCCCGGTCATCAACTCATTAAAACGCATCTGTACGGGATATTGAAAGCCAAAGGTGACCCCGGGTACAGCTTCTAATGCTTTACCCATTTTTTCAGCAAGTTCATTGAAATTGGTTGCAGAAGTCCACTCACTTTTATCTTTCAGGATAACCATCATGTCACTGGCCTCAATCGGCATGGGGTCGGTGGGCACTTCACCACTTCCTATTTTGCCCACCACCTTTATTACTTCAGGAAAATTTTCGAGGAGTATTTTTTCTCCTTTCAGCGTAGCATCAATAGAAACATTGAGATTACTTCCAGTGAGAACCCGGGTGTCAACGGCAAAGTCCCCCTCTTCGAGCGCAGGAATAAATTCACCGCCAAGAAAGGAAAGAGTTATTAAGGCAGCGAAAAATAATGCAAGAACAGACACGATTACGGTTTTAGGAAAGCCCAAAACTTTTTTAAGTGCGATCTCGTAAAGACGCTCAATCTTTTCCATCATTTTATCGGAAAGATTTTTCGAGTGTTTAACTTTCTTACTTAGAAAAACAGAACTCATCATGGGAATGTAAGTGAGCGATAAGAATGAAAGCACCCAGTAAAGCAAAGGCAACCGTTTGGGCCATGGGCTTAAACATTTTTCCTTCAATGCCCTGTAAGCTGAAGATAGGAAGGTACACGATCAGGATTATGATTTGACCAAACACAGCACTGTTCATCATCCTCCCTGCCGAATGGATTACCTCGCCATCCATTTCGTTTTGATTTATCGCATTGAGCGACTTGAACCTTTTGCCATGGGTCAACTGATGCATCACAGCCTCCACAATAATAACAGCTCCGTCTACAATCAATCCAAAATCTAAAGCCCCGAGACTCATCAGATTTCCACTTACGCCAAACAGATTCATCATGATCACAGCAAAAAGCATAGCGAGCGGAATAACGGACGCCACTAAAAAACCAGCGCGGAAATTTCCAAGAAACAAGACGAGCACAAAAACGACAATCAAGGCTCCCTCCATTAAATTTTTCTCAACAGTGCCAAT
Source organism: Flammeovirgaceae bacterium (assembly GCA_016709845.1). GTDB lineage: Bacteria > Bacteroidota > Bacteroidia > Cytophagales > Cyclobacteriaceae > ELB16-189. The sequence continues at coordinate 55,749 of JADJMA010000012.1, read as the reverse complement.
GGCATGGCTTACCATTTTGGTTCTATCCAGAAAGGGCTCTATCTCTACGCCTTCGGGTAAAATCTTTTTGATTTGCTCAATTTTATCTTTAACATCTTTAATGACAAGACTGCTATTGGCACCTTTCAACATCATCACCACAGCACCAGCCACTTCGCCTTCTCCATTATAGGTCATCGCGCCATAGCGAATGGCACTGCCTATTCTCACTTCAGCTACATCTTTTATAAATAATGGCGTTCCGTTCTCCGTGTTTTTGACCGCAATACTGTTGATGTCACCAATATCACCAATCAATCCTTCGCTTCGAATGTATAATACGGTTGCCTGTCGCTCAATATAAGCTCCTCCGGTATTTTGGTTATTGTTCTCCAGGGCACTGAATACATCACTCACGGTAAGTCCGTAGGATTTCAATTTATTGGGATCAATCGCAATCTCATATTGTTTCAGTTTACCCCCCAAACTGCTCACATCGGCCACGCCTGGCACCCGTAAGAGTTGCCTTCTTACGATCCAGTCCTGAATTGTGCGCAACTCCGTAATGCCGTAGCGCTCTTCATATCCTTTCTTTGCTTTGACCACATATTGATAGATTTCACCCAACCCTGTTGTTACTGGGGCTAATACCGGTGTTCCCAGGCCTTTAGGAATTTGATCTTTTGCAATCTGTAATCGTTCCGTCACTTGCTGACGGGCCCAATAGACATCGGTATCGTCATCAAATACGATGGTCACAAGAGATAATCCGAATCGCGAAAAACTCCTGATTTCAAGAAGGCCATGAATGTTGCTGTTTGCTTGTTCGATCGGAAACGTTATAAGGCGTTCAATATCGGCTGCGCCTAAGGAAGGAATAATCGTGATTACCTGTACTTGGTTATTCGTGATATCAGGAACGGCATCAATGGGCAGTTGTGTAAATTCATAGGTTCCATACCCAATGAGTCCAATTACTAACAACCCAATAATTAATTTTTGTCTTACTGAAAATTCTATAATTCTGGTTAGCATTATTGCTGAGTGTTATGAATGATATAAGTTATCGAAAGAGATATCACTTTGCGAAGAGAGTAAAGTAAATATCAGAGACAAGAGCGCGCTAAAAGTGAAGCAATGCACATTCAGTCAAACGCGAGGTAGTTAAAGTTTTGGTGGCTGCCAAATAGATTGACTGAACTCAACGGAGAAGCGGACTGGTAAGAATTGGAATAGGATATTATAAGATTAGCGACAACAATTTGTTGTGTGCGTATCTCTGAAAATACACTTACAATATGCGTGTACGTACAATCCGGTGATTTAAAGGGAAGGTCTTCATGCTCTTCGTGATCCTCGCGGTCGTGACGCTCAGCTTCCGATCCATAGTGTAAATTCAAAAATCCAAAAAAGAGACATCGGCAACTTGATTTTGCGACATGTTGCTGATAGTGTTCAATAAGCCGGGGTAGTTTTACAAGGTCATGCAAATCCATTATGCTGCCGAGTAGGGCAACCTGGATAAGTATTAAAGTCATGACTTTACTCAGAGACATTTGTAAACTTTGATTACAAAGTAAATAAGAAATTCTGTAAACATTCTGAAGAGACTTGTTGAACGGTTGATTATTAGGGTGACCAAGCTAAAATAAATTCAAGTTGCCACCTTTTTGGAATTTAGTTAGATCATAGGCGGGCATTCTTTTCTCTGAGAAATATTTTTTGCGTGCAGCCCGGTATAGTTGATGGATTGCATCAGCAAAGTTACCGCTACCCGACATGCGCCTGCTAAATTCAGAGTCGTTTACTTTACCATCATGCAATGAGCAGATTTGATTCCACACCTTATCGAATCGATCCGGAAAATTTTTCCGTAACCAGTCTTCAAAGATTTTTCCGATAGAACCATTTAATCGAACGACAGTCATACCACAAGCAAGCGCTCCATGATCAGCAGCAGCTTTAAGTATGGTTGGTATTTCGTGATGATTTAATCCAGGAATAATGGGCGCATTCATTACTCCGGTTGGCACACCGGCTTTAGCCAAGGCTTCAATGGTTTTTAATCTTTTTATTGCGCTTGCTGTTCGGGGCTCCAACACGCGCCTTAAATCTTCATTCAGCGTAGTGATTGAAAGATAAACATGCACCAGATTATCTTTAGCCAGATCACTTAGTAAATCAAGATCGCGGAGTATTAAACTGTTTTTAGTTATCAACCCAACCGGATGTTGATAGTTCACCAATACTTTCAACATCTTTCGGGTGATCTCAAACTTTTTCTCCTGGGGTTGATAGCAGTCTGTGTTTCCGCTCAACATGAGTGGGGCCGCATGCCAATTTTTATTTAATAGATGTCGCTCTAACAACGTGGCCGCATTTTTCTTAACAATTATTTTACTTTCAAAATCAAGCCCGGCACTAAAGCCATAATATTCGTGGGTGTTGCGGGCATAGCAATAGATACATCCATGCTCGCAACCCTGATAAGGATTCATGGAGTACATCATGCTTAGGTCTGGACTCGTTACTTTGTTAACAATCTTTTTCGGAGTTTCGAAAAAGATTTGGGTTTGAGGCGATTCAAGCAGGGGTTCATCAAGGCCTTCGATATGATCCGTTACATATTGGGCTTTTAAGAATTTGTTTGAAGTTTTGATTTGGGCACCCCGGCCCTTAAAATATTCCTGATCCATACAGCAACAATACTAAATTATTTAGTATTTGTGCGAATTGGGATTGGAATAAATGTTTTATAAGTTTAAAATAGCTCTCTATTGAAGACGTTGACCTATAACCAAACCCCTATACTTGAGTTGAAAGATTCTTTGTTGGAGGATGCCAGGATAAAACTTTATGTAAAGTGTGAGTACTTAAACCACCCGTTTATTTCCGGAAACAAATGGTGGAAACTGAAGTATAATCTTGTGGAGGCAGCAAACCTTGGCCACCAAAAACTGCTGACTTTCGGAGGCGCGTATTCAAATCATATCTATGCCACCGCAGCAGCGGCCCATGAGTTGGGGTTTGAGTCTATTGGAATTATTAGGGGCGAAGAAACTTTGCCATTGAACTCAACGCTTGCTTTTGCGAAAGAGAAAGGAATGCAGTTGCACTATATCACGCGCGAAGATTACCGAAAGAAAACGGAGCCGGATTTTCAGAAAAAATTAACCGACTTGTTTGGGGATTTTTATTTAATACCGGAAGGGGGCACCAATGATCTGGCTGTAAAAGGAGTAACGGAGTTTGCCAACTTGCTTTCGCACGAAACAGAGTTTGACTATCTGTGTTTACCCGTTGGAACAGGCGGAACAATAGCTGGAATGATTTCAGGATTAAATACTAATAAAAAAATTATAGGATTCCCCGTATTGAAGGGAGCACAGTTTTTAGAAAATGAAATCCGAGTTTATACGAAAAAAGAGAATTGGCAACTTAAGAGTAATACCTCTAAGCCAGGTAAAAATTCTAAGACCACCACGTTCTTCAGGAATGGCGCCACTTTCAGCAGCAGCCTTTACTCGCTCAACGGTATAGAACGCAGTTGGGATAAGTTCTTTCAGTTTCTTTAAGAGATCATCCAACCGATCGCGATCCACAACGGTAAATACAAGATTCTCATTTCCATTAGGACCTTCGGCATTCACTTTCGTAAATCGGAAAAGTTGAACATTTAAATAAGCAATTAATTCCGTCACGTCTTTTCTCGTAATTATCCGCACAATCACTTTTCCATAGGCGATTTTTTCTTCAATAATCATCCCAACAAAAATACCGCAGGCAAATCCGGCAGGATAAGCTACGTAACACAGCCAGTTATCCAGGTGTTCAAAAACCTCTCGAATAACCAGGAGCCAGATAAAGGCTTCAAAGAAACCAAGCAAGGTTGCAGTGAACCTGCGCCCACCTAACATATAAATAATTCGAACGGTGTTGATGGAAACATCGCAGATCCGAGCAAAGAAAATGAGTAGTGGTAAAATGAGAAAACTAAACAGGTCACCTGAAAGACCCAATGTGTTTGTAAAGAATGATTCCATGATTATTTAAACAGATCCTGAAATACCTCTTGAAGTTTTCCGAAGGACTTAACAGCAATTTTCGTCTTGGTAAGGTCTAACGATTTTTTGCTGTACTTGGAAATATAGATTTTTTCAAAGCCTAATTTTTCAGCTTCTGAAATCCGTTGATCAATTCTGTTTACAGCTCGCAGCTCGCCACCCAAACCAACCTCAGCCGCAAAGCAGGTTTTATCACTCACGGAAATTTCTTCCATCGATGAAATAATGGAAATGCAAAGTGCCAAGTCGATTGCCGGGTCTTCCACATAAATACCACCGGCCATGTTTACAAATACATCTTGCGTACCCATGCGGAACCCACAACGCTTTTCAAGCACGGCCAGCAACATGTTCAATCGTTTCTGATCAAAGCCTGTTGGTGTTCGTTGTGGCGTGCCATACGATGCCGGACTCACTAAAGATTGAATCTCAATTAAGAGTGGTCTATTGCCTTCAATGGTTGCACCAATGGTTGCGCCACTGAGCTGTCCGTCTTTTTGTGAGATTAAGATTTCGGAAGGATTAGAGACTTCGCGTAAGCCACTACCGAGCATTTCATAAATGCCGATTTCTGATGTTGAACCGAAACGATTTTTTGTTGTGCGTAGGATGCGATAGGCAAGATGTCGATCGCCTTCAAACTGCAATACGGTATCAACCATGTGTTCTAATACTTTGGGTCCAGCTAACATACCATCTTTGGTAATATGACCGACTAAGAAAACAGGCGTATTAGTTTCTTTGGCAAACTTCATCAACTCACCAGCTGTCTGCCGCACCTGACCAATACTACCTGCGGTGGAGTCGAGCATGTGTGAATGCAGCGTTTGGATTGAATCAATAATTACCAGATTAGGCTGAACCGTTTCAATAGCTTGAAAAATATTTTTAGTTGCCGTTTCGGCCAACATATAAAAATTCTCAAAACTTCCCGATGGTTTTGTGGACAAACGCTCGGCCCGCATCTTTATTTGTTGCTCACTTTCTTCACCCGACACATAAAGAATTTTTGCCTTTTGAAGAGACAGACCCAACTGAAGCATTAAAGTAGATTTACCAATGCCTGGTTCACCACCGATCAAGATCAGCGAGCCAGCAACAATACCTCCGCCCAATACCCGATTTACTTCGTGGTCGGGTGTGGCAATTCTTATTTCCCCTGTCGACTCAATTTCATTGAGTGTTTTGGGTTTGCTGGTGCGGCTTTTTGAATCCTGCCGCCACTCGTTTTTGTCAGTTTCATTTTTTGAAACAACTTCCTCCACAAAACTATTCCACGATTCGCAGGAAGGGCATTTACCAATCCACTTGGGAGATTCGTATCCACAGCTTTGACAGAAAAAAAGAGTTTTTGATTTGGCCACTGGGTTTTAAATAAATTGACAAAAGTAAAGGACTCCTAAAAATGAAAAGGGTCTTTATAAGTAAACCTGATTTACTTTATAGGCGCATCGGTTTCCTTGGCCATCACATAAAACACAAGGCGGTCGGCCATCCATGGCCACCACTTGTTGAGCCAAATGGCTAACCGCCCCTGACTGGTAAGAATTAATGTGCGCTTACGCTTTACTATGGCTTTGTAAATATGTTCGGCACATTCCTCAGCCGACATCATTTTTTCTTCCACCCGTGGCGATTCACCTTGCGCCTGACCATCTTTGTTTAACGCGCGCCTCCGGATGTTGGATGCCGTAAAGCCAGGACAAGCCGTAAGCACATGGACACCCGTTTTTAATAATTCAATTCTTAATACATCTAAAAATCCGTTGAGGGCAAATTTAGAAGAAGAGTACCCCGTACGGCCCGGCAATCCGATAAAACCATTGATGGAAGAAATACCAACCACCGAGCCTTTATTTTTTGTGATTTCGGGTAAGCAATATTTTGTAGCGTAGAGTACACCAAAGAAATTAATATCCATCACCTTCCTAACTACATCGAGATCAACGTCAGAGAATAATGCCCGCATAGAGATGCCCGCATTATTGATAAGGATATCAATTGACCCAAACAAGCGCAAGGCTTCGTTTGCCATCGCCTTGTTATCTTGTTCGTTGCTAACGTCAGCCTGAAAGCCATGGACAATTAAATTTCGTTTCTGAAACTCGTTGACGACATTATCGAGTTCTTGCTTGTTGCGTCCAGTAATTAAAACCTTCGAGCCCTTCAGGCCAAATTGTTCAGCAAGGGCTTTGCCAATTCCCGATGATCCACCTTTGATGATAACTACCTTGTTCTTCATACTTCCGTTCAGCAAAAGTAATCAAAACATTGTTTTATTTTTGTGCGTTATGATTTTGCTCCGATTACTTTCTCGGCTACCATTTTCTGTTCTCTACGCGTTTTCAGATTTCCTCTTCTTTGTCGGTTACTATGTGTTAGGCTACCGTAAAGCCATGGTTCGTAAGAATCTACGAAACTCCTTTCCTGATAAATCGGATAGAGAGTTGAAACAGATTAGAAAGGATTTTTATCACAACCTGTGCGACTATGCCGTAGAAACCATAAAGCTACTTACCATTTCGGATGAAGAATTGAAAAAGAATGGTTTATAAAAACCCGGAAATAGTTAATCAGTTTGCGGATAAAAATCAATCGATCTTGCTACTCACCTCGCATCAGTTTAACTGGGAGTGGTTGCTTACCTCAGGGTGTTTGTATCTACCTCTGGGGGTTGACTTTGTTTACCAGCGCCAGAGCAGTAAAACGTTTGATGAATTTTCTTTAATGGGCCGAACTCGGTTTGGCGCTTATCCGGTTGAGCGCTCGCAGGTTGCGCGGGAAGCTATTAAACGGAAGCATGTTCTTCGGGGAATTGCCATTATGGCCGATCAATTTCCGGGGCATCATAACACCAAAAAATATTGGACAGATTTTCTAAATCAGCGTACCGCTTTTTATTTGGGCTTAGGACAACTCGCTTCATTAACGCAATACCCGGCTGTTTTTTATGGTGTTAAAAAAATTAAGCGCGGTTATTACGAAGCGGAAGGTTTTGTGGTATCACATCCACCTTATGAAAAAGAAAGTCAACAGATAGTGGAAGATTACATAGCGGCAACAGAAAAATTATTAAACAACAGCCCGCAGGCTGGCTTTGGTCGCATAACCGATGGAAGGCAAGAGAAGAGTCTGATTAGTTGAGTAACATTTCAATATCCTCGCGCGAAAGCGACTTAACGGCACTCTCTTCGCTTTGAACAAGATTTTCGGAAAGTCTAAGTTTATGCTTTTGCAGCAGAAGAATTTCTCTTCCACGGTGTTGCGCGTAATAAATTTGTAACTGAACACTTTTTCTTTTGACCAATGCGGTGGGCGCGATCGGTAGCCTGCGCTTCCACGGCCGGATTCCACCACGGATCCATAATGAACACATAATCGGCTTCGGTAAGATTCAACCCTAAACCACCGGCCTTAATGGAAATCAAGAACACCTTTAGATTCTCATCTTTGTTGAATCTTTCTACTTGCTCTTTGCGATCATTGCTGGAGCCATCCAAATAAGCGAATGGAATTTTACGACTCTTCAAAAGATCCTTGATAATATCGAGATGTTTAACAAACTGGCTAAATACCAAAACCTTGTGACCTTCCAGAAAAGCATTCTCTAACATGTGCGAAACATCTTCTAGCTTTCCTGAATCGCCCTCATACTTAGGGTCAATCATTTTGGGGTGGTTGGAGAGTTGGCGAAGTTTTGTCAGCCCCTCCAAAATCATCATGCGCGTGCTATTGATACCCTCTTTGTCAATCTGATCTAGAATTTTATGGCGATAAAAAGATTTAGCCTCCTCGTATTTCTTCTCTTGCTCCACCGTCATGTTGGTGTAGTAGATGTTCTCTACCTTTTCAGGAAGATCGGTAGCCACTTGCGACTTAAGTCTTCGCAACATGAACGGCTTAATAATGGCATTCAGCTTTTTGTTTTTTGCCTCATCATTCTTTTTTCGATAGGAATCAAAAACTCATTCTTGAAAAATGTTTGTCCGCCTAACAATCCAGGGTTGATAAACGTCATTTGTGACCAAAGATCCAGCGTGCTGTTTTCAAGAGGCGTACCGGTAAGGGTAAGCTTGTAGCGTGACTTAAGTTCTATAACCGCTTTGGCAATATTGCTGGTTGGATTTTTAATAACCTGCGACTCGTCCAGAATAATATAATTGAAATAGAATTTTTCGAATAACTCAACATCTAATCTCGTTATTCCATACGAAGTTAAAACAACATCGTATTTACTAAACCGACTGATGTCCTTGTTACGAAGCGTGCCCGTATAGGTTAATACTTTTAGCTCAGGCGTAAATTTAGCTGCCTCCATTTCCCAATTATAAATCAACGAGGTGGGCATAATCAACAACGAAGTGCCGGCTTTTCCTTTTTCCTTTTCTGCTTGTAGCAACGCCAGGGTCTGAACCGTCTTTCCTAAACCCATATCATCGGCAAGACATCCGCCAAGATGAAACTCGTTTAAGAAGCGAAGCCAGTTATAGCCCGCCTTTTGGTAAGGGCGCAGCGTGCCTACAAATTTTTCGGGAAGGGGATATTCTTTAATGCCGCTGAACGATTGAAGATTTCGAAGGCGCTCACTCATGTGAACTTTAGCAAGATTACCTTCCTCCAGTTCGCGTAATAGGTTGATATGATGCTTTTTTAAAACCGGCTTTTCATGATCACCTTGCATTTCGCTCATGGCGAACAGGTCACCAAATTTTTGTAGCCATGCTTCTGGAATAATGGCGATCTCCCCGTTGGGTAATTTAAACTCAACTTTCTTTTTTAGGATAAGCTTACGCAACTCTTTAAATGAGATTTCATATTCGCCAAAGCGGATCTTTGCGTGAATATCAAACCAATCGATGTTTTCTTTAACCTCGAGTTCGATCACGGCCTTGCCCACAAAATATTTCTTATCCCGATTTTCGGGCTGGCTTACTTCAAAGCCAAGATTTAGAAGGTTTACACGATTCTCATTAAGCCATGAAAAAGCCTGTGCTTTATCTATAGCAACCCGAAATCCCCGTAAGGGTAACCCAAGTTTGATAAGCGTTTGTGCGTACTTCTTTTCCGTTTCTGTGTTTCTTTTACACGATGAAACACGTAGTCATTATCTTTCTTCTCAACCGTTACGCTTACGGGTCCAAAGGCATCTCCGCGAAAGCGATGTTTGCCATATTTAAACGACAAATCGAAAACAATTTTTCCCGCCTCATCGCTATTCGCACTTTCGCCTGACGTGGCATCAAATAACGTGGGCACTTCTTTTGAGTTAGCGGGGGGTAGCTCTGATATAGTAAGCAAGGGATGCGGATCGTATTCGTTTTTGTTGATTTCAAAGCCATTGGCCTCAATGTCATCGAATGAGGCAATCAAAGGAGCAACGAATCGATTGTAATAAGTTTCTTCTAAATTTTTTGGGATAACCACATGCTTCTTACTTAAAAAGGGAAGCAATTTTTTTCCATCAACCGATTTTCTCAAAGCCATACAATTTTCCATTCATTACAATCCAGGCGGGATGCTTGCAAACCAGGTAGGCACTTGGGTTTGGGATGTCTAGTCGTTTGCCATCGTAGGTTATGGTTGGATAATAGTTTGTGCTTTCGTCACTTCTGCGAAAGTGAAACTGAATATTGGCTCGCTTCTCCTGTACCTCTACCTGCCGCCAGGTTGGCTCGCCATCGTTACCCATTTCGAACAGCAGCTTTCCTTTTAGTCTTTCGAGTACAGCAGCCCTTCTCTTTTCCATAAACGCCTCAATCTGTTCCTGGAGTAGAATGTCGCCTTTCTCCTTTTTGAAAACCTTACTGAAGAATTCATCGGGCTTCATTATTTTTTTAGAGAAGTGCCTTAGCACGGCATCTTGCCCCATGCTATCCATCATTTCAATTAATTCAAAATCACGGTCATCAAGTCCTTTGGAGAACTCGCGGGCATTTTTGTGCGAAATATTTTGATGTTGGTAAGTAAGTTTTCCTTTTTCGTCAAGGTGAACAATAAAGGATTCGAAGCTATAGCCCAGGTACTCGTGCTGGTACAGCGAGTAAATGATTTTAAAGGGTTGGGCTGCCGATACTTTCATAACTGTATTAACCTAAACTACAACCCGTCATTATGCTCAAATCTTAAAAGAGTCGTAAAGGCTATTTTGGGCAATCTACAGAGTTAGCAGAATTGCAAATTAATGAAATCAGGTCAATAATTTCTTAGAAAGTGAATACAAAACATGAGCATTAATTTAATTCTATAGAGATTGGATGGAATATGAGCGTGCGCCACCGGGCCGGATAAAAAAATACCAGTATGGTGATGCTTACGATTACCAGCGATGTGAGTAAAAAATCAATCATTTTCATTTTGACAGGATAGCTGGAAACAATGGCGTTTTCCATGCCCATTCCAACAAGGCCGAAGGTATCCTGAAGCCAACAAATACTGCCACCCAGCAACAATCCTGTGGTAGCCCCTACAAAGGCAATCAACGTGCCCTCGCTAAGAAAAATATTCCGAATCAGATTTGTGTGCCCCCCCATGGCAAAGAGAATTGAAATATCTTTTTTCTTATCCAGCGCCAACATCATGAGCGAAAAGAAGATGTTGATGGAGGCCACCAGAATGAGAAGCGTGAGTGCGACAAAGGTGAAAAGCTTTTCAATTTTAAGTAAGCGATATAAATCCTGATGCTGCTCTTCATTGGTAAGCACATTGAAATTGTCGCCTGTTACTTGAGCAATTTTTTTCTGTACACTTTTTAAATCGGCATTTGCCGTGGTCTGGATTTCCAAAGAGGTTCGTTTGTTTCCATAGTTTAGTAAGTCCTCGGCAAATTGAAGAGGGACAAATATGTAGTTCTCGTCATAATTTTTTTCAATGGAAAACACCCCTCCTGGCTCAAGGGCTTTGCGGGTATATAATTCAGAAGGATTCATCGAGGCTTTCAGATTTTTTATATAGAAAACCTGAAGAGGATGGAGACTTTCACTGACGGAAACGGAGAGCGCATATTGAACTCCCCGCCCGATAATGGCGTAATCTATTCCCTTTTCTTTTTAACACCAAATCGGCCATCAGACAGGTGATTATCTAAACGATGTTGGTCAAGAAAGTTATCACTTACTCCCTTCATGGTAACCACCATGTCGGCATCGCGATAACGCACGTATACAAAGTCTTCAATAACCTCGGTTACAATACCAACGCCCTCAATCGCCTTGAGTTTAGCAACGAATTCTGGCTCGACCTCAAATGATTTTCCCTTTTTTAACTCGATTTTTATTTCCGGGTCGAAAGAAGAATAAAGTGAGCGAAGCAGGCCCTCCAGACCATTGAAAACAGAAAGAACAATGATTAAAGCTGCTGTTGAAAAGGCGATGCCAATCATAGACAGCAAAGAAATAATATTGATGAAGTTTTTCTTTCGTTTAGAAAAAAAATACCGCCTGGCTATAAAAAGGGAAAGATTCAACGGAATGTTGGCAAAAGTTTAGCTGTCTTTATTCGTCTGTGGGTTCTTTTGGGATATTCAGATTCTTAATCAAATCCTCCATTCGTTGAGCATTTTCCTCAACCTCGTCAATAAAAAAAAGCAGAGCTGGAATAATTCGGGCCTGATTACGAATGCGGTCACCCAATGCTTTTCTTATTTCACTTTTGTGAGATTCAATATTGGATAGAACAGCTTGTTTATCTTTAGCCAAGGTCATACTAAAATATACCTTGGCAATACTTAAATCTGGACTCATGCGCACATCAGCAATAGTAATGAACGCATTCCCTAAAATTCCCCGCTTGTCTTTTAAAAAAATGTCACTTAGTTCTTTTAAAATTAACTTGCTATACTTCTGTTGTCTTACGGTTCCGCTCATGATGTAAAGATACTAAGATGCGATCACTCCTTTGCAAAGATCAAGACTGTCAACTTTTTTATTTTATTTGCGCAACAATTAACTACCGTGCTTCGATTTTTCCGTATCAATGATCCTTACCGCTTGCTGGGCATTGGCGTTCTGCTGATACTTATTAGCATGGCCTTATTCATAGATCCCATAACAATCACCTTAAGCGAACTCAAGGGAATAGGACTTGGTGAGGCTCTTAACCATGAAAAGAGCCTTTACAGTAGTTTGTTCACCGATAGCCCGCCCTTATCCGCCTGGTTTCTTGGGTGGATGGAGTGGATTTTGGTCGATCACTAACCGCGAGGCATCTTTTGGCTTTGCTGATCATTTTTTTTCAAGGCGCCTACTTCGCCATTTTGCTGATCAATAATAAAGCTCAAAGCGAAAGCACCTATTTGCCGGCTTTGATTTTTGGTGTACTATGTCTGTATTCATTTGACATGCTTTCTTTATCCAATGAACTTTTAGCGTCAACATTTTTGCTCTTTGCTCTAAACAATCTTTTTAAAGAAGTGGAGTTCAGGATTCAGGAGGATAACATTTTGTTAAATCTGGGTGTATACTTAGGTATCGCTTCGTTGTTTGTGCTGAGTTATTCTGTTTTTTTACCGGGTGTTATCATTATACTTATTGTCTTTACCAGACTTACGTTACGCAAAGGCTTACTCTTGGTTTTAGGTTTGTGCTGCCACATGCGTTGTTGATGGTTTGGTATTTTGTGAAGGGAACCTCAGCTCTCTTTGGAGTAATTTTATCAAGGCAGCGAATGGATGGCGGAGAATCTGATGTCTCTCTCAGCGTTGGTTTATCTTTCGCTTATTTCCATAACCCATTTGATTTTATCCTTTGTGATACTCAACCGCGAATCCAGGCTGACCAAGTATCAATCGCAATTATTGCAAATCATGTTTGTTTGGCTTCTAATTGCTGTTGTTGAATTAATCCTGTCTGGCAAGATGACACCCGCGCGGGTAATTACGTTTGCACCGCCACTTTCCTATTTTACCAGCCATTACATATTGCTTATCAGGCGTAAATGGATTGGCGAAATGATGTTGTGGACTTTTATTTTGGGTATCACACTATCGAGTTATTTAGCGCGGTATGCACGTATCCGTTTCATTGATTATAGTCACCTGTTTCCAAAAGAATCAAATTTTGCGAATCGCATTAATGGAAAAAGGGTTTTGGTGTTGGGGTCGGATTGGGCTTTACTTAAAACAAACCATTTTGCTTCTTACTTTTTTGACTGGAGACTTTCAGAACAGATCTTTACCAACACTGATGAATTTGAAAATGTCGTGTTGATTGATCAATCGTTCGCGGCAGACGCACCGGAAATAATTATCGATAAAAACAACTTAATGGAAAATGTGATAAGCCGCATACCCCGATTAAGAAAACAATATTCCCGACAAGGAGACCTATATGTCCTTAACCCTTGATTGTTACTAAAGTAATTTGATAACTTGTTGTGTGCTTAATCGTATTTGAGGTATGCGTTTGTTAGTTCCTGCCCTCGTTTGGTCGTGTCTTTTGTATTCATGCAAGGAAGTTACCTTTCCGGCACCGCAACCTGCGGGCATTGCTCCATTAAAAGAGATTCCTGCAGCTTTGCAGGCGAGGTACGTTATCCGCGATAAGGCTACTGGAGAGATAGGCGATACGCTACTTGTAGAATCGTGGGGTATCATTTTAAAGATAAGGAGGATACCGATTGGTTGGGCCAGGGGAGACTGAGCGACACGTTGATTGTAAAACAGTACCAGAATTATTACTTCATAAATTTTAAGGAAAGAGATCAGTGGGTGCTGCGCCTGATCAAACAAAACGCTTCAGGCTCACTTGAATTCATGTCAATTGATATTCAGGATGATTCGAGGCGAAAAGAAATTTTAAGGAAGATTTCAAGAAAAATGACCGTTAAACAGTTTGATAGTAACGACTATACCTTTTATCAAATTAATCCCACCCCCGATCAACTAATGGCCTTAATTAAGGATGGATTTTTACAGGAATAGAATTACGCAAGATCAACTAGCTCAATTTTTTTTCTTCTTTTTTAATAACTTTTGAAGTTTATCTTCCAATACTTTTTGAGTCTCTTGTTTTAAATCTGTTTTGGTAGAATCATTTGACGTAGCGGCTGTTTTTGTGGTGTCCTTTTTAAACAAATTATTAATGGCTTCTTCAGGCTTTTTGCCAGCTAAAACATCTTGTGCCGCCTGCTTTCCCTTCTCTTCGGCAACGGCTGTTACTGCTTCTTTTGCTTGTTGCTTTTGTTCCTGCATCAGTAGGGTTGGCTTCGGATCGTTGTAGGTTCCACCTAAGCCTATTGTTACCGGGATCTCTGACGTAGGATTCGTGGTACCTGCATATTGGTTAATGAAACCCTGCATCTGCGCACCTAATTTCCCTGCCGGTACGTTCATTTTAAGCTGGTAAGCAATAGAACCATCAAGCCCGGTGCTACCACTTACATTGGTAACATAGTTGCCAAACTTTACATCAAATGGTTTAACACTTAGCCGACCCTCGCGGATAGTTGCAGACATGAGTACGTCTTTGAGCGTTACGTTATCGGCATCGTCCAGTTTAGTCAGTGATGTAACGCTCGAAATTAATTTTGACTGAGTTAAAGCAGCTTGTGCAATTTTAATCAACCCACCGGCATTTATGGTGTTCATCTTAGGCATCATATCCTGACCTAATTCACCACTTATTTGAAAATCTGTTCCAAAATTTCCATTTACCAATCCGGCAATAGGAGCATACGTTTGCACAATGGAAAATGAACTGGCTGCTTGCTGAATAGAAAGGCTTTCTATTTTAAGGGCCATGTCATAAAGCGGATGCTCCAGATTTTGTGTATTATAACTTCCATTTACAGTAAACGTGCCACCCAGCATATTAAATTTAATTCCACTTAAGTTGGCAACACCATCTTTCACAATCACATCACCTAACGCATTGGTGATCGTATAATCCATCAGCTTGGTTGTTTTAACATTGGCGTGGAGGAGGAAATTTATATTTTGAGGAACCTCAAGAACGCCCAATGAGACTGAATCAGTACTTGGGGTTGCTTCTTCCGTTTCTGTCATGAATTCGTTGAGATCCAAAAATGTGGAATTGAATGTCAGGTTACCCCGGATCGTTTCATTAGAACCGAAGAGATACCCTATGTAATTGTTGATGGCTCCGGTTAAGGCAAAATCACTCTTACCAATAGTACCCGTTGTGTTTTTGAGTTCTATTTTTTGAGGATCGAATATAGCTTCGGACTGACTCATGGTAACCACATAAGGAAGATCGCTCGCGCTATATTTAAAATCCTTCAGGGAAGCGCTGCCACTGGTAGGCAATCGATCATACCGGCTTGCCTCCAGATCAGAGTATTTTCCTTTTGTTTCGATGTTGGCTTTCACTTTACCTGCGAGTTTCATCCCCTCCAAAGGAAATATTTTTGTGATTTTCTCCAGGTCAATGCCACCGTTTACTTTGGCATCCCAGGTATAGTCGTTAAGGTTTTGCAGTTTCAGGTCGGCTGTAAATTTTTCACCGTCCATGAGCATATTAAAATCCTTAACAGCAATGATGGTTTCTGCCATGTTGCCACTTGCATTGTTAATGGATGTGCTGAACTGAAGGTCTTCTAAAGGCAGCGGAAACTCTGACGATTTTATAAAACCTTTGCTTAACGCCATAGACGCATCAATGGTAGGAATAATTTTCTTCAGGCTGTCATAAACACCTTTGGCGGAAGCATTGATGGTGAACAGGCCCTTCATCTCAAGGCCCTCCATGGGAAACATCTGGCTGAGCTCATTAAGATTTAATGAAGCTTTCAGATTGCCATTCATTCGGTAATCTTTTAGATTTTCAATAAGCAATCTTGCATCAACAGGATTTGAGCCAAAATCTAAATGAAGCTTTTTCAAATCCACTACGGTGTTTTCAATTATGCCCGTCTTGTTATCAATCAGCAAATCCATGGCAATGTTCGATATAGCCGTTGGTAAATCAGGATACTTGAACATGGCATTGTTTACGGTTAGCGCCATGTTAAAGGCAGGCATTTGGGTATCGCTGTAAATTCCTTTAGCAAATCCGGTAAACGATAAATCACCCTTGGTTTCAATGTTTCCAAAATCCTTTGTATAAATTCCCGGAACAAGGGACAGCAAACTTTTAAATGAATTTTCCGAACTCTTGAACGCCAGATCCATGTCATAATTATCGTCATTCATTTTAAACCAGCCCTCCGCGCTCATCACAAAGTCATTTATTTTGGTTGTGTTTTCTTTGAACGTATAGCGCGAGTAGTTTTCGCCAATGCCAATGATTGCATCAAATTCGGCACGCTTGTTTGTCAGATATTCAACACCATCATAGACAACCGTAAGAGAGTCAACCACTGAGTTTGTGGTGAGATCAAATTCCTTTTCATTAAAATCTCCGCTGCCGGAATGATTTAGCCCGTGTAGTGTGGTGGAAAATGGAAGAGTTTGGTCGTCATAAATTAAGTGGCCATCTGTAATCTGCCAATTGTCAATACCAAATGAGAAAGAACCGGATTCTTCTGTGGTGACTGTAACAGAATCAGTTGATGGAAAGGTGATATCATAATTTGCACGACCATCTTTTAAAACCTTTATGGTGATTTGTGGCCTGATCATAGAAACACCTTTAATGCGCAACTGATCACCGAATAAGATATCCTTCAGGTTGAGTTCCACGTCTACCTCACCCACTACAAAAAGTGGAACTCCTTCAAACGGGGCACGATTAAACACCCCAAGATCTTTTACCTCTGCGGTGATATTGGGGAAGTTTTTGAATATCGTCAGGCTGAATTTATCAACATCAAAAAGCACATCGGCATTAATGTTTTTTGCAATTTCTTTATCGATAGCGGCTTTAATGTCATCTTTAAATACGATTGGCAAAATAAACGCAGCGGCTACCACCAGTACCAATAAAACACCCAGGCCTACCAGCACTTTCTTTAAAATCTTCATAGTATTTCTATAGTTGAAGGATTACAAAATTAGCGATTCCAACACTCAGCCGCACGTTTTTAGTGGCGTCCGATTGTTTATGATTTTGTTAATCTTTTTAACGGATTTTCGACAATTTCATTGTCTTTTTAAGAAATGGTTAGTAGACCTGACTTTTTTAGCTAATACTTTTTTGGTCAGAGTCTAAGTGTAGGAGGAAGAATTGCAGATTGTTGCCGAAATAGTTAATGAATTGCCCCCAGGCTTTCGCAAAATGTCAATTCTCTAACACCCGAAGTTCCACTCTGCGATTCAAAGCGTGAGCCTCTTCTGTGTCCTCCAGCGATAGGGGTACAGTACCACCAAAGGCTTTGATTTTTATTCTACGCTTATTGGCACCCTTCGAAACCAAATAGTTTTTTACAGCGGTTACCCGATCTTCCGAAAGTTTAAGATTGAGGTTTGGATTGCCGCGAGTATCGGTATGTCCTTCCAGCTGAATAACCATGTTCGGATTATTTTTTAACATCGCAACCACTTCATTCAATTCACCATACGAAGAAGGCTCAATATTGGTCTTCCCGGCATCAAAAATCAAATCATCCAAACGCATTACCTTACCCACGGTGCGGGTGGTTTCGGCATTGTTTGTGGCACCGGCAGGTAATAACAATTCAATATCCTGAATAACTCTTCGGTCACTATTTGCATTCGCAGGATCTAACATGTATTTGGAAGGGGCAAAGCCGGCAGCTTCTACAATAACAGAATACTTTTCGTTATCGAATAAGGGAAACACAAACGTACTGCCTGAAATAAATCCTACTTTACTTCCGTAAGGAAGGCTTTGATAAGAGATGCGGGCTACTATCGGTTCTTTTGTAATACCATTAATAACATGGCCCTGCGCATAAATCAGCGTGTCAATTTCCTGGCTGTTAGCTTGGACACAGATTACCAGAAGCAGTAAGAAAGAAATAACTTTCATGGTTACATCTTTAAGATTTTAAACTCAACTCTGCGGTTTTTTCGATTGCCCGCAGGAGTATTGGTAGTATCGATTAGCTGTGTTTCGCCAAAGTAAGAAGTGGTAATTCTTTTTTCGGAGATTCCCTTACTTACCAAATAGCGCGTTACCGATTTTGCTCTGCGTTCAGAAAGACTCATGTTATACTCTCCGGTACCGATCGGATCGGTATGCCCGGCAATCTCAACTTCCATCGTAGGTTTTTTCATTCATCAGGGAAACGATTATATTTAACTCTGGGAATGACTCTGACTTTAAAGTAGCCTTATCAAAATCAAAGAAAATATTATTGAGTGTTATTTTCGCATTTGCTTCTACCAACGTAACCTCAATAGGCGCCAGGGTTATATCCTTGTTCTTCAATACGCTGTCTTTATTAAAACCTCTCAGATCTAAATTCTGACTTTCTGAAATATGATCTTTTGCCTCTGCGCGAAATCCGTATTGTTGTCCACCGGGCAGGTGTATTTCATATTCGCCTGTTTCCGGATTGGAGTAAGTAACCCCAACCTCTTTTCCATCGGAAAGCCTCTCGTAAATAATTTTTGCTCCTATCGGTTCACCGGTTTTAGCATCAATCAATTTTCCTTTAACAATAACAATTGGATCGGGGCTCATAAACATGGGCATCTTAACCCGAAAGATGTCTGAGTTATCGGCTGTAATGCCGCGCGAGTAGTAGGCAAACTCACTGGTTGAAGGAATGTTAAAAAACAAATCGTCTAATTTGGTATTGATATCCGGACCTAAGTTTTCCGGAGGAGACCAATTTGTCCAGGAATCATCGAGGCGTTTAGACATGTAAACATCGCTGCCGCCATAGCCACTAAATCCATTTGATGAGAAATACAAAGTCTTATCGTCTGATGCCAAAAAGGGAGCCGTTTCCTCGGATACGGTATTGATAACCTTGCCCAAGTTAAGGGGTTCAGTCCAGGTGCTGTCGTTTTTTTCAAAACTGACATAAAGATCGCGCCCACCTTGAGTATCTTCTCTTTCTACGGACATTAGTAATGATTTGCGCGTATTGGCTAAGAAATAATTTGCTTTTTCATTGTAGTTGTAATCGTTCTCAATTTCAATAGGTTTTGGATCGCTCCAGGAGCCTCCACGATTTGTGCTTATTGAAACTCCGGCAACCATTTTCCCTTTATCGAGATACTTATTGCCAAGGAGTAATACGACCGCCTTGCCATCGGGTGTGGCCGCCACGGTGTTTACAAAATTGGGTTGGCTGTTGTTGAATTGTGAGCCCATATTTTTAGCGAGCGACCACTTTCCATCTGGATTAAGTTCCGAGTACCAGATATCCTCCTTATCACTGGTGCCTCCTATATTTTCAGGATGGTTTTTACGACTGAAGTAAAGCGTTTTTCCATCAGGAGAAAGCATGGGGTTATATTCACTATAATCGCTATTTACGTTGGTATCCAAACGTTCAACAACCAATCCCTTACTTAATAAATCGGGTAAATCAATGTTGGCGATAATCGGAATATTTGAGTCGGAGATTGCCACGGCATCCAATGAAAAGTAATCAGGCAAAGCACTTCCGTCAAACTCAAGTTTTACAGCGGATACCTTGTACTTTGTCTTCTCGACAAAAACATTAAGCATTCTCCCTTGCAGAGGTACTGCCATGGGGTTAAAGGTGTTGATTAAATATTCTCGTCCCGCCTCATCGTAAACATAAACCCGATAAAGTGCGCCTGGATTATAGGATTCGGCTATGGCGATTTGCTGGATTTCAATTGGCTTGTCGTAACCCAACTTTATAAATTCAGAACGCTTGGGTTTATCTGGCGTCCAGGCTCCTGGATTTTGTCCCCCTGCTGGCAAAACATTGGGTTGGCCCAAAGCCTGCTGTGCAGAATACTGGATGGGAGTTAACTCAGAAGAAAAGTCAAGAACTTTTGAGGCCCATTGAACAGTTTGACCATTTGAAAATTGGATTCCGGCCAAAATAAGGCAGAATAGGTAGAAGAGTTTCCTCATATATAGGTTCAGAGAATTGCTATGCTTGTAATAAAAGATAAACATAGCTAAAAATTAAAAAAGGCAGAAAAAAATTACATCAACTCATAGAGATCAAATACCAGGAATATCACCTTTTGTGCATTTCCATGGTCTCATTCCATTGAAGTTTTGTTGAAGAGCAGAAATCCTACATGCAAGAGTACTCCCAAAGGGTTCTCATTGTCATTATAATAATTACGCTAAGACTTATGGGGCCTACTGCAGAGTGAAGCACAAGTCCTGCGGTGGCTGCAAAATAGATTTTTGTAAAATCACTATCGAGCGCGGCCTCTTGATCTTGCAACTGGACAATTGCCTCTAAGGGTTTAAATAAATATCCTTCCAACCTGAAATCAAGACTCTTTCGAATAGAGAAAACATTTCGCCATCCTCCGGCTACATAATTAAAAGCCCGGAAGTTTTGAAGCAGCAAGGTTTTGCTATCCTGAATGGGATTGAAGGCGGGGGCATTAATAACAGTGCCCATATAGTTTGAAAATACAGGCTGATTAGAAAGTACGCCTTCGAAAACATAGCCCGCACTATAAATACCCTGTTTAAAATACTGTTCTAACGAAACTTTAGCGCGCACCCAGGAACGATAATACTTGGTAGGTTGAGTTGATACCGATGTGGTGCCTGGTTCATGACCTTCATTTACACCAAACCAATCCAGTGAAAAAGCATAAGCTCTTCCTTGTGAAGCATATTGTTTTCGATCAAGTGAATTTGTTGTAAAGGAAAAGCCTGCCCGACTTCCTCGTACTGTAAGGTGATCTAAGGTGTCTGAAGAAACAAAAACATCAGAGTTTATATAGTTGTCTTTATTGTTAATGTAAGATGCCTCAATGGACAATTTATAGTTTTTTCCGATAGGTACTCCGAGAGCAGCTCCGACTTTTCGATCAATCCGGGTAAGGACTGTTGGGGTTTCATTCGTTACCACAAGGTCGTTCCCCTGCAGGTAATCCCAGGAATTGAAAGTGGCAATGGGTTCAAGATAAAACCGGCCTCGGTTAGGGTAATCAATACGCGCTTTTAATTGTATTGATTTATAAAAATTTCCAGCAGCAAAACCCGCACTGACACGCGTGAGCGTACGATTAAAATAATAGTAATTGATCCCCAGATAAATATTACTAATATTTCGTGTGGCAATTATGCCTCCAAAATCTACCTGAAAATTATTTTGTTTTCGCTTGGTCAGACTGAAATTAAAGTCGTGTGATTTTTCATTATAGACGAAATTGGGATAGAGATTATTAAAATAATCGTGCGACACCAACTGATAGAAACCTGATTTTGCCTGGTTAAGATTTAGCGGACGCTTGCCGCTGTTAAAGAATCTTTTAATAAATTTTTGTTGATTGTGATTGAATCCGTCAAACTGAATGTCCTCTATAATAAGGGGGTCACTTTTACTAGTGAACGCATTACGCGCCAGGGCTACTTCTTCACGGGTTCTTCGAACAGAAATCTTTTTCTTGATTTCGTCTATTTGCCGAATGGTCTGATTATACCCGCTATCGATCAGCGCCCGGGCTTTGGCAAAATCGAAGGAAGTGTAGTTGAGAATATTAGGCTGGATGTAAACACCTGAATCCGGAATTTCGGTAGGGTCTGAATTGTCGAGAAGGATGTATAAGAGTGAGCGTGAAATAAGTTGGTCATCTTTTCCATAAGGATATTCTTTGTAGGTCTTTGAAGAGACATTACTCCCTATAAGAACATCGGGCGCAAACTCGCTTAGGGCAACACTCACCGGAAAATTATTGTACACGCCCCCATCAAAAAGATATTTTCCATCAACCCGTATAGGATTATAAAAAAAAGGTACTGTTTGCGTAGCTCGTAAGGCACTACTGAGCGAACCCTTTGATAGAATGACTTCACTTTGCGTAAAGATGTCGGAAGCGACAACCCGAAGGGGCACAAAGAGACTGTCAAAATTATTTTTGGCTATGGCCGATGGTTGTGCGAATTTTTCGGCCAGAGCAAAATTCAACGACAGATCATTAATTATGCTTGTATTAAGCGATATGGAAAACGTAGAGTCTAAGGATAAGTTAAGGCGAAGAAAAGCGGGGTCATCTTCCTTTCGGGCAAAGTAATAATTATGTCCTTCTTCAAGCTTGCCGGTTACCCAAAGCAAAAACTCTTTTGATAAAATTATTTCCTCGATTTGTTCCGGGGTCATGCCAGCCGCATAACAGCCGGCAACAATACCCCCCATCGATGTACCCACCACATAATCAATGGGAATTTCGTTTTCTTCAAGTGCTTTAATTACCCCAACATGGGCGATACCCTTAGCCGCTCCGCCACTTAGCACAAGCCCCACTTTTTGCGACCAACCAGGAAGCATAAGGAGAATAAATGACAACGTGGCGATGATCTTCTTCATGAAAACAAAGTGTACACGGGGAGTACGGCCGTAAGTTACCTTATAAACAAAAAAGTAACAGGGAAATTGTAAGGAATTCCTTAAATCAACGGATAGCTACCTCAACTTCTGAGGTTGTTGAAGGAAAGGGAATGAGTTGCAATCGTTTTGTAATCTCTTCTTTTACTTTTTCGAAAGACTGAAAATATTCCTCTTTTACAGGTTGAGAAGGAGGCAACTCAACTTTTAGTGCATCTACCTGCACACCATTTTTCCAAAACCGATAGCATAAGTGTGGCCCGGTTGCAAGACCCGTGCTACCCACGTACCCAATAGTTTCACCTTGATGCACCCGCGTGCCCGGTTTAATGCCACTGGCAATTTTGGACATGTGCAGATAGCCCGTGGTGTAGGTTCCGTTGTGCCGGATTTTAACATAGTTTCCATTGTTGGACTTATACTGAGCTTCTTCAACTATGCCATCGCCAACAGAACGAATGGGAGTACCCGTAGAGGCCGCAAAGTCAGTACCCAAATGTGGTCTGAAAACTTTTACTACCGGATGAAAGCGATGCATAGAGTAACGCGAGCTGATTCGCGAAAATTCGATCGGATATTTTAGGAGCGCTTTGCGCAAACTGTTTCCATTCTCGTCAAAATAATCGGGGCCATCGCCCTGATCAAAAGGGAAAGCATAATAACCGCTACCTGAGTGCTCAAAATAAACACCCAAAATCCGACCAATACCTATGGGGTTTTCGTCTACTAAGTTCTCTTCGTAAATCAATTTAAACTGATCGCCTTTTTGTAGTCGTTGAAAGTCTACCACCCACGCAAAAATATCAACAAACTTGTTGGTCAATTCAACAGAGACATTCATCGATTCAATGGTATGCGATAGTGTAGATTCAATTCTGCCAGACAGTTGTCGCTCCAGCGTATCTACTTTGCGCTGACAAGATTCAACCAGTAAAGAATCCTTCAGATGAAATACTACATAATCGATTGGGTTGGGTTCGTACACCAAGGCCCGCACAGTTTTTAATGAATCATGATCAACAAGTAAAGTATATTTTTTATGAGCTGCGATTTTTCTGAAGTCGTAGATTTTTTTAGGGAGTAGGTTAAGTTGCTGCATAACGGCAGGCGAAACATAATAGCCCGACAGCAAATCAGTAAACCGTTGGTTGCGTTTTACTTCATCTTCAACAACACTAAGGTCATTTACCACCATGCCATGCAAGAATACCGGCAAAACAATTTCGCGTTCCATGTGAACGGAGGAATCACTTTCTATGGCATAGTCTGCCTGATGCGGGAAAAATGAGGTCTGATCATCAATCCAAAAGTAAGCGACTCCGATAACGAGAAGGGAAGCGACAATACCCAATAATTTTTTAGTAAGCGAAGTTTTGAAAAATTCCATCATCTAAAAAGCAGTGACCAAAAACGCCACAAGTTTAGTTTAAAAAATCTGGTTACTGAAACCAGTAATAAAAATCAAATATAACGGTTTAAGGGTATAATTCCTTGTATTTCTTGGTGCCTGAGTCTAAGAACTCTACAAACTTTTTCAGCATCTAAATTATAGCCGTAAGGGGAAACAAGCACCCGTTCATCTTTACCCACCAGCACATAAAAAGGCTGTGCATTATTATTCAATTTGGCAATCTGTAAATCGGCATTTTGTTTACCAATGGTCTTCTTTGTTTTGTTATCGTAGGCTGATGTGTACCATTCGCTTTCCGGCAAAGAGGATTATTAAGGTCCTAACTTTTGATCAATTTTATCGGCTAAGTCTCTGGGTTTAATCTTTAGCTGATAGGCAAGTTTAAAAAATGTCTCAAGGCTTGGCAATAATATTCCGCGTTCTAATTCTGAAATAAACGCACGATCCATTCCGGTATAATCTGCTAATTGTTGCTGCGTAAGACTTTTTTGCAACCTCAGTTCCTTTAGAGTTTCCCCAAATACAATCTTTAAGTTGCCTTTCACTTGGCAGGCAATCTATTCGGATAACAAACTCGATTTGCAGGCAATTGCCTACATCGTTATATTTGTTTAGAGTACATTTTAAAAAATTATTAAAAAGCCAATCGCCATGAAAACAAGTTTACTTATTGCTTCTTTCATTTTGGTTCAGTTTTATTTGTGGGGGCACAATCAAACACGTTTCCAGCCACTGGAAATGTGGGGATTGGGATTTCCGTACCAGCCTTTTCTCTTGATGTGAGTGGCACAATAAGAAGTTATGGACATTTAAGAACAACAGGAGTGGGTATAGGAAATGGATTAATCGCAGACGATGGTTCTGGAAGTACGATATTTTCAATAATCAGGCAGCCAAATAACGAAACACGGTTTCAAAGCTATGGGTTTCATACTTTTTATAGTGGAAATAGTACAGGATCAGAAAAAATGCGAATCACCGGAACGGGTAATGTAGGTATTGGCACAACTAACACAGGTTCATTTAAATTAGCGGTAGCAGGTAAGATTGCCGCCAATGAGGAAGTGCGGGTTTTTATAGCAGGAACAACCGTTTTTCCTGACTATGTCTTTGATCCATCCTACGAACTTCCGAAATTAGAAGAAACAGAAAAATACATCAAAGAAAACAGGCACTTACCCGAAGTACCTTCGGCAGCCGATGTAGAAAAAAATGGTATGAGCCTCAACGACATGAACGTTATCTTGCTAAAAAAAGTAGAAGAACTTACGCTCTATATGATTGAAATGAAAAAGGAGAATAAAGAATTGAAGGAGAGAATAGAAAAAATTGAAAACAAAAAATGAGAAAGATTTTTGGTGCTGTTGTGGTAGTGGCTTTTGGGATTGGCTTTATTCACTTAAGTGGGTGCGGTGGCGATCCTGAACCTGATCCGTGTTTGTCAAGAAAGCAGACAAAGGCTGGCTTTAAAATTGGCGAAATTCCCAATTTTGCTACAGATACATTACTAATATCAGATACAGTTCTGACAAATAATCTAATTGTTTTTAGAGCTGACAGTAACTATTTGAGTTATGAATGGAAGATCGGAGATGATGATAGAATATTTAATCAAAGTGAAGTCAAATTAATATTTCAATACCCCGAAAGTATTACTATTCGACTAATAGCACGATGGACCCCTGATTTGAATTGTTTTCCTAAAGACGATGGGATTGATACTGTATATAGAATACTGACAGTAATTGATTACTATGAGAATCCAATTGTGGGAGTTTTTACTGGTTATGTTAACAGTAATCCAAATCATTCCTTTAATGTTTCAATTGCTCAGGAAAATATATCAGACCCTGAATGTGATTGCACAATAGATCCACAGTATTGTGATTGCACATATTTAATCCGAAATGTAAATGAGGGTTGTGAGCCCTTTCGCAACGGAACAAGAGAATTGAGGATTGCTGTAGGCTATAAACATTTAAAGTTTTCATGGGAAGAAGGACTGTGTAATGGACACATACCATTGTGCAGAGCGCCAATTGGATGGGTAAAAATTGATGAAACAGGAAAAAATGCAATAATTAAATTCTCAACTCTCCTTTCAGCCTCGGACTGCAATCAGCCTGGGGATAAAAGAATAAAAGATACTTTTTATGGAAAGAAGGCTAATTAAGTTAATTATTTTTCATTTCTAACGCTTTTCGTTATTGTGGAGATTCACTCTCAATGCCTGAATTGTAATGTGAAAGGAATAAAAACTGACCCCTCTAATTCTTTTTATTAATTCTGTTAACAACGAGAAACCAGCCAAAAGAAATACTTTTTCGATTGGACAAATTTGGGATTGCTTCCTGTTAGCTCGCAGTTTTGGCCAACTCCTTATAATAATATCGAATCTCCATTCAATCAGGATGGAAATTCACCCTTAGTACATTTTTTAAATAACCCTGATCGATTATCCATAGATGGTTGGGAGCTGATAAAGTATGACTTGGGGTTCAATGAAAATGGTACTCCGAAGGGAACGACCACGAGAGACATCTATATTGTTCTATATAATAAGTACACTGCCGTTTTAAGAGTATTTGTTGCGGTAAATGAAATTGTTGGATATAACGGGACTAGTGTAACAATAAAATTTACAGGTGGTATTCAGTCTTCACTGTTGAGTAATGCATCAAAAGTTTTTGCACTCGATAAGTTTGAGTCTTCTCCAAAAATAACAGCCATAGCAGGGTATAGGCCAGCCAAATGGATGTATGCAGATTTTCATATGAGTTTTGATCCTTGCACCTGTAACAACAATTCATCAATTGCAATTGAGATAAAATACCTTGTTAGTTCTAGCATAACACTTAATGGAAGTTTAACAGGGCAAATTACACCAACAGTAAACGGCTCAGTGAGCATTGAAGAAGATGGCTATTCGATAACTGAATTAGCGGGAGCCGGAAAAGAGGCTAAGAAGGCATATGATGAGATATCTAAGTTCACAACGGATCAAGAAAAAGCACTGAAAATTGAAGGGAAAACTAACCTTCAACTAACTGTGGCAGAGCTTCTTAAAAGAAATTCCTTAAATAAATTTCAGGAGGAGATTAAGAAAAGCTCTTTCTTGAAAGAAGGGCTAAAGGCAGCGCCTTACATTGGTGCGGCAATTGATTTGGTAAACTTTTTTGTAGGTGGTGGTAAAAAATCAACGGCACCACAAGAAGTAAAAATAATGCCTATGGCCTTGCAAGCTAATGTTAGCCTCTCTGGTACAATAAGTACTCAGTTTCCGTTTCCAGATATAACTTTTTATACTCCAGGATCTAAAGATGCTTCATGTATTAATGATACCCAATACCCCTACTATAATGAAGTATTAGGCGTATTCAATTTACTAGAAACACCTAAGGTCTATCAAAAGAATTTAGAGACTAGCGGTTACTATGATCAAGGAACTGGATACTATGAAGATAATTATCTTGATATTTTTCAAATCGCTCTATAAATATGTCGTTAACCCTGCAGCGGGCTTTAATACAAATAATATAGAAATAATGGCAAGTCTTGATTTTGGTACATTCAAGACAGCCTATTTACCATTAAGTGCTTTAAGCACCTTTAGCGTAGAGGCTGGCTCTGTATCTGGATGGAATGGACAAAATAACTACGGATACCCTCTCGGATGCACCGATGGAACTCCCTTGGCTCTTCGTTTACTCATTAATTTGGAACGTCTAGACACTGATGCCAATACCCAAAATGTATTATTAGCACTAACCTATCCGATAGAATATGCAAATGGGCAATCATTTACTTTTGCTCCTCCTATTGCAACAATGGTCTTACTACAGAGTTAACTTTAACTAATCAAACTGTTGCTTACGATGTATTTGCTTGGGATAAAATTACAACAGGCCCAAACACAACCTTTACTGGCAATAGAATTTTAAAGGCTCCTAATATTGTTGTGCTTCCGGGTCAGCCGTACCAGCTAATGTCAGACTTCAAAACGGATTGCCCAATGGCCATATACCCACACAAGTATTACCTGCTACGCAAGCTCAGATTCAAACTTTTGTGCCAGTTCAGCGTATAATTCACAATTAAGAAATTTGAGAAAAAGAGGTGATGAGGAGGAAACAAAAGAAGATCAAGAGTCAGACAAACTACTCAGTGCATACCCGAATCCGGCTGATAAATCTGTTACATTTCAATACTACTTGGAAACAGAGTCTGCAGTAACTTTGAAAATTTTTGATTTAGCAGGACGAGTTGTGGCTACTGTTGCGGATGAATCACAAAGTAAAGGACCTCACGAAGTAAAATACGAGATTTCAAATTTTGAGGCGGGTGTATATTTCTATACACTCAAAACAGTTTTGGGAAAGGAAACCAAAGGGTTGGTGATTGTGCGGTGATTAAGATGAGATATATACTCCCAATTTCAATTTGTGTTATCCTAAGTTGCACCAGTTGTTATAGATATCAATATGCAACATTATCCGGGGAACTTGAAAAAGGTAAATCCCGGCAATTTTTTTTCGAGACCGATTCGGTACGAATAGAGTACGCATTTACCGGCATGAATTGCCCCGTTCAGATTAAAGTAATCAATAAACTTAACACACCCTTTTATGTGGATTGGAGTAAGTCTGCTCTTATATTCGATGGGCTTACATTTGCCTACTGGAAAGATGAATCAACTATAAACGCAACTATCAGTGGGTATGACATTGCATGGTCGGATCGGGTTTCAACTAATAGTGGCAGCATACAAGGGAGTATATTTCGAAATGAAAAAGTCAGTTTTATTCCACCAAATTCTTCAATTACCAAATTCTTCAATTATAGTAGAGCCGCCTACTGTGCGCTATAGTTTGTTTCCCTTACCCCCGCAACCAAACAACAGAAAACCCCTCATGTTACAGGTGCCAAGCTTTCAAATTATGTTTTTTCGAAAGAGGCTGCCCCAATGCAATTCAGAAGTTATCTGACTTTTGCTGCTACTGAAGATTTTGAAGATTCGAAAGTAATTGATAATCAATTTTGGGTTTCGGAGGTTATTCAAACTTCGGTGGCTCCGGAAATGTTGCCCAACAAAAGCTCAGATCAATTTTATGTATCGGAGTTCACAGGTTTTGCGCAATTCACGATTGCGATACTTGGTTTAGTTCTTATAGCGGTCTTTGCACTCACAGATTGAATTCAGGACTATCTGCTTCTTGATCTTAAGGATACAGCTCCTTAAACTTATCTCTTCCGGCATCCAAAAACTTGCTGAAACTCTCTGCATCTAAATTGTACCCATAAGGGAAACAAGCACTCGCTCATCTTTACCCACCAAAACATAAAAAGGCTGTGCGTTATTATTCAATTTAGCGATCTGTAAATCGGCATTTTGTTTGCCAATGGTTTTCTTTGTCTTGTTATCGTAGGCTGATGTGTACCAATCGCTTTCCGGCAGTTGAGTTTTATCATCGACATAAAGTGCTACCACGATGTAATTTTCTCGCAAGCGTTGCAGCACATGTGGATCAGACCATACGTTTGCTTCCATCTCACGACAATTCGTGCAACCATGTCCTGTGAAATCTATAAATAGTGGTTTGCCTTGCTGACGCGCGCAAGCAATCGCCTGGTCGTAGTCGAAGTACCCATTCAATCCATGAGGTAAGTGGAGGAAGTCAGCATATTTGGGATCATCACATACTCCGGCCGATGTACTCTCTGTGGATGCGAGCACATTAAAATCGTGTGTGTACATAGGAGGCAGATAGCCGGCCAACGCTTGTAGCGGAGCGCCCCATGCCCGGGGTTAAATAGACAGCAAACACAAAAGCAATCATAGCAAGACTTACACGAAGTACACTTACCGTTTTATCTTCCGCATCTTTTCCCTGATCTCCCGGCATTCTGAAGCCCTTCATCAGATAAACACCAATCAAGACGACAATCACAATCCAAATGGCGATGTTGATTTCACGATCTAAGATTCCCCAATGAAAGGCCTGATCGGCTATACTCAAAAACTTAAACGCAAGCGCGATTTCAACAAATCCTAAAACAACTTTTACGGTATTGAGCCAGCCACCTGATTTAGGTAACGACTTCAACCAGCCTGGGAAAAAGGCGAACAAGGTAAAGGGTATTGCAAAGGCGAGTGCAAAGGCAAACATGCCGGCAATGGGTTTCAAAAACTCGCCACCGGCTGAGGATACAAGGATACTTCCTACGATTGGCCCAGTACACGAAAACGATACAAGCACTATAGTAAAGGCCATGAAGAAAACGCCAACGAGTCCACCCTTCTCGGCTTGTTGATCTACTTTATTGATCAACGTTCCGGCAAGGTTATTTCAAAAAGCCCTAAAAAGGAAAGACCGAACACAATGAAAACAAGAAAGAAGATGAGGTTTGGAATCCATTCGGTGGATAAATGATTAGCCGTTTCAGGGCCCATCAAAGGCGCGAGTGCTGCACCGATCAATGAATAGATAAGGATAATAAAAAAGCCATACATCAACGCCTGGAAGCGGGTTCCTCTGCCGGTAAAGAAACTCACCGTCATCGGGATCATAGGAAAAACACAAGGCGTAATGAGTGCTGCAAGACCGGCTAAGAATGAAATCAACAAAAAGCCAAGTAATGATTTTCCCTGTGGATCTTCTTTCACTAACGTGGGATCGAGGATGGGACCCACAGACGATTGCTGGCTGCCCGTTGCCGGTTGCTGAACACTTGCTACTGGAAAACTATTCGGATTATCTTGTTGAGCTTGGTTATCGGGAGTACTGGAAGAAGAAGCGATCTTTAAATTATTAAACGAGAACTCTTCGCCACCGGGCACACATTGGCCGGTAACATCTGAACAAACCTGATAATCGGATTCGCCAGAAATTTTTAAATCCGCGCTAAGCACTTTTATTCGTTGGCGAAACTCACCGTTCTTCTTAAAGATTTTTACATCACACTCAAAGATTTCATCATACTTATCGATAGGGTTGATGGCCTGTAAACCACCCACTAATTGAAAACTTGAATTAGGAGTCAGACTAAAGCTCGTTTTTGTTGGATCTTCGCAAGGAAACTCAGAGGAATATAAATACCAATCTTTATCAATCGTTGCCTTAAAGATCAATTCTATTTCATCACCTACTTTGGCATTTTGAGAGGAGGTAGAATAAGTCCACTTGGCAGGGGTTAGAATCTGTGCCTGACTTAAAACTGCGGAAACAAGTAAGAATAAAAGAAAAACAGGTCTTTTCATAGAAAAATCAGAGGACAAAGTTAACCAAGTCATGCTTAATTAAAGGTCGATAAATGATCATTAACTTCTTTTTTGCAAAAAAAATTCCTGTAATTTTATTGAAAAATCTGTTACTAAATACTGAACAAACCCGTATAACAGATTTATTAGCCAACATTTTTTAAGCCAACCTCTATGAATCGGAATCTTATCACATTATTATTTTTATTAATGAGCACCCTGCTGGTGCAAGCACAAACGGTAGACGAAATCATTGCCAATTATTTCGAGAATACCGGAGGTGTTGAAAAGTGGCAAGCCCTGCAAGGAATTAAAATGACGGCCAAAGTAAATCAGGGCGGCATGGAAATTCCATTGGAAATTGTTCAATTGAAGGACGGTCGTCAAATGACTGCGATCAACTTTCAAGGCAAAGAAATTAAACAAGGTGTGTATGATGGAACTACACTTTGGTCAACTAATTTTCAAACCATGAAAGGTGAAAAAAGTGATGCCGAATCAACTGAGAACTTCAAATTAGATATCGGAGACTTTCCTGATCCTTTTTTGAATTACAAGGCAAAAGGATATACAGTAGAACTCTTGGGTAAAGAAAGTATTGAAGGTACTGAGACCTTTAAAGTAAAACTCACCAAGAAACCAGTAAAGATTGATGGTAAGCCTACCGACAATATTGTATACTATTATTTCGATGCCGAAAACTTTGTCCCCATCATGCAGGAGCAAGAAGTTAATTCAGGGCCGGCAAAAGGAATGGTATCGCAAAGTACCATGAGCGATTATCAGGAAGCAATGGTATAATGATGCCATTTTCAATGGCTCAAGGAATAAAAAGGGCAGGGGAGCCAAGTCGATAACAATATCTAAAATTGAATTGAATCAAAGTGGGAAGCAAACCGCTTTTGTAATGCCTGTTGAAAAATAAGCCTTATGATAATAGCTGGCATTATAAAATAGAATCACTTGTTTTTAAGAAAGAGCAGATTATAATCTGCTCTTTTCATTTTACTCAAACCCTAATAGAATGAAAAAAAGTATTTACGCATTTTTATTTTCAGTCATTGCCCTATCAGTTTATGCACAAGAAGATGCTATAACCAAAGGAAAAGAATTATTTGGTGACCTGAAAGCGCGGCATATTGGGCCTGCGTTAATGAGTGGGCGAACCACTGACATAGAATTGCATCCCACTAACGATCGCGTATTATATATCGGCACGGCAGGGGGTGGCGTCTGGAAAAGTAGTAATGGGGGAGCAACCTTCAACTCCATTTTTGATGATTACTGTCAATCGATTGGAGCCGTGGAAATAGACCCATCCAGTCCTGATAATAATATTTGGGTAGGAACCGGAGAAACCTGGACAAGAAACAGTGTTTCGGTTGGAGATGGATTATATAAAACGGTTGATGGCGGCACAAACTGGATTAAAATGGGTTTTGAAAAATCTGAACGGATTGCCGGTATTCAGGTTAATCCAAAAAATCCAGATGAGGTTTATGTTGCCGTGCTTGGTCCGCTCTGGAATGACAGTGAAGAACGCGGTCTTTATAAAACAACAGATGGTGGAAAAACCTGGAACAAGATTTTGTATGTTGACAAAACAACTGGTTGCAGCGACCTCACTCTTGATCCTAACAATCCAAACATTGTATATGCTTCTTTTTGGGAGTTCAGAAGGCAACCTTGGTCGTTCAGTTCTGGTGGAGCCAACAGCGCACTGTACAAATCGATTGATGGAGGGAAAACATTTAACAAAATTCACAACGGTTTCCCGAAAGGGAAATTAGGAAGATTAGCTATTGCCGTAGCTCCATCTAATTCCAACATTCTTTATACAGTAATCGAATCAGAACAAGATAAAGACAAGGGTTTATATCGAAGTGAAGATGCCGGTGCCAACTGGAAACAACTTAACAACGATTTTGGAATTGTGGTGCGCCCGTTCTATTTCTCACGAATAGAAGTTGATCCAAGAAATCCTGATGTTGTTGTGAAGGCTGGTTTGTTTGGTTCCATTTCGCGTGATGGCGGAAAAACATTTAAAGATCTTGGCCCCAACCACTCCGATGTTCACGATATTGTTTTTGATATAAAAAATTCTGATCGGATGTATGCTGCTACGGATGGTGGCGTGTATCGTTCGTGGGATGGTGGTACTACTCTTGAAATTGTTGAGAACCTTCCTCTATCACAGTTTTATCATGTAAGTGTAGACAATGAAGAACCTTACAATGTATATGGTGGCTTACAAGATAATGGTTGTTGGTATGGACCATCTCAATCCCCTGGTGGTATTGAAGCGCGCGATTGGAGACGCATAGGAGTAGGCGATGGATACCGCGTATACCCACACCCAACAAAAAAATTGATTTATTCTGAAATGCAGGGTGCAGAAAGTGTTTGGCGGTATGATCCCGCAAAGGATCAAGCAAAAACCGTTCAGCCCTTAGCGGGAAAGGGTGACCCAAAACTTCGCTTTAACTGGAATGCGGCTATGGCAATTAGTGCCAGCAAGCCCGATCGGTTTTATATGGGTAGCCAATTTGTTCATCGCTCAGAGGATATGGGCGAAACATGGGTCAAAATATCTCCGGACCTTACTACCAATGATCCTGCAAAACAAAACCAGGAAGACTCTGGTGGTTTATCGCGTGATAATTCTGGTGCCGAAAATCATTGCACCATTTTTACCATTGCTGAATCTCCGCTTGATGAAAACATTGTATGGGCAGGAACTGATGATGGTAATTTGCAACTTACCAAAGATGGTGGAAAGACCTGGACAAACGTTGTCACCAATATTATGGGGCTTCCTAAAAATACGATGGCTTACCATGTTGAAGCAAGTGTATTTGGAAAAAGCATTGCGTATGCTGTATTTACAGGCTATCAAACAGGTGACAAAAACACGTACGTTTATAAGACAACTGACTTTGGAGCTACCTGGAAATCCATCGTAACTCCAGAGATTTATGGCTTTGCCAGAAACATACAGGAAGATTATGAGAATGAAAATCTATTGTTTCTGGGAACAGAGTTTGGCTTGTACATAACGTTGAATGGTGGTAAGAATTGGTATAAGTTCACCAACAACATGCCTGCCGCCAATGTGCACTTTATTGAATTGAATAAGAAAACCAATGACTTAGTTATTGCAACTCATGGTCGTGGAATAATCATCATTGATGATATCAGTCCCTTGCGTCAGCTTACGGAAGAGAACATGAATAAAGAACTTTATTTCTTTACCACAAAACCAACCGTCATTGCAGAAACAAATGGATTTGGTGGCGGTAGTACAGAGACACAGTTTGTTGGAAATAATCCGAGCCGGGCAGCAAGAATTATTTACTACCTAAAGAAAAGACATACGTTTGGTAAGATGTCATTGGAGATTCAGGATTTAGAAGGTAACACGATTGCTGAGTTAGGTCCAGGAAAATCAAAAGGCATTAATGTGGTGGAGTGGAATTACAACATGAAACCACCCAAGGTAGCGACAGGAAAAACATTTGCCTTTGGTGGTTTCCACATCTCCGCGTGTTCCTGCAGGCACCTATAAAGTTATCATACAAAAGGTAAAGAGACTTTTACAAATGATCTTGTAATTCAATATGATCCGAATTCAGACATTTCTTTGGCTGATCGCAAACTTCAGGAAGCAGCCACAATGAAGTTGTACAACATGTCGCAGGAATTAGCTTATGTGGTTTATACCCTAGATGAGTATGTTAAAATTGCAGAAGGTGTAAAAGCAAGAGATGCCAAGAGTGCAAAAATTGCGACCCCTTTAATTACTGAGCTTACTAAGTTGAAAGAAACTCTTGTTGTAACGAAAGGTGATAATTACGTAGGTACTGCTGAGCCTCAGCTAAGGGAAAAGATGGCTGAGCTATATTCTAAGGTTGCAGATAGTTATTATAAACCAAATCAGGCAGAACTTTCCAATCTTGAAGCCATTGAAAGTCGCTTTGAAAAAGGGAAGGA
Organism: Flammeovirgaceae bacterium; assembly: GCA_016709845.1. Classification (GTDB taxonomy): domain Bacteria; phylum Bacteroidota; class Bacteroidia; order Cytophagales; family Cyclobacteriaceae; genus ELB16-189. Next base: position 20,687 of record JADJMA010000012.1, on the reverse strand, counting down.
AGATTATAAAAAAATAAAAGATAAAAATTTGCCTAAGGTTATTAGTGCAAATTCGAAAGACGCCATTCAACCTATCGTGTTAAAAACTTACGAGGAATTCTTAAGGGACAACTAAAATATTCCCTTAAGCATAAAAAAGTCGTGGCTTATTAATAGGCCACGACTTTTTATTTTCTTCTAAATCTATTTGCTATAATGTTTATAAAACGCTACAATAGTTTCAATGCCAATCAAAAAGTTTTTAATTCCATAATGCTCATTGGGCGAATGAATAGCATCGCTATCTAATCCAAATCCCATGAGTACGGTGTCCAGGCCAAGCTCTTTTTTGAATAACGAAACAATAGGAATGCTACCACCATCGCGGGTGGGTATAGGTGTTTTTTCCCACACTTCTTCAAAAGCCATGCTCGCTGCTGTAAATGCTTTTGAGTCGGTGGGTGTTACGGCAGGTTCGCCACCATGCAACGCAGTAACTTTCACCTTTACGGATTTTGGGGCAAGAGATTCAAAATGTTTTGTAAACAATTCTGTTATCTCATGATTGTTTTGATGCGGAACCAAACGCATCGAAATTTTTGCAGATGCTTTTGAGGGTAATACAGTCTTGGCACCTTCACCGGTGTACCCACCCCAGATTCCATTAACGTCTAAGGTAGGGCGAGTGCCTGTGCGTTCTAATGTTGTGTAGCCCTTCTCACCCCGAATGTCTTCAATATCTAACTCCTTTTTATAATCGTTGAGATTGAATGGAGCTTGTTAAGTGCTTCGCGTTCTGATGCCGACAGTTCGGCAACCTTATCATAAAACCCGGAATAGTTACGCGTCCATTTTCATCATGTAGGGAAGCAATCATGCGGCTTAATATATTAGCCGGATTAGCGACCGCCCCTCCATATACACCCGAATGCAAATCGCGGTTCGGACCGGTAACTTCAACTTCAACATAACTTAATCCGCGCAACCCCACTGTGATGGATGGTGTATCCAATGAGATAATCGATGTGTCTGAAATCAAAATCACATCGGCTTTCAGTTTGCTCTTATTTTTTTGTACAAAAATGCCCAGGTTATCAGACCCCACTTCTTCTTCACCCTCAATCATGAATTTAATATTGCACGACAGCGTTTTAAGTTTAGTCATAGCCTCAAAGGCTTTGATGTGCATATAGAACTGGCCTTTGTCATCGCACGAACCGCGCGCATAAATCTTTCCATCTTTTACAACGGGCTCAAAGGGAGGAGAAGTCCATAAGTTCAACGGATCGGGAGGTTGCACATCGTAATGGCCGTATACTAGTACGGTTGGTAACGCAGCGTCAATTATTTTTTCTCCATAAACAATCGGATGGCCCGCGGTTTCACAGAGCTCAGCGGTATCGGCTCCGGCATCTTTTAATTTCTTCACTACATACTCTGCAGCCTTGCGCACATCATTTTTGTGGTGACTGTCGGCACTTACCGAAGGAATGCAAAGCAGTTCGAAAAGTTCATCTAAAAAGCGTTGCTGATTCGATTGAATGTATTCTTTGATCATAAAGATTAAATTTAATGACGCAAGGTAAGATTTTCTTCAATCGGGTTCATGAATCACAAACATTCATTTGACCGGGTTTCTTTCTAGCCGTATACGAGTTAAATTACTGAAAGGCAGTTTCAGGCAATGTCTTGCCTTGGAATCCACGATCAATCAATTTTATGTTTAACGATTATACCAATGTATGCCGAAGCTTGAAAAGCAAACTATTGGTATTTGCCATTTCTGTTCCCTAAACAGCGCTTGTTTTATTTGAGCTATTGCAAATGAACCAAATATAGAGGTAACCAATAAAATCAGGATTCTTTTTTTCATAACAAGCAATTTATCTTACCAAGGTAGGAAAAATAGGAGAGGCAATAAGTATCCGTCAGTTTTTGTAGTTTTATTTATAGTCTTAAATCACTCGCTTATGCGGACTCTAATTTTTCTACTAGCATTTATTATAGGAGCTTGTTCGCCATCGCCAAAATCAGAAGATGAAAGTGTGGCCGAAGTGGAGGCAACAAACTCATCGAATGATTTCACGTTGGCCAGCCTTTCCGGAGACTGGCACATGGTTACGCAGCAAAATAATGAATGGGTATTATTTTATCCATGCGATGCCGACAACACGATGGTATCTATTCATACCGATTCAATTATGATTGGTTGGGGGCAGGATGCCACGGTAGGAAAGATAGAATCGTGGTCAGCCTCTAAGGGTTCTCTTGCGCTGGTTGTCAACGATTCATATTCGACCAATACCTATAGAGTGGAAAAAACCGATGATGGCCTTACGCAATGGTGGCTTTGGGAAGACGCGGAAGGGCCATCTTATTTTATTTCCGGAAAAGATATAGCTAGCTATCCTGTGATTAAGCAACCTTGTAAGGAATGCTGGGAAGATTGTGATGATGAGGTTGGTAATTAATTAATCTCCTTAAAAAAATCACGATCTATGCTGGGAGAACATTTCGTTTTCCTTTTTTTTGCAGCGTGAAAGTTTTAATCCTGCATCAGCACTTCAATACACCCGAAAAAGGTGGCGCTATTCGCTCCTATTATCTCGCCAAAGCCCTCGTTGATCGTGGAATTCAGGTAACCGTGATAACCGGTAGTAATGAGTCAATCTATACGAAAGAAATTGTTGAGGGCATAGAAGTACATTCTTTGCCTATTGCTTACGACAATCGGTTTGGTTTTATGGCACGGAGCCGAGCGTTTATTAAATATGTACAGGGCGTATTGAACATAGCCGGGCAATTCACCGATTTTAATTATTGCTATGCCATTTCAGTTCCTCTTACGGTTGGTCTCGCAGCCATGCGAATAAAGGCGCGGTATAAAATTTCTTATATTTTTGAAGTGGGTGATTTGTGGCCCGATGCCCCCATTCAAATGGGATTTGTAAAGAGCTATTTTTTTTCAGCAAGTCCTCTATCTGCTTGAAAAAAAATCTATCAATCAGCTCAATCGATAGTAGCACTGTCGCCTGCTATTCAATCAGCTATTGAAAAGAAAGTACCGGGCAAAAAGATTCACCTGATCCCAAACATGGCGGATTGTGAATTTTATTACCCCACACCTAAGGATGATGTGCTGATAGAAAAATATCAGATACGGGATAAGTTTGTAGTCTCCTACATTGGCGCCATCGGTGTAGCCAATGGACTTGATTATGTGTTAGAATGCGCACGCGCGGCAGGTAAATCTCAACTACCGATTCACTTTTTTATTTGTGGGGATGGAGCTGTGCTTGATCGTCTGAAAGGAAACGCGAAACAATTGGAGTTGCACAACCTTACCTTTCTTGATTTTAGAAACCGAGAGGGCGTGCGCGAGTTGATGAATATCACCGATGCTTCATTCATTTGTTATAAGTCTGTTCCTGTTTTAGAAACGGGTTCGCCCAACAAATTTTTTGACGGCCTGGCTGCCGGAAAATTGATCATCATCAATTTTGGAGGGTGGATTAAAACTGAAATTGAAGAGAATAAATGTGGAGTTTATGTAAATCCACTGGAGGCAAATGATTTTGTGAGGAAGATTACGCCTTACCTTACCGATAAGAATTTGTTGGCAGAATCTCAACAGGCATCGAGGCAATTGGCTGAGCTAAAGTATTCCCGAAAGCTGTTGTCCGAAAAATTCAGTGATATCTTTAAATAACCTATAGCAACCCCTGATCCTGCAACTTTAGCTTCAGGATTTCATGGTTTACCCAAAACTTTCTTTCTACTTCCTTCAACAGCTCTTTAAACTCAGGCGATTTTTCAGTTTCCGTGAGATCGGGCCCTTTATCCATAAACAAAATAACCCAGTATTGAATATTATCTTCTTTAGTAAATAGCCTAAGGTGCCCTAGTGCCTTAGCGCCATCGTTTATCTGACAATCGTAAATAGCTAACCCTACGTTTTTGTATGCAGTTTCATCAGTGTCGAGATATCGCCTGTACCTTTCGTAGAATTCTTTTGCCTTTCCCGCTTCGCCCATTTTTTCATATACCCGACCGATGACCAGGTTTTCATGTTCAAACACATCCAGTTTTTGTTTTTCACGATACTGGTTAAATCTTTTATAATACTTATAGGCAGTATCATACTCTTGAAGATAGTAACTCACTTTGCCAATATCCTGCAGAATATCAAATCGATTCGTGTCTCTTCTAAACTCTGTCTGTAAGAGTTGCCGTGTGTTTGAGATCACCCTCTTTGGCATACAGTACAAATGCGCGCACATATCGTGAGAAAGCATTGTCAGGATAATACGCAAGTGATTTATCAATGTGCTCAAGTGCTTCATCTACAAAACCAGTTTGTATAAGTGCATTACCCAAACGTAAATGAATATAACTAGTAGTGATCGAATCTCCAGAGTTGACATCAAGCCGCAGTCCTTTTAATGCATACTCAAGGTACTTTCCGGTGTTAGGTAAACTCATAGCATAAAAATCAGCGAGCAAGCCTATAATCTCAGTGGAGTTCGGATTGTATTCCAGGCCTTTCTCTAGATAAGGCAACGCTTCTTTATATTCCTTTCTTAGCAGATAATACATTGCTTTTGCAGTTAGACTTTCAGCAAGCTTGGAATCATTTAGTAATGCTTTGTCGGCATATGTTCCAAGCTTATCCAGATGAGGTTTTTCAGCGTGGAAAAGATCGAGGTAATAGCAAGCCATACCTGCGCAGGCATAAGCAAGAGAAAATGTTCTATCTTTTATAACAGCTTCATCAAAAAGGGTGATTGAATTTTTCAAGTTAGTATCGCCACCCTTTTTTAACAAATCAACACCCTTCAAAAACAAATCATAGGCTTCCAGATTTTGTGTTGGAATTTTTTGAATGCGATTTTTTTCATCGGGCGTAATAATGGCCTTTATCTCTCCGGCAATATCGCTTGAGATTTCCTGCTGTAGTGCAAAAATATCTATGGCTTCGCGTCTGTATTGTTTGCTCCATAAGTGCCTGTCGCTAGCACCATCAATCAATTGTATGTTTAATAGAATTCGTTCTCCTATTTTCTGACCGCTGCCCTCTACAAGATACGTTACATTCAACTCCTTCGCCATTTCTGGAATTGTTTTATCGGTGTTGCGATATTTTTCAGCCGAGGTGCGACTCAACACTTTAAGATCTTTAATCTTTTGAAGGTTATTGAGGGTAGCTTCCATCAATCCGTTGATGAGATACACATTGGTAGAATCGTTGCTATCATTTTTGAATGGAAGAACAACAATTGATTTTTCGTTCACAATCTTTTCTTGCCATACAAATCGCGGATATAAAAACCATCCGACCACAGCAACTGCTATCAACAAAATTGCACCAACAATAAGGTGTGGTCTTTTATTGGAAGGTGGAGGCGCCACAGGTATTGGTTCCTGATTTATATTTCTTTTGCCAACTTCACCGGGTGGATAACCATAATATTCGCGAAAGCACTTTATAAAATAAGAGGTACTGCTAAACCCAACCTGATGTGCCACCTCCGATACATTATGAGAACCAGCTCGCAGCAAGTCCATACCTCGCTTTAATCGTACCTTACTGATAAGCTGACTCACTGAAAGATTGGTAGCCTTCTTCACTTTACGAAGGAGATTAGAGCGACTCATATTCAACGCATCGGCCAATTCGGAAACTCCAAACTGCTCGTTGGCCAGATTTTTTTCAATCGTGGCCGTAAGCTGGTTCAGAAATTCAGAGTCCAAGGGTGATGAATCGGTCATATAGTAAACCTCAAGGTGGCGAATTGCATCAAAAGTTACATCGATGCGCGATTTTTTATACTGATTCCCGCAAAATTAACGGTTTTATCCGCATCAGTACTTATCCGACAGGCAAAGACCACCGTTCCTTTGCTTCATAAGAAAAACAAAAAATTTAAACACAAACAACTTATGAAAACCCTTAACACTCCTGTTTACCTACTGGTAATAATCTTACTTGTAGCGTCTTGTACCGCTAAGGAAACAAGTAACACAACAGTTAAAGCTCCTGACATTGATATACACTGCTGTAATCTCTGATAACATGGAAGCTGTAAAACAACACATTGCTGCGGGCAGCGATTTAAATGTACGCGATCCATTCGGAGGCTCCAGTCCATTAATTAGTGCCGCTGTATTCGGAAAGTCGGGAGATAGCCAAAGTATTGATTGATGCCGGAGTTGACCTGAACTTTCAAAACAGCGATGGCTCTACAGCATTACATACAGCCGCTTTCTTTTGTCGGCCCGAAATTGTAAAACAGTTGCTTGAGAAGAAGGCAGATAAGACAATCAAGAATAAATATGGGGCTACTGCTTACGATAATGTTGCTGGTCCATTTGCCGAGATAAAAGACACGTACGATATGATGGGCAATGTACTTGGCCCCATGGGTCTTAAACTAGATTACGGATACATTGAAAAAACGAGGCCTGAAATTGCTGAGATGCTGAAGTAGATCGTGAGCCTTGAGTGTTTATACAAGACAGTAAGTTTTAGTTTAAATATTCAAGGCTATCCTTTCTCACCACTAAGTACTAAGTACTAACTACTCTATACTCTTCATTATGAGACGATACGACATTGATTGGCTTCGGGTAATTGCCATCGGTTTACTTTTAATCTATCACGTTGCCATTGGTTTTCAATCGTGGGGTGTTATGATTGGATTCATCACCACATCAAAACCCTGGGCAGCATTGTGGACTCCCATGGCTATGCTAAATCTGTGGCGGATACCGCTCTTGTTTTTGTATCGGGCATGGGTGTTTATTTCGCTATGGAAAAGCGCAATTGGAAACAGCTTATTACTGAACGCACCATGCGTATCTGGCTCCCCTTTGTGTTTGGGATGTTTGCGATTGTTCCCTTGCATATATTAGTCTGGCGATATTATTATAAAATGGAACTGCACTACACCTATGACCCAGGGCATTTGTGGTTCCTGGCTAACATTTTTATTTACGTGTTACTGCTATCGCCATTACTATTTTATATAAAGAAAAAGGAGAATGGAAAAATTGTGCAAGTCATCAAAAGGATCTTTAGTACTCCAGTAGGCCTACTCATTGTTATAACTGCTTTCATGGCTGAAGTATGGATTATTAAACCAGTCCCGTATGAGTTGTATGCCATGACCCGGCATGGATTCTTTCTTGGGTTACTGGCGTTCTTCTTTGGATATTTTTTTGTATTGAGCGGGGATGCCTTTTGGGAAATGCTGGTAAGATGGCGCTGGCTATTCTTACCGATGGCAATTGGGTTGTTCTTTTCGAATAAACTATTTTGGAATGAACACACCAGCCTATCTGATCGTATTGGAATCGCAAGTCTGGATTTTTAGTGTTTTGGCATTTGGTCACAAGTACCTCAACCGACCCGGAAAAGCATTGCGTTACCTAAGCCCTGCTGCTTATCCGGTTTACATTCTGCACATGCTGTTTCTTTACCTGGGCTCAACTTTAATTTTTCCATTAGCCATTCCCGTGCAGGTTCAGTTTATTCTTGTCTTGTTGATTACACTTTCGGGATGTATGCTTTCGTATGAGATTATCAAACGAGTAAAATGGCTTCGGGTATTATTTGGTATGAAACTGAATTCAGCTGAAAAACGAATTCACGATCAAGATATTTAAGATATCGACTGTGGTTTAAGATGACACAGAACATAGTTATTGGAGAAAGTTACATAAATTGTTTGTTACTATATTTAATAACGAGACCCCTCGAGAAGTACAAATTAAAAAACCCTTGACATGATCATTCAAAACAGCACCCTCAACGATTTACAAGAGATACTCGCTTTGTATAGAACGGCTACCAACTATCAAAAAATAAAGTTTCCCGAAAACGATGGCCTGTATTTAGTCAGGAGTTAATTGAGACAGAAATAGGAGAGAACAGGCAATGGAAGTTAATGGAAGAAAATAAAATTGCTTGTATCTGGGCTCATACATTTAGTGATCCACAGATCTGGGAAGAGCGTAATGCTGACCCAGCCATTTATATTCATAGAATTGCCACGAACCCAGCATTCCGTGGGCGGAATTATGTTTCCGAAGTCGTTATCTGGGTACGGAATTTTGCCAAACAAAATGAAAAGAAATTTATTCGCCTCGATACTTGTGGCGAAAACAAAAAGCTAATTACTCATTATACCAATTGTGGATTTGATTTTTAGGAATGAGGCGCTTAAAAAACTCAGATGGCCTGCCCAGCCATTATGTGAATGCGGAGGTGTGTTTCTTTGAAATTAAGTTGTGAGGACACGGACTAAGGGGAAGTATAACTTGTTAGTATAGTTGTCCTACACCTTGAAGAGTAGGACAACTAAACGAACTCAACTTTCAACCTGCTCGAAAATCTTTCCTGTCTTTTTGTTTTTCAGAATCACTTTCTTAGCTCCGTAGTGCGTTATTTCTTCTTTCACTAAATAATGCTCGGCATCGTATTCAACCAAGTGACTGTCTTTGCTTACGCCCACTTTGCCGCGCCAGATATCAAGGTTAATGGGCTCCCATTGTTTTGTCTTTACAGATTTGTACGCGGCATCAAGAATAGAATTTACTACATAACCATCATAGAAAGTTTCTTTTGGTTCAACTCCTTTTCCATTGAGTTAAACATATCCATAAACATGTGGTTGTAACCCAACTCGTTCAACTCATCCCCAACCGGGAACAACCAGCCTTTATCTGATTCTGCTTTTTCGGCCACATAGTTTGCCGCCTTGCCGGTAGTAAACATTTCGAAACCGGTACGTAAAAAACTGTTTATCCAAATGGTGCCTTCCGTGCCCATCACTTCATCGCGTAAGTCGAGGCCACCGCGAAACGTCCAGCTTACTTCAAACTGTGCTATGGCTCCGTTCTCATACTTTATTAATCCGATAGCATGATCTTCCGCATCGATTGGTTTCACTTGTGTGTCGGCCCAACACATCACTTCAATTGGCTTAATATCTTTACCAATATAACTCCGGGTAATCTCCACACAATGACAGCCGAGGTCGAGCATACATCCACCACCCGCTTGCTCAATATCCCAAAACCAATCGCTGTGTGGCCCCGGGTGCGTTTCGCGCGACTTCGCCCAAAGGATTCTGCCGAGCGCTCCATTCTTCACGCTTTCATGGGCTTTGATAAATTTAGGCGTGTACACTAAATCTTCCAGATAGCCATTGAAGATGCCGGCCTTTTCAACAGCCAACAACATACGCTTCGCTTCTTCGGCATTACGGGCTAAGGGCTTGGTTGTCATTACTGCCTTTTTATGTTTGCAGCATAAGTTCACAGCCTCTTCATGCAAATTATTGGGTAAGGAAATACAGACCACTTCAACTTCCGGCCGATTAATTGCCTCCTCCATGTTAATGGTAGAGAAGGCCACGTTGTAGTCAGCAGCAAATTTTTTGCACTCTCTTCTCTACGCGAATAAATAGTAACGATTTTATCTTTGCTTCTATATCCTTGTAATGAGTCGGCATAGAAGCGGCCGATAAAGCCTGAGCCAAGCATTGCGATTTTCATAATGATACTGTATTAGTTAGTCGTTATTAATTGTTCATAATTTATCAGGCGACCTTAATTTCTTTTTTCTCATTGAAGAATAGAATAAAATAGATTAAGACAGCCACAGCAATATAAGCAGGGACCATCCAGATAGATTGCCATTGATACACACCTTCTATGGTGTAGTAATCTGCTGTCTCACCGGAAAAGAGTGTGCCTATCATCATGCCAACACCATAGGTGGCAAAAGTAAAAAGTCCCTGAGCAGCATTTTTTATTTTTTCACCAGCCTTTTTCTCGGTGTACATATACCCCGCTACAAAAAAGAAATCGTAACAAACGCCATGCAATACAATGCCACCGTAAAGCATCCAAATGCTGGTGTCGATGTTACCATAGGCAAAAAATACATAGCGCAGTATCCAGGCAACCATACCCAGCAATAACATTTTCTTTACACCAATCTGATTGAACAAGAATGGAATGGCTAGGATAAATAGTCCCTCCGAAACCTGACCAAAGGACATTTTAAAGGCCACGTTATTCATGCCCAAATCGTTGAAAAATACGTTGGCAAAGCCATAGTAAAATGAAAGTGGAATACAGATCAGGATGGCAGCAATAAAAAATATTAAGTACGACTTGTCTTTAAAAAGCACAAGTGCCTCGGTGCCCAAAGCGCTTTCTGAGCTCTTGCCTTTGGGTGGTGTATTCGGTAATACAAAACTTACTATGCCCAATGTTAATGATGCAATAGCTGCCATCTTAAAGGTTAATGCAGAAGTATCCAATCCTAAGGAGCTTATCAACACTCCCGCAAGAATCCAACCGACAGTGCCAAATACCCGAATCCATGGAAACTGTTTTCCCGGATCAGTCATTTGTCCAAAGGCAATGCTATTGGACAAAGCAATGGTGGGCATATAAAGCAATGAATAAAATAATATGATCCAATAAAACGTGGAGTTGTTTACTACAACCGTTGCCATATAAAGTAAGGCTGCACCCACCAAATGAAGTACGCCTAGAATTCGCTGAGCTGAAAAAAAACGATCAGCAATCAGTCCAACAAAAAATGGAGAAATAATTGTTGCAATGGCAAGCGCACTGTAGGCGGCACCTATTTGAGCACCCGTTGCATTAAGAAACTTAGACATATACGTACCCATGGTTACATACCAGGCGCCCCAAATAAAATATTCGAGAAACATCATAAGGGAGAGCTTGGTGAAGACAGCTGGCTTCATACTTAAGGAATTTTAAGAGTGAAGAAAGATAGAAATGGTTTACCTAATTAGGAAGGGTGACCTTGTGTTTTATCTGAGTGGCAATGGAAACTTGTTATTTACTTTTCAACAGGACGGTAACCTGACTCGTTGAAAATTAGTTTAGCATCTTTTATACTCATAACCTGAGGCAACGCTAAGTTCGAATTTTTAGATGCATACTTCTTAACGATTTGCCAACCTACCCAGGTCCCGATCCGGCCCGGTGCCTGATCGCCTACTTCATACGTTTTTGGACGTTCAGCAATATACCGTTGCTTTACCTGTGCACTGGTTGCAAAAAAAGCTTCGTCTTCAATCATCCGCTTCCAGATCATATCCTGATTGGCGCGGGCCCCGGCAATTTCTTCTGATGTATAACCGATGAAAACACTATCAGGTACACAAGGCATCATATGCTTAGCAAAGTAATATGCTTTCCCGTATGTGATCATTTCTGCTAGAACAGTTCGGTCCCTTAAATCGGTATTATTATATCGGTCATCAATACCATATAAAAGCATTACCGAGGGCACAATGAAATTTTTCTGATACCTGCGCAACATATACTCATACATATTAGGTCTGTAGCGCGCACCGGTGCCTAAATAATAATCCAGCCCAACGATAATCAGCGAGTCGCTTACAAACAAGTCGCTTTCCAATCCCGTAATTATGGTTTGTATTTTGGGTATTTGAAAATCGGGATAATAATATTTGAGCGTAGTAAAAGCATTTTTAAACTCTTCTTTCAGATAAGACCCATCGCCATAAACCTTTTTTGTTTCAATTAAGAGGGTATCAATGTGTGGGTTCGAAAATCGCGCATAAAGTTCGTTGATAAATACAGAATCGTTGGGGTAAGCCTTTCGGTTAAAGACAAAATCACGTAATGTGGTGTGACGCGAAAAGAAATCAACTAACTGTTGCTTGCTTTTAACCGCAGGCAGTGTCTAAATTTTCCTCTGTGTCATCACAACCTAAACACATAGCCGTAGCCGGTAACATCGGGTCGGGTAAAACCACCTTAGCAGAAAAACTGTCTAAACACTATGGCTGGAATCCACTTTATGAGTCGGTCGATCACAATCCGTACTTACGTGATTTTTATGATGATATGACGCGCTGGGCATTCCATCTCCAGATCTATTTTCTCAACAGTAGATTTAATCAGGTGCGGCAAATCCGCGAAAGCGATAAAACCATTATTCAGGATCGAACCATTTATGAAGATGCACACATCTTTGCTGCTAACCTCCATAAAAGTGGGCATATTAATGACCGCGATTACTCAAGCTATCTCGATATTTATAATTCGATGATCAGTTTTGTTCAACCGCCCGATCTTCTCATTTACCTTAAGGCCGACATTCCTAAACTGGTTCAACAAATTCAAAAGCGCAACCGCGATTATGAGTTTAACATTAAGCTTGATTACCTACGCACGCTGAATGAGCATTACGAAAAATGGATTAGCGGGTACACGCAAGGTAAGCTGTTAACGATCGATGTTAATAATATGGATTTTGTAGAGAACATAGAAGACTTTTCATTTATCGTAGGAAAAATTGAGCTGGAACTGAACAGCTTGTTTAGTTAATGAAAGCGCTAACCTTTCACGGCAAGGAAACAATTCGTTTCGAATCTATTCCCGATCCGGGAATTATATTGCCAACCGATGTAATTGTAAAAGTTACGCTGTGCGCTATTTGCGGATCGGACTTACATGCGTATTATGAACATGAGAAAGGCCTTGATCATGGCACAGCTATGGGGCACGAGTTTGTGGGGGAAGTAGTTGCTGTTGGAAAAGATGTCAAGACTTTACGCATCGGAAATCACGTGATGAGTCCGTTTACAACCAATTGTGGTAATTGTTTCTATTGCAACATCGGGTTAACCTGCCGTTGCATTCATGGCCAATTATATGGCTGGCGCGAAAAGGAAAAAGGCTTGCAGGGTGGTCAGGCAGAATTTGTTCGGGTACCCATGGCCGATAGCACGTTGATGGAAATTCCGGAAGGGGTTACCACGGAAGAAGCTTTATTCTTAGGCGATATTTTGTCAACCGGATTTTTTTGCGCTAAGCAAGCCGAGATAAAACCAAAAAATAGTTATGCGGTTGTTGGATGCGGACCTGTTGGCTTGATGGCCATTCTTGGAGCCATCGAATACGGAGCTGAAAAAGTGTATGCGATTGACACAATACCTGAGCGACTTGAGCGAGCAAAACAGTTTGGAGCTATTGCAGTAAATGCTTCCGCAGAAAATCCGTTAGAAATCATTAAGGCAGCGAATGAAGGCCGGGGTGCTGATGCGGTATTGGAAGCGGTTGGAAATTCAGCAAGCAATAAATTAGCGTATGACCTTGTGCGGCCGGGTGGAATTATTTCGGCTGTGGGAGTTTGTACCGATCAACATCTGGCTTTTCGCCTACCCAGGCTTATGATAAAAACCTTACTTACAAAGTAGGGCGTTGCCCGGCTCGTTTTATGATGAAAGAATTGGTGCCCATGGTGCAAAATAAGAAGTATGATTTTACATCTATCATAACACATCGCATATCATTATCCGAAGGGGAAAGAGGCTATGACATTTTTGCAAACAAAAAGGATAATTGCTTGAAGGTGGGGCTAAAGGTTTAATTTGTTAAGGTTAATAGAAGGAATTATGTCATCACGCAGAAAGTTTATAAAAACAGCAAGCCTGTTTGCAGGAGGCTCTATCTCTTTGCTGAATAGTGGATTCACAAAAGAGGAAACTATTGATTTTGAAAAGGCAACTAACGATGACGAATTGTTTGCCATGGTCAGAAAGCAATTACTTATCCCAGACAAACGGATTTATCTGAACACGGGAAGCCTTGGGCCCAGTCCCCTTGATGTAATTGACGGCATGCACACAACTACGCGTCAGTTGGAATCAAATCCGGTAGGTGAAAACTGGGGACCATTAGGTAATCAAATGGAATTAGTTCGAAAGAAAGTGGCTGACTTCATTCATGCAGAGGTAGATGAAATTGTGTTGACACGAAACACCACTGAAGGATTTAACCTGATTGCTCAATCTTTTAAGCTTGAAGCAGGGGACGAAATAATCACAACCACTCTTGAACATGGTGGTGGAGAAGTGGGGCTGGATTTTTTAGTAAAGACCAAAGGAGCAGTTTTAAAAAAAATTGAACTTCCCCTACCAGGCAACAGTGTGATTGAAATCGTGGAGGGCATCAAGAAAGAAATTACACCAAAAACAAAACTGCTGATGCTAAGTCATGTGAATACAATCACAGGCATGCTGATGCCCTTTGCCGAAATAACAAAAATCACCAGACCTAATGGAATTTATTTAATTGCAGATGGAGCCCAGGCACCCGGGCTTTCTTTTTATTAGAAAAGAATTTCAGGAATTGGTGCAACCTGTATTTATGTTTTCAGGCTTAACGGCTTACTCGGCTTCTTCAGGTACCCGAAATGTTTCTACTATCATTGGGTTAGGATTAGCGCTTGATTTTCACAAAAGGATAGGCACAGATAAAATTCAACAACGGACTTTGCAGCTAAGAAACTATTGCCTCGCTGAGTTGAAGAAATTGAAAGGTCTTAAAGTAATTAGTCCTGAGAGCAGCGCTCTGTCTTCAGGTATTGTTAGTTTCTCGTTGGATACCGCAAAGAATTCTGAAATTTATAGTAAGATGAAGGATCGCGATATCATTGTGAAACTTCTTACTCAGCATAACGCCATACGCATATCCTGCCACATGTTTGTCTCTAAAAAAGATATTGATACGTTTATTAAGGAGTTAACGACTTTACTAAATTAGAAGTCACATTCAAAATTAACCACAGAGCACACAGAGGTCTCGATGCTCAAATGAAATCTCTGTGCTCTCTGTGGTTAATAGTAACCCTTATTGCCCTACCATAAACACAGCATTTGAAAACATCATCTTACCACTTTCCCAGAACGTGCGGAACAACGGGTTGTCAATCATGTACACAACATTGCCTCTTCCTTTTTGTTCTACACCAAACACAAGTGTGTTACTCATTTTTTTATTGATTCGATAACCGGCAAAACCCTGAACCGGTTTGGCGGCTCCCTTAATCACGCCAACATTCCACGCATCTTGCATGTATGCGTAATGAAGTTCGTTTGTTTTTAAGGTGTAATAACCTTCTTTCAAACCAAAAGCAAGCGGGTGCGATTTATCCAGGGTAACTTTATAAATGGCACCACTGATCGCATCAGGAAGTTGATTGCGCTGGGCATCTTCATACTGTGCCAATACCTCTTTCTCTTTTAATTCCTTTTCTTTCTTTTCTGCATCTTTCTTATCCTCGTCACTCGCATAGGTTTTTAAACCAAATCCTTTTTTATCAGCGAATGAATTCAGTGCACCGGCTATCACAATCAATCGTCCACCTCCTGATACCCACGTTGAAATGTCACTCAATGTACTTTCATCAAACATGCGATAGCGACCTTCGGGCACAATCAACACGTCATACTTGCTCAGCTCTACCGACTTGAAATAGTCTGTTCCAATTTGTGTGATTGGGTAGTGAAGTTCTTGTTCAAAGAACGACCAGATCTCACCGGCATTAAGTGACGCTGTTTGATCACCAAATAAAACAGCCACGTTAGGCGCTTTTAAAAAGGGAACAGATCCCGATCCAAAATCTTTTCCTTTGTCAACAAAGCCCGTGGTGGTGGTATAAATCTTTCTTCCTTTTTCTGTGGCCAGCGCTTTGATAGCTGAATCAAAATCAGCCATGCTTTCATTGTTTCTACGCGTAACGATTAGTGTGCCCGGTTCAAAAGCTTGCCCTGCAAGGGTAAATGCTTTTTCGCTTGAACGCACTTTAACTTTTTTGTTCAGCAATGCAGCCAAAAACTCAACATCGCGAAGCGACTCATATTTAAAAATATAGGCATACGGCTTTGCAGCCACAGAAGCATTATCAACTGTTTTTGGTTGATATGCTTTGGCCGGGTTGATACGTTCGTTTAATGCATAGCCTTTCAAGTTATAATTATACATTAAGTTCCATGCTGTAATATCATAGGTGGCAGAGTCTGGCAATTTTGATTGCGGCTCAAACAGCGTTGTAATAAATCGCGACTTAGGTTGATAAACATTAATAACAATATCTTCAGCGCTTACATTAACACTTGTTGTTGTTTGGCTTTGATAATCAAATCCACGCGAAGTTTTGCCAGCTGAAGGATGGCCATACTTAATCAGGTGACTATCCAACCATTTCGTTAGCTGGTTGATTTTGTCAGCGTTGTTATCGCCTTTAATAACATACGTTTTGTAAGGTGAGGGGTTGTTGGTGTTTTCTTTAGCATATTTTTCAAACTCGTCCACAACTTTAGCTGCGTTCTGAGAAGTAATCTCAATAGTCGATAAGCCTGTTGTATAATGATGTGTTAATCTGTCTTTCAGTGTAAGCGGATCGCCTTCACGCGTTGTAATGCTTAGTCCACCAAAACCACCACCGCCTTGTTCAAAGGTCATACCAATAGCGCCACTATATGTGGGATACGTATCGCCATAGCTCGGATAGTATAAATCAAAAACTTCTTTGGTGAAGTAAAGCCAACCTTGTTCATCAAAGTACTTCGCATTGTTTCTTCCAATCATGGTTTGAAATTCGCGCTGCCAGTTGCTGATCACTTCATGGTAAGGCTCTGCGGCCGGAGCAAAGTAGTACGGGTTGTTATAGCTTGTTCATGAAAATCAACATGCACGTGTGGAAGCCATTCGTTATAGATTTTGATTCTCGCTTTTGATTCTTTTGTAAGCCATGCCCAGCCGCGATTTAAATCGAATAAATAATGATTGGCTCTTCCGCCTGGCCAGGGTTCGCGATGTTCTTTAGCATCTCCGCTTGAGTTGGCTGGAGAATTTCCGTATTGATTATAAAATTTGCGTAGCGATCGCGACCATCGGGATTAATGCAGGGATCCATAATAACGACTGTATTTTTTAACCACTCTTTAGTTTTTGTGTTGGCTGGATTAACCAATTCGTAAAGAGTTTTCATGGCAGCTTCTGTCGAACTGGCTTCATTACCATGAACGTTATAGCTTAACCAAACAATGGCCACTTTATTCGCTGATGGCGAACCATCCAAGGCACCGGCTCTTTTCAAATTATCCTCCCGGATCTTATCCAGGTTGGCAAAGTTTTCGGGCGAGGCCACAATCGCATAGATCAAAGGGCGAAGCTCGTTGGTTTCACCATATTGAGTAACCTTTACCGTTGGCGACAACTCATCTACATAGTTAAAGTACTCCACTACCCTGTGATGACGGGTAAAGTGATCGCCCAACTCGTATCCTAAAAATTCATCCGGAGATTGAATTTTAGTTTGAGCGAAAGAGCAAAGGGTGAATAACAGCGCGAGACTGAGGAATAGGATTTTCTTCATAAGTATGTTTAGTGCTAAAATTGGAACTTGAAAAATGAGCAAAATTTAATTCTGCTTCAACAGGTTTTTTATCTGCGGTGTATGATGGGTTATATGTTCGCCAAAAAACCTCAATGCCTGCTGAATATTGAGCATGCCCGCAATAGGGTGCTTATAAATTTTGCATTTCATTTGGTTGTCCTGGAATTTTTCTAAACCGCCTTTAATTCAACACGCGCGTTGTCCCACGCTAAAATTATTTGATCCATGGTATCATAAGTTGGCGTTTTATCAACCACCATGCGCGGGGCCTTAAATTTAAACGGAAGCCGCTGCGAGATCATAAGAGTAATCATCTTAATTTCGTCAACGAGTCCGGTATTTTGTGTGGTTTCAATGCCCAATATTTTCTTGTTTAGATAGGCGACAGAGAGTTGCTCGGATGTAATGAGGTGTGCAAGCACTTGTGCGGTCGACCATTTTCCTGCCGGGTGTTTTTGGAGAACTTCCGTAGAAACCTGTTTTAGTTCCTGGAGCAATTCTTCCCGCTGCACTTCCAGGTCGTCAAATAGTTGCTCTAATCGGGTATTCAAAGTATTGGGTTTTAGTAAAAGTAGAGAAAGGTTGGTCTCTTCAAATCATTTTTCTATTTTTAGTTAACCTAACCTTAAATAAATTCCTAAACCTAAACTTACCACACCATGGAAGAGTACGAAACTGGATCCTCTGGCCTTGCCGCAGCCTTTGGCGTTATGGGCATTTTCTATCTGGCATTTGCTGTAATAATAATCGTTGCGATTTGGAAGATTTTTGAAAAGGCCGGGAAGCCCGGTTGGGCTGCTATCATTCCAATTTATAACCTTTTCGTTTTACTGGAAATTGTTGGTAAACCAGGTTGGTGGCTTTTTTTGTTTCTGATTCCTTTTGTTAACATCATTATTGCAGTTATTATTTACCACAACTTATCTCTTAGTTTTGGTAAGGGTGTTGGCACAACAATCTTAATGTTTGTATTGGGAATTGGCTTCTTATACTGGGTTTGATGATGCCAAGTATCTGGGACCGCAAAAGTCTTAAAAGCACGTTAGAGCGTCTTGAAGAGGCTGTCTCAAAAGTGAGGCGTGGCTTCTCTTTTTTATTTTCTATAAAAACGAATTTGTTGAGGCATACTTCAATGCTTGCCGGAAGAAACCCAATCAACTCTCCTTCTGCTTCAAGCCTATTAGCGAGGTGTCCTACACCTTCAAGATGTAGGACATCTTTTGGGAAGAATAAATAATTCGCGCATCCTTGATTTTTTTCTTCGCTTTAATCTGTTGTAGAAATAAAAGAAACTTAAAAAGCGGGACATCGGCTGCAACAAATGTTTCAAACAATCCATCATCCGGTATGGCATCGGGGGCGACATAAATTTTATGACCAAACGATTGCCCATTGGCAACAGCAATAACCCTTGCCTTGCCCTTCCAATTCAGGGGTTCGGATTTTAATTCGATCTGCTCGGGAGTGTGAGAAAAAAAAGTTTGAATAATTGCCAGGAGGTAGCGCGTACCAGCCGGTAACCATTTTGCTAACGTTTCCATACGTTGCACAGTAGCCGGCCCCATGCCAACACTACACACGTTAATAAAATAATGCACCACCGGATGATCCTCTTTATTTCTGCAAACAACTTTACCAATATCGGTAAACTTAGGCTGATTGGTGTTCAATAAACTAATTAGAGAATGGACGTCATCGGTAATTTTTGCCGTGCCAGCAAAATCATTTCCCGAGCCCAGTGGAATTAATCCCAACGTGGGTAATGGGTGTTGAGGGGCCGCCTGCATCATGCCATTTAATACTTGATTTAATGTGCCATCGCCACCAGCCGAAATAATTACATCTACGTTTTTTTGTACGGCCTCTGCAGCCAATTGCTGTGCGTGAGTGGGGAATTGTGTTTCTAAAACTTCAACGGAGAACTTACCCTCCAATGCGGGAAGAAGTGCTTTGATAGAATTTCTTTTCCCTTTAGAGATTCCGTTGAGAATGATTGCAATTTCATTTTTGAAAGATTATTCGCGCAAGTCATAGAACTTTGTGTACTCAGCGTGATTTATCTTAGCATCCTCAGCGTGAAAATGCATTGGTTCTACTTGCAATTCTTCTTGATCGCGGCTCGTGCTTCCAAAGCGCCCAACTCTTCCGCATGTTTTAAATCAAGACAGCCATCATAGTTGTTGTTCATCATCAACTTAATGAGCCCTCGCTGATAATAAGTTTCTCCATCACTGGGGTACAGTTCGATAGAAAAAGTGTAATCTTCAACGGCACCAGCATAATTTTCTTTTCGGTTTTGCTGAGCGCCCGGTTGTCGTAATAGGTTGGATTTACGTCATCTAGCTCAAGGGCTTTTGTGTAATCAGCAATAGCCCCATCGTAATCTTCCATGGTGTGCTTCAAAACTCCACGCAGATTGTAAGTTTCCGGATCCTGATCATTCAATTGAATAGCTTTTCCGTAATCTTCCAGAGCGCCTTTTAAATCTTCTTTAGCCGTTTTGGCAAGGGCGCGGTTTTCATACTTAAAAGGATCCTGCGCATCTAACCGGATAGACTCATCATAATCCGCAATAGCCCGATCAAAATTGGAAGTATTGTAAAAGGCCACGCCCCGATAGTTATACAAGTTCGCGTCATTTTTATCAAGCTCAATGGCTTTGGTATAATCATCGATCGAGCTCACAAACTCACCGAGCTCAGCTTACCAGGCCGCGATTAAAATACTTATCGGCATCAGGCGACTGAGCTCCAAAGCTTTTTGAAAAATCAAAATAAGAACCCTGCAGATCTTCCATGTTGTACTTGGCAAAACCGCGATTGGTGTAGGCATCGGCATATCGCGGACTGAATTTAATGGCCTTATCCAGATCGGATTTAGCCCCTTCATCATCACCCAGATTTATTTTGGATTCTCCTCTATAATTCAACGCTTCCGCAAAGGTGGAATCAATTTCAGGCAAAATTGTGGACCACCTATCGCTCCATAAAGTTTAAGTCGGTTGCTGCGCACGGCCTCGTAGCGAGAAAGCATTTTTATTGCGAGGATTGCTTTCTATAATCTTGGAAAGATCTGTATTGGCACCCGCAAAGTTTCTTGCTTCCATTTTTTTTCGAGCAGTCTCCAAGGCAGCATCGGTTTGGGCCGCCAGCATACCAGGAACTAAAAACAAGAGAAGGATAAGGTGTTTCATGTTATCGATTTTTCTAAGTGAGGCAAGTTAATAAGAATTAATCGACAATGAATAATTTGAATGCCGGGGCATAGGGTACTCCTCCATTCCCTCAACGAGTAATTGAATTGGATAAGGTTACCATCCAAAGAAAAAATTGAAACCGGATCATACAATTATCGTAGATTTATCTCCAAATAATTTGCTATGTATCGAATTGGTTTGTTATCCATTTTTTGCTTCGCATTAGTTTCGGTTAATGCCCAGGAGAAG
>JADJMA010000011.1 GCA_016709845.1 Flammeovirgaceae bacterium | reverse complement strand
AGTACCAATTGCCAAAAAAGCACCCTTATTAGGATGGTACACTTTGCTACCTCGCCAAAAGTATAAACTATCCTGGTCTCCAAACAAGAATCTACCTGACAGGCGTACCCCTTCATCATCGGTTATTTCCAGTGTAGCATAGTGTTTTCTTTCTAACAAAATGGAATAATCGCTTATGGAAGACTTTTGATACTTGATAATTTTAGGATCTTTTCTGTATTGTATGTATTGAGGAGAATCTATGGTGATCTCGCCCTCAATCAATTCATTGGACTTTGTTAAGATAAAATCTTGTCCTGTGGCACTTCTGGTAAAAAGTACGAGGATTACAGTTATTAACTGAAATAGAGTTGAATGATTTATTAAAGTCTTGTTTTTCATGGCCCATAATTGTTTGTTCAAAATTCACTCAATACGTGTCATTTTGAGTAGCGAATAACAGAACTCTTGAAATTTAGAATTGCGCTTTTTGCAAGGTTGTGCTGCTCGGAGGAGACTAGTTGCATTTTATGCAACAGAGTTCTTCAGATATTTGAAAAAATCAAATACGGATCATGGGCAGCTAGGACTTTTTCGGTAACCACGTAAAGTCCTGTGCTTTTGGAAAGTCTTCAAACACTTTCTGAATAAATAAATCAGGCACGGCTAATTTTCTTTTTAGGACATCAATCCAGGCACCATCTAAATTAATAATGGCCGATAAGGTTCCATCCGCTTTATAAAAGTGATGCCGAATACTCCAACGACTAAAATCGGGTGTGGCTTTGGTAACTATAAGATCAATGGTCACTTTATCTTCAAACTTTATTTCTCTCTTAAAGATTGCTTCCTCGCGAAAGAGAATGGGGCCAATCCGAAGCTCTTCAAATTTGAGATTGGTAAGCTCGTGTTCTGAGAAACAGGCGACACGGACGGTAGCACCATAATCATAATAAGCCGAATGCCGGAGATGTCGGTTCTGATCAATATCGGACCAGCGAACCTGAATAGGGAGTGAGTAGCTTTTCATAATAATTTTCTAAATGTACCACTCTAAAAAAACCAGCGCGCCAACCCAAACGAATGTAACCCATATCAGATAACAAATAAAACTGGTAACTGTGTAGCCGATGGAGAGTAGAATTAATTTTTCCTGACTCTCCACTTTATAGAAGACTTTAGCTATCCAGATAAAATAACCTAAAGAGAATAGCATAATAGTGGGTAAGATAACATAAACAGTATTGACTCCGGGAAAGATCATAAAGAAAAGGATGAAGGGTATGGTGAACAGAGAAATTTGTGCCTGTTGGTATAATAAAAGAAATAAGTTGTGAGTAAACCGTCTGTATTTTCTAAAAAATAACCAAAGTAGCAATAAGGCAACGGGCATAACTAAAACCAATTGCCCGTTTTGGCTTTCGAAAAAGCTATTGATTTTAAGCGTAAGTTCCCGATGTCTTTCAAAAGCCGCCTGGCCTTCTACCTCGCCCCATTTAAGTTTAAGAATCTTTAATCGGTTTGCATTCAACTCTTCGTTGGAAAGAAATGTATCAAAACTATTTTTGGCTACCTCTTCGCCAATTTTTTGGAATATTGGAAATACTCCGACTGGCTTATAACGACAAAACTAAATCCAAGGCAAAGGAGAAAATAAGTAACTGGGGAATGTATTTTTTCTATCACCATCGCAGTAAGCGGCTATCGCATGGCCTGGCCTGATCGTTAAATCTTTTATGGTCACCCACAGCTTTGTAAGTTCAAAACCTACAAGGTCAGTAAGGGTTTCTTTTAATTCAGATTTTTCCTCTGGTTGGTTTATGTTTGTATCCATGGGTACAAACCCCAAATTTTACAAACCAACTTTTTCACGCTTCGACCAGATTTCGTTAATCGGATCGCCTTTGCTGCTCTTGCCGCTATGATGCCAATCTCCATCTACAAGAGAGAAGTTAAACTCAAGGCTAGCACCTATGCGACTGTTGTCTCTGGAAAAAACCTCAATGGTTTCCGTGTACTTACCATCCACCGTTGTATAGGTGCCACCTCCGGTTCCAAAGAACTCCTTCGTTTCCACATTGTAGGCGATCCATTGAAAGCGCGTGCCGGAAAGAATTTTCATAGTTCTTCGAGCGCCCGGAGTCCTTTTTTCAGTACCCTTCTCGGTAACGCGACCGGTGATTAACCAGGCTCCCGCTAAAGCGCCAGGCTTGCCATCATCAATTCGGGTAAAAATTTCATTGCCATCTTTTGTTTTGAAGGTCAGTTTATCTCCTTTCAATGAAACTTCTGATTTTTGTTCGGTCCCAATCCATTCCGGCTTCATCGTATTGAATTCATGTGTTTCGATGAATTGATTTTTTTCGATGCGCCAGGTACCCCCGCATGTACCGATATAGGTGTTATCTTTTTTGTTATAAACGGCTGCCGAAAAAAAGTTGCCCGCTACAATCATAACAATTCGTTTTCGTCAGGGCCACTTTGCCAGGCGCCAGTCAGGTTAAGTGATTGAGCTGCCACGGTTGAACTTAGGATGGTCGCAACTACTACAAACAATATTTTCATAAAGGGGATTTAAAATTATTTCATTTTCTTATTTCCGATGGGTCCCTGCTTGTGAAAAATATCTAATACAAGGACGTAATCAATTGCAACTTCGTAAATTATTTTATAGCTCCGACAACTTTAAATCTAAAATTTCCATCCATTTTAGAGAAGTTTGGTTCTATTGCAAATTTCTCTGAATGGGCTGAAAGTGTCTTGACTTGGCGACTGATCTCTCTCACAACTTTTTCCCTCTCAGATTCACGGCTGGCAATATAATCGTAGATACTTCTTAATGATCTTTTTGCCTCATCGTCCCAAATAACCTTCCGTTTCTTCACCACGTCTTTATTTCCTTTTCAAGATCACTATGCTTTGTAAATTGCCCCGATGCAATTCTTTTTTTAGCTGATTGAATTCGATTTTGAAAAACTTTTGTGGTCATTGGTTTTCCTGGAACAACGAAATTTTCATCAGAATACTCTTTTGCGACAGCGTAAAGCATCTTCAAAAGTCTTGTATCTCCATGCTCAATCACTTCTTGCAATTTTTTTTGAATTTGATTTGTACTCATAAGAAATTGTATTAATAGATATCTTATTGCTTAAGGTGTATTTACTTCATGAAAGCCTCCTTCGGAATTATCTGTCCAACTCATCGGATAGTTGGAATCTAAAAATGCCAGTGAATCTTCGGTAAGAAAAAGAGGCCGGAAGGTGTCAACCATTACCGCCAACTCGTGTGTTTCTTTGGCGCCAATACTTTTTTCTACCGTGCCCGGATGCGGCCCATGGGGTAAGCCGCCCGGGTGTAATGTAAAGGAACCGCGGTCAATACCTCTGCGGCTCATAAAATTTCCTTCGACATAATACAACACTTCATCACTATCGATGTTGCTGTGGTTGTACGGAGCAGGTATTGCCAAAGGATGATAATCGAACAAGCGTGGCACAAATGAACAGATCACAAAATTATGGGCCTGAAAAGTTTGGTGTACCAATGGCGGTTAATGGATACAACCGGTAATAGGTTCAAAGTCATGAATAGAAAATGCATAAGGCCATAAAAAACCATCCCAACCCACTAAATCAAGCGGACTATAATCATAGACATAGGGATGCAGATAACCTTGCTTTTTTATTTTTACTATAAACTCACCCTTGCTGGTGTCCGTAATTAATTCGTGCGGAGGCCGAATGTCGCGCTCGCAATAGGGCGAATGCTCGCCCAACTTGACCTAATTCATTTCTATACCGCTTAACAGTTTCAACTGGAGAAGCCGACTCTACGATCAACAATCTCAAGGGACCTTCTTCAAACTCCAGTTTGTAAATTACGGTACGTGGTATAACCACATAATCACCTTGCTTGATATCTAATTTTCCAAAAGGTGAAATCAACACACCTTTGCCATCGTGCACATAGAGTACTTCATCGCCTTCGGCATTTTTATAGAAGTAATCCATTTTTCTTTTTGATGGTGAGCAGATAGAAATGGAACAATCACTGTTTGCCAATAACACCTTGCGCGCATTTAAGTAATCCTCTCCGGTGGTTGTTACTTTTGATGTATTAAGGTGAGTTTGGCGCAGCGCATAGTCTTGAATTATTTTCGGGCCATACTTTACCGGATCTTTCAGTGCTTTGATTCGTGTGGGCGCATGGATATGATAGAGGTTAGAGTAAATTCCAGAAAATCCTTCGGAACTAACTAATTCTTCTTTGTACAAACTGCCATCGGGCTGTCTGAATTGTGTATGACGCTTGCGGAATATTTCCGAGTTGATGATAATACATAGCGATTATTCGTAAAAACTTTGATTTGTGAAATTACAAAAAAACTCACCCGATGCGAGCACAAGGTGAGTCGTTTACACGTAGAGATCAATTACATTTTACTTTTGTTCAACTCGGGTATCCGGTCAAAGAGTTTAATGGCCTGTTGAAGCACCTCATTAGTTTCATTAATGATTGGATAAAAACTTTGGTTATCCCAAACGGTGCGTGCAATTTCTGCTTTTAGATAAAGTTGAAAGAGTCGTTTGTTTTTGGCCAGATCGTTTGGGCGGGGGTTAATTTTTTCGTTCACGCCCATAGCCACTATCTGACTGAGCATGGTGTCGTTCACTTCAAATTTTTCCAGATATGAGGAGTAACCCTTCTCTTCTAACTGAGTTATATTTTGTTCGGCATAAGTAAAGGCATACTCACGCAAAATATTGGCATTATAAAGCTGGTTAAAATATTTGCTGGAGGAGGTGGTATCTAATGGTACAAAGTAGTCGGGCATAATACCGCCCCCACCATACACCGATCGCCCATTTAACGTTTCATATTTAAGTGAATCGTTGAAGTGAATACTGTCGGCCGAGAAAAACTCACCTTTTTTATAACGCTTGGACATATCATTTTCATATTCCTCCAGGTTATTATATGGCTTTTGAATGGAGCGGCCACTCGGAGTATAATACCGAGAGATAGTAAGTCTTATCTCTGCGCCATCATCCAAACTAAAAGGGCGTTGTACTAAACCTTTTCCATACGACCGTCTTCCAACAATCAAGGCGCGGTCGTTGTCTTGTAAGGCACCGGCTACAATTTCAGACGCAGACGCACTGCTCTCATTGACAAGAATTATTAAATCACCTTGTTCAAAATCTCCGCGGTCCGTAGCAAAGCTCTCTTCATTATATTTTGTTTCATGTCCTTTTGTAAAAACAATCTTTTCTCCCTTTTTCAAAAACTCATCGGCAATACCCACTGCTTGATCCATGTAACCTCCCGGATTACCCTGCAAATCAAGGATGAGTTTGGTCATGCCACTTTTCTTTAACTTACTAAGCGCCTCTTTCACTTCGCTAAACGTAGTTTGCGAAAACCGATTTACCTTGATATACCCGATATCAGAATTAATCATATAAGAAGCGTCAACTGAAAACTGTGGAATTTTATCGCGAATAATGGTGAAGTTGATAGGCTCTTTTACATTCTTCCTGATTATTTCAATTTTTACTTCGGTGCCTTTCGGTCCTTTCAAATGTTTTTGAACATCCCGATTGGATAAGCCAATGCCTGCGATGTTGGTCTCATTTACTTTTACAATTTTATCGCCCGCGCGTATGCCAACCGATTCGGAAGGCCCACCACTCAGGGCCGCAACCACCGTGAGGGTGTCATGAAAAATATTGAATTCAATTCCAATCCCTTCAAAATTTCCACGCAGGTCTTCATTGGCAGCCACCTGATCTTTTGCCGATAGGTAAGATGAGTGCGGATCCAACTCCCTTAACATGTGTTCAATGGCATCTTCCACGAGTACATCGGTTTGAGTCTCATCTACATATTCATTTTTTATCAGGCTCAATACCTCCCGCATTTTCTGAACATCGTTGCCTATATCGCCCGACCCACTTTTGTTCGTGATACTGGCCCGATAAGCACCCTGCGGCCAGCCCGATGCATAAAATCAGGGGTAAACTAATCTGATACGATGAATTCTTCTGCTCCTCCATACTTTTTCGCTTCGCTTTTAGTTCTCTAACGGGTCGCCAAATTAATTGTTAGGGCGAGACTTTCGCTAAAATGAGTTTACTATATTTACCAATTGGATGAAAAAAATAGCCTTGAGGAGTAAAAGTATCAAAGAACTGGTGGATCAGGACAATGTGCGGGCTCATGTGTTGTTCTATTTTGGTATTAAATTTTATGAATATTCAGAACAAACACTCGAACAAGTTTGCCTGGAAAAACGGTTGAGTCTGGACATGGTGGTGCGTGAGTTGGAAAGTCCAGAAACGAATTTTGATGAGTCGGAATTACCCTTGATCAATTACCCGATTGATCTGATTATTGAGTATTTAAAACACGCCCATTATTTGTTTGTTAAACACAAACTCCCTTACATCGGGCGACTCTTACAAGAGTTTCGGGCCAACCATTCGGATTACAATACAATAGAAAAAGATTTAAAAATAGTGTTTCCTCTTTTTCTCGAAGATTTCATTCATCATATCTACGAAGAAGAAGACTCGCTCTTTAAATACATCAAAATGCTCGAGCGTGCGGCTCGCGCCAATACAACCCTTCGCGACTCTATCAACTGATGGAGAAATATTCGTTGCAAAAATGTGCTATCGAGCACGTGGCGCATGCCGATGAAATGGAGGGAATTAGAAAAATTACAAAAGACTATCGTTTGGTATCCGATGCGCCCTTGCATGTAAAAGTTATTTATTCTGAATTAATTCAATTTGAGAAAGCCTTGAAGGTACACGCCCGAGTTGAAAACGAAATTCTTTTCCCAAAGGCTATGGCGATTGAAAATGAGGTAAAGAAAAAGTTTTTCGAAAAGGCCAAACTCAACTAATACTCCAATTCCCACATGGGACGAATACTGGCTATAGATTACGGCACCAAGCGCACGGGCCTGGCCGCAATAGATCCCCTAAAAATAATAGCTACCGCGCTAGATACGGTTGAGACTACTCAGGTGCTTTGTTTCTACGCAACTATTTTAAAAAGAAGTAGTTGAAGAGGTAGTGATTGGTATGCCAAAGCAGCTAAACAATACCGATTCTGAAACAGCTCCGGCTGTTCGGAAATTCATTGAATCGTTTATTAAAAATTTCCCCGAAATACCGATCCAAACCATGGACGAGCGATTCACGAGTTCAATCGCCCAACAAGCTATGATAGATGGTGGTATGAAGAAGAAAAACAGGCAAGTAAAAGGAAATGTTGACAAGATAAGCGCCACCTTAATTTTGCAGGATTACCTGCAGATAAAGGGATATTAAGCTCAAATTCTGTGAAGCAAGCCTTATTATTTCATTGATTGTACCTTAACTTTGTAGTTTAATTTTTTGATCGATGATTTATCCCATAGTGGTTTACGGTGACGCGGTACTACGAAAGCGTGCAACGAATATAAAAGAAGGTACCGACTTAACGGAGTTAGTGGAAAACATGTATGAAACCATGCACGGGGCCCACGGTATTGGCTTGGCCGCGCCACAAATTGGTAAAAGCGTTCGTTTGTTTGTAGTAGATGGCACCACGCTGGATGATGAACCCACCCTGGTAGATTTTAAAAAAATATTTGTGAATCCGCAGATTTTAAAAGAAACTGGTGAAGAGTGGGATTTCGAGGAGGGGTGTCTTAGTATTCCCAATATCCGCGAAGATGTGTGGCGCAAAGAAAATGTTCGGATTAAATATTTTGATGAGCAATGGAATGCTTTCGAGGAGGAATTTACAGGCATGAAGGCTCGCATCATTCAGCATGAATACGATCATATAGAGGGGAAGTTATTTATTGATTACCTGACGCCCTTAAAAAAGCGAATGCTTAAAGGCAAACTTGCTGATATTAGTAAAGGAGATGTTGATACGGACTATCGGATTTTAGCACCACTCAAAAAAATAATACTCGCTTTTAATTAATCCAATCTTCCTGAATATCAACTCACGTCTTCCAGAAGTAGGCACTTCCATTTTTACTGTAATGTCGCGCATGGCTGCGGAAGAAGGAGCTATAAATCTCTCGCAAGGCTTTCCAGATTTTCCGGTTTCGCAGGAGTTGATAGAACTTATTTACAAAAATATGACAGCCGGGCACAATCAATATGCGCCAATGCCCGGTACACCAGCCTTAAGAAAGTCAATTGCTGATGTGGTTCTCAAACATATCAGCGTGAAATTGATTTTGAAAACGAAGTAACCATAACGGCAGGGGGTACGGAAGCCCTTATTTCCGCCATAGCTGCTTTTGTAAAGGAAGGCGATGAAGTGATCTTATTTGATCCGGCTTATGATTCGTACGATCCTGCTATTCGATTGAATGGAGGTGTGCCGATTCATATAAAATTAAAGCCGCCTCACTTTGGTATTGATTGGGAAGAAGTGAAAAGTAAGATCACCTCCCGAACGCGAATGATTATGATCAATACTCCGCATAACCCAACCGGAGCCATTTTATCAGAATCGGATTTAAAAAAACTTGAGCAGATTGCAATTGATAATGATTTGATTGTATTGAGCGATGAAGTATACGAGCGAATTATTTTTGATAATCAGGAGCATCAAAGCGTTTTAAAATTCCCAAAGCTTGCCGCACAAAGTGTAGCGGTGTTTTCATTTGGTAAAACATTCCATGCCACGGGCTGGAAGGTAGGATATGCCGTAGCTCCTGAAAATCTTACCAAAGAAATCCGGAAGACTCATCAATTTATCACATTTAGTGTAAACACACCGGTTCAATTAGCGTTGGCCGAGTATTTAACTAATCCAGATCATTATCTTAATTTAAAAGACTTCTATCAGCGAAAGCGCGATTTATTTCTTAATCAGATAAAGGGGTCATCCTTTCAGCCCCTGCCTTGCCGGGGTAGTTACTTTCAACTTTTGTCTTACGAGGGGTGTCTGACAAAAATGAAAAGGCTATGGCCGAATGGATGACAAAGGAGAGAAAGCTGGCCCCCATTCCGGTTTCAGCGTTTTATAGAGATCAATCTGATCATAAGCTACTGCGATTTTGCTTTGCAAAGGGGGAAGAGACCTTAGAAAAAGCGGGTGCGATACTTCGAAAACTTTAACCGGTTTTTATTCCGCAAAGGGTTCAAAATCTGCCCTCGTATTGCTTTCTTTGCAGTCCGTTTGCTACCACTATGCAGGATTTAAAAATCACCATCATTCAAGCCGATCTCCATTGGGAAGATATTGGGGCCAATTTGGCCATGTTTGAGGAGAAAATCTGGCAGATAGGAGAATCGACCGATGTGATTGTATTACCCGAAATGTTCACTACCGGCTTTTCGATGAAGGCTCCTAAGCTTGCCGAATACATGAATATGCGCACCTTCAAGTGGATGGAAGCAGATGGCGACCAAACGGGGCATTGATTCTGGAAGTTTCATCGCTAACGTACACGATCGATTCTATAATCGTTTGCTGTGGATGGAGCCTGGAGGCAACTATAAAACGTATGATAAGCGGCACCTCTTTCGCATGGCGGAAGAACATCAGGTATATACACAAGGCGAAAGTTTGTTGATTGGCCATTGGAAAGGGTGGCGAATTTGTCCGTTGATTTGCTACGACCTTCGTTTTCCGGTGTGGAGCCGAAACCGATGGAATGCCTCGCTTAAAAAACCTGCGTACGATTTATTGGTGTATGTTGCCAACTGGCCTATGATTCGCGGTAACGTTTGGGAGACTCTTCTTAAGGCCCGTGCGATTGAGAATTTAAGTTATACGGTTGGGGTAAATCGCGTAGGCTTAGACGGAAGTGGCATTGAATACAATGGTCATTCGGCATTTATCAGCCCCGAGGTGATTCTTTTTATTCTGTGGAAAGTGTAGAGGCCATTAAAACGTTGGCGTTGAGTGCGCATGCTTTACAAGCTTACCGCGATAAGTTTCCAGCCTATATGGATGCCGATGATTTTACTATCGAAGCGGAAGAGTTTGAAGAGCGCGATTATTTGCCAGGCTTAAGCTGAGGCGAATTCCTTTATCTGATCTTTTATTTTATCAGGACTATCCTCTTTGCTAAATTTTTCTTGCAAGGTGTTCAACAGTCGTTCCGCTTGCTCGTTACTTCCAGTAAAATGCAACTGCGTAAATTTTATTTTTCGTACGCAACAAATGATTTAATACTTTCAGGTAGCTCCCCAGTGGTTCCTGCGGTTGAGCTTGAATAAATACAAATATCGATTGCATTTGATCGCAAAGTCTGATTACCAGCTCGGCAATGGATGCATCCGATTGATTGTCCATCTCGGCACCAATTAAATCTCCCGAAAGGAAGAGGCATAAGTGAAGTGGTTTTTCATAACCAACGTCTTGCCATTTTGTAAGTTCTATGTGAAGGAAGAGTTTCAATGTTTTTTTGCACGCTAGAGCGCAAAGAACGCAAAAAAATATAAGCATGTTTTTAGGAATAGCTTACGTATTCTGTTTACTGTGATCTCACAGGTTGTTAACGATGCGCTGTATTCCATTCTTTATCAGCGGTTCATTAAAATTAATTAGCAGCCCTAATTTAATATCTGACAATCGAAGGTAAGTAAGTACTTGTTTTTGATGCACGGCAGCTATCGATTCTTGTGACTGATCTCAACTATTACTTTTTTATCCACAATTAAGTCTGTGCGAAAACCTACTCAAAGAGTCCAGGTCCCAATTCTTTATGAATCTCGAAACATGAATTAACGATTATTTTAGAAAGCTCGTTTTCGGTCATTATCTTCCTCTATAACAAAGCCTGTATGTTAATTTAACAAACTTAGCGTTCTTTGCGCCTTTGCGTGCAACATTTTGCATTTTTGCACCTCAATAAAAACACCATGTATTCGAAGAAAATTTCCCGCGCCCTCGTTTCTGTTTTTTATAAAGACAATCTCGATCCAATCATTCATTATCTGGCTGCACAGGGTGTTGAGTTTGTCTCTACAGGGGGCACACAGGAGTTTATCGAAAAGTTGGGTTATGCCGTTACGCCCGTTGAGGAGTTAACCGGATACCCTTCAATTTTTGGAGGCCGGGTAAAAACATTGCATCCGGCAGTTTTTGGAGGCATTCTTTTCAGAAGAGACAATGCAAGTGATATTAGGCAGAGTGAGGAATTTAAAATTGCACCTATTGATTTAGTTATTGTTGATTTATATCCCTTCGAAGAAACGGTGGCCAAGGGAGGTAGCGAAGGCGACATTGTAGAGAAAATTGACATTGGTGGTATTTCCCTGGTTCGCGCGGCAGCAAAAAATTTCAATGATGTTTTGATTGTTTCTGAGCGCAGCCAATACCAGGAGCTACTTGAATTATTGCAGGCGAAAAATGGAGTTTCTGAATTAGCAGATCGAAAACGTTTTGCAGCTAAAGCCTTTGACGTTACCTCCCATTACGACTCGGCTATTTTCAGTTATTTCAATCAAGAGCAACACCTTCCGAGTTTTAAGGCCAGCGTGCAGCAAGGAAAGGTATTGCGCTATGGCGAAAACCCGCATCAGCAAGGGGTTTTCTTTGGAGCAATTGATGATCTTTTGATCAATTAAATGGAAAGGAACTTTCGTATAATAACCTGGTGGATGTAGATGCGGCCATTAACTTGGTGAAAGAATTTGATGACGAGAAGGCTTTTGTAATTATAAAACACACAATGCCTGTGGGGTGGCTACCGCTACCGATGTAAAAACGGCTTACCTGAAAGCATTTCAGGCTGATACGATTTCTGCCTTTGGTGGTGTCCTAGCTTCAAATCAGAAAATAGATCTGGGATCAGCTGAAGAAATCAATAAGCTGTTCTTCGAAATATTGATTGCCCCTGATTTTGAACCGCAGGCTCTTGAACTGTTGAAGTCAAAGAAGAATCGAATTATCCTTAAGCAAAAGCAATCCTTAAAAGGAGCGAAGCAATTCAAAAGCTTGCTAAATGGAGTGATAGAACAAGACCTGGATCTTAAAACAGATTCAACAGCTGACTTAAAAACTGTTACGAAACGCACACCATCATCCCAGCAGATTGAGGCCTTACTTTTTGCGAGCAAAATTTGCAAGCACACAAAGTCAAACACCATTATATTAGCCGTAGATGGACAACTACTTGCAAGTGGTGTAGGGCAAACAAGCAGGGTAGACGCGCTAAAGCAGGCGATTGAGAAAGCTGCTACCTTCGGTTTTGATCTTAAAGGCTCGGTTATGGCATCGGATGCCTTCTTCCCTTTTCCGGATTGTGTAGAGATTGCAAATCAACAAGGCATTGAGGCGGTTATTCAACCAGGCGGATCTATTAAAGATCAGGATTCTATTGCTTATTGCGATCAGCATAATATGGCTATGGTCTTTACGGGCACGCGGCACTTCAAGCATTAATACGCTGTAAGTTTTTCCCACTTTAATGCTTATTAATCACCCATTTATTTCTGTAATTTCGTGCCTTATAACTTTTTACCTTAAGGGAACGAATGGGACTTTTTGATTTTTTTACTCAGGACATCGCTATAGACCTGGGAACCGCCAACACATTAATCATTCACAAAGACAAAGTAGTAGTAGACGAACCGTCCATTATTGCCTTAGATCGGGCCAGCGGTAAAGTACTTGCCATTGGGCGCGAGGCTATGCAAATGCATGAAAAGACCCACGATAACATCAAAACCATCCGTCCTTTAAAGGAGGGTGTTATCGCTGACTTCCATGCTGCCGAGATGATGATTCGTGGAATGATTAAGATGATTGATACGGGTCGCAAACTTTTCCCACCCTCTTTGCGCATGGTTATTTGTATACCCTCAGCTATTACGGAGGTCGAAAAACGTGCTGTACGAGATTCAGCCGAACACGCCAATGCGAAAGAGGTTTACATGATTCACGAGCCGATTGCTGCAGCCATTGGTATCGGAATTGATATTGAGCAACCGGTGGGCAATATGATTGTGGACATTGGTGGTGGTACAACGGATATTGCTGTTATTGCCCTTTCGGGGATTGTGTGCGATCAATCAATTCGCATTGCAGGTGATACCTTCAATCGGGATATTCTCGACTACATGCACAGACCACACAACCTGTTGATTGGTGAACGTTCAGCGGAGCGGGTTAAAATTGCAGTTGGCTCAGCGCTTACAGACTCAGATTACGGTCCGGATGATTATGAAATTCGTGGTCGCGATTTGATGACAGGTATTCCAAAAACAATTAAAATCTCTTATTCGGAAGTTGCCTTTGCACTCGATAAATCAATTTCAAAATTAGAGGAGGCGGTGCTCAAGGCCCTTGAATTATCACCACCTGAACTTTCGGCTGATATTTACGAGCAGGGAATTTATTTGACTGGTGGAGGCGCCATGTTACGGGGGTTAGACAAACGTCTTTCGTTAAAAACCAAATTGCCCATACACGTAGCCGATGATCCGTTGCGCGCGGTGGTGCGGGGTACCGGTGCAACCTTAAAGAATCTTGATCATTACCGAAAGATATTGATGACTTGATGAATGGAGCGGCTCTTAAATTTTATTTTCGAGTACCGGGCTTTTTTCACATTCTTACTTCTTGAGTTATCGTGCGCCTGGCTTGTTGTTGAAAACAATCAATACCAAAGCACAAAATACTTTAACTCTTCAAATCAGATTGCGGCCAATATTATTGGGTTCTCACAAGGCGTTAGGGAGTACTTTTCATTACGCACGATCAATGAAGAATTAGCTGCTGAAAATGCCAACCTGCGCACCCAGTTGGAAAGAAAAAATCAGCTCGGTGAACATGTCATTCAAAACCACGACACGGCCCGAATCAATCAATACGAATATGTAAGCGCCAAGGTGGTTGGTAACTCGACAAGTCTATACAAAAACTTCATCACCATCGATAAGGGAGCTGTTGATGGCGTGGTTTCAGGCATGGCAGCCATTAGCAATATGGGGGCAGTAGGAAAAGTAAAATCTGTTTCTGATCATTATTCGGTACTCATTTCTCTTCTTAATGTAGATGAACAGGTTTCGAGCGTGATTAAAAAAACAAAGCAATTAGGAAGTGTGCGATGGGATGGTGTTAATATGCGATACTCAAACCTGTTGTTTATTCCACGGCATGCTACTCCCGTTATTGGCGATTCGGTTATTACCTCTGGCTACAACGCGGTGTTTCCGGATGGAATTTTGGTAGGCATCATAAGCGAAGCAACACTTAAAGAAGAAGCTCCCTTTTGGGATATTCGATTAGAACTGTCGCAGGATTTTGGTCGATTGTCTTTTGTTGAAATAATTAAGAGTCGTTTGAAGAATGAACAGGACTCGCTGAAACAAGTAACCATAGGTGATCCCAAATGAATCGGTCAGGCATCATACAATTTATTTTATTTTTCATTTACGTGCTGGTGCAGGTACTGGTGTTAAGAAATCTGGTGCTGTTTAATTCTGCTTTCTGCTTTTACATCGCCTTTATTTTGTTGCTGCCTATCGAACTCAATTCGTTGGTGCTGATGGTGATTGGTTTTTTCCTTGGATTCACCGTTGACATATTCTATAACAGCATGGGCCTACATGCACTGGCTACCGTACTGATTGCCTATGTAAGAAACTATTGGTTAGGTACAATTACGCCTCAGGGTGGTTATGATGCCAATTCCTCAACAACGTTAGGGGCAAACGGGTTGCAATGGTTTTTAGTTTATTCTTTGCCATTGGTTTTCCTGCACCACCTGGTTTTGTTTTTCGTTGAAGCGGCAGGCTTTGCTTTGTTTTGGTATACCATGCTTAAAGTAGTCGGAAGCTTGCTGTTTACAATGGCAGCCATTATTTTGCTTCAGTATTTATCTCCTCAGCGCAGGCGGTCATGAATGAAGGCAGAAAGGAAATAGTGCAGATTGTATTTCTCCTCGTTGGGATTATCTTCCTCGTTAAACTTTTTTTTATTCAGGTGCTTGACGACCGATATGCCGAGTTGGCCGATGGCAATGCTATTTTGCGTCAGGTTGAATACCCCTTTCGTGGATTGATCTATGATCGAAATGGCAAACTGATTGTATATAATTCTCCAGAGTACGATCTGGAAATGGTGGTGAAGGATGTCAAAAAATTTGATTCGCTAAAATTTTGTGAGGTCTTTGAAATTTCAAAAGAGGAGTTGCGAAGACGATTCAAAGAAATGAGAGCGCGTAAGGAATACTCTCCCTTTAAACCCACGATTTTCATAAATCAATTATCAAGTGTCGACTTTGCCCGGATTCAAGATCATCTGGATGAGTTTCCAGGCATCTATGTGCAGGCAAGAACCAGCCGATCGTACGAAGCACCCGCCCTGGCCAATGCCCTTGGGTATGTTAGTGAAATTAGTAAGGATAATCTCGCTCGCGATGAATCTAAAATTTATAAGCAAGGCGATTATGTAGGGCAGAGTGGAATCGAATCCTTTTATGAAGAACAACTTCGCGGTAAGCGAGGCGTTCGTTTTAAGTTGCGCAATGTAAAAGGTATCGAAAAAGGCTCGTTTAAAAACAGTGAGTACGACACCTTATCTATCCCCGGTCAAAACCTTATTACGGGAATAGACATTGACTTGCAGCAATACGGAGAGTTATTAATGAAAGGCAAATCGGGTAGTATTGTAGCCATTGAACCAGCGTCCGGAGAAATTCTTTCTTTGGTCTCGGGTCCATCGTACGATCCCAATCTGCTGACAGGAAGAAGTTATAGTTCCAATTTTAAATTAATAAGTACCGATACGTTAAAGCCGCTGTTCAACAGACCGCTCATGGCGCAATACCGACCGGGTTCTATTTTTAAAATTGCTCAGGCCATGACGGCCCTCCAGGAAAAAGTGATTACACCTGATACGCGTATTCGGTGCGATCGATCGATTATCAATTGTCATGGTGCGCACAGTAACGAAGATCTCCGCGGGGCTATTGCCAATTCGTGTAATCCCTACTTTCATAATGTTCTCAGACGCATGTTAAATCAAGGTATAAGCAAAGATACCTATGAAGACACCCGCATTGGTTTGGCCGAGTGGGACAAGCACATTGGTAGCTTTGGCTTTGGCAGGAAGTTAGGTATTGATTTACCAAACGAAAAAGAAGGATTGGTTCCAACGCCCGCCTATTACGATCGTGCCTATAAAAGTCCAGCCTGGAAATTTTCAAACATTTATTCGTTGGCCATTGGCGAAGGAGAAAATCTGGTAGTGCCTATTCAGATGGCGAATTTTGCTGCCATCATTGCCAACCGTGGATTTTATTATACACCGCATTTGGTTAAAGCCATTGGTGAAGACAGTAAACCATTGCCTAAATACCAGGAAAGACATTATACAACCATTGACTCATCTTATTTCATTGTTGCGGTAGACGCCATGCAAAAAGTTGTGGAGGAAGGAACGGGTAGATCGCGCCAAACTTAGGCGGATATCATTGTGTGTGGTAAAACGGGAACGGTGCAAAATGCACCACCACTGTTTGATCACTCTGTTTTTATCGCCTTCGCGCCACGCGACCATCCAAAAATTGCGATCTCGGTTTATGTTGAAGATGCAGGACAAGGTGCGCGTGCCGCAGCATCCATTGCCAGTTTGATGATTGAAAAATATTTATTTGGTCAAACTAAGCGTCCAAATATTGAGCAATATGTGCTTGCAGGAAAGTTTGAATGAGAAATGAAGCCGACATATCGGGTAAACTGGATTGGGTAACGGTGTTACTCTATATCATTCTTGTTGCACTTGGGTGGATAAATATTTTTGCGGCTGTGTATGACGAAACCACCAACCAAACCATTTGGGATCTTTCGTTAAACTCAGGTCGACAGTTGATGTTCATTGCAGCTTCGTTCGTAATTATTTTAGCCATTATCATAATTGATATGCGCTTTTATGAAACGTTCGCCTATCTTTTCTATGGAATAATTTTGTTTGTTCTTTTACTGGTACCCGTTATTGGTAAAGAAGTGGGTGGTAATAAATCATGGATAGGACTGGGATCTTTTGGGATACAACCTTCGGAGTTTGCCAAATTTATTACCGCTCTGGCGGTAGCCAAGTTTATTGGTTCGGTCGGTTTCAAAATGGATAACCTAAGAAACCAAATCATTTTACTTGCCCTGATGGCAATCCCCATGGGGCTTATTCTTTTACAAAAAGATTTTGGAACAGCCATTGTATTCGCCTCGTTACTATTGGTTTATTATCGCGAGGGCATGTCGCCTTTTCTTTTGATAGTAGGAATTTCAATGGCCATAATTGCTATACTTACACTGATCGTTGAAAATCAACTTTACTTATACGGAGTTATTTTACTGATCCTCGGGCTGATCATTTTCT
The DNA here is from genome assembly GCA_016709845.1 of Flammeovirgaceae bacterium. Classification (GTDB taxonomy): domain Bacteria; phylum Bacteroidota; class Bacteroidia; order Cytophagales; family Cyclobacteriaceae; genus ELB16-189. The sequence continues at coordinate 135,031 of JADJMA010000011.1, read as the reverse complement.
TTGGCAAGCGAACGATGAGAAGAATTTTAGCGCTGTCGGCCGGAGCTTTAATAATTATTTTAACGATTCAAAGTTTTGACTACATCATTAATAACGTGTTACCTGTTCGGCATAAAAAAAGACTGGAAGCTTTGGTGAATCCCAATTTTGATCCGATGGGAATAAACTGGAACGTTACACAATCAAAAATTGCTATTGGTAGTGGTGGTTTTATAGGAAGGGATTTTTTAAAAGGCACGCAGACTAAATTTGATTTTGTGCCCGAGCAAAGTACAGATTTTATTTTTTGCACCATTGGCGAAGAGCATGGTTGGATAGGCAGTTTCGTGGTGGTCAGTTTATTTATGGCTCTGCTCATACGTGTTATTCAGATTGCCGAACGTCAAAAGAATCGATTTAACCGTTCATACGGATACGCGGTGGCGAGTATCTTCTTTTTTCATTTTGCAGTTAATATCGGTATGACCATTGGCTTGTTTCCGGTTATTGGAATCCCCCTGCCATTTTTTAGTTATGGTGGCTCTTCACTATGGGGATTTACTATTTTGCTTTTTATCCTGCTGAAGTTAGACGCACACAGAGGGCAAGTGCTGCAAAGGATTTAAACAAAGTTAATTAAACCGATTCTGGAGTATTTCAATAAACTCTTCATACTCCTCACTTTCATTATCCCAATCGGGGTAACCATCCTCTATAAATTTCATGGCTTGAGTCAGGTTGTCCAATCGATCCAATTTATCGATGGCTTCTGAAAATATTTCAAAATCACCATGAAATAAAATCTTGGTGAACATGAATTTTTGATTGATGGTCAGACTTTCCTTTAGCTTTACCGTCTTTTGCTTAGCGAGATTGTCGGCCAGCGTTGGAATGGCTTTCGGTTCCAGGATTTCTGTAATCACCAGTGGTTTAGTCTGGATTTCTATTTTAGGTTTTGACTCTGGTATAGGCTTTGGCTGAGTTCCATAGAAACTTTCAATTTCTACGGGAAGTATTTTGTTAAAAACAGAGATATAAGATTCAAAATCTTCGGGCGTAAAATTCACTTCTTCTAGAATGTGATCGAGTAATGCAAAGGCTTCCTTCCCCGAAAGGGTGGCAATGTTTTTTTCCTGAAGGTGCGCCAGTAGTTTTTCTAATGGAGCTTGATTAATTTTAATATACTTTACTTTATTCTTTAAGGCTTGGGCATGTAGAAATTCGTACCCTTTCCGGCCAGAGTATCTGCATAAAAATCGTAGGGAGCTAAAATCAAGTACAAGGTTTGAGTAACAGCTTTTTTCAGCAAGGGGAGAAAATCGGATTTTCCGATTAGGATATGATTGCTTAACGTATTCTGAAATTGAATGATAATGTCAATGACAGGTTTGGCTTCGTAATCGAAGTAGGGACTTTTTAGTTTTTGGCTTTCCTGTTGCCAAACGCTCAGTAAGTCACTAATCACAAATAGATTCACCTGTTTTACTTCGCATAGCGACAGTATTTCGGGGCCGTTAATTTTTTCTTGTTTAGAAAAGAATGAATCGGCCAATTGATTGGCGTATTTTATCGCGTATTGATCTACCGACTTCAAACTAATCTTTTCGTCCATGAGTTAATATTTTGTATTCTTGTTTGATCAAAACGTGCCAAGGCGAACCTTGTTGTATGGTAAAGATAGTGATTGAAAATTTGGCTCAAAAGGAAGTGGCGGCTATTGGTTTAGGAACATCCGTTTTAAAACTGGTTCAGGCTAACTACATTGATTGGATGCACGCCTGTGGTGGAAAGGGGCGATGTACCACCTGCAAGTTTGAGATTGTGGAAGGTGGCGATCAACTGGGTCCAATAACAGCAGCGGAACTGGCTACCGAAAAAGGGGAACTTGGCGAGAAAGTGAAAGGCTTGGCTGCCAAGCGTACGCATTGGGTGAATGTAGAATTCGAATTCCAGATGTAAACAAACTGCCGCACATGATTTACACGGACTAAACCATTTAAATTTTAAACCATTTCACCATTAGTAAACCTTAACTTGCGCTATGTTTATAGAACCTCAACTGGGCAGAAGTAATAAACCGGGCAAAAGTGGATGGATTGAAGTTATCTGTGGCTGCATGTTTTCAGGTAAAACGGAAGAGCTGATACGTAGACTTAACCGGGCCTTGATTGCAAAACAAAGGGTGGAAATATTTAAACCCACTATGGATACACGCTATCATGATCAGAAAATTGTATCCCATAGCGAGCGTGAGATTCGCTCTACACCTGTAGACTTTGCCAACGACATTGTTTTGTTAGCAGGCACTTGCGATGTGGTAGGAATTGACGAGGCGCAGTTTTTTGATGACTCAATCATTGAGGTATGTAATACCTTGGCCAATAGTGGTAAGCGGGTTATTGTGGCCGGATTGGATATGGACTATGAGGGAAAGCCTTTTGGTCCGATGCCCCACTTATTGGCAATAGCAGAATATGTTACCAAGGTACATGCCATCTGTGCGCAAACCGGGGAGCTCGCTTCTTACTCATTTCGGCTAAATGCCAATAATGCCAAAGTAATGCTGGGCGAAAAGGATTCCTATGAAGCCCGGAGTAGGCAAGCTTTTTTTAAGCATTTGCGCAAACCCAAAAGCTAACGTGCTTCATAAAACAAAAGGTATTGTTTTTCGATTTACCAAGTATGGCGAAACATCCATAATTGTTAACATCTTCACGGAGGTATTTGGGTTGCAGAGTTACATAGTCAATGGCGTACGTAGCAATTCCAAGCGAAGTAAGATTGCTCTCTTTCAACCCCTTACACTTCTTGATCTGGTTGTCTATTATAAAGAGAATGCCAATATCCTACGAATTAAGGAAGTGAAGTGTTATCACCCCTATCAATCAATAGCCCTGGTGGTTCATAAATCGGCAATAGCCATGTTTATTAATGAGGTTTTGAATAAAGCAGTAAAGGAACAAAGCCATGCACAGGAAATTCATGACTTTATTTCTTGCTCATTACTGGCTCTCGATACGCAGTTTCATTCCGAGAACTTCCATCTGATTTTTTGTTGGGCTTAAGTAAGCACCTGGGGTTTGGTCCTAACCTGACCGAAGAGATTATTGGAGGACACTGGATGGATCAGGAGGAAGAGAAGCTTCTTAAAAGATTAATGCAGGCAGATTACGAAACTTTGGTGCCAATGAATTACGATCAACGGCAAACGCTCTTGTTGAGCATCCTCCGGTTTTATGGCAATCATATCGACAATTTTGGAGAAATGAAATCGCTTCCCGTTTTACGCGAAGTTTTACAGTAATCTAAGCGGCTACTGCTATCGCTCCAGCTTTGTGCATGGGCTTCTCACTAAGAATTTTTAATTGTCTCGCATGCGCAGCTACGGCTTCAAAGAAAGTTTCTTTCGATTTGTAGGGCAGATTGAACTCGTTGGCTGTTTGCTTCACAATCTTAGCCAGGTTGCGATAATGCACGTGGCAGATATTAGGAAAAAGATGATGTTCAACCTGGTAGTTAAGTCCACCTACGTACCAGGAGAAAAGTTTTTCTTTATGACCAAAGTTTGTGGTGGTGTTTAATTGATGAATGGCCCAACTGTTTTCAAGATTACCCTGTTCATCGGGTAGCGGATATTCGGTACCTTCTATTACGTGCGCAGGCTGAAAAATCATGGCAAGAATAAAACCGGCAATGTAATGCATAACGAAAAATCCAATAGCGACTTGCCAAAAGGAAATAGGAAGCAGCCACATTGGGATTACGAAAATACAGGTGTAGTAAATTATTTTGGTGGTCAACATTAAAATCCACTCTCGGGTGGCAGAGGTTCTTTGTTTTTTTACTAACCCTTCGCGTTGGTATTTAATAATGCGAGAGAAATCTTTTACCGTTACCCATACCAAAGTCATTAGGCCATAAAAAAACCAGGCATAATAATGTTGAAACTTATGAAGGGGTATCCACTTGGAAGCCGGTGCCATACGAATAATTCCGCGTGGACTGATGTCTTCATCTACATCATGAACATTCGTATAGGTATGATGTAAAACATTGTGTTGGACTTTCCAAGTAAGGGCATGACCGCCCACTAGATTCATAGAAAGGCCTAATAAGTTATTTATCCATGCTTTGTTTGAATAGGCACCATGGTTCGCATCGTGCATCACGGAAAGCCCGATACCGGCAACCCCCAAACCCATCACAGCACAAAGACCAAGCATGATCCATGGATTGGAGGTTATGCCACCAATTAATAAGAAGTAGGGAATCAGATATAAAGAAAACATGAAGATGGTTTTAATAACCATTTCGGTGTTCGCGGTGCGTTCAATCTTCCTTGTCTTAAAGTAGGTATTAACCCGCTGATTAAGTGTTACAAAAAAATCTTTCTGATTATTTGAAAACTTAAGGTTTAAATTCAGACTCATAGATAAAGATTAGGATTCAATAGTTCTTTGATTGCATGGTTTATCGCACCTTTTGCAAGGTTCATTTTTGAAAGATAAGAATTTACGATCCTGAAACCGCGTTTATAGATCATATTGTTGATGAAAGGCAAGTTATTTATATGAATTACATGATTAGAATTCGGCAATAACCGTTTTGCCACCCTTGGTGATGTCCCCAACCTGTACAGATACCTTGGCTGTTACTGGTAAAAATATATCTACTCGCGAACCGAATTTAATAAACCCGAATTCATCGCCCTGTTGCAACGGCTGACCCTCTTTTACATACCATTTAATTCTTCGTGCTAAAGCACCGGCAATTTGCCTGAATAAAATTTCTGTACCATTATTCATTTTTGCAACAAGTGTGGTGCGCTCGTTTTCGGTACTTGATTTAGGGTGCCAGGCTACCAGGTATTTGCCCGGATGATATTTTGCGTAGGAGATTGTGCCCGATACCGGCATCCGGTTTACATGCACATTGATGGGCGACATGAAAATGGATATTTGTTTTCTGCGCGACTTCAAATACTCAGGTTCATCGGTTTCTTCAATCACAACTACTTTTCCATCGGCTGGAGCCAAAACTTGATTTTCGTTTTTCTCGATCTGAAAAATGGGAATGCGGAAAAACTGAAGGATGATAAGATAAAAGTGGCCACCATGTAGGCTGCTATACGTAGCGATACATTGTATTGAAGAGAAGTTTTATGAACATTGTTAAAAGCATCTTTCATAATCCGATCACTTCTGCGATTCACACGCTCGGCCGTCCATTTATATCCTAAACGGTTTTGCACCCACTCAAAATAGGAAACAGTCACTCCACCGGCATTAGCGAGGATGTCGGGCACAACGCTTATACCTTTTTCATAAATAATGCTATCCGCTTTTGATGAGGTAGGCCCGTTGGCGCCTTCTACAATCAACTTCGCTTGAATTTTCCTGCGTTGCTGCTGGTAATCACATCTTCGGTGGCGGCAGGCACAAGTACATCTACGGGCAGGGTTAGCAAATCAGCACCATTTATTTTTTGAACTTCGGCATATCCATCCAGGGAGCCTTTGTTCTTATCGCGGTAAGCAATGGCAGCATCGATATTAATTCCATTTTCATTATAGTAAGCGCCAGAGATATCGCTCACCGCCACTACTTTTAAGCCTCGCTCGGCAAGTAACCGGGCAGCCCAGGAGCCTACGTTTCCAAAACCTTGCACGGCACACGTTGCTTTATAAGGATTGATTTTCAACTTTTCCATGGCCGCTAAAGCGGAAACCATAACACCTCGTCCGGTAGCTTCGGTCCTTCCTAAAGATCCACCCATTACAATGGGTTTTCCCGTAACAACAGCCGGAACGGTCATTCCTTTATTTCTGGAGTATTGATCCATAAGCCAAGCCATTTCTCGTGGGCCCGTACCCATGTCGGGAGCTGGAATATCCTGATCGGGGCCAAAAACACCCATCATGGCTTGGGTATAGGAGCGCATTAAACGTTCGATCTCCCCAGCACTCATCTCGCGCGGGTTACAGGTTACGCCACCCTTACCGCCTCCATAGGGAATATCCACTACGGCACACTTCCAGGTCATCCAGGCAGCCAAGGCCTTTACTTCATCCAGATTTACATGCGGATCAAACCGAATACCGCCCTTAGAAGGGCCAAGAATAGTGGAGTGAATAACCCGATAGCCTTCAAACACCTTGATGCTGCCATCATCCATGGTTACTGGTAGCGATACAATCACCTGCTTGGCTGGTGATTTAAGTACGTTGTAGATTTCTTCTTCCAATCCAAGAATTTGTGAGGCGGTTTGAAAACGCGACATCATTGCTTCAAAAGGATTTTCCTTATCAAGAAGCGGAGCAGGTTCTATATATGCCATATTAAGTTTGTTGAATTTTTCGGTTTATATGGAAGGCCCTAAATCAAGTAAAAAGTTGTTTCTGAGCCGCTAAATCGGTTGCAAAGATATGGAAATTCATTATTCCAATACGGTTGAATCGTACGAAAAACTTATCAATAGATTTAAGCCTTTAACAGCCACTTTGCAGGATTTTGTATGTCCGAATTACCCTTTTGCAAAATAATGTCTGTTATATTTTAAAACTCTTCTTAAAGAATTTAGGATAGCGTTGTATTCTTAAAATATCTCTAAAAACGCCACAATAAATGGCGTAGAGATTAGCAGCCCGTCAAAGCGATCGAGAAACCCACCGTGGCCGGGTAAACTGTCACCTGAGTCTTTAATTTCAATACTGCGCTTGAGCAACGACTCGACCAGATCGCCAAAGGCGCGCTCAAACTTTTTATAAAGTTTGATCATATACACAAACGAAACAGTAGGGAAGATTAAAAAGTAATAGCGATAGGAGATATCACCCCGCTCAATAAAAAATGAAAGACAGAAGATGGCAATACCACACAGCGTGCCAAACGTTTTTTGCGGCAGCATGCCATCTAACCCCGAGAGCTTGTAAAACTCTATTAGTGAAAAAAGACAGATGATAAAGAACACAATCAGGTAAGTCCATTCGCTATAGACAACTCCAAATACAATACCTGCAGCACCTAATAAAGCGGTGATCAATCGTTGGGTAAGGTTGCTGAATTTATTGAGTGCCGTCACGTTATTGATTGTTGATTAACCGATTGATGATACTTTTTAAAATAGTAAAGTAAGGCAACAAAGATGGTAGTAAAAATTAGTACAACCGGCCAGGGTGCCGTTTCTGGTGATTCCATATCAACGGTAACGGTTCCCTTTTGATAGAGATACATCATTAGCACCGAGAACCCGTTATTTACAAAATGAGCAACCATAGGCAAAAGTAAATTGCCCGACCAAAGATAGAGGTATCCAAACAGGGCACCTAACAACATGCGTGGTACAAAACCGAAAAACTGCATATGGAAAGCACTGAATATGATGGCCGAGATCCAGACAGCAGCATGATGATTACCCGTGGCGCGAAAGAGTTCAGGTTGAAGCATGCCGCGAAATACTAACTCCTCGCCAATGGCAGGCAGTACAGCGATTACTACAACACCAATCAGAAACTGACCATTTGTTTCAAAGGTGACAAAGAACTTCGTAAGCTTTTCAGCAAGATCTTCCCGCTCGCGGGCCCAGTGTTCAAAATCTTTTAGAAATTCAGGGAATGTAAAAGTTGCGTTCCACTCTATAAATATTGAGTTAGTTGCCATAAATGACAAAACAATGGCGGCAGTAATAAGAATGATCAACCAGGAAGTTGTTTTTGATGTAAGCCATTGAATTGGATTTACTTTTTCAATAGATAGTAAATAGAGAAACGGAATCAGGATTAATCCGAATAGGGTAGCGCCTCCTTGAATGATCATAAGAGGCATTCGGATTTCAGGATTATTTATTGGGTTCGAAATCTTTTCAGTCAGTTCAAAGATTGTTCCGTCATAAAAGGGCAGTGCAATCAGGAAACCTAACAAAGGTCCGATCACAATAAAGCCAATGGCCATGGTGAACAAAATGAAGATAACAGATATTAGTGGGTGTCGGTTGGAAATCCCCGTCAGTTCAGACATTTCGACAAAAGGGTTAATTTTGTGGCCGCAAACAACGGAGTTTTAGCTTAAATATCAAATTTGGCACAAATCGGCAAAATACAGCTTGGAGAGTTTCCACTTTTGCTCGCCCCCATGGAGGATGTGAGTGATCCACCTTTTCGTGCCGTTTGCAAAGAGGGTGGTGCCGATTTGATGTACACCGAGTTTATTTCATCTGAAGGCCTCATCCGCGATGCTGCGAAGAGCCGTCAGAAGCTTGACATTTTTGAATACGAACGACCTATCGGCATTCAGTTATTCGGTGGCGATATCGGCAACATGGTACAATCGGCCGAGATTGCTACAGCGGCCAATCCGGATTTGATTGATATTAATTATGGTTGCCCCGTTAAGGCGGTTGCTTGTCGGGGTGCCGGTGCTGCTTTGCTGCAAGACATCCCCAAAATGGTGCAGATGACTGCTGAAATAGTTAAAGCAACTCACTTGCCTGTTACCGTAAAGACCCGATTAGGTTGGGATGACACTACTAAAAATGTAGTGGAGGTTGCTGAGCGCTTGCAGGATATTGGCATTCAAGCACTGACAATACATGGCCGCACACGCGTGCAAATGTATAAAGGTGAAGCGGATTGGACATTGATTGGAAAAATTAAAGAGAATCCGCGCATGCACATTCCAATTTTTGGTAATGGCGATATTGATAGTCCACAAAAGGCATTGGAATATAAAAACCGTTATGGGGTTGATGGCATTATGATTGGCCGCTCTGCTATTGGTTCGCCCTGGGTTTTTAATGAGATCAAACATTATTTTAAAACCGGAACGGAATTACTACCACCGGACATGGCGGAGCGTGTAAACATTACACGCAAGCATTTAGATTTTTCCATTCGTTGGAAAGGCGATAAGCTTGGCATTTTTGAAATGCGCAGGCATTACTCCAACTACTTCAAAGGTACACCCGACTTCAAACCCTTCCGCACACGGTTAGTTGAAGCGCTTACACAAGTCGAGGTAAACACCATACTCGATGAAGTTGTGGATGTTTATAATGACCTGGTGGAAGCCTGAAAAGATTTAGCAAGAAAACAGATTTAAAATCCTTTAGGAATATCTTTCTTTGCGCGCTTGCTGTTGAGTAAGCTTAGGCAAGATGTTTTCTCAAAAAAAGTATTTAGCAGTTTTCCTACTGATCACCTTGTCCTTGATATGGGGTACTTCCTTCATATTAATTAAGCAAGGGTTAAAAGTATTTTCACCCGATGTAGTCGGAGCACTTCGCGTAACGGCAGCTTCCCTTTTTCTTTTGCCTTTGGCATTGCCACGTCTAAGAGAATTAAAACAGGGCGATCATTTTAAATTGTTAGTCTCGGGCTTAATGGGAATTTTTTTTCCGGCCTTTTATTTGCCTGGGCTCAAACAAGACTCAATAGTTCGTTGGCCGGAATTCTTAATACGCTTTCACCACTCTGGACGATGATCATGGGAGCCTTGTTTTTTACCCAGCGCTTTCGCGGATATGCTATCCTGGGCATGATCATCTCCTTTACAGGAACTATACTTCTAGCCTTGTCGCGCTCAGGCGGATCAATTACTGGCTTCAATATATATGCACTTCTTATTGTTGCTGCCTGTGCTTTGTATGGTGCCAATCTCAATTGGATAAAATTTAAGATTCATGATTTGGGATCGCTAACCATTACCAGTGTTTCCCTCTTGTTTATTGGGCCCGTGGCGGCTATTTATCTTTTTGGGTTCAGCAATTTTGTTGAGACCATGGTAAGCAAACCAAGAGCCTGGCAAGCATTTGGATTTATTAGCTTGTTAGCGTTGATGAGTACGGCTATTGCCAATCTAATGTTTGTGAAACTTTTGAAAATTTCTACACCATTATTTGCGAGCTCAGTCACGTACATTATGCCAATTGTTGCAGTCATGTGGGGCGTGATTGATGGCGAGAATTTAATGGTAGGCCACTTCATTGGGATGGCGTCTATCCTCGGAGGCGTTTACTTAGCCAATAAAAAATAGTTTTTGAGTTTCTCCTTCAGAGAGGGTAGGGTGAGATATTATTTCAACGTAAAAGTTGCCATTACCGGCAAATGATCCGAGGGATAATATTTTCCATCATGATCCTGAATCGCTTTATAGTTGCTGGCTTTCCATGGTGTAGAATAAAAAATATAATCGATTGTGAGGCATTCCATTTTTCCTACTTCAAAGCCGCAAAAAGTTCCAGTTAGATTTTTTGCGGGGCGTGCATCAAACAAGGTAATATCTTTTCCATTGATCATCGTAAGATAGGGCTCGTCTGTCGGCTCCGAATTGCAGTCACCAGAAACGAGCACTGGAATTTCCTTTTCAGTTTTTTCGAATGTTGCTCCAGTTATAAATCCCTTCAGGTAAATCTTAATCAAACTTGCGCTATTCTTTCTCGCCTCTTTACCGATGTGATCGAAATGTGTATTGGCATAGATAAATGATTTTCCACTAGCCTTATCCTTTAACACAGCAAACGTAACAACGCGTGTGATGGCGGCATCCCAACTTTTACTGCCGGGTACTTCGGGGGTTTCAGATAGCCACAAAGTTTTTTCTTTTATTACTTCAAACTTATCCTTCTTATAAAAGATAGCGGAGTACTCCCCTTTTTCTTTTCCATCATCGCGGCCACCGCCAATAAATGCGTAATCAGGCAGTCCTTTTTGCAAATCCATCATCTGGTTATGAAGGGCCTCTTGCACACCTAATAAATCAGGATTATATTTCTTGATTAAGGAAACTACTTTTTCGGATCTATTTTTCCATTGATTGATTCCATCGGCTTCTGTATCCAGCCGAATGTTATAACTCATTACCGAAACGGATTGAGCCAAGCTAACCATGGAGAAAAAAGAAAGGAGAACTAGAAAACTAATTTTCATTAATTAAATCAGCCTAGCGCATCAACTTCCTCTACTTCTTCGGGCATCATTCGCTTAAATAGATTTTCGATACCCGCTTTTAAGGTTACGGTGGAAGAAGGGCAGCCGCTGCATGATCCCTGCAGGGCTACGGTTACTTTCTTATTGTGGTAGGAGTGAAAGGTAATGGCGCCCCCATCCTGTTCAACCGCGGGGCGAATGTATTCGTCCAGAATAGTTTTTATTTTTTTTACGATTTCTGTTTCCTCTTGTTCCGGAGCTTCCGGAGCCTTCATATCCAGAATTAATTTTCCAGATTGCAAAAACGTCTTGATATGATTTTTTAAAGTCTCCTGAATTTCCATCCACTCTACATCCTCCTTCTTGGTTACAGTAACAAAGTTGCTCATGTAGAAAACGCGATCCACAAAGGGATACATAAATAATTCCTGGGCCAGCGGAGCCTCTTCCGCATCGGCCGGTGTTGGAAAATCAAAACTCATCCCTTCCGGAACGAGAATCTCATTGACTACAAATTTTAATGAATTAGGATTGGGGTTTGACTCCAGGTATATATGAATATTTTTTGGTTCAGGTTTCAGCATAGTATTTGGCTTTGAATCTTTAACAAAATTAAGAAATTAAAGTTCGGCCCCCTCGGGCAGCGGGTCTCCCAATGCATTCTCCCATTTACTAACCACAGCAGTTGCCACACTGTTTCCTACTACGTTGGTAGCACTTCTACCCATATCCAATAAGGGGTCTATCCCAAGCAATAAGGCAAGCCCGGCCTCTGGAATGTTAAAAGTAGCGAGGGTGCCCGCTATGACTACTAAGGAGGCGCGCGGTACCCCGGCAATTCCCTTGCTTGTTAACATAAGCACCAATAACATACTTAATTGGGTAGGTATAGGCAAATGCATACCATAGGACTGGGCGATAAATAATGATGCAAAAGTCATGTACATCATGCTGCCGTCAAGATTAAAGGAATACCCGAGCGGTAGTACAAAACTTACAATCTTATCCTTGCAGCCAAAGCGTTCCAATTCCTCCATCGTTTTTGGAAAGGCAGCTTCACTGCTGCTCGTACTGAAAGCAAGAAGTATTGGCTCCTTGATTCTCCGTACGAGACCGAAAATTCGCTTACCAATAACGGCAGATCCTGCTAAGGCTAAAATTATCCAAAGCAAAAACAATCCAAGATAAAATTCGCTAATGAAGATTGAATATGTTTTTAATATGCTTATTCCCTGATGAGCAATGATGGCCGTCATCGCACCAAAAACCGCCAACGGAGCAAAGTTCATAACATATCCGGTTAGTTTTAGAATTACGTGTGCGCAAGCATCCATAAACGTAATTACAACTTTACCCTTCTCGCCAATGGCTGCGGTGGCAATTCCAAAGAATATAGAGAATACAACAATTTGTAATATTTCGTTTTTCGCCATGGCATCTATAACACTGTTTGGAAAAACATGATATAAGAATATTTTAAGTGATAATCCCGTGTGGACTATTCCCGAAGCCTCACCCACCTCAGGCAAGGGCAAATCCATAGCGACGCCAGGCTGGAAGATGTTTACAAGAACCATTCCTAGTAAAAGACTGGTTAACATAACAAGGCTATCACGGGTTTGCTTTATTTCTTCTTGTACTTGTTGGATCGATAAATCAGTTTTTTTAAGGGCTTCATTATCTTTTGAGAGATAGCTTTTGTTTAACCCAAAACCAAGCGCAACGCCAGCAATCAAACTAATAATAATGTAAAGAGTAAGTTTGCTCTTCTCGGGAGGTTGAGGCGCTGCCATAGACTGATAATATTATTTAGAAAGACAGCAATATAGAAGTTTTGGTTATACTTTTAAGCAGTAGAATTAAGAGGTCAGTCCTTATTTATATTGGTGGTGGGATCGTTTGCTGTGGCTATGTTTAATTCATTTTCGCTGGTTGCAACAATGCTGGCTACAGCCGAATCGCCCGTAATATTTACAGCGGTCCGCAACATATCCAAGGGCCTGTCTACAGCCAAAATAAGGGCCAGGCCTGCTGGGTCTAAGCCAACGGATTCTAACACAATGATTAACATAATAATGCCAGCCCCAGGAACGGCAGCCGCTCCAATGGATGCTAATACGGCTGTCATGAGAATAGTGAGTTGTTGACCCAAGGTAAGATCGATACCAAAAGCCTGTGCAATAAAAACAGCTGATACACCCTGATGAATACTGGTGCCGTCCATATTAATCGTTGCGCCCAACGGTAATACGAAACTGGATACTTCTTCCGAAATGCCCAGATTTTTTTCGGCACAATCCATGGTAACGGGTAAGGTGGCTGCACTCGAGCTTGTTGAAAAAGCAAGGATCTGTGCAGGTAAAATTCCGCGAATAAATTCCTTATACTTTACTTTGGTGAAAAATTTTAATAGGGTGGGGTATACAGCAAACATCATGATGGCTAATCCCAACACTACGTTTAAGCTATACACACTAAGGGCCTTCATTAATTCCAGATCAATACTTAAACTGGCCAGCAAAGCAAACACACCAATAGGTGCGTACCTCATAATTATATCAACAATGCTAAGGATAACGGCATTGGCTCCATCAAAAAAACTTTTTACCGGCTGAACCTTTTCCTTGTTTGCCAGAATCATAGCCACGCCAAATAATATGGAAAAGAAAATGATCTGCAACATGTTGGTGTTATCAGAAGCAGCATTAAAAAAATTATCCGGAACGATATTGACCAAGGGTTGCAAGGGTCCGGCATCATGGGTTGAGTGGGCAGCTGTGATGCTTTGCTTCAGATCAGAAGCAAAGTTTTTGTGCAGGCTGTCTCTGCGTTCGGCAGAAAGAAGTTTGCCGGGTTCAATAATATTAACTAATACAAGACCAATAGAAATTGCAAGCACCGTGGTAAACATATAGAGCCCAATAGTCTTGCCGCCAATGCGCGAAAGTTTTGAAACATCGGAAAGGTTGGATACGCCATCAACAAGCGATACGATGATAAGTGGAACAGCAATCAACTTTAAGGAGTTGATGAATATTGTGCCGAAAGGTTTTATCCAATTATGCGTGAAGCCGGTGAGGCCCAACGCGGAGTTCGAAAGACCCCAAATAAGACCGAGTGCCATACCAATCAAAATCTTGGCATAGAGTGGAATTTTTTTCGTCTTCATCTTTAAAGTTAACAGAATTGAAAAGGAATCGCGACCCGAATCGGATTTATTCCGGTTTAAAAATGTAAGCGGTTGTATTACACTTTGTAGAGGCTAAGGACTAGCTGAGTTTAGCCACCTTGCTACGCAATAAAAAATCGACCATCACCAAAGCGGCCATGGCTTCCACAATGGGTACCGCGCGTGGAACAACACAGGGATCATGTCTTCCTTTGCCGGATACAATGGCTTCGTTACCTTCTTTATCAACGCTGGGTTGATCTTGCATAATAGTGGCTACAGGCTTGAAAGCAACATTGAAATAAATATCTTCTCCATTGCTGATTCCACCTTGCACGCCACCCGAGTGATTCGTTTTTGTGCGGATTCTTCCACCCTCATTAAAAAATTCATCGTTGTGTTGCGAGCCGCGCAAGGTGCACACCCTCAAAGCCGCTACCATATTCAAACCCTTTCACCGCATTAATGCTAAGCATTGCTTTTCCTAACTCAGCATGAAGTTTATCAAACACCGGTTCTCCTAATCCAACGGGCGAATTTTTAATTACGCCTGTAACAATTCCACCAATGGTATCCCGTGCTAGTCTCACTTCGTCAATGAGCGCAATCATTTTTATGGCTGTGGCCGAATCGGGACACCGAACAATATTGTCTTCTGTCTTAGATAAATCAAGTTGTGTATAGGGAGGCGCTTTTAAAGCCCCCACTTGCGAAACAAAAGCATTAATTTCAATACCCGATTTTTTTAAAATCAATTTTGCAATTGCTCCGGCAGCCACGCGAGCCGCTGTCTCACGCGCTGAGCTGCGCCCACCACCACGGTAATCCCGAACACCATATTTACTTTCGTAAGTAAAATCGGCATGCGATGGACGAAACGTATTTTGTATGTGTGAATAATCTTTGCTGCGCTGGTCCTGATTTTCAATCACTAAAGCAATAGGAGTTCCAGTAGATTGTCCTTCAAATACTCCCGAAAGAATTTTAAACGTATCGTCTTCTTTGCGCTGCGTAGTTATTTTTGATTGTCCGGGTTTTCTCCGGTTCAATTCTGATTGAATAAAACTTTCATCAATGGATAATCCTGCCGGGCAGCCATCGATGATTACACCAATGGCCGGGCCATGCGATTCGCCAAATGTACTGATCCTGAAAAGTGTGCCGTAAGAGTTCATGGTTATTTGCGAAATACAAGATAGACCGATGCGGCCAACATAATTACAATAAATAGGTTAAATCCCATTTTCATCCAGTCATTTTGATGTGCATTTTTTATTGTGTTGTCGGTGGCATCGATGCGATCATAAAATGACCCCAGATCAGTGCTTTCAATGAACTGATTTTTCTTGCTCTCTCCAATCACGGATACGGTATAATGCGACCGCAGGGTGTCGTACTTTTTTGTGTTAGGATTAAAAAATACCCATTGAAAATAATTCGCCAGGTTATAGGTTCCGGGCTCTTTGGGAATCATAAAATAGTTGAAGGACTTGGTACCCGTTACCCGGTTACGTTCGCGGTTGATATTCTGCTTTACATTTGGCTCATAAAAATCAAATACATTATCTTTAATAAGAGTAGGCTTTTCCACCGATGATATATTTCCTTCACCGAATATGCGAAACTCATAAGATACACTTTGGCCGGTTTGTAACTCAGTAGAACCAATTTTTTCATCTAGCCTGTAATCACCTACGGCAACGGCATCGCGCATAGGATGAGGCGGCAATTCCTTTACTTTAACTGTCTTGGTTTTTGAATAAAACGTTTTAAAATCCTCCTGCCTATTCTGACCAAAAAAGGAAGGATTCTTGGCCACCTTGAATTTGATCATCTTTAACCCAATGTTTGGAAATTCGATAGCCTGTGTGTTGAGTGGATAAAAGGAGGCCTGATAAATTTTGTATTGCGTATATCCTTTTCCCTGAATATCGATATGCTCACCTTCAATATTTTCAATGTTAAAATTTTCTTCCCAGCAGGTAGCAGGTCTCAGTTTTTTCAAAATATCAGCCAGTTGTTTCCCGAGTTCATAAAATTGCATAGGCGCACGATTATTGTCTGCTACCAAAAAGGATAAGGTGGTAGTGAATCCTTCGCCCACATAAACTTCCTCTTTGCTGGTGGTTAAGGTGAGCAATGCGTCTTCCTTAACATCTACAAACTCCGTATCACCACGACCAAAAAAGTCGTCCCCTTGGTCACGATCAAAAAAACTGCGGTAGGGATCGCGTTGTTGCGATTGCACAGAAGCGCCCACTTTTACTTTTTTCCCGGCAACGGAAAAGACCTGATCATTAACTTTCATTTTAAATGACGGAACATTGACGGTGCCCTGCCCGGAGGGCAGATAGGTCATAATAATACTCTGGGTTGAGCTTACTTGGCCGTTTACAATGCTGGTTTGCGATTGGGTAGAGGTGCCACGTTTACGAAAACTCTCGATATCGGGAAAGTTGTCATAATTCCGTAATCGGTCGTTATTAACGGTTACGGTTATGGTCCAGGCTTGATTTTCACCGATTTCATCGGGACCCAGCGTTATCTGCACGTTATCCTGACCCCAGGCCACCCAGGCAAGTAACTGTAAAGAGATTAAAAAGATCGTTTTATAAAAATAATTCATAGCGCAATTAACTCCGCAACTCGTTGCATTATACAAAAGTAAATTCTTCTTTTCACTCTTCAATTTGCTTTTGTATCTTCATAGCAGCAACGCAAACATTCAGTTGCACAACGTACTTACAAAATTTTTAAATGAAGATGCTCAGTTACGTAAAGAACATCCTAAGTAGGGTGAGTTTTGACGCGCGGCTTTTTGAGAAAGAGCTGCGAAAAGCTATCAAAATGCTGATAGCAGAGGAAATCCAGGATCTCCAGCGTTGGTGCTATGCCAACTATGCGAGAGAGCACGAGGCGATTTTAAATCGCTGTTTTGTACGAGTCTGATATTTTAAAAGTCAAAAATTAAAGTTTAAGTCCTGCTTTTGCAGGACTTATTTTTTTGCAAAATGTTAATGAAGGCAACCAAAATAGCCAGTCTTATCCAAGAATGATCAGATTTAATGCTATTCTAATCTTTAGAACTTATAAAGGCAATGTTCCGTTTAAGGCCTTCGAATTTGGTTCGTTTGATTGGCGAATTTTTAAATAATGTCTTGAAAACTTCTTCTGTTAATTCGATCCAATCGGTTTGTGCCATCTTCTTCAGATTGTCGGGCGGTGCAAACCGAGGTTCGCTATGTGGTTTTGAAAAACTATTCCAGGGGCACACATCCTGGCAGATATCGCATCCAAAAAATCCAATTTTCAAATTTTCCTTTTACCGAGGCAGGGATTTCTTCTTTCAGTTCAATAGTGAAATAGGAAATACACTTACTTCCATCAACCACATAAGGTTCAGGTATAGCATTTGTCGGACAGGCATCCATACAGGCTGTGCAAGTGCCACAATAATCCTTTATTGGAGCATCCGGTTCTAATTCCAAGTCAATAATTAATTCTGCCAGAAAAAAGAAACTGCCCATGCTGCGATTGAGCAGTAAACTATTTTTCCCGGTCCAACCCAATCCTGATTTTTTTGCCCACGCTCGTTCGTGCACCGGAGCTGAGTCCACAAACGCCCGCCCTTCAACCTGTCCAACTTCCTCTCGAATTCTCTCCAGAAAGATTTTGAGTTTATCCTTTATTACCTGATGATAGTCTTCTCCATAAGCATACTTGGCAATTTTAAAAGTATCTGGATTTTCTTTGGTTAGATCTTTTTCAGGATAGTAATTATAGATAAGACTGATTACTGATTTGGCTCCCGGTACAAGCAGTGTGGGATCCAGGCGCTTATCGAAATGATTTTCCAGGTAACTCATTTTTCCCTGGTAGTTTTTTTTTCAGCCAGGCTTCGAGCCTTGGAGCTTCCTCAGCTAAAAACTCAGCTTTAGAAATTCCACAATAGCTAAAACCCAATTGAGCAGAAACTGATTTTATAAATTGACTAGACAAAGGTTGTTCCTTTCTATTCACACTTTTAAGCTAGAAGGTAAATGTAAGATTTAATGAAGTTATGTCGATTTTTAACAAATATGTTTTCAACTATTCATGTAATAAAGTTTAAAACATTTTTAAAAAATATTTAAAAGATGTTTATATTCCATTATAATATTAGGTAATCCCCTTTTTCACTTAACCCCAAAATTATGTTTAGACATTACAAAATTCGGAAGCAGCTGCTGTTTAGTTTGCTTCTTCTTTTCGTGTTTTTTTCCGGGTTTTCGCAGGAGCGAAAACTAACGGGTCGTGTTACTGATGAAAGTAATACGGGCATGCCCGGAGTTAACATTCTTGTAAAAGGCACAGCCACTGGAACCGTCAGTGACGTTCAGGGAAATTTCAGTATCAATATCCCCGCTTCCAATGCAATATTGGTTTTTTCATTTGTTGGCTACCTTACTAAAGAGGTACCGGTAGGTGAACAGTCCAACATTACAATAGGTCTGGAGCCTGATGTGGTTTCTCTCTCGGAAGTTGTAGTTACGGGGTATAGCAGTCAGTCTAAAAGAGACATTACTGGTGCGATTGCATCCATTGACAGCAAGCAGTTGCTCACCACCCCTTCAACGAATCTTGGACAAGCTTTACAAGGAAAGGTTGCCGGGGTAACTGTTGGTAACGAAAATAGTCCGGGTGGAGGTGTGATGGTGCGTATCCGTGGGTTCGGTACGATCAATGATAATTCACCGCTCTTTGTTATTGATGGTGTTCCTACCAAGGGCAATTTAAATACGATCAACTTGAATGATATTGAAACCATGCAAGTGTTGAAAGATGCATCAGCAGCTTCAATTTATGGATCGCGCGCTGGTAATGGGGTAGTCATCGTGACAACAAAAAAGGGGAAATCAGGTAAGCCTGTATTCACTTATGATATGTACTATGGCACACAACAGCCGGGTAAAACATTAAGCATGTTGAATACAGACGAGTATGCTAAACTCACCTGGGAGTCGAGAATAAATGCCGGTGCAGTTGGGGGTAATGAAATCCTGCATGCTCAATTTGGAAATGGACCTTCACCGGTAATTCCAGATTACATTTTCCGGCCGGAGCCATGGAGGGCGATCCACGAGTCGCACAAGATGCCAATGGAAACTACATCAATTACAGTTCAGACATAGATGGAGCTGAGTTCAACAAGACTAAATGGTTGATTACAAAAGCAAATAAGCAAGGCACCAATTGGTTGGATGAAATCTATAATCCTGCCCCCAGTCAGAACCATCAAATAGGAGCCTCGGGCGGAAACGAAAGTGGACGCTATGCTATCTCAATGAATTATTTTGATCAGAAGGAATTATGATGTACACCAATTACAAGCGTTACTCACTTCGTACCAACACAGAGTTCAATATTAACAAGCGAGTGAGAATTGGTGAAAACTTCCAGATAGCTTATGGCGAGAGAGTGAATCAGCCAGGAGGTAATAATAGTGAGAGCAACCAACTTCTTTCGCTTTCCGTATTCAGCCCATCGTTCCTGTGTATGATGTAAGTGGTGTTAACTTTGGAGGTACACGCGGTACGGACCTTGATAATTCGCGCAATCCTATGGGAGATCTGTGGCGAAACAAAGACAATCTCCAAAAAGAACTTCGTTTGTTTGGCAATATCTATGCTGAAGTAGACATTCTAGAGAACTTAACCGCTAAAACCAGTTTTGAGATGATATTGAAAACCGATACCTGAGTGGTGGTACAGGCGTACAGACTAACAACGGGGGTGCATCCAACTGGTCATTGGCTTCTGAATTTGCCAAGGTGAATTACTCGTTATCTAATAAATATCTATTTGACGCAACCATCCGCAGAGACCGATCCTCTCGTTTTGCAGAACAATATCGTTCAGCGGTTTTCCTGCGGTAAGCGCAGGATGGGTTTTTCCAGAAGAAGGTTTGCAGCCAATTGGAGTTCCCGGATGAATCGTGCCAAGTTCAGAGTGGAGTTGGGGGCAAACCGAAGTCAGGAAATTGGAAACTATAATGCACTTACTATTTATTCTACCAATCCGGCTACTTCCTTTTATGACCTTAAGGGCTCAAATACTTCTGCTATTCCAGGGGTATGAGTTAACTCAATTTGGAAATGCTAAAGCCAAATGGGAAACAACCACCTCTACAAACTTAGGTTTGATGCCACCTTGTTTAGCAATAAATTAAAAGCTGCACTTATTGATTGAACATGTCAGTTTTAACAAATATGTTTTCGACTGTTCCTGTAATAAACTTTTAAACATCTTTTAAAAAATGTTTAAAAGAATGTTTTATATTCCATCTTATATTAGGTAATCCCCTTTTTCACTTAACCCCAAAAATTATGTTTAGACATTACAAATTCGGAAGCAGCTGCTGTTTGGTTTGCTTCTTCTTTTCAATTTTTTCCGGGTTTTCGCAGGAGCGAAACTAACGGGTCGTGTTACTGATGAAAGTGCAGGGCATGCCCGGAGTCAACATTCTTGTAAAAGGCACAGCCATGGAACCGTCAGTGACGTTCAGGGAAATTTCCAGTATCAATATCCCGCTTCCAATGCAGTATTGGTTTTTCATTTGTTGGCTGGGCCTTACTAAAGAGGTACCGGTAGGTGAACAGTCCAATATTACAGTGGTCTGGAGCCTGATGTGTTTTCTCTCGGAAGTTGTAGTTACTGGGTATAGCAGTCAGTCTAAAAAGAGACATTACGGGTGCTATTGCATCCATTGACAGCAAGCAGTTGCTCACACCACCCCTTTAACGAATCTTGGACAAGCTTTGCAAGGAAAGGTGGCCGGGTAACTGTGGGTAACGAAAATAGTCCGGGTGGAGGTGTGATGGTGCGCATCCGTGGGTTCGGTACGATCAATGATAATTCACCACTCTTTGTTATTGTTGGTGTTTCCTACCAAGGGCAATTTAAATACGATCAACTTGAATGATATTGAAACCATGCAAGTGTTGAAGGACGCATCAGCAGCTTCAATTTATGGATCGCGTGCGGTAATGGGGTAGTCATCGTGACAACAAAAAGGAAATCAGGTAAGCCTGTATTCACTTATGATATGTACTATGGCACACAACAGCCGGGTAAAACATTAAGCATGTTGAATACAGACGAGTATGCTAAACTCACCTGGGAGTCGAGAATAAATGCCGGTGCAGTTGGGGGTAATGGAAATCCTGCCCATGCTCAATTTGGAAATGGACCTTCACCGGTAATTCCAGATTACATTTTTCCGGCCGGAGCCATGGAGGGCGATCCACGAGTTGCACAAGATGCCAATGGAAACTACATCAATTACAGTTCAGACATAGATGGAGCTGAGTTCAACAAGACTAAATGGTTGATTACAAAAGCAAATAAGCAAGGCACCAATTGGTTGGATGAAATCTATAATCCTGCCCCCATTCAGAACCACCAAATAGGAGCCTCGGGTGGAAACGAAAGTGGACGCTATGCCATCTCAATGAATTATTTTGATCAGAAGGGAATTATGATGTACACCAATTACAAGCGTTACTCACTTCGTACCAACACAGAGTTCAATATTAACAAGCGAGTGAGAATTGGTGAAAACTTCCAGATAGCTTATGGTGAGAGTGAATCAGCCAGGAGGTAATAATAGTGAGAGCAACCAACTTCTTTCGCTTTCCGTATTCAGCCCATCGTTCCTGTATGATGTAAGTGGTGTTAACTTTGGAGGTACACGCGGTACGGACCTTGATAATTCGCGCAATCCTATGGGAGATCTGTGGCGAAACAAAGACAATCTCCAAAAAGAACTTCGTTTGTTTGGCAATATCTATGCTGAAGTAGACATTCTAGAGAACTTAACCGCTAAAACCAGTTTTGGTATTGATTACAATACTTTCAATTTCAGGAACTATACCATTAGAGATATTGAATCAACCGAAGCCACAGGATCTAACCGTTTGACGACCTCCAATAATTATGAGTGGACATGGACTTGGTATAACACACTGAACTATACTTTAAAGTTGGGGACATACATAGGTTTAATTTCTTAATCGGTACGGAGGCCATCAAAGACTACTATGAATTTTTTGATGCCTCACGCACCAACTTTGCCTCCGATGATATTGAAAACCGATACCTGAGTGGTGGTACAGGCGTACAGACTAACAACGGGGTGCATCCAACTGGTCATTGGCTTCTGAATTTGCCAAGGTGAATTACTCGTTATCTAATAAATATCTATTTGACGCAACCATCCGCAGAGACCGATCCTCTCGTTTTGCAGAACAATATCGTTCAGCGGTTTTCCCTGCGGTAAGCGCAGGATGGGTTTTTTCAGAAGAAGGTTTTGCAGCCAATTGGAGTTCCTGGATGAATCGTGCCAAGTTCAGAGTGGGTTGGGGGCAAACCGGAAATCAGGAAATTGGAAACTATAATGCACTTACTATTTATTCTACCAATCCGGCTACTTCCTTTTATGACCTTAAGGGCTCAAATACTTCTGCTATTCCAGGGTATGAGTTAACTCAATTTGGAAATGCTAAAGCCAAATGGGAAACAACCACCTCTACAAACTTAGGATTGGATGCCACCTTGTTTAGCAATAAAGTAGATTTTGCTATTGATTGGTATACTCGCCTGACTTCAGATATGTTATTCCCGGTTCAAGCCCCGCTTACATCTGGTGTGGCCTCGGTGCCCTTTCAGAATATAGGTGAGATGAGAAACCGTGGCATTGACTTAAGCCTGGGCTACAATGGCCAGGCCATGGGCGGTCAACTTACCTACAGCATAGGTGGAAACTTTGGTATGTATAGAAATGAAGTTATGAAGACAACAGGAGATGCGGCAACACAGTATTTTGGTATCAATGACGAACGCATTCAAAACTTTGTAGTCACCCAACAAGGCTATCCTATATCATCCTTCTTTGGTTACACGATAGATGGTATTTTTCAATCTGATGATGAAGCAGCCGCTGCCCCTGTAAATAATTTAGGAGCTAATCAAAACAAAGCGGGAAGGTTTAAATTCAGAGATGTAAACGAAGATGGTGTGATCAACACAAAAGATTTATCGATCATTGGCAACCCGCATCCTGATTTTAGTTATGGTATCAATGTTAATGTAAACTATAAGAATTTTAGTTTAGCATTGCTTGGAACGGGTGTACAAGGCAACCAGATTTTTAATTACGTGAAGTACTGGACGGACTTTCCAACATTTGGAGGAAACAGAAGCACACGTATGTTATATGATTCCTGGAGTCCGGGTAAAACAGACGCTGTTTTACCTCAGTTAACATCAAGTGATCAGGTAAGCATCCTCCCTTCTTCTTATTATCTGGAAGACGGATCTTATTTCAGGATGAAGAATGTTCAGCTGACCTACAATCTGCCCCATACATTAATAAGCAAGATTGGAATGGGCTCGATGAGAGTTTATGTGCAAAGCCAAAATCTCTTTACCGTCACAAAGTATTCGGGCATGGATCCGGAGATTAACCTTCGCAATTATAGTGCGGGCAATGACCGCCAGTTGGGTGTGGATGGTGGTTCTTATCCGGCAGCGAAACAATATCTTATTGGTGTAAACTTAGTTTCTAATTATAGCAATCTTATATCATTCACTGTAAATACTAAAAAGATGAAAAAATCAATATAATAATAGGAACTATTTTTCTGGCCCTGGTGAGTTCGTGCTCGGATTCATTTCTGGAGGTAGCACCTAAAGCGGCTCTAAGTAACGCATCTCTGCAAAACAGTAAAGGAGTAAATTCACTTTTAACAGGTGCGTATTCTTTGTTGGATGGATGGGCAACTGCCGAAGGGGCCTATCGCTCCTATCAGTCTAGTGCTGACAATTGGGTATGGAGTGTGGCCTCGGATGATGCCTATAAGGGTACCATTGCCGGAGATCAGCCTCCCATCTCATTGATAGAACAAGGTGCCAGTACTTCCGATAATGTTTATTTCAGAGGAAAATGGCGTGGCATGTACGATGGGATTGCTCGTTGTAATGATGTTTTACAGATTTTGCCTAAGGTAACAGATATCACGGATGCAGAACGCCTGCAAATTATTGCCGAGGCCAGGTTTTTGCGTGGACATTTTTATTTCGAATTGAAGAAAATGTATAACAATGTGCCCTACATCGATGATGTGATTTATAATCCAAATGATCTCGAGAGCACGAAGATTCCAAATAATGTCGATATCTGGCCAAAATCGAAGCAGATTTGACAGAAGCGTATAACCAGTTGCCAACAAGCCAAAGCCAGCCAGGACGAGCCACAAAATGGGCAGCTGCTGCTACACTAGCAAAGGCTTATCTATTTCAAGGACCATCAAAATACGCGTTAGCGAAAACATTGCTTGAAGAAATCGTGGCCAGTAACAAGTATAAACTGATGGATAGCTACCGTGACAATTTCAGAGCAGTTACAAATAATAATGCAGAATCTATTTTTGAAGTACAGAATTCTGTTAATGATGGAGCACCAAACGGAGAGAATGGTAATATTGGTGCTACACTTAACTATCCTTATGGTGGTGGTGGGGTAACAACCTGTTGCGGGTTCTTTCAACCTTCGCAAAATCTGGTTAATTCATTTAAAACAGATGTAAGCGGCTTACCACTACTTGACACATTCAATGATAGTGATATAACGAATGACCAAGGAATTGAAGCTACGGCTCCTTTCACACCTTATGCAGGCACTGTAGACCCCCGGTTAGATTGGACAGTAGGTCGCAGAGGAATTCCATTTTTGGATTGGGGTACTCACCCAGGTAAATCATACATACGTGATCAAGCTTACGGTGGACCTTATTCGCCAAAGAAACATGTTATGTATAGATCAGATGTGGGTACTAATACGTTTGCCAGCAATCCTCGTTTGAATGCAAACAATTACCGCATGATTCGCTATTCACATGTACTGCTTTGGCTTGCCGAAATTGCAGTAGAAGAGAACGATTTACCTGCTGCTATGGGGTATGTAAATCAAATACGGGCCAGAGCCGCCAAACCTGCTGGTTTTGTTAAGTTGGCAGATGGTGTAACACCTGCTGCTAATTACCTGATCGGTCTTTATGTTTCCTTTCCAGATCAGGCAACCGCCAGAAAAGCCGTTCAATTTGAAGAACGTCTTGAATTTGGAATGGAAGGCCATAGACGTTTTGATTTGGTTCGCTGGGGTGTTGCTGGTCCTACACTCAATGCCTATTATGCTGTTGAAGGAAGCAAGCGGAGCTACTTGAACGGAGTTACATTTGTTCCTGGTAAACACGAATATTTCCCTATTCCAATTCAGGAGATATTGAATAGTCAGGTGAATGGACAACCTACGCTAACACAAAATCCAGGGTATTAATTAACGGCCCTTAACTATCTTAATTGCCTCATGTACTAAACTGCATGAGGCAATTTTTTTAATGATGGCTATAATTCCTCAAAAGAATTTAAGATGAGGGGTCAATACAATTTTAAGCGGGAAGTTCTGCTGCGAGATGGAATTGAATGGATTAGTCGAACAATCTTTGTGTTCTCGAGGGTGGCACTATCTTTAAATGTTTGTAGGCTTTTTCAGCGGCTTCTCTTCCCCGGCTTGTTCGCTTAATGTATCCTTCTTGTATTAGAAAAGGCTCGTACACTTCTTCAATAGTTTCTGCTTCTTCGCCCACAGCAGTAGCAATGGTGGTAAGACCAACCGGTCCGCCTTTGAATTTCTCAATAATGGTAGTTAAAATTCTATTATCCATATCGTCCAATCCATTCTCATCTACATCCAATGCTTTCAACGCTATTTGAGCAATAGCTTTGGTGATGGTACCATCGCCTTTGATCTGAGCAAAATCCCGGGTGCGTCTTAATAAATTGTTAGCAATGCGCGGGGTGCCTCGGCTTCTGCGTGCAATTTCAAACGCAGCATCTTCGATTACGGGAGTCTTGAGAATTTCAGCCGAACGATTAACAATTTTTGTAAGCAGTTGCGAATCGTAATACTCCAATCGCGCGTTGATTCCAAACCGAGCCCTTAGCGGAGAAGTCAATAATCCCGCACGCGTAGTAGCGCCAATCAAAGTAAACGGATTGAGATTAATCTGAACGGAGCGAGCATTGGGGCCTGAATCGAGCATAATATCGATTCGAAAATCTTCCATGGCTGAATACAGATACTCCTCTACGATGGGATTAAGCCGATGAATCTCATCTATAAAAAGCACGTCATGGTTTCCAGATTAGTGAGTAACCCCGCTAAATCACTGGGCTTATCCAACACCGGGCCTGACGTTATTTTAATATTCGACCCAAGTTCGTGAGCGATAATGAAGGATAAGGTTGTTTTACCTAAACCGGGCGGGCCATGTAATAAAACGTGATCAAGTGATTCTTCGCGTTGTTTAGCGGCCTGAACAAAAACTTTAATATTGTCTACCACTTTTTGCTGTCCGGTAAAGTCATCGAACGAAAGTGGGCGCAAAGCCTTTTCAATTTCTTTTTCAGCCGGACTTAATCCCTCCGTATCACCAGTTAAATAATCTTCGCGCATAGCTATTTGTTCTCGAAAGTTACGCAAATAAACGGCTAAAATAGTTCGGTATAAAACCAAGCCTTATAACTTGCGTCCCCAATTAAAGCTTATGGATAATCGTTGGAAGAATGCGCTCTATTCACTGCTGATAGTAACCGCAGTAGTATTGGTTTGGAAGTGGCGGCAGCCAGCCCATATAGGTATGATCAAGGTAGAAGGCGAAACGATGGCCACCACCTATCATATTACATACTTTGATACGAAGCAACGTGATTTTAAAAAAGATATAGACTCGATACTGGTCGTGGTAAATCAATCGATCAATAACTACAATCCTGTTTCTGAAGTAAGCCGTTTTAATAAATCAACTAAAAGCTTTCGTTTCGAGCTTCCTTTCCTGTTACCTCCCATTGAAGTTGCCGAAAAGGTGTTCTCACAATCTCAGGGTGCGTTTGACCCAACGGTTATGCCATTGGTAAATCTGTGGGGCTTTGGTTCACAAAAAATCACAAGACCCGATAGTGCAAAGATTGATTCCATCAAGAGTTTTATTGGATTTGAAAAAATTCAATACAATAAAGACAGCGTGTGGAAACTGGACCCTCGTACGCAGCTTGACTTTGGTGGCATAGGGCAGGGCTATGGAGCCGATGTAATTACTGATTTTTTAAAGTCTAAGGGAATTAAAAATATGCTGGTTGAGTTAGGGGGAGAAGGTATGGCGTGTGGTATTAATCTTCAATCCGGAAAACCTTGGGAACTGGGAATTCTGGATCCGAATTCTACACAAGACCAACAATTTTTTAAAGCGTTCATTTCGCTGTCAAATAAATCTTTTACCACCTCCGGTAACTATTTTAACTACCGCGAAATTGACGGAAAGAAATATTCGCACACGATCGATCCTGTAACGGGTTTTCCGGCAACCCAGGCCTTGTTAAGTGCGTCTATTTTTACGGAAGATGCAACCACTGCGGATGCCTGGGGAACAGCAATGATGGTACTGGGGCATGAAAGAGCCATTGAACTTTGTAAAAAACATCCGGAGTTAGGAGTTTTTCTGATCTATTCAACCCCGGAAGGTATTGCTACCTTTGCCACCGAAAACATCAAAGAATATTTAACCATTAATCCATAAAAAGATCTTTGCAGATCTTATAAAACTTAAGTCAGCGGATGATATTAAAATTAGCTGTTCTATTTCTAACCCCGCTTATTGCTGGACTGATGGTTTACCTGGTGCCCACAGCCAAAGGGAAAAATTTTAAACTCATTCTTGTTTTTGCGGGCTCTTATCTATTTGCAATCACCGTTACTCATATTCTACCCGAATTATACCGACAGAATCAGGAAGTAGAATTGATTGGCATATTTGTGTTGGCTGGATTTTTCTTGCAGCAATTTTTGGAATACTTTACCTCCGGAGTAGAACATGGTCACATTCATTCACACGATCATCATGATCACGGCCATCAACATTCACACACACACCAGACGGTTTCAGCGATCGTATTATTATCCGCTTTGTGTGTACATGCTTTTTTGGAGGGCGGCATGTTGGCTCAGCCAAATACCTCTGGCTTTGGGCATGATGTAAATGCGGTGCTGCTGGGGATTGCATTACACAGGGCTCCGGCCGCTTTTGCGTTAATGACTGTTCTGGCTTCTCAATTTCATTCGAAGACTAAATCATTGCCGCACTTGTTTGCCTTTTCTATTGCTGCCCCATTAGGATTATTGATCAGTACCTATTTTGTAGAAAGCGAGATACTTACCAATAATGGATTGCTTTATCTGTACGCACTGGTTAGTGGTAATTTTTTACACATTTCTACAACCATTGTTTTTGAAAGCAGCCCCGAGCATCGCTTTAATGCAAAAAACTGGCTGTGGCTGTGGTTGGGGCTTTATTCGCTGTGGTGGTTGAGCAAATAGTTTAGAACCATTGATATAAGGGGCTTTTGATTTCTCCTGTAAGAAATCGATTTTAGCAGGAAGTTAAAATCTTACCTAATCTGTTCATTCTATGAAGAAGATCCAAAGCCAGGCTGATTATCAGGAGGTTTATCAGGAGAGTGTAAATCACCCGGAAAAATTTTGGGCTGACGTTGCTGAAGATTTTGTTTGGCGTAAGAAATGGGATAAAGTTCTTGAATGGGATTTTAACAAGCCCGAGGTAAAGTGGTTTGTTGGCGGAAAATTGAACATTACGGAAAATTGTATCGACCGGCATCTGGCCACCCGCGCCAATCAAACGGCTATTATTTGGGAGCCTAACGATCCACACAGCGAATCTCAATACATCACCTATCAACAATTACATGATCAGGTTTGTCGGGTTGCAAACATGCTTAAAGATCACGGTGTAAAAAAAGGCGACCGGGTTTGTATTTATATGCCTATGGTTCCGGAAGTGGCCTACGCCATGCTGGCTTGCGCACGAATAGGTGCAGTTCATTCAACTGTGTTTGCTGGTTTTTCAGCGGGTTCATTAATTGATCGGATTAATGATGCCGGGTGTAAAATAATTCTCACCAGCGATGGTTCCTACCGGGGCGAAAAGAAAATAGACTTGAAATCAATTATTGATGATGCCATAGCGAAATGTCCAACCATAGAGAAGACAATTGTGTTTAAACATACCGGTGTTCGAGTTTCTATGAAAGCTGGTCGTGACTTTTTGGTGGCACGAGCAAATTGAAAAAGCTTCGGCACACTGCGAACCGGAAATCATGGATGCCGAAGATCTACTGTTCATTCTCTATACTTCCGGATCTACCGGTAAACCAAAAGGAATGGTGCATACGATAGGTGGTTACATGGTGTTTACCGCTTATACATTTCAAACTGTTTTTCAATATCAACCCGGCCAGGTGTTTTGGTGTACAGCTGATGTAGGCTGGGTCACCGGACACTCTTATATTTTATATGGACCACTTGCTTCGGGTGCAACCACAATCATTTTCGAAGGTATCCCTTCGTGGCCCGACATGGGGCGCTTTTGGCACGTAGCAGAAAAGCATCGTGTAAATATTTTTTATACTGCGCCAACAGCCATTCGCTCGTTGGAAAAAGCCCCTATAAGTTTTGTACATCAATACGATCTTCATTCAATTAAAATTTTGGGCACCGTGGGTGAGCCGATTAATGAAGAAGCCTGGCATTGGTATCATGAACACATTGGTCGCAAAGAGTGTCCGGTAGTGGATACCTGGTGGCAAACCGAAACGGGGGGCATTATGATTTCTCCCATCGCGAACGTAACTAAACTGAAACCCGCTTTTTGCCACATTGCCGTTGCCGGGCGTTCAGCCTGCTGTTATGGACGAAAGTGGAAATGAGCTGACCACGCAAGGGGTGGAGGGACGGTTAACGATTAAATTTCCTGGCCTGCTATGGCGCGCACAATCTATGGCGATCATCAACGCTTTAAAGACACCTACTTCTCAACCTTTCCGGGAAAATATTTTACGGGCGATGGTTGCAAGCGCGATGAGGAAGGATTTTATAGGATTACCGGCCGGGTCGATGACATTATTATTGTATCGGGTCATAATATGGGCACGGCAGAAATTGAAAGTGCCATCGATGAACACTCTGCGGTTTGCGAAACCGCGGTGGTTGGCTACCCACATGATATTAAAGGGCAGGGAATCTATGCCTATGTAATTTGTTACGATACCCCGCATGAGGGAGAGAAACTTCGTGCTGAAATTCGCGACCTGGTTTCAAAGATAATTGGACCGATTGCTAAGCCCGATAAGATTCAATTCGTGAGCGGCCTGCCCAAAACGAGATCAGGAAAAATTATGCGTAGGATTTTGCGCAAAGTAGCCGAAGGCGAAACGGGCAATCTGGGTGACGTCTCCACCTTACTCGATCCGGCTATTGTTGATGAGATTAAAAATGGGGCTCTTTAAGATTGAAGATAATCGGGCACAAGTTTAATTAAGTAGTATTTTTACATATTAAAAGAATGAAATTATGGCAATGGATGTAAGTGGAACAGTAGTAAGTTTATTACCGCTTCAAACCGGACAAGGAAAAAACGGAGTCTGGAAGAAGCAGGAATTTATTTTAGAAATGCCCGGTCAGTTTACTAAAAAGGTATGCATCTCGCTCTGGGGCGAAAAAGTAGATGAGAATAAAATTTCTATCGGAGATAAAATTACGGCTTCTATTAATTTGGAGAGTCGTGAATACAATGGTCGTTGGTACACCGATGCCCGTGCCTGGAAAATAGCCCGACAAACCGGGGTGCTGATCGTGAGGTACCACCTCCATCTTCAGAGGAATCCTTCATTCCCGATACAAACGCAAGTGATGACTTGCCGTTTTAACAGAAATAGAATCTCATAAATGAAAAGACCCCGCAATTGCAGGGTCTTTTCATTTTGAATCTTAAATTTTGAACTCTACGATCCACACGCCTCACAGTCATCCGGATTGTCCAGGAGCAAGCCATGTCGGCACGCTTCTGATCAAACTCGTCAGCGGGTTGGTTATAAGGAATCGTCTGCTGCTTTTCAGATTTTGTTGCGTAGGCAACGGCCGGTTCGGTTACCGTTTCAACCCCAGATTTCGTTTCGCTTACATGGGGTTGGTCCATGGCTGTTTTGTCAGCGTAAACTTGATAGCATCCGCTGCAGCTGTAGAGCGCAGGTAATACATGCCTGTCTTCAATCCTTTCTTCCAGGCATAGAAATGCATCGAAGTAAGTTTGCCAAAGTTTGGATCAGTTAAGTGAATGTTCAAACTCTGTGATTGGCAGATGTAAGCTCCGCGATCGGCACTCATATCGATAATCGTCTTTTGCGAAATCTCCCAAACAGTCTTATAAATATCTTTAATGTTTTGTGGAATCTCAGCAATAGGCTGAACCGAACCGTTCGTGGCAATCAACTTTTGGCGCATCGTTTCATTCCAAAGACCCAGACTGATCAAATCTCGCATCAAATGTTTATTGGCTATAATAAATTCGCCAGATAAGGTTCTGCGGGTATAGATGTTTGATGTATAAGGTTCAAAACATTCATTGTTACCGAGAATCTGTGAAGTAGAAGCGGTAGGCATGGGCGCTAACAACAACGAGTTGCGCACACCATGTTGCTTCACGTCTTTCTTCAAATTATCCCAATCCCAACGACCGGACTCAGGGGTAACTCCCCACATATCGAATTGAAAGATTCCTTTGGATACCGGTGAACCCTTGAAGGTTTCATAAGCACCATTTACTTTGGCCAGTTCCATAGAAGTTTCCATGGCTGCGAAGTAGATGGTTTCATGGATGTCGGTATTCAAGCCACGGGCTTCTTCCGAATCGAAAGGCATGCGCAGCATGATAAACGCATCCGCCAATCCTTGCACACCAATACCAATGGGGCGATGGCGCATGTTTGAATATCGTGCTTCCGCCACCGGATAGTAGTTGACGTCAATGACCTTGTTCAGATTGCGGGTAACTACCTTTGTTATTTCATATAACTTCTGATGATCGAACGTACCCTCTTCGGTTACAAATTTTGGAAGCGCAATCGAAGCAAGATTACAAACCGCTACTTCATCCGGAGAGGTGTACTCCATGATCTCCGTACACAGATTGCTTGACTTGATGGTGCCCAGATTTTTTTGATTTGATTTTTTGTTGGCGGCATCCTTGTATAACATGTACGGAGTACCGGTTTCTATCTGAGCCTCAGTATTTCAAACCACAGGTCTTGCGCCTTTATCTGTTTGCGCGCCTTTCCTTCTTTTTCATATTTTTCAAAGAGACGTTCAAACTCTTCCCCATAGCAATCGGCAAGGCCGGGAGCTTCGTTAGGACAGAAGAGCGACCACATCTCATTGTTCTCAATGCGCTTCATGAAAAGATCTGGAATCCACATGGCATAAAAAAGATCGCGGGCACGCATCTCTTCCTTGCCGTGATTCTTTTTCAACTCAAGAAATTCAAAGATGTCGGCATGCCATGGTTCCAGGTAAATTGCGAAGCTGCCTTTGCGTTTACCACCACCTTGATCTACATAGCGGGCAGTCATGTCGAAGTTTCGTAACATCGGCACAATACCATTGGATGTACCCCCGGTACCCTTGATGTAGGAGCCTTTTGCACGCACATTGTGAATGCTAAGACCAATGCCACCAGCGGATTGAGATATCTTGGCAGTTTGTTTTAGTGTATCATAAATTCCATCAATGCTATCATCCTTCATAGTAAGGAGGAAGCAGGAGGAAAGTTGAGGCTTAGGCGTTCCTGCGTTAAACAGGGTAGGAGTAGCATGCGTAAACCATTTCTCTGAAAGCAAGTGATAAGTTTCTACAGCGGCTGCAACATCTTCTCCATGAATGCCCACGGCTACGCGCATCAGCAAATGTTGTGGACGTTCCACCACTTTGCCATCCACCTTCATCAGGTAGGAGCGCTCTAAGGTTTTGAATCCGAAGTAATCATAACTGAAATCGCGATCGTAGATAATGGCGTCATCGAGTTCAGCGGCATTTTCATGAATTACTTTCCAGGTTTCTTTCGAAATCAGCGGAGCATTTTGTCCGGTTTTAGGATCCACATACGTGTAAAGTCTTTTCATCGTATTGGAGAAAGACTTACTGGTTACTTTGTGGAGGTTGGAAACGGCAATACGTGCCGCCAACTTGGCGAAGTCGGGGTGCTTGGTGGTCATGGATGCGGCAATTTCCGCAGCCAGATTATCAAGCTCTTGGGTGGATACGCCATCGTACAAGCCATTAATTACTTTCATGGCTACCTCTACCGGGTTGACAAAGTTGGGATCTAAACCATAGCAGAGTTTCTCAATACGGGCGGTGATTTTGTCAAACTTTACGGACTCCCTGTGTCCGTCACGTTTTAATACGAGCATTTCAAATAGGGTTGTTTTGGTAAAAAAAGAAAGTTTAAAAAATGTGATCGAATGTATTAAAAATCTTCGTTGAGTGAAAACTTCGGAGAAGAATCTTTTTCCATACTGTTCATAACTCCGGCTTTCTGATATTCGGCCACACGCTTCTCAAAGAAGTTTGTCTTGCCTCGCAACGAGATCATATCCATAAAGTCGAAAGGGTTTGTGGCACCATATACCTTCTTACCAATCAGTTCATTGAGCAGTCGATCAGCAACAAATTCAATGTATTGACGCATTTGTTCCGCATTCATGCCAATCAGATTAACAGGCAAGGCATCGGTTACAAATTCTTTTTCAATTTCAACGGCATCTTTAATAATATCAATTACTTTTTGTTCAGGTAGTTTGTTGATCACATGCTTGGTGTACAGATGACAAGCAAAATCGCAATGAAGACCTTCGTCTCTGGATATCAACTCATTCGAAAAAGTTAAGCCAGGCATCAGGGCTCTTTTCTTTAGCCAAAAA
The DNA here is from genome assembly GCA_016709845.1 of Flammeovirgaceae bacterium. GTDB lineage: Bacteria > Bacteroidota > Bacteroidia > Cytophagales > Cyclobacteriaceae > ELB16-189. The sequence continues at coordinate 101,040 of JADJMA010000011.1, read as the reverse complement.
ATAGAACAGAACGAGCCGGAAAAGAAAAATGCCTTCTACGGCCGCAAAGGCGATGAGGCGTTCTTGAAAGTTTCCCTGCGAAATCCAACGCAAAGCCCAATCCGCTTTTTTCTTCACACAGTCCATGGTATCAACGGCATGAAAGAGTTTGTCTTTTTCTTTGGAATCTTTTACATAGGTATCAATCAGGAGTGAATAGGTTTCGGAGTGAATGTTTTCAATAGCAATCTGAAACCCATAGAAAAACTTAGCTTCGGTATATTGAACCTCACCGATAAAATGCTCGGCCAGATTTTCATTAACGATGCCATCGCTGGCTGCAAAGAAGGCAAGCACATGGGTGATGAAATGCCGCTCGCCATCATTCAGGTTTAGCCAGTCTGTCATATCCTGACTTAAGTCAATCTCTTCGGCCGTCCAGAAACTGGCCTCCGCCTGTTTATAATACTTCCATATTTCTGGCTGTACAATTGGAAAAAGCACAAAACGGTCCTTGTTTTCTTTTAGAATAGGTTCTTCCTGTACAGATTGACTCATGGTAAGATTTTTAAGGGTTAGTTAAATATGTTTAAGCAATCAACAACAGTCTTGTTCTTGATTGCGACTGATTAAAATTTTGTAGCAAGTGTGAATGGATACATCAATTACTCATTCAAACTGCATCACCGACAAATATTCGAAATGATGAAGGAAAAACAAAGGGATGGTTTTCATGAAAAAGTGTACGTACCGATGTGATTTTGATGTAAGTATTTGGTAGATAGTTGTTTTAAATTTTTGTGTCAAGCATTAGATGAGATAAAAAAATAATAATTTTTTTCAGCTCGTAATAATTAGATTATGAGTGTAAAATTGTTAGATAAAAAGAGGTTCGAAACACACCAACCTTAATTACCTTTTTACAGAGTTCACCAACTCAATACAGATTCTATTGGAGGGTTGAAAGGATTGATTTATACAGGGTTGACATTTTTGAAAGACCCAGTAGAGAGCAAAAAGGCGACTTTCAGTAACATTTTAGGTGATTTTAGTGGTAAGTATTGCTTTTCAAATCCATTGATCTATCTTTGCAGTCCATTTTTAAAACCATAATAAGCATGTACGCAATAGTAGACATTGCAGGAAAGCAGTTTAAGGTGGCTAAAGACCAATATATCTATACTCCCAAGATGGAAGGGGAAGCCGGTGCAAGCGTTTCGTTTGACAAGGTTCTTCTTTTAGATAAAGACGGAAGTGTAGACGTTGGCGCCCCAACTGTAAACGGTGTTAAAGTATCTGGTAAGATTCTGGAACACGTAAAAGGAAATAAAGTAATCATCTTCAAGAAGAAGAGGAGAAAAGGCTATGCGGTGAAGAACGGTCACCGGCAGCAGTTTACCAAAGTTCAAATCGAGAACATTGGATAATCAGTAATTTTCAAATTAATGAATCATCAAATTTTCAAATTGTATTGAGCAATGGCACATAAAAAAGGCGAAGGTAAAGTAAAGAACGGCCGCGAATCGGAAAGCAAACGATTAGGCATTAAAATATTTGGTGGCCAAAAAGTAATTGCTGGTAATATTATAGTGCGCCAGCGCGGTACCAAGCATAATCCGGGTCGTAACGTGGGTATTGGAAAAGACCATACCTTATTTGCACTTACACCGGGTGTTGTGGTTTTCAAAAAAGGCAAGGAGAACAAATCCTTTGTCTCTGTTCAGGCCGAGGCCTGATCTTAATAAAGTAATAAAGTAATAAAGATTTAGCAAGGGCATTTCCAGCAATGGAGATGCCCTTAGTTTTTTTCAGTCTTAGCTTTTGTTTTAATATTTTTTAAGTTTTTGCAATCGATTGCAAAAAAGCCGAAATTGGCCTGAAAATGCTGTTTTTGTGCTCTTATTAATAGATTATTGGGCACTTAGCTTACCCTGCCGAACTATATTTTAAATAATTTCAAATCAAACTATTTTCTGTTAATGGATTATAACTTAATTTGGCGGTTCGTATTTAACAATTTAACCTAAACCTTAACCTATGAAGTTTTTACTGTTATGCTTCTCATTTGCTTTTGTACTCAGTTCCTGGGCGCAAGAGCGAGTGGTTTCGGGTAAAGTAACGTCAACTGAAGACGGTACTACTTTGCCTGGAGTGAATGTGGTTCTGAAAGGAACTACTAATGGAACGGTTACCGATGTCGATGGTAACTACAAACTAACTGTGCCGACCTCCGGTGGCAGCTTGGTGTTCTCGTTTATCGGCCTTCAAACGCAAGAGATTGCGATTGGTGAGCGCTCAACTGTAGATGTAGGCCTTGGCCTGGATGTACAGCAGCTTACTGAAGTTGTTGTTACAGCACAAGGTATACAGCGTGATCAAAAAGCGCTTGGATTTGCTACAACAACAATCTCCTCGGCTCTTTTGGCTGAGAAGCCTGAGACTGATGTAGGCCGTGCTCTACAAGGCAGAACGCCTGGTCTTCAGATCTTGAATTCATCCGGTCTTGCTGGTTCTTCAAGCCGTATTAACATTCGCGGTAACAGCTCTATCACTGGTGATACACAACCTCTTTGGATTGTGGATGGGGTGCCAATTAACACGGCATCAAATGATGTATCATCCGATTTCCGTGATGGTCAGGTTGCTCCTTCTCGCTTTTTGGATATTGACCCAAACAACATTGAGTCTGTGAGCGTGTTGCGTGGCTTAAGTGCTACAACCACTTACGGTTCGCAAGGTAGAAATGGTGTAATTTTGGTTACTACCAAAACAGGTTCAAAGGTAAAAAACAAAGCCGGTTTTACAGGATCTGTTGGACAATCCTATTTTGTATCCGAAGCTATCTTGCCCGAATTTCAAAATAAGTGGGCCAATGGTTTTGACGGTGCTTACGGTGAATTCTTCAGTAACTGGGGTAGCTTGTTTAATGGACAGCCATCCGGTGTTCGCCACCCTTATTGGGAGTGGAGAGGTGTTTTTCCTGACCATCCGGAATTTGCACAAACAGCCACTGATAACGGAGGATATATTCCCGTTGCCCAGCCTAACAACGTAAAGGCAATGTTCCAGAAAGGTTCTTCTGCTACTACTTCCCTTAGCCTTGGTGCTTCCAATGAGTTTGGAAGTGCGGCTTTCAGCTATAGCCATTTGGATGAAAAAGGTTTTATGCTGAACAATAATGTAAAAAGAGATAACCTTTCTTTTGGTGGTAATTTAAAACTTAATAAAAAGTTAACGCTCTCCAGTAGTTTCAACTTTGTGAAAACCGATTTCCAAACCCCACCTTCAGCAGCGGGTACGGGTTCAAACTCAGTGGGTGGTCCTTCCGTATTTGCGACTTTATTTTATACTCCCCGCAATATCGATTTGGAAGGCTGGCCATATGAAAATCCAGTTACTCACGCAAATACTTTTTATCGTAATAATAATGGTATTGATCACCCCAAGTGGCTTTTAAATAACACCTTACAGACCAGCGTTACCAATCGTTTCTTTTCAAGCAATAGTTTGAGTTACGATGTTACCGATTGGTTTAATGTAACCTACCGCCTTGGCTATGATACGTACAGCGAGAAGCAATCTTATGAGATTAATAAAGGGGGTGTTGGTTTCGACTCAAACCTTACCCCAGGGGCATACAGAACATCAGTATCTGGCAACACGGTAGTTGACCATTCCGTACTGGCTACGTTCAAGAAGCAACTAAACCAGGATCTGGACTTATCTGCTTTAGTTGGTTTTAACTATCGTTCCAATGCCTATGAGCAAACGGGTCTTGAGAGTTTAGGACAAGTTGTGTATGGCCTTTTGGAGCACCGCAATTTTACTTCAACGCAGGCCAAAGACTTCAGAGGTAACCAGTTGAACTTTGTTAGAAACAGTTCGATTGCCGGAGTGTTCTTCGATGCCAACTTAGGCTACAAAGACTACCTATATGTTAACTTATCCGGAAGAAATGACTGGTCTTCTACCTTGGAGAAGGATAACCGTGCATTATTCTACCCAGGAGGTAGTGTAGCGTTCGTGCCTACAGCCGCTTTCGCCAACTTCGCACCTAACTTATTAGATTTCTTAAAGGTGAGATTTGCTTACGGAACTTCGGCAAACTTTGGTTCCCCGTACAATACCCGCTCTACCTTAACATTAAATGCTCAAACACGAGTGGATAATATTGGAAACGTGGTTACTTCAACGCAACCAGCCCTGTTGGCAAATAAAGACTTGAAGCCTGAATTACTTACTGAAACGGAGTTTGGTATTGAATCCAAATTGTTACAGAATCGGGTAAGACTGGATTTGTCTTTCTACAACAGAGTAGCTAAAGATCAGATTATTAACCGCCCGTTGGATCCCTCGACCGGATATGGTTCTGTGTATATTAACGCAGGTACTATCCAAAACAAGGGTATAGAAATGCAATTAGGTGGTGTGGTTATTAAGTCTGGCGATTTCAGCTGGGATCTTGCTGTGAATTACACACTGAACAGAAGTTTGGTTAAGGAATTGCCTGAAGGCTCAAAAGAAATTTTGGTTAACGGATTCACTAACCTTGGAAACTTTGCCATTGAAGGTGAGCCTTTAAACGTAATTAAAGGAAGCTATGTGGAAAAAACACCTGATGGTCAGTTGATTGTTAACGAACAGGGTGACTATAAAGCTGCTGACGAAATTGGCATTATTGCCAACCCGAACCCCGATTGGTTGGGTTCAGTGATCTCTACCTTCACATGGAAGAGCCTGACTTTTGGTATGCAGTGGGATTATGTACATGGTGGCAGGGTTTATTCTTACACTGCCCAAACCATGATTGGTCGTGGAGTAGCGAAGGACCTGGAGTCATTTGATCCTACGTTGCCACTGATTCTTCCCGGTGTACGTGAAGTAACCGATGGTAGCGGAAATGTAACAGGCTATACGCCTAACAACATTCCATTAACTACTTCAGGTGTGTTCTTTGGTAATACGATTATTGGCGGAAGCCCTGATGACCGTGGTGTGTATGATGCAACCCGCGTGCGTTTCAGAGAAATATCGTTGGGCTATAGCATACCTAAGACGGTAACCTCAAAACTTAAAGTAGGGGCTATCAATGTTAATCTGGTGGGTAATAACCTTTGGTTCCGTGCTATCAATGCACCAAAATATGCTAAAGCTGACTTCGACAGAACAGCCTTTGGTACAAATAATGGTGCTGGTTTCGACTTTTTGGGTGGCCCTTCGGCTCGCAGATATGGCGTAAACGTTAAAATCACATTCTAAACAGGAGAAAGATGAAACATATATATAAGAAACTTGGATTTGTTCTGCTCTTGATGGTCGCTTTTTCCTGCGATCTGAACAGCGATTTGCAAAATCCGAATCAGATAAGTGTGGAAGGTGCCGATATTGAGTTGATTTTGAACTCGGTAGAAGCTGACTTTGCGCTCTTTTACAACAATGTAATCTTTGTTGGAAGCACGTTAACCCGCTTGGAATCAATGACCGCTGGTGACCGATATGCTACGGCAATTCGTTCAACTACTACGAATAATGTTTGGTTCTATGGCTATCAGCGTGTGTTGGTAAATTCGGCAACCGTAAATCTTTTGTCGACAGCGGAAGGCACAAGACCCGACCGCCCTACACATAGAGCGATTGCTAATTTATTGTCGGCCTATACCTACTTGGCATTGGTTGATGTTTATGGAGATATTCCACAAACAGAAGCAATTCAAGGCCCAGATGGCAATTATAACCCGGTAGCCGATGGCGGTGCCGCAGTGTATGATCATGCCTTGTCTTTAATCGCAAGTGCGAAGACAGATTTGGCAGTAGCCGTTGCTCCGGCTTTGTCACGCGATCCATACTATGCAGGAAACAAAACCCGTTGGACAGCCTTTGCAAACACGCTTGAATTGAAAGCCTGGATGAATATTCAGATGATCCCTGGAAGAAAGGCAGAAGCAGAAACCAAAATTGATGCTATCCTGGCAAGCGACATTATCGATACGGAAGCTGAAAACTTTACCTACAAGTATGCCGCGGTAACGGTACCGAATTCTCGGGCTCCATTATACAATCAGTATTATGGTCCTCTTGTAAGTTCTGCCGGTGGTTATATTGGCAATTTCTATCAGTATGAAATGTTTAACGGCTATCCTGGAGTTCAGGACCCACGTTGGAGATATATTATGTATCGCCAGGTAGGTAGTAATGCCCAGGCCTTTAAGCAAGACCCTAAGAACGTAGGTTGTGGTACCAAGCCCGCACACTATGCTCCAACAGATGTTTTCTGCCAGTTTGAGCCCGGTTTTTATGGTCGCGATCATGGTGACGACTCAGGAACAAACCCTGATTCACCCTTTATTACCGCTACCGGTATGTATCCTGCCGGAGGTAAGCTCGACAATATGCCAACAACCAATAGAACCTTTCATAACCCTACTATCCGTGGCGATGGTGCTAACGGTGCAGGTATTGAGCCTATCTGGATGTCCTTCTTTACTGATTATATGAAAGCAGAATATATGTTGCGTAAGAACAATGATGTTGCCAACGCAAAAACACAATTAGCAACGGCCATTGCTAATTCGATTACGCAAATCAGAAAATTTGCTTCGGATAGAGGCTTCACGCTTTCAGCAGGTTTAGAGCCTTCTACAGGTGCCTATCAGACAGCCGTTGCCGCTGCCTATGACAATGCAGCAGTTAAAATGGATGTAGTGGGTAAGGAATTCTGGAAGTCATTATATGGTAATGGCCTGGAAGCTTACAACTTGTATAGAAGAACGGGCGCGCCTACTAATATGCAGCCAACCCGCACCCCAAATCCTGGTAAATTCTATAAGGCTTATGTATATCCAGCTCTTTACGTTAACCTGAATGCCAATGCAGCGCAAAAGGATTTGGATAATCCGCAAGCTCCTTTTTGGGATCCTAATTTAACCCTGAAATAAGACAACTATGAAAAGTATTATAAAAAGTATATTGATCTTAACGCTAATAGCGGTCGGCTTTTCATGTTCCGATCCTGAGTTAGATCCTTTGCAACAAACATTTGTATTAAAGGGTACGATTTTAGCCCTTAGGGGCGACCAGTTGGATGCCATTTATTGGAATGGAGATGATTACGGTGCAGGCTTTTACTATAATGCCGTAACCGGAACAGAAAACGTTTGACTACGATGCGGAGTTATTAGCTGAGGACCCTAATTCGCTCGAGCGTTGATATTTTTGTTATCAAGAAATTGACAGCGACAACGAGTGAGCGCTTGTTGTTAACCAATGTTTCTGGTTCAACCTTTAAAACCGATGATACGTATCGCGGACCATGGACTTCTATTTCTTTAAAATTGTCCGATATCCTCACCAAAATTGGTGCAGACCTTTCTACACCGGCAGGTCAGGCAGCGTTCTTTGCTTTGTATGAAACGGGTATCAAGATGGAATCTGATCTGAATCTGAAAGATGGTACGAAAGTATTAGCTAAAGATTTAGTTGCTTCCGGTCTTTTCGATAGTGATCAGTTTTATCCTGCTATGAAAATGACCTATGGCGTGCAGAATATTGATGATGCAAGACCGGTAGCTACTACCAGTTTGCGTGGTCAGGTATCTACCGTGTCGGGTAAAATTGTTCGCACGGTTCTACCGTTGAAAGACGGTGCCAAGGATACGCTGAACATTGTATTCGATCAGAAAATAGCAACGCCACCAACCGTAACTTTTGCTCCGGGTACTGCCGGCACGGCTGGTGCAGTTACCGCATACGGTACTGCAGGTAATTCGTTTATGTTGCATTTACTGCCGGTGCCGCCTATACGGGTGATGCCAAGTTTACTATTAGTGGTGCTACTTCAGGCGAAGCTCCGCCACAGGCTGGTCTTGTGCAAACCACTAAAACGGCTAACATTCCGTTGACAACTTAGCGCCTCAGAACACCAGCTTTTCAACGGGTACACGCATAGGTATAGGGCAAAACGTTACTATTACGCTTAAGTATAACGAACCGCTTGGTACAGCACCAACCATTACCATAGCTCCTGGAACCACAGGTATTGATGGTGTTACCGCTGTTAAAACCACGTTAAGTTCGGATGGGTTAACGGCTACCTATGTGTACGAATACAAGGATGATAACAAGGACGCTACGCATGGTGATGCCCTCGTTTCTGTAGTTACCGCTGGAAAAGATAGAGCGGGTAATGATGTGGCTGCAATTGCTTCCAAGCCTTTAACGGTTGATGTTGGCACAGCGCCAGCACCTACCATTACGTTGGATGGTACACAATACGACTGGGGAACTCAGATCAAATGGACAATGAACTATGCTGTGGGCGGTTCTAATCCAAATGGTTCAACCTCGGGTACGGTGTATTATGTTGCTCAGGCTACTGGCGCAGCACCTCCAACAGGTTTTGTTGGTGGTGACGTTCCGGCCTTTATTATGGCAACGGGCGTAACCGCACAGCAAACCGGATCTGTTGGACTTGCTGGAGGAACTTCGGGTTCAACCTATTCAGCGTTTACACCTAATGGTACATTAGATGTTTATGTAGTAATAATCACGGGTAGCGGTGTGATTAGTCCTGTGACAGTTGCTCCGTCTGTTACGGTAACCATGAATTAATAAATTAATAGTTTTTTTTAAAAAGGCTGCTCTGCAAAGAGCAGCCTTTTTTTTATGACGCTCTCCCAATTTTCGGATAAAAATAATTTTAACGGATTGCGCGAGGTGGAAAAGAAACCTTATCTTTTGAGGATATTATCGTGTGATTACAGTTGGAATAAACTAACCCTGGGTGAAAATCTTTATAGCGTTTATTGTTTGTGTGCTCCTTGGCTTTTCATCGTATGCACAGGCTATTCTCGATACCCGGCTTGATGGAACCGAAAAAGGAAAGAGTCTGGCTTCCTATTTACAGCAAGCAGAAAAAAGCAGTGGGGTTCGGTTTTATTTTCTTAACGAGTGGATTGATAAAATAAGTTTTAATGAGAACCAGGCGGGTGTTACCCTGCGCGAGGCGTTGGATGAATTATTTCTGGGCTCGGAACTTAGTTATACGGTAATCAATGCGAACACGATTGTTATTGTAAAAGACCCCAGCCAGGCCCTTGAACGAAATACAGTTATTCGCGAAGCTACACGCGAACAACGGAAGATAGATAAACTGGTGATTGGCGATCCGGCAAAAGCGAATACAAAAAAACGGTATTTATTTTCGGGCATGGTGCGCGATGGAAAATCTAAAGATCCTTTAATTGGCGTGAATGTGGTGGTGCGAGACCTAAAGACCGGCACCGTAACCAATGTGGATGGCAAGTATGAGTTGCTACTAACCCCCGGTTTGCATGCCATCAGCTATACCTATGTTAATTTCGAAGAAAAGATTGTTGACCTCGAGATCTATGCGGATGGTGAGTTGTCAATTGAAATGGAAGAGACACCAACTTTACTGCAGGAGATTGTAGTGGAAGATCGCGCAGCCCGGGAAATCACCACGAGTGGCATAGGCCAGACACAACTGAGTTTGAAAGAAATTAAACGGGCCCCGGCCATGTTGGGCGAGGTGGACCTGATCAAACAAGTGCAGGTACTGCCCGGTGTAACTACGGCAGGCGAAGCAGCCTCGGGGTATAATGTGCGTGGCGGCAGTGTCGATCAGAATTTGATTTTATATGATGGCTTGCCTGTATTCAATAGTTCGCACGTGTTTGGTTTTTTCTCCTCGTTTAATTCTGAAGCCATTCGGGATGTTACTTTTTTTAGAGGAGGCATACCTGCGGAATACGGTGGGCGCGTTTCCTCTGTGCTCGATATCCGATCAAAAGAAGGAAGCTATGAAAAATGGAATGCGAGCGGAGGTATCGGTATTGTTTCAACTAACCTAATGGTCAATGGTCCCATTGTACGCAATAAGACATCCGTGGCGGCATCTTTCCGCACTACATATTCCGATTGGTTGATGAATACGGTACGCAGTAATTATGTTGGGTTAGACCAAAGCACCGTAAGTTTTTATGATGGGGCGGCTAAACTGACTCACCTTTTCAGTGAAAAGACCAAGCTCACTTTATCGGGTTACCTAAGTCATGACGACTTCAAGCTGCAGGGTGATACAACCTATCGATGGGATACTTATTTAAGTTCTATGCGGCTTGACCACCAGTTTAATTCGAGAGTAAGTGCAGCTCTTCAGGTTGGTGTAGGCAGTTATAGCTATGATGTTGCGGATAAAGATTCCCTTACAGGTTTCAATCTCCGCTATAAAATTACCTACCCGGAAATGAAATTGGATTTTCATTGGACAGCAGGAAATCATAAAATAGGCTTTGGCGTTCAAAGTACCTATTATGATTTCAATCCGGGCACATTAACGCCCTCGGGCGAGAAATCAAATAAAAAGTTTATTCAAATGGAAGCTCAGCAATCCCTTGAATCCGGAATCTATTTGGCTGATCAGTTCGATGTAACTAAAAAATTTCACGTAGACCTGGGCGTACGGTATTCCCTTTTTAATTCATTCGGGCCATCGACTGTCTATACCTATCAACCGGGCCAACCCCGTGAGACACTTTATATCACGGATACCTTGACGTACGATAAAGGAGATAAAATAAAATCGTACAATAATTTTGAGCCGAGGGTTGGCCTGCGCTATGATCTGCCCCGCGAAGCATCACTTAAATTTGGCTACAACAGAATTTATCAATACCTGCATCTGGTCACTAACACCACCGCGGTTACACCTATCGACATCTGGCAACCGAGTGGGTATTATTTTAAACCGCAGCAGGTTGATCAATTCTCACTCGGATATTTTAAGAATTTCAAGGAAAAGAAATATGAAGCTTTTGTAGAAGTGTACTACAAGGATATTAATAATGTTCTTGAGTTTAAGGATGGTGCACAGCTGATCTTAAATCAGCACATTGAAACTGATTTGTTACAAGGTAAGGCGCGCGCGTATGGGGTGGAAACTCAGGTGGTTAAATTAACAGGGAATTTCACCGGATCATTAAGTTATGCTTTCTCCCGTTCTCTGAGAACTATTAAAGGCGCGTTTGATGATGAGACCATTAACCATGGCAATGAATATGCTTCAAATTTTGACCAACCCCATGTAGTTAATTTAAACTGGAAATATAATTTTACTCGTAGGCATTTCTTTACCGGATCATTTACCTATCGAACCGGCCGGCCCATTACGTTACAATTAACCGCCTTTAGTATTGATAACTTTACAGCCTCTGCCTTTTCAGATCGCAATCAGTACCGCATCCCGGATTATCACCGACTGGATATTGGCTTTGTCATAGAAGGTAATCACAAACGCAAAAAAATTCTGGATGGCACCTGGACGTTTTCGGTGTACAACGTCTATGCAAGAAAAAACCCCTACTCGATATTCTTTAAGGAGGCAAGACCCGGTATTTTGCGACCCTATCAGTTATCGATTATTGGAACCGCCTTGCCCTCAATTTCTTACAGTTTTAAAATTTAGTTCTCCATGAAGAGAAGCTTGATGATTTATGGTTTACTACTAACATGCTGGGCCTGCGTGGATAGAATAAATTTTGATGTTGGCACTTCCGAAACATTTCCTATTGTAATTGATGGATATATTTCGGATGAGCCCGACCCTACAATCAAAATCTCAAAATCATTTGATATCGAATCCAAGCAGTCGATAAAGACCCCTATCTCTGTACGAAGATTAGTGCTTGCTGATGACCTTGGCAACAGTGAACAATTGACGGAAGTGACCGATGGCGAATACCAGACAAGCCCCACGGGTATGCAAGGTAAAATTGGGCGAACATACACGCTGGAAGTTGAGTTGCTGGATGGACGGATCTTTCGTTCTAAGCCAGATCCCCTTTTACCGGGAGGAAGTGTAGATGACGTTTTCGCTCAATATGTAGAAAAGAAAAATAATGATGGTGCTTCAGAATATGGATTTAATGTACTGTTCAATTCCACGGCCGAAGCTCAAACAAATTATTATTTTCTGTGGAAGTTCGTGGGTACGTTTCAGGTTGAAACCAATCCTGAACTTTATACCGTTCGATGTGGTGAAAGCCGTTGCCCGGCCCCATTGCCTTGTAGTTCGTATGTACTCTCAGACAATGGTCTTGAATACGTAAAACCTTGCGAATGCTGCACGTGCTGGGCCAAGGTATTTAACCCCGAACCGATAGTCAGTGATGATCAAGTAGTACAAGATGGTCGCTTTCTAAACGTACAAGCAACCTATCTTCCAATTACACAATGGGTCTTTCAATATAAAGTTCATGCCGAAGTACAACAACTAAGTCTGTCACCGCAGGCGTTTGCTTTTTGGAAAGCCATTCGAGATCAGAAAAGAGCAACCGGTAGTTTGTTTGCACCACAGTCGGGTAAAATACCCTCCAACTTCACACAAGTGAATGGTTCGCTGGGATCTATTGAAGGATTGTTTTATGCAACGTCTATCAAAAGGCGATCTATTTACATCACGCCTAACGATGTGCCGAACCCATCCGTAATTCCAGAAGTCGAGATCTTGTTTACCGATACTTGCGAAAAATTATTTCCAGGGGCAACAACCATAAAACCAGATTATTGGATAGACTGATGAGGAGTTGGTTTTTTTTAACGATGATATTTAACCGGTAATGAAAATTATTAAAACACTGGCCATACTAATTTCGCTTACGCTAGCGTGCTCCTGGATGCCATTGGATTTTTTAACTGAACTTGAAAATAGGTATCAGCTTTTTAAAGACAAATATCCCTATACGAGAATTTATCTTTCGTTTAATCAACCCACGTACACTGCGGGTGATTCAATTTTCTTTTCTGTCCACTATGTGCATGAAAACCACCAACATGTTAAAGGCACACACCTGATTAATATTAATTTAATTTCAAATGAAGGCCAAACGGTTCAGCGCATCCGGTTTAAAGTAGTCGATGGCCAGGGAAATAATCAATTGGTTATTCCTACCAATTTAAAACCCGGCATGTATAGGATTGTTGCCTTCACAGACTGGATGCGCAATTTTGGTTCTGACGCATTTTATCAAGCAGATATACCGATCGTTTCTAAATTTCAGGTTACTACTGCAAGTTCAATGGAACCGGCTATAGAATTCTTTGCGGAGGGCGGCCACCTGATTGAGTCGATAAGCAATAATGTACTGGTTGTTGGATCGCCTAACAAAAAACTAGCGATAAGAGACAATTTAAACAATACAAGCGATACGGTTATTCTGAATAATGCAGGAACAGGTATCCTGTCAATAAGACCGGAAGCAGGGAAGCGTTATACGGCTACTTCACTTTTAGACAATACGAATTTTCCACTTCCTGAAGTGGAAAGCGATGGAATTGGGCTGCGCATCGAAGCCGGAACGATTTGGAAGGCCAACCTTTCAACAAATCTAAATTCAAAGTGGATTGGTAAAACCCTCTATGTCATTCTTCTTGCTGAAGGTAATATTCTTTTTAAGAGAGAACTGATACTAAATGGGCCTGTAAGCATTGAATTACCAATCAGTATAAATAGCAGAGTACACCAGTTATTCATAGTAGATTCAAAGGCAAAAGAATTAGCACAACGCGTATTTATACCCGACCTCAGTAACCGTGTTAGTGTTAAGTTTCGGCTGCAGGAAAAAAGCAGTCAACGGGAGAATTTCACATTTGCCTTTGGCGTTGAAGACGAGTCTGGAAAATTACTGGAATCGAACCTGAGTCTCACCGTTTTTCAGGAAGGACTATTTAAAACTACGCAAGACTCTATGGCCTACACCTTAGCTGACTTGCCTTCGGTGGCGCGATGGGCTACTAAGTTTTACAAGAGCTATCGTCCGAATCTGAATGATTATTTGATTTCCGAAAAATGGACAAGAATTGATTGGGAATCGTTGGGTAGCGATAAGGCTCCCGCTTTTAATTTTCCATTTAATAATCAATTTAAGATCAAGGGCTCTGTGTTGTCCAAATCGGATGGCAAACCGGCACCCGATTCAACGCAAGTAATTGCCTATCTGCAAAAGAATGCAATGGGCTATGAAGGGTATACAAAAAATGGAAGTTTTGAGATACCCTTGATTTTTGATTTCTGGGGCGAAGATGTTGTTTTCTTCACCCTAAGAAGAAATGCAAAATGTGTAGATGCTCAATATTCCATTTCGATTGCAGAGGACACTGTTGATTTAAAAACCAGTTGGAATTCAAAGGAAATGGAAGAAGAGGACCCTTATGCTGCCTTCGCATTAAAGAGAAATATAATCAGTAAGTCCTTCAATTTTTTCGCACAAGATAAAACCGCCAGTGTAAACTCAAAATCACCCAATGCGGTGCTGGAAGAAGAATTTCAGGGAGCTGATTATGTTAGTAATGTTGGTGACTATGTTGTTTTTCCAACCATGGAAGACTTTCTGAAAGAGGTTGTATCCTTTGCGCAGGTCAGAAAGAAAGGCGCGGACGTATCCGTTCGATTGTATTATCGGTATGAAAAATCAGTAACTTTTTATAAGCAAGACCCAATTTATATTATTGATGGCGTAATGACTTCCAGCACTGCGAAATTTCTAAGCATTAAACCGGAAGATTTACTTTCAATTAAAATTATTTATAATCCCAACAAGCTCTCTCAACTGGGTAGCCTGGGTAAATATGGAATAATTTTTATTGAGTCTAAAAAGGGCAACCTGTTCAACAAGGTAAACGATAATCTTTTTCCTGTTGTTGGGCTGAGCCGATCGGTATGGAGACCCGGGCGTGAGTCGATCAAGACAGATTCAAAAGCAGGAATTCCCGATCTCAGATCCACCTTGTATTGGAATCCAGAATTAAAGATCTGATCTGAAGGGTTTTAATGAGGTAACTTTTATGACCAGTGATGATGCGGGTCCGATGCGCATAAAAGTTCAAGGGATCACATCAGAGGGTAAACCATTTTCGGCAGAAAATTCATTTACTGTTGAATTAAACTCAAATCGTAAATAATTCTGCTTTTACTGAAGCATCTTCAGCAGCGTACTCAAACGGTTTTTAAGATTTCTTCTGTCCACAATAAAATCAAGGAAGCCATGATCGAGTACAAACTCTGAACTTTGAAATCCCTTAGGCAGATCTTTAGATCCATGGCGCGAGCAATTTTTTCGCCTACCACCGAGCCCATCGAGCCTCCGATAAAAGTAAAATCCATACAAGCAATTGTAATGTTCAAGCCTTCCATTTTGCCATAGGCAGTACGAACGGCATCTTTTAGATTTGTTTTTGCCTGCGACTCCTTGATCCGTTTGGGATAAGGTTTGGTATCGGTAAAATTAAGTGGATCGGCCGATTCCATCTTGGTATCTAATTCTGTAAACTCGTTATTATCAAACAGAATCTCAAAATATTCCTGCGAGCCAATTTTAACGTGATGTTCTTCTTCCGGAACCACGTAAGCATTGTTTTTTAGCTCACGCGTATGGATAATTTTGCCACCGGGCGATTTAAACCACAACCCATCAGGCACCTCTCGTTTACCTTCAGTTGGTGTTAAGATTCCTTTGTCAGTACGTTTAAACCAGGGCATATATAATTTATTGATTTAAGTGATTTGAAGATTTAGAAATCATAAAATTTGAGGCTTGACTTTAGCAAATCTTCAAATTAATACATTGTCAAATTTTCAAATTATTTATGCTATGTCGATCGAACTATCTAAATACACATCTTGTATAGTTTGCAGTATCTCCACGCCTTCTTTTAGCGGTCTCTGAAAAGCTTTACGACCCGAGATTAAGCCCATGCCACCGGCACGTTTATTAATTACTGCGGTACGAACAGCATCAGCCAAGTCACTTGAACCTTTTGAATCTCCACCTGAGTTGATAAGCCCGGCCCGACCCATGTAGCAATTCGCTACCTGATAGCGGCACAAATCAATTGGGTGATCGGAAGTAAGTTCAGTATAAATTCTTTCATCGAGTTTTCCATAGCTACTGCCTCCCGTGTTCAAGGCTTTGTAGCCGCCATTATTCTCAGCTAATTTTTGTTTGATGATATCTGCCTGAATGGTTACACCTAAATGGTTGGCTTGCCCGGTAAGGTCGGCCGACACATGGTAATCGATACCGTCTTTTTTGAATGCAGCGTTGCGAACATAACACCATAGAATAGTTGCCATTCCTAACTCATGCGCACGCTCGAAAGCTTGTGCCACTTCCTGAATCTGACGTGTAGAATTATCAGAACCAAAATAGATGGTTGCCCCTACCGCTACGGCACCTAAATTCCAGGCATCTTCCACAGAGCCAAACATAATCTGATCGGCTTTGTTGGGGTAAGTAAGTAATTCGTTGTGATTGATCTTTACAATAAATGGAATCTTATGCGCGTACTGGCGCGACATCAGGCCTAAGCCGCCAAAGGTGGTTGCTACCGCATTACAGCCGCCTTCAATAGCCAATTTAATAATGTTCTCGGGATCGAAATAAATTGGATTTTTGGCAAAAGATGCACCCGCACTATGCTCAATTCCTGATCTACGGGAGGATAGACAGAAATCCAGTTTTACCAAGCCTACCGTGATCAAAAAGGGTTTGCAAACTTCGGATGGTTTGTGGGTTACGGTTGGAAATGCTAAATACCCGATCTACAAAGTCAGGACCGGGCAAGTGAAGTTGTTCTTTTAAAATCGTTTTGCTTTTATGCGTAAGTAAAGAATCAGCGTCTTTACCGAGTAGCGAACTAACATTATTTTTTGCCATAATTTCTATTGAAGTGAGGGGCAAATATAGGTTTAAGAGCCCTTTTCTGCAATGATATGTAGGGTAAGGGGCAGGAATGAAAAAACCCTGCTCTAACTTGGTTAAAACAGGGTTTTTTTATGATTTAAGAAGCTTTAGCCTGCTTTGCTAACAGCCAATTTCTCTTTAATTCTGGCAGACTTTCCTTGACGGCCCTTCAGGTAAAATAATTTAGCTCTGCGAACTTTACCAGCCTTAACAAATTCAATTTTGTCAATGCTTGGGCTTAGTAATGGGAAAATTCTTTCTACACCTACGCCATTGGAGATTTTTTCTTACTGAGAAGCTTTCGCCATTGGTTCCTTTGCCTCGTCTGTAAAGGACAACACCTTGAAACTGCTGAATCCGCTCTTTAGTACCTTCTCTAATTTTAACGTGCACATTAATGGTGTCACCAGACTTAAAATCAATAATATCTGCTCTCTTAGAGGCTAGTTCTTTCTCAACTTCTTTTATTAAATCGGCCATGACGCTCGTTTTTTTAAATGGACTGCAAATATAGGGGGAAAAGCCATAATATCAGGCGATGATTCGCAGATTTTTTACTCATTAATAAGCCCGGGTCGTTTCAATTTGGTCCTTTCCAAAGATTTTTCGTGTTTCCACGATTCGATTTTTAGCTCATGGCCGGAGAGTAGCACGTCAGGGACTTTCCAACCTTTGTATTCCGCAGGGCGGGTATAAACCGGAGGTGCCACCAGCCCGTCTTGAAATGAGTCAGTTAGTGCGGAACTTTCATCAGAAAGAACTCCTGGGAGGAGTCGGATAACCGCATCGGAAATAACGGCTGCGGCTAACTCACCACCCGAAAGCACATAATCACCAATACTAATCTCTCGGGTAATTAGATGCTCCCGCACGCGTTCGTCAACACCTTTATAATGTCCACAAAGCAGGATAATATTTTTTTTGAGACTTAGCTCGTTGGCGATTGCCTGTGAGAACAGGTTGCCATCCGGACTCATATAAATAATTTCATCATACGTGCGGCTGGCTTTAAGTGCCATAATACAATTATCAATAGGCTCAATTTGCATCACCATACCGGCTCCGCCACCAAAGGCATAGTCATCAATAGATCGGTGTTTATTGGTAGCATATTCACGCAAATCGTGCACCTGAACAGTAACCAATCCTTTTTGTTGAGCACGTTTTAGAATGGAGTCTGAGAAAGGACTGTCGAGTAAACGGGGCAGACAGGTTATAATGTCGATGCGCATCAGGCTAATTTACTTTAGAGAAACAAGAAATACTAAATGTCTAAAAAGCCATCGGGTAATTGAACTACAATTTTCTTTTTGGTCTTGTTTACCGATTTAATGAACGGTCCGTTTGTGGGTATGAGTACTTCTTTGCCTAAATAGTTTAGGGATAATAATCGGTTGGGGCCAGAGGGAACAACTTCGCTTACAGTACCCAGCGGTTCATCGGTTTCAGTCACTACCTGGAAGCCCACTATTTCATCATCGTAAAACTCACCCCGATTTAACTTAGGTCGCATTTCCTTTGGCAGATACACACTACATCCTTTAAGGGTTTCGGCTTGTACAACCGAGTTGATATCTTCTAATTTAACAAAGGCTTTGTCCCCTCGGTCTGAGATCTCTTGAATAAAGTAGGGAACGAAATGGTTATTAACTTCAATGAAAATGGATTTTAACAGACCGGCATCAACTGCTTCTGTAATCACCATTGTAATCTCTCCTTTTAAGCCATGAACTTTGGCGATGTAGCCTACTTTGTAACAAGTTGTTTTGTTCATGATTGAAAAGGCAACGGGTTAAAATGAAAAATGCCAATACATAAGCATTGGCATTTCTTTATGTGTTAAAAGGATTATGCTTGTGATTCAGCAGCAGGTGCTTCGCCTTCAGCAGGAGCCTCCGTGGGCGCTTCTACCGGTGGAGCAGCAGCAACTATGGCCTTTTTACGTATAGCTTCCGTACGAGCATCTTTCACCTTTGTCTCTGCATCTCTGCGTGCTTTTGCAGCAGATTGCTTAGCATTTGAAAGTCCTTCGATTTTGGTTTGAATTTTATCGCTCTTTGTTTTCCCCCACTCAGCCAATTTAGCATCGGCTTGTTCCTGAGTGATTGCACTCTTACCAACGCCAATCTGTAAATGTCTCTTAAGCATAACACCTCTATAAGAGAGCATAGCTCTTACCGTATCAGAAGGTTGCGCCCCTTTCATCAACCAATCAAAGGCTTTGGCGTCATCCAAAACAATGGAAGCAGGCACGGTAGCCGGGTTATAAGTACCAATTTTTCTATGAATTTGCCATCGCGGGTGCTCTTGCATCAGCCACTACTACATCATAAAGAGCCAATTTTTTACGGCCTCTGCGGGATAATCTGATTTTTACTGCCATTTTCTTTAGTTTTTAAATGTTGGAACTCGTCCGTTTTTTAAGGACTGCAAAGGTAGGTTTTTTTTAGATTTTACCAATTGCATCTTGAAATATACTGTAACCACCTCATTATCTATTATATTTGAATAAACGATTATTAGGTTTTTAATATTTGACTTACCTCTTTACATTTGGTTTCCTTTAAAAATAACCATGGATAAGTTTTCTTACATCTCGAACGCAGATGTTGGCTATCTGGACCAACTCTATCAAAATTACAAAAGCGACCCAACCTCCGTAGATGCCACCTGGCAGAAATTTTTCGAAGGCTACGACTTTTCGCAACAGCGGTATGGCCAAGATGGAGCCGGGGTGGGGGCCAATGATTCGGTGTCAATTAAAGAGACCCAGGTTCGGAACTTGATTTTTCAATATCGATCCTTTGGTCACTTGAAATCCAAAACAAACCCGGTTCGGGAAAGAAGGAATCATAATGTCAATCTTGAGCATACTAAAGTTGGCCTTACTGATGCAGACTTAGATATTGAGTTTGATGTAGCTTCTGAAATAGGGATGCCACGCGCCAGTCTGCGTAAGATTATTGAGAAGTTGAAAATGCTTTATCTCGGCCCGGTAGGATTCGAGTATAATTTTATTCGTAACGATGATATTCGGGATTGGCTTCATCATAAAATTGAAAGAGAGTATTACGAGTATAATCCAAATCTTGACGAAAAGAAGCGGATACTTTCTAAGCTGAATGAAGCGGTTGTATTTGAAAACTTTCTTCATACAAAATTCTTAGGGCAAAAAAGATTTTCGTTGGAAGGTGGGGAAAACACTATTCCAGCGTTGGATGCAATCATTAATAAATCGGCCGAACTTGATGTAAAGGAAGTTGTAATTGGGATGGCACATCGGGGCCGACTCAATGTGCTTTCAAATATTCTTGGAAAAACATACGAGCAGATTTTTACCGAGTTTGAGGGAAATGTTAACCCTGATTTAACCATGGGTGATGGTGACGTGAAGTATCACTTAGGATATGCCAGTCACATCAACACGCCATCAGGGAAAAAGATTTATGTAAAACTTACACCCAATCCTTCGCACCTGGAGGCGGTTGATCCCCTTGTTATCGGGTACACACGCGGACAAATTGACGAAGAGTACAAGGGAAATCTTAAAAGCGCAATGGCCGTTTTAATTCACGGTGATGCCTCTATTGCCGGTCAGGGTATTGTGTACGAAGTTGTTCAAATGTCTGGGTTACCTGGATATACAACAGGCGGAACTATTCACTTTGTCATTAATAATCAGGTTGGTTTCACTACCGATTTTGATGATGCCCGCACGGCTATTTATTGTACGGATGTTTCTAAAATTGTTGATGCGCCTGTATTTCATGTAAATGGTGATGATGCAGAGGCTGTTACATTTTGTTCAAACCTTGCCGTAGAATATCGCCAGAAGTTTGGCAAAGATATTTTCATTGACTTACTCTGCTACCGCAGGCACGGCCACAATGAAAGTGATGAACCCAAATTCACACAACCGAAATTGTATAATATCATTGCCAAGCATCCAAATCCGAGAGAGGTTTATGTAAAGAAACTTGTAGAAAAGGGCGTTGATGCTTCCTTGGCGGATGAGATGGATAAGAACTTTCGTAACCAACTACAGGATAGGCTTAACGAGGTAAAACAAAAGCCGCTTCCTTATAAGGTGCAAAAAATTGAAGAGGAATGGGATCAATTGCGAAAAGCAAAACCTGAAGATTTTGATAAATCACCTGTTACGGCTATTAGTCAGGAGTTAATTAATAAAGTTGGCAAAGCATTAACAACAATCCCGGAAGGGTTTAAACCACTAAAACAAATTGAGAAACTTCTTAAAGATAGGAAAGCAGCATTTTTTGATGATAAAGTTTTAGGCTGGGCAGAGGCTGAGTTATTAGCCTATGGTTCGTTGGTTGCTGAAAATGTTCCCATAAGAATGTCGGGGCAGGACGTAAAGCGGGGTACATTCTCACATCGCCATGCGTATTTCTGGGATGCTAATACCAATGAGGCATATTCTGGATTAACTCATGTTGATAAGAACCAGGCAAAGTTCTCCGTTTTTAATTCGTTGCTCTCGGAGTTTGGTGTACTGGGATTTGAATATGGATATGCCATGGCTTCTCCTTATGCACTCGTACTTTGGGAAGCGCAGTTTGGAGACTTCGTTAATGGTGCGCAAACCATTATCGATCAATTTATTTCCAGTGCCGAATCGAAATGGCAACGGATGAATGGCTTGGTGATGTTGTTACCTCACGGCTATGAAGGTCAGGGACCTGAACACTCAAGTGCCCGACCTGAAAGATTTTTGCAACAAGCTGCTGAATACAATATGGTTGTAGTTAATGTAACTACGGCATCAAACTTTTTCCACTTGTTGCGCAGGCAAGTGGCTTGGGAATTCCGCAAGCCTTGTATAGTTTTTTCACCCAAATCGTTGTTGAGAAATCCATTGGTTGCGAGCCCAATGAGTGAGTTTACTTCCGGATCTTTTACAGAAGTGATTGACGATGCCACGGTGAAGGCAAAAGATGTGAAGCGAATTATTTTCTGTACAGGAAAAATATTCTACGATCTGCAGGAAGTTCAACAAAAGAAAAAAATAAAGGATGCAGCGGTTGTGCGCATTGAGCAACTCTATCCTTTTCCAGACAAGCAGGTGAATAAGCTGATTAAAAAATACAAGGATGCGAAACTGCTCTGGATTCAGGAAGAGCCTAAAAACATGGGCTATTGGTCATTCATAAAAAGAATGTTACCCGATGTTGAAATACAGTTGGGAGCGCGTAAATCGAGCGCTTCACCGGCAACAGGTTACTCCAAGATTCATAAAATCGAACAGGAGAAAATTGTTAACAAGGCTTTTGAAATTTAATTAACCTCAAAAAGAAATTTACATGGCACAAGTAAAAGTTCCAACCGTTGGTGAATCAATAACCGAGGTTACCATTGCCAATTGGCTTAAGAAGGATGGCGATATTGTGAAAATGGACGAAGTAATTGCAGAGCTCGAATCGGACAAAGCAACCTTTGAATTGCCTGCTCCAAAAGCAGGGAGATTGAAAATTGTAAAACAGTCGGGTGCAACTGCTGCGATTGGCGAACTGATTTGTGAGATAGATGAATCAGCAGCCGGTGAATCAAGCAAAGAAAGTGCTCCCGCTAAGGAAGAATCGAAATCAACTGAGCCAAAATCAGAAGCTCCGAAAGCAACGGGTGGCGTGAAAGAAATGAAAGTGCCAGCGGTTGGCGAATCGATAACAGAGGTAACCATTTCAACGTGGTTAAAGAAGGAGGGTGATTTTGTGAAACTGGATGAAATTATTGCGGAAGTGGAATCGGACAAAGCCACGTTTGAATTGCCTGCCGAAGCAAATGGAATATTAAAGATTGTAGCTAAAGAAGGAACGGTTCTTCCCATTGGTGGATTGATTTGTAAAATTGAAATCACCGAAGGTGGTTCAGCATCGGCACCGGCAACAAAGACTGAGAAAACAGCAGCATCGACTGGAGATAAATCTTATGCTTCAGGTCATCCTTCTCCGGCTGCAGGAAAAATTTTAGATGAAAAGGGAATTTCTGCTTCACAGGTTTCAGGAACAGGTGTTGGCGGTAGAATTACGAAAGAGGATGCAAGTAAGGCTCAGCAAACTTCAGGTAAATCGGAAGCACCAAAGACTGCTGCCTCTGCACCTGTAATTATTGCTGGAGGTGGTAGGAACAAGCGCAGCGAAAAGATGTCTTCCCTTCGCAGAACGATAGCAAAACGTTTGGTCTCTGTAAAGAATGAGACAGCTATGCTTACAACCTTCAACGAGGTTGATATGAAACCGGTGATGGATTTACGTTCCCGTTACAAGGATAAATTCAAAGAAAAGTATGGTGTAGGTCTTGGCTTTATGTCATTCTTTACCAAAGCAGTTTGTGTAGCTTTAAAAGAGTTTCCTGCCGTGAACGCACAACTAAACGGTGATGAGATTTTATATCATGATTATTGTGACGTTTCTATTGCTGTATCAACACCGCGAGGATTAGTAGTACCGGTAATCAGAAATGCTGAATCACTTTCATTTGATCAGATAGAAGCGGAAGTAGTTCGCTTAGCAACGAAAGGGCGTGATGGAAAACTCTCTATCGATGAAATGCAAGGCGGCACATTCTCCATTACCAATGGTGGTGTTTTTGGTTCTATGTTATCCACACCAATTTTAAATCCTCCGCAGTCTGCTATTCTGGGCATGCATAATATTGTTGAGCGTGCTGTTGTACAAAAAGGTGAGATTGTGGTTCGACCAATCATGTATCTGGCTCTTTCATACGATCACCGGATTGTGGATGGCCGTGAGTCTGTTAGCTTCTTGGTGCGCGTGAAAGAACTGTTAGAAGATCCAGGGCGCTTGATCTTAGGAGTCTAAACAGGTAGGTATAAATCTTGAATCTGAAATTATTTATAGTATGCAATACAACGTTACAGTAATTGGATCGGGCCCGGGTGGATATGTTGCCGCTATTCGCTGCGCACAACTTGGCTTTAAGACAGCTCTTATTGAAAAGTATGATACCCTCGGGGGAACTTGCTTAAATGTGGGTTGCATTCCATCCAAAGCGTTGCTTGATTCTTCAGAGCATTTTCATAATGCTGCGCATACTTTTAAGGAGCACGGTATTGATATCAATCCGCCTAAGGTAAACATCACGCAGATGATTAATCGCAAGGCTGGTGTTGTAAAAGCCAATGTGGACGGTATTGCCTACCTGATGAAGAAAAATAAAATTGAAGTACTTGCTGGCGTTGGTTCATTTATAGACAAGAACACAATCAAAATTGTAAGTAAAGACGGAAAGGAATCGCAGATCACTACGGAGAAGGTGATTATCGCAACCGGATCTAAACCTACACCCTTGCCTTTTGCTCCTTTCGATAAGAAGAGAATCATCTCGAGCACAGAAGCTTTAGAGTTAAAAGAAGTTCCCAAACATTTGATTGTAATTGGTGGTGGTGTTATCGGTATGGAGTTGGGTTCTGTATATGCGCGTATCGGATCAAAAGTATCGGTGGTTGAATATCTAGATAGCTTGATCCCAACAATGGATTTGGCATTGGGTAAAGAACTTATGAAGTCCACCAAAAAGTTGGGTATGGATTTTTATCTGGGTCATAAAGTAACAGCTGTTGAGAACAAAGGAAAAGAAGTAGTGTTGAAAGCAGAACCCAAGAATGGGGGAGCGGCCATTGAATTGAAAGGCGATTATTGCCTGGTAAGTGTTGGCCGCAGACCATATACTGATGGTTTAGGATTAGATAAAATTGGAATAGAATTAGATAAGGGTAAAATTCCTGTTGACGATCATCTTAAAACAAAAGTGGAGAATGTATACGCCATTAGTGATGTAGTACGTGGAGCTATGTTAGCACACAAAGCTGAAGAAGAAGGTGTGTTGGTAGCCGAGCAAATAGCAGGACAAAAGCCACACATCAATTATAATCTTATTCCAGGTGTTGTTTATACCTGGCCTGAAGTAGCCAGTGTTGGTTTTACAGAAGAGCAATTGAAAGCCGATGGTAAAGCATACAAGACCGGTAACTTTCCTTATAAAGCACTTGGACGTGCGCGAGCATCCATGGACTTAGATGGGTTTGTAAAAATATTAGCAGATAAGAGCACAGATGAAATTCTCGGTGTACATATTATTGGTGCCCGGGCTGCGGATATGATTGCAGCCGGAGTTACCGCTATGGAGTTCCGCGCTTCCGCAGAAGATATTGCGCGCACTTCGCATGCACATCCAACCTATATGGAAGCGGTGAAAGAAGCTTGCTTAGCCGCTACGCCAATAGACCGATACACATGTAGAGTTAATGTCTTTAATTTGTCAGGCTGTGTGCAACCCGCTTAAAACTTGAGACTTTAACCAACTTTGAGATCAGGAATGATCGGATAGCAAGAGCTATTATTATAGGAATCAAAAATACATTGAGTTGTTGAGGGAGCAACCACCAAAACAGAAGCGTTGACCCTAAAAGGGTGGCCGTCATCTGAAAATATTTTATTAAAGATTCATATGATTTTTTCCTGATTAATAAAACGGCCGCTATCGCATGAAGGGGAAATGCCCAAAGTAAGTTTAGATTTCGTGCAGCGGCCTGATGGTCGGTAGCTACCCAAAGTATAAGTAACAGAATACCCACCCACCCAACCATAGAAAAAAGAAGTACATCAAACCACTTGGTTAGTTTTTTTCTTTTCCAATCGTAGAAGCTTAAGACGAGTGTCAGTGTTAGAAAACATCCAAAAACAATCCAGGGATGAAAAAGTTCAGATGAATCTTCTTCCGGATGAGGTGTGAAAACAATATTCTTTTTCTTAACGATAGGCTGGTTGTTTATCGTTGCATGATCAAATGACGATTCTATATAATCAGGAAGAAACATATACTCGTAGGGAGATGCCTTTTTATCCATGGGTAAACCCAGACAGATATCAATACCTAAATCACCCCAAGGCTGTGGCTTTAAGTACAAATCTGTAAGCTCGCGAATGGTATAATCGGTCTTGATGAAGGATCCATCAAACGTGAGATTCTCCTTAAGGACTTCAGTAAATACATCGCGTATTTTGTTGCACAGTTATTATAAAAATAATCGTATCGGTAGGTTTGATTTTCTGGTTTCGAATTCCAGTCGAGATAATCAAAAACCTGTTGCTTTTGCTCGGCAGTTAAATCCAAAACTTGTTCGTGAACAAATCGGTTATGCTCTATATAATAATCTCGAAAATCAACATAGCTGTAAACACCCAGTTTATAATAGAGATAGCCTCGCGCAAAGTTCAGATAGAAATTGGGTTGATTAAAGTCAAATACGCCATAATTATACGCGGCATCGAATTTCAACTCCGGATCATTAACACGAATAGCACTGTGGCCAAAGGCTGCGTATAATTCTTTCCATAGGGGCCGCAGGTAATAACAGAAATGGTAGCGCTATCGGATAGGATGAATCGCTGGGAAAATCCGGTAGTGGAAAGCAGTACCAATCCAAAGGCTATTATTTTATTCATATTGATATCGAAATAAATGTGCCGAAAGATAAAACAATCGGGCCCCAAAAGGTAATTTTGATATCGACTTTAATGCATGATTGGAAATTTGAACGATACTTGGAATTTGATAGGGAAGATGACTCCTGCGCGTATTGCCAATGCCTCAAAAGTACTTTCCAGTTATCATTACTCAAGATTTATTGGTAAGGCTGCGCATAAGGCTATGCCAATTAGTATTGCTATAGAACCAACAACTTCGTGTAATCTTCGGTGTCCTGAGTGTCCTTCCGGGTTGCGATCGTTTACACGTCCAACCGGAATGTTAAAAGCTGATCTCTTTAGGAATGTGATTGATGAATTGGCGAAAACTTTATCATACCTCACTTTTTATTTTCAAGGCGAGCCCTATTTGCACCCTCAATTTTTAGAGTTGGTGCAATACGCAGCGTCAAAAAAAATTTACACCGCCACTTCTACCAATGCTCATTATTTATCGGAAGAGATGGCAAGACGCACTATTGAATCGGGATTGGATCGGATCATCATTTCGATCGATGGTACTTCGCAGGAAACGTATGAGGCTTATCGTGTAGGGGGTAAACTGGATAAAGTAATTGAAGGAGCACGCAATATTGTTCGATTGAAGAAGGAGCTAAAGTCGATTACACCCTTTGTCGTTTTTCAATTTTTGGTAGTGAAGCCCAATGAACATCAGATTGAAGCGGTTCATAAACTTGCGAAGGAAATTGGTGTGGACCATGTGGCTCTTAAAACCGCGCAGATTTATGATTACAAAAATGGATCGGACTTAATGCCTACCATCGATAAATATTCGCGCTACCAAAAAGAGAAAGACGGAACCTACTCGATTAAAAATGAATTGCTAAGTCATTGTTGGAAGATGTGGCAGAGTTGTGTAATTACCTGGGATGGTAAAGTGGTGCCGTGTTGTTTTGATAAAGATGCCCATTATGTAATGGGGGATTTAACGCAACAATCGTTTAAAGAAATCTGGACAAGTAAAAATTATAATTCTTTTCGTGACACTATCCTTCGTTCAAGAGACGAAATAGAGATGTGCCGTAATTGCACCGAGGGAACGAAGGTTTGGGCTTAGAATTTGGCGGCAAGCCAGCGACCGAGGAATACATCATAAATACGATAGGCATCTTTTTCATATATAACCATTTCCCTTTCTTCCAGTGCTTTGATAGAACGCTGAACTGTACTGGCGCTTAGCTTGTATCTATTGAGAAATTCTCGCTGATTTATTTTAGATACAAATTCCTCTTGAGCAATAGCCTTTAGTAAATTCCATTGCTGATCAGTAAGAAGCCTTTGGTAGCTATAATAATATGTTTCATTTTCCAATAAAATATCCTGCATGCATCTGTTCAGTACCTCATGCGTGAGTTCTTTTTCTGGTTGTGTGTATAGCTTGTTGCAAAGGGATTGTACATAATGTGTGTGTAACTGAGTCCATTCTAAAAGAGTGTTTATTTCTTGTTCTTTGATTTTCTTTTGATTGGATGCGAAATGGTAAATGATAAATTTTCGATAAGCATCCTTACTTATTCTGTCTAAAAAGTGCAATTCAGTGCTCTGAAAAAAAGGGCGCGATGCATTTGTAAACATCTGCGAAAGCAGGTGCTGCTGGCTACCCGAAAAGATAAATTCTACATTATTTAGTCGTTGAATGTATGATCGAAGTAAGGCTTCGGTGCGCTTTTCAGGGTAATTTAATATTTGCTGAAATTCATCAATGGCTATTATTACTTTCTTTTTTCGGCTCCTTAAATAATTGAAGATGTCTTCTAAAGTAGCATCACTTTCTTTAGTAGTTGTTACACTAATCTCGAATGACGGCTGCCCTGTTGCGGGATCAATAGAAAGCGTGGGCGTAAATCTTTTGAAGATGCCAAGTAATTGTTTAACGGATTTCTGATAAGGATTCTCCAGCGAATTGAGAATGGCTTTTCCAAAGGTGCGAGTAAAGTCTGTTAAATCAGCAGTGGGCATAATGTCAACATACACGCAATCATTTTTCTTTTTAAGTTGACTGAATACATGATAGATCAAGCCAGTTTTTCCCATACGCCTAATCGAACTAAGGGTTACGTTTCTGCCATTTTCCATGGCTTTAATCAGTCGTGCTGTCTCTTCGCCCCTGTCGCAAAAGTGATTCTTGTCGAGATACCCTTTAATCAAAAATGGATTTGTGCTTGCAGCCATACAAAATGCGTTACGCAAAATGCGTTACGCAAAATGCGTAATATTCTTACAATAAACAACTTTAAAGTTTTATTTTGATGATGGAAACTTCTGTAATTTCTTCTCAACCTTTTCCAGATCAAGAGCTCCACATTTCCCACAACCCGATTGGCAGGCATTCTTAGCTTGAAAAGAGCGGTAGGCAAGTCGGCCAACATAAAACGCAGCCCCTACAAAAAGTAGCAATATCAAACCCTGTTGTAACATGATTCAAAGGTAATGATACTGGAAGTTTGATGCAATTAGAAGCCCCTTTAATCGTCCGACTTCGGACGATTCCGCACGCTATTGAACGAGTGCAGATTTAACAATCATTCTATTTGACCGAAAATCTATGTTTTCCAGTTGGCACCATACTTGACTTTCAAGCATAATTAAATTACTTGAGATGCTTAAAAACTACTTCACCATTGCGTTTCGAAACCTGTTGCGCAATAAGAGCTACACATTCATTAACGTAGCTGGCCTGGCTTTGGGAATCACCACCTGCATTATCATTTTTCTAATTATTAAACGTGAAGTTAGTTTTGATCAGGCATTTTCAAATTCAAAAAATATTTACCGAATAGTGCGCGAAACCAGCGATGCTTCGGGAATTGAAAAAACAACGGTAACACCTTACCCTTTGGCGGAAGCGTTAAAGAATGATTTCCCGGATTTAATCTCTACTCAGTTTCATTTTCAGGAGGATGCGTTGATGACTATTGATGAAGAAAAGAGCAGCGTGACAAATATCCTGTTTGCTGATCCATCATTTTTTGAGGTTTTCGATATTGAAGTATTATCAGGCAATCCCAAGAAAGATTTGACTGGCCCCGGAAAGGTTTTTCTAACGGAAGAGTTTGCGAAAACTCTTCTTAAAAAAGACGTTAAAAACATAAAACTTGAAAATCTGCTCGATCTTGAAGTAGCAGGCATCATCCGCATGCCTTCAACACCAACGCATATGGAGGTAAACATGATCGTATCGCGCGCTACGTTAACTCCAGATGTGACAGAACAATTTCTTGGATTTTCTATGGATCAATGGGGATTAAATGCATCCGGATTTGCCTATGTTGTTCTGCCTGCTTCTGAAACCCGTGAGTCAATGGAAGCGAAGTTTCCAGCCTTGATCAAAAAGTATTATCACCCGAAAGAGGCTGAGCGACAAACCTATTTGTTACAACCACTCTCTGAAATTCATTTTGACATGGAGTTTAGTGAAAATCCGGGCACAACGTCAACCAACTCATCAACACTGATTATCCTGGCATTGATTGGAGATTTTATTTTATTAGTTGCCTGTGTTAATTTCATCAATCTCTCCACAGCACTTTCCGTGCATAAGTCCAAAGAGGTAGGCGTAAGGAAAACACTGGGGGCACAACGCTATCAACTTACCTGGCAGTATTTAAGTGAAGCTTTTTTGATTACACTTTGCGCGGGTATTATTTCTGTTGGCATTGCTGAAGGAATTGCACCCATGGTTGGTAGTTTCTTAGAGCGAGATGTGCAATTGAACTTGTTAAATAATCCGCAGCTTATAATCTTCCTTGTTGTAGTAATTTTAGTTACGGCTCTTTTCTCGGGCTTTTATCCCGCATTGGTTTTATCAAAGTTTAATCCTGTAAAAGCATTGAAGAACCGCATGTCCACCGATACTAAATCACCGATATCGGTGAGAAAAATTTTGGTCGTGGGTCAGTTTTTTATTGCACAGGTGCTAATCATTTGCACTTTGGTGGTATCGAGCCAACTTTCTTTTTTTTGAAATTCATCCCTTGGATTTACGAAGGAAGCAGTGATAAATGTAAGCATCCCTGATAATAGTCCGATTAAGTTAGAAGCCTTTCGAAATCGCTTGGAAACATTTGATGATATCAAAGGTGTTTCCTTTTCATTGGGAGCACCCATGTCAGACAATAAGTTTGGAACGGGTATGTATCTTACTGATAAAGGTGAATCAGATCGATATTCCATACGATTGAAACTTGCCGATGCAGGATATAAGGATGTCTATGGTCTTGAGTTACTTGAGGGGCGTTGGTTTTTAGAGAGTGATGAGAAGCTAGCTAACCTTAAAGGTGCTGAACGACAGTGGTCGTACGTACTTAATGAGGAGGCCGTTAGGACACTCGGCTTTAGTTCTCCAAAAGATATTATTGGTAAAAACATTACCATAGGCTTTAATGATATTTCAGGTTCGGTGATTGGCGTAGTAAAGGATTTTCACACGGAGTCGCTGCAACATGGCCTTGAGTCAGTTGTTCTCTTGCCATTTAATTATTTTTTTGATGCAGGTATAAAGATTAGTACGACCAATGCAGCAGCTACAATAAAAAATATTGAACAAGCTTGGCAGGAACAATTTCCGGAATACTTATTTCAGTATTCATTCTTAGATGATTATGTGGGGCGATTATATCGTGAAGAGGAACGAATGTTTGGGTTGTTTGAAATATTTGCGGGCATAGCCATTTTTATAGGCTGCCTCGGTTTGTATGGATTGGCTTCTTTTATGGCCCAGCAAAAACAAAAGAGATTGCAATTCGAAAAACCTTAGGTGCATCGGTCACTCATATCGTAGCTCTTTTTTCACGCGACTTCGTTCTCTTGGTGGTAGTGGCATTTGTTCTTGCTGTGCCCGTAGCGTGGTATGCCATGAATCTTTGGCTGGAAGACTTTGCCTTTAAAGTGGAGATCACCTGGATTGTTTTTGCCATTGGAATCGTAAGTACGTTAGCAATTACATTTATCACCGTTGGCTATCGATCACTTCGTGCAGCTATTGCTAATCCAGTGGATGCACTGAAAAGTGAATAAAATATTTATTGCAAAACTTTTTAAAGGACGTAGACATCTAAAAATTCAACTCTTACTGATATGTTCAACAATTATTTAAAAACAGCTTTGCGGAATCTGATTCGACAGCGAACAACTACAATGCTTAATATCGGAGGGCTTACCTTGGGCTTAGCAACGAGTCTGATCCTTTTCTTATTGGTTCGTTACCACAAAAGTTTCGATACGTTTCACTCAAATTATGATCGAACCTATCGTGCGGTGGTTCAATCCGATGGTAACAATGGTAAAAATTATACACCTGGTGTTTATCCTGTTTTTCCAGAGGCGTTTGTAAATGACTTTCCGGAAGCAGATCAGGTTACTTTTATTTCTTATCGGGCTGGGAGTTTTATTACCATTCCACAAGTTAACGCAGATCCCAAGCGGTATGATGAAGAGAAGGGCGTAGCTTTTGCACAGCCCAGTTTCTTTAAGGTATTTGATAGAAAGATTTTGATTGGTGATGCGACAACTGGATTGGATGAACCCAACGAAGCAATTCTATCAAGCCGGTGGGCAATGAAATATTTTGGGAAAGAGGATGCTATTGGTGAAGTTCTGAAGTATGAGGGGCATGAGTATCGCGTTACCGCGATTATGGAAGATTTGCCCACCAATACTGATTTGCCATTTGATCTGCTGGTTTCCTACATAACCATTAAAAAGGAGAAGGATGAAAACGGCTGGAGGGGAATCTGGAGTGATGATCAATGTTACTTTACGCTGCGAGCAGGCAGTTCTATCTCTGATATAGAAGCCCGCATACCAGCTTTTGTTTCCAAGTATTTGGGCGATCCGGCTCGTAATCAGGATAACACTACGTTTATCATGCAACCTTTTAGCGAAGTGCATTATGATGAACGTTTTGGTAATTACAATTACAACACGATTAGCAATTCACAACTTAACGCATTAACCCTTATAGGCATTTTCTTACTACTTACGGCATGTATCAATTTTATTAATCTTACAACAGCCGAAGCTGTTAAACGATCGAAAGAGGTTGGCATTCGTAAAGCGTTAGGAAGTACACGGCCTCAACTGGCGCTTCAGTTTCTTGGCGAAACAACGTTGATAACATTTGTTTCAATTTTATTGGCCTTGGTTGTGGCTGAGATTGGTTTAGCTTCTATCAATGCATTTTTGGATTTATCACTTACTCTTAACTACAGTTCGGATATAGCACTCTGGGTTTTTCTTGTAAGTACGTTAGTTGCGGTTTCGTTGTTATCCGGTATTTATCCATCGCTGGTAGTGAGCGGATTTAATCCCATCAGTGCATTGAAAAATCAAATTCGGGCAACCCAATCGTCAGGTTTTAATTTGAGAAGAGGTCTTGTGGTAATGCAATTTTTTATTTCTCAATTATTGATCATCGGCACAATTGTGTTAATCAGTCAAATGAATTTTTTAAAGACTAAAGAGTTGGGTTTTAGGAAAGAGGCTGTTGTTATTGTAAACATTCCCGAACAAGAAACAGCAACCGAGGGCGATGGCATAAGTAAAATGCGCGCCTTGCGTAATGATTTAATGAAAGTAGCTGGTGTGGAAGCAACTAGTTTATCCAGCACTCCGCCTTCATCAGGCAGCGTTTCCAGTACCGATTTTCAAATTGAAGGCAGTGATGAGCATTATGGAACGCAAGTAAAGCAAGTAGATGGAAACTATCTGGATTTGTATAAACTAGAGTTGCTTGCAGGTACTGGTCTTAGCGATGCGGATACTGCACAAACTATGGTTGTAAATGAAAAATTGATGCAAGTGGTTGGGTTTACCGATCCTAAAGAAATTATTGGAAAGCGAATTAAGATGTGGGGCAAAAATCTTCCGGTTAGTGGCGTTGTAAAAAACTTTAATACAGTTTCCTTACAAGATCCGATGGAGGCAACTCTTATGCTTAACCGCATTCGTGGATATGAAACGCTTTCTATAAAACTAAACCCACAATCGGTACAACAGAGTTTGAAGGAGATACAGGAACGATGGGAGCAAACCTATCCTGAGTTTATTTACTCGTATAAATTTCTAGAAGATGAGATTGGTGAATTTTATGAGAGTGAAACCAAGATGTCTGTTATGCTTACCGTGTTTACATCCATGGCAATTTTTATTGGTTGTCTGGGCTTGTTTGGCTTAACGGTGTTTATGGCTAACCAAAAAACAAAAGAGATAGGCGTTAGAAAAGTGCTTGGCGCTTCGGTGGAAAATATCCTATTCTTGTTTTCGGGTGAGTTTGTAAGATTAATTTTAGTAGGGTTTGTACTGGCTGCACCAGTAAGTTGGTATTTCTCAACTAAATACTTAGAGCAGTTTGCTTATAAAATTTCTATTGGCCCTTCGGTATTTATTCTTGGCCTTGGCAGCACGTGTTTGATTGCTTTTGTTACGGTGGGTTACCGATCTATTAAAGCAGCCATGATAAATCCGGCAACGTCTTTAAGAAGTGAATAGAAAAAAACTTAAAACCACTTCTCTTGAACCACTTTCAACATTTCGGCATGAATGTTTCCTCCGGCACATAATTCTCCTCCGTGAAGATAATTGTCGCCCCCCGAAAAATCTGTAACCACACCACCGGCTTGTTGAACAAGAAAGACACCCCCGGCAACATCCCATGGGGAGAGGTTGTATTCAAAAAAACCCTCCAACTTGCCACTGGCCACATATGCAAGGTCCATCGCGGCACTTCCTAACCTGCGGATGCCATGGGTTTTTTCAAGAAATGTTTTTATGATCTCCAGGTAGTTATCTTTTTATCGAAGTGGTGATAATAAGGAAAGCCTGTGGCTAACAAACTTTCTTCCATTTTAGTAATGGGAGAAATTCTGATTTCTTTTTGATTGCAATAGGCCGGTTGATTTTCAATAGCATGGTAGCAAGCACGATTACTAACATCGTACACAATGCCTAACACAGTTTTGTCACTTCGCTGTAACCCAATACTAATGGCATAAATTGGTAACCCATGCAGGTAATTAGTAGTGCCATCCAGCGGATCAATTATCCAACGATAGTCATTGGTTCCTTTAGTCTCCGTTCCTTCTTCCGCTAAAAAACCAGAGCCGGGTAATAATTTACTTAGGCGAGCAACCAATCTTTTTTCTGATTCCTTATCTACGTACGAGACTAAATTGCTAAAACTTCCTTTTTGCTCAATCTTAGAAAGATCAAAATTTTCACTTTCCTTACTCATAAACTCACTAACCTCTTCACACAGGGTTATTACATCTTTTTCTAACAGGGCTAAGTTCATTTTTTTCTGGTTTGATTCTTAACGAAAGACAGTAGCATAATTAACACTGAAACCCAGGTTGCCGTTCGTGCAACCAATTCACCTGTAGATTTACTTTGTAATATATTCGATTCATACGAGTACAATGAAATCATTTGAGTACGATTTACACCTAAGGTATCCATGAGGTAAGAAAGGGCAATCGGTGTGCCGATAAGTAATATAGCCAGTAAAAAAAGATAGCGGTTAAAGGTGCCTTTATGGAAGAACGAAAGATAGAAAACAGGGTTCACGGATAATATCCACATAGATATTCCTAAGTATCCGGTATGATTGGTCCAAATAGCCGAACCGGGCACCAGCCTTAATGAGCCGGCAAGAAATATTGTTTGCGCCCGCCATGGTAGATTTAAGAAAATGAATTCAAGTCCCAACCAGAAAAAAATGACTGTAAACTTACCTAACCTTGATCCAAGATTTTGATGGGCAAATGAGTAGCCAACAAAGTGAGGGTAAAAGCAATGGCCTGAACTAAAACAAAAATTATAACCTGAAAATCAAAAAAACTTGCTGCAAATAACGAAATACTGAGTGCAAGAAGAATGAGTTCAAATCGATTCCATGGGTTCTTGGCTTCGCGGGCATAGTCAACTAATGCGAATAAGGGAGCAAAGCCAACAAAAATAAAAACAGGAAATGGTTTCATTAACCATCCAGCTGTAAGCAGTACAGCAGAGAGTGCAAACAAACTCCAGGGTCCCCATATTGAATTATTTTTCTTTGCCATTGATCACTATAACAATTTCACCCTTCACATCTTTTTCTTAAAATGCTCGAGTACTTCAGTAACAGTGCCTGTTTTAGTTTCTTCATGAAACTTGGTAAGCTCACGCGAAACAGAAACCAATCGTTCGGGACCAAAAAATTCAACGAGTTGTTCTAAAGTTTTGATAAGTCGATGGGGTGATTCATAGAGAACAACCGTTCGATCTTCTTCACTTAATTTCTTAAGCATGGTTTGCCTGCCTTTTTTGTGAGGGAGAAAACCCTCAAAAGCAAATCGATCGGTTGGAAATCCTGATTTCACTAAGGCAGGAATTAATGCAGTGGCACCGGGCAAACAATCAACTTTTAAACCAGCTTTCAGTGCTTCACGCACTAATAAAAAACCGGGATCAGAAATACCGGGTGTGCCGGCAT
Source organism: Flammeovirgaceae bacterium (assembly GCA_016709845.1). Taxonomy (GTDB): domain Bacteria; phylum Bacteroidota; class Bacteroidia; order Cytophagales; family Cyclobacteriaceae; genus ELB16-189. Next base: position 65,308 of record JADJMA010000011.1, on the reverse strand, counting down.
CGCTAACTAAGGCCATTACTTCGCCTTGTTGCATTCGGGTAATTAATCCAGTTAATGTTTTGTGTTCATTAAAAATATGAAAGCTCTGAAGAGGCTTTGAGATTTCGTAGTGTTTAAGTAGAAACCCTGATGTGCGGGTGTCTTCTGCTAAAATGGTATCAACAGTTTTTAATATATCCAGCGCACGCAATGTAATATCCGCCAGATTTCCGATGGGGTAGGCACGAGATATAAAGTTGCTTCAGCTGACACGATTATACAAGTTGATCAATGGCTTTTGCCAATTTTCGATCTTTGTCAGTAACTACATCACCCGCATCATGTGTGGAAAGTTCTATGTTTACTGTGTTATAAACGTTTGTCCAGTATGGATGATGATCTGCCTTCTCAGCAAGCAAGGCGACTTTAGTCATAAAGCCAAAGGCTTCCGTGAAGTTTTTAAACTTGAAAGTCTTTTAAGACAATTATTTTCTTCTATCCACATAAAGCTTATTTGATCGGTCTTTCAAAAGATCACTTATTAATTTGACGTTTACTCAGGCTACCAAGCTTTTCACCCATTAAAAGATGCTGGTATGAATCACTCCCTTGTTTCTTTGGAGCCTCAAGAGTGAAATTTACTTTGTCTTGAAATATCAAAATAAAGTCTGAGCCGCCAAAGAGAAAATTCCCTAACATATCGCCTTTCTTCACTTCTGCTCCCACCTTAACATTCTCTTCAAAATTAACAGAGCCCACGGCTACCATCCCAATGGGCAGTAACGCTACAAGCCCGTGTTCTTTAGTTTCCAAAATTACACAACCTCGCGTTTCAACACTCTGCCACCCTAAAATAGCGGAGGGATCAAAAGCGTAGCGGCTGTTTTCTTTATCCCACCACAGTGATCCACCGGTTGGATTTATTCCCTGAATGATGCGAACTTCTTTAATTATCCCAGACATAGGAAAATGATAACGGTGATAATCATTAACATTTAAAAAGGAGTGCGTGAGTGTACCGTTGGAAAAGGCATCTTTATATTCACTGTCGTCTCCAATAAGTTTTTTAATAGATTTTAGTGTTGATGACTTGACGACCACACCTTTGGGATCATTAATGAAAGAAGCACTATCTATCAGCCAAACTCCTTGTGGTTCAGAATCTGCAAATGAAGTAACTACCGAGTTGTCTTCGGGTGATGCAATGGGGCGCATGTCGTCAGACCGCAGATATCTTGCAAAGAACTGATTAAAGGTTTTCCAATTCGATGAGTTTTCGTACCAATCATTTTTAAGCCCAAAAGCAGGATCGTTAAGCGCCATGTTGTAGTAGGCTTTATTCCAGGATGCTTCACTGTCCAGATATTTGCCCCACAATTTACTGAACGTAATAAGCCAGGAGGCAAAGGGCTCAGCATATTGCAACGAATTATTCACTAATCCTTTTCCTTCTAATTCAGGAAGTGGTTGATCAATTAGAAAATAGAAATAGCACAGACTCTGAAAGATATTGTCAAAAATTTCCGGATATTCTTCTTTTTTCAACAATGCCCACGGCATAGACGTTTCGGCCCACGAAACAAACTCATAATATTCTTGTAAGTTTTGAGCGGGGTTTGTATTTCTATCAGGATTGATTTGCCGTGCTTTTTCAATAGATGAAATGAGCATTGATTTGAGTTCTATCCTATTAAAGCGCAATTATGCCCTCAATTCTGGCAGCGGCCTTGTAGATTTCAATTACTGCGTCAGCGGATGGAAGCATTGCCTCCGTTGTAACACTTGTGTAATTGCCATTTTTAGAAGGCCTTTCTGTTGTTGTGTGATTGGGGAACAACGTTTTAACCTCGGCTTCTTTACCAGTTGGCACAATAAACTTAAACACGTAAAGAGCCGGCCAGGCGTAATGCTGATCGAGTTTTTCGCGGAAGTTGATAAACCATTGTTCGTTCATAAAAGAAAAAGCGCCCCTGAAGAAACTTCGGGGGCGCTCGTTTAATTATTGATTATCTCTAAAAATATTTGTAACGCTTGTCTTCGATCCGAGATCCTTCTTTCAAAGCTTCAGAAATACTATATGCTGCCCGCCCGTTTAAGCCCTGCAATAATTGGTTTTTAAACATGGTGTAATCACCCACAGCAGGAGCTACTGTTTTATTTTGAAGTTCTGCTACCAACACACCATTTTCTCCCGCAAAGGGTTCAGAGCGCTTTCCGGGTTCTAGCGAGAAAATTTTTCCAACCGCCACGGGATCGAGCCCAACGCTTGGTAAAGTGTTTGAGTTAAGTTTAAGATCGCTGGAAGAAGCCACGATAGCATCCGAGCCAAACGCTTTAGCCATCTCATCCAGTGTGCCTTTCTGCGTGCTCAACGTTTCAATTATTTTCTTTCCTTTTACCTGATTAAGCACAGCAGGCTTGATTTCATCTTTTACGTCATCAAAAGAGCGAACTCCTTCTTCAGTTTTGCTGGTCATAACAGCCACAGCATAATCTGTATCCAAGTCAAATACGTCAGATACTTTTCCAATTTTTGCATCGCGGTATAACCAGGTAATCATAGCGCGGGCATCTCCTAAGTCGTTAACCCTACGGTCAACTGTTTTTAAGTTTTCCGCATTCATCACCATTAATTTTTCCGCTTTGGCTCTTTCATTAAAGTCATCTACACCTGACACATTGCTGGCAAATGTTTGTGCTTTTACATAAGCTGTATTTTGCGTTTCATCACTAGGCGCAATCACAATTTCTATGGTAGCAACGGTGTACGTAGTGTAGTCAGCTACTCCGGTTACGTCAATAATATGATACCCAAACTGCGTTTCAACAACATCGTTAAGAACTCCGGTTTTTTTTGCGCTGAAAACAGCTTCCTCAAAAGGTTTAACCATTTGACCAGAGCTGAACCAACCCAGATCTCCGCCTTGCGAGGCTGTACCATCCGTACCGAATTCACGAGCCTTCGCAGCAAAGTCAGCACCCCCTTTAATGTCAGCAAGAATCTTTTTTGCTTTTTCTTTGGCAACCTTTTTAGAGGCTTCACTTTCATCATCCCAACGAATTAAAATATGACTGGCTCTTGCATTGCCCACCGTGTCCTTTCCAAATCGTACCACCTGTACCACTTTATGAGAATTTCCATCAAGGAATGGACCGAAGACACTTCCGGCAACCAATTGATCTTTTTTATCACCTAAGAAACCGGGTAGCGTTGAGTTGGAATATTTTGTAAAGGGCTCATTCCCGTCAGAGTTAGCGGCTGCAAAACTGAATCTTCGGTTACAGTTTTAAAGTCAGCAGCCAATTTTTCAAGATCTTCTCTGATTTGAAGTGAATCAGTAGCCGAAGCTTCGATAGGGAAGTTCACATAGCTGAGGCTACGGGTTTGCTCTGCCTTATACTTTTGCTTATTCTGGTCGTAATATTCTTTAAGCTGACTGTCAGTAACGGTGGAATCGCTGATTACAAAATAGGGTACATAAAGATATTTAACTTCGGCTACATCGTTTTGGTTATGATAGTCCCGTTCTGCTTCTGCTTCGGTTACATAGGTAGTTTTTATCAAAAGGTTTTCATACTTAAGCCTTTCGACCTAAACCAAGATCGCGCTGAAAAGTTGACCAGCGGTACTTAGCTTCTTGAAAACCTGCTAACGTCTGAGGGTCGATTGGAGCAGGGGCATTAAACTGATTTATATAGGCGATCAGTCTCGCGCGATCAAAGTTTCCGGCAGAATCCAGGAAAGAAGACTTCACGTTTTCATCTATATTTCTTCCCTGAATCATATCCCAGATTTCATCGGTGGTAACTTTTACACCCACTTTTTCAAACTCTGGCCTAATGGCTTTCTGTGAAATTAAAAGATCCCAGGCTTGTTGTTGTAAGAGAGGCCTTTCACGATCGCCCGGCTGACGACCAAAATTAAGGATGTAGTTGTTTTCACGCTCTTGAATAGCAGCCTGATATTCATCCAACTGGATGGTGCTGCCACCTATTTTGCCTACTGAGTTGTCTTTACCAAACAGGGATTTAGGGCCACTACCAAACAGGTCGTTTAAGACAAATGCTGCAATAGCGGCTGCCACAAAACCCACCACCCACTTGGTCATCTTGTTCCTCAATGTTCCAATCAATGCCATAAGAGAAATTTATAATGTTTGAATTGTTTATTCCTTTTTGAGATCCATTTCCAAAGAAACGAGCCCTTTTTATTTAAAGAACCGCAAATTTAACCCGTTAAATCAATTCGGCAAAGCTGCGCTTTAATATTACTTGAATTTAATAACGATTGGTTATCAGGGTTTTACAGGTAGAAACAGGAGGGAACGACTCAACGTTTTTTGCGATAGGTATAGATGAAAAAGATCAGTACGGCCATCATTACCAGCCAATAGGCCTGGCCTATGCCCACGGTCATAATTTCGTAAACGGCTATAATGACAAGGGCTGCTGCCAGCGATAACAAAAGGACATCTAATAGTTTCATGAGCTAAATATCACCTGATTATTCTTCAACTGTAAATTCACCTTCGGGATTCTTGATCTGATAGGTTGATAAATCCTGCGCGGCATCCAGACCGGTACCGTAAATCACTTCATTTTGAAGTTTGATAGTGACAAACTTATCGGTAAAGATTTTTTTAGTATCAGGTTTCCAAAACAACTCTTCGGTATTTAGTTGTTCTTGCTTTGCGGTATTAATTACTTCCACCTTGCCCCGTCCGCGCCATTTATTTTCTTCTTTAAAGTAATAGGCGCTATTAGCCTGCAGGGTTGAGGTCTTAATACCCAGATCATCAAAAAACTCCAGGTAAATACCTTCTGGGAATTCCCGATCGCCATTCTGAAACTCATTGATTTTTTTTGCTTCGAGTTTTACCTTCACCCGATCTTTTTCGGAGTAAAACATCTCCACATTTTCGGCTTCGCTCAAAGGGCCCTCATACAAAACAGGTTTTGTTGCTTCCTGCGTAGAGCATGCCGATAGTATCAAGACCAAAATAGCCAGGAAACTACGGACTTTTACTATAGAACTTACGCGGAGACAAGTGACCTGCATATAAAGAAGAAGGCCAGCTTAAGTAAGCCAGCCTTCTCATTAATTTCTATTTATTTATTCCTTTCCTCTTGTTTTCAAAACAACAGTTTCGCCAACCCAACAAGAAATAGATTTTGTTTCGCCTTCTTTCCAGTTCAATTCAAACAATTCTGTTACCGAAGGGAACTGACCACGCGCCTGATTCATCTTTGACTGATCGCCTGCTTTAGCATACATATCATAAGCGGCTAAGTAAACCAAACGATCTTCTGCCAGACTTGATCCTTTAGCACAATCTTTAAAAGAACCCATATATAGGTCTCCGATTTTCTCATAACCGTCTTTGCTGGATGGGTCGGCTGCTGCTGCCTTCCGGTATGCTTCGCGAGCGGCTGTCTTACTGCCTTTTGGGCTAATAAATCGCCCACAAATAAATTGGCTGTAGCCTTATTTGCTGCGGTGGGAGCTATGGTTATCGCTTCATTGGCTAGCGACTCGGCCTTATCCACATTTCCGTTTTTTGCATAAATCTTTGCCATGTTAATAGCCAATCCATAATCGGGGCTGTCCTTGTGCAATACTTCGGCAGTCTGCAACCAAAGCGGATCTTCAATACAACCACCGGTGGTCATGAATTGGAAGATTTTTTTGCTAACGCGATGTCGTTTGGATTTTTCTTGCATTTTGGTTCAAGATTTTTCTTAACAAAATCACAATCTACTTTTACCAACTTGATTAGGATATCATCAACACTGCTTTTTGTGGCTTTCAATCTATCCACCTCTGCCTGTTTATTTCCTTCCTGGGCTTTTTTAATCTTCACATCAATTACACCTGATAATTTATCGTAGCGCTCAAGAATCTGATCATCGCTTAGGTTTTTCGTCAACACAGCATTTAATTGTATAACCTGCATGTAGGTAAGAAGATTATTATCTAACACGTTGTTACCACTGATTTCATATACTTTGTCGTACAGCGCTAATACCTCAGCAGTTTTGGCCTTGTTTTGAGCGTTGTATGTGGCTGCATAAATGGCTTTGCGGTTTAACACATTCACTTCGTCACCACAATTAGTTACACGCATGTCGTAAAGCATCATGAGCGAATCGACTAAAACTTGTTTTTTAGTAGGATCTTTTTCAACTGATGCAAGTTTGTTGTAGATCTCCGTCCCATCAATATAAAGCTTGGTATTCCACTTGGGTGCATTTTTGAGCATCCACTGAAAAGGAGATACTGCCGCACGCCAATTCTGTTGTTTCATCGCATCACCATAAAGGGCAACAGATTCTTCAGCCTTTTCTTTGTTCTCCGGCCATAGAACTTCTTTGCATTGTGAAAAACCGGTTATAGCCGTTAAGAGGATAAAAGCGATACCTAACAGCGATGACTTCATTTTCTTTTTCATTTGAGTTTAGTTTTTAATCAAATCTTCTTCTGACAAACCATTGGTCGTTAAATGTCGCACCAAAATAAAGCTTAAAATAGTTTTCTTCAATTGTATTGTCTTTCACATTTCCTCTTTTTCCGACTTTAAAGGCAAAATCGATACTTGAGACTCTGCTTACTGGCATAGAGAATCCAAAATTAATGCCAAAATCTTTAAGTGGCACGCCATTGATCAAATACGGGTATTTATCATAGCTTACACCTGTTCGGTAAGTAATCCGCTTCAAGTAACTCCCCAGTGCCATAACATCGGGTGTAAATTCTGTACCTAGCGCCAATTTCCAACCCTTGGTTGCTTCCTGGCTTACTTCGCGGCCACTAAACTTAGTATAGTCGAGTAAAACAAAATCAGAACCGACAGTCCAATGTTCACCCTTGCTAAAAGATAGACCAAAAGCAACTTTAGCCGGTAAGTTTATTGAACCAGGCTCATTGTTAGCCACTGATGTAGAGAATAAGGTGTCAACAGCATCTCTTTGTTCAAAGCGTGCGGTATATTGTGTCTTTAGGTTTGCTCTAAAATCATAAACTACCCCGAGGTTGAGCTTATAATTTTTGTTAAACAGCGAATCAACACGATAAGAGAGGCCAGAAGTGAAAACAAAATCTTTCACATAGGTTCGTTCATACACAGAGGGGTAGTAAGTCATGATCTGTGCACTTTGTGTTAAAGAATTTGAGTAGTTATTTTCTATAGAGCTAAACAGGTAGGCCGCTTTAACGCCTATTGAAAGATTTTTACGTAAGGATACCCCATGCGACCAGGCAAATTGATTGAACCCTCCGCTTCCTGATTCTGCAACATCAACTGTATTAATACTCCCTTGGATAGAGTCTACATAATTAAGCCGATAATTTACAGATGTGTAAGGTGCTAGTCCTATTGATGTTGTCCACCGGCCAACCTTAATCGGGAAGCCCATAACTAAATAGTTAAGATTGGCGTTTCCGTTAGTTTCCGAAACTCCATTGCCTTTCACGGTTCTGCGCTCCCCAATAAATCCAGCCTCAAAGGAGGTAAATCGATTAAAAACCAATAATGCAGGATTTTGGTTGTTTATATAATAATATTGAGGATTGCTGATGCCTACCCCAGCCATCCCCTGGTTATGTGCAAGGGCATTTCCATAGTATTCGCCTATGCCGAGGTAGGAAAATGGCGTCTGCGCTGCTTGCCCAAAAATATTTAGGGAAGTGAACAGAGACAAGCTAAGTATGAGTAGAGTATTCTTCTTAAAATTCAACATGATAACGCAAAATCCTGTTCAAACCGCTCAAAACGAGTTCGGGGGCTACAAATATGGGGTGTTTAAGCTTGTTTTCAAAAAAAGCGGAGTCGCCACCACATAATATCACCTTTAGGTCAGGGAAATATTCAATATATCGGTTAATGATCCCGTTAACCTCTTCAATTGCGCCATTCATTACACCGCTTTGCATACATGATTCGGTACTATCTCCAATCAGATTTGGTTCGTTTAGTGGTTTTACTAACGGCAACTTAGAGGTAAACGTATGCATGGCTTCAAATCGCATCATTATCCCGGGCGAGATTGCCCCTCCCAGGTAAATCTTATCGCGACTTAAAAACTCATAATTGATACAGGTGCCAATGTCAATCACCAGACAGTCGTGGTTTGGATATAATTCAAGTGCGCCACAAACAGCGGCAATTCGATCTACCCCAAGGGTGCCCGGTGTGGTATAGGTTAAAGTAATAGGGAGTGAGAGCGTGGCATCTAAAACAATTTTTTTTCCAGAGCCTTGAGTCCACTTTAAAATTTCATGAGCGTTATAGTTGACAGAACTTACAAGAACATGGCTAAAACTATTTTTACTTAGAAAGCTTTTCAGCAGTTCACTCTCAGCGAAGGAATGTTTCTGGATTAATGAGGCGCCTTCAAAAATTCCAATTTTGAAACGCGTATTACCAGAATCAACGACCAGGTTCATAATTAAAAAGAGACTCCAAAAATAAGAAAACGACTCCCATTTAAATGATTTAATATCTTTGGCATCATTAAAGATTAAAGGATGAAGGATCTACTGGAAAAGTTTGAAACTAAACGACCAGAAATTGTTTTTGAATGGAAAGATAGTGAAACAGAGGCTGAGGGTTGGGTAATTATTAATTCTCTTCGGGGCGGTGCTGCCGGGGGTGGGACCCGGATGCGTGTTGGCCTCGACAAACGGGAAGTAGAATCGTTGGCTAAAACGATGGAGATAAAATTCACTGTTTCGGGTCCACCGATTGGTGGCGCAAAGTCTGGAATCAATTTCGATCCTAACGACCCACGCAAAGAAGGTGTGCTTCATCGCTGGTATGCTGCCGTTATGCCTTTGCTTAAATATTATTATGGTACGGGAGGAGATCTAAATGTTGACGAAATACATGAAGTAATTCCACATACCGAGGATGTAGGCATTTGGCATCCGCAAGAGGGAGTATTTACAGGGCATTACAAACCCACGGAACCCCAAAAAGTAAATCGAATAGGACAACTGCGACAAGGGGTAATTAAATTAATTGAGGATAAAAAGTACACACCCTCACTGCAAAAAAAATATACCGTGGCTGATATGTGTACCGGGTTTGGCGTGGCCGAAGCGGTAAGACATTATTATAATTTATGGGGTGGCAAAGTAGAAGGGAAGCGGATAGTCGTGCAAGGCTGGGGTAACGTAGGCGCTGCAGCCGGATTTTATTTGTCGCAAATGGGGGCAAAGATTGTAGGAATAATTACCCGTGATGGCGGATTGATAAACCAAGCCGGGTTTACGCATCAGCAAGTTTGTGACCTGGTTGTAAATAGGACTGGCAATCGATTAGTAGCAGATGACTTGTTGCCTTTCGAAATGGTAAATGAAAAGATCTGGGACTTAACCTTTGACGTATTTATTCCAGCAGCTGCATCGCGCCTGGTAACACAGAATCAAATTGATCGCATGATTGGTTCGGGGGTAGAAGTTTTTTCATGCGGAGCCAATGTTCCATTTGCTGATAAAGAAATCTTCTTTGGATCCACCGGTCTTTATGCAGATGAAAAAATTTCAGTGATTCCCGACTTTATAGCCAATTGTGGAATGGCCCGGGTGTTTGCTTATTTTATGGAACGAGAAGTAAGCATGACGGATGAGGCAATCTTCACAGATATTTCTCAAACGATATTACGAGCCCTTGAAAAAACCAGGGAAGTCAGTTTAGCGAAAACCAAACTTGCCCAAACTTCCTTTGAAATTGCTTTAAGGCAATTGGTTTGAGACAGAAAGAACTCTGTAAAGAAGAGATTGTTTTTTGTTATTTTTGATTATGTCTTGTTGGCGCAACTCGGTATTAGCGTTTTGTTGGATAATGGGAGGCTCCCTTCTTTTTATTCTTAATTGTTTTAGTAGTCCAACAGAATCTATTTCTTTCCAAGAACATACTCAGTTAAGCGTAGACTTGTGTGATTTGGGATTTCTAGGAACCAAGCCTCCCGTCACAATCGGTACTTCAGAAGTAAAAGGTAAATTTAAGGTTATTCAATTTTTTACAAGGCCATACTTATACTTTGACACAGCCAGCTTTATCAGGCTTCGAATAGTTCATCGTATCTTTTCAGAACTGGAGCCAATTAGCCTTTGCCTGATGGATAAGATTTTAAGGATTTAGGTGACACTTCAATTGATCGTGTCACTTAATAACCTTTACTAACTATGCTGTTTACATTCACTCTATTATTGATTGGTTTTGTAATTCTTATTAAAGGAGCTGATTTTTTGGTTAAGGGCTCTTCTTCTGTTGCCAAAAAATTCAATGTGTCTAATCTGGCAATCGGTTTAACGGTAGTTGCCTTTGGTACCTCTACGCCCGAATTGCTTGTCAACATAATGTCTTCTGTTAGCGGACATAATGATGCTGCGTTTGGAAACGTAATAGGTAGCAATATTTTTAATCTGCTTTTCATCTTAGGTATAGCAGGAATTATTTACCCCTTAGTTGTTCAACGAAATACCGTTTCCTTTGAAATTCCCTTATCGCTAATTGCTGCGATAGTCTTATTCATAATGGTTAACGATTCTATGTTTTGGGGTGGAGAAAGTAACGTTCTTAGCCGGTTAGATGCTTTTATATTATTGACTTTATTCGGACTATTTATTTTTTACATATTCCGAACAATGAAAAATGGCTCAGGATCAGACGAAGGGGATTCTATTAAGTTATACTCCACAGGGATGTCTATACTTTTTATAGTTCTGGGGTTTGCTCTGCTCGTAGGCGGAGGTAGTCTTGTTGTTGATAACGCAGTAACGATTGCCAAACATTATGGATTAAGTGAAAAATTAATTGGGCTCACGATTTTGGCAGCGGGAACGTCCTTGCCCGAGTTGGCCACCTCGGCAGTGGCTGCCTATCGAAAAAATACAGATATCGCTATAGGCAATGTGGTTGGGTCAAACATCTTTAACATCTTTTTTATATTGGGAATCACGGGTGTTATACGCCCAACCCCCTACAACATATCCATGAACTTCGATTTCATGGTTTTGGGTGGAGCAACCGTAGTGCTAATGATTTTTATGTTCACACTAAATCAACGGAAGTTAGATCGGTGGGAGGCAATTTTGATGTTACTGAGTTATCTCGCCTATACAATTGTATTGGTTGGACTTGAACAATAACAAAATCAAAGAGCACCGATTAAAGTGCTCTTTGATTCATTTTTAAGATCTATGATTACAAAGGAGGATGTACTGCTAAATAAGGTTGTATGAGGAGATATATGATTGCTCCTGCAAAATACCCCAGCATGGCTAGCAAGGAAATTCTTTTCAGATACCAAATGAAATCGATTTTTTCCATACCCATCACAGCCACACCAGCAGCAGAGCCGATGATAAGAATGCTGCCACCTGTACCCGCGCAATAGGCCAGGTATTCCCAAATCAGGTGATCCTGGTGATAGACGTTTATATCATACATACCCATGCTGGCTGCCACAAGGGGTACATTATCTACTATAGCCGACAAAATTCCAACGAGGGTAATAATAATACGTTGGTCGCCCAGGGCAGTATCGAGCCAGGCAGCAAAGTGATTTAATATCTCCATGGATTCAAGAGCGCTCACGGCTAATAAAATTCCCAAAAAGAATAGAATACTGGGCACATCGATCCGGGTTAAGGCGCCTGCGGCTGTGTAGGGTCGCTTATCAGCCTCATCCATATCAGGATTAATTAATTCGGATACTACCCAGAGGACACCCAGTGCCAGAAGCATGCCGATATAGGGTGGTAAGTGAGTTATGGTTTTAAAGATGGGAACAGAGATTAATCCTGCTACACCCATAATCAACATGGTGGTAGAGCCTCGTACCGGTGCTCCATTACCTCCATGGTGAGTACCTCCTGCATTCTTATGATGATTTTCTGCGTGGGTTCCCAATTCACCCTTAAGGGTAAACTGCAAGTAGATTAACGGAATAACCATACACACAACACTTGGTAAAAACAGCGTAATTATAATGTTCCCTGATGAAATCTGACCCCCATCCACAGCATGGTGGTTGTTACATCGCCAATAGGCGACCAGGCACCACCGGCATTAGCAGAAATTACAATCATACCGGCAAAGAACAATCGCATTTGTTTATTGGGCACCAGTTTTCTAATTAAGGAGACCATAACGATGGAGGTCGTCAGGTTGTCCAGAATGGCAGAGAGAAAGAAAGTAACAATACAAATAATCCAAAGTAATTTTTTGGGATCTTTTGTATTGATACGATCGGTTATGATTTTAAAACCCTGATAGGCGTCAACTAATTCTACAATGGTCATGGCGCCCATTAAGAAGAAGAGGATAGCAGAAATCTGGCCTAGATGATGATTTAATTGTTCGCCAATAAGCTCAATCGAATTGCCGGAAAACACAGCATAAAGTGTCCAACAAATAACCCCGGTTAAAAGGGCGGAAGCCGTTTTGTTAATTTTAATGGGATGCTCGAGAGCAATAGCCAGATAACCCACAACGAAAACGAGAATTACAAAAGTTACCATACGTCCAGATATTTAGGTCCATGGTAAATATAGTTGAAAAAAGTTTCTCGTTTATTAAATTTATTTTATGACTTTTTTTCCGGATAAACGGTAATAATTCTTGATAGCGAATGTATCTTTTTTATAAATGAAAGATTCCTTCATTTAATAAATTCAATGCTTTTTCCTTTTGACTTGTTTCAACCAGGATGGAGATGTTGTTGTAGCTACCACCATAAGAAACCATTCGGATCGGTACAGTTTCTAGTGCATCAAAAACTTCTCTTAGTACACCTTCTTTTTCCGAGAGCAAATTACCAACAATACAAATGATGCTTTGATTCTCGTCAACTTCTATGGTTCCAAAACTTGTCAGCTCATCTAATATAAGGTTTAGATTTTTGTTGTCATCAATCGTTAATGAGACAGCTACTTCTGAAGTAGAGATCATATCAATCGATGTTTTGTAGCGCTCAAACACCTCAAATACTTTACGTAAGAATCCATGCGCCAATAGCATGCGCGATGATTTTATTTTAATGGCTGTGATCCCGTCTTTTGCTGCAATGGCTTTGAACTCGCCACGACCTCCCTTATCACTTATAAGGGTACCGGGTGCTTTTTCATCCATCGTGTTTTTTAAGCGAACTGGTACACTGTATTTTTGGGCAGGCACTATGGTGGAAGGGTGCAGAATTTTTGCACCGAAGTAGGCCAACTCCGAAGCCTCGTCAAAAGTAAGTTCAGCAATCGGTACGGTCTTCTTTACTATGCGCGGATCATTGTTATGCATGCCATCAATGTCTGTCCAGATTTGAATTTCTTCGGCCCGAATGGCTGCACCAATCAGGGATGCCGTATAATCGCTGCCTCCTCGCTTTAAATTATCAATCTCATTTTTATGATTTCGGCAGATGTACCCTTGTGTGACCAAAATATCCACTTGACTCATGCTACCCAGAATAGGCTTCAGTCGTTCACTTATTTTTTCTAACTCAGGTTCCTGATTCTCATCAATAGACATAAAATGCAAAGCAGGCAACAAGCGGGAAGAAACTTTTATTTCCTGCAAGTGATGATAGAATAATTCGGTTGAAATTAATTCGCCCTGTGCCAATAGCTCGCGGAAACTTCTGTCATCGAATTTACCAGCAGCCAATAATCGAAAAAGGCTGAAGTAGCGACTCACAATTTCATGCCCAATAGCCCGATAGGATTCGCTTCCGTACAATTCTTTAATGAATTGCTCGTAGTGTTTCTCTAAGGTTGAAATCTCTTGTTCTGCTGCAGTAAGTTGTTGAGCCACCAAATGATTGCCTATCCGCATCAGCGTATTGGTAGTTCCGCTTAATGCGGAGAGGATAACAACTTTTTTACCCGGCATTTCCATAACCAGGTGAGCAATCTTCTTCATTCTTTCAGGCTTACCTACCGAGGTGCCACCAAACTTTACAACGAGCATACGTAACGGAATTTGTTCAAGGGCTGTAAAGATAGTTTTGATTGTAGCAAAAGCGACTCATAAAGCGTAAGAAAAAAAGACCCTTTGGAAGTAAAATTCCAAAGGGTCGTTAGCTGTTGCTCAATGAGTTTATCTTATTTTACTTCTTCGTACTCTACATCGGTTGCATTACCATTGCTACCCGATGCTCCAGCCCCTGCGTTAGCCGATTGATTCGGTTGCTCACCACCAGGTGCTGCTCCGGCTTGTGACCCTCCGGCATACATTTCCTGAGAGGCTACCTGCCAGGCTGCATTGAGTGTATTCATGGCGGTTTCAATAGCCGCTACATCTTGACTCTTGTGAGCTTCTTTCAGTTTATCCAACGCTTGAGCAATTGCAGTCTTGTTTCCTTCAGAAAGTTTTTCACCAAACTCCTTCAACTGTTTTTCAGTTTGGAAAATCAGCGAGTCTGCCTGGTTGATTTTCTCTACGCTCTTTTTCTTTTTTGTCAGTTTCTGCATTAGCCTGAGCTTCTTCCTTCATCTTCTTGATTTCAGCATCGGTCAAGCCGGATGAAGCTTCGATCCGAATCTTCTGTTCTTTACCCGTGCCTTTATCTTTTGCTGATACATGAAGGATACCGTTGGCATCAATATCAAAGACTACTTCCACTTGAGGTACTCCACGCGGTGCGGGTGGAATTCCATCGAGGTGGAACCGGCCAATAGTACGGTTGTCACGAGCCATCGGGCGCTCGCCTTGCAACACGTGAATTTCCACCGAAGGTTGATTATCTGATGCGGTTGAGAACACTTCCGATTTCTTTGAAGGAATGGTTGTGTTGGATTCAATCAATTTGGTAAACACACCACCCATCGTTTCAATACCTAAGGAAAGCGGAGTTACATCCAATAGAAGCACGTCCTTCACTTCACCCGTAAGTACACCTCCTTGAATGGCAGCACCCACAGCAACTACTTCATCGGGGTTTACACCCTTGGAAGGCTTCTTGCCAAAGAATTTTTCTACTTCATCCTGAATTCTTGGAATACGGGTAGAACCACCCACCAGAATTACTTCGTCAATCTGACTAACAGAATATCCGGAATCGGCCATTGCCTTTTTGCAAGGATCAAGTGTGCGTTTAATCAAGTCATCACACAACTGTTCAAACTTAGCACGTGAAAGTTTTTTAACTAAGTGTTCGGGTACACCATCTACCGATGTGATATACGGTAGATTGATTTCAGTTTCATTACTACTCGACAACTCAATTTTTGCTTTTTCTGAAGCTTCCTTTAAGCGTTGCAAAGCCATCGGGTCTTTGCGCAAGTCAATATTCTTATCGGTTTTAAATTCATCTGCCAGCCAGTTCATAACGCGCATATCAAAGTCATCGCCACCCAGGTGCACATCACCATTGGTCGACTTCACTTCAAACACGCCATCACCTAATTCCAAAATTGACACATCGAATGTACCGCCACCTAAGTCGTACACCGCGATTTTCATGTCCTTGTTTTTCTTATCCATACCATAAGCCAAGGCAGCAGCCGTAGGCTCATTGATAATTCTTTTCACATCCAAACCGGCAATTTGCCCGGCTTCTTTGGTTGCCTGACGCTCGGCATCATTGAAGTAAGCAGGAACAGTAATGATCGCTTCGGTAACTGTTGTTCCCAGATAGTCTTCTGCCGTACTCTTCATTTTTTGAAGAATCATGGCAGAAATTTCCTGAGGAGTATACAACCGATCGCCAATGCGCACACGCACGGTGTCGTTGTTACCACTTTCCACTTCATATGATACCATCTTCTTTTCACCACTGATTTCACCAAACTTCTTTGCCCATAAAGCGCTTGATAGAAGATACCGTGTTCTTTGGATTGGTTATGGCTTGGCGTTTGGCAGGATCACCCACCTTGCGTTCACCCTTTCCATTATCCAAAAATCCTACTATAGAAGGCGTAGTTCTACGACCTTCGCTATTGGCAATCACCACAGGTTCATTGCCTTCCATTACAGCAACGCACGAGTTGGTGGTTCCTAAGTCTATTCCAATAATTTTTCCCATGATATGTTCAGTTTTTTGATTTTAGAGTTCTTATGCAAGACCTCTTGAACAAGGGTTATGCCAAGGGGGATTTAAAGGGAAAAAGTGACAGAGTGGCAGAATTTACTTACTGAGACCATTTTGTGGGTGTCCGATCCCAACGGTGGCCTTTCAATTCATCTTGCAGCGCTGAAGCCAATTGCTTGCCATCACTTACCTTAATATTGGCTTCTACATGCCTTATTTTGCGCATGCCCGGTATTATGGTATGGACGTCATTATTACATAAGATAAAGCGTAAGGCCATTTCGGCCATGGTCATTCGGTTGGGGATTAGGTGCTGCAAAGCCTCGGCATGATCAACACTTGCGTTCAAATTTTCTGGAACAAAGTAGGTGGCGCGCCAATCTCCTTCCGGGAATACAGTATCTTTTGTTAACATGCCTGTAAGCGTTCCTTCATCAAAAGGTACTCGCGCAATCACGCCAATATTCAGTTCGCGGCACAGCGGAAATAAATTGTCTTCCGGATTTTGATCGAAGATGTTATAGATTACCTGAACGGAATCGATTAATCCTGTTCTAAGAGTGTTGAGTACATTGTCGGGTTCCCACCGGTTTACGCTTACACCTATGTGTTTTATTTTTCCTTCAGCCTTCAGTTTTTCAATGGCTTTTTTCCATTCATCATTGTGAGCCCAGCTGTCCTCCCACACATGAAATTGCTGCAGATCGATGCAATCTACATTCAGATTTTTTAAACTTTTTTCAGTGTATTCAACAATATGCGAAGCAGGAAAACATTCCTCTAACGTATAATTTGCTTTTGATGGCCACATGAAATTTTTAGGTGGAATTTTAGTAGCGAAATGCAATCGTTTGGAAGCATGATGGTGCAGCAGTCTTCCTAAAATTTGCTCGCTTACGCCAACCCCATAACCCCAGGCGGTATCAAAAAAAATTGCAACCCAGTTCTACCGCCCTGTCAAGTGCTTTACTTACCTCTGCTTCATCTGTTTCTTTCCATCCGGCAAGGCCCCACATGCCATACCCAATTTCACTTACCTGCCAATTCGTTCTTCCAAATTTTCTGTATTCCATTTTAAGGGGTATTTAGAAGCGATTTTAATTTTTGAATGCTGGAAAAGTAGCTGCTCTTAAAGGGAAACAAGATACTCAAATTAGTTATTTTGCGCCTCATTTTTATCATGACACAGGAACAGGAAATAAGCAAACGAAGGACTTTTTGGTATCATCAGTCACCCTGATGCAGGAAAAACTACGCTTACCGAAAAGTTGCTTCTCTATGGTGGAGCTATTCAAAAAGCTGGGGCAGTAAAATCATCGAAGATCAAAGACCATGCGCGCAGCGATTGGATGGAGATAGAAAAGCAACGGGGAATTTCCGTGGCCACCTCGGTTATGGGGTTTAACTATAACGGCATAAAAATAAATCTACTCGATACACCCGGTCACCAGGATTTTGCCGAAGATACTTATCGTACGCTCACCGCGGTAGATAGCGTAATTCTGGTGATTGATTGCGTAAAAGGAGTTGAGTCGCAGACTGAAAAACTGATGGAGGTTTGCCGCATGCGCAATACTCCGGTTATATGCTTCATTAATAAGCTGGATCGGGAAGGGCGCGATCCGTTTGATTTGCTTGACGAAATAGAAGAAAAACTTGCCATTAAAGTAAGACCCTTAAGTTGGCCCATTAGTATGGGAAAAACTTTTAAGGGTGTTTACAATTTGTATGAAAAGAATCTGAGCTTATTCACACCCAGCAAAGTTACCATTCAAGAAACGGTTCAGATAACTGATATTCACAGTCAGGAAGTGGATAAGCTGGTTGGAGAAAATTATGCCAAGCAATTGCGCACAGATGTTGAGTTGATAGAAGGCGTTTACCCTGAATTTGATACGACCGATTATTTGAGTGGCGATGTAGCCCCTGTTTTTTTTGGCAGTGCTGTGAATAATTTTGGGGTGCAGGAATTACTCAACACATTTATCACTATTGCCCCACCGCCTATTCCCCGGGCAACCACGACCCGCGTAGTTGATCCAACAGAAGAAAAATTTACAGGTTTTGTTTTTAAAATTCATGCCAACATGGATCCAAGGCATCGAAACCGAATAGCCTTTTTGCGAGTTTGCTCAGGTAAGTTTGAACGAGCCACCAATTACTATCACGTGCGACAGGATAAAGGAATTCGGTTTTCAAACGCAACAGCCTTTATGGCGCAGGATCGTGAAACAGTAGATGAGGCTTGGCCTGGCGATATTGTTGGATTGTATGACACGGGTAATTTAAAAATCGGAGATACACTTACGGAGGGGGAAAAGATGTTGTATACAGGTATTCCAAGTTTCTCCCCTGAAATTTTCAAAGAAGTGCTCAACAAGGATGCGATGAAAACCAAGCAATTGGAAAAGGGATTACTTCAATTGATGGAGGGAAGGGGTAGCGCAGTTATTTACCTACGAACTGGGCAACCGAAAAGTAGTAGGCGTGGTTGGCCACTGCAATTTGAAGTTATTCAGTTTCGATTGAAGAATGAATATTCGGCTTCAGCTGATTTTGCCGGCCAAAATATTTACAAGGCCTGCTGGATTAGTAGTAAAGATGGCAAGAAGCTTCAGGAATTTCTTGATTCGAAGCAACGTCATATTGCCCGCGATAAGGATGGTAAATTAGTATTTATGGCAGAGTCACGTGCGTGGTTGCAAATGGTCCAGGATAATTTTCCTGACATAAATTTCCATTTACCTCAGAGTTTAAGGATTGATTTAACGTTTTACTTGGCGTAATCGTAAATCATTTTGGAGATATCGGCAAGTACGGCAACACCGGCATCGGCATCGGGCAGGTCTTTTGAGAGCAGAACCAGCACGTACTTTTTACCATTCGGTAAGTAAACAATTCCTGAGTCGTGTTGCACACCTGTAATAGACCCCGTTTTGTGCGCCACTTTAACATTGGCAGGTAGTTTAGCCGGAATAATTTCATTGAACCGTTGGTCCAGTAAAATATCGATCATGCTCATGCTGGCTTCATTGTTTACAATTTCCTCGGCATCAATTTTCTCAAACAGCAACATCAAATCATACGCAGTTACTTGATTATTGAGCCCTGCGTCAAACGCTTTTGCATCTTCTACACCCCGTAATACCTGAATATCGTTAGCGCCAATATCGCGCAGGGTTTGTGTTACATTTTTTGCACCGACTAAGTCAATCATTAGATTGGTAGCCAGGTTGCTGCTCACAATAATCATGTCATACATCAACGAGTAGATGGTTCTTTTTTCACCAATATGCTCATAGATTGATGCGTAGCTGTCACTATCGGCAGTTAACAAATACGGGCTGCCATCCGCAATACTGATAAATTCATTTTTAATAATAATTGAATCTTTCAGTGAAAATTTTCCAGCTGCGGCTTGTTTATAAACTTCAACCATCACGGGTGTTTTCATGGTACTGGCGGCATGAAAGAGCTCATGAGCATTAATAAGTAATTGTTCGTTCGAAGAAAGAGTGGTAAAGGCCACCGCAAACTTGCCCGGTTGTTCAGCCAATTTTGCTTCTATGGATTTTTGTAAATTGTTAATTGATTGTTTCTGGGTTACAGGCTGTGAGAGCCGTTAGAAACAGCAAGAAGAGGCCTAGTTTTGCCATCATGTTTTTGTTTGTTCTATCTCCCGTTCTCACTTACAAAGTTTTATGATTAATCCCTTACAGGTTTTATATGAAGACAATCACCTGCTGATTGTCAACAAGCCAGCAGGTATGTTGGTGCAAGGTGATGTAACCGGGGACAAGCCTTTAGTTGACCTTGGAAAAGAATACATTAAGGCAAAGTATCAAAAGCCGGGTGAAGTTTTTCTGGGTGTCGTTCATCGTTTGGACAGGCCCGTAAGCGGAGTAGTTGTTTTTGCGCGAACTTCGAAAGCATTGGAGAGAATGAATACCCTTTTTCGTGAAAGAGAAACTTTGAAAACGTATTGGGCGATTGTTGAATCCAGGCCATCGAGGCATGAAGACACTTTGATACACTGGTTGGTGAAGGATGAGAAGAAGAATAAGACAACGGCCTATGCCCGCGAAAATGCAAAAGGTCAACGATCTGAATTGAGTTATAAATTGATGCGTGAGCGATCGGGCTTTTATTTGCTTGAGGTAAAACCGATTACGGGCAGGCCTCACCAAATCCGGGTGCAACTTGCTTCTATGGGTTGCCCTATCGTTGGCGATTTAAAATATGGATATCCAAAACCTGCCTCCGATGCAAGCATTGGCTTGCCTGCCCGTCAACTTGAATTTAATCATCCTGTAAAAAAGGAACCGTGGTTAGTTTTAGCAGAAGTACCAAAAAATGATTTATGGAAACCCTTTTCTTGATTCATTGCTTAGTATCTTGAGGCGTAATATTTCTTCATGAGTTGGTTAAATAAATTACAGGCGCGGTGGAAAGTAAATAGCTTAGGGCAGGTTGTTTTGATTCTGATTGTTTTCGCCTGTACTGGATTTACGGTATTATTTATTAAACAGCCCCTCTTTGAATATTGGTTTCCTACGGGCACCAAACCTTTGTGGGCAAGCGTAGCCTATTGGATTTTAATTTTCCCCGTATACAATCTTTTTTTTATTGTTTTATGGATTTATTTTTGGTCAGTTCCGTTTTTTTTGGGACTTTGAAAAGCGTTTCTTTAATCGAATTATGTCTAATTTTAAACAATAAAACCCCCTTAAAATGAAAAAAATTATTTACCTATTTGCTGTAGTACTTTTAGCTTCGTGTTCGGGACCTAAATACACCGCTAGTTTTAATTCCTATGATTCACCAAGAGGTTATCATAAGGAAGCAATTGTTGAAGCACCTGTTGCTGTAATCGATCCCGCAACGTTGGTGGCAAGTACTTCGGTAGCACCTATAGAAATCAAGGAGACAATAGCACCGGCTACAGAAGTTCGAAAAACCTATATTCAAATGACGAAGACGGAACGAAAGGCCCTTCGTAGTCATATCCGCACAGAAATAAAATCAACGGTAAAGGAACAAAAAGCTAAGTTGTCTCCTTCTTCTACACAGGCTACTAATGCTATGGACAAGGATTTGATGCTTGCAACTATTTTTGGCGCTGTGGGTATTGTTGCCCTCATCATTGGTGGTGATGTTTTCTATATTATCGGAGGGATAGCGATGATTATTGGTGTTGTATTTTTTGTTAAATGGATCGTCCGGCAGTAACCAAGATATAATCCATAAAAAACCCGATTTATAAAATCGGGTTTTTTTATGACTGACTAAGTTTGTTCTCTAGTTCTTCACACCATCCGCAAGCAGAATAACCTTATTTTTTAAGACTTCCACCACACCCCCGGTGATATGAAGTTTTTCCGTAGGCCCATTTGATTTGTATTCAACCACTCCATCCTTCAATAAGCTAACGAGCGGAGCGTGATTATTCAAAATCTGAAACGATCCGTCTTCTCCTGGAAAGGTAGCCGATGTAACCTCGCCTTCAAAAAGCTTTTTTCAGGTGTCAGTATTTCTAAATGCATAATCTGATTCGTTGATTCGGTAATTTGTTAGTTCGATAATCCAACAACGACCTGAATTCAGTTAATTATTCTTTGGCTTCTTCTCGCCTGCTTCTGCTGTGATCTTCTTATCTACTTCTGTTTTGCTCTTCTCACCTGCTTTTACCGTGGTTTTCTAACCTGCTTCTGCCATGATCTTCTCGCCTTTCTCGATTGCCTGTTCAATGCTTCCTACCAGGTTAAACGCCATCTCAGGTAAATGATCTACTTCGCCATCCATGATCATATTAAATCCTTTGATAGTGTCTTTGATATCAACCAAGGCGCCTTTCAAACCGGTAAAGGCTTCGGCCACGTGGAAGGGTTGCGATAAGAAACGTTGTACTCGTCTGGCGCGTGATACAGTAAGTTTATCTTCATCAGACAATTCATCCATACCCAGGATGGCAATAATATCTTGTAATTCTTTATACCGCTGAAGAGTTAATTTAACGCGCTGAGCACAGTTGTAATGTTCCTCACCTACAATATCAGCACGTAAAATTCTTGACGTGGAGTCCAAAGGATCCACGGCCGGATAAATACCTAATTCTGCGATTTTACGAGACAATACCGTAGTAGCATCCAAGTGTGCAAAGGTTGTTGCCGGAGCCGGATCGGTCAAGTCATCGGCAGGTACATAAACGGCTTGCACAGATGTAATAGAACCATTTTTTGTAGAGGTAATACGCTCTTGCATAGCACCCATTTCGGAAGCTAGTGTAGGCTGGTATCCCACCGCAGAAGGCATACGACCTAACAAGGCTGATACTTCTGAACCAGCTTGTGTAAAGCGGAAGATATTATCAATAAAGAATAGAATGTCCTTTCCTTTTCCCTGACCGTCACCATCGCGAAAATATTCAGCAACGGTTAAACCCGAAAGGGAAACCCGAGCACGGGCACCTGGAGGTTCGTTCATCTGACCGAAAACAAAGGTTGCTTTGGAATCTTTAGTTTATCCATGTCCACTTTAGAAAGATCCCATCCACCTGCATGGAGCGATTTCATAAATTCAGGACCATAATCTACAATTCCTGCTTCAATCATTTCGCGCAACAAATCATTTCCTTCGCGTGTACGTTCGCCCACACCGGCAAATACGGATAAACCCGCATAAGCCTTGGCAATGTTATTGATCAATTCCTGAATCAATACGGTTTTACCAACACCCGCACCGCCAAATAAACCAATCTTACCACCCTTTGAATAGGGTTCAATCAGGTCAATAACTTTGATACCAGTAAACAGAACCTCTGTGGAGGTTGATAGACTTTCATAACTCGGTGCCGAGCGGTGGATGGGCAATGAATCTTTTCCTTTAGGTTGAGGAATACCATCAATAGCCTGACCTACTACGTTGAACAGACGACCTTTAATATCTTCACCAATAGGCATTTGAATAGGTGAGCCGGTATCAACCACTTGCATACCGCGAACCAATCCTTCGGTTCCATCCATAGCGATTGTGCGTACCCGGTCTTCACCGAGGTGTTGCTGACATTCAAGCACTACTAAAGTTCCGTCTCCTTTGGTTACTTCTAGGGAATCAAGAATGTTGGGGAGTTTTGTTGCGGGCTCGTCAAATGCAACGTCTACTACCGGACCGATTACTTGGGTGATTCTACCGCTATTGGCCATTGATTTATAGATTTTTTTAAAGATTCTTGATTATTCGGATTTGGCCCTAATCAGGTTAAAATCCGGGCCACAAAAGTAATTTTTTGTGGGGGTTAATACAAACCAGCATGTAGGTTTTGTTGAAGCTGGCATTATTCTAAATTTTTCAACCTAAACTCTGATAGTCAATTAGTTGTACTACTTAAACAGATTGTTTTACTTTTTAAGCACTTTTTAGTTCCACACGGAAAGTAGTGCCTTGGTTTTCATCAGAGGATTTCACATAAATTTTTCCCTCATGGTACATTTCAATTATCCGCTTTGCCAGGGCCAATCCTAAGCCCCACCCTCTCTTTTTGGTGGTAAATCCAGGTCTAAAAACATTGGCAATAAGGGCTTTTGGAATTCCTTTTCCCGTATCGGAAATGTCAATAAATACTTTATGATCACTACCCCGTAGAATTTTAATAGCTATGGTACCCGAGCTGCCCATAGCATCAACAGCATTTTTACAAAGATTTTCGATTACCCATTCAAAAAGTGGGGCATGCACACGAGCTTGTATGGTTTCTGAAAGTGTGTAGACTTCAAAATTAATTTTAGATGATACCCGTGGAGTAAATAGCCAACTACATTATTAATCAATAGATACACGTTTTCATCTTTGAGTACGGGGGTTGATCCGATACTTGAAAATCGCTCCGTTACCACCGTTAACTTTTTTATGTCTTTATCAAGTTCATCGACAATTCCTTTATTTTTAATGTCAGGGTCATCGCGCAGTACTTCTACCCAAGCCATGAGGGAGGAGAGTGGGGTGCCTAATTGATGAGCCGTTTCTTTAGCTAACCCCACCCACACTTGGTTTTGTTCTGCGGTGCGCGAGTAGTTGAACGCGAGGTAAGAGATAAAGCCAAAAATGGCGAGCACAGAAAGTTGGATGTAAGGAAACGCAATAAGCTGGGTTAATAAGAATGAGTTTTTGTAATAGACATATTGCTTTCCAAAAATCTCGCCTGTGCTATCATCGCGTAAAACAATTTCAATGGGATCAAACGAATCTTTCATTTCCTCCACCTGTATACGTAAGAAAGCATTCTTTCTTTCTGCAGACCAGGCTTCGTTAATATCAATATTCACATATTGATATTCATTGTCTTTGGTAAGCCAGATAACGGGTATTGATTTGTTTTTAAACAAGATTTCATCGGTGATAAATACAATGTTGCCATCATCGTTCATTAAAGTATATTCCAAGGCTTTGGCAAACAAAACTACCTGCTGCTTTTCGCGACCTTTCAATTGTTCAACCAATACATGGGTGTAGTAAATAGATCCGAAACTTATCAAGACAGAAACAACCAGGATGACCCACTTTAGTTTCGTGTTATCCTGATAAAATTCCATGGAAGCAGGTAACTTAATTTTTTTAGCCATATCCGCATGGAAATTAAATAAAAAAACCGGATCGCGTGAGCAATCCGGTTTTATCAAAGTGCGAGCGGTTGGCTATCCTTTCATCATAAACCACTTAGCCAATACTTTGTAGCTTACCTTGGTGCCTGTCATTAGAATGCCCACGCGATAAATTCTTCCCGCAATCCAGGTGGTTAATAAAAAGCCGCCAATTAGCAATGCGATTGAAAGGGCTAGCTGCCAAGCGGGTACACCAAAAGCAATGCGACCTACCATAGCTACGGGTGAAGTAAATGGAATTATAGAGAGCCAAAAGCTAACCGAACCATGTGGGTCGCGCAGAATAAACAAAAAGAGACCCAGATAGCCGATAAGCAGGGGGATGGTTACCGGAAATTGAAACTGTTGGGCTTCTTGTTGCGAATCAACCGCTGAACCTACGGCTGCGAATAAGGCTCCGTAAAGGAGGTATCCGCCTAGAAAATAGAAAACAAATACAACAGTGATTTTGAGTAACGGCAATTCACTCCAGTTGCCTAATAATTCAGCCACTTTAGAGTTTTGCTGATCAACTGCTGCCTTCATATCAGGATCATTTTGCATTTGTTTTGTTACCTGCTCCATCACTTGTTTCTGTGGCATCTTTAAACCAAAGTATGCCAGTGTGCCCGAAGACAATACTGTGATAAGCACAATCCATATTGTAAATTGAACTAATCCCACGGAGGCAATGCCAATTATTTTTCCCAACATGAGTTGAAAGGGTTTTACAGAAGAAACGATTACTTCAACCACTTTAGATGTCTTTTCTTCAATAACACCCTGCATGATCTGGATGCCGTAAATTAAAACAAACATGTAGATCAAAATGCCAAGGCCAAACCCCAAACCATATAAAATACCCGCGTTGCTGGATTTTTCTTCGCCCGTATCGGATAGATTAAACTGTTTAAGATTCACTTTCGGCCGCAAACTTTTTAACGTTGCCTCATCAATGTTGTACTCCTTTAGTTTCAAGTCATGAATTTGATTTTCGATGGATGATTCGAGATCATCCACTTTTTCTATGCTGGGATTTTCCTTGGTATAAATCGCAATGCCTTCGGGTTTGTTAATATCTATTTGAGGAATGTACAATAAGGCAAAGTCTTTTGTTTCGTTGTAAACTTTCTTAGCCTGATCCAACGGCATATCTAAAGGAACGAATGTAAATCGCTTGCCGCTTTGAAATGTAAACAACTTACTCTCATCTACCACCCGCACGGTATCTGCCTTGGCTGATTCCGATTCTTTAATCAT
This sequence comes from Flammeovirgaceae bacterium, assembly GCA_016709845.1. GTDB lineage: Bacteria > Bacteroidota > Bacteroidia > Cytophagales > Cyclobacteriaceae > ELB16-189. The sequence continues at coordinate 39,404 of JADJMA010000011.1, read as the reverse complement.
GATAAAGATCAATCCTCCAATGATGGCTGGAAAAAATAAGCGGTACCAGAATGGTGGCTATCAAAAAAAGATTTTTTCTGAACCCGATTTAAAAACTCACGCTGGATGATTAACCAAATTTTGTTCATACTAATAGGGTCTTTTGGGTTATGCTTGTTCTTGTAGATGTTTCTTCAACACTTCATCACCTTTCACCAGGCCTATAAAAATATCTGACATGGTAGGTAATTTCTCCTGAAAGCTATGCACTTCGGTAATATCAATCAGATCGCGAATAACCTGGTTTCCATTAATGCCGTTTTTTGCTTTTAGGGTTGTAGAGAATAAACCATCCTCCATAGGCTTCTGATTGATTAATTCATACCGATCAACCGGAAAAGTAAATTGGTTGCCACGATGTTCAACGATGAATGTATTGGACTTATACTGATCCTTTACTTGCTTCTTAGGGCCTTCCAATATTTTCTTTGATTTATCGATCAGGCGATATGATCGCAGAGTGATTCAACGGTTTCCATTCGGTGCGTGGAAAAATAATGGTGCTTCCCATTTCTTTAAGTTCCAGAATTTTTCGGTGATTAACTGCGCATTTACCGGATCAAATCCTGAAAAAGGTTCGTCCAGAATTATAAGTTTTGGTTGATGCAACACGGTGCTTATAAACTGTACTTTTTGTGCCATACCTTTAGAAAGGTCTTCCACCTTTTTGCCCCACCAATCTTTTATTTCAAATTTTTCGAGCCAAACTTTTATCCGCTCCAAGGCTTGTTTACGACTAAGTCCTTTTAACTGCGCCAGGTAAAGAAGTTGCTCACCTACTTTCATCTTTTTTGTAAAAAGGCCACGTTCTTCCGGAAGATATCCGATCATGCCAATATGTTTTTCCTGCAAAGGCTCACCAAAGATTTCAATTTGGCCTTCCTCCATATTGATTATCTGATTGATGATTCGGATAAGCGTTGTTTTACCAGCACCATTGGGGCCTAATAATCCATAAATAGTTTTTTCTGGAATGGTAATGCTTACATGATCTAGGGCTGTGTGATTAGCATAGCGCTTGGTAACATCGCGAGTTATAAGGGCATTCACGTTCGTTGAGATTGGTTGGTACGGTTATAACAAAAATAACGATAGAATAGAAGGAACCTACTTAATGGGTTCAAATTCAAGAGTAAACTAAACAGGTTTGTTACCGGCTTTTTTCGCGAAAGACGATTTTACCCATCGAAACATCAAGATTAAAACAAGTGCGGCTTTGCTGTCCGCGGAATAGGCCGCGTTGGCAAAGCGGTTTGGCCCAATCTTTTTAAGTGTTGGAGAAATACTGAGGCTACACAACCACGAATCGTTTATGGTCACCAGAACGGGAACATCTTCGGTTGGCAATTGAATAATAAGATTACCTGCACCCACGCTGCCAATTATATGGTTGCTGATGCTGGGTTTGTTGCTGAAATCGAGAAACATATTACCGAAGCCTACATCGGCTACTACCACTTTGGAGCGAGCCAGATTCAGTTGGCGGGCATTTAACGAACCCATATCCACCTTTTACATAGAAGGTGTCCATTTCAATTTTATTTTCAATACCCGTACTATAACTAATGTTTACATCAGCGCTGCCGGTATGAATTTTAAGTTTGCTAATTGACATGCCCGAGAGATCTATATTGGCATTGCCCAAACCATAATCGAGGTCAAGCGCATAGGGTGTGGTCTCTGACAAATAAACCTTCCAGAATTTATCGCTGGGGCGCTCTTCCGATCCAAATACCTGATAGGAGATTTTTTGACTTACACCCAGCTGACTTTCTTGTTCAAGAGAAAGATTAATGGAGCAAGTGTTGTCCTTCACTTCATTGCTGAATGAGTGAGCGTATTCTTCCAAGTCCTGGTTACTGTAAATATTCAGAACATCATCGTTATTGCTTGCACGAATAAAGCAATTACCCGTTTTAGCGCGCAACTTTAAGTCAACACGCTCGCAAGGTTGCGTTTTCTCTACGGTGAATTGTTTTTTAATCTGACCGTAGACCGTTAATGCCGTACTGTTACTTATCAAAGCCAAGACAATCAATCGCCACATATCCCTTATTACGTGTTAGATCAGGTTCAAGTTTCTGAATGTAAGAAAGGTTGAATTTTTGTCATTTAACTAAATTAACAGCTGGCATAACAAAAAAATAACCCGTAATAGGTTTTATACGGGTTAATAAGATCAAGGTTATAAAAAAACCTACATTTTTTTCTGCTTAGCCAAAATACTCTTTCATGCGCTCAAAGAATCCTTTTTCTCCAGCATCGGGTGTGGTTGAAAGTTGGGGAAGTTCTTAGGCTTTCCAGTTTAGCTTTCCTCACTGGTTAGTTTTTTCGGGGTCCAAACATTAATATAAATAAGTTGGTCTCCAGAGCCATAACCATTAATGTCTTTCAATCCTTTGCCCCGGAGTCGCAATATTTTTCCGCTTTGCGTACCGGGTTCAATCTTTATCCGCACTTTTCCGCCAACGGAAGGAACCTCTACACTGGTGCCCAAGGCTGCATCCACAAAAGTGATATGAAGATCATAAACAAGGTTGTTGCCATCTCGCTTCAATTCCTTATCCTCTACTTCTTCAATCAGTATCAGCAAATCTCCGGGTACACCGCCTCCGGGCGCCTCATTTCCTTTGCCCGACATGGAGAGTTGCATTCCCTCGCTAACACCTGCTGGTATTTTTACGGTTATCATGTCTTCCTTAGAGACTAAACCCGAGTTGTCTACCCCGGGAGGACGCTTATCAAGTAATTGACCGGCACCATTACAAGTAGAACAGGTAGTTGTGCTTACCATTTGCCCGAGCATGGTGTTGACCACTTTACGCAATTGACCTGTGCCGCCACAGGTTGTACAATTTTTGAAGGTCACACCATCGGCCCGGATGAGCCGATTTACTTTTATTTTCTTCTCAGCGCCATTAGCAATTTCCTCTAGAGATAGTTTGAGTTTTATGCGCAGGTTTGATCCTTTTCTCTGACGGGTTCTTCCACCACCACCGCCACCAAAAAACTATCGAAGGGACTTCCACCCCCACCACCAAAGATATCTCCAAATTGACTGAAGATATCTTCCATGTTCATATCGTGGCCTCTGAAGCCACCATTGCCCGGGCGTGAGTGACCGAAGCGATCGTATTGAGCCCGCTTTTCATCACTGCTCAATACTTCATAGGCCTCAGCGGCTTCTTTAAATTTTTCTTCGGCTGCTTTATCGCCCTGATTTTTATCGGGGTGAAATTGAATGGCTACTTTGCGATAGGCCTTCTTTATTTCTTCAGCGGTTGCATTCTTACTGACACCCAGAATTTCGTAATAATCTCTTTTTGTGGACATGGGACTTACTAAGAATGTTAATTACCGACAACAACTTTGGCGAATCGAATCACTTTATCATTGAGAAGATATCCCTTTTCAACAACGTCTATAATTTTTCCTTTTAATGATTCCTTCGGAGCGGGCGCTTGTGTAATGGCTTCATGAAAGTCGGCATTGAAATCACTGCCCGATTTTATTTCCATGGGTTTTACGCTATACAGGTCCAGTGTTTTTCTAAACTTATTCTGAATTAAAAAGAACCCCTCTGCTTCTTTATCATTTTTCTCTTTGAAAGATTTTTCGGCCCGTTCAAAATCGTCTAACACGGGAAGCAAGGCCGTCAATAATTGTTCATTGGCTGTCTGAATCATCTCCAGTTTTTCTTTTGATGACCTGCGTCTGAAATTATCAAACTCTGCGTAAAGGCGTAAATACTTATCCTTCGCTTCTGCCAATTCGTCTTGTATTTTCTTAATAGGATCGATTGACTCTTCTTTCTTTATTTCCTCAACAGGCTCTTCAGTTTGGCCTTCAGGGGTTTCGGCAGTTAAATCACCGGATTTCTCTAATTCGTGGTCGGGGTGTATGTTATTTTCCATGATATCTTAAAATGCGAAGCGAAAATGACAAGAACTTTGCCAATAGTCGAATTTGTGTCAGAATGACGTTCTTCGATTAATTCAATTCTTTCCAAATTAAATCTTTCAATTCCGAAATTCCCTGATTGGTAATAGAAGAAATAAATACGGATGGAATATCACCCGGTACCTCTTTGGCTAATTCAGTTTTTAATTCATCATCCAGCATATCACTTTTCGTAATTGCCAGAACTCTCTTTTTATCAAGTAACTCAGGATTATACTTGCGTAATTCGTTCAGGAGAATGTCGTATTCCGCTTGTATATTCTTGGCATCGGCAGGAATGAGAAATAAAAGCAAAGAGTTTCTTTCAATATGTTTAAGAAATCGAATGCCTAACCCTTTGCCTTCAGCAGCACCTTCTATTATTCCCGGAATATCGGCCATTACAAAGGATCGATCGTCACGATATTTTACAACACCTAGGTTTGGTGTCAGGGTTGTAAAAGCATAGTCGGCAATTTTAGGTTTAGCGGCTGACACCACCGAAAGTAAAGTTGATTTGCCTGCATTAGGAAATCCAACCAACCCCACGTCTGCCAGCAGTTTTCGCTCACGTACAACCCATTGATCAAGGCCGGGCTCTCCAGGCTGTGCATGCTGTGGTGCCTGATTAGTAGCGCTAGCAAAAAATGACTTTCCTTTTCCACCACGACCTCCGGGAAGTAAGATAACTTCTTTGCCGTCTTCATTAATTTCGCACATTAATTCCTTCGTCTCAAAATCTCGGGCAACGGTTCCTAAAGGCACTTCAAGGATGATATCCTTTCCAAAGGCACCCGCACAATTTTGAGATTCACCCGGCTTGCCAACTTCGGCAAAAACATGCTTTCTAAATTTGAGATGAAGCAACGTCCACAACTGAGCATTGCCCCTGAGAATAATGTGACCTCCGCGGCCACCATCTCTCCACCATCAGGGCCACCCTTTTCGATAAATTTCTCACGATGAAAATGACGGCAACCAGCTCCACCATGCCCCGAGCGCCCGTTGAATTTTACATAGTCGATGAAGTTCGGTGAAGACAAGGGAATTACGATTTATAATTTTTGAATTACGATTTACTGATGCGGTTGCTTACTTACCAATGACTCAGCACGGAAGCTTATACCTTAATTATCTTACAAAGATTTTCGAAGATTTCGTCAACCAATCCAATGCCATGCACCGTGTTTAAACGATTTTGACTTTCATAAAACGGAAGCACATGAATGGTTTTGGTAAAATATTCATTGATGCGCTTGTTTAACTTGTCTTCTTCATCATCGGCCCGATTATCGATTGTCCTACGTTTGGCAATACGACAACGAACTTCTTCTTCGGTAACATCCAGGGCTATCACATAATGAATGGCTGTGCCATTATCTTTCATAAATTTATCCAACGCTTCGGCTTGTGGTACGGTGCGGGGAAAGCCATCAAAAAAATCCTTTTGCTTCAGGATTTTTGTTAAGTTCTTCTTTAAGCATGGCGATGGTGATTTCATCGGGCACCAGTAAGCCGCTGTTCATTATTTCTTTTACTTGCTTGCCCAAAGAGGTGTCATTTTTGGTATGCCACCGAAAAAGATCACCGGTGCTAATATGAACAAAGCCATATTTGCGAATGAGCTTCTCGCTTTGTGTGCCTTTGCCAGCTCCGGGCGGGCCAAAGAGAACAAGATTGATCATACTAACGGTCTAGGTTTAGGTAAAGTTGGGCAAGATAAGGATCAATTAGGCATTAGCCAACTACTGAATTTGCTACTTGTTGCTGGTTTCTGGATAACTTTTTCAAGTGTCCAGTATCCGTCACAGGGCTTTATAAATGTCCTTGTAATTACGACCCAGCCCATCATAGTCGAGGCCATAACCTAAAACAAATTCATCTTCGAGGTCAAAGCCCACGTATTTTACTTCGATATTTTTTTCGCGTGCCGTTTTTTTACGGAGTAACGAAACGGCCTCAACAGACTTAGCTCCGCGATCGCGAAGTTCAGTTAAAATCCTATCCAGCGTAAGACCCGAGTCTACAATGTCTTCTACTATAACAATGTGTTGATTGAAGAGGCTTTCATCATGACCAATCAATGTCTTAAGTTGGCCTGTACTCGAAGTGCCTGCATACGATGATGTTTTTACAAAGGAGATTCTGCAGTCAATTTTTATCTCCTTCAATAAATCAGCAGCAAACATAAACGAGCCGTTGAGGATTGGAAGAAATACCGGAGTTTTTCCTTCATAGTCTTCGTTAATTTTTACCAGCCAGTTCAGCAATTTTCGCCTCTAATTTTACTGCAGGAATAAACTTTTTAAATTCCAGATCATTAATTTTATGTTCGCCATAGAAGGACAAAGATAACTCAATTACTAAAACATGCATGATGAAATTATCGCAACCTATTTTTTTAATGATCTTAACCAAACTAAGCTGCAAAAAATCAATTTCATGGATACATTAATTCTCAGAAATGAATTTAGTCCAAGCCATTGACTCATTTGTAGACAGCTTGTTTATTTTTAAGCATTGTTCGGGTTATCTACTAATTTTATGTCTTACATATAAGCATCATATCCATTAAAAATTTACTTATGAACCTTTATTCGAGTCCATATTCATCCATTGATATAGACAAAGAAAGTAAACTTATGCGCGTGCAATGGCACAAAGAATGTAGCAGCTTAAGTGAAGAAGCCGTAATTGAAGAGTTGAGTAAAATTCTTCTTTATTTGAATGAGCATGCGATCTCCTATGTACTAATCGATTCCCGTAATTATCCATTCCGATCAAACGAAAATCTTCAGCGCTGGATAAACTTTACCTATATGCCCAAAGTAATTGACTTTGGTGTACTGCGCTATGCCATTCTTGTTAATGGAAAGATAGCGTCCATATATGAAGATTTTCAAGACGAAGCTGATGTTGAAGACGATCTGGCCGTGGAATATTTTACAGATACTGAAGCTGCTTTGCAATGGATAAAATCCTGAGCTTAAGGTAAGTGCAATACAATTATCATCCGGTTGAATTAATACTGTGATCCTTTTGCCCAATTTGTATCAGCATTGTTCACGTTAGTTTAAAACTGATGGTGGAATATTTTTGATAGGCTCCATTAAAATATTTCTATAGAAGACTTCGGCTCCTTCAGACTGAAGTTGGATTTTTCCATTGGTTAACGGTAACAATTTGCCTGACTCTAATTGACTTGAATGATAAAGAATCATATTGGTTACTCCATTTACTATGTGAACAGCTGTATCGCCTAACACGTAAAGCTCTATCGTGTTCCACTGGCCTGTTGGTTTTTCAGCATCTTGCATTTTTATGCACCGCCTTCCAACTTGCTGATTGGCTTCATTGAATGTAATTAGTTCCCCTGTAGGGTCATACACGTAGGTTTCGTCTTCCTTCCGGGCTGTAACCTCAAAAGAACCTCCGGCAACTCCCCAGTAATCGCCACAATCGCCCTCTTGAATTTGAAATTCTTGTGAGCGCATCCAGAATCCATAATCGGCACCGTGCGTACCCACGGCATGGTAGAGTAAACCACTATCTCTTTTTTTATCCTTACTTGGTTGCCAACGGTTAGTGCCCCATTTAAATTCTAACCTTAGATGATAATTTTGAAATTTTCGGGTTGTTGAAATCCCGCCAAAGTTTTCTCCCGAGATGCGGATAGGAGGGGCCTCATCTTCAGTTACGATAGAAAATACTCCATTCGGATCGTTATTTAATCAATGATTTTCTGGGTATCAAAATCATTTTTAACAGAATCATAAACAGGACCCAGATAGGTATCCCAACCGATTAAATCTTTTCCATTAAAGAGTGATTCTGCTGTTTTTGCTTTTGGCGAACATGAAAACAGACTTATTATGCAAAGGAATAGTGCAAGGTTTCGGTAGATCATTATTAAAGATAACTAATTTATTATCCATTCCATTTTTGGGAAACTGAATCCCTGTTTGATAAAGCTTTTAATCCACTCTGATAAGACCAAAGCGATTAAAGTGCCTTTTCACTAAAAAAAGAGGCTTTTTCGAATTTTAACCTACGGTGATCAAAGCTGTTTGATTTTTGCCAATAGGAAGGGAGAGATACTCGATTAAGCGTAGTGGCTTGAAATTATGGAAACAGAAGTGATGGTGTCAATTGTTCTCATTTTAATAGTTGCAGGAGGGTTGATTCTCTTCCTGATTAGGGAGCAATTTTCAGGTGCGGATTTTCAACACAGTATTGTTGGGGTGTGGTTTAACGAACATCTCAATATTCGAATTCTAATGTATGATGTGGACTCGGTTTTCCAGGGTTCGGTGGTGTGGGCTGATAATTTGAACAACTCAATTTTGGGAACCCGGGTTGTGGAAAATCTGAAGGTAGGATTCTTCAATATTTGTAAAGGAACGTATGTGGATCCATCAACTTCAGAAAAATATGATGTGCGATTATCTTTGAAGGGGAAAAGTATAATGAAGCTAAAAGCATTTCATAAAGGAACCCAGGAAGTAGCGTTTGATCAAGAGTGGACGCTGCTTAAGTCGTAAACATAAATCAGGCCTTCGGGCCTGATTTGCTAAATAACAGTTTTAATTTCTATCTTCGTAGAACCATTTTTTAAACTATGCTCAAAAGATTGCCCCCTGCCTTTAGAAATTTTTATTTTGTTACCGGGCTTTGTTTTTTTGTTTGGCTGTTATTTCTTGATTCTAACGACCTGATCTCCGCGTTAAAATGACCAATAAGATTAACACGTTGGCTAACGAAAAAGAGTTCTATCAGGAAAAGATTCAAGAAGTAGAAAAGATCGTAAAGAATTGATGACGAACAAAGAGTTGTTGGAAAAATTTGCTCGTGAAAAGTATTTGATGAAAAAAGAAACAGAAGATATTTTTATCGTTCAAGAGGAGTGAAAAATCTATTCATACTACTTACGCTTCTGGGATCTATAAGCGCACAGGCGCAATGGGGCGAAGAACCTATGGATGAAAAACCAGATTTTAAAGACCGTATTTTTACAGGTGGAGGTTTTGGAATGGGGTTTAGTTCGCAGTACGATTACATTTCCGTTTCCCCCATTATTGGTTACAAACTTTCTCCACGTTTAGCGAGTGGAGTAAGCTTAATTTACCGGTATACGAATTATAAATATGTAACGCCCAACATTTCAGCGAATGATTTTGGCGTAAGCCCTTTTTTGCGTTTTCAGGTTTATGGTCCCTTATTTTTACATGCCGAGTATGAGTACCTTAATAATCAGTACGTTACTTATGGAGGTCAATCCGTTCGGCAGAACTTCTCAAGTTTTATGGCGGGGGGTGGCTTCTTTCAGCCGATTGGCAGACGTGCTGGATTTTTTGCTGTTGCCCTCTACAATTTCTCCTATCGCAACCCAACCTCACCAAACGACTACTATCCATACAGTAGTCCGTTGGTAATTAGAGCTGGCATTACCGCTGGATTTTAGAACGTAATATTGAATTTTGTTCCGAGTTCTTTAAGGTCTTGAGCTACCTTTGGATTTAAAGGAATCCCGGAAATCATCCTCTCTTTTTCGCTTTCGCGTTCCGGATCACCGGGTATGATTAACCGATCCTGCCCTTCCACCGTTTTTGCTGATCGAAATCGGGTTATCCAATTATCCATGTGTTTTGAAATCATCAGCCGGCCGAAAGGCATCTACACGCATGGCACCAAAAAATGACCAATGCCATCGCCTACAGGATCAGCGGAGGAGCCAGAAAACTTACAAAGGGAGGAACCCAAGGGCCATAGTTCGCTCCACTCAAAACGGCCGAAAAAATATCCACCCATGCCCTAAGCAAAATCCTTTGTGACTTCCATGTTCACGATCGCTTCCTAACGGAACCAATGCGCCACCATCTTTTAACTCATTTGGATTAATTGATACGCTGCCATCTTTTTTCTGTATCCACCCTTCAGGTGCTTCCTGGTTTTTGCGTTGCAAGATTTCAAGTTTACCATTGGCCGCGGTTGTGGTTGCAAAATCAGCAACAAAGGGAGGTTGTTCACCTGCGGGAATCGCAACACAAATTGGATTCGTACCCAGTAATCGTTCTACTGAAAAGGTCGGGGCAACTAATGGACTTGCGTTCGTCATAGCCATGCCAATCATATCATGCTCGAGGGCCATCATGGCATGATAACCGGCAATCCCAAAATGATTTGAGTTTTTCACAGCCACCCAACCCGTACCTACTTTGTTCGCTTTTTCAATTGCAATTTTCATGGCCCGGGTGCTACCACCAATCCCAAACCCTGATCGCCATCTACCACGGCAGTGCTTGGAGTTTCATGCACAATAGAGATCGTTGGCTTACTATTAATTCGTTTGGCCTCCCACAGTCGTACGTAGCCCGACAAACGAGCCAAGCCGTGTGAATCAATACCGCGAAGGTCTGCGTTTAACAATACATCGGCAGCCAGATTTGCCTCTTCTTTAGGGCAATTCATTTTTACGAAAATATCAATGGCAAATTGCCTTAATTGATTGTAGGGAAGAACAAGATCATTCATAGTTGCAAAAGTGTTCGATTAAAGGCAATATTCAAGATTTTACTAAAATTTATACTATTCAATATGGAAATTTACCCGCACGCGCATCTTAGAGTCAAAAAACTGAAAATCATGAAAAATCAACTTCTATCATCAGCCTTAGTACTTAGTTCAATAGTTGCCATCGGTCAGCCGGATAAACCTGTGGATTCAAAAAATATCAGATGTCACTGTCTTTCTTAATAAAGCGTAGGTTACCCGCGATGCGAAAACAAAACTGGAGGCTGGAAGGACTAATATAATTATTGCCGGATTAACTGCGCAACTGGATCCCCAAAGTATTCAGGTTAAAGGCAAGGGAAATTTTGTTATTCTCGGCATTAGTCATCAGCAAAACTTTTTAAACGAGTTTAATATGCCCAAAGGCCTGAAGTCATTGAAAGACTCCCTGTCAACTATGCAAAGACAAGGGCTACTTGAACAAAGTCAAAAAGAAATTTTGAATAAGGAGGAGCAAATGCTTTTAAGTAACCAAAAAATTGGCGGAACAAATCAAAACCTAACGGTGGCCGAACTAAAAGCGATGGCCGATTTTTATCGTAGCCGGTTGGGTGATATCGTTTCGTTACGTATGAAGCAAGATGAGAAAATCAAAAATTGAATGAGACTATCGCACGCCTGAATGCACAAATTAATAGTCAAAATGAATTGTATAACCGCAACACCAGCGAGATTGTAGTGAGTGTGTCTGCAGAAGCTGCGACTTCGGCTGAGTTGGAGATTAATTATGTGGTGGCCAATGCGGGATGGTATCCTATTTATGATTTACGTTCTGCAAACACAAAGAATCCAGTTAAGCTTAGTTACAAAGCGAATGTGTTTCAAAGCACGGGCGAAGAATGGAAAAATGTAAAATTAAAATTGTCAACGGCTAATCCGAATCAAAGCGGGCTGAAGCCTGAACTTACATCGTGGTTTTTAGATTTCTATCAACCCATTGCCTATTCGTTATCAGCAAAGGCAGCCGGCATGGTATCCCGATCGGCACCTGCTATGGAAACGAAAGATTATAAAGAAGAGGTTGACGCACAATCGGTAGCCGATTATGTGACCACGATTCAAACCACATTGAACACGGAGTTTGATATTTCATTGCCTTACTCGGTATCGTCTGCATCAAAACCCACCCTGGTTGATATTCGCAGTTATGAGATGAAATCGGATTACGTTTATTCCGTGGCGCCTAAATTAGATGCGGATGCATTTTTAATTGCGAAGGCTACCGGTTGGGAGGATTTTAATTTATTGCCGGGTGAAGCTAATATTTTCTTTGAGGGCACCTTTGTGGGTAAGTCGTACATCGATCCAAATAATATAAAAGACACACTTTCTGTATCGCTGGGGCGCGATAAAAGAATTGTGGTGAAGCGTGATAAGTTGAAAGATCTTACTTCACGTAGTTTTATGGGCTCTACGAAAAAGGAGAGTTATGCCTGGGAGATTTCGGTACGGAACACAAAAACAGAATCGATCAAGATAATTGTGGAAGATCAGGTGCCGGTTTCGCAAAACACACAAATTGAAGTTTCAGTTTTGGAAACAGGGGGAGCCAAATACAATAAGGCCACCGGCAAACTTGAGTGGGAACTCGAAATCAAACCTAATGAAACAAAGAAGATGACTTACAAGTATGAAGTGAAGTATCCAAAGGATAAGCAGATTTCAGGTTTGTAATCTTTGATTGATGAAATATAAAGAAGGCTATCGCGAGATGGCCTTCTTTTATTTTGAGATAAGGGATGCGAGTACGCCTTCTTTTAATGAATACGAGGAAACCCGGATTTGATTAAAATTATGGCGGGTCAAGAGAAATTTAATGAGACAGCACGCCACTACAATCATATCTACGCGCATTTCGATCATGCCTTGAATTTGCATGCGAGCCGCCCGGTCTTTTACCAATAGCTCCTCATAGATTTCGTCAAAGGCCTTTAGATTAAAAGGAGTTTCGGGGGTGTCTTGTAGCGGCAAATCATTTCGCATACAATAAATATCACTTAAGGTATCGAAGGTACCGGATGATCCAATCAATACTTTGGGTTGGTGAATTTTAAGAGCGGCTATCAGAAGCTGTAATTCTTTCTCAAAAAAGAGAAACAACTCTTCCACTTCTTGTGATTTTATGGGGTCTTTTTGATGAAATTTTTCCAGCAGACGTTGCCCGCCTATTTCAAAACTATGACTCCAGAAACTTTTGTTCTCGTTGCCAATAATAAATTCTACACTCCCACCGCCAATATCCATAATCAAACACTTTTCGGATCCCATGTTAATGGCAGCCCGGATTCCCTGATAAATGTATTCGGCCTCCTCAAGCCCCGAAATGATTTGTGTCTGGATACCCGTTTCGTGTTCTATTTTTTTTGCTACTTCTTGCCCGTTGCTGGCATTACGCATAGCGCTTGTTCCAAAAGCCAACACCGTATCGATGCCCGCTTCATTGAGCGTGAGATTAAACGATCGCATGGTGTTAAGCGCTCTTTCAATACCCTCTTTTGTTATGTAACCCTGATTGATTCCGCCAACGCCAATTTTCACAGGTACTTTTTCTCTATGGGTAATCGTGAATCCTTCCTTCTCAATGTTGGCCAGCAACAAGTGGAAAGTATTGGTTCCCATATCAATGATGGCTATACGTTTCATTACGTTTATTTCGATTGGCACAAGTTACCATTTCACTCATAACTATCCCTATATTTGAGACTATCAATGAGAAAGTATGGCCAAGCGAAAAATTAATTCAGCAGCACTTCAACCTAAGTTTGATGAACTGGAAAGGAAAAAACAAGGAATCTCTTTTGGGTGGTGGCGAAAAAAGAATTGCCCAACAACATGCTAAAGGAAAACTTACCGCTCGCGAACGAGTGATGTTACTTTTGGATGAAGACTCTTTTGAGGAGCTTGGAAAATTTGTGATGCACCGCAGCAAAGATTTTGGATTGGATAAAGAACACTATCTGGGTGATGGTGTTGTAACAGGTTACGGTACCATTCAGGGAAGGTTAGTGTATGTTTTCTCTCAGGATTTTACCGTGTTCGGTGGATCTTTATCCGAAACGCATGCCGAAAAAATTGTTAAGATTATGGAGTTGGCGATGAAGAATGGGGCTCCGGTAATAGGACTTAATGACTCGGGTGGTGCGCGCATTCAGGAAGGTGTGGTTTCGCTGGGCGGCTATGCAGATATTTTTTATCGCAACGTAATGGCGTCTGGCGTGGTGCCTCAGATTTCTGCGGTGATGGGCCCATGTGCCGGGGGTGCAGTTTATTCACCGGCCATGACTGATTTTATTTTTATGGTGGAGAACACTTCGTTCATGTTTGTTACCGGACCGAACGTTGTGAAAACAGTTACCCACGAAAACGTAACAGCAGAAGAATTAGGAGGCGCGTCTACGCATAGCATGAAAAGTGGCGTTACCCATTTTGCCTGTGCTAATGAAGCACAGTGTATCAATGAGATCAAACAACTCTTCAGCTACATACCTCAAAATTGTGAGGAGGTTGCGCCCGCGTTGTCTTACGCACCGGGCAACGAATCGCGCCCTGCGCTTAATGAAATTATTCCTTCAAATCCCAATCAGCCGTATGATATCCGGGATGTGATACATGGCGTTGTGGATGATCAGTCCTTTTTTGAAGTTCATAAAAATTTCGCTGAGAACATTGTTGTTGGCTTTGCCCGGTTAGCCGGAAGAAGTATTGGCATTGTTGGTAATCAACCCGCATCGATGGCTGGTGTACTGGATATTGATGCCAGCGTAAAGGCTGCGCGGTTTGTTCGCTTTTGCGATTGCTTTAATATTCCGTTGCTGGTGTTTGAAGATGTTCCAGGGTTTTTGCCGGGTACCGATCAGGAATGGAATGCGATTATCACCAATGGGGCTAAGCTATTGTTTGCTTTCTCAGAGGCAACGGTACCTCGCGTTACAGTGATTACCCGAAAAGCCTATGGGGGAGCGTATGATGTAATGAATTCCAAGCACATTGGTGCAGACCTTAATTATGCGTGGCCAACAGCAGAGATTGCCGTAATGGGTGCGAAAGGTGCAGCGGAAATTATTTTTAAGAAGGAGATTTCGGAGGATGCTAACCCGGAGGCGAAACTCAATGAGAAGGTAGATGAGTACACCCGCAAATTTGCCAACCCATTCCGTGCTGCCCACCGGGGATATATTGATGAGGTCATCTATCCGGATCAGACCCGCGAAAAATTAATTCGTGCATTTAAAATGCTTGAAAATAAAGCAGCTAAACTTCCGAAGAAGAAACATGGAAATATTCCACTCTAACAAGTTTAACATGACACTTCAAGAAGCCCAACAAAAAGTTGACGAATGGATAAAATTACATGGTGTTCGCTATTTCAATGAGATGACCAACATGGCCATACTAACAGAAGAAGTGGGTGAGGTTGCTCGCATTATGGCGAGACGTTATGGAGAGCAGTCTGAAAAGGAATCTGACAAAGACAAGGATTTAGGAGATGAGATGGCGGATGTTCTTTGGGTGTTGATTTGTCTTGCCAATCAAACCGGAGTAAATCTCACCGAGTCCTTTAAAAGAAATCTTGAAAAGAAAACGTTGCGAGATAAAGATCGTCATCATCAAAATCCTAAACTTCAATGAAAAAGCTAATTCCCGTTTTAGTTCTGCTTGTCTTTTTATTTCTTGTGCTAAGCATCCGGTTGCCGATCAGGTTGTTTATGGTAAAACATGGACAGGTGATGACAGCAAGCCTTGGGCTGAAGCATTTGCCATAGTGGGCGACTCTGTTGTTGCAGTTGGCTCAATAGAGGAAATTGAAAAATGGGTTGGCCCGAATACAAAGAAAATTGAAACAGCTGAAAGCAATTTAATTGTGCCCGGCTTTATTGATTGTCATACTCATTTTATGGAAGGTGGTTTTGCGCTGTCATCCGTTCAATTGCGAGATGCGAGAACACCACAAGAATTCATAAATAGAATTAAAGCCTTTGCGCTAACACAACCCAAAGGACAATGGATTATTTCGGGCGATTGGGATCATGAAAACTGGGGTGGCGAACTTCCAACAAAAGAATGGATTGACTCGGTAACTGCTGACAATCCGATTTGGATAAATCGGCTGGATGGACACATGTCTTTGGCCAATTCCCTTGCCTTAAAGTTAGCAGGTATTACAGATCAGGTAAAAATATTGAGGGCGGAACAATCGTTCGAAACAAAAATGGACATGTAACGGGCGTATTGAAAGACAATGCGATGAATCTTGTCAATCAGGTAGTTCCTGATTTTAGTGATGATCAAAAAGACAAAGCCTTAAAAGCAGCCATGGAGTATGTAGCGGCTCAGGGAGTAACATCCATCCATAACATGAACGGGTATATGGATGTATTTGAACGGGCGCATAAGCAAAACAATCTGATTACCCGGATTTATGCGGGGATGATGCTAAGCGATTGGAAAATACTTAATGATAAAATAGCAAACCAAGGACGGGGAGATAAATGGCTTCGCATTGGCGGATTGAAAGAATTTGTAGATGGTTCATTAGGTTCTCATACCGCTGCTTTTTATAAACCGTTCACTGATTCTCCAACTGACTCAGGATTTTTCATTACATCTCAGAGCGATTTATATACCCGAATTAAATCAGCCGATAGTGCCGGGCTGCAAGTAATGACGCACGCTATAGGCGACAAGGCCATTCACACCTTACTGGATATTTATAAAAAAGTTGAAGATGAAAACGGAAATCGTGATAGACGATTTAGAATTGAGCATGCACAGCATATTATTCCAAAGGATTTTAGTCGATTTGCAGAACTGAATGTAATTCCGAGTGTACAGCCCTATCATGCGATTGATGATGGTCGATTTGCTGAGAAACTTATCGGTGGCGAGCGAATTAAAACTACCTATGCGTTTGGGTCTTTATTAAAAGCCCATGCCCGCTTGGTCTTTGGCAGCGATTGGTTTGTTGCGCCTCCAATTCCGTTGTATGGTATTTATGCGGCAGTAACCCGTCAAACATTAGATGATAAAAATCCTAACGGCTGGGTGCCAGAACAAAAAATAAGTGTGGAAGATGCATTGAAGTGCTATACAATCCGTGCCGCTTATGCATCCTTTGAGGAGAACATTAAAGGTAGCATTGAACCGGGCAAGTTGGCCGACTTTGTAGTTCTTGAAAAGAATCTCTTTGAGATAGACCCCGCGGAGATCCGTAAAGTGAAAGTGCTTAGTACCACCGTGGGGGGTGAACTTGTTTATTCAAACAACTAACAAAGCAATTCGTTGTTGACTAAGCGGGGCACAACCGTGTATTGATCCGGAGTAAGACAAAACTCAATATCCTTTTCGATGCTTAGCCGATTCAATCTTTTTACGTGGCTGGAGCCTTTTAAAAAATCAACCATATTATCCTTTGCTAAATTATAAAGATGTTGGGCAACCAGTGGAGAATCACAATCTTGCTCAATATGATTTTTAAGTTTTTCTACTAAAGCTCCTGCAAAGAGTGAGTCCTCCAAATTAATTTTCCCTTTCCAGCCGGCACAGACAACCAATATGTTATTATGACTAAAGAGCAAGTGCTTAGTAACAGAACTTAAGTTGAGAAAACTACCGATGATAATTTCGCGCGCTTGTTTAGATTTCTCAATCGCCAGGGTTCCATTCGTGGTAGTGAACGCAATTTTTTTCCCCTTTACTTCTGTGCCCATATATTCAAAGGGAGAATTGCCCTTATCGAATCCAGCAACTTTTTTACCATCCCGTTCACCTGAGGTAATGTATCCGCGTAAGCGCATTTGATTGCATTCTTCCTGATTGGCGATAGGGATTATTCGTTCGGCTCCATGAGCAAAGGCAGTTACCATACAAGAAGTGGCACGCAGAATATCTACGACTACAACCGTTTTGTCATTTAGTGAGTACAGATGAAGCAGTTCGGGAGTTAGGCAAACGTCAATAGTTTTCATCGGATAAACTTTTGAGGTTGGTTAAATTAAAGGCAACTTACTCACCATCGCTTTGAGCGACCGCCCCGTACATCAACAAATATTTCGGACCCGGGAGTTGAAAATTCTTTTGTTACATAACCCAACCCAATACCTAAAGACAACATGGGCGATTGGGTGCCCGAAGTAACCTTGCCAATGGTATTACCCTCACTATCTTTCAAAATGTAATCGTGACGCGGAATACCTTTATCAATCATTTTAAAGCCAACTAGCTTTTTGGTTACCCCTTCTTCTTTCTGTTTTTTAGATTTGCTGAGTTGGTAAATTCTTTTGTGAATTTTGTAATCCAACCTAAGCCAGCTTCCAGGGGCGAGGTGGTGTCATCGATATCATTGCCATATAAACAGAAAGCCCATTTCCAATCTTAAGGTATCGCGCGCACCTAACCCAATTGGTTTTATGTTTTCGTTTTTACCGGCTTCAAAAATCGCATTCCAGATTTTTTCAGCCTGTTCGTTGTCAACATAGATCTCGAAACCACCAGCACCTGTATAGCCGGTGTTGCTAATGATTACATCTTTTACTCCGGCCAATTCATCCACAGCAAAATGATAATACTTAATTGCGCTTAAGTCGACTTTGGTAAGTTTCTGTAAAACCTCCGTGGCTTTTGGTCCCTGCACGGCAAACAGGCATTTGCTATTCGAGATATTTTTAAGAGTGGCGCCTTTTGTGTTGTATTTCGTAAACCAGCTGAAATCCTTATCGATGTTTGAAGCATTAACTACAATAAAATAATCATTGTCTTTAATCTTGTATACGATCAGGTCATCGATAATGCCTCCGGTTTCGTTGGGCAGGCAAGTGTATTGCGCCTGTCCATCCACCAATTTAGAGGCATCGTTACTGGTAATACGTTGAATGAGATCAAGTGCATCAGGGCCCTCTACTTTAAATTCGCCCATGTGTGAAACATCAAAAACACCAACACCTTTGCGAACTGCCATGTGCTCTTCAATATCGGAAGAATACCGGACCGGCATTAAGAAGCCACCAAAGGGTACAATCTTGCCACCTAGTTTAACATGAAGTTCGTGCAGAGGTATTTTCTTGTCCATGATATAAATTTTATGAGGTAAAAGTAAACATTGAATGGGATAAATTCATGCCATCAACTTTGATAACTAACCTTCAATGTCAAAAAAGTCTGGGTTCTCTTTGATGTATTGATTAAAATATCGGGCTGGCAGTAGCTTCTTCAATTTATCCAGACTATCGTTTGCCTCATCATCAAAGCCTATTAAGGCGGCTTCCTTTATGTAGGCTTTTAAGAGCTTGATCGAGTTGGGCCGGGCGAGCAAACCAGATACTAAAATAGAATAGGACTTTATCCGATCGGTTGTATCTAGTGAAAAATGCCGGGCTGAGGAAATAAGGCCTTCTGTAAAGTGTATGTTTGCGGTACTCAAATACTCAAAGCCAGCCTGGGCTTCTTCCGCACGACCAGCATATTCACTCTTTAAAGTTTGTAGATAAACCAACTCATTGGGAAAAGAAGGCTTGAGGGATTGAATTTTTTCAAGGTCTTGTTTTAAAAACAATTCTGTATTCGTTTCTGCAAGAAGCATCAGGTTGAGAATAAGAATTTGATCATACACATGCTTATCTGTTAACTTAAGTCCTTTCGTATGCTCAAGAATTTTAATTGCTGTCTCCGTATTGTCCTGAGCATACCATTTCTTACTGAAATCAAGAATAGCGCGTGCTTTTAATTCTTCCTTTTGAATGGAGTGGGTTACATTCCAGAAGGTGAGTGTATCGAGCCAATTTATTTTGTAGCGTGTGTACCAATACTTGTCTTCATCGGACATATCATTTACTTGAGTGGGTGATGCCGTTAAAACCACGAGGCTATTTTTTGAGATTTCAACATTCTTTTCATCGGCTGATCGGGCTAAACTATCCCACAACGGTAGTGCCAGTGCTAGGCTATCAGATTCCGTTTGCGCGATGGCTTCATAGAGTAATGCGTTTGGTTGATTTTTATCTTTTGCTATTTCAAAGTAGTTCGCAGCAATCTGCGGGTTATTTTGTTCAAGGGCCCAAATGCCTAACAGAGTAAAGTATTTACCGCTCCCTGTACGATATGCGACTTCGCGGGTAAGATCAAAGGCTCGCTTTATTTCGCCTTGCGCATAATAGGCTTGCGAGGCGGCTACTAGTATGGCTTCTTTAAAATATTCGTTAACGGGTTTGCGTGCCAGCGATACAGCCTGGGCGAGATGAACTGTATCAACCGCATATAATTGATTGATGAAATAGTTACAAATAAAAGTGGCCTGTGTGGCTGAAACCACCGTATCACTTGGAGAAAGATATTCTACTTCAATTGGCAGACTTTGAAGATTGGCGAGGGCAAGCGTGTTGGCTCTTGGGCCAAGTTTTTGAGAACCGATTAGTTGTAGCAACGAATCGGCAGGATAAGTAAGGTTAAACTTAGCACTGGTTGCAAGCAGATTTGTTTCTGCCATTTCTTTAGTTGCTCGCGACTTACGAGCTTCTTGAAAGGAAAGCAAGGCCGAGTCTGACATTTTTAATTCTGAAAACAAAAGACCCAATGCATTGTGAACAATACCACTAGTTGGAAATTCTTCTTTGGCTTGCTTTAGTATCATTAATGCCTGAAGTGAATTGCCCGTACGTAAGTAGGATTCACTTAAATTCAGAAAAGCGAACTCGGTTGGATTCCACCACTTGCTTCTGCGAGTTCAAGTCTTTCTTTTATGCAGTTCCAGGCGAGCGCTCTGTATGGAGGCCAATGCGTAATGTGCGTGATGGTTTTGGTTTCTATAAAAAACAGATTTATTATAAAAACCCTCCGCAAGCATGTCATCATTCTGCGTATAATATAAATCGCCATAGCCATTGTAATAAGCTGCATAAATTTGATTGAGGGGTGTTCGCCAGCTTGTATCAAAAACCAAAAAGGCAAGGCATGTGATGAGACCCATCATACGGAAAGTAAAATAGGGCATGGTTGTAGGCTTGTAAATCACTTTATAAACCTGCAGATTTTGTGAAAGCATCGATCCGAAATTGGAAATGATGTACAGCAGAAATATAATTCCGTACCCTAAATGGCTGTACATAACCACATCTTTTAAAAGATTAAAGACCACATCATTGGCTGTTGCCAGCAGGTAGCCTATCGTACTGAAGGATAGTAGTGCTAAGGAAAGAATTAAATAAATGCCGTACGGATCGGCTGGAAGAATGGACGCATATTGGGCCTCTCGTTGGCGGAAGCCCCAGATACCCAGTACGGATGAAATCGTAAACAGAAAAAAGAAGTCGATAACCCAGATGTTTATATCCAGATAACCGATATTAATTCCGTAGGCAAGTAAGAGGTTGAGCAAATAGAATCCAGTTAAGATTAAAAAATGACGAAGACTTTTTGTTTGGCGGGTGCTTTGTGTGAGGATGCTAACGAATGCAGCCGGGATTTCGGGACCAATCATTAAAATAAAAATGAGCGAAAGAATAAGCCCGGGTGTATATCCGTTTACAGAAATATGTAAGAGTGGATTTTGCACTTGGCTAAACTGAACCAAGATTATTCCTAAAATCAAAAAAAGAAAAGTAAATGAAAACAACCGGGTAAAGAATGAAGTCTGGCTGCGCAAGGCTTGAAAATAATAAGCGAGTGCGATGATAAAGATTAATACTATGGCAGCGGGCATCTTATTAGTCAGCCCAAATACTTCGAGTGCCTCAAACTGTAAACTGATAAGTAGCAATGAAAAAATTCCGATACCGATCAGAAACCAAAAACGATTTAGGGTAGTAATAAGGGCAAGGGATACTAAGAAGAAAATGAGCAGGGAGCAAAGAAAAATATAAGAAGCTGTAATATTTGGATTTAGCGGACTACCCAGCTGAGCTTCCGTAATCATAAAAATATCAGCTTGAACAGGAAGACTATGCAAACCCATCTGAAAAAAACGGATAGGAGTTTCTTCCTGTTGGAGTTCCTGATAATGTTGCCAGGTTATAACCGGTGCTGGTGAAAGTAAATAGGAATACCAGAAAAATCCGATAGCAAGAATGAGTAAGGTGCTAAGAAACCAGAAAAAGTATTGGTTGGGTTTACTCCAGGATTTCCAAAATTGAAGGGTATGCATACTTTGAGTATGTTAAGCGGCAAGTTTACCTTTAATAATAAGGATTAGCAACGAGAAGAAGTTACTCCAGTACCTTGGGTACCCGGAAGTAATCAGAATCTTTTTTGGGAGCGCTTTGTAAGGCAAGGTCGTGATCAAGGTGAGGATGCACGATGTCTTCGCGCAACGCATTGACTTCATGACTCATCGTGGTAAGCGGCTCGACTCCTTCGGTATTTACCTCATTTAATTTTTCTACAAACGAAAGGATGTTGGTCATATCTTTCATCATTTTTTCTGCATCCTGTTCATTAAACTCAAGCCGGGCGAGATGCGAAATTTTATTCAATGTGTCTTTATCAATTTTCACGGTTCTTAAGTTCGGTTGCTATTACGTTAAATACTTTGCTTTTTAAATCTTCCAATTGATCTAATGTGTACCCTATGGTTTCAATCGGTTCATGAAAAATCACATGGATAAGTCCCCGATGTAATAGTATGTGTTCTTGATCAGGCAAAATTATCCAATTGTTAGGTAAGGTAACAGGCACCACAGGAATTTGTTTCTCGATAGCTGCCCGGAAGGCGCCATCTTTAAAAGGAGTCATTCGAGGTGGATTTTTGCTTACGATACCCCCTTCGGGAAAAATTACCAGGCTTTTTCCATCGTCTATTGCTTGAAGGGATTTTAAAATTGTGTTCATCCGGCTTTTAAGTTTCGACCGATCTACCGTGATGTGGAGTTTTCGGTACATGAATCCGAACAAGGGAATTTTTTCCATGTCATTTTTTCCTACAAATACGGCATTGATCGGATTGAGGCCTAAGGCGGCAATGTCGAGATAAGAAAAATGGTTTGGGCAAAAAATGTATTGACGTTTTGGATCGAGCTGTGTGCGACACTCTATTTTATATGGAAGAAACGTAATCGGAAATAGTAGGTAGCCCCAAAACCGATTAATGACGCCTACCAGTTTAAATTGCTTGGGGAAAAGTATGGGAATCAGGAAGAAAGGGAAAAGTAGAATGAAAATTATTGTGAAGAGAACGAAGGCATAATACGTATGTAGTGCTCTTAATAGTTTCATTAAAGAGAGGAGGCAAGAATAAATTTATCCCAAATTATGCAATAGATATTTCTATTGCATAATTGACGAATGAAAATCAACAACTTATAGAACAAAACTAAAAACCAAGCAGGTGATTTTCATTGTCAGGATTAAACCTTGACATCCTGACGGTAAACGTCAGGATCGTCAACCCTTCGGGCAGATTATGCATTCCTAATGCATAATCTGGGTTTATTCAAGATATGTAAAAAAGTCCTCTTTCGATCAGATCAAAAGAGGACTTGGTATAAGGACATATATTGATTACTGTCCGTTAATCCCGCCCATTCTGGGGATTGTAATAATTTCTTTTTGGCGACCATCAATGTATCGGAAGCCGGTTTCGGAAAAGAAACCATCTTCTTCCAATTGAACGCGGATATCTTTTTTCCACTCAGGAATATTGACAGTGCAATTCAACTCAATCGAGTATGCTGTGTTATAATGCAACGGATAATCTCCTGTAAAAGGTACGCCCCCTTGCATATCCCACATGCCTACGGTTGTTCCCGCTGCATGTCCATGAAAGCCAATTGGGTGTGTATAAATAGAGGGAGTAATTCCTTCCGCAATGGCTTGTTCGCGAGTGGCTTTTAGAATTTCGTTGCCTGTTCGGCCTAACTTATAATTATTCGTTAGCAAATCCTGCAGCCGGTTTCCTTTCGCAAAAGCATTTTTTAAATAAGCCGGAACTTCAGTTTCGCCTGCTTTAAGAAGATAAGCGTGTTGTTGTGTATCTGTATTGAGGCGGAGATAAGTAATTCCAAAATCAACATGCAGAAAATCGCCTGGTTGAATCACCAGCGGTTGTGGACGCTTGGCCATAATGGCATCAGCTTCGTTTCTCTGAATAGAAACGGATGGATGAAACCAGGTATCCAACTTTAATTCCTTAATTCTTTCGCGATACCACCACACCACATCCTCCGTTGTTGTTACTCCAGGTTGAATAACTTTATCAGAAAAGCCTTCCTGAATAATGTCATGAGCAATGCGACATATTTGCTGATAGATGACCATTTCTTTTTCGGTTCGCGTCTCTAACCAACTAACGGCCAGCTTTTCAGCCGAAACAACTTTTGATTGCAGATTTTTAGGTAACACCTTAATGAGATTGTCATAATCATTTGAGGTAAGTCCATCGGC
Source organism: Flammeovirgaceae bacterium (assembly GCA_016709845.1). Classification (GTDB taxonomy): domain Bacteria; phylum Bacteroidota; class Bacteroidia; order Cytophagales; family Cyclobacteriaceae; genus ELB16-189. The sequence goes on along the minus strand of JADJMA010000011.1, from coordinate 15,491 downwards.
ATGACCCCACGAGGGGGCTTTGTTAACCCCAATTTTTTTGGGATTACGTTCACTAATAATTTTTCCGAGTTGAGCCCACTGATCTGGGTTGGCATCAGGATCCCAGGCGCGCTTGAACATCTTGCCCACATCATAGCGAGCCACGGCTAAATATTCCATCTCCTTATCGGCACCCCGATCGAAAGCAACGAGCATAGTAGTTCTGCGGGCTGCATGCCAGGTGCCAGGTAATAATGTTTTAATCACCGGGTCTTCATTATACTCCCGGGAGATTATTACCCACATGTCGAAACCTTCTCTGCGCATTAGGTTGGGTAGTACTGTGCGAAGCCGATCATCTAACAGTTCGTCAATAACACGTGCCTGATCGCGCTGAGTCAATACGAGCGGTTGACTAAACGAAAACGAAAGAGTGAAAAGAAAAATGATTGAAAATAGATACTTCATAGGAATATATTTAATATGACAAGTTTAGCTGATTCTACGGAAGTTTAAATAAGATTTTACACCGTTGGTCTTTAAGTATTTCGTGTGCATTTTCGACTTCGAAATTAGAATGGGCATCATCCATTTGTTCGCGGACGGCACTTCTTATCTCTTTCATCCGCATGGCTTCTATAAATCGCTTTATATCTTCTTTACTTTCCAGGATTAATTCGGGTACCTGGGTAGGTTTGTCATCGTCTCCTTTGGCCACCATCGTAAAAAAGACGAGTTGGTGTGTAATACCTTTCCGGTCTTAATGTTTTGAGACTCAACGCGTATTCCCACTACCAGAGAGGTACGGCCCACGTAATTGACCGATGCAAGAAGGGAAACTAATTCTCCTACTTCCACAGGATGAAGAAACTCTACCCGATCGACTGTTACGGTTACACAATAGGTGCCCGCGTGCTTGCTCGCAGTAGCATAGGCAACTTTATCCATTAAGGATAATAGAGTGCCGCCATGAATTTTACCACCAAAGTTGGCGTAGGAGGGAATCATCAATTCGGTAATGGTAGTTTGTGAATAGCGAACGGGGCGGGGTTCTTGCATGAGTTTATGTTTGAATGAAAGTTATGAATTTTCTCTATGAACTTTGTTGTTAAAATTCGTAAGCGATTCTACAAGAATTACAACTTGTTGGAAAGTCTGTTAAAACGCACAACCATAGCCGTGGCCGTTAAGGTGAGGCCAACGGAAAGTCCAATCCAGATTCCATTGGCTCCCATCGCTAAAGAGAATGCCAACCAGTATCCTAGCGGAAGGGCAATGACCCAGTAAGAAATAAAGACTAGTAGGGAAGGCACTTTAACATCCTGCAACCCCCGTAATGCGCCAGCGGTTACTACTTGCATTCCATCCGACAATTGAAAAAAGGCAGCAATGATTAATAGAGTTGCCGTAATTTCTATCACGGCCGGATCATCGATATATAAAGAAGGAAGTAGATGTCTCCCAAATACGAACAGCATCGCCCATGCCAACATAAGCGCACCGGCCATTCCTATCATAGTAAAAGCAGCGGCTCTTAAATTACTTCGGTTTTTTTGACCCCAAAAGTTTCCTACCCGAATGGTGGCCGCTGCCCCCATGCCCGAAGTAGTCATATAACTGATGGTAGCAAGATTAATGGCTATTTGATGCGCGGCTAAGGTCGTGGTGCCGAGCCAGCCCATCATGATAGCAGAAAAGCCAAAGGCTCCGGCTTCAAAAATAAATTGCGAGCCTGCTGGTAAACCAATGTGTAACATTTTTGAAATAAGGACTCGTGAATAATTACCTATAGAAAATCCGGATTTGTAGGCCTGAAATTTTCTTCCATAATAGATATAAAGCATCATGCTTGCGGCCATCACCACGCGTGCAATCAGCGTAGCCCAACCCGCTCCATTTAATCCTAACAATGGGAAACCATACTTGCCAAATATTAAAACATAATTGAGGGCAATGTTGAGCAGATTACTGCCTACTACTATAATCATAGCCATTCGGGTACGTTGAAGCCCCTCGGCAAACTGCCTATAGGTTTGGAAAATCATGGCAGGAATAATTGATATAGCTATGATGTTGAGGTAGGGTATACCCAGTGTTACCACTTCTTCAGGCTGCCCCATAAAATGCATAAAAGGCTCGATCGAAAAAATGAGACCAACCAGGATAAAACCAGTAACAATATTTATCAGCGAACCATTTTTTAGGGTGCTGATTATTTTGCCGGCATCGCTGGCACCCTCAGCTTGTGCCACCAAGGGTGTTATGGCGTATGAAACGCCAATTCCAAAAAAAAGTGGAATTGAAAAAAAGATATTGGCAAAGGAAGAAGCAGCCAGCGGAGTAGTGCCTGTCCAACCAATCATTACACTATCAGCTACACCAGTCATCACCTGACCCAGCATGCTTAACATGATTGGATAGGCGAGAAGAAAGTTGGGTCTAATGTGAGAACGGTAGCTCATTGGTTAGCATAGTTACGTGTTTTTGGATTCTATCTTCTGGTATCCAGCAACCAGCATCTAGTAGCTAGAGTCCTTTCAGTCGAGCCACCTTAAGTATTCCCATCACACTTAAACTATCGGTTATCTTTCCAGTAAGCACCATTTGAAGGGCATCCTTAAACGGAAGTTTCCATACTTTTAAATCGGCTTCTGTATCTTCTAGTTCGCTTTCTTGCTGCGTTAAATCTTCGGCTAAAAATAAAAATCCTTCTTCATCCGAAACAGAATTGGAAAGATATGCGCGCTGAATCATAGTCCATCGCTCAGCAACTAACCCGGTCTCTTCTTTTAATTCTCGTTTGGCAGATTCTATCGGATCAGTATCGAGCGCGCCACCGCCTTCGGGTATCTCCCAACTCCATTCATTTAACGTGTAGCGCCACTGCCCAACCAACCAGGTATTCATATCCTGATCAAGCGCCACAATGCCAATGGCTTTGCTTTTAAAATGCACCTTACCATAAATGCCTTTTCCTCCTGCAGGGTTTATTACCTGATGTTCCACAACCTGAATCCATCGATTATCATATTTTTCTTCTGAAGAAAGCGTTTGCCAAGGGTTCATTTATAAAATGATTTAAAATTTAAGACTCAAAATTAATTCAATAATTAAGTAAACGGCCTTGAATTTTGAGTTTTGAATCTTGAATTTTGAATTTATGCTATTGTCATCGTTTACTCCTGATTTAATTGAAGCCGGCTGCGATGAGGTAGGAAGAGGATGTTTGGCTGGCCCGGTGGTAGCAGCGGCTGTTATCTTGCCAAAAAACTATAAGCACGACTTATTGAATGATTCCAAGCAACTATCCCGACAGGAAAGACAAACCTTACAAACTGATATTGTTCAGGATGCATTGGCCTGGGCGATTGCCGAAGTAAGTAATGATGAAATAGATCAGATAAATATTTTAAATGCTTCTTTTAAAGCCATGCATTTAGCGTTGGATCAGTTAGCACTTCGTCCGGAACTTTTGTTGATAGATGGCAATCGGTTTAAACCCTATCAGGAAATAAAGTTTGAATGTGTGATTAAAGGAGATGGCAAATATTTGTCGATTGCTGCTGCCTCCGTTCTGGCAAAGAATTATAGGGATGAATTAATGGAGAAACTATCTCTTGAATTTCCGGGTTATGCCTGGAACACCAATGTTGGCTATCCTACTGTGGAGCATCGGGATGGAATACGGGCACAGGGGATTACCCCGTATCATCGAAAATCATTTCAACTGTTGCCCAGTCAATTGGAATTATTTGAGCAGTGAAATTCCGCATCATCCAAATTTATCTTTCTGAAAAGAATTTATCATGTGTCTAATCTTTTTCTCTTTAAACAATCATCCAAAATATAAACTCATTGTGGCGGCAAATCGTGATGAGTTTTATAATCGAAGAACTACACCAATGGATTTTTGGAGTGATGCACCACAGATTGTTGGTGGCCGGGACTTAGAAGCTTCAGGTACCTGGATGGCTATGAACCGAAATGGTAAAATCAGCTTAGTAACAAATTATCGGGACCCTGCCCACATCAATCCTCAGGCCCCTTCACGTGGACAATTGGTTTCTGATTATCTTTTGAATGGAGATAGCCCCGATCAGTATCTGTCTAAAATTCTACCCCACGCCAAACAGTATAATGGATTTAATCTATTGGTTGGCAACACAGACAAGCTGTGGTACTTATCCAATTATGGAAACGGAATTCAAGCCTTAAAGCCAGGTCTTTATGGACTAAGCAATCATTTGCTTGACACACCATGGCCCAAAGTTGAACGTGGAAAGGAGAAGGTTAAAACCATTTTAGATTCCAATACACTTACTCCAGAAATGTTATTTGAATTGTTGCATGATGAAAGTCGTGCCGCTGATCAAAATCTACCGGATACAGGTATTGGCCTGGAACGCGAGCGCGCTTTATCATCCATGTTCATTAAGACAAACGGCTATGGTACCCGATGCTCAACAGTAGTATTGATTGACTATCAGAATAAGGTGCACTATTCAGAGCGTACTTATAATACCGATACGCTCGCCCCTGATACAAAGACTACTACATTCTATATTATTGAATAACCAGTCGTTTTAAATCTCCCGTAGAACTTCTTATCACATAAATTCCCGGAGAAAGAGTAGAGATGTCGATCTGGTTTACCTCCGTTACTTTCATAACAATCACACCCAGATTATTCGAGATCACATACGTATCTTTTTATTTAAAGTAACCACGCCACCAACACTTACCGGGTTAGGATACATTGACAATTCGCCTGAAAGCAAAACATTAACTACCAATACTTTTGAATAACTGGATTTCTTATCAAAATCTGTTTGCTTAAGCCGATAGTAAGAAATGTTTTGTATGGGAGTGACATCCATATACTCATAGCTTGTTGAAGCAGAAGTTGTACCCGCGCCTTTAATTTTCATGATACTTTCAAATTCCATTCCATCAGCTGAGCGCTGCACGGTGAAAAAGTCATTATTCAATTCGGAAGCAGTAATCCAGTTCAATTTTACATTTTCATTTAATACCTGAGCTATAAAGCTTATTAACTCAATAGGCAAGGGATTGTCAATGGTGGTTGATCCTAACGTGATTGGACTAAAGCTGGTGATGGGAGCAGAAGTAATTAATGTACCGGCAGTTGCATTACCCGTTGTGCCACCATTCCCATGATTTACCCATGAGGATACGCCATCCCACCTCATAACACGTAGGTTAGGCAAATTAGTAATGTATGCTCCGGTACAATCGGGAGAGTTCCAACTTAACGTAACATTTACGTTTGATGCACCTACGGTACGATCCAACACCCAGTATTCGCAAGAACTCACCGTTAATATACCGGCTGGGTAAGTGGCCGGCCCACCGAATGCTTGAGCGGCTTTGAAATATTCGGCCCTGAATGCATGGGTATTATTAGCCGGTGCAGAAATTGAAATGGGTCTGAAAATTCCTGCATCGCCCGTTGGGAATGAGAAGGCAGCATTTCCAATTTTTAAAACGGGTCCATCTATGTGACTTGCATTTGATCCGCCTGTAGAGGTTGAACCATTTACAAAGGTTAAAATGTCGGTGGTTGTTGTGTTAAGAACACCCGCTGTGAATGTAGCATTGGTGGTTACACTTACATCGGTAGTTAAGGTTACGGCATTGCTCGCCTTGTTCATAAGCAACCTTCTAAATACGGGTGAAGCCGTGCCACTCTTGTTTACATTTTGTGCGTTACTTCCGGTAAATGTTATGGTTCCGTTGCTTGCAGCAAAGGTTATTGGCGAGGCACCATCTACCGTTACGTTGCCGCTGAATGTACTGACAACGTTGTACGCTGGATGAAGTGTACCACTTACCTGATTGAAGATTGCATCACCAATGAAATCATCTCCTGTACCATTGGCAAGTCTGAAAATTCCTGTTCCGGAATTAGTAAATGTTGTTGTAGTTCCCAGGCTAAACGTGTTTCCACCCGCACTGTTGTCAGTGGATGCACCCGTCTTGGTGAAACTATTACTTGTTCCGCTGAAAGTATTGCCATCCAGAAAAACCGTAGGAGATGAAACGGTCAGGTCTCCGTTCCAAACTGAAGTTGGTCCGGTTCTGAATGTGGCGGCTCCAGTAAGCACGATATTTTGCGCTGTATTACCGGTTTGAGTAAATCTGGGCATAGATAATTCACCCGTAGTAAATCCCAGACCACCTATACTGACTGTTTTTCCTGTAGCCAGCACAGCAGAACCAGTTCCATTGTCAACAAAATATATACCTGTTCCACTCGTGTTGTTTACAATAATGTTTCCATTGTATGCAGTTGTGCCCGTATAGGCACTCCGAATGCGGGAAGATCCGGTGTTTGTAAGTGTCAGATCTCCATTGTATGTACTTCCGGTAGTTAATTCAAGCAATAGGTAATTGGATCCGGAATTAAGTAATGACGTAGGGCCGTTAAAGATATTTCCACCGTTCGTTCGAAGGTACCCAGTTCCGCTAAGCCGAATAGTACCGGTAGATTGAAAAATCATATTTCCGGGACTTCCATTATCCGTGGCACCGGTTTTTTCCAACAAGGCAGGTCCATTGAATGTACCTCCATTAAGATAGAGTTGAGGAGCCCGAAAATCAGAATTTCCGCTAAACGCTATTGTAGGGCCAAGAACTAACGCGGACACTCCTGTTAATAAAAGTGTTTGCGGTGTAGCAGCGTCCGATTGAGTGAATCTGCGAATGTGAAGTTCACCAATTGTGAAACCTGTTGTTCCTACTGCTATTGTTTTACCTGCCGACAAGCTTGCCGTTCCGGTTCCGCTTTCGCTGAAATAAACACCTCCGCCAAAGGTTGAGTTGACAAAGATATTACCATTAAATACCGTACCTGGCACATTATCTGCCATGCGGATCGTAGAAGTACCGGTATTGGTAATAATCAAATCGCCGGTTCCGAAGGTATCGAGTGAATTGATAGCAAACCTGAACCATCCACTGCCGGAGTTGGCAATGGTTGTGGTTGTCCCCAGGAATGAATTTCCTCCGTTGCTGTCGTTGTGGTTTGCTCCGGTTTTTTCGAGATATGTTACACCATTGTAGACTGCTCCGTCTAAAGCAATCTGAGGTGCTCTGAATGTTACGATTCCGTTAAACGTTGTTACTGGGCCGATACGTAATAGCGCTGTACCCGTAAGTGTTAGCATTTGAGCTGAACTTCCAATTTGTGTTAATCGCTTTAATCTTAGCTCACCGCTGCTAAATCCTAATCCACCGGTAAGCAAAGATGCACCGTTGCCTAATGTTGCGGCTGCTGTTGGGTTATTGCCGATGTAAATACCTCCGCTTCCCAAGGTTGAGTTGAAAGTAATGTTGCCATTAAACTCGTTTCCGGTCACGTTGTTGGCGAGGTAAATTATATTTGAACCTTGATTAGTAACGGTTAAGTCACTCTGGAAAATATCCGGAAAATTCAATGCCATAGCCAGATAGCCAGCCCCCGAGTCAACAATAGTTGAGCTTCCTATAAATGTATTTCCCCCATTGCTATAGTTGTCTCCTGCTCCTTTTTTCTCCAAATAAGACGTACCCGAAAACGTTGTACCGTTCAGGTAAAGCTGAGGCGATAGGAAAGTAACATTTCCGCCAAACGATGAAGTTGGTCCAAGAGTAAGAATGGCAATGCCTCCTAAATCGAGCGTTTGAGGAGTTGGGCCTACCTGTGTAAAGCGTATTAAACGAACATCGCCTGTGATAAATCCTGAAGTTCCAACAGCAATCGTTTTTCCTGCCGCAAGCGTTGAAGTTCCGTTTGTGCTGTTGCTAAAATAGATTCCCCCGCCTGATGCTGAGTTCAATTCAATATTTTCATTGAACTGATTTCCGGCAGAATTATCCGCGAGGCGAATAGTAGAAGATCCTGTGTTATTCAGAATAAGTGTACCATTAAAAACATCCGGACTGGTTGCACCGGTTAATAAATAGTTGCTGCCGGAGTTAACCAAGGTGGTTGTTTGCATAAAGGTATTTCCACCTATACCATCATCATTGGTGGTGCTTGTCTTTTCGAGGTACGAAGTTCCGTTATAAAGGGTTCCGTTGAGTAAAATTCGGGGAGCAGTAAAGCTAACATTGCCATTAAATTCTGACGAAGGTCCGGAAATCAATCTGGCTGATCCGGTAAGCGTAAGCGTTTGAGGCGATGATCCGGTTTGAGTAAAACGTCTGAGCCCAAGTTCGCCCACTGAAAATCCTGAAACCCCAACAGCTATTGTGCGGTTTGTTCCGGCAGCAAATGTTGCTGCACCGGTAGTATTGTGAGCGAAACGAATACCCAATGCGCTACCCGTATTATTAAGAATAATGTTTCCGTTAAACTCATTACCTGGCACGTTATACGCGAGGAAAATGTAATTACTTCCAGAGTTGGTTACCGTTAAATCTCCATTAAAGATATCAGGAGCGGAGTTCGCGGTGAATAAGATACCAGCTCCTGAGTTTACAAGTGTGGTTGTCCCGTCAAAGATATTTCCTCCGCTACCGTAGTCGTCATTCGCGCCAATTTTTTCCAGGTAAGCAGCTTGTTGATAAGTTGTACCACTCAAGAGTATGCGAGGTGAGACAAAATTTACAGGGCCTTCAAAATTTGAAGTCGGTCCAACTCGCAATATGGTACCATCAACCGTCAACGCTAAGTTTTGCAGTGTATTTCCAATTTGTGCAAAGCGATATAAGTTAAGTGAACCGCTTGAGAATACACCAGCAGAAATCGTTCCCGTCATGGTTGAATTGGCGGTTGAGTTTTGGTTAAATGTTATGCCCGCTGCACCCCCGCTGTTGCTAACCGCAATGTTTCCAGCATACGTAGAAGTTCCATTCTCCCCCATTGAAATAGAAGTAGAAGGATGCGTGTTCGTCAGGTTAATGGTTGCTCCATTAAAGGTACCTGTAGTTGCAGCACCGTTAAGGAAACGATGATTGCTTTGAATAGATCCTGCACAATTAATAACCAGATTTCCCGCTACAGAAAGACCCGTGTTGGCACCTTCGGCTACCAGGTAAGACCAGCCATCTGTTCCTCCTGTTTTATTCGTATTAAGCGTAAGGTCCGAAGCAAACTCAGTTGTTTGGCCGGGGTGATTGTGACTAAAATAAATCCTGAAAGAACCTGTATTATTAAATGTTGTAGCGCTCAAAAACTGGTCGCGGGTACCATTCCCTAACAGTAAGAATCTAAGTCCACTGTTGGTGATAGTTGTTATCCCAGTAAAAATATTGCCACCAGTTCCTGAATCGTCCAGATCACCAGTTTTTTCAAATGTTCCCGTACCACCATAGGTACATCCGTTTAAAAACAATCGTGGTGAAACAAAATTCACATTGCCGTCAAACCGGGAGGCAGGCCCTACAATCAATGCTGCTGTACCAGTAGGATTAAGCGTTTGCGGAGTTGCTCCAAGTTGTGTGAAGCGCAGAAGACTCAAACTACCGGAAGTAAATCCACCGGCACCAAGCGTTATTGTTTTCCCCGCTACAAGGGTTGATGAACTGGTGGCTCCGGAATTAAAATAAACTCCGTTTGCTCCTCCGCTATTGGATACAATTATGTTTTCATTGAATGTTGATTGACCATTTGTGCCCATGTTCTGTACAGTAGCACTGTTGGTATTTGTGACATTTACAGTAACGATGCCATTGTAGACAGCGGTTGAACCAGCACCATTTAAAAAACGTGAATCGCTTCTGAAGCTGCCGGCATTTTGGATTGTTAGATTTCCACCAAATGTTACAGCGGTGTTAGTGCCTTCGCAAAATAGAATTCCCCATTGGTCCACCGCTCCTGATTTGTTTACATTGAATGTAACATCGGATGCAAATGTGGTTGTTTGGCCTCCGTGATTTTGTGCTAAATGCATTCGACCGCTTCCGGTAACATTAAATGTGGCGGTGGCTCCGAATTGGTCGGCATTGGTATTACCGGTAAGAAGGTAACCTGATCCTGAATTCGTAATGGTTGTAATACCCTGAAATATGTTTCCGCCTGTTCCGGCATCGTCCGAAGCTCCGTTTTTCTCAAGTGATGCTGTACCTACAACTGTAAGACCATTCAGGAACAAACGTGGAGCTATAAAATTTACATTTCCTCCGAATTGAGTACTCGGCCCTACTATCAAAGCTGCTGTCCCAGAAAAAGCTGTAAGCGTTTGCGGTGTATTGCCTACTTGTGTAAATCTTAATAAGCCTAATGCACCAGCAGTAAATCCACCACCTCCAATCGTTATTGTCTTTCCGGCTGCTAGCGTGGAGCTTGCGGTTGCAGCGCTATTAAAAACAACTCCAGTTGTTCCACCCGGGATTATTCACCACAATGTCTTCAGCATAGGTTGATGTTCCGTTGACACCCATTGTTACGATGGTACCCGTATGCGTATTGGTTTCATTAATGGTAACTGGACCGTTAAATGTTCCAATTGAGCCAACTCCATTTAAAAACCGATGATCGCTGCGTAGCGCACCTGCAACATTGATTATTAAGCTGCTCTGAAAAGTTACATGGCTGTCATTGGCATCAGCAACAAGAAATGACCACGTGTCAGCACCTGCTGATTTATTGGAGTTAAGCGTAACGGCATTGGCAAATGTTGTGGTCTGACCACTGTGATTATACGCAATTCGGATTCGGTATCCTGTATTATTAAACACGGTAACACCATTAAAGGCATCCGCATTCGTGTTGCCCATAAAAATCTCAGAAGTACCGCTATTGTTAATTGTTGTTAGACCTTGAAATGTGTTACCGCCCCAATAATTATCTCCAGCTCCTGTCTTTTCAAGTGTAGCGGCTCCGTTAAACGTAGTGCCGTTGCTTGTAAGCATGGGAGAAGTAAAGTTTACACTTCCGCCAAAAACTGATGAATTGTTAATGCTAAGAGTGGTTGAACCTGTAAGCGTTGCAGTGTTTGCTATAGCACTGGTTTGCGTAAATCTGCTAAAGGATAACGTGCCTCCGGAGAATGTTCCGGTAGTAATGTTCCCTGCAGTTTGTGTTACAGAGCCTGAACTGTTTCCAAAATACACTCCACGTCCATTATTTGACGATACGATAATGTTGCCATTAATTGTTACAGTTCCATCATTAGCAATGATAATTCCCCCGTTAGGATCTGCATTTGTATTGTTTAGGGTAACTGTACCATTTAGGGTTGCGGTAGATCCTGAATTTCTGGCAATAATTGTGTTAATGGTAGAATTACCTCCGTGATTGATGGTTAAATTACCATTAATTAAATTACCGGCAGAGTTGATTCCAATTTGAACACGCCCCGTGGCTGTGTTTGTTATAGTAACATTATTGTTAAAAGTATCCGGATTTGTATTTGCGAAATTAAGTTCCCCAGAACCATTATTCGTGATTGATGTAACTCCTTGAAAAGTATTGCCACCGGTAAGATTATCCGACCCGCCATCTGGTTTTACCAACGTTACAGCCCCTTGAAATGTAGTAGCGCTCATGGCATACCGTGGAGAAGTTAAGTTAACTGCGGCTGCAAAGTTACTGTTGTTAAAAGATAGCGTAGCAGTTGTGTTACCCGATAAGGATATGTTTTGAGCAGTTACTCCCACTTGCGTTACTCTTGCCAGGAAAGATTACGCATCCACTTCCGCCAACGGCACCAACGGTAATCGTTCTTCCGTTAGCTAACGTAGAGGTTCCTCCATTGGCTCCAAACAAAACCTGTCCTGTGGAGTTATAGTTAACAATAATGTTTTGATTAAGCTGATTACCCGCACTAGTACGGGCCACAGAGATATCGCCTGTGTTATTAATATTAATGACCAGTGCATTGTAAATATCAGGACTGGTATTACCAAAGCGAAGCTCACCTGTTCCGGCATTCGTAATGGTTAGCGTATTTGTAAATGTATTACCGCCTGTTCCTGTATCGGCATTGGCATCCGTTTTTGTAACGGTTACCGTACCATTAAACGTAGAGCCATTGAAGAAAAGCCTGCCTGAGCTTCCGCTTATGTTAGCATTGGCATTGAATAAAGTACCGTTGAAGGTTGTGCTTCCGGTTGTGTTAAGCACTAAAGCTGCTGCTGCACCTGAGTTGGAGATCGTGCCGGTTGTAAATGTGTTTGTTGCACCAGTCGTGGTAAGATTGCGTCCCTGTAGATTGATAGTTCCTGTGTAACCATTAACTGTAATCCCGGAAACGATAGGAGATATATCCAAATTACAGTCCCCAAGACCATTGCCGTTGAAAACAGCAACTTCAGACCCACCCGTACCCGGAATAGAAGCACCCCCGGCTCCTCCAGATGTTGCCGACCAGTTGGCCGCGTTATTCCAATTGGCGGCAGTTGCTGCCACCCAAAAACGGTTCTGAGCGAAGAGATTTCCGGAAAATCCGGCAATAAAACTGATAAACAGAACCAGAATGCACTTTTTCATACTTAGATTAAATAGAGGATAACCAACTGTTTTAGAAGACCTTAGACTTAGCCTAACTACAAATATATGAACTTTTGTTCGACAAGCCTGTGTCTGCAGCGGTATTAATTCATCATCAAGGTTACGGGTAACAAGCCCGCCTTTATAAATTGCAAAACCTTGAAAAAGAAATCAAAAACCCCTTTTGCGTTGCGTATAATACCGGTCATTTTTCCATGGATTGAGAGACTTACGCCAAATCTTGCCAACCGGTTTTTCGCGCACCTTTTCTTTACGCCTATCGGATACTCAACTCCTCAAAAAGAGCTCAAATCCGAAACTTTTGCCGAAAAATTTATTCTTTCAGTTAACGGTATGCAGATTCAATGCTACCGCTGGGGGAACGCTCCAAAAACCGTTTTGGTAGTTCACGGCTGGGCCGGGCGCGCGACTCAATTCAGACGTTTTGTAAAACCGCTTATCCAGTCGGGCTACCAAGTCGTGGGATTTGACGGACCTGCGCATGGAAAGTCTTCCGGTAAAAGCACGCATCTGAACGAATTTCTTACGGTAATCCAAGCGTTAGAAAATCGCTACAGGAAGATCGATAGCATAATCGCGCATTCATTCGGTGGCGTTGCCAGCTTGTATGCAATAGCTGAAGGTTTAAAGGTGAATAGCCTTATTGCCGTTGCCAGTCCAACAATCGCAGATGAAATCATTAACACCTATTTGAAAGCATTGGGCGGCTCATTAAAAACAGGAAAGGCTTTTAAAGAATTTGTCCTTCAGAAATACGGTAAACCGTTTGAAGAGTTTTCGTCATTAACCTTTATTAAACGTGTTCCTTCTGATTTCAACCTTTTGCTCGTGCACGATGATAACGACCAGGAAGTAAGCATGGATCATCCCAACGAACTGATTAAAATTTTCCCTCAGGCACGGATTTACAAAACATCGGGTCTGGGTCATACGCGGATTCTCCGGGATAATGATGTAATCCGGGAGGTTGTAACATTTATCCGCTCACATTCGTCAGAATCATGAAAATTGAAGGATTAAGAAGGAAATCAGGTAAATCTGTAATTTACAGGCCTGGAAATGGACTAATTGATCAGATTTCTACGTTTAGGTAAATGATTAACCCTTGTTTGAAACTTAAATCCGGAAGACCAGTATACTTATAGCATCAAACTTTTCTGAGTGCCCCGGCATCTTAAACCTGTATAATCCGAACACATGAAATCGCAGTCACCAATACTAAACATCGTAGGATACTCAGCTTGGCGATTCCATGTGACCTCTAAAAAATAAATTATTAATACATGAATATAATTGAGACACACAATATTTCCAGACGCTACATTATGGGCTCGCAGGAGGTTAATGCCCTGCAATCCGTTTCCATCACCATACAAAAAGGCGAGTATGTAGCTTTTATGGGCCCTTTCAGGTTCCGGAAAATCAACGCTGATGAATATTGTTGGCTGCCTCGATACGCCTACATCCGGAACGTATTCACTTAATAATCAATTGGTAAGTGAAATGACCGAGAACGAACTGGCGGAGGTTCGTAATAAAGAGATCGGGTTTGTATTTCAAACGTTCAATTTGTTACCGCGAGCATCTGCATTGGAGAACGTAGCGCTTCCTCTTATTTATGCGGGTTATGGAAAGGCAGAGCGTGAAGAGATTGCCTTGGCTGTACTGGAAAGTGTAAACCTCGGGGACCGTTATCACCACAAGCCTAATGAACTTTCAGGTGGTCAGCGTCAGCGGGTTGCCATTGCGCGGGCATTGGTAAATAAGCCTTCTATTATTCTTGCCGATGAACCAACGGGTAACCTCGATACAAAAACATCATACGATATCATGAACCTGTTTCAGGAATTGCATGATAAAGGCAATACCATTATCATGGTAACGCACGAAGATGATATTGCGCATTATGCACATCGCATCGTTCGCCTTAAGGATGGATTGATAGAATGGGATCATAAAAATGAAAACGTAAGTCGAGGCGAGGTAGTCGCTCATTAGAATCTACCATTCTCAAGGTCCCTCAAAATGTTTTAATTTTGGATGTTGACCTTAGCATTATGAAGATTTATACTAAAACTGGTGATGGTGGCACAACTTCTCTTTTTGGAGGTAAGCGTGTGTCAAAATCAGATTTGCGTATTGATACTTATGGAACCGTTGATGAATTAAATTCCTGGATTGGAGTTTTGCGCGATCAGCCGGTAAATCAATCCCGTAAGGAAATACTTGTTGAAATTCAAGATCGACTTTTTACTGTCGGATCAATTCTTGCCACCGAACCCGGAAACACAAAAGTTAAAATTCCATCTCTGTTAGAAACTGATATCAGTTTTTTGGAGAAGCTAATGGATGAAATGGAATCTAAACTTGAACCCATACGCTCATTTATTTTGCCAGGGGCCATCAATCAATTTCTTTTGGCCATGTAGCCCGCAACTGTTTGCCGCAGAGCCGAGCGGATTAGTAATTGCACTCAATCAGATTGAAAAAGTTGATTCTCTAGTAATAAAATATCTCAATCGCTTGTCTGATTTTTTGTTCATGCTTTGCCGAGCCATGGCGTTTGAGTTAAAAGCACCAGAGACCCCGTGGAAGCCCAGGATGTGATTCACTTTAATGAGATTTAAGCTAACATACGTTAGCCGACTTATATTTTTTAATTGTAAATTGCGCGCCTAATTAATTTCAGGTTAATATGGTAGATACACTTAAAATTTCTGTTACCAAAGTTTTAGAATCCCGGCTTAAGAAGACCGATTTATCAAACGTTCCTTTTGGTACGGTTTTCACAGACTATTTGTTTCGGGTAGATTTTCGCGATGGGGAATGGGGAAATTAAGAATTATACCCTATAACCTTTCGATAAGTCCGGCAACGCCAGCCTTACATTATGGACAATCCATCTTTGAAGGTATGAAGGCGTATCCTTCCAAATCGGGCAAGGAGGCTTTGGTGTTTCGTCCGCTAGATAATTGGAAGCGCATGAATATTTCAGCTCACCGTATGTGTATGCCAGCTATACCCGAAGAGCTTTTTATGGAAAGCTTGTCAGCAT
>JADJMA010000010.1 GCA_016709845.1 Flammeovirgaceae bacterium | reverse complement strand
CATTGATTCTTCTGGTAATGGCCGGATGTAACCAACAGAAAAAAAATACCAACTCAGGACTAACGTATAATGAGAGAGGAGTGCCCCAATATAACGAGGTGCAATCAGGAGGAGTAAAAATGATTACGGTGGACGGGAAATATCAAGTATGGACAAAGAAAATTGGGAGCGGAGACATTAAGGTATTACTGCTTCATGGAGGACCAGGCTTTACGCACGACTATTTTGAATGCTTCGAAGATTTCTTACCTCAAGCTGGAATTGAATTTTATTATTATGACCAATTAGGAGTTGGTAATTCGGACATACCAACAGACACATCGCTTTGGAATATCCCCAGATATGTTGAAGAAGTTGAACAGGTTCGACTAGGACTTGGTTTGAGAATTTCTATTTGTTAGGACATTCATGGGAAGTATGTTAGCCATGGAGTATTTACAAAAATACCAAGACCATGTAAAGGCTGCTGTACTATCAAATATGACCGCTGGAATTAAAAGTTATGTTACCTATACGGCTAAACTTAGCAAGAACTCTTTACACCACAAGAGATTAAGTAGTATGACTCGCTCTGATAAATTACAACAATTCGATTCTCCCATATATCAAGGGCTTTAATGGGAAAGCTGTACCCAAGTGTTGCTTGCCGACTTGACCCATGGCCGGAGCCTTTGATGCGCGCCTTTAAGAAAGCGAATACATCAATTTATATTCAAATGCAGGGGGTTGATGAGTTTCATGTTACTGGCAATTTTAAAAACTGGGAGATGTGGGATAGGTTGCCAAACATTAAAGTACCTACCCTTGTCATTGGTGGAGAGAAAGATGAAATGAACCCTGAGGACATGAGAAAGGAAGGAAAACTAATTCCCAACAGTCGGACTTACTTGTGTACAAACGGCAGTCATCTAAGTATGTATGACGACCAACAGAATTATTTCAACAACTTAATTAAGTTTCTTAAAGATGTAGAGGAAAATAAATTTGAACCAGACATAAAATAAAATTAATGTCCGAACCGGATAGTACTATCATCGTTCTCAAAAGTGCGAATAATAATAAAAACGATAAAGTATGAAAGCAAAACTTACAATCATCATCTTTCTCTTTAGCACCGGACTTTACGCTCAAAATAACATAGACTATCAAAAGCTTGCAAAGGCATGTGAGCTATGGGGATTAATAAAATATTTCAACCCTGACGGACCAAGTAATGAATTTGATTCTGCATTTGCTGCCAATGTCCATAAAATGTTGGAAGCGAAAAATGAAAATGATTGGAGGAATCTACTTACCGAATGGTTAAATATTTTGAATGACCCAAATAATAAAGTTCTTTTAGAAGAAGACAAAATAACGGAAGAGGGGCAATCGTATTTAAGAGCAGAGTTTGAAACTGACAGTACTCTTATCATTAAAATTTCGGGGGCAAGTCAATCCATTGATCCCAATAACATGGACGAATTTTTTCAGTTTGTAAAAGAGCAACTTGCGAAGGCTAAAGGGGAAATAATTTTTGACCTTCGACAAGAAACTACAATGTCAGAAATGTACAAAGTCATTCTCCATTACTTCTTTGAGGATTTGAATAGTGTTTTAGCAACAGAGATTGTACCCCAATACAAGAGAAAATACTATTCAGGCTTCAAACCTGAAAACGGTAGTACTTCTGGAGATTATACAATCAACGATGTATTTAATGATGCCATTCAGCCAGGCCATTTTGAAAAAAGGAATCAGAGAGTTGTATGGGTAGTTAATAAGTATTCAGAATTACCAGTTGTTGCTTTATCTCAACAAGCTTCTGGTGTCGGTATTATATTGGCCGACTCGGAAACCATCACGGACATGATTCCCCTATCCCATGCATTTAATTTATCAGAAACCTTATCACTAAAATTTAAAACAACTGATATTGTTATGCCTGATAAATTTCAACCGATTACAGATTATAAATATTTGGAAACAGATAATCCCATTGAAATATCCAGGAAACTACTATCCAATACGGTTCTTCAAAAGAAAGAGATTAGGCATTTAACAAAAACAACTTTAAAGGTAATGTCTCTTATCCTCAAGACACTTATCCTTCCATAGGATATAGAATTTTTGCTGCGGCTAAAATGTTTACCATTATCGAGAATTTCTTTCCATACTATCAGTATATGGATAAGGATTGGAGAAACGTTCTCGCGGAGTCTTTACCTGATTTTGTTAATGCTAAGAATGACATCGAATATGGTTTCGCGGTTGCTAAGATGTATGCTAACATCAATGACTCTCATGGCTTTATTGCAGGAAACAAAGCATTGGTCCAATTACGCGGAGAAGCTCCCTCACCTATCTCTGTTGATTGGATTGAAAATAGAATTGTCGTTACACAATTTCAGAAACGATTCTATTTGCCGAGCCATTGGAATAAATATTGAGATATCGTTGTTAAGATAAATGGTGTTTCCATTGATGACCTAATGAAGAAATATGAAATCTATTATGCTCACTCTACAAAAGAACCCTCCAGCAACAAGCAGCTCAATCTTGTATCAGAGGCCCTGAGAATAAAGAGGCTGTATTTACATTACAAGACAAAACTGGAAAATTGAGGGATATAAAAATTAAGTGGACAAATTCTTACAATAAGAGTTTTGCGCTTAAACATAGTTTGGACACAATCACATTAATTAACGAAAATATTGGATATGCCGATTTAACAAGAATGGAAGCCGAACAAACAGATAAAATGTTTGAAAAATTTCAAAACACAAAGGCAATTATATTTGATATGCGTGGGTATCCCAGAGGCACAGCATGGTCAATTGCGCCCCGGTTAACCGAAAATAAAAACGTTCCGTTGGCACTATTTAGAAAACCCGAAATATTATCCCTAAATATTCAAAAGGAAGATCTATTATCTTATAAATCATATACAGAATTTATTCAGACAGTAGAAACTTCAGATAAATGGAAGTACAAAGGGAAAACCATAATGCTAATTAACCAAAAATGCAATAAGCCAAGCAGAACATACTGGTTTGTTTTTTGAATCTGTAAACAACACAATGTTTATTGGCAGCCCTACAGCTGGAGCTAACGGAGATGTAACGAAGTTTCAAATACCGGGCGGTATATTCCTATACTTCAGTGGACAGGGGGTATGGCACGCAGACAATAGACAGTTGCAAAGAGTAGGCCTACAACCTCATGTATTAGTGAGGCCAACCATAAAAGGAATAAGAGTCGGAAAAAGATGAAGTATTGGATAAAGCGATTGAATGGATTAATAAAAATGTAAGGTGAAGAACAAGCGCCCGCAAACACTCGGGTATGTGCCGGCTGGGTTAACAAGGATAAAAAGTAGTTCAGCTTTCCTGATTTCGTTTGAGCATAGTTACAAACTAACCTATATAATCATGAAAAGCTTTAAGGTCTTTTTGATTCACGGATTCTTCCTTGGGCTTGCATTTAGCTCATTTGGACAAATGCCTGACCAGTTAAAACTGAGTGAATTAGAAAACACCATTTACAATGACATGAAAATTTCGGGAGCACCAGGCGCTGTAATTGGTGTTGTAAGACATGGACAAATCATTTATCAAAAAGCATTTGGATTATGTAATATCAGCACTCAAACACCTGTTAATAATTCGACAGTTTTTCAAATTGCTTCTGTAACAAAAACATTTACAGCTACAGCGTTACTAATGTCCTGCGAAAAAAATAATATAGATATCAATGCGCCTATTGGAAATATTATTAAGGAATTGTCTCCCAATCTTTCTAAGATAACAATCCACCAACTACTTTCTCATAACTCAGGAATGTTGGACTATTGGCCAGATAATAGTGAATGCAAGGGTGACCTGTTACAATACTTTTTAAATGCAGGAGATTACGCTCTTTTTGAAGAGCCTGGAAAAGTATTTTCGTATTCAAATAATGGTTACGCATTGGCCGGACTTCTTTTGGCAACTTTAAATAAATCATCCTATCCAAAAGCGATAAATGATATTTTGACCAAACCTCTTAAAATGACGAATACCACCTTTGACCTAGGGCAGGTAACAACAGATTTTTTCGCCACAGGCCATATAAATGGTAAACCAACTTCACCATCATCATTAACGAATCCTACACTACAACCAGCGGGTGGATTATTTTCAAATCTTGCTGACATGGCAAGATTTGCTACTTGTATTATGAACAACGGAGAAATAGAATCTCAACAAATCATTAGTAAGGAGGTATTAAGAAAAATGATGGGGAAATATCAGTTCTTTGGTATACAATATCAATACCTGAGCTATCCAAATTCTTATTATGGATATGGTTTGATAAGCTATGATTATAAGGGAATAGATTTTATTGGGCATTCTGGAGAAGCGGGAAATCAAAATTCATTACTTGCTATGGCTCCGAAATATAAAACAGCAGTAGTAGTTTTTAGCAACACTGGATATTATCCATTTATAAACTCACTGGAGAAAGCGGTTGATATTTTTATTCCAATTAATGAGAAGCCGGCACAGAAAACGATTTCAAAACAGGACTTGAGCAAATTTTCTGGACGATACTATATATCTAATTGGAAAAAAAGTAAAGATGACTGGATTAACATTGAGCTTAAGAATACTAAGTTACAAATAGTTTTTGCAGACAAAAGAACTTTTGAATTAACGCAATATGCTGACAACAGATTTACTTTTCCCGACCCGAATCTGAAATTCTTACCCGAAATTGGATTCTTTACTAATATGTCAGGTGAAGTAAAGTACCTAAATTATTTCTGGAGAACTCACGTAAAAGACAAATAAGATGGAAAAGGAACACAACACTGGTAGTTCCGTCTTTGAAGGTTTTTCACCAGTAAATTTGAAACGCATTTAAAGGTTCGGTAGTGGAAAGAGATTATATCTGCAATGTCGACCGTAAGCAGTCTCAAAACCAGCAACTGCTTTTAGTTAGAAGTTACTAACAAGCTCTCAAAAAAAATGAACACATGAATAAAATGATTTACATTTTTACCTGGACACTCATAACCCTGACATTCAGTGAGGGGATAAGCCAAGGCTTCAAGTTTTCCGGCATGATCGATTCCCCTACTCCTAACGAGAAAGTCAGTTTTATTCCGTTGACCTTGATAAATACGAGTACAAAAAAGTGGATGATGTTGCTGTGGGTCAGGATGGATCTTTTCATTTAATCATCATACCGGAGAGACGGGCGTTTATGAAATTGCTTATGAAGGGAATTCGTTTCGAGTAGTATTTCGAAAAGGGCAGGATATAAAATTCTTATTGAAACTTGGTAAAAATAACAGTGAGTTAACAGCCATAGGTTCTGCCGAACTAACGGACTTTCTCAAATTTAAAGATGAGGAACGAACGATATTGAATTTAAAAGAGATTCAGAGAGATTTATGCCCTTAAAGAAATTACCGACTTGCTTGACACTTTATGCAACAAGTGATGACTGGACTCTTTCTGACTTGTCAGCAATTAAAGAGGCAACATACGTGGTGCTAAAAAGAGAACCAGATAATCTATTTGCCGAGAAATTGATTCAGAAGCTAAAGAGATTTGATCAAATATCAATTGGGTCTGTAAGCTCCCCTGAAGTTCGGCCATTTGAAAGTTGAGTACAATTATTCAATTTTAAAATGGTTATTATGAAAAAGTCAAAATTCACAGAAACACAGATTGTAAAAGCGATCCAGGAACATGAAGCCGGTCGCAAGGCAGAAGACATCTGCCGGGAGTTAAGTATCACCACAGCCTCCTTTTATAAGTGGCGTCAGCGCTATGGGGGTATGGAAGCCAGCGATGTTAAGAAGCTGAAAGAGGTTCAGGAAGAGAACTCACGATTGAAGCGGATGTATGCCGATCTGAGTTTAGTTCATGAAGCTTTAAAAGATGCGGTAGCAAAAAAGCTTTAGCGCCTGATGAAAACGGCATGCTGGTTCAGTTCATGATTGAAGAACATGGAGTGAGCCAACGTCAGGCGTGTAAGGCTCTTAGTGTGCCACGGAGTACTTACCAGTATCATCCAACACCCAGAAACGATAGTCCGGTTATTCAGGAATTAGAAACTCTTGTTGCTAAACATCCTGCCATTGGCTTTTGGCAATCCTACTATCGTATAAGAAGGAAAGGGTTCCTATGGAATCATAAAAGGATTTATCGTGTGTATACAGCATTACATCTTAACATTCGCAGAAGGTTTAAAAAACGTTTACCAGCAAGAGTAAAGCAGGCATTATTTCAGCCACAAGCTATTAATGAAGTGTGGTCAATTGATTTCATGAGCGATAGCCTTTGGGATGGAAGAAAGTTTAGGTTATTAAATATCATAGATGATCATAATCGGGAAGTGCTTGCCTTAGAGGCCGATATTTCACTGCCAGCATTGCGCGTTACGCGTGTACTAGAATATCTGAAAGAATTCAGAGGCCTTCCCAAAATGATTCGGGCAGACAATGGACCAGAGTTCATTTCGCATGTGCTTGATGAATGGTGTCGCAAGCATGAGATTACGCTCACGTTCATTCAGCCGGGTAAACCCATGCAGAATGGATACGTGGAGCGTTGCAACGGAAGCATTCGCAAAGAATTATTGAATGCCAATGTATTCTATTCGTTGCGAGAAGTTCGCGAAAAAATGGAAGAGTGGATGATCGATTACAATCACCAT
Source organism: Flammeovirgaceae bacterium (assembly GCA_016709845.1). Lineage (GTDB taxonomy): Bacteria > Bacteroidota > Bacteroidia > Cytophagales > Cyclobacteriaceae > ELB16-189. The sequence continues at coordinate 158,044 of JADJMA010000010.1, read as the reverse complement.
CGGCCACATGAATCCCTCGACTACCGAGCACCTATAGAATTATTAGAAGCAATCACTTGAAGCTATGGTTTCCTTTTCAATCGATAAGCAGCGCGGCCAGGTGAATGTGGAATGGATGTCAAGACCGATTGATACCAATAAAAAAATAAACAAAAATCAATCGCTCGTCTTGGCCTTGACATCCATGGAACAGTCACCTACTTTTGCTTCTCGACTGAAAAGAAAACTTTTGAGTGGCCTAATTTTAAGGGGAGCTTACAGGTCAACAATACCAGATATTAAGTTACCAGACCAAAACGGACGACTAACTGCTGTTTCAGAATTTAGGGGTTCATACACATTAGTAGATTTTTGGGCTTCTTGGTGCGGTCCATGCCGAAAAGAGAATCCGAATTTGTTGGCAAATTTTAACAAGTATAAAGAAAAAGGATTTAGTATTTATAGCATTTCATTTGACGGAGATAAAGAAAAATGGATCAAGGCTATCGAAAAAGATGGACTTGCATGGACTCATGTTTCTGACCTAAAAGGCTGGGGTGGAAATATCCTTCAAGAATTTAACATAGCCAGTATTCCGACAAACGTTCTAATTGATAACGAAGGAAAAATTTTAGTGTGGAACTTGACAGGAGATAAATTGAGTGAGAGATTATCGCAGATATTCGACAAAAAATAAAGTTAATACTGACGAATGAATTGCTATCGTTTGGTGTTTAAGATGGCGGTGTGCCATCATGCAACCCTTCATATAGAAAACATCAACAATTAAAGTGAGGGAACTAAACGCTCGCTAACAAAAGCAGTAAGAACATGGTCTGGGATTTTAGGATAAAAGATATTTTAAATCAACGAGTATGAAAAAACTAATTTTGTATTTCTTGTTATTTCAATCCCTTCAAGCGTATTCCCAATCTATTGATTCAACAAAATTTAGATGGGATTTAACCCAAATCTATACCTCCATGGAGGAGTGGGAAAAGGATCTGGACAAGTTTAAACAAGAGAATTATTTTAGAGCATTTGAAAATGGAATAAAAACAGAAAAGGAATTATTAAATTTTTGCCATGAAACAGAAAGATTCTTTACTCATTATGGCAAGCTCCTGTCTTATCTCACGCTGAGCAAACACTTAAACCAATCTATTGATATTAATCCTCCACAAGGTAAATTATATTCCATTCTGGGCTCTTCCTTTCAGCAATTGGAAAAGATTGGAACTAACCTGAAGAAGAATAACACAATGGTACTGAAGGCTATAAAAACACGGAAGGAAATAGAACCCTATGCTCCATTCCTTCAAAGGATGATTCATGCAGATTTGTTGGATGAAAAACAACCCGATTGTTGGATCTGGCTGAAAATGTCTTCACCTACAAGGCCGACTATGACATCTTACAAAAATTAATCGATTATCCGGAGGTCACACTGGAATCGGGAGAAAAAGTGAAAGCAAGCAATGTGGATCATCGAATGTATGATAACCGAAACGACCGTGAGAAACTTTATAAGGCTACGTATGGCTCCAAGGATAAGTATTCGGATTTATATAACAGCTACTTCGCTGCAAAAGTAAATCACTTTTACTTTTTATCTCAGCTCTATAATGACTCTACCAGTATCACGTATTTACAACGTACTCGAAGTGATCCTGATTATGCCTATACCACATTATTAAATGCGATCTATGCTAACCTGTCTGTGCATTACCGGTACTTAAACTTGATGAGAAAAATACTGAGCATCGATACCTTGCAGAGTTGGGATTTAGAACATGTGCCTCGTGGAAATAACAAAACTTCTTATCCACTCAATCTTGGCTTAGTCATCATTCAAAAAGCGATGTCGCCATATGGTAAAAGGTATAGCGATATCATAAAAAAATCGTACGAGAATAGATGGATTGACGCATTCAAAAGTTCAAGCAAAGGGTATAGAGTGTTTGCTGAAGATGTGCCCGGTGTACATCCTTATGTATCGGTGGAGTATGACAACTCTTATACAGCAGTTAGATCATTGGCCCACGAATTGGGTCATTGCATCCACTATAAGATTAGTGCAGACGTTTTGAAGCCTCCTTTTAACGAGTTCTATTCTCTTTTGCAGGAAGTGCCTTCCAATGTAAATGAATCTCTTATTAATGATTATCTAATTAAGACCGAAAGCAAGGACAGGCTTTCCGTTCTTTATGAAACTCTATTCTATCTAACCGGCACTTTGTTTAGTCATGCAATAGAGGCAGAAACCGATTATGAACTTCATAAAAAGTAGATGGGGCAGGAAAAATTTCCAACGAAGATGTTAGAAACACTTATTTAGAGATTCGAAGAAAATATTTTGGGGAAGAACTGGGGATATCCAAAATACATCCCTTTGATGCGACCTACTGGACAGGCTATTATCATCATGTGAAATATGACTTTGCTTTTATGGGATACGTTATGGGAACAGTTATTACCGCTAAGATCAAAAAAAATCTACTGGAGGGGAAAATCACGCCTGAAAACTATCAAGTTTTTTTGGCTGCTGGCAAAATTCAATCTCTTGAAAAGACTTTGCAATTAGTGGGAGTTGACCTTACCTCACCGGATACCTATCAGGCCATCTTTGATGAAATGAATTATGTGATGGATGAAATCGAAAAGGAAATTAAATAATCCAATCAACAAGAATTTAAAGACATATAAAAAAATTTATATCTCCGCCCGCAATTGCATATATTAGGCGTTGGTATTCATTCTACGGAATTGCCTAATAGCCAAACAGATATTAAAAATGATAGAAACTGAACGCCTTATCTTAAGACCACTCACTTACGAGCAGTTAATAAAATATACAAAATGCGATAACTCATTAGAGGAATAACTGAATTTGAATAAAATTTCAAGAATAATTTCACTGGAACTAAAAGAAGCGTTTGAACAAACAATACTTCCCAACGTGGCAGACAAATCCAAAAACTATTTGTATTCAACGCTTTGGACGGCCATTTCAAAAACAGAGAATAAGATGGTTGGTGATCTATGTATATACGGAGAGCCCAATACAGACGGAGAAATTGAAATCGGCTATGGAACTTATGAGGAATTCCAGCACAAAGGATTTATGACAGAAATTGTTCGCGGAATTGTTGAGTGGGTAAAGTCACAACCCAAAATTAAATCAATACTGGCATCGACAGACAAAATTAATATCGCATCGTACAAAGTATTAGAGAAAAATAGGTTTGTGAAGATTGGAGAAACAGAAATGCTTTTTAACTGGAAGTTGCCACTGAATAATGAAATTAAAGTTTAATCAAAAAACGGCCTACCCTAGGTCAGGTATAATTTCTGCAAGCCCCTTCAAACACACCAAGCCCAAATAGCGCGCTTTGTAACCGTGCTTCGAAAGGTTACCCCCCCCTCCCTATCATTCATCGTCTCTGCAAGGACGATGAAGTTATCCAATGGGAAATTAAAATACCAAAAATCGAGATCGCTCTTTCGTAAATGTTAAGGTTAATTGATGCATGGCTCGTGTGCAAGCAATATAGAGCAGGCTTTTGTCCAACTCGGTTTGATAATAAGCAGCGGATGCAAAGGGCACAATCACCTCATCAAATTCCAGACCCTTGGCCAACGGTATCGTGGTGATCACAACGCCTTCGCGGAAGGACGTGCTCTCGGGGTAAGCAACGAAACATCTTTTGATTTAAGTATTTCACTAAGTGATTTTGCCTGTGATAATGTTTTACAAATGATACCCAACGTTCGATGTGAAGAATTTCTGAAACGACTTACCAATTCTTTAATCTCCTCCTCTTCATCTTCAATGGGTTGAAATTCTTTCACCTCGGGTTCGGGTCCGTGCCGTTCCACCGCTACCAAATCAGGGTTAGGGCTGATGCGCTGCGTGAATCGGGTGATCTCATACGTAGAGCGATAACTTCGAAACAACTTGACCACATCGGCATGAGGGAAAATCTTTTCAATTTCTTCTGCTGATGAAGAACTATACGCATTGATACTTTGACTGGCATCGCCCAGGATTGTCTTCTTACAACTGAACAGCCGCGCCAATACTGCATATTGAATAGGTGTGTAATCCTGCATCTCATCAATAACCAAATGCTTTACTTCCTGGTAGGGCCTCACTTCCTCCAACCGCATTTTACAATAGATCAAGGGAAACACATCGGCATATTCCAACACATTGTTATTCATCCTGAATAAATCGGCACGACCTAACCAGGTATAAAATTCCCGGTAAAGATTAAGCAAACTAACATTTCCCAACGCCCCCGACAAAGCCTTATATATCTGAGTTTTCTCGTGCCCGTTTAACTTTCGCTGCAGCAAAGTCCTTACATGCGCTTGTACTTCACTAATTACATTAGGAATCCGATTCAATAACGGTATCCGATGAAAGGTTTTAAATCGTTCTTCAATAAATGCCGATGGAACCAGTACCCGCCCCACCTGTATACTGGGTGCTACAAACAAATTATTTTCCAAATGAACCAGGTATTGATTCAGTTGACGAATAAACTCTGAAGAAGATTTGAACCGGATACGCTCAATAGATTTGTCATCCGTTTTATTGAGGATAGCGAATACCTGTTGGAGAAAAGTTTGGAACTGAAACTTGTTGTCAAGTAAATCATCTGCCAGTTCGTCTATGCCTAATTCAGGTATTTGCGATTCCCCCAGTTCGGGCAACACATTGGATATGTAGTCAGCAAATACTTTATTGGGAGAAATAATCAAAATATTTTTTGAAGCAATGTCATCTCGGAATCGATAAAGTAAAAATGCGATACGATGTATGGCGATGGAGGTTTTACCAGAACCGGCCACACCTTGAATAATCAACACTCTTGACGTTTCATTTCGAATAATCACATTCTGATCGCGCTGAATGGTCGCGACAATGTTCTTCATTTTGTCATCAGACGACTGACTCAGCTCTTTTTGCAACACATCATCCTGAATGTTCATGTCATTCTCAATCATGTATTCCATCGTTCCCTTCCTGATCCGGTATTGCCTTCTTAACTCAATGGTTCCCTTCACCTCCCCTGCCGGGGTTTGATACCAGGCGTTGCCCAATTCAAAATCATAAAACATAGAGGCGATAGGGGCTCGCCAATCATAGATGGGATAAGTCTCTTTTGTTCCGTCAATAAAAGAATGAACCCCGATATAAATCGGCAGGGGTTCGCTAACACCTGCCCTCACAAAATCAATTCGCCCGAAATACGGAGACTCCAGTAGCTTGTTGAGTCTTCGTTTACTGGCAAGGTTCGACTCGCCATGAAACGCCATTCGCTTAAACGATTGACCGGCCGATACCCGATCTGCATCATCCATTCCAGAGCGCTGGTCATACAGGTATTCTTCATTTTGTCTAAACTCTTTCGAGAATTGCCTAGCCGAATTGTCGACCTGTTGAAGTGCCCACTCTAACTTCTGTAAAATTTGATGAAGGTATTCTCGTTCTTGTTGCTCGGTTGAGTGAATGACTTTCATTTGCGTTTGGTTAACTGATTCAATCCTACTACCGCAATTGATCAAATAAGATGGCAAATGTATTTAGGGCCTTCTATCCATCATAGCTTTAGCAACTATTTTCAAAATTAAGTTATAGGCCGGAGCCCGTATGACAAAAACAAGGCTCGTATCAAAAGTTATTTGAATAATTATTTTTTTACCTTTAAACCACGCTAGAGATGTTTTAATATTTCTACTTAACTACTAATACATGTCAGGTTCAGTTTCGCCAGGGTCCGGTACCCTAATTGCGGTTTTTTTTGTTCTAGCAATACTTCTGGGAATAGGGTATCTGGTCGTTATCTTAAAACTAGTATTATATGATAGTCACTCCGTTGCTTTGAGAATTATACTGGGAGCCATTACACCCGGCTTAATAATTATAAGCCTGAGAGTTTCAAATTTAACAAACAACAAAACTATCAACATAGCAACCGTTGTGTTGCTTACTCTTTTCAATTTGATATACCTCTTAACGCCCGTTACGACTCATTTATCCACGTTGATTTATAATGGGAACAACGAAATTATAACCACTATTTTAATGGGGGTAATTTCTATTTCAACATCGTTATTAATTGTAATTGGATTGGCCGGCCTAACCTTTGGGATATTAAGAATTTTGAAATTGTAGCTTAGCATTCGCAAACTTTAATAACCTTAAGAGAAGCGCTCTGGTTATTGTTGGCCGTTAACCAATAATTCAGTCCATGTATAAAAGCGGAGAAACAGGGATTCGAACCCTGGTGACACTTGCGCGCCAAACGGTTTTCGAGACCGTCCCATTCAACCACTCTGGCATCTCTCCATCACAAAAATAAAACTCCCTCTTTGATTTAAGAGGGAGTCTGAAAAGAATCTTGAAAATAACTTTACTCGAACCGCAGCGATTCAATCGGATCGAGTTTGGACGCTTTATGTGCCGGGTAGTAACCGGATAGCAATCCCACAAAAATGCAAATCAGCATGCCCACCAGCATCCATAACCAGGGAACCACAAAAGCATCGATGCCAATGGCTTTTGAAATTAAATTCCCGACTATGATTCCTAGAATAACACCGCCAATACCCCCCAGTAAACAAACAACGATGGCCTCGATCACAAACTGTTGCCGAATGCGCAACGGAGTGGCTCCCAATGCTTTCCGTACACCCACTTCGCGGGTGCGTTCGGTAACGGATACCAGCATAATATTCATTAAGGCAATAGACGCCCCTAATAATGTAATAAAGCCAACGCCAAATCCACCAAACCGTAAACCATCTGTAATTTTTCCCATCTCCTCCGCAAGCGATTCACTTTTTTCTATTTCAAAAGAATTTTTATCCTGCACGCGGTCTTGCCTGATCTTACGCATCAATCCTGTAGCCTCACCCATCGCATAATCCAATTGATTCATATCCGAAATACCAACATTCAGTCTATAACCGAGTGGCCTACCTTCCGCCATTTGATTAGCAACCAGAATGGGAATAATAACCATGTTATCATAATTGTTATCCGAAAAATCGCCCTTCTCCTTTAGCAAGCCGATAACTTTAAATTGCGTTCCCTTAAATGAAATCGTTGTTCCCACAGGTACCGGATTTTGTCCGTATAAGGAGACTGCTAACTTATAACCGATAACAGCCACATTACTACCGCGCTGAACTTCAAAACTAGAAAAATTTCTTCCTTCCTGTATATTAAGTCCCTTAATCGGAATGTATTCTTCATTAGCCCCCCGGATGTCTACGTTGGGATTTGTTTTCTGAGATCCATGTTTAACCTCGGCCAGGTTTGTTAATCGTGCAGAAAGACTCACCATGGAAGGCACCGTGTACTGATCAATAAATTTCTGCATTTCAGATAAGGTGAGCCTGGCCCGCACTTTCTCCTTCACGCCATCCTGGTTGGTTCCCCGATTCCATTTGGAATAAATGTCGAACGTATTTACACCTAAGGAAGAAAGACTCTCATTTACCGAATACTCAATACCCTCAATAGCCGTAAGAATTCCTACCAGCGAGGTGATTCCAATTGCCACAATCAGGGCTGTAAGTACCGATCGAAGCATATTGGCTTGCACAGATCTGAGCCCTTCTCTGATATTTTCTAATAAATTCATGCTACTGACGGTTTTTAAAGGGCAATCACGCTATTTACAAAGAAACTAATTTCCAAAATTATATCTTTAATCGTTCTAATGGGGAGACTTTTTACGGATTCTTTTGTTACAGGTACAAGCTAAATAAGTGTTTTAACGATGCGATTCTTGATTTTGTTCTTATTTATTACCCTTTCGGGAAAGGTTTTAGCCAACTCCATTTTCATACCCATGGATGATACGCAAACTAATCATCTGAAAGCGTATGGTATTGCCTATTGGATTCTTAAAATGAAATTGAAGTAGATTGGCTGTTGAACTACCGGGGCGGAAGCTTCATGTGTACCTACAATCCAAAAATTCAAAATGAGTTAGTGGTACGTGGGGTTAGTTACGAAATTATCTCTGACGCGAAAGTAAATGCCATCGTTACAGAAATTGCCAGTCCGGCCGTGAACTATGATATTATGAAGCTGGAGAAATATCCGCGCATCGCGGTGTATTCACCAAAATCGAAACAGCCATGGGACGATGCCGTTACGTTGGTGCTCACCTATGCCGAAATTCCGTATGATGTAATTTTTGATGATGAGATCTTGAATGACTTACTCCCCAAGTATGACTGGTTGCACCTTCACCATGAAGACTTCACCGGTCAATTCGGAAAATTTTACAGCAACTATGCAAACTTTCCGTGGTATATAGAACAACAAAAAGAGGCGGAAGAAACTGCCCGTAGATTTGGCTTTCATAAAGTATCGCAAGCCAAGTTGGCTGTGGCCAAGCGGATTAAAGAATTTGTAGCCGGAGGCGGATTTCTTTTTGCCATGTGCTCAGCCACCGATACCTACGATATTGCGCTTGCCGCGGAAGGTGTCGATATCTGTGAGCGTATGTATGATGGCGATGCGGCCGATCCGCAGGCGCAGGAGAAATTGAATTTTGAAAATACGTTTGCTTTTACCGACTTCCACATCTCGCGCGATCCGTATCAATATGAATTTTCTGATATCGATAACAATTTCCCCGATCGCGGCTTGCGTCAGGATAACGATTACTTCACCCTATTTCAATTCTCTGCAAAGTGGGACCCCATCCCAACCATGCTAACGCAGAATCACACCCGGGTGGTAAAAGGATTCTATGGGCAAACAACCGGATTCAAAAAAAGATTGGTTAAACCCGATGTAGTAATCATGGGTGAGACTTCAGAGATTAAAGAAGCCAAATATTTGCATGGCGTTTATGGTAAAGGCTTTTGGACCTTCTACGGAGGTCATGATCCTGAAGATTATCAACATACGGTTGGCGAAGAACCGACTGATCTCAATTTGTATCCAAATTCTCCAGGCTTTCGCCTAATTCTTAACAATATTTTATTTCCGGCAGCGAAAAAGAAAAAGCAAAAAACCTGATGCGTGATATACTGAAAAATCTATGTTAGGTTTATTAATCGTTACCCAAGCCGAGCAAAATCTGGTTCATATTTGCTGGCGCTTACCCCCAACACTACAAAGCAAGTCTTAGAAGTTATTACTTCAAATTGATTAGTGAATTCGATCACCACGTACTTCCAGATTCTTTACAATCTCACCTTCCTGTAAAAGAATTTCGCACCAGCGTTTCTCCACTGATTCTTCATCCATAACCTGTTTCGCCAACGACAAAAATTTTTATAGTGACCCGCCTCAGATACCATTAATTCATAATAAAACTTACTAAGCTCGGCATCTTGAATCTCTTTCCACAGCAAGCGAAATCGTTCACAACTACGGGCTTCAATCAACGCATTTAATAATAGCTTTTCGACTAACTGCTGATCCCGGCTTCCCCCCTTCTTACTGATTTTTTGTAATTGATCTACATAGTCATCCTTACGCGGAAAGCCCAACCGCATACCTCTTTTAGTGAGTTGCTCCAATACCCTTTCAAAATGACTCCACTCTTCTGCGACTACAGGGGTCAGCATCGCTACCAAATTTTCATTTTCAGGGTACATAATAATTAATGAGATACAGGAAGAGGCTGCCTTCTGCTCACAATAAGCATGATCAACTAAAATGTCTTCGATATTCTTCTCAGCAATATTTATCCACCGTGGATCGGTTGGTAACTGTAATCCCAATACATGCTTTTCCATCAATCAAATAAAAACAGATCGAACCCAAAATCTAAAATATTCCGTTGGCCAGGATACCCCGGAGTAGGTACATAGCCGGTTTGTGTAATCAATTGTAGAAGATTAGAGTACTTGAAAAAGAAACGGCCGCGCTTCATTTTACCATTTAAAAAAACATCGACCAAGGGATAAGCCGGACTCACAAAATGATCTTGCACATAATATTGCTGAATAGCCGGTGCGTAGCCCAGCGCAGTGTAGTCCGAACGCCAATGAAAATCGACTCCAGCCTGCAGTTGGAGATTCTTTTTGAAAAGAAAATTTTCGTAGGACAGTTGCACATTGGTAAACCACTTTGGGATGCGTATCGCCTGATCATCGTTACTAAGCAATTGAGAATACAATAGTTGAGGTCTTAGAAAGACGTGTCGCAAAAAGCGCACTGACATCCTTAATTCTGGAGTAAGAATATGTTGGCTTCCGGAAGATTGAACTGGAATTACTTCCTGTTCGCCAGGAACCTTATTCTGCTTATAATAAATATAATTGGTTTGTGCTGTATAAGTAATACCGGGTGCAATTGAACATCCGCCAACCCACGCTTTAATAAACCCTGACAGCTGATTAAAGAAAGGATCAGAAAAATCGTTGACCCACGAGTTATGGCTTCCGCGATAAGCAAGTGGTAAAAATGGAGCTTTGGACAAAGAACTGATTGCTGATGCTTCAAGCCAGGGGGTGCTTAGTTTTGCATTCAATTTATAGTTACCTCCCAATAAATATTCGGCATTACCGGAGAGTTCGGACAACGAATCGAAGCGGAAGCCGATCTGTCCGCCCAGATAATTTTCAATACCATCATTTTTAAATGACAATAGCGTTTCGTCTACATACTTATTAAATGTACTATAGGATCGCATCTTGTAATAAAAGCTATAGAAAAGAAAAGCTGCATTTCCTTTCATTCCCAGCTCGTTGGTGATTGATTTAAATCTCACTGCATCATGAACATCCTGTGTGTTTATATCTTCATCAGGGTTCGTGTACAAGAAGTATTTTTCATAATTCGCTTCGCTGCTTCGGGTATCTGAAAAAATATTTTCCTGTCTGGACAAATCCAGTTTATGATAGAGCTGAAAAGGTGAGGCCAGTTGATATTGATGATAAATATGGAACACGTTGCGTAGCTCTTCTGTTTTAGCCGCTAATAAATAAGGTTGTGCATTAGGGTCAAAATACCCGTTGAACGTTGTATCGCGGGTTAATAAAATTCCACCATTCTCATTCACGCGATGACGGATGCGTCTGTAATTTCCTGTAATAAAGTATCGCTTGTTTTTCCGATCTGTAAGAAGAATAAAGATCATAATACTGGCTGATGGTTTGCCGATCGCCTTTACCCGTTCGCTGAATTTGCTTGTCGACCAGTATAGGTCTATAGTTGAAACCAAAATTCCAGCGGGGCGAAATGTTTCGGCTAAACTCAATGCGCGACATAGCCCGGCCTCCGCCACCCCAAACTAAAAATATTCTTGTATAGGGTGACTTCGTATCAAAAATTAGTGGCTCTTCCGTATCAAAGTATTTTCCATACGAAGTGAATCCCGGAGTTGCTCCTATTAGGGTTGGAGCTTGTAAAAAGATAGAGTTTAAGGCCGTGCCAACATTACCCAGATCGTGGTAAAGATTATTGAAGCTTTGAATGTACGTCCAGCGATGGTAGTTGTTCAACAGGGTATCCAGCGGTTGATAGTTTATCTTATTCTGAAAAACTTTGGTTTCGGTAGTCACTTCGTGGTGTTGGGACCATAGACATTCTTAGTAGAATCATCAAGAATCTGAGAACCCCTTCTACTCGTCCGTGGTGATTCATCCTGCGCCAGCAAGGGTAAACTTCCGGTCAGAAAAATAAAAACAAGTAGATGGAATTTAGAAAACACGCGCAAAAATAGATTAGAATTAGGAAAGAGCCTCTGGTTTTTCGATGCCTGCCGTCAGTTTCGCCAGATTTTCTTTAACGAGCTCTTTAATCATTACGTCAAATTCCGCACCATTCTTTATAAAGGTGGCTTCGATGGGTACATAAAACCATTTTTTCTTGCTGACTTCACTCATTAATGCCGGATCAATAAGTTTGACCATATCTTTTTCTGTGGTCAGAATCGAATCCGCATGGCACGCTTCAGCTTTTTGATGAATCCCGTTAATATCTGAAAGAGAATATACGTGATGATCTGGAAATCTTACGTGATGATGAACCTTAAAATCCTTTGCAATTGCACGCGCAAAGGCACTGTTATTGGCCACAGCAGAAACCAACACAATATCATCGCTTATGGATTGAGCATGATCTATGCCAACCGGAGAATTGTAATGTATGCGGGTAAAAAATATCGGTTTAACACCCGTGTGGCTTTCAAGTTTTTTGCGGGCAATATCTTCTGCGTCTGGGCTAAGTTCAGCACATTTAGTTACCACTACTACATCCGCTCGTGCGGCCCCATGCCGGGCCTCTCTCAATCGGCCGAAAGGCAATAAAAAGTCCTTGTAAAAGGGCTTTGATGGTCTGTGACTAAAATTGAAAATTGAGGAACAACGGCACGATGCTGAAAAGCATCGTCCATTAAAGTGATTTGAACTTCCGGATACTCATTCAACATAGTGGGAATAGCCAGCTCCCGATCTTCTCCAACCGCAACCACAACCTGATTCTTAAACTTTCTATACACCTCGTAGCGTTCATCCCCCAGGGTATGAGCCGTGTCATTATCATTTGCGAAACGAAACCCTTAGTCTTTCTGCCATAACCACGACTCAGCGTTGCTACTTTATATTGACTGCTTAGTAGTCGAATCAAATATTCGACCATGGGCGTTTTGCCCGATCCGCCTACATTTAAATTTCCAACACTGATAACAATCGTATCAAACTGAAAAGACTTTTTATGTCCGATATCATAGAGATAATTTCTTAGTCTCGTGATCAGATTGTAAAGCCCGGCAAAGGGTAGCAGAAGGTACTTCAACAGGCGCATAAAGTAGTGCCGCGATCTTTCGTTATTTTTGAATCAAAGTACATAATCGATGGCTACAATAACCATAAAAGAGGTAATCGAAAGTCTGGAAAAACTTGCGCCCCCTCAGTATCAGGAAGAATATGACAACAGTGGATTGATAACGGGCCAGACTTCTGACGAAATAAAAGGTATCCTGGTTTCGCTGGATTGTACCGAAGCCGTGGTTGATGAAGCCATTTCCAAATCATGCAATCTAATCATCGCCCACCACCCCATTCTATTTAAAGGACTAAAGCGACTTACCGGCAGTACCTATGTTGAACGCGTGTTGATAAAGGCGATCCGCAACCAAATTGCTATTTATGCCATCCACACCAATCTCGACAATGTAATTCAAGGTGTTAACAAAAAAATTGCTGACCGGCTCGGACTCAATAATCTTCAGGTATTGTTACCCAAACAAAGTACATTATCTAAACTCGTCACATTCGTTCCTCCCGACTACACCACAAAAGTGGTAAATGCCCTGCATGAAGCCGGTGCCGGCCACATCGGAAATTATTCACATTGCAGCTTTTCTGTAGAAGGTGAGGGCGCATTTGTACCCTCCGAAAAGGCTAAACCCTTTGCGGGAGAGAAGGGAAAATCTGAAAAAACGAAGGAGATTCGGGTGGAAATGATTTTTCCAAAGCTTCTTTTGCCTAAAATACTGACTGCTTTACGACAAAGTCATCCTTATGAAGAAGTTGCCTACTATATAACAGATCTTAAGAATGAAAATCAGGACGTAGGCTCAGGAATAATAGGTGAGTTAGCAGCACCGGAAGAGTCATTAGCCTTTTTAAAGCGATTGAAAGCGGTGATGAATACGGCCTGTATTCGATATACAAACCTGAACACCAAGCATATAGTCAAAGTGGCCATTTGCGGGGGAGCGGGCAGTTTCTTGTTACCCTGGGCAATAGCCAAAGGAGCCAATGTATTTGTATCAGCAGATTTCAAATACCACGAATTCTTTGATGCCGATAATAAAATCACAATAGCCGATATTGGACATTATGAAAGCGAACAATTCACTAAAGAGCTTATAGGTGATTTTTTACGAGAAAAATTCCCTACTTTTGCAATCATTTTTTCAAATGTCGTAACCAATCCAATTAGCTACCTGTAAGTAATGGAAAATCAAACAGTTGCACAAAAATTAGAAGCCTTAGTAAAACTACAATCCATAGATTCAAAACTGGACGAACTCAAAAAACTAAGGGGTGACCTTCCCGATGAGGTTCAGGACCTGGAAGATGAAATGGAGGGATATCGCACCCGATTAGGGCGTTTTGAGACTGACCTGAAGGAATTAGAAGAAGGCATTAAGAAAAACAAAGAGGCTATTAAGGAAGCCGAAAAGCTTACCAAAAAATACAACGAGCAGCAAAAAAACGTTAAAAATAACCGGGAGTTTGATGCCATTACCAAGGAAATTGAACTTCAGGAACTGGAAGTACAGATTTGCGAGAAAAAGATTAAAGAGTCAAAAGATAAAATTGAATTAAAGAAGGGCGAAATAGGTGCTATTGAAACGCTTATTAAAGAAAGAGAAGCCGATCTTCAGAACAAAAAGGATGAGCTTGAAGGAATATTAAACGAAAGCCAGGAAGAAGAGAAAAAATTATTGGCTGAACGGGAAAAGGCAACCAAGAAAATTGAAGACAAACTTCTTAAGCATTATACACGTTTAAGAAGTAACTTATCCAACGGATTAGCGGTTGTACGAGTAGTGCGGGGTGCGGCAGAGGGTTGTAACATCATTATACCTCCTCAGAAAATTGCCGAGATCCGCGAAAAGAAAAAAATTGTTATTGACGAGCATTCAGGAAGAATTTTGGCAGATGTAGATCTGGGGTCTATGGAGGAGGAGCCAAAACCAAAAAAGGCAGCACCAGCAAAAAAAACCAAAAAGGTTGTATAGCAACAGAATCATAGCAAATATTAAAAAGGCAGGCATAACCACTTGCCTTTTTTTATTTTTTATACCCCTACAGGCTACCGATATGATTTGGCAGTTCGACCCCGAATTGCAAAAAGCCTATACCTTGGTTTTCTCGCTTCAGCCTGACAAGGCCACCGAATACCTAAAAAAATAAAGACTAATCCATTCCATAAACTTTATGTAGAAAGTTTAAATGAAACTATTTTAATTTTAATAACGGAAGATCAAAAAGCATTTGAACAGATTGACTTACGATTTAAGGAGCGTCTGAAATATCTGGAAGGGCTGCCTGCGAGTGCTGAAACTCTTTTCTTGCAAGCTGAACTTAATCTACAGCGGGGCTTTTGTTTTCTTAATCTCGGTCAGGAGGTAAATGCGGTTATGTCTATTCGCAAAGCGTATCAACTTACCAGCGATTGTTTAAAAAAATATCCTGATTTTATTCCCATAAAAAAAACAAGCGGAGTTATCCAGGTAATGCTCGGTTCAGTACCTGATAAATATAAGTGGTTTGTAAGTTTGTTAGGGATGAAAGGTTCAGTAAGTACTGGCCAAAAGCAATTCACCGAACTCAGAAATTCCAAATACTCATTAAGTATGGAGGCTACCATCCTTTTTTATACAGTAAAAGGATTTTTGAACCAGCAATTCCCCGAAGCCGCAGAAGGGATTTCCACATGCCTCAAAGATCAACCTGATAATCGACTGCTTTTATTTTTGGGTGTAAACATGTTGATAAAAAATGGCCAAAGTGATGATGCCCTTGATCTTATACAAAAGATAGATCAGCAAGCACACGGATTGCCCATCTATTATATTGATTACCTGCGTGGTGAAGTGCTAATGCAAAAAGGTGACTATGAAAAATCGATTGCCTCGTATCAACGGTTTATAAAATATTATCCTAGCGTTAGTTTCAAAAAAGATTCCTACTTTAAAATTTCGCTTGACTATTGGCTAATGGGCGAAACCAAACTCGCACAAGCTAATTTTGATAAAGCTAAAATTACCGGTACCGATAAAGCTGAACCGGATCGGTATGCAGCAAAACAATTAGAAGAAACTGAATTTCCGAATAAGAAATTATTGAAGGTGCGATTTAGTACCGATGGCGGTTATTACAAAGAAGCGACTGCCACCCTGCAAACCATTACCCCGGTTGATCTGAAAACAGATAAAGACCGAACAGAATATTATTATCGGAAAGCGCGCCTCGCTCACCGCATGGGTGAACTTACTGTAGCCAAACTATTTTATCAGCAGAGCATTGATATGACTAAGAATAATCCGTGGTATTTTGGAGCAAACTCCGCACTGCAGTTAGGCTACATTGCCAGGGATCAAAAGATTTTGTTTCTGCAAAAAAGTATTTTTCTTTAGCGCTTAGTTATCCAAAACACGAATATAAAAACAGCATAGATAGCAAAGCCCGCACCGAGTTGGAATCTCTTTCAACTGTTAAGTCGTGATTGCCCCAACTAAATGACTATCATCTATCTTAGGGATATTCTTTAAATGCGTAGTGTCGTTGTATTTTCTTACGGTAAACCCTGACCCAGAACTATCCAATAAGTAAAGACATAAATTTTCGTGCTCAAACATATCCATGCATCGAAGGGGGTAATTCAAAAGCTTACAGAGCAGGATTCTCATAGCACGACGATGCATACAAATCAATATAGTAGATTCCGTCTGGCTTAGGATATGCTTCAACGCCACATCCTGACGATGGGAAACATCCTCAGGACTTTCACCACCTTCAATCCGCTCATGCGTTTGACCTAATTGCCATTGGTTCAGCATCCAGTGGTAGTAGGCATCTTCTTCCGGAGTTATTCGCTGACCTTCTTTCGTACCCCAGCTTATTTCGTTTAGCCCGGTCAGTCTTTCAGAGGGAGTTTCTTTTGCCAAAAAACCTTCAACCGATTCCTTGGTTCTTCTAAGCGCAGAGGTATAAATTTTTTCAAAGGGTATTTGCTCGTAGTGTTGAAAAAAACTACGTGCTTGCTCTCGACCCTTTTCGTTTAATGATGAGTCTACCCCACTCCCCTGTACGATGCCTTTCAGATTATAATCTGTTTGCCCGTGTCGAATGATATATATTTTTTTGCTCATCATTTCTAACTAATTTCAAGCCGCTTTGCGGGCGCAAAATTAAGGAAATTGTTTAAACTCGCATGGTATACGCCAATGTCAGTATTTAAGCCAGGCTACACATTAGATTCGTTAAACAAGTTCTCCGCCAATACGATGGTTAGCCATTTGGGCATTGAGTTTATTTCCATAGATGAAGACTCGATTTCTGCAAAAATGCCCGTGGATAACAGAACCCAACAACCCCTTGGGCTGTTACATGGCGGAGCATCCGTAACGTTGGCTGAAACACTGGGAAGCATAGCAGCCAGTTGCTGTATCGATCGAAATACACAATCCTGTGTAGGACTGGAGATTAATGCGAATCATGTTAAGAGTACTAAAGAAGGTTTTGTATACGGAACGACAAAACCTTTACACATTGGCAAAAGAACCCACGTATGGGAGATCAGCATTTTAAATGAAAATCAGGAATTAATATGCATCAGCCGGATTACCATGGCAATCATTGATAAGCGTTAAGAATTTTGAAATGATACCAACAGAACAAAAGTTAACCTACCAAAAGGAAAAGAAAATAATTATTCATGCGATCCATGAAGCAATAAACAGAGGTAATAGTTTCTCTTTGTGGAAGTCTCCTGGTGTAGATAAAAAGCATCTGATCATAAGTACAACCGGAGTTAAAAAATTAGATGAACTAACTTTTGAGGACACTGAGCCCGGCTTTGTCTTCAGTCCGTTTTCCCCGATCAAAAAAATATTTTTTCCTGCTGATGTTTTATACATCATCGAAAATGGCGTGCTGATTGATGGAGTCGCTAATTCAGAATGGGATTCAGAAGCTAATAAGCTAATTCATTCTCATTATCTCCCTGTGGGAAAAAACGACTCGGCACCTGATTTTCAAAAATTAGTGGAACTAGGTGTGGCGTCCATAAATTCAGGAACTCTCGAAAAAATTGTTCCCTCCCGATTTAAGGATATCCCGCGCAATGAAAATTTTGATTTGCTAGATGTATTCCATCAACTATGCGAAAGCATCCCTCGCCTTTGTGTCCTTGGTTTCATCACCTGAAACAGGAACGTGGATGGGAGCTACTCCCGAACTGTTGGTAAGTGTAGCTCAAAATAAATTTAAAACGGTCGCGTTGGCGGGTACCCTACCCTACTCGCCCGATATTAATTTAAAATATGTGGCGTGGACACAAAAAGAAATTGAAGAGCAGGCATTGGTTTGCCGGTATATTATTAATTGCTTTAAAAAGATTCGCTTACGCGAGTACGAAGAACATGGCCCTAAAACTATCGTTGCCGGGAACCTTATGCATCTGAAAACAGAATATGAAGTTGATACCTTGGCCACCAACTTTCCGCAGTTAGGTTCTGTTATGTTAAAATTGTTACATCCTACTTCGGCCGTGTGCGGCATGCCGCTTGAAAATTCTCTTGCATTTCTAAAAGATCACGAGGGTTTCGATCGGCAATTCTATAGTGGTTACTTAGGGCCTGTAAATTTAAAAGCAGAAAGTCATATCTATGTAAACCTACGTTGTATGCAAATTTTCTCCGATAAAGTAAGAATATATGCAGGCGCTGGCGTTACGGCAGACTCTGTCAGCGAAACGGAATGGATGGAGACAGAAATGAAGATGCATACCCTTCAAAAAATAATTACTCAATAAAATCTTTCCCTTGCGTCTTCAACCCATTTTCGATATTGCTGAAATCTGTGCCTGGCATGGCATCCATCAGGCGATTGTTTGCCCCGGCTCACGATGCGCTCCACTTACCTTGGCATTTTCCAGGCATGAGGAAATTACATGCCGCACCTTAAGCGATGAGCGAAGTGCCGGATTTGTTGCTTTGGGTATCGCTCAGCAAACCCGAATGCCATCGGTATTGGTGTGTACTTCGGGCTCAGCAGCGTACAATTTCGCGCCTGCAGTAGCCGAGGCTTTCTTTCAAGAAACACCTTTAATCATTTTGACTGCCGATCGCCCGAAAGAATGGCTTGATCAACTAGATGGTCAAACTATTCGCCAAGAAAATCTTTTTGGTAAGCATGTAAGGAAATATTATGAGCTCCCCCAGGATTACAATCATCAGGAAACACCTTGGCATATCCATAGAATAATTAATGAAGCCAATATAGCATCACAGGAATATCCCAAGGGTCCGATACATATTAATGTACCGTTAAGAGAGCCTCTTTATCCGGAAGCAAATGAAAAGATAGTCTTCACTAAGAAAATAAAAAAGGTTGCTGTAAATCAATCCGAGCAATTAATCACTCAAGGAGAACAAAAAAAACTTATGGAATCACTGGCTGCATCGAACAAGGTGTTACTTGTGGCTGGTCAGCAAGAGTATAATTCGGGATTAGTAAAAGCAATTGAAAAATTTTGTAAAGTAAATAAAGCTGCGCTAACCGGAGATATTATTTCTAATCTTCATTCCTTGAAGGGAAATGTCAGGTATTCCGATGTGTTTTTGGCTTCGTGTGGCGAATCCATTCAGCAATCGTTGCAACCCGATTTACTAATCTCTTTTGGCAAATCCGTTATTTCAAAAAATCTCAAATTATTTCTAAGGAAGTATCAGCCTCGGCAGCATTGGCATATACAGCCCTCAGGGCCTGTGGCCGACACATTCCAAAGTATCTCACAGATCATTCACTGCAATCCTAAAAGTTTTTTGAATCGCTGAACACACCGCCTGCCATTGGTAAATTTGAATTGCAAAAAAAGCAAACTATGCACAACTATGGCTGGCGGAAGAACATCGCATGGCCCGTGCTTACCAAACGCATTTCAGCGCAGTTGATTTTAATGAAACGAATGTCATAAAAGAATTATTAGAAAGTCTTCCGGAGAGGTGTAACCTGCATCTGGCAAATAGTATGTCCGTTCGGTATGCTAATCTGGTAGGGCTAAGTGAAACCCAAAAAGGAATACATGTATATGTGAACCGGGGCACCAGCGGCATTGATGGTTGTACGAGTACTGCCGTAGGCCACGCCCTTACCAGCGAAGTGCCTAATATTTTAATAACGGGTGATCTTGCTTTTTTTTACGATCGTAATGCCTTCTGGCATAATTATGCACTTACTAATTTAAGAATCGTTGTGATCAATAATCAAGGTGGTGTAATCTTTAATCTAATCGATGGGCCAGGAAATATTCCTGAGCAAGAGGAATTCTTTATCACGAACCAAAAACTTTCAGCCCATCATCTCGCTAACGAGTTTGGGTTTGACTACGTGAAGATCGAAGAAGCGAAACGTTTAAAGACTGCTCTAAAAGATTTTTTGAAATTCGATGGCAAAATAAAAATCATGGAAGTGTGTAGTGACCAAAAATCAGCCAAGCAATCATTTGATACTTTTAAAAAACATATTAAACTAAGCTATGAGTCTTAAATACAATTGGAAACCAATAAAAGAGTACAAAGAAATTCTCTTTCATAAATACGAAGGCATTGCCCGTATTAGTATTAACCGGCCCAAGGTACATAACGCCTTTACGCCACTCACTATTCAGGAAATTCTTGATGCGATGAATCATTGTCGTGAGGATATGGAAGTGGGTGTTATAATTTTAACCGGTGAAGGCGAAAAAGCCTTTTGTAGTGGTGGAGATCAAAGTGTGCGCGGTCATGGTGGCTATGTAGGCTTGGATACAGTTCCCCGATTGAACGTACTCGATTTACAAAAAGTGATTCGCACGATTTCAAAACCAGTGATTGCTGCTGTGGCTGGTTGGGCAATTGGTGGCGGGCATGTGTTGCATGTAGTTTGTGATTTAACCATTGCTGCTGAGAATGCGCGCTTCGGACAAACCGGACCGATGGTAGGAAGTTTTGATGGTGGATTTGGCGCTTCGTACTTAGCGCGAATTGTTGGACAGAAAAAGCACGCGAGATCTGGTTTCTTTGTGATCAATATGACGCCAAAGAAGCATTGGATATGGGGCTGGTAAATAAAGTTGTT
Source organism: Flammeovirgaceae bacterium (assembly GCA_016709845.1). Classification (GTDB taxonomy): domain Bacteria; phylum Bacteroidota; class Bacteroidia; order Cytophagales; family Cyclobacteriaceae; genus ELB16-189. The sequence goes on along the minus strand of JADJMA010000010.1, from coordinate 137,221 downwards.
CCACTGGAAGAGCTAGAGGAAACCTATGTGACCTGGGCTAAAAAGATTCTCAAGAAAAGTCCTTTGGCTATCCGGATGTTGAAAGCATCCTTTAATGCAGAACTTGACGGACAAACAGGTATTCAGGAACTTGCCGGCAATGCCACATTGCTTTATTATTTAAGTGATGAAGCCAAAGAAGGAAAAAATGCCTTTATGGAAAAGCGAGAACCTGACTTTTCAAAATTCCCAAAGTTTCCTAAATTAAACCCATCTTACTTTACCTCCTATTAATCGCAACCATGAGTAAAGTACCTGCACTAACAAAAAACCTGTGGAGTTCTACAAAGGCCACAGCAATCGGGTTGGCATTCAGTATTTAAAAAGAGTTACTAAAAATAGCCAGTAACTCAAAAGCAGGTTTTATAATTACCTGTGTAGGAAGTTTAGAGCAAGTAAATCTCCGATTTGCTAATCAGGAAAACGGAACCTTCTTGAAAGGACACTTTGAAATTTTATCCTTGGTTGGAACCTTCGCTGATTCGGGTGCTCATCTACACATTTCAGTAGCCGATAGCACCGGTAAAACCTGGGGTGGTCATTTGTTAGATGATTCGTTGATTTATACTACGGCCGAGATTGTAATTGGAGAACTCAACGACTTACAATTCGATCGCGTTCATGACTCAACTTATGGATACAAAGAATTATCTATAAGACCACAAACAAAAAAGAAGAATTGAGTTATGCCCTCGCAAACACTTCGCGTTAAGGAGGCTTTCTATCAAATATCTGATATTCAAAAAGGAAATTTTCGTGACTCACATTCCCCAAATGAAAACAATGCTTTACAATTTTGCTCCGAATGGTTAAACGACCGGGAAACGTTTATCCTGCAAACATCAGGCTCAACAGGAACACCAAAAAAATTTCCGTTACCCGTGATCAACTGAAAGCAAGTGCAGCACGTAGTGCCCTATACCTCGGTTTAAAAAAAGAATTCACTTCTTTAGTTTGTCTCGACACCCAATATATAGCAGGCATTATGATGTTAGTTCGGTCATTGGAGGTTGGGATGAACCTGCATGTGATTGAGCCCAGTGCTAATCCGTTTGATACACTACCAGAAGATGTAACTATTGATTTTACGGCACTGGTTCCTTATCAGGTTCAGTCACTCTTAACCTCTAAGCACAAAGAAAAATTTAGTTCAACAAAAGTAGTTTTAATTGGTGGTGCTGCTTTATCAAATTCCTTACGAGAAAATTTAAAATCGATGCACGGTTCATTTTATGCAACCTACGGCATGACGGAAACACTATCCCACATTGCACTTCAAAAATTGAATGGATCAGATACGCAAACTACTTTCATCTGCTTCCTGGCATTTCAATCGAACAGGATAATCGGGGTTGCCTTGTTATTAAGGCTCCCCATTTAAATGTTGAACCGATTGTAACCAATGATTTAGTTGAGATTATTGATTCAAATCATTTTCTCATTCTGGGTCGGATTGACCATGTAATAAATAGTGGTGGCGTTAAAGTTTTCTCTGAGAAAGTTGAATCAATCGTTGAAGTTATATTTTCAGAATTCAATCTAACAAATAGATTTTTTATTGCCGGTGTACCTGATCTCCAGCTCGGAGAAAAAGTGATGCTTTGCATAGAAGGTAATAATCTAACAGGAACAACAGAGGAAAAACTAACTCAACGATTAAAGGATTCTCTGAATCGATTTGAGATTCCTAAAGAAATCCGATACATCGATAACTTTATTCAAACAGAGACGGGAAAAATAAATAAGCCTAAAACATTAGAGCATATAACTTCCACCTAAATACCTTCCCGCCTCTTCCAATGGCTGGAAGAGATCGGGTCAAGGTCAAACCGCTAAGTTTATTTCTTTGATTTTAATTGAAGGATTTCCTTCTGAAGATCGAGCACCACACCCGCCAATTGCTCCACCGAAACGTCTTGCTTATCGGCTACATCAGGAAACTGAACACTGATATAGGCTTTTGCCGCCCAAACTTCAATTACCTCAGAAGCGCTAAGTTGATAAGGCGCGTAGTGTCTGTTATCTGAAACAAGAAAAAGGTTTCCATTTTCATCGAGATAGTTAAAGACGCGCTTGTAAACAATACCTTCCCGTTGGGTTATCAGAACATATGTCTTTCCACTTTTAACACTTCGTAAGTCCTCCACGTATTCACCAATTACAATCGTACCTGGCATTAAGGGCAACATAGAGTCGCCACTGATTTCAAATGCCCGGTATGTTCCTTGCTTAAGATTAGGCAGACTGAAATGAGGTAACTCTTTTACATATTCTGTATCGGCATACCCATTGAGGTATCCGGCTGCAGCTTTATGCGGAACGAATTCAATATTTTGTTTATCATCAGCATCTACGGTTACAACCAAAACTTCCTTACCGCGTGCATAGTTTGTTTCAATCGTAAGCTCACTTGAACTCGATGAGTAATCCTTTCCGATCAGTAAGTCGACCGATATCGAAAACAATTCGGCCATCTTTTGAAGAAGTTCCAGTCGCGGCTCAGCACGACCTTCTTCATAAGCGCCAACCAGCGAGCGCTTAATGCCCAGGCGTTGTGCGAATTGATCTTGTGTAAGTGATAATCGCTTACGCAGGATTCGAATATTCTCGTTTAACTTAACCATAGCTTATCGTTTAAAAATCAAAATCCGTCCGGAGTTCATTTTCCTGTTACCTAATGAAAACAAGTTTCTATGGAAATACCGTTCGGAATTCGCTATGGCAACCAAGTGCCGGTTTATCTTATGAACAATTTCAGTTACCGAAGTTTGTGGTTCAGCCAACAAATAGCCATAGTAACCACCAGCAGTTACGTCATTCGTTGAAAAATCAACCTGAAATCTCCCAGAATTTAACTTTTTGCTCTTCAGCTTTAATTTGTACCCCATAGCTAATAATTTTAGCTAAATAAGGTCTTATTTAGCTGATAACCAAAATAAAAACTAATTATTTTAGTTTAGTCATCAATTTGGCCCCAAAAACCTTATTATCATAATAAAGTTGGCCTTTTTCCACGGTAAGTGGGGACTCTATGTTATTGGAGTAGATTTGACCTGTACCCAAGCCTTGCGGTAATACTACGTTATATTGACTGGTGAATTGGGCGATAGCATTTAATCCAATGTTACTTTCTAACGCGGAAGTTATCCACCAGGCAATTCCTAATTCTTCGCACACCCGTATCCATTCCTGGCATGAAAAAAACCGCCATGCAAGGTCGGTTTTAGAATAATATATTTTGGGTTAATTCGTGATAGTAATGCTCGCTTCTCAGCTAATCCATCAACACCAATAAGTTCTTCATCCAAAGCAATAGGTATAGGCGATTGCCTGCACAACTCTTCCATCTCAACCATTCCTTGTTTAATGGGTTGTTCAATAGAATGGATGTCAAAACGAGACAGTTCCGTTAATTTATTTAGCGCATCCTCTTTTTGAAAGCCCCATTGGCATCTAAACGGATAGTGATTTTATCTCTAAAATATTTTCTTCGAATGTATTGCAGCACATCACACTCCTTTTCAAAATCGTGGGCACCTACTTTTAACTTGAGGCAGGTAAAGCCATCGCGAATTTTTAATTCAATCTGCTGAAGCATAAAATCCAGACCTCCCATCCAGATAAGTCCGTTGATCGGAATGGGCTGACCTTGCAGAAACTTGTTTTTGAAAATTATTCTTTCACCACCATTCCATAAATCGAGCAAAGCAGTCTCCAAGGCAAAAACAAAAGAAGGAAACAAGGATACCTCACCTGCACCGAGGAGCTGGGTGATTAACTTGCGCAGACCATCCATGTCAATACCCGTAGGCAATGAAACTGACAACTCATTAATCTCACCTACCAATTTCTCAAGAGCTGCCTCCAATTCAGGTGTGTGTTCCGGACTTAGTCCCGGCAACGGGCTACATTCACCCACACCCACAATCGCAGGATTATCGTCATTCCAAATTTTGATGAACCACGATATTTTTTCTTTCATGGCACCGCGAGAGGTGCGGGCATTAAACGAGAATTCAAATACGCGCTTATGAAGACTTGCCTTTAATGGCATACAAAATTTTTTATACTATTTATGAGTGTGAAGATCATTATTAAATACAAACTTTACCAAATAATTAAACTTGTCGCATTATACCCCTGTATAAATTTCAATTTGTGGAAACCTTAATCGCAACCAAAGACTACGAGTATGATTTGCCTCCAGCGCAAATAGCATTATATCCGCTTGCCGAACGCGACCAGTCCAAATTACTTGTATACAAACAGGGCACCATTGCCCATCATCAATTTAATCAGGTTTCTGATTTTCTTCCGGAGGCCAGTACCTTATTTTTCAATGACACCAAGGTTATTCCGGCCCGGCTTTTTTTTCAAAAAGACACCGGTGCCACCATCGAAATCTTTTTATTAAATCCTGCCAACTCCACGTTACTGGTGCAACAGGCTATGGTAACAACAATGAGTTCTCAATGGATTTGCGCTATCGGTAATCTGAAAAGGTGGCCAGACTCGGTAATGCTTACCAAAGAGGAAAACGGAGTTACCCTTACCGCAAAAATTATAGATCGCACAAAGAGCATTGTTGAATTTTCCTGGCAACCCCAATCTAAAAGTTTTGCCGAGATAATCACAATCATGGGGTTAACGCCTTTACCTCCTTACCTTAATCGCAAAGCAGAAGCGAGTGATCGATCAACCTACCAAACTGTACTCTCATCATGACGGAGCCGTTGCCGCGCCAACTGCCGGTCTGCATTTTACAGATCGTATCCTAAAAGAACTAACTAGTCAAGGGCATCTCATTCAGTTTTTAACACTGCATGTCAGTGCAGGCACATTTCAACCCATTAAAGTAGAAAATGCATTAAATCATATCATGCACAATGAGCAGATTGTAGTAACTAAAAAAAATCTTGAAGCTGTTTTATCTGCCAAGTCGATTGTAGCCGTAGGAACTACCTCGATGCGAACCTTGGAAAGTCTCTATTGGTATGGGGTAAAACTAATGGCTGATTCCGATGCAGATTTTTACATTGAGCAAAGTGATCCCTACAAATTATCTCTGGATGTCGATTTAAAGTCAGCTCTTAACAAAGTTTTAGATCACCTTACCCGAAAAGGAATTGAAGTACTCACCGGACAAACGTCAATCTATATTGTGCCCGGCTACTCCTTTAAAGTTGTGGACGCTTTACTGACAAACTTCCATCAACCCGGCTCTACACTTATATTATTAATAGCTGCTTTTGTGGGGGCAGATTGGAAAACAATCTATGGAGAAGCTTTAAAGAATAATTATCGGTTTCTTTCTTATGGAGATAGTTCACTCCTTTTCAAAAGATAGCTCTGCAGGTAAGTTTCGGTCAATAAAAAAGGCAGTTGATCGCTTACCAAAGTACCTTGGGTAAGATCAAGTCTTATGATTGAAATCATCGACAAGTGGTGAGCAAAGATGACACCAAAACTCACAACTCACTATAAATCAATATGTTATAAATCATGTTTAAATGAACTTATAATTGAATAGGAATTTTCGATGAAATGTTTGAAATTTAAGAGTTAAACTCTGAAGTATGCTTTCAAGGCTATGGAATTTATTAGATGTAGAGCCAGAAGAAACCGGCCCAGTTTCTCTTTTATTGATCCTTAGTTTCTTAATGGGCTTGTTCTTAGCCACTGTAGCGGTTGCCTCACAAACCCTTTTTCTTACTGCGTTTGACGAAAAATTTGACCTGCCAAAAGCCATTGCTATATCAGGAGTAATGGGCATGGCGGTAACTATGCTTTACAACTTTCTACAAGGCCGCATATCCTTTACTGCTTTAGCTATTCTAAGTTTATTATTTATCACAAGCCTAACAGGCTTTCTTGAATTTGGGGACAGTTTTGTTAAAGACACGGATAACCTATATCGGTTTGGATTCATGTTGATCCTCCCCTTCACATTCTTAATACAACTCGTTTTTTGGGGTTCGTTCAACCGCATGTTTAACGTGCGTGTGGCCAAAAGGCTTGTGGGTAGCGTGGATGTTGGAACTGACATTGCGGCTATCTTATCGTTCTTCTCCATTCCCATTCTTTTGGGTTTTGGCGTTGACCTTATATCGCTCTACACCATTGGACTCGTCAGTATTACTGCTTTCGTGATTTTGTTTGTAGTAATGTCGAATAAGTATCTGATAAAAGGTCGCGCTGCTGTTAAGTCTGAATCCGACATAAAGAAACTATCGATTGGGCAATTTATTGGTAATAAGTATATCATGATGCTTTCCCTATTTGTGATTGTATCGATCGTGTCGCTTCAATTTGTGGATTACTCGTTTTATAATGCCGCCACTATTCAGTTCAATAATGCTGATCTCCCCGTTTTCCTGAGTTTGTTTGAGATGACCATTGTGATCTTTGGCTTTCTGTTTACAACCTTTGCTACCGATCGCATCAACCAGGATTATGGTTTGAGGGTTTCCCTTCTCATCAACCCGTTGTTACTGATCCTCTTCACAATCTCCGCTTTTGCCCTCGGGTCTTTCTTTGGTTATGATCTCAACACGGGTCAAAGCAGCACAATCATTTTCTTCTTTATCGCTATTGCCATGAGTAAACTCTTTGTGAACTCGCTTCGCGATGCCCTGGATAATCCAACCTTCAAGTTCTATTATGTGCCCATCGATAAGGAAATCAACATCGATGCGCAAACCAAAATTGAAGGATTTGTAACCGCTCTTGCCAGTGCTGTTGCTGGGGGACTTATTGTATTGATCAATCAATTCAAAGGATTTACAGTATTATCCATCACGCTTTTTGCCTTGCCTGTTTTGGCAATCTGGTATTGGGTAGCCAACCGGATGTATCACGGTTATCGCGAGACGCTTCAGAATTCTCTGGTAAAGAATAAATCGGCTGTGAACAAAAACATGGTGAAGGAATACACCATGGACAGTGTGCTTGAAAAAGAAGTTCGAAGCTCTGCAGAAGATAAAATCATTTATGGATTGAAGTTCATGGAAAAGTTAGAGCCTGCCCTCTACGAAACCTTCCTGCTTCAACTTGCGGAAAGTAAATCGAAGAAAGTCTCTTCGTTTTCTAAAAAGAAGATTCAGGAACTTGGGATACAATCAGCCGATAATGAAATCCGTGAATTGGCTTCACAAGCTGCGGGAATAGCCGAAGACAGCGACCTGCTTTCCATTTCGGTAGAAAAACTAATGAAGATTAGCAAGTCGGTAAAGCAAACCGATCGATTGCTGGCGGCTAAACTCATGCGTAAACTCACCAATCAGAAAACAATATTCATTCTGCTAGAATTGATGCGCGATGCCGATCCTAAAGTAAGAACTGAAGCCTTACTTACAGCCCGAAAGGTAAAGCGCCCTGAAACCTGGAACGTGCTAATTGAACTCCTCTCCTCTCCGCTCTACGCACATCAGGCAGCATCAGCATTAAAAGAAGCCGGGGAACCCGTGCTCCCCACCCTGGAAGCAGCATTTCACAAATCAGGTCAGGCCGATCTGGTCATGCTAAAAATCATTCAGATTATTGGTCACATTCCCGGCAAGGAAAGTCTCAATCTTTTATGGAAAAAGATTGATTACCCGGATAAGCGTGTTGTTAACCAAATTTTATATTCTCTGCGCTATATTAATTATAGGGCAACCGGCCGCGAGGCGCTGGAAGTTAAGGACTTGTTGGATACGGAAATGAGCAAGACTTTATGGAACCTGGCCGCGCTTCATGAATTAACCGATGAATCCCATTATGAATATTTAAAAGAAGCACTTCGAGAAGAAATTCGCGACAACTATGACCACCTAAGTCTGCTTCTTTCCATGCTATACGACCCTGAGTCTATTCAGCTCGTAAAAGAAAATATTGAAGTTGGAACTCCGGACAGCGTACAATATGCCTTGGAACTTCTCGACCTGTTTGTAGATCAGGATCTGAAACCAAAACTTATTCCCCTTCTGGACGATACGTCCACAAAGCAAAAATTGGAAAAGCTTCAGACTTTCTTTCCACGCGAAGAATACAATCCCATTCAGGTAATTAATTATATTTTGAACCGCGACTTTAATTTTAATAACCGCTGGACTAAAGTATGTGCTGTATATGCAACCGCTTACATTCCTAATTTCAGAGTGAGTCGCGGCCTCATCAGTCAAATGTTTAACAGAGATAAGCTGTTGCAGGAAACAACTGCCTGGGTTATCTATAATAAAGACAAAACCGCCTATCAATCGATAGCCGATCGATTGCCCTATAAGGACAAAAAGTTTCTGGACTCATCCATCGAAAACAATCAATTACTTGACGGATTGGACGATGGGTTCTTTCTTTTTATTGAGATGATTCTCCTCATCAAAACTATTCCTGTTTTCAAACACATTCAAGGAAAAGTGTTAAGCGATTTGGCCGATAAGATTGTTCCGGTTACTCTGAAGGTTGGTGAAAAATTTATCATTGGCGAATCACAAGAAATGCCCATATTAATAATGGCACATGGTGAAAGTGTATTGAAAAACAAAGAGGCGGAAGTAATGCGCATGAACCCCGGCACCGTCTTTGGCGACTTATTTCAGGAAGGCCCTACGCCTTTAATAACCGAAGTAGTTGCTTTAGAACGCTCTGTGATATTTAAAATTTCCCTAATCGATTTCTATTTTGTTTTAGCCAACCATCACGAATTGGCGCAGGGTCTTATCCATAACATTACCGAAAAAGAAACCAAACAACCCGCTTAACTAAACTAATATAAAAATGGCCTTTGATATTGATGTCCTGATTACGTATGCCGAGAAAGATAATGAAGCGGCCCAGAAAAATGAACAAGGCTGGGTTTCGCAATTCAAAAAGTTTCTTGAGCTTATGTTGCTACAAGTATTAGGAAGCAAGCCCAACATTATTCTAAAATCAGAATTTGATACGGCCACTGCGCCCTCGTTGAATAACGCGGCCATTCTAGTTGCTGTGCTATCGAAAGAGTTTGTTCAATCCGGCCGATGCCTAGATAATGTAGAAACATTCAATAAGGCTGCATCCGAATCTAAAATCAATAGAGTGTTTAAAGTAATGAAGGCTCCCCTCACCTTAATAGAGCAGCCACCTCGCTTACGAGATTTACTTGGTTATGAAATGTATCAATTGGATACTGAAACGGGACTTCAGAAAGAATATTCTGATTTCTTTAGCCAGGAGGCAGAAAAACAATACTGGATGAAACTGGTGGATTTAGCGTATGATATCCACGATGCTTTAATGATTCTGAATGAAGGCAATATAAAATCTGAAGTAAAAAATATTTACAAACGCAAGTCTATCTACCTGGCTGAAACAGGCCATGATCTTTCTGTTCAACGAAATATTATCAAGCGAGAATTACAACGACATGGCTATATCGTGTTGCCCAAAAATACGCTCCCCACAAAACTGAGCGATGTAGAACAAGAAGTTAAAAGAGATCTGGAAGAATGTAGCTTGTCCATCCATTTAATCGGAAGTGCGTACGGAGAAATCCCTGAAGGAAGTGAGCGATCTATCGTAGATATCCAAAATAAAATTTCTGCGGAAGCGGCCTTAGCAAAAAAACAAAGCAAACAAGAGTTTTCGCGACTTATCTGGATTTCACAAAATCTAAAAAATGCAAGTGATAAACAGAAAGCATTCATCGATTCGATTAAACGCGATACCGAGGTTCAGGAAGGAGCCGAAATTCTTCAAACCCCATTAGAAGATTTCAAGAATATAATGCGTGATGAACTTCTTGAATCTCAAGAAAGAAGAGTTGCGGATGAAAGTGGTGGCAAATCTATTTATCTGGTTCACGACAAGATTGACGACACAGAAGTGAAACCTTTCCGTGAGGCGATTGAAAAATCTGGGTTCAAAGTACTATCGCCTGCTTTTGAAGGCGAACTGCTTGAGGTACGCAAGCAACATATCGATAACCTGAGAAATTTTGATGGAGCTATTATCTTCAAAGGCAAAGTGAATGATCAATGGGTTCGCATGAAAGTGCTTGACCTGTTGAAGGCGCCTGGCTTCGGAAGAAAAAAACCAATTCAAGGAAAAGCTATTGTTGGCACCGGCTCTGCTAACCTTGATAATTTTAAAAATCAAAACATGACATTAATTACTGGTGACACGAATCGGTCGCTGGAAACATTAAAGAATTTTTTACAAGAAATAACCTCATAATCTATGAGCCAAATGGTTGATGAAACAGGCACATTAGTCGGGACAGCCAACCCCTTTCCCGGACTACGTCCTTTCAAAATTGAAGAGAGTCACTTGTTCTTTGGTCGTGAGGGCCAGAGCGATGAAGTGCTCCTGAAACTTTCGAAGAGTCGATTTGTTGGCGTGATCGGTCCTTCAGGAAGTGGTAAGTCTTCCTTCATTTACTGTGGCGTGCTTCCCATTTTATACGGAGGTTTCCTTACCGATACCAGTCCGAATTGGGAGGTAATTGTTACCCGCCCCGGTGCTGGCCCTATCGATAACCTTTCTGAATCATTATTAAAAACGGTAAGAGATTACAATACCGCTAGCGTTGAAGATAAGAAAATCAAACGCACTATTGTTTCCACTTTGTTACGAAGCAGTTCGTTGGGTTTGGTGGAAGCCATTCAACAATCCAGAAGAAAAGAAGATGTAAACTATTTAATCCTGGTCGATCAGTTTGAAGAACTCTTTCGCTTTAAAGACAGCACAGATCCTAATTCGGTAAACGAATCACTCGCCTTCATTAACCTTTTGATGGAAGCCGTTAACTACGAAGATTCACCCATATACGTAGCCGTTACCATGCGGTCGGATTTCATTGGTGAATGTGCTCAGTTTCCAGAATTAACCCGCAAGATCAACGACAGTCACTACCTGATACCGCAGATGACACGCGATCAAAAGCGCAGAGCCATAGAAGGCCCTGTTGCCGTAGGTCATGCTAAGATTACTCCGCGCCTGGTTCAGCAATTATTAAATGACTTGGGAGATAATCCTGATCAACTTCCTATTCTTCAGCATGCGCTGATGCGTACCTGGAGCTATTGGGCTAAGTACAAAGACTATGATGACGAACAGGTAGATCTAAAGCATTATGAAGCGATCGGTACTATGTCTGAAGCGTTGTCGCAACACGCGAACGAAGCTTATGACGAATTAGATGAAGAACAGAAACGCATCTGCGAAATCATGTTCAAAGCCATTACGGAAAAGCGTGGTGAGAACTTTGGTATTCGCAGACCCACCCGACTTAATGAAATTGCTTCCATAGCCGATGTGTCGGAAGCAGATGTGGTAAGCGTGATTGAAAAATTCCGCGAACCCGGTCGCTCGTTACTTACCCCTTCGCATGGTGTGGAACTCGATTCCAAATCGATGATTGATATCTCGCACGAGAGTTTGATGCGGATTTGGATACGATTAAAAAACTGGGTAGATGACGAGAGTGAGGCCGTGCAAATGTATTTGCGTTTGGCCGAGGCTGCTTCCATGTACCAGGTAGGTAAGGCGGGCTTATGGAGGCCGCCCGATTTACAACTTGCACTTAACTGGCAAGCAAAACATAAACCTACGCTGGTCTGGGGCCAACGCTATCATCCGGCTTTTGAGCGAACGCTTATATTCCTTGAATACTCGAAAAGGAATTTGATACCGAGCAGCGGATTAAGGAACTTGAGCAGAAACGCAAATTACAACGCGCACGTATCATTGCGGTTGTATTTGGTACTCTATCCGTTATTGCCCTGATCGCTTTTGTGTATGCCTTCGTGCAACAAACGGAAGCAAAGCGACAAGCTGAACTAGCCATTGCTAATGAAGCAAAAGCAACCCAGCAAAAAACAATTGCCGAGCGGGAAAGAGATAACGCAACAAAAGCCCAAAAAGCAGCTGAAGATGCAAGACAAGCAGCAGTAGAGGCACAAAAAGCAGAAGAATTTCAAAAGAAAGAAGCAGAGAAACGAAGAGCACAAGCCGAAGTAGCAGAAGCAGAAGCAAAAAAGCAACGAGCTAAAGCGGAGGAGAATGCCATTGCCGCCCGTAAAGCCGAAGGCGAAGCTAAAACCAATGAGGAGACTGCTATTAAAAATGCTAAAATAGCAGAACGCGAACGCTATCTGGCCACGGCTTCGCGCATGGCTATTAAGTCAAAGGAGTTGAGCAATGACCCTATGCAGGAGGCACTGGTCGCGCAACAAGCCTATTTGTTTAATAAGAAGTTCGATGGCTATCCATACAACAGTGATATCTATAGCGGACTTTATTATGCACTGAAAAATAATGATGATCCGTTAACAAAAAGTTTGGAAGCGCACAAAAATGGAGCAGCTCGTACACTGGCAACGCAAGTGAAGGGAAATCATATCTATTCCGGTGGTAGCGATGGTCAGATTATTCGTTGGAACTATCTGAATAATCAATGGAATGCGGAAGTGATTATGGACGAAGCAAAACGCAACGAACCCTATTTGGTATTTTCTATAGATACAAGTCCGGATGGACAACTGTTGGCCGCAGGTGGATTATTTCCTGTGAACAGAGATGCCAATTATCTGGAATTGTATGATTTGAATAATATCAATGCCGCACCTAAAAAAATCACCGGATTTGTGTCTGATATTGGGAATGTTCATTTCACTCCGGATGGCAAAGGTTTATATGCCCGTGATAACTCAGGGTTCAGCATTCGCTACTCCGATCTGGTTACGGCTAAAGAGGTAATCAATTCAAAAGAAAAAATCATGTCCTTAACTTTAAATGATAATGGAACTATGCTGGCTGGTGCAGGCGCCAATGGTAATTTATATGTTTGGGATATTGCTAAAAACTATGCAGTTACCACACTAAAAATATCTCGTGGATTAACGGCTGTGAAGTTTGCCCCGGATGGCCGACAGTTGATTGCCGGGGATTTGGATGGTTTGCTTTATTTAGTTAATAATGGAATTCTTATTCGCAAGCTGGCGGGTCACTCGTCCTATATTGAAGACATCGAGTTTAACCATGCCGGAACTTTTATGGCCTCGGCTAGTAAAGATCATACTGTGCGCCTTTGGAATTTCAGAGAACTTAATCAACAGCCCATTCTACTAACAGACCACGATTGGGCCTGGACAGTAGCCTTTACGCCCGATGATTCTCAGTTAATGGTGGGCATAAATACCGTACGCCAAACAGCTACCGGTGTAGATCAAACTATTCATGCCTACCCGACCAATTTAGAAGTAATGAAGGATATCTTATGTACAAAGGTTGACCGGAATATGACGGCAGAGGAATGGGAAAATTTTGTAGCCAAAGATCTGGACTATGAGAAGACTTGCGAAAATTATCCGGGTGTACAATTGAAAAATCAAGGGACCAAAAAAGCGGGGAAATAACTTATGAAGAGATTTCTAATACTGGTTGGCTTTAGTGTTTTAAGTATTCATGCTTTTTCACAAACTACCAACTGCGCACAAACACTTCGGTTGGCGCAATCGGTGTATGACCAAGGTAGGTTGTACGAATTGGAGGATATTATCTCAAAAGGCCTGATGGGGGGCGACTGCGATCAACAAACTAAAGTAAGTCTCTACAAACTGTTAACGCTGGCTTACATTTATTTGGAAGAGCCTCAAAAGGCTGATGACACGATGCTTAAGCTTCTGCAAACCGATCACTATTTTGAAATCAATGAATCAGTTGATCCCGCGGAGTTTGTAGCCCTTTACAGAACATTTCGTTCCCGTGAGGTTTATCGGGTTGGTGGTAAATTAGGAGTTAGCGCCAGCCAACCTAACGTAATCAATTCCGTCTCGTCTGTTGAGCTTGCTGCCGATAGTAAATATAAATACGGAGTTGCTATTCATTTTGGAGGAGTAATCGATGTCCCACTCAATGACCGAATGACTCTTCACGGTGAATTGTTATACTATACTAAAAAATTTGAGCTCAATCTTAAAGTTGATCGTGGCCTTGATGTAAATGGAGCTCCGCTCATTCAAGAATTCAGGCGTTTGAAACTCAGAATTGGCTGTCATTACCGCTTAGTTTTGAATATGTCTTCGCAGAGAAAAATATAACCCTTATGTAGCGGGGGCTTTCAATCGATTACCTACTAAACGCAAAATTAAGAGGAGAGCGAACCCGTGCTGATGACGCCTCTATTCCTGAAACCTCTTTTGATTTTAAACCGATACGCAAGAATATCAATCTGAGTGCGTTTTTGGCAGCAGGTGTAAAACTGAAGATTGGCGGAGGTTATTTCATTGCTGAAGTGCGCTATCTTTATGGGCTCACAAAATTGAATAGTGATGAAACTGCCTTTGAAAATCAACAAGCGGTTTGGGATCAAGGATATGCTGATCCGGTATTCAAATTGACCTCCCTGGCACTAAGTGGTTCTTATGTGCTTAATATTTTCAATCCCAGAAAAAATCAGATTAAGAGCAGCCGATGAGAAACTCCTTTCTTTTACTTGTAATTGTTTCTTGCCTGATGGTTACATGCAAGAATCTTGAAACCGCTGACCCCTCGCCCAGGAGCACCTTTACTAAATTTTATGAAGGCCCCTACTCCATGCAAACTACGGCACTGGATAAAATACCCAATGGGTTTGTATTGTTGGCCAATACCATAGCTAAAACCAGTGATGGATCAATACCTCAAACTGTATTAATTGAAACGGATGAAAACGGTAATCAAATGGGTGGCTTTCATACTTACGATAATATTGTGAGTAAGTCGTTTAAAGCTATTGTAAGCAACGGTGCAGTAAATGGTTACGTTGTTGTTGGCGACAGCATTTATACAGACCCAACCGCAGAGCAAGCTGCCAATGTGGTTGTTTCATCGATGAGTGTTTTGATCTTAAATAGTTCGTTTCAAGAGCTGAGAAGAATCTACATCGCAGATAAAAAGCTATCGGCCCGGGGCATCCTGTAAAGATGATTTTTTGGGGAGTCTATAAATTTAACCGGTACCGGTGGTGCGATAATTCTGGGCACATTTAAAGAAGGCATCGTAAACAAACAAAATGCTCCTGCCGAACAATTGCTCTTTGGATTAAATGCGAGTCTGGACAGCGCGTGGGTAAAGTTCTATCCCTTGTTATCAAATACCTACGCCAACGCAAAATCAATACATTACTCAAACGGAAACATTATTTGGGCCAGCGCCATTGCCGATGTTCAAGGTGATTTCACTACGTCTTATGTTACGGTTCCGTTTGTGAAAGAACAATCTGTACCTGTTAATTTCAGTACGCTGGGTGAAACCACCAGCCAAAAGTTTTTACCCAAGGATATACAGCCGCCGCATCTCCGGATTTTGGATTTGGCGTGGTTGGAACGTACAGTCTAAATCCTGATGGATCGCAAGGAAATATTTTCTTCTTTCGGGTGGGTACAAATGGGAGCATTATCCCCGGCAGCGATCGATACTTTGATGGGAATCTTTCGCTCACAACACCTGTACTGGATAAAAATACGTCTGAAATTATCGATGAGGGCGAAGCTATAACCGGAACCCGTGACGGTGGTTTCGTTTTGGTCGGTACTGTAAAAAGTAATCCTGATAAAAATCTTTTGGTTATCAAAGTTGATGCCCTAGGTGATCTGCTGTGGATGAAAACATTGGGTGGCAGTGGGGACGAAATTCCTGTGTCGGTGACAGAAGCCTCCAATGGCGATATTCTAATAGGGGGAACAAATGATTTAAAGGATTATGCCTCCGCTTTCCTTATGCGCATGGATAAGAATGGTGATTTAAAAAATTAATTCTATGAAAGGTCTTTTACCAACTCTTTATAAAAAGTCAATTCTCTCATTCTGCCTTCTTTTAGCCACAACCTTGGTAATATGGGCCCAGCCCACGTTTACCTCCGTTCCGTTAGCTTCAACGACTAATGTAAATCAGAGTGCTAATATCGTCCTTACATTTAGTGAAGCTATTCAAAGAACAACTGGCGGAGCACTCAATAGTACCAATATAGACAATCGAATTACACTTAAGCTTTCCAACTCAGGAGGTGCTGACATTTTTTTGATGCAACCATTGATGGTACAAAAACCATTGTAACAATTGATCCCAATCTCAATTTACCATCAAATGCTGTTATCTACGTAGCTATTGACGATGTTGAAGCTGTTTCAGATAATAATGACATTAATCCCAATCCTACCTCATTTACTTTCACGGTTATCGATTACCTACCCCCACAACCTCTTTTTCTTCCATCGGATGGTGCAACCAATGTTGCTGTTAATGCCAATTTAGTAATTTCTTTTTCTGAAAATATTTTCCAGACCGATGGCTCTCCCCTTGATGATGCTGCGATTGAGGGCGGGGTAGTTGAGTTAATGGATGGCGTAACTCCCGTACTTTTTACTTCCACTTTCAACGGTACAACACAAATAGTTATAGATCCCAATGCAGCTCTAAGCAACAATAAAACCTATACCTCGCATTACATCCGGTAGAAGATGCCTTAGGAAATGAAAGTAGTACCATTACCATAACATTTTCTACTCCGGATACAACGCCACCCACGCTATCTTTTAACCCGCTAGACGGAACTATTGATGTTCTTGAAACAAGTGACATTATAATAACTTTTGATGAGCCAGTTCGCAAATT
This sequence comes from Flammeovirgaceae bacterium, assembly GCA_016709845.1. Classification (GTDB taxonomy): domain Bacteria; phylum Bacteroidota; class Bacteroidia; order Cytophagales; family Cyclobacteriaceae; genus ELB16-189. The sequence goes on along the minus strand of JADJMA010000010.1, from coordinate 120,568 downwards.
GAATAATTCGCCTATTACTCCGGCAGATATTGAAGGTGGCCTGGTAGAACTAAGAGAAACCAATAGCGGTGGCACACCCGTGCTCTTTACTGCCACCATTGATGGTACGAATAAAATCATCACGCTAACTCCTGTTCAACCCCTGGCCGGGAATACGCTTTATTATGTAAAAATGAATCCGGTGGAAGATGCTAGCAATAACCCTAGCGTTACAGCTAATAGTACGTTCACGACAGATGATACACTTCCCCCCTCGTTCACCTTTGCACCTACCGATGCTTCGATTAATTTTTCTGCTGTAGGAAATATTATTATTACGTTCAATGAACCTATTCGCAAATTGGACGATACCGCCATCACACCAACTGACATTGAAGGAGCCACGGCTGGTACTGGCCTGGTAGAATTAAGAGAAAACAATAGTGGCGGAACTGCCGTGGTATTTACAGCAACAATCAATGGAGCCAATACAATCATTACCTTAAATCCGAATGCTACGCTAAAACGCGATCAGCTTTATTATGTTGAAATGAATCCGGTAGAGGATGCGGTAAATAATGCTACGGTTGCAGACAACATTACATTTAGAACAGAAGATCGTCCGTCCATTGGTAGTTTCGTTCCGGCAGCCGAACGGTGTATTGGTGATCCGGTTACAATCATTGGTTCTCGCTTTACGGGAACCGGAAATCCGGTAACGGGAGGTACTCCCCCAACCGTTTATATTAATGCCGTAGCTGTACCAGCGCTAAATATCACGTCATTCAATGCAACACAGATTATTTTTACGATGCCTTCCATAGCAGCTGGAACCTTCCCTATTACGGTTAGAAATAATGACAGCGATTTACTAAGTGCTGGAAGTTCATTTGACGTTCGTCCAGCTATTGATGTTACGTTCCCCGTTACGCCTGCCACCCTAAGCCCTGCACAAAACACAAGCGTGGATATTCAAATTGGCAATACACAAAGCCCAAGCTACAGCTATGCGCTTATTTTAAATTCTGGCCCCGTTGGGTATACAGCAACCACCCAAACAACCACTGGGAACGCTGGCGCCCGAACACTGACAACAACTCCCGCCCTTAATAAAATTGGCGATTATGTTTATAAAATTGATGTTTCCAGAGCAAATTGTGTTACAAAACACTTTCCAATACACCTTTTACACTTACAGTGGCTTCCTTGTCGGTGAACGTAAGCGCTACAGATGTGTCTGTTTGCCAGGGATCGTCCACCACACTCATCGGGGCAGTGACTGGTGGTACAGGTTTCTATCAGTTTCGTTGGACCTCAACTCCTGCCGGGTATTCTAGTAGCAGCTCGAGCCCAACAGTAACGCCACCTTCAAATATTATTAGTTATAATCTGGAGGTTGAGGATAATGCGGGCAATACTGTAACCGATTTTGTAGATGTTGTTGTAAACCCCGTTCCTTCTGCAAGTTTTATCCCTAACCCAGGTGTCCCACCTTTGATCCCAGCCGAAACATCCGTAAGAGAATTATGTTGTTGAGGATAGAGATTATCTTGTAAGTGGATCACCAGCAGGGGGCGAATTTACCGGACAGGGAATTATAAAGAAAAGTGATGGGAAGTATTATTTTAATCCTGCTAATGCCGGCCTTGGAAATTGGCCGATTGTCTATACATATACAAATGTTAATGGTTGTCAAGGAACTGATTCAAGAACTTTTGTAGTACAAGCACTGTCTGTTAATGGGGTTCAGCAATTGTACTGTAAAAGCGAGTCCTCTCAATCAGGCATCAATGTTAATATCGCAAACGCTATTGGGGCTGGTTATCAATTTACAAGACTTCGCTTCTACGCCTATTATAATGGAGTTTCTTACTATGATGACCCGCTCGCCTCACCATTCGTTGGAACCCCTGCTGCCAACAACATGCCGCCTGGAGCATCCTATCCTTTAACATTGAATTCACGAGCAGCTGCGCCAGTGCTCGATATACAAACCGGACTACCTATCTTTTTACCACTCAACTATACCCTTAATCTCGATCATGTAAGAAATGGTTGGGGTTTTCGATATTATTATCTTGATGTTTATGGAAAAGATGCTTTGGGCAACGAAGTCTTGCAAAGCTGGGCATTTTTTAGAGTTGTTGATAATGACCCAGCACCAAACATTGTTGGTATTAACGAAAACCAAAATATCTGCGCTGATGGAGCGGTAATAACACTTTCCTCCTCAGAACCTGGTTATACTACAACTAATTTTACTATAGCTCCCGTGGCTTTTTCTGGCTCTTTGTCAGGTACAAATAACAGGGACTTTAATCCCGCTCACCCCTCATTAGTTGGTCCTGATCAAAGACCCTTAACCGTTACAATGGCTTATAATGATTACAATGGTTGCGGAAGTACGGTAAATCGAAAATTCAATTGGGTCAAAAAGCCTAACATGCCATTTGCTTTAGATACAGCATACTGTCAGGTAACCGCGGAAGGCAAATTTTTTATTAAAGGGGAGCCTAGTGGCTCGGCTGATAAACCTATATGGTATGAGGCGCTGGCTCCCACCATTCCTATCGATTCAATTAATTGGACCTTTGTGGCAACGGGTGTAACCGGGCTTGTTCCTATTAACAAAACATTTTTAGTTCAACAACAATTTAAAGGATGTAGAGGCAATACTACGCCTGTTGATATAGAAATAAAACCTGCCCCAATTGCAATTTTTACGAATACTAATATTTGTGAAGACCGGGATTTTACATTAACCGGGCCTTTGGATGTTGCCGTGCCTTACGATCTTTATATTTGGTCTTATGATAACACGCAAGTTGATTCCATAACTACGACAAATATTCAAACCCATAATTATGGCCCCAACTCTGCAAATACTCTTAAAACAATTACGCTAACAGTAGTTAACAGTGTCGGCTGTAAAAATGATTTTAGTAAAACTACCCCTGTAGGGCAAAACCCCAAACCAAACTTTACCGCTAACCTGATCTGCGATGGAGATAATTCCGTATTCAATAATACTGCAGATATTGCCGTAGAATTCTCGTGGGATTTCGGAGACGGAGTAACGATTGCAAAAGGTACTGGGACTGACCCAGCTCCGGAAGGCGGAACAATTAAAGATCCGGTTCATGAATTTCCGGGGCCCGGTGCCTATCCGGTAACAGTAACTTCTTTTACCGCAGCCGGTTGTAATAATCCTTTTACAAAAAATGTAACCATTTTAGAATATCTGACCCATACAAGCGCAGCCCCTTATTCTATGGCAAGTGTAGATGGGGGTAAAGGATATTGGACGGTGGAAGATGTGAATGGAAACTCAAGCTGGCAATTCGCGCAAGCAACCTCTACGCTAAAAAGTAAATTAACGACTCCTGGATGGGCTACAAACCCTGCCGGAAATTATTCGGCCAACGAGAAATCTTTTTTAAATAGTCCGTGCTTAAACATTGCTGCGATTGAACGGCCTGTTATTTCCATGGATATGGTGCTTAATACTCAGCAAAATTTTGACGGGGCTGTGCTAGAATTTTCGGATGACAATGGATTAACCTGGAAACCAACCGGAAACGTTGGCTCGGGGATTAACTGGTTTAATACGTCCGGATTTTTTGCTGGCAACATTGGTAACAGTCCGGTGGGATGGTCGGGCGATTCACGAGATCTGGAGGACAATACAAATCGCGACACACTTGTGCAAGCACGTAGGGCATTGGATAACATCGGAGACCTGAGCTTGGGCGAACGGGCCAAGGTTAGATTTCGAATGGCCTTTCAAACTAATGGCGACCGTGAGTTGGAAGGTATCGCATTCAACAATGTTAGTATTTCAAGTCGCAATCGAATTTCACTCGTTGAGAATTTTACCAATGAAAGTGATCCGGGGTATACCAGTAATAACGCAGCCTTTAAACTTATTCCCGGTACCGAATCCGCCAAGATTCAATATCATATCGGTTTCCCCGGTGCCGATCCAAACTATCAGATCAATACTATTGATCCCTCAGCCCGTGCCGGGTATTATGGAATTCCGTTCACCGATCAATATGTTCCTCGCGGTTATGTAGATGGCTTTAGCGATGGGCGTTTTGATCAGCCCGCGTGGATTCAAGGTCGCTTTAACAAGCAAGCCTTAAAAAATTCTCCGTATACACTTGCGGTAAGTACATTACCTACAACTGATCCAAACTATTTAAAAGTTTCTATCTCGGTTACTTCGTTAGTCAACATTCCGGCAGGTAAGAAACCGCTACTTCAAATCGCTGTAGTAGAAAAAACGACAGGCGATAATGAATTTGTTTTACGTAAGTTGATCTCCTCGGCAGCCGGAAGATTATTAGCATCCCCTATGCCACAGAATACAACCATTATTGTAACCGATAGCATGCGTATTGAGAATAATCAAATTGATGTAACCGATTTGGCAATAATTGCTTTTGTTCAAGATGAAGCAACAAAAGAAGTTTATCAGGCCGGTCTTGATTTGAATCCAGCTAATTTGCCCAACCCAAGTGTAACAACAAGTATTGTTGATTTTATGGAGGGTATTCAACTATATCCCAACCCTGCCAATGAAGGTTTTGTGATTGAGTTACCTAATAAACCAGAAAGTCAATTATCTGTAAACCTCATCGATCAACTAGGCCGCCCCGTACTCGAATTGTTCTTTGAAAAGGGAGAACAACATAAAGCAATTGACACCAAAAATCTTTCGGAGGGAATTTATATTGTGCAAATAGGATCAGGTAAAGCGGGTGTGGTTAGAAAGAAGATGATGATTGTACATAAGAACTAAAGAGTAAGGTCTTTTTGTAAAAAGGGGCTTTTTAGCACAAAAAGTCCCTTTTTCTTTTTTTAAAGGAAGTTTCAAATGTAAGTTCCTTTCTCTAATTTGAACGATTAAATTCATTAACGAACTTTAGTAACAGGCATGGAAATGTTTCTGAAAGCCGACACCTGGCTAGCCCTTCTTACGCTTTGCTTTCTGGAAATAGTTTTAGGTATTGACAACATCATTTTCATTTCCATCGTATCGAACAAGTTACCGGAAGATCAACGTCCGCGTGCGCGTAACGTAGGTTTGTTTCTAGCCATGTTTGTTCGGATTGCCCTGCTTCTGGGCATTACCTGGATTATAGGATTTATCGAACCCCTATTTACTGTGCCCGCGAATTTCTTAATTAAGCACGACATGGCTTTTAGTGGAAAAGATTTAATTCTTGGCTTTGGTGGTTTATTTCTGATAGCTAAAAGTACGCTTGAAATAAATCATGAAATGGAAGGTGATGATGGCGATGAAAATGGAGATGGCCCTAAAGTGGCAGTGGTTACCTTCGCTGGAACCATTGTTCAAATTATTCTACTTGATATTATTTTCTCTTTCGATTCGATTTTAACCGCAGTGGGTATCGTACCCCCAGAGCAGGTTGCTATTATGATCATTGCTGTAATTGTATCCATCTTTGTCATGATGTTCTTCTCCGGAGGCATTAGTAACTTTATAAAGGAACATCCTTCTATGGAAGTGCTAGCGCTCGGCTTTTTGATTCTGATTGGTTTTACACTCTTATTGGAAGGTCTGCATCAGGAAATCCCGAAAGGATACATTTACTTTGCTGTTGCCTTTTCACTTCTTATTGAGTTTACGAATATTCGGGTTAAGAAAAGGCGGAAAAAGAAAACCAATCCTGTCAAGTTAAATAAAGGCTACGATGATGATCAGTTGCAGGAGGCTGTGAAAGAACTCGATAAGTAAGTCTTGTCTGTCAGCTTTTTTTAATTTTATAAACTTGTCATCCGCTTACATTTATAGCTATGGAAGATGTACGTTATCCAATAGGAAAGTTTACTGCTCTGGAATCTCATACAGCAGAAGAACTTGATAGTTGTATTAAACGAATCGAGTCACTCCCCAATCGCATGGAATTGGCAAGTAAAAACCTATCGGATACCCAATTGGATACGCCCTATCGGGATGGCGGTTGGACAGTACGTCAGGTAATCCATCATGTTGCCGATAGTCATATGAATGCTTACATCCGCGTAAAGTGGATGCTTACCGAACCTACACCCGTAATAAAAGCGTATGACGAAAAGGCTTGGGCACAAACCGGAGAAACATCTGCTGCTCCGGATCTCTCCATTTCATTATTAAAATCACTTCACGCGAAGTGGGTTGTTCTTCTACGCACGCTCACAGCCGATCAATTACAAAAGCAATACATTCATCCTGATACCCGGAAGCATGTAGCCCTTCATAATCTGATCGGTATGTATGCGTGGCATGGTGATCATCACCTGGCTCACATTACTGAATTGAAAAAACGGATGGGTTGGTAATCATGTATAGCTATAGTCCACCCACCATACTTTTCACTAATCATGTTGGAAACCATTTACCCCTCTTTATTTCGAAAAGTACAGGGAATCAATTATGAGCGTGAACGAATCACTACCCCGGATAGTGATTTTCTGGATTTAGATTGGCTTACCCAGGGCTCTAAAAAACTAGTTATTATATCGCATGGCCTTGAGGGTAACAGCGATCGATCGTACATGCGGGGCATGGCAAAGATTTTCTATGCTCACGGTTATGATTCGCTTGCCTGGAACTACCGGGGTTGTAGTGGTGAAATGAATCGTCAACTTAGATTTTATCATAGTGGTGCTACCGATGATCTCGACTATATTGTACAACACGCGATACTACGCGGCTACGATGAAATTAATTTAGTTGGATTTAGCCTGGGTGGCAACCTAACCCTAAAATATCTGGGAGAACAAGCTGATAGGCTGAATAGCAAAGTAAAAAAAAGCGTTGTCTTTTCTGTACCCCTGCACTTACGAAGCAGCTGCGAAAAGATTTCTGAGTCCTCAAACTGGATTTACTCACAACGATTTTTACAGAGCCTAAAAAAGAAGGTTCTTGATAAGTCTGAAATTATGCCTGAAATCGATCGCAAGCCACTAAAAAAAATAAAGACATTAATAGAATTCGACAATATCTATACGGCACCCTTACATGGATACCACGATGCATTCGATTATTATGAGCAGTGTAGCGCCATCCACTTTCTATCCAATATTCAACGGCCAACGCTGGTGGTTAATGCCCTAAACGATCCATTTCTCAGCAAAGATTGCTATCCCAATAGCATGTCGAATTCAACATACATTTCGTTTGAATATCCTGAACGGGGTGGGCATGTGGGCTTCGCTCAATTCAATAAAAATGGTTTATATTGGTCCGAACTTAGAGCCTTACAGTCTATTCAATCTTTATGATCGAACGATATTCGATCCATGCGCCCGCAACACAATTGACTGAGCGATTTCAAATAGCGGAGCCTCTGGGATACAACCCGCGCTACAATGCTGCCCCCACCCAACTATTACCGGTAATAACACACGAAAGTCCTGAAGGATTCTCTTTTTCTATTGGGGTTCTGCACCCCAATGGGCAAAAATAAAACGCTGGCCGAACGGATAATAAACACACATGCTGAGTTAATTCAGGATAAACCGGTATTCAAAAAAAAATTGATGCGATCACGTTGCATCATACCGGCTGATGGTTTTTATGCCTGGAAAAAAGTAGGGAAAAAGACATCGATCCCCTGGCGCTTCGTTTTAAAATCAAAAAAGATAGTCTCTTTTGCTGGACTCTGGGAAGAATATGATGATTCGGAGGGACAATCTTACCATACGTTTACCATCATTACTGTTTTAGCCAATGATGCGGTCTCGCCCGTTACCGAAAGGATGCCCGTAATTTTTTCTCGCAAAGAAGAAGAGCTCTGGCTTAATAAAGAGACAAAAGTAGAAATACTGCTCGACCTGTTAAAACCATCTCCAGCGAATGAGTTGGAAGGATTTACCGTATCGCACGGTATTAATTCACCAACTTCAGAAAGTCCTTTGCTTATCGTACCAACCCCGTCTACCGATCAATTTGGTAATCTCACTTTATTTGATTGACATTTTCATAAATCAATATCCGGTTTTCCGTACCGTTCAACTTGAGGACGTTTTGCTTAAGTGACTTAAGATCAACCTCACTGCCATTAACAATCACTTTGGAAGCACCCTTACTATCCACTAATAAATTCCATTCAGGTAAGGTTTGATGAATTGTGTACTCCTTATATTCTGAAGTTTTACGAATCGCCAGACTTAAAGCATTGTTACCCACCCGTACGTTTTCAATCGAAACGTTATCCCAACTAGTGGGTAGTCGGGGTGAAATTGAAATGGTTTGCTCATAGGCCCGCGGTTGAATTCCAAAAAAATAATTAATTATGGGAACGGCCACTCCGTAAATATTCCAGGCTTGCGTGATCATACCAAAATCGGGAGACACTTCGTACATAGAGCCGGGCAAGGCGTAGCTGAAGGATTGATGAAGTTTTTTTATGTATCCGAGCGATTGATCGGATGATCCATATCTTGCTGACGCCACTGCTTGCACACCGGTAGGTAACGTCATCACCGCACCGAGATAAGAAAATGTTTTCTTTCTTGATTTAAGTACGGTACTATCCGGTTCCTCAGTTCGATCAATACCTGTTACATAAACGCCAAAGGGATTTTCATATTTAGTTGCCGTTACAAGCGCTGCCTTTCCTTTATTAAAATCCGCTACACCCGTTTCCATAGGCGTATTGACAACCCAGTTGTGATAAATAACATACGGCTCATGCTTACCTGAAACATGATTTTTAAGATATGATTTTGTTGTCAGGAGTTCCTTAACCGCCCAGGGCTTGTGTAACGTATCCGCTCGGATAAGTGCGGCTTCTAAAATAGGCATAGCCTCTTCCCTACTTCCTCTGAAGTCTCCAAACGATTTATCTTTTTCACTCCACCACTCAGCATTAATTTTAGATTTAAGTTCAGCCGCCTTCCTTTCATACTCAGCGGCAGCGTTTGTATCGTCCATTATCCGGGCCAATTCTGTTGCGCTGGCCAATGCCTGCTGCGTATAGGCAACAACATCAATCATCTCGGTGTCTAATCCTGGAATTTCCATCATCCCATTTCCATTCGGGTATCCATTTTTATCAGTGTCCTTTTCTTTCAGTAGCTAGGTAATTCCCTTTTTAACTTCGGGATAGAGTTGTGTGAGTAATTCTTTGTCGCCCGTCCAATCAACATAATGTTTCAGCATAGTAATTGCCTGTGCAGTTTCGTTCACGTTACCTGGATTAAAGACAACGCCATTAGTTGAGACTTCATGAACAATGCGTCCATTATCATTCTCACCTTTCGAAAGTTTATAAAGCAACTGAATAGAGCTTTTGGCAAGCTCATGATCGCCCGTAGCCAAAATGCCCGGTATCGTATAGGTCATATCCGCACCAAACCACCACGGGTAATCAGGCAAACCCGCAGAAATACTTCTACCTTGTTCCGGAACATCGCGAACCAGCCAATCGGTATTGTACTTCAACCAGCGATACATTTGTTCAATCTCCTTATCTGGAATGGTTAACCGCGAAGCCGCATCTATTTGTTGATAGCGTGCAATTTTTTGATCGAGTTTATTCATGCTCTCCTTCTTTAATAATTCAAAGGTTTGTAGCACAGACTCTTTAGAAGAATAGGAACCAGCTATATATTCCGCAATGATTTTACTTTCACCGGGTTGAAGATAAATTTCATAGATAAGCGTTGCATCCTTGCCTAAGCCAACACGATTTTTTGTTACACAATTTTCCGTTTGGCTGGAAAATTCGCTTGCGGTTAATGAAGAGCGAAATGCAACAAACCATGGATTGGCATTGTCCTTTGCCAGGATGCTCGATGAACTTTCGTTGTATTCAATTACATCGGCAGCATCAATCATTTGTGCACGCTCACCCAGCCAGGTAGGCCGAAGATCAACCATACCGGTAAAAGCAAATTTTATCTCTTTTAACAAGGAACTATTATTTGTTATCTGATACTCAATCACTACTCCTTCTACCCCATCAGGAATAAATTGAAATCGATTTATACTTAGCCGCTCTTGTTCCCATTCAAACTGACGAGAGTTTGCGAGTGGGTAATTGATAAATTTTTTTGCTTGATCCAAACAAAAAATAGTATTCCCTATTGCGATAGATGCGGTGAAGCCATCCATTAACTTAATCGGATGACCCCAGATACCACCCATTCCGCCTGTAACATGCCAGCCTAAATCAGGAAACGATCCATCCTGATACCCAATTAGATAAACACGATCTCCTGCAGTAACAAACGGAGAAGCCAAATATTGGGATTTACCTTCTATTGCGGGAAGTTCTGAAACCCTCTGATGCAGACTTCCTGTAGATTGGTAGTCTGGGTTAGAGCAGGCCATAATTAAAGCCAAATGAATAAAGCATATAGAATAGGATATTTTCATATTGGTGCCTTGTTGAGGATTAAGTTGTGGTTTTGATACGACTTGTGACAGATAAATTCGCTAATTTGTTTTTAATATGCAACTATATATAAATACACGGATTATCGTGTTTCATTATTCCTGCCTTAAGGTATAACAAAAAATAAAATGCTTAACTTGGTTACAAAAATGAGATGAGAAAAATAATTACTCTTTCGGTTTTACTTATAGTTGTTCTATCCTGTAAAGAAAAGCAAGAGAATAGCTCAATAAACCCTGTTAATTGGGAGAAAAGAAAAATTATCTATCCGTTAAGTGATTCTCTTGAACAAGGATCTACCTATTTACCAGTCTATTCTCAAATTTATAGCCAGACGGAACATAAGACACACAATTTGACAGTAACCATTAGTATGAGAAACGCCAATGAAAATGATAGTCTATTTATAGAAAGTGCAAAATACTATGACACGGACGGATCATTAATCAGGACTTACTTTGATAAGCCGATTTATTTAACGCCCATGGAGACCATAGAAATTGTAATTGATGAAAAAGATAATGAAGGTGGTAGTGGCGCTAATTTCATTTTTAATTGGAGAGCCAATGCTCAGTTGACCGAACCTTTGTTTGAAAGTGTTATGATTTCAACGTACGGACAACAAGGGATTTCATTCTTAACTCAAGGGATAAGAATTAAGTAACCACTGGAAAGATTAATTGATATTAACGTTAAAAAGATTTAAAAATTACCAATACCTCCTAAGATAAAGCCTAATACTTTTATACCTGCTTAACTTGAATTTCAAAACATTAATAAATGAGCGATCTCACTAAAAGTTCAATTTATGCAGCGATGTTGCTTACTGTCAGCGTGCTCATCGGCATAAGTGGATTCATGATCATCGAAGGGTATAGCGGTATTGACGGATTATACATGACCATGCTTATTTTGTCCACTGTAGGATTTGGTGAAGTATCACCTCTTTCTCCTTCAGGGAAAATATTTACAAGCGTATATATGCTTTTAAATCTGGGAGTATTTGCCTACATCGTATCCATCATTAGCAGATACATGTTTGAGGGTGAATTCAAAAAAATATTTACTACATTCATTTTTAATAAAAAAAAAAAAATTGACGAATCATATTATAGTGGTCGGCTATGGCCGTACCGGTGCCAAAACCTGTGACGAACTTCTCAAAGCAGGCAAGAAATTTATATTGATTGAGAACAATCAGGAAGTACTAACGTACCTACCCCCTAAGAAATCATTTCAGGTAATTACCGAAGATGCTTCCAAAGAAGAAGTGTTAATCGAAGCGGGTGTTAACGAAGCCGATTCGCTAATTATTACATTGCCCTCCGATGCAGAAAACATGCTCATTTGTATTACCGCCAAAGGGTTAAATCCAGACATTAATATAATTGCCCGAGCCTCCGAAGAAAGAGCAGAAAAAAAATTATACCGGGCTGGTGCCAATAAAGTTGTAAAACCCTTTGCCTTAGGCGGAATACACATGGCGCACCTGATTACACAACCCTACGTAATCGAATTTCTGGAAATTCTAACCGGGATAACGCAAAGGGATTTAAAGTTAGAGGAAATCAACTTTAGCCAACTAAAAGAAGAGTATAAAAATAAAACTATTGAAGAGCTTGACATTCGCAAGCAAACAGGGGCTACGGTAATTGGACTTAAAGATTCAGAAGATGGATTTATCTTTGATCCCGGAGGAGATTCGGCAATCAATGAGGGTGATGTTTTAATTGTCGTTGGCTCTAAGGAGAATTTTGACAAATTTAAAATGTTCTGTAATTGATTCGAGAGGAACTCAACATAACGGACTGTACTTACTACCAACAAGAAATTGGTTTTATGCCTTACAGCGAAAAATTAGCAAACAGAATCCGCGAAAGATTTGACAAACTACGCAATGTGGAAGAAAAAGCCATGATGGGTGGACTCACCTTTATGTACAACGGTAAAATGTGTGTGGGCATTATTGGCGATGAATTAATGTGCCGCATTGATAAAGAATTTCATGATGAAGCGGTTGAAAAAACGGGGTGCCGCACCATGGACTTTACCAATAGACCCATGATTGGCTACGTTTTAATTGACGACACCGGTATGAAATCCAATAAACAATTCGATTACTGGATTGATCTTGCTCTTGCCTTCAATAAAAAAGCAAAGGCTTCGAAGAAGAAAAAGTAATTATTATTGACTCCTTAGCGAACCTACAGGGTTTGCAATTGCCGCCTTAATAGACTGATAACTCACCGTAATCCAGGCTATTAATAGGGCTGCGGCACCCGAAACAAAAATAATCCACAGGCTAATAGTAATCCGGTATGCGAAATTCTGCAGCCACCAGGTTTCCATGACATACCAAGCTATGGGCACAGCCATAACGAAGGCAAGTAAAATCATTTTTGTAAAGTCTTTCGAGAGTAAAATTACTACTCCGGTCACCGAGGAGCCCAATACTTTTCGCACGCCAATTTCTTTTGTGCGTAAACTGGTGATGTAAGCCGAGAGTGCAAACAATCCGATACACGAAACAAAAATGGCTAAGCCAGAAAAGACCCCAAAAAGTCGACCTGTTTTCTGCTCCGCTTCATATTGCTTATTAATATTCTCATCTAAAAATGAAAATTTAAAAGATTGCCCAGGATTAACTTCTTTCCACAATTCTTCTACGGATTGAATTGCTTCCGGAATCTGTCCGCTTTTTACCCTTGCCATCACGTACGCAAAGCCATTTCCAAAGGCCTCATTGCTTAGTAAAACCAACGGAGTTATCTCTTCTTTTAGTGAAATAAAATTAAAATCACTTACAATCCCAGTAATGGTATAAGTAACTTCTATATTATTGCCATTATTATCCTGTTGGATGTTAATCAACTTTCTCCCTATCGGGTTTTCAAGCCCCATCACCTTAACGGCACTTTCGTTAAGCATAATAGATGTTGAATCGGCTGTCTCCTCAGAAAAAAATCGACCATCCTTCAGTGTAAAGCCTAAGGTTTCTTCCAGTCCATCGGCCACCACCATACTTTTTGTTGTTAAGATTTCAGAAGAACCCTCCGGTTGAAATTGAATTCCAAAATAATCATTCTCTTTTCCTGGCATAGACGAAGAGCCTGCAGCTTTAACAATCTGTGGCATTCGTCTGATTTCTTCCAGAAATGTTTTTTGTTTTTGGGCATCCATGGTGAATGTTTTCTCAACAATCAAAAGCTGATCTTTATCAAAGCCTAACGATTTGTTTTGCATGAAGGCCATCTGTTGTTGAATAACCAATGTACCAATCATCAGCATAATAGAAATCCAAAACTGAAAAACCACCAACCCATTGCGAATCCATTTTCCTTTTGATGATCCCGTAAAATTTCCTTTCATAACAACCACCGGATTGAATCCCGAAAGGACAAAGGATGGATAGATGCCGGCCAGCAATCCAACAATAGAAGCCAAGCCCACTAAACCTACGATAGAAATTAATGTAATAGGAAGAACCAACTGCTTGCCTGTAAGATTATTGAAATAGGGCAACAGAAAATAAACCATTAACGCTGCAAGCAGTACCCCCACTGCACTCAAAACAAATGACTCGGTAAGAAATTGACCAATGAGTTGTTGACGGAAAGAACCCATTGTTTTACGAACACCCACTTCCTTTGCTCGCTCTGATGAACGTGCCGTAGCAAGATTCATAAAGTTTATACAGGCAATAACCAAAATAAGAATAGCTACAGCAATCATAATAAATACAGAGGTTCGATTGCCCGATGGTTTCATTTGTGCTTCCAGGTTAGTAGGATCCAAATGAATTCCTGTTAAAGACTGTAGAAAATATCGATAACCATTGCCTTCATTTCTATAATCAGCCCACGATTTACCTAAGTCGCGCTCAATCTGTGCGGCCGCATACGTATCCACCATTTTAGGAAACTTGGCTTCTAATGCTGCTGCATCGGTATTGGGCTTTAGTTTAAAGAATGTATAAGAAGAAAAGCCTGTAAAATTCTCCCGTTTGGCAAACGGAAAAGTTGCCGTAGCAAGTATCGCATTAAATTGAAAATGTGAATTGTCTGGAATATCCTGAAGCACGCCACTTACTTTGTACTCCTGATCGCCTGCATGCATTATCTTTCCAATCGGATCTTCCTCTCCAAAGTATCGTTTTGCCATCTCTTCCGTTAGCACCAGTTCATTAGCCTGTCGCAAAACCAATTCCCGATTTCCTTTTAGAAGATTGAAACTGAACATTTTTAAAAAGCTGCTATCGGCAATTAGCATGAAGTCCTCATCAAACTGTTTTACTTCATCACGTTCGTTTCGATAGCTCATAGAAAAGTTACCAAAACCAAAAAGATTAGTGGCCGATTCTATTTCAGGAAAATCGCGCAGTGCTACACCAGCAAAAGAATTGGGAATGATGGCATAAAAAGTAGAATGATTTGGATATTTGCGCTCCAACACCATCCGGTAAATACGATCGCCATCTTTAAAAAACTTGTCGTAGCTAAATTCATTTTGCACAAACAGTACAATCAATAAACAACTGGCCACCCCCACTGCCAGGCCCAGAATATTGATGGTCGTATACAATTTTTGTTTGAATAAACTGCGAAGGGCTATTTTGAGGTTATTTTTGAACATGTGTGCTGGGTTTATGAGGGCTACCAAATTATATTATACTCCTAAAATAAGGAGATGGTTACACAATGTATAAAGTTTTAAAGATTATCTGCTAATCAAAGCGCTCAGGCAAGAAGGCAGCTAATCCAATACTTACTTTTCCAGATTTAAAATTTCAGAAACCAGCTTTCCGTGCCTGGCCCCTGGCTCAAACCCATCATGGAGTGACCTGTTGCAATCGTTAAGTTCATAATTTTTGATGAGCGCCCAATGTAAGGTAAGCCATCTGGTGAACACGGGCGCAAGCCATGCCATACATCCTTCAGTTGGGGCATCGCCACGTTCATGTCTGGATAATACTTAGGAATAGAATCTACAATTCCTTTCACGCGGTTCATACTTATAGAGTGATCAACACCCGTAATTTCCATGGTCCCGCCAAAGCGAAGTGAAGTACCCATTGGGGTAACAGCAACACGAGACTCTATAAAAATGGATGGTATCTGAATATTTTTCTCAACATCAGGAAGTGTAAAGCTATAGCCCTTGCCGGCTTGCATCGGTAATGATAAGCCCAATCGTGCACCTACCAGTCCAGACCATGATCCGGTTGCTAAAACAACTTCATCAAAAATTAAGTCACCGGTATTAGTCTTTATTGTTTTGATTTTTTCTTGTTCAATAACAAAATCACTAACCGTGGTATTGGGTTGAAATTTTACACCTTGTTCCTTTAAATGATTAATTAGAAGCGGTACCAATTTACCAGGCGTCAAATGTGCATCACCAGGGAAAAAAATTCCACCACGCACATCTACTCTTACATCTGGCTCCATCTTCTGAACTTCATCGGGTGAAAGAACATGAGCTTCGACTCCTTGTTGGTTTGCAAACTTTGCCATCTCGGTTTCTTCGTGCTCAGCCTCTTTGCTTTTATAAAGCATTAGCAAGCCACGTTCATGATAGCCAAAATTAAAAGGCAAATCCTTGGCTAACTGTTGATACATTTCCTTACTAAAAAAGCTTAGACTTTTTAATTCCGGAGCAGACTTAGCCACATGTTTTTTTGTAGAACTTCTGTAGAAATGATAACCCCACTTAATCAAGTCGCCATTCAATCTAGGCTTCACATAAAATGGACTTTGGGAATTAAACATCCATCGAATGCCTTTCGAAATCATACCCGGTGCTGCCAGAGGAATGATATGACTTGGAACGATCATTCCGGCATTCCCAAAAGAGCAGCCATCTTTCAAATCACTTTGGTCAATAATTGTTACCTGATGACCCGCCTTGTTTAAGTAGTAGGCTGAACTCAGTCCAACTATTCCGCCACCGATTACACCGATCTTGCTCATGATGCTGGATATTGGTTACTGGATTCTTGATCCTGGTCGCTGGCAGATTGATTGAGGTATTCCGCTTCAGATTCTTTCACTTGAGTTACGTTATGATCTTGCTCAACTACTTTGATGAAATTATTTATTTTTCTTCCTAACCTCGTCAATCTTTCACTAAGCTGTTCAAACAATTTCTGATCGGTTAATGATTTTGTTTCATAAAGCATTTCAAGGTGATCAATTGTTTCATCATTTGAAGCTTGAGCTATTATAAGAAATCGAATGAAATCCTGTTTATACTTTCTCCTTCCGTAACCTTCAACAATATTAGATCTCACAGACTTATAAGATCGTCTTATCTGCTGAGCTTCTTCAAACTGCTCAAACTTAGGTAACGTCAAAGACATCTGATGAATTAAAACAGATAGCTCTTTTCCTTCTTGCCAAATTTCAAGTTTCCGATAACTCATAAATTAAATAATTCTATTTCACTTCCAGCATCAAGTAACCAGAGTCCAGTTTCCATTTAAATAACCTGAAACCCATACGCATATGGATCATCATCAGGATCGATCGTAATAGTATTATGTCCGTAAATTTTAGCCCATCCCTCTACACTTGGAATGATGGCCGGCTTGCCCGCAAGTTCTGTTACCTCTTCTATCCTACCTATAAACTTAGAGCCAATAATGCTTTCGTGAATAAACTCTTCACCCGGCTTTAATTTGCCTTTTGTAAACCATTGTGCCAATCGTGCCGAAGTACCGGTGCCACATGGTGAGCGATCAATTGCTTTGTCTCCGTAAAACACAGCATTGCGAGCGGTTGACGTTGGATCAATTGTTTTGCCCGTCCATAGTATGTGACTACAGCCATTGATGGTCGGATTTTCCGGATGCACGAACGTATATTTCTTATTAATATCTTTTCTTAACTCCCTGCTCCACGCCACAAGTTGACCAGCTGTGTAATGATCGATGCCCTTAAAGTTTTTTTGTACATCTACAATGGCATAAAAATTTCCACCATACGAAACATCTAAGGTTAGCTCACCCAGATCAGGACATTCGGCATTGATATTTTCTGCAGCCAGATAGGCTTTAACATTTCTAATCTTAACAGACTTTACTTTTTTACCTTCTTGCTTATACTCAATACGTACTAAACCCGCAGGAACTTCAAGGTTCAAAACTCCTGGTATTTTAGGAATGACTAATCCCTCTTCAATGGCAATGGTTACAGTGCCGATAGTTCCATGCCCACACATGGGCAAGCAGCCGCTGGTTTCAATAAAGAGAACTCCCACATCGTTGGCCGGATCGGAAGGTGGATACAAAATACTTCCGCTCATCATATCATGACCGCGCGGCTCAAACATCAATCCTTTACGAATCCAATCATACTCGTGTAAAAAGTGTTGACGCTTTTCACTCATGTTCTTTCCTTGTAACACGGGGCCACCTTCGGCCACTAATCGCACCGGGTTACCACAGGTATGCGCATCGATGCATTTGAATGTTCCTGAATTCATATTAACTAGTTCTATATTTTATCTTCAGATACAATCTCTGGCAGCTGGTCACGGAAACTAGAGACCAGAGTCCGCATTATTTTTTGAACTCGTCATTGTAGAGTCGCCAGATATTTAATGGATTCGATTCCTTTAATTCATCAGGTAACAGTGCATCAGGAAAATTTTGAAAAGACACTGGCCGAACAAATCGTTTGATTGAATCTGTACCAACGGCCGTAAATCGCGAATCGGTAGTAGCGGGAAATGGACCGCCATGATTTTGAGCGGCAACAACCTCTACTCCGGTAGGCACACCATTAATAACTAAGCGACCTGCTTTTTCAACAAGCGAGTTTATTAAACTTTTATAATTTAATATTTCACTTTCATCAGCAATAATACTTGCCGTAAGTTGACCATGCGTATAATTGACAACGGTATTCAACTCCTTCATATCCTTACATCTTACAATCAGTGAAAAGGGCCCGAATACTTCTTCCGCTAATGCGGGATTCTTTGCGAAATCAGATGCAGAAACAGAAGCAACTGTAGGTCGTCCCTGAACGGAAGTGCCTTCTGCGGAAGCTGATGCTTCAACATTAACACCTTTTTGTGCTAATGTATTCTTAAGTTTCTTTGAATAATTATCTGCAATGCCTTGATGTAGCATGGTAGCCGGTATAGCCTTTTCTATTTCTGTACCGAGAGATTTAATAAACTGATCTAACCCTGCTCCTTCCATAGCGAGTATCAATCCTGGATTGGTACAAAACTGTCCAACGCCAAGTGTAATAGAACCTGCCAGTGTCGCAGCCGTTTTTGCAGCATCGCGACTCAAAGTTTCAGGTAAAAGAATTACCGGGTTTATGCTACTCATCTCAGCAAACACGGGTATGGGTTCCGGGCGTTGGTTCGCTAAATCAAACAACGCTCTGCCACCTGCTAAGGATCCAGTGAATCCAACCGCTTTTGTGAGTGGGTTTTTTACTAATGCCTGTCCTACTTCAAAACCTGCTCCATGCAAATGTTGAAATACACCTTTAGGCATTCCTGTTTTTTCGATTGCCGTAAAGATTGCTTTGGCAACAAGTTCGGATGTGCCTGCGTGTGAAGGATGTGCCTTTACAATTACCGGACAACCGCCCGCTAATGCAGAAGCCGTATCGCCACCAGCGGTTGAATACGCTAATGGAAAATTAGCTGCACCAAAAACAACTACGGGCCCCAGTGGTACTAACATTTTTCTAAGATCAGGTTTTGGTGCTGGCACCCGATTTGGTAACGCAGTATCAACTCTTGCTTCCAACCACGAGCCTTCCTCGACTAAATCAGCAAACATGCGACATTGATGAACGGTTCGACCGCGCTCTCCAACAATGCGAGCCTCAGGAAGATTTGTTTCCTTCATTGCCATCGTAACTAGCTCCGCACCCAACGCTTCAATTTCATCCGCAATAGCGCGAAGAAATGCTGCCTTCTTTTTACCTGAAAAATTTTTGTACGAAAGAAAGGCCAGTTGCGCCTCCTTTAAAGCTTGATCAACTTCTTGAAGTGTTGCGTCTTTATGCGCCATAGTATTGAGTCTTGAGTCGTTGGTATTTAGTAAAAGTATTCGGTATCAGTAGTGAGTATCAAGCATCAAGTTTGGGCCTAGTTTAATTCCATGGCGAATTATTTTTAAGATACGCTCGCGTTCTTCGCCAATGAGTGTTAATCGGGGGCACGAACTGTTTCAGAACCAATACCTTCTTCCTGCTCAGCAAGTTTAATGCATTGAACCAATTTTGGTAGAAGGTCTAACTCCAACAACGGAAGAAACCAACGATAAATTTTTTAGTGCTTCCTGAATTTTACCCGCCTTGGTCAATTTATAAACTGAAACTGTCTCCTTTGGAAAGGCACACACCAAACCCGCTACCCAACCATCAGCTCCTAACATCAATTCTTCCATGGCAATTGTATCAACACCACAAAGAATTTTAAAACGATCACCAAATTTATTGATCATTCGGGTCACATTCGAAACATCGCGGGTAGATTCCTTAACTGCTTGTATATTTTTATTCTCTGCCAGTTCGGCAAACATATCTAGCGTAACTTCAATTTTATAATCAACCGGATTATTATAAACCATAATAGGTAAACTGCTTGTTTCTGCTACTGCTTTATAATAAGCAACGGTTTCACGATGATCCGACTTATAGCGCATAGGGGGCAACATCATCAATCCTTTAGCGCCATACTTTTCAGCTTCGGCTGCCAACTTAACGGCTTCACGCGTACTGCCTTCTGCAATATTCATCACCACAGGAACTTTGCCCGCCACTTTATCAACCGTATGTTTAACAAGGTCAAACTTTTCTTCATTACTCAACACACTGGCTTCACCCAAGGTGCCTCCCAGAATTACTCCTTCAACCCCCGCATCTAACTGGGCTTTTAAATTTTTATCGAAGAGTGTAAAATCAAGTTTATCATCGGCTGTAAACTTTGTTGTAAGAGCCGGGAAAACGCCTTTCCATTGAATTGACATAACAGGTTGGTTTTAAATTTTTAGTACGTCAAAAGTACAACCAATTGAAGGCAAACTATATTCATTAAATAATGAAGAATGATACTATTTTGACTAATTTATAATTACTTTGCGAAATAATCTAATCAAAATTTGTGCATAAATGAAAGTCATTCCCTTTCAGGTTCCGAAAACATCAACCGAAGCTTTTAGAATTCAAATTGATCGGGGGGAAAGATTCTATGACAAGTTGCATCAGCATCCGGAAACTCAAATCATGCTTATTCAAAAAGGCGCCGGAACGCTTATAGCCGGTGATTATGTTGGTCGCTTTTCGGCAGGCGATTTATTTCTGATTGGAAGCAATCAACCCCATGTATTTAGAAGTGATGAGGTTAAGACCCAAAGCAATTATCGCGTGCAAAGTATTTCGCTTTATTTTGATGAGAAATATGCAGGCGAAAATTTTTGGTTACTGGATGAGTTACGAACCATCAGGCATTTTATAATGAAGGCAGGTGTTGGCTATAGATTTACAGGCCCTACTAACTTATTTCTTACTCAAATAATCAAAGGTCTGGTTAAAGCCAAGGGTATAGAGCGATTGCTTTCCTTTATTCAATTGCTTAAAGGCCTGAGCGAATCAGTCGATTTAAAACCGTTATCAGAAATTAATTCAAGAGTTCGTTTAGGTGCAACGGAAGGAAAACGGATGAATGATATTCTTCAGTTTACACTGGCCCAAAGTTCTCGAAAAGTTAAAATAAAAGAAGTGGCCGATGTAGCAAACCTCTCTGCGGAGGCTTTCTGTAGATACTTTAAAGTACGAACGGGAAAAACCTACACGAACTTTCTAAACGAAGTGCGCATAAGTAATGCTTGCAAGATGCTGATTGAAAAAGAAATGAGTGTGCAGGAAATTTGTTATGAAACAGGTTTCCAGTAATCTATCCCATTTCAATCGCACATTTAAGAAAGTGACCGGAAAACACCAAGTCGCTATTTCCTTGAGCAGTAAGTTTGCATTAGGCTCGCTTCAACTCCATAATAGTAAGTTCGGGTGGCATGCCTATCCTACCCGGATAACCGAGGTATCCAAACCCACGATTAACATATAAATGTTGATTAGCTTCTGTATATAATCCCGCCCACTGTTTATAGGCGTATTGCGATGGACTCCATATAAAATCACCAATCTCCACACCAAATTGAAAGCCATGCGTATGCCCGGCAAACGAAATATCAATGTCTTTATAATTTTTGCGTACCTGAGCATCCCAATGACTAGGGTCGTGCGATAATAATAATTTCACAGGAGCTTCCTCAGAACCTTTATAGGCCAAATCCAACTTACCATATTTGGCAAATCTACCGGCTCCCCAATTTTCAATACCCAATACCGCTAATTTTGCTCCATCTACTTCAATGAATCGGTTTTCATTCATTAATAAATCAAAGCCGAGTAAACGATGGGCCTCTATCAAGTCTTTAAAATTTTGCTTCTTCTCTTCTTCCGACCTCCAATTTTTATAATCACCATAGTCATGATTTCCTGTAATGGAATAAACCCCTAACGGTGCCTTCAATTTATTAAATATGTCAATGTATTCATTTACTTCATTTGCCTCATTGTTTACAAGGTCACCCGTGAAGAAAATCAAATCTGGATTTTCCCGCATTAGCATCTCTACCCCACCTTTTACGGCTGTCTTATTAAAGAAACTTCCGCTATGAATGTCGGATAGCTGGGCAATACGAATCCCATCAAAGGCGACTGGAAGATTCGGCAGTTTCACGGTAACTCTTTTTATCCGGTAGTCGTGTGCACCTGAAATTATTCCATACGCCATAGCGCCAAATGGAATAGCACTTGCTATTAACGCAGTTTGAGATAAAAACTGCGTTCTGGAAATTATCTCACCTGCAATAGGACTTGCTTCCTTTTTAGAAAAAAGCTGAACGGTCCACCTGACGAGTCGTTGAAAATCATCAATCAACAAAAAGAATACCCCAAACAACTTAGAAAAATAGGTAGCAAAAAGAGCGGTTAGTATCCAGTTGCGCAACCCTGCTCCTACTTTATACGGATCAGCAGCCATCCACCAAAGTAAAGCGGCTATACAAAAGACTGTAGGAATCCAGAAGGCATAACGGGCAACATTTTTCCAAAGCGGAATCCAAGATTTACTAACAATCAAAACAGCCTGAAACACATAGATGTCTATGAGAAGGAAAGCAATGATGAAAATAAAAGCGGTCATAAGTCTATATCGCATACTATGAAAAAAGAATCATCCTGTTAGACGCAGGATGATTCAATATATTGTAATCGGTTTTTAATGAGCAGCAATTCTATCTAAAACTGGTTCCTGCTTTTTCTTTTTAAAGATTCGAGCTTTCAATCGCGCTGTCATTAAATACATAACAGGCACTAAGAACAGCGTTAAGAACGTTCCGAAAATCAATCCAAAAATCATGGTCCATGAAAGAGGACCCCAGAAAGCTACGTTATCACCACCAAAGAAAATATGAGGCCTAAACTCTGTGAACAGTGTGATAAAATCAATATTGAAACCAACGGCAAGAGGTATTAACCCCAAGGTAGCAGCCATCGCTGTTAACAATACAGGAGTCATGCGAGTTTTTGCAGCTTCAATTATAGCCTCCTTCAACTCTACTCCTTGCGAAATCAATAAATCAGTGAATTCAACAAGCAAGATTCCGTTACGAACCACTATACCAGCCAGCGCCATAAGACCAACACCCGACATAACAATTGAAATCTCCATTTTGAAAATTGAGAATCCCAACAATACACCAATGACACTAAATACAATCTCCGACAAAATGATCAACGGTTTACTGGTCGAATTAAATTGCGTAACCAGAATCATAAAAATTAATCCAACTGCGACCATAGCGGCTACACCAAGAAACGCACCTGTTTCGGCCTGATCTTCCTGCTCACCTGTCATTTTAATAGTTACGCCATCGGGCACACTAAAGTCTCTCAGTTTATCTTTAATTGATGTTACCACTGCGTTTGGATTGGCATCACCTAATACGTTGGAGGAAATAGTGATAACTCGCTTCTGATCAATCCGGTTAATTCCAGCAAAGCTATTTGCATATTCAATTGTAGCTATGGCAGACATAGGCACTTGCCGAACCTGACCACCACTTGCCATATCCCTATACGTTAGGGGCAAGTTCATAAGTGTATTGATATCGTTGCGTTGCAATTCATTTACTTGAAGCGTAATATCATAATCATCATTGGCATCTCTGAACTTCGAGATTTCACGACCATTGATAGCGGTGTTCAAGGCCATTCCAATCTGTGCGGTAGAAATTCCTTCGCGGTTTGCTTTTTCGCGATCAATATTAACTACAATTTCGGGCTTATCGCTCTGAAAATCTGACTTCAACTCTTCCACACCAGGAACCTGAAGCGAATCCAAATAGCGTTTTACACGACTTGCTGTAGCAACGAGGTCATCAAATTTCTCAGCAGCTACTTCAATATTTACAGGCTTACCTGTTGGTGGTCCATGGGCCTCTTGATTCACAGAAACTTCGGCTCCTTTAAGACCCTTCACAGCTTCGCGAATCTTATTCAAATATTCTTTAGTCGACTGGCCCTTACGCTCTGCAAAAGTTACAAAAGCAACACTTACTTTTCCAAGATGGGGCTGTGCATTAGTCGCTGCAAAAGGATCTTCAGAAGCACCAACGGCCACATTGGAAATAATGGATTTAACAATCTTATTATCCTTGCCCACTACTTCGGTAACACGTTTTTCCACAACATGCGTAACCGAATCCGTTACGCGCTGATCGGTTCCAATTGGCATTCGCACGAATGCGAAAATAAAATTTGGATCGCCACTCGGGAAAAATACAACCGGTGGCTTGCGCACACTGGTGAACCAGATGGAGAAGAAGAAAAGAGCCACTACACTAAGCAATACCAGAATAGGGCGTTTACCCTCCAGGCACCAGCTAACCATTTTTTTATATCTCTCCTGAACTCGCGGCCATCCAACGGTTTGAAAGGTTGTGATTACTCTTGAAAGATAAAAGTGATACAGTGCATATACGGCAAAAATAAAAACAGTAAAATTACCCAATCCAAAAATGCCTGTTACATAAGCCATCAGCGCAAGCGAACCAAATACAATGGCTGTTACTTTAAACCCTTTCGAGAATTTAGATTTATCATGATCGTGGTCATGCACAGTCATAAAATCCGCTGCGAATACCGGATTCATTATATAAGCTACAATTAGCGAGGCGAGTAAGGTTACAATTAACGTAACTGGAAGAAAGAACATAAACTTTCCAATAACTCCCGGCCAAAATGCCAGCGGAACAAATGGAGCAAGCACGACCAGCGTACCAGAAAGTACGGGCATAAATACTTCACCGGCTGCAATCTTAGCAGCTTTGCGAATTGGCACTTTGCCATTGTCAAAAACTCTGTGCGTGTTTTCAATAACCACAATAGCATCGTCCACTACAATACCCAGTGCCAGCAAGAAGGAAAACAACGTCATCATATTAAGTGTAAATCCAAGGGAGGGAAATACCAGGAATGCTATGAAACTTGAAATCGGCACAGACAGACCAACAAAGATTGCATTGGTGACACCCATGAAGAACATGAGAATAACGGTAACCAGAATAAAACCAATAATGATGGTGTTGATCAAATCATGCAACGTAACTCTTGTATTGTCCGATTGATCCGCTGTTATGGTTATGTGTACTCCAGGAGGCAATATATCCGCCTGATACTGAGCAACTATTTTGTTTATTTCATCGGAGGCGATAATCAGGTTCTCGCCACTTCGTTTAATTACGTTTAACGTGATTACGTTTTTTCCATCTAACCGGGCAAAACTCTCCTGCTCTTTGTTTGAATCAACTACCTCCGCAATATCTTTCAAATAAATCTTACCACCCATTGTGGAGCCAACGACAATGTTGGCTATTTGAGTTGCGCTCGCAAATTCCCCATTTACCGTTAGAGAGCGCTTCATCCCATCTACTGAAATCTGTCCTCCTGGAATAATAACATTTTTCACCTTTAATAGCATTGGAGATATCATCTAAGCTAACACCTGCCCCTGCGAGCTTAAACATATCAATGTTGATTTGTATTTCGCGAGTAAGCGCTCCTGCAATATCTACGCGCCTTATTTCACGAATGCTTTCGATAGCATCCTGCATTTGATCAGCATACTTCTTAAGGGTTTGAAGATCATAATCTCCCGAGAGGTTGACGTTCATAATGGGAACTTCTGAAATATCAATCTCTCGCACAATGGGGTCGTCCGGCAAGTCGCTGGGAAGATTAGGCTTTGCACGATCAACCGCATCACTTACTTCTTGCTTAGCCTTATCAACATCAACATCTGTTTCAAACTCTACAATTACGTTAGAAAAGCTTTGAACCGAATTACTCTTGACTTTCTTTACACCCGAGATAGACTTTACCTCCTTTTCAATCTCCCTGGTAATCAGGTTTTCAATATCGGCTGGTGATGCTCCCGGGTAAACGGTGGCAACAAAAATCTGCGGAAAGACAACCTCAGGAAAATTTTCCTTTGGTAGTCCAATATAGGTGAGTATACCCGCCAAGCAGATAATTATCGTACCTACATAAATACTTACTTTATTATCAATGGACCAACTGGTCGGTTTGAATTCTTTTTCAATGTCTTGCATAACAATAGTTAGTGATTAATTAGTTAGAGCTGATAATTACAAATCCTTTTTGGCTCAAACATTATATCTTAACAAACTCTCCATCATTTAATCCTTGATAACCCACGGTGATTATTTTATCACCTGGTTTAAGTCCGTTTTTTACTTCTGCCAGATTATCATACACCCCACCAACTTCAATTTCCTTCCTTCGGGCAACCAATTGCTGGCCATCCATTTCCGCCACATATACTATCTTCTTACCATTTACTTCCTGTACAACATTAATAGGTACACATAGGGCCTGCGTCTCGGTGTTGAAAATTACACGAAGTACGGCAGTCATACTTGGGCGAAGATCAGGAAGAGAGGGTAAATTTATTTCAATAGGAAATGACCTGGAGAGGGGATTAATATTACGGCCAACAAAAGTGACCCGCGCTTCTATATCCTTGCCCAAGGCCGGGAAACTTACTTTCACTTTATCTCCATCCTTAATAGAGGTTACATAAGCTTCAGAAACACTGGCAACAATTTTCAAATCCATTGTATTGATAACCCTAAATGCCGGAGCACCAGGGCTGCATTCTGCCCGATTTTAACATTTACTTGTTCAACCGTTCCATTAATAGGTGATTTAATTCGAGCCATATCTAGCTGTTCGTTCAGCGTGGCTAATTTCTTTTCAAGGTTCTCCTTGTTATTCTTAGCCTGAAGAAATTGTATTTCGGTTCCTATCTTCTGATCCCATAAATTCTTCTGCTTCTCATAAATAGTTGTTGCCAAATGTAATCCTGATTTTACTTCATCTATAGAACGCAACGTGATCTTATTGTCGATCTGCGCCAGCACTTCTCCCTTTCGTACGCTTTGACCTTCTTTTACAAATACAGAAGTGACTACGCCCATCGACTCAGCGCTAACCAAAATGTTATCCTCAGATTGAACCATTCCCTGAGTTTGAACAAAGTAGTCAAATTTTATAGGTGCCAACGTTGTTGTAATAACATCCTTCTTGCGAATGGCTACCGCTTCAGGGTTTGCTTGCGCAATTTCCTTCTCAAGGGCAGAAATTTCCTTTGCTAATTCAGCTTGCTCTGTTTTAAGTTTTTCCAACTTAGCAGTCTTGGCTGTGCCAGAAGACTCGCCACCACAACTGGCTAAAGTGATCATCGCAAAAGCAAAAATTATTAATTGAATTGTATATCTTGATTTCATAATGTAATGAGGTTGTTTGTTATTATTTGGTTGGGAGTAATTTTCCGTATGCTTTTTCTAGTTCAACAGAAGCGATCAAAGCATCATAAAGAGCTGCATAATAATTTGTTTGGGCTTCTTTGTAGTCCGCATCGGCATTAATCACCTCCAGGTTTGATCCCACGCCCTGCTGATATTTAATAACGGTAACCTTATACACCTCCTCGGATAGCTTCATGTTTTCGTTCTGCGTGCGGAAAGTATTCATATAACTCTTAAATGTTTTGCTTGCTTGATCTTGCTGAAGATCAATTTGATTCTTCACTAGTTCAATGGAATTTCCAACCTGATTCAACTTTGATTTCTTTTGCTGAATTATCCGACTCTTTTGCATACCATCGAATATGGGCATGTTCGCACTTACACCTAACGTACCCAGTGTACGCCATTTTTCACCAAACTGAAACATGGTGTTAAAGGCCGAAGTACCATAGCTTGCACCATAGCTTCCGAACAAATTAAGATTGGGAAGGTATTGGGCTTTTGTGTTTTTTATGTCGAATTCAACCATTGCCTTATTAACCTGTAATTGGTTATACTCAATGCGGTTGCTGTATTGAAAATCTTTTCCAAATTCATCATCCAATGCCTGAAACTTCATGGTTTCGAGTTGATCTGTAAGTTCAATCCCTTCAGAAATTGGCAAACCCATTTGAAACTTGAGGAGATCGTAACTCACTTCGAGACCGATGGACGCATTATTTTTTAGGTTTGCGATATTATTGAATTGAACTTGCACTCGATTTAAATCAATCTTCTCTGCAAAACCATTTTCATACAGGGCTTTAGTTTGCTTGAGCAGGGTATCCAGGCGCTGAAAGTTTTTATCAACTAGCGCGGTGCGTTCCTTATTAACTAATACAGAGTAGTAGGCCTTTTTTATTGCCTCTACAACATCTGTTTGGGTTTTTATTAAATCTTTGCGCGATAAATCAATGAATGTCTTGCTGGCCTTTAAGCCAACCAGGTAAGAGCCATTGAATATGATTTGTTGTAAATTAATGGCTGCGTTACCGGTGTATTGCGTTCCAAATTTTACGCCAACCAATTCACCGGGTTGCGCATTAGGATCAAAAATGATTGCCGGGATGAATGAAGTAGGAATTATATAATTGTCAATAACCGAACCTGACGCATTTAATTGCGGAAGGCCCATTCCCAAAATTTCCTTTGAACGTGCCTCAGAAGCATCAAGAGCCTCTTTGGAATTTTTCAGACTTGTATTATTCTCTAGAGCAAAATCAATCGCTTCCTGCAAAGTAAAGGTGTTGGAAGCCGATTTTTGTGCATATCCATTCAAAGTAAATAATACCCACAGGAAAAGAATGGGTGCTATCTTCCTAATAGGGTTTGTTATATTTAAGTTTATCATAATGAGGGTTGATAATTGGATTCTTTATACTTCTGATATAATTTTTTACCCTTGTCGGAGCAAAGGCCGTAAACAAATAATTCGAAAAGCTGACTTTGGACTTCCACAAAATTGAAGCGGTCTTTAGGAAAGGTTGCCGGATTAAACGCAGCTTCAATTAGAACTACCCGGGTAACTGCCATTATATCGGGGTTGATTTCAGAGCGAAAGAAACCTTCAGCAATACCTTGTTGAATATTTCTTACTACGCCTTCTCCAATTTTTTCCTTATGATCATTCCATAAATTCCACGCTTTGGGATGATACTTTTGAAGATCAAAGAGCAAAGAGGAGTTTAAGTTTCCATTTCAACCTTCATGCAAACGGAAATTTTGCTGAGTTCTTCTAAGGAATTTTTGCTTCCTTCTCGATCTGATCATACTGTTTAAAGCTTTGATCCAGATACATTTCCGACATCCTGAAGACTAATTCGTCTTTATCGGCAAAATGCTGATACAGCGTTTTTTTAGATACCGACAGATGACGGGCTATGTCATCCATGCTCACACTCCGAATCCCATATCTCATGAAAAGCTCTTTCGTGCCTCCAAAATCTTCTTTCTTAATTCTGTTTCTTCCATAATCGGGCGCAAAACTATGGAAACTATTTAATTCACCAAAGTTTCCTCAGTTTCCTTCAACGCCCTTTTCAAGCATTTGTTTAGGGTTCTCAGAAAAATTTTGATTATTTTTGCTTATTCGGATCTCAAACGTTTGCAGAACCCGATCCCTCGGAAGATTTGGCAGCTCCTGTATAACACCACTTTTCTTTCATCTTCCGCTTAAAGCGTTCACGGTCTTCAGGCGACATCGTACTCAATTTTTCCTTCCAGTAGGGTCTCCATGAACCTCCAGAATGACCCCCGTGCCTGTTACATCTTCCACCAAAGTTCCAAAGAAAATTTTGCTTAAAGCGAGTAATCCCAGGGTTTGCCAAAAGTTAATTACGGGTCCATTAAAAACTTCGGGTATCACCCAATTCCACAAATACATGGTGCCCATTACTACGCCAAAGGCAATACACACCGCAACCACCGCGAACATTACCATCTTCCCTACCCATACACTGCGTTCCATATAATTTATTTTTTTTGTTATACTTTCTTTATCGTAAAGCGATCAGTTCGCTATCAAATCGTTATAAAAATTCTGTAACCGTTTTCTAAGCGCCATAATAGCGTAGCGCTTGCGCGATAATAAGGTGTTAATTGAAACTCCTGTCTCTTCGGCTATGTCTCTAAAGCTCCGCTCTTCAATTTCATTCAGAATAAAAATCTCTCGTTGATCGGCAGGCAATTCAGCCAGCGCATCGGTTATCTCATCCCAAATGGCTTCCCGCAACAGCATTGCCTCGGGAGTATTATCCAAATCAGGTAAAATCTCCTGCAAGGTTAACGGAGCATCTTCATCTTTACCGGCCAGCAATTCAAAATCGGTACGTTGCGGCCTGCTGGCATCTCTCCGATACCGATCAATTATTTTATTGCGTGCTACACTATACAACCAGGAAGTAACCCGATCCAACGACTCGATCGTTTGAAACCCGGCAATGAATTGATAAAACACATCCTGAAGAATATCCTCTGCCTCCTCCACGGTAGACACCCGGCTACGGATAAATCCAAGCAATTTGTCCTTCTCCTTTAGGAATGTATTTTGTTTTAGCTCTTGCATTACGAGATCCATTCCATCATACGGTTATTATACACCCATAGTCGGATGTTGGGATGGAATTATTTTATCAAAGGTGAAAAAAAGAATGATTAAATCAGGCCGCCATGGTTATGGATCTAAAGCCACTTTTTGCGCTTGAAGTAAATGATCATGCCCATCAAAATAAAAAGCATGATCCCCCAGACAACGAAATAGCCATATTTCCACCCTAACTCCGGCATATTCTGAAAATTCATTCCATACACTCCTACGATGAAAGTTAGTGGGATGAAAATTGTAGCCACGGTTGTAAGAACCTTCATGGTTTCATTCATTTTCTGGCTAAGGGATGAAAAATAAATATTCGTTAAACTTTCCAGGGCTGCATAGCTGGCGTTGGCTTCTTCAATAGCATTGGTGCAACTGTTTTTAAGATCGCGAAAGTATTTACGATTTCGTTTCGTGATAAAATGAGTTCTGTCTTTCAAGATGTTAGTAAGTGCCTCCTTAAAAGGCAACAGTGATTTTTTTATTTTATCTACGTCCTTTTTATTTTTCTCCATCAACAATAAAGTTGATTGCTTGGGGTTTGTTAAAGTTTCGCGTTCCAAAAGCGTTACTTCCTGATTAATAAAGTCGATTGTTTCAAAATAATTATCCAGAATGGCATCCAGCAATTGAAATAACAAATAGTCGGATTCGCGCCTTCGTACCTGGCCCAGGTCATCACGCATTTTATCGCGAATGTGATCAAAATGATCTCCGACTTCTTCCTGAAAAGAAACGAGGTAATTTTTACCCAATACAAATGACAATTGTTCAATATTGAGTTCTTGCCTCTCTGTACGCAAAATGGATTTAATACTAAAGAAGATATAGTCATCATAATCATCTACCTTAGGCCGTTGTGTGGTGTCCACCACGTGCCGCACGGTTAGCCTTTCAAAACCAAGCGTATTCCCAATCTTTTCGATTAAGTCAACATCATGAATGCCATGCAGGTTTAACCAATAATTAACTGCCGGCTCGTCTTTATTTACTGAAACATACGCTGTGAGTTCCTCACTTTCTAAACAACTTTGATCATTATAAGTAAATAACTGAAGTTTTGCTTCCTCTACTTTCTTCTGACCAATAAAGGTTAGCTCCGTTTTACTCTTCGCCTCGCTCTTTATTTTAGAATAGAAATTAAAATTAATGCCAGTAATACTTCCTGTTATGTTGGTTAAAGAGCGCAGACTTTTAAGCAAAATTTCATCGGGTTTTTTCAATGCCTGAATAAGATTCTCTGCCTTAAATGATTTTGAATTATCCTTAGACATGGTGCATAAGTTTCAATCAAATATAAGCGAGAAATCAACTAATCCGCGCGTTACTCTTGTCTTAATGAATGGGTGGGATTAGACATGGCTGCTCTAATGGTTTGAACACCTATGGGGCATCAAACCAGGGAAGAAGTTGACTAACAAATTTTAAAATTGATTGAATATGTAAATGGTAAGCATGCCCCAGAAGTTACCCGTTACCATACTTAAAATGGCTAATAAAATTGCGTGTGGCATCCATGCTTTATTATAGGCTGACGTAACCGCAGGTGCTGTTGAAATACCGCCCAGGTTAGCCATGCTGGCAATAGGCACCCAAGCCATGTGTGCATTTAATACTTTAGCCATAATGAGCATAACCATGTAATGGCCCAGTAACCACGCAATGCAAAGCATAACAAAAGAAATGGGGAGTGATAAACCGCTGAAGTCTAACCGAAGTCCTAATATCGACATGATAATAATAATTAACACGCCTCCGGCTTTTAACACAAACTGGTGATTCCAGCGCGGAATAAAATTACCAAACCCTAAACCGATTAGCGAGAGGCTAACTACACGAACTAAATAGTTATCGGTAAGCAAATTGATGAGTACAACCGCAGCAGTTATAGAGAGTAAGGTAAGAAGCATGGAAGCTCGTTGACGACTCCCAAAATTTAATTCTTCATCTTCTAACGCTGGCATCTGAGCATTAATTGAAAAGTACTTATTCAACTGGTCGCTCCTTTTAATAATCTGAAACATGAAAATTGTCCAAAGATTTACTAAAATATTATCGAGTACGATAACAGATAAAAATAATGACTCGGGGCAGTTTACTAACTCTTTTAATACCAGCTGACTGGTACTGCCCCCAATCCAACTGCCCGTAATAGGCACTAATCCCCGCCAGTACTGCTGATCAATAAAAAGGGAATATGTATCTGCTGAAATAAATTTCAATAACCACACTAGTATAGTTGGCAAAACAGCTATAGCGAATGAGCCGGATACAAAGAGCATAATGGGTCTTATCCCAACTTTCTTTAATTGAGGAAAAGAAAGTGCGCTCATCACCATCATAATGGCAAACGGAACAATCCAATTCCTCGAAAGCGAATGCAAATACACGGATGATAAATCCAGCCCACCGGTTTGGGTGATAAGTGCTGGTATAACATAAGCAAATAGAATAGCAGGAAACCAATTAAGAAGTTGTTGTATCCACTTTGTTTCCTGGTTATTCAACCACCCAATAGCGCTTACGGTAATTATAACAATGATGGTGGCAATACTTGCGTTTGCCATCAATTCATTTCTTGAGTTAACACGCCCAAGCACATTTGAATTCCTTCCACAAAACTGCCAATAGCCAGGTTTTCATTAGCAGCATGGATATTATTATCCGGGTTTGGAAAACGTAACGAAACCGCGGGAATATTTAAGGTAGTGATGAATGATTCAATGGGTTGAGAGCCACCCGTTGTGCGCTGTTAAC
The DNA here is from genome assembly GCA_016709845.1 of Flammeovirgaceae bacterium. Taxonomy (GTDB): domain Bacteria; phylum Bacteroidota; class Bacteroidia; order Cytophagales; family Cyclobacteriaceae; genus ELB16-189. The sequence goes on along the minus strand of JADJMA010000010.1, from coordinate 87,366 downwards.
ATATTGACCCTGACCAAAGATTCGATCCATAGCTTTGCCCAGCCACACGCCTGACCACGAGTTTAAATCGGTACGGAAAGGTTTTGATCCAATTCTATATTCAAAAGAGATTAGTTTGCTAAATGTATCCCGTTCTTCTTCCGTGGGTGCACCCTTAACAAAATGGAATCCCTGATCGGCAATGTAATTTTTAATAAGATTAACCATTCGCTCCCCATCTGTTTCCGGTACAAGCCTGAGATCCAATTCGGCAATAGCTTGCGATGGGATAACAGTTCGCACTTCATCCTCTACCGAGCCAGCACGAATACCCCGCACGTTGAGTGATGGATATTGAAGAGATTCTTCATAGGTATGACCAACCTGATCTGGCCTCGCTATTCCTAACTTACGATTAAGGATAGCATCATCGCCCGGCATCTCATTAATCATGGCTAACTCCTGATCCGATAAATTTACGCCATCATAATAATGTGGAATAAGTACCCGACCCGAATCATCCTTCATACCAGCCAGCAGCTGAGCCAACGTAAACACCGGATTGGGCGCATAGTTGCCATACTGACCGCTGTGAAGATCGTTTCGCGGGCCAAATACTTTCAACTGAATGGTTGCAATACCACGTGCTCCGAAATTCAACGTAGGGAGGTTTGAAACGTGTCGTGTACCATCCATGATTAAAACCATTTTAGCCTGTAACAAATCTTTATTAGCGGTTACAAGTTGTGGAAGTAAAGGAGACCCGAGTTCCTCCTGAAAATCCATAATTATTTTGATGTTAAATGTGGGGGTAATTTTCAATTCTTTCAGAATATCGAGCGATGACAAAAGAGCCATTGCCGGCCCTTTCGAATCGGAGGCTGAACGGGCAAATATTCTCCATTCCGGATTGTAACCACTGGGCTGTGTCCAGGAGATGCTTTGCCATTGATTGTTGACCTTCTTTTTCAGGGTAGCTTCGTAAGGATTTGCCTGATCCCAGTTTGCGCTGTCGGCTGGTTGACCATCAATCTGTACATAGAAAAGCACCCAGGGCAGTCGGGCGTTAAATTGTCGCTGGGCGTAAACATGGGGTACATCATTCGAATACAAAATCTTTGTTTCAAAACCACGATGCTTCATAGCGTCAACACACCAGCTTAAATTTTGATTTATTTGAGCCGGGGAATTACTGTTGTTGGGCAAAAGCAGGAATTCATTCAATGTTGAAATTGCCTTTGGCAAATACTTATTCGCTGCCCGTTCTATTTCCTGATGTGATAAAGATTGAGAGGCCACCGAAGAACAAGCGCAAAAAAAGAGCATTGAAATCCCCGCATGAATCAATTGTGAAAAATAATTTTTCATTCTTTCAATTTCTTTGAAATTAACAATTACCTATAATATTTAGGGCCTTCCGGGTTTTTCCATTCCCCGATTCTTAGTTAGGGTTGTCGTATGATCTATCGTATCAAATAAAACCTCTCAGATAAATTATGATTAGTTCAATACATTGTTAGCATAAAAAAGGGAAAATCCATTATCTTTAGAACCTTCAGATAAGAGCGCATGAGTTATATAATAAGCGGAATTCAGCAAGTGGGCATTGGCGTAAATGATGCCGAAGAAGCCTGGGCCATGTACCGAAAATATTTTGGTATGGATGTGCCCATTTTTAAAGATGCTGCTGAAGCTTCCTTGATGACGCGCTATACCGCTGGGAATGCAGAAAAACGTTTTGCCATTCTTGCGATGAATATGCAGGGCGGTGGCGGTTTCGAAATTTGGCAATACACTTCACGCAAACCAAATGGGGCATCATTTCAACCCCAACTGGGCGATACGGGTGTATTTGCTGTAAAGATGAAATCGCGAAATGTACAGGAGTCTTATAATGAATTGAAAGCGAAGGATGCTACGTTGTTAAGCGCACCGGAAAAGATGCCCGATGGCCGATTGCATTTTTTTGTGAATGATCTCTATGGTAATCTTTTTGAAGTAGTCGAAGGGTTGAGTTGGTTTAAACGCGAGAACAAAACCATGGGTGGGATTGGCGGTTGTCTGATTGGCGTATCCGACATGGACAAATCGCTTCCCCTGTATCAAGATATTCTGGGTTATACAGAAATAGTATATGATGTAACTTCTTCCTTTACTGATTTAAGTGGATTACCGGGCGGAGGAAATGAAGTAAGAAGAGTTCTGCTACGACACGCCAAACCTCGTGTAGGTGCCTTTTCGAAATTGTTAGGCTCCACCGAATTAGAATTAGTGGAGGCGAAAAACATTGCCCCTAAAAGATTTTTAAAGACCGCTTGTGGGGCGACCTCGGTTTTATTCATTTATGCTTTGATGTAAACGGCATGGCTGCTTTACGCGAAAATTGTAAAGCCAAAGGCTATGCTTTACCGTAGACAGCAGTCAATCGTTTGACATGGGCAAGGCCGCAGGGCATTTTACGTATATTGAAGATCCGGACGGAACCCTTATTGAATTTGTTGAAACGCATAAGATTCCAATCATCGAGAAACTAGGTTGGTATCTAAGTCTTAAAAATCGCGATCGCGAAAAACCATTAGCTAACTGGATGTTGAATATGCTGGGGTTAAATAAGGTGAAGGATTAATCTTCTTTTTAGAGACTCAGCCTCGGTTATTCCTTTCGCCTAATAAATATAGTATTGCCCCGGGTCCAGATTTCATACGTCCTATGTCCCATGTATATGAATCCGCTTGGTTAAGTTGACTTACCAATTCTTTCATTTCTTTCACCGAGTAAGTTCTCAATAAGGAAACTATTCCATCCCACCATACAAAAAGTGGTACAATTGGTATCAGGTAAGTGAATACCAATCGGCCAAAACGAAAAGGCCTTATAAATGGGGTAGTTAATAGAACCGTTAAGGGCGAAAAAAACATAGCCAATAAACTCGGTAAATTTCGTTCCTGTGCTTCGAAAATAGCAATGGAACTATTGGCATCTACCGAATTCTGTAAAATACGAAGAGCCTCTTCAGGTCGAAAATGATGAAACGACAGAAATTGGGTACGCAAACCTTTAAGTTCTTTCGGAACATCGAGTGCGTTTACGGGCTGAGTCTCAAAGTCGATATTAGAAGCCTGACTTTTAATAAACACAAAGGCTTCAAGATTAGGATAATAATCGGTTAAGATAATTTTTAGGTCAGGGAATATTTTCAAAAGTTCTTCATTCAGTTTTACTAAACCACCTCCACCACCGGAAGCAAGGTCAATAATTGTGTGTGCCTTACTGGATCGGATTCCTCGTTCCAATAGTGGTAAAACAGGCTTAAACATAAAAGTCTTGTTGGCTATAAACTGTAGAAAATCGGTACCATAGTCTCTAATAAATTTTGGAAACAACGGTTGATCTTCAAATTCAAATAAATGAATGCGACTCATAAAAGGTTTATTATCAGACATAAATTACAATTGATCTGGCTCCCATCCAAAAAGATATTAATCACTTTATCCTATACCTTTGTCCAAGGGTATACCTAAGAAGATGATTCAAACCTTAACACATAACGGGTCAGTTTTAGCCTATCAAAAAAAAGGACAGGGTAAAAATGTCTTGCTCCTCTTTCATGGCTTTGGCCAAACGAATGAAGTCTTTGATCGCCTGATGAACGAAGTTGAATCTAACAATACATTATACTCGTTCGACTTATTTTTTCACGGAAGCAGTTCTTGGAATCATAGTGAACAAGCCTTGGAAAAAGAAACCTGGCAAGCTATCCTACAACAATTTCTTGGAGAAAATAAAATCGAAAAATTTAGTCTAGTAGGGTTTAGTCTTGGTGGTAAATTTGTGTTAGCCACGCTTGAATTATTTCCAGAGAAAATTGAACGTACCTTCCTTTTGGCACCCGATGGTATCAAAACCAATATCTGGTATAGTCTGGCAACCTACCCGCTTTTACTTCGTCAGTTTTTTAAAAGTATGATCTTGCAGCCAAATCGGTTAAATCAAATAGCAAAGTTCCTTCAATACTTCCATCTGGCGGATAAAGGATTAATTCGCTTTGCTCAATCACAAATGGATACCCAGACCAAACGCGAACGGGTTTATTATTCGTGGGTTGTGTTTCGCCATTTGAATTTTGATTTAAATAGTATTGCTGAATTGATAAATGAACATTCTATAAAACTAACCCTTGTCACTGGCCGGTACGATAAAATCATCACCACTGAAAATAATCCCCGAAAGAATTCCGATCATTACAAAGAGCCTGAAATTTTAAAAAAATTTATTACTTTTATATCAACAAAACTTTATAGCTATGTCAAAAGGAATGGACTCTAAGAAATCAGAAAAGAAAAAGCCCCTGAAAACCTTGAAAGAAAAGCGGGCTGAAAAAAAAGCCAAGAAAGCGAATAGCTAATTTGTATTTTGGCATCGTAAAAGCGTCTGACCGTAAACTCGATCAGGCGCTTTTTCATTACTAAAATTTAATAGACAAAGAACTTATCCCGGATGGTAAACATCGCTACCCATTTGTCATGGAATACACGAAAGCTTCCCTATTTTTGTGCTTACTCTCACCCCTATGATTATCTTCTTTCGGACTTCCGGCACCATCCTTTACACGGTTGGAAGTAATCAACCTTTTGATACTCAAGATTATGAAAAACTAATCTGGCTTTTTGCCGGAGCCCGCCCGCTGAAAGACCATGCCCTTACTGGTAATTTTCTAGGGCCGCGGAAGGAAATGGTAACTCCCTGGAGCACCAATGCGGTTGAAATTACCCAGACTATGGGTATTAAGGGAATAGAACGCATCGAAGAGTTCATTGAGGTAAAGGATGAATCGGCTCCACACGACCGAATGCTGCAACGGATTTACAAGGGATTGGATCAGGAATTATTTAGTATACATCATACACCCGAGCCCATCATTGAAATTGATGACATTAAAACCTATAACGAAAAGGAAGGCCTGGCACTTAGCCAGGAAGAAATAGATTACCTGAATGATGTTAGCTGGAAACTAGGAAGGAAACTTACCGATAGCGAAGTGTTTGGATTCTCGCAGGTAAACAGTGAGCATTGCCGTCATAAAATCTTTAACGGCACTTTCATTATTGATGGTAAGGAGAAGGAGTCAACACTCTTTCAACTCATCAAAAAAACTTCGAAGGAAAATCCCAATTACATCGTTTCAGCATATAAAGACAATGTTGCTTTTATCAAGGGACCAACCGTTGAACAATTTGCTCCAGCCAGGCAGGATGTTCCCGACTATTTTAAAATCGATGATTTCGATTCCGTCATTTCAATAAAAGCGGAGACACACAACTTCCCTACTACCGTAGAACCCTTTAACGGGGCTGCTACCGGGAGTGGTGGAGAAATTCCGGGATCGATTAGCCGGTGGAAAGGATCTTTGCCTTTAGCCGGAACAGCGGTTTACATTACTTCCTATCCCCGATTAGATAACGGTCGAGATTGGGAGAAAAAATTTGAGGAGCGCGAGTGGTTGTATCAAACTCCTGCTGAAATTCTGATTAAAGCATCGGATGGGGCCAGTGATTTTGGAAACAAATTTGGCCAGCCTTTGATTGGTGGAAGCGTGCTCACCTTTGAGCACTTTGAAAACAACAAAAAATTTGGATTCGATAAGGTAATCATGTTAGCGGGCGGGGTTGGTTACGGTAAAGAGAAAGACAGCCAAAAAGAAGCACTCACTACAGGCGATAAAATTATCTTATTAGGGGGTGACAACTATCGTATTGGTATGGGCGGGGCGGCCGTATCCTCGGTTGTTACTGGCGAGTTTGCTAATGCACTCGAACTTAACGCGGTGCAACGATCCAATCCCGAAATGCAAAAGCGGGTGATGAATGCAATCCGGGCTATGGTTGAATCAACTAACAATCCCATTGTTTCCATTCACGATCATGGTGCGGGTGGTCATTTAAATTGCTTTTCAGAATTGTTAGAGGCAACGGGTGGTACAATAGAAATTGATAAGCTGCCTGTAGGTGATTCTACACTTTCCGATAAGGAAATTATCAGTAACGAATCGCAGGAACGCATGGGTGTGGCCATGCATGCAAAAGATGTAGACACGCTTAAACGAGCTGCTGAGCGTGAACGTGCCCCCATGTATGTGGTGGGTACCGCCACGGGCGATCAAAAATTTACTTTTATTGATAACAGTAAACACACCAAGCCGGTCGAGTTAGAATTAAGTCATCTTTTTGGTTCTTCACCCAAAACGATTCTTGAAGACAAAACTTCTACTGAAAAGTTTGTTGAGATTACGTACGATGAATCGAAGTTTGTCTATTATCTGGAGCAGGTCTTACAACTAGAAGCAGTTGCCTGTAAAGATTGGTTAACGAATAAAGTAGATCGCTCCGTTACAGGCCGGGTCGCTACTCAGCAAACCTGTGGACCTATTCAACTTCCGTTGAATAATGTCTCGGTAATGGCTTTGGATTTTACCAGTAACAAAGGCATTGCCACCGGTATTGGTCATGCACCCGGTGCTGCACTGGTGGATGCCGCAGCCGGAAGTAAACTAGCCATTGCTGAGTCTTTGCTTAATATAATTTGGGCTCCGCTTACCCATGGATTGATAGGTGTTTCGTTAAGTGCAAACTGGATGTGGCCGGCAAAAAACAAAGGCGAGAATGCACGGCTGTATGCCGCGGTTGAAGCGGTGAGTGATTTTGCTTGCAAGCTTGGTATTAATATCCCAACCGGAAAGGATTCTTTATCTATGACACAGAAGTATCCAAATGGTGAAGTCGTATTTTCACCGGGTACTGTAATTATTTCGGCTGTTGGCGAGGTAAGTGACATTCGTCAAAACGATTTCTCCTGCACTTGAACCTATTGTTGGCTCCAAACTTATTTACATTGATTTCTCAAAAGATACTTTCAAGTTAGGTGGAAGTAGTTTTGCCCAGGTTGTAAATCAATTAGGTACTGAAGCTCCAACTATTACAGACGAAGCCTATTTTGTCAAAGCCTTTGAAGGGGTTCAACAACTCATTAAACAAAATCAAATTTTAGCAGGTCACGATATTTCGTCAGGCGGATTGATTACCACAGTACTCGAAATGTGTTTCCCCGTTCCTGATGTCGGTTTGCTTATAACCTCTAAAGATTTAGGCAATGATTTTATTAAAACATTATTCAGCGAAAACCCAGGAATTGTTATCCAGGTCTCCGATGTTGAAAGTGTTAAGATATCTCTGGATAATCAAAGAATTAACTACAAGATAATCGGGGAAGTAAATGCTAGTCGTCAATTATCAATTGTCAATTATAAATTATCCATTGACTCTTTAAGAGACCAGTGGTTTCGTACTTCGTTCTTATTAGATCAGCTTCAACGACCAAAAGGTCATGCCGCTACTCGCAAGGAAAATATTTTTAAACAACCTTTAGAATATAAATTCCAACCCACGTTTGAAGGTAAGTTTTCTACATACAATATTGATCCTAAGCGCAGAACGCCAACTGGAATAAAGGCTGCAATCATCCGCGAAAAGGTGTGAATGGCGATCGGGAGATGGCTTATGCCCTTTACTTAGCCGGCTTTGATGTTAAGGATGCACATGACTGATCTGATGACCGGTCGTGAAGATTTAACGGAAGTTAATCTTATTGTTTTTGTGGGCGGATTTTCAAACTCTGATGTGCTGGGCTCTGCTAAAGGTTGGGCCGGAGCATTCCTTTACAATCCCAAAGCTAAGGCTGCACTGGATAACTTTTATAAGAGTGAGGACACGCTTAGTCTGGGTGTATGCAACGGCTGTCAGTTAATGATGGAATTGGGATTGGTCTATCAGGATATGGACATGAGCTCGCATCCTAAAATGCATCACAATGGCTCCGGTAAATTCGAATCCACATTTATTTCGATCAACATCCCAAAGAATAACTCAGTAATGCTTACTAGCTATGAGGGATCTCAATTGGGTGTTTGGGTAGCTCATGGCGAAGGAAGATTTGATTTGAAGGCTCACAAGAACTACCACATTGCAGCCACCTATACGTATCCCGAATATCCGGGCAATCCTAATGATTCCGATTTTTCTACTGCTGCCCTGTGCTCAAAAGATGGAAGACATTTGGCCATTATGCCTCATATTGAACGCTCACTCTTTCCCTGGAATTGGGGCTACTATCCGCGCCACCGAAAATCTGACGAAGTTGGTCCCTGGATTGAAGCATTTGTAAATGCGCGGACCTGGGTGAGTGCCAGAGCAAAGTAACTCTAGGAAAACTATAGCAATCAGAGCAAAATTATCATTATGATGATTTCTTATTTGAAATAGCTTAAGCAGAATTACGAGCCGCGTTAATTATACCAAACATGCATCGAATGATCAGGTTACGATAACGTGATTCATACACTTTATTATTATCATCCAGATTACGCAAATTCATAAGGGCGAATTGTTGTATGGCGATAAGCGGCAATACAATTCGCTCACGAAGACGTACTGAGTCACGAATGGCCGGATTGCTCTCCATCAGTCCTTTCAAGCCAGATACCTTTAACAATTGTTCGTGCGAAAGTTCAAACTCATCATACATCTTTTTCCAAAACTCCCCAAACTCTTCATCCTTACCTAAGTAAGTAGTTGCCTGATAATTTGATTTGGTCAACGACATCATGCTATTACCCAACAGGGTACGAAAGAACAAGGAATCTTCGTAAAAGGATTTCATCTTTTGTAATCCGATTTTATCACTTACCAATTTAAGTGCTGAGCCTACCCCGTAAAATCCAGGTATATTCTGCTTCATCATAGCCCACGAACCAACAAAAGGAATAGCTCGCAGATCTTCAAACTTCAAACCGCCAGAAGCATTTCGCTTGGCGGGGCGCGAGCCGATGTTTGTATCGCCAAAGTAGGAAAGTGGTGTTACGTGCTCGAGGTAAGGCACAAACTTTGGGTGATGCTTTAAACTTAGGTACGACTGGTATCCTGTCTCCGCCAAGTCATCTAAAATTTTCTTTTGCTCATTAGAAAGTTGGCCTTCATCTCTTTGAGACACGGCCTCTTCCAGTCCGGCTGATAGTAATTGCTCCAGATTAAATTTGCAGGAAGCTACTTTTCCAAAGTTTGAACTGATTGTTTGACCTTGCACGGTTATCTGTACTTCTTCATTCTCAATGGTATCGCCCAACGATGAATAAAAATCGTGCGTATTACCACCACCACGCGCAGGTGGCCCACCCCGACCATCAAAAAATACTGCCTTTAAGCCATGCTTTCTGGAAATGCTAGTGAGGTTTTCTTTCGCTCTGAAAATTGACCAATTGGCACGCAGATAGCCACCATCTTTGGTGCCATCCGAAAATCCAAGCATAATGGTTTGATGTGCTTTTCTCTTTTCTAAATGATCACGATATTCTTTGATAGAATATAGCTCATGCATGATTTCTGGAGCATGACCGAGATCATCAATGGTTTCAAATAGAGGAACAATATCGAGTTTTAAGCCTTCTGGATTTCCAATAAGCAAGCGCGCTAGCGTAAACACTTCAATAATGTGCAGGGCACTTTGGCAATTACTTATAATATACCGATGGCTGCCTGTTACACCGTTATTTTTTTGAATCGCTCCAATCGCCCGAATGCTGTTTAGGGTCTCTTCAACAAATGGGTCTTCAAATTTATGTTCACCAAGAGAAAGCCTAAGTGATAATAAATAATCAATCCGCTCCTTCTTTGAAAGTTTTAAGAAATTGGCTGAAGATATAGTAAGGCCTTTCCCGGCACAGGTATCGAGAATTTGAGACCAAACATAATCATGCTTACGACTATCCTGGCGAACATCCAAACTGGCAAAATAAAATCCAAAAACTTTTACTTTTAAGATAAACGTATCGAGCAAACTAAGGAACAATCCATCATGTTCATCTAACAGTTTTTGGCGAGCTGTCATGAGCTCCGCCACCATATCATCTACTTCATCATAACCGCGTTCTGCCTCGTAAGCCCATCGGCAAATTTTTTGTTCAATGGCAATAATAATTTTGTCTACTCCACGAAAAGTGAGCCGTCTGCGCAAAACACGTAAATCCCGATAGTAACACTTTAGAATACTGTCTTGCAGCCGCGCAGCTACCCGAAGCGTGGCATCACTGGTTACGAAAGGGTTCCCATCCCGATCGCCTCCAGGCCAAAAACCTATTACAATTAATCGGTCATTCTTCCATTCAGTTAATGGAATTTGTAAACCGGAGCAAAGGGATTGAACGATTTCCGGAATCGCATGGTAAAAAATATTTTCAAGATACCAACATAAACTAAGGGCTTCATCGTACGGAGTAGGGTTTGTCTTTATTAATGAAGCCCGTTTTGCCCAATTGCTGAAGTAGTAGATCAATTTGCTGAAGATCACTTTCGCGAATGGATTTTTCAAGGTCAGTTAATATACCTAACACATGCCCAGGATAAAACTGAGTTGGGTGTGCCGTCAGTACAGTCCGTAAGCTGAAAGTTTCCAATCGCTTGGTCAACTCTTTTGTTTACGGTCAAATTTTGTTCGTAAGAGCAAGGATGTAGTAGTTCCCTTGCCAGACGTTTCATTGATCTGCTCAAACGCAGAATCTTCAATAGAATCAAAGAGTGCAACTTGCCGTTCTACATATTGAATGAATTTGAAAAGCAGATTAAATTGTTCTTCTATAGTCGCCTGTGGAGAGAGATCACTAAAAAATTGATGCAGGATTTCGGTTGCTGATTCTCCCTTTTCAAACCCTTCTTCACAATAGTGATGCAAAAGCGGCAACAGTGTACCTGTACGCGAGATTTCCTGAAAGGGAAGATTGAGGAATAAGCTATTATAGATGTGATAGCGGGCACCAACTATTTGTTCGTATTTGGATGTCATTAGCCTAAGTAGTCATTAATTTTTCATGAAATTAGGGTTAAACAAGTAGATAGTTTAAACATTCTATTAAAAACGTTCAAATTTCAATCATAAATAATTGGGCAAATCCGGTTCTTGCTTTCCGTTCAAAATTCCAGTAACTTTTCTTTTTTAAACCACTTCCTATGAAGAGTTTTTACATTCCACTCTTTCTATTGATTATTTTAAGTTCCTGCCTGGGGTATAAAGAACTTCCTGTTGAGTATGATTACAGTTACCGGGGTAATTTTAAAAAGTATCGAACTTTTGAAATCATGCGACCGATTGGAGTAAACGATACCACCATGGTAAATGCGATTGTTGAAAAATCAATCATTTCCAGGATGAAATTTTTAGGATACAAGCAAACAGAAACCCGACCGCACCTTATTATTGGTTTTAAAATGTACACGGATAGCCTTCGTTTTAATGGTTATGACCAGCCGGAGATTGAAGAATGGGTAAAAAATCAAACTGCAGATTTATCCTATGACCAGCGTAAACTGGACCTTAAAACAGGAACCTTGCTAATTCCATTTTTTGACAGAAGACAAAACCGCTCGATTTGGCAAGGATACGCAACCACATTATACGGCAGCATAAATTTTAACAACGAAAGGCACCTTCGAAATGCTGTTATTTCCATTTTAGATAAATACCGGTTTATGGCTGAAGGCTTTAACGAGGGGAATACGGCCAGCATCCAAGAAAACGACTTGGAATAAGCCTCCAAAAAAGTGGATAATTCTTGCAAAAACTGACAAAATCCCGTTTTCACTTTTCAAAATTAATTCTACCTTTGCAATCCCAAATTTGGGCTTATCACTGTCCTATGGTGTAATGGTAACACTGCAGATTTTGATTCTGCCTTTCTAGGTTCGAATCCTAGTAGGACAACATTTAAAATCCTGGGTTAAAAACCAGGATTTAATTTTTGAAATAACACATCATGGCTGTAAAAATATTTTCGGGCCGAGCAACCGCCTACCTGGCAGAAAAAATTGCCAATGCATATGGTGAGACCTTGGGCACTGTTAATTATCAGCAGTTTAGCGATGGCGAAATGTCACCCTTTATTGGTGAGTCCGTGCGAGGGCATGATGTATTTATCGTGCAATCCACGTTTGCTCCTGCCGATAATTTCATGGAGCTCTTATTAATGATTGATGCGGCTAAGCGCGCCAGTGCATTAAATGTAAACGTAATCATTCCTTATTTTGGGTATGCCCGGCAGGATAGAAAAGACAAGCCCCGGGTGGCCATAGCCGCAAAGCTTATTGCCAATTTATTGTCGGCAGCGGGGGCTAACCGGATTATGACCTGCGATTTGCACGCGGATCAGATTCAAGGTTTTTTTGATATTCCTGTCGATCACCTTGACGGCAATTATATTTTCGTTCCATACCTGAAATCGCTTAATCTTCAGAATATAATTTTTGCTTCTCCCGATGTGGGTGGCATTAAGCGGGCAAGGAGTTTCGCTAAGTTCTTTGGGGCCGATCTTGCCGTTTGCGACAAATATCGTAAAGAGGCCAACAAGATTGAATCGATGCGCCTGATTGGTGAGGTAGAAGGAAAAGATGTGGTGTTGGTGGATGACTTAGTAGACACAGCTGGAACTATTTGCAAAGCGGCATCTTTATTAAAAGAAAAAGGTGCCAATACCGTTCGGGCTATCTGCACCCATGCTGTTCTTTCGGGCAACGCCTACGAGAACATTCAAAATTCTGTATTGGAAGAACTGGTGGTCTCCGATACGATTCCCCTTAAGCAGCAGATTCCTAAAATCAAAGTATTGTCTGTATCAGATTTGTTTGCTAAAGCAATACGTAAGATACATGACCATGAGTCTATCAGTTCTTTATTTATTCGTTTGTAATTTCTTAAGTACAATTTAAACCATAAACAATTATGAAAACTATCGAGATTATAGGGTATCGAAGAGCAAATCTCGGCAAGAATGCTTCTCAGAAAATCCGTGAAGAAGGCCAAGTGCCTTGCGTACTTTACGGAGGTGATGAGCAAGTTCATTTCTATTCGCCCGTTATTTTGTTCCGCGATTTGATCTACACCAACGAAGCGCGTTTTGCGCACCTGAACATTGAAGGTGAAGAGTGTCAGGCAATCATGCAAGAAGTTCAGTTTCATCCAGTAAGTGAACTGATTCTGCATGTAGACTTCCTAAAAATCAGTGAAAACAAAAAAATCAAGATGGATATTCCGGTCCGCTTGGTTGGACAAGCCCCGGTGTATCAAAAGGTGGTGCTTTGGTTCGTAAGCGAGCTTCCTTAAAGGTTTTTGCTTTTCCCAAGCACATGCCCGATCACATTGATGTGGATTGTTCTGAATTGGATTTTCACCACTCGGTAAAAGTGGAAGACCTTAAAGTTGAAAACTTAGAGTTTGTAGATCCTAAGAAGGCTTCAATAGCTGTTGTTGAAGTACCTCGTTCGGCTAAATTAGCTGAAGAAGCTACGGCTGAAACTCCTGCAGCGGGTGCTGCTGCCCCTGCGGCCGGTGCTGCCCCTGCAGCAGATGCTAAGAAAGCAGAAGCTCCTAAAAAGGACGAAAAGAAAAAGTAATCATTTTCTCAATACAAAAATCCCATTCGGCAACTCGCAGGATGGGATTTTTGTTTATTTAGGATTGAAGTAATATAGCATGAAGTATCTTATAGCAGGCCTCGGAAACATTGGTACCGAATACGAGTTGACCCGGCATAATATCGGGTTCCTGGTATTGGATCGTATTGCCGATAATCATAAAATAAATTTTACCACAAGTCGGTTGGCGGATAAGGCTGAATTGAAATTTAAGGGAAGGCAACTTCACTTAATCAAACCCAACACGTACATGAATCTTAGTGGCAAGGCCATTGCCTATTGGTTACAAGAACTTAAAATTCCAAAGGAAAACCTGCTTGTTGTAGTAGATGATCTGGCATTACCCTTTGGCACCTTGCGCATGCGAACCAAAGGAAGCGCAGCCGGGCACAACGGACTCAAGAATATTGAATTGTTATTGAATGGTCAGGATTATTCGCGCCTGCGCTTTGGTATTGGTGATAGTTTTTCGAAAGGGCAGCAAATTGACTTTGTACTCAGTAATTTTTCAAAATCAGAAATAGCCGACCTTCCCACTTATATGGATAAAGCCGCAGAAATGGTTTATTCATTCTGCACCATTGGTGCCGAGCGAACTATGAATTTCTTTAATGAGTGATTACTTAATCGGAGTAATAATAATGTTCCGATATTCAATCGGACCATGATCACCTTGCATCATAATTGGCCCCGGCTCACCTTCTTTGCTATCAATCGCTCCACCTGTTATACCCGGTATAGCCTGATTATAGATTACTGTTTTGTTATTGGCAATTATAGTAACCATTCGCCCTATCAAGGTAATATCGTACGACTGCCAAACGCCTGGATCTTTTGCTACCATTTCGTTAGGGATTAGAAATCCATAGATGGCACCTAAGTGCACAGCATCCGGATTCATTCCTTTGGCATCATCAATTTGAACCTCGTATCTGCCTCGCAAATAAACGCCACTGTTACTGCCCTTATTATACCTAAACTCAATATGCAGTTTAAAGTCAGTAAATTTTAAATCACTTACCAGGTTAGCGCCAGACTTCTCACTTTTTAAAATGCCACCGTCCACTTTCCATTGATTGTCGCCCATTGCTTTCCAACCCGTCATGTCAACTCCGTTAAACAACGTAATGGGTTCACCAAAAACTGGCTCGCCTTCGCGTTTTAACATAGGAGCCTTCACCGCTGTCCAGTTATATTTCTTTCCGTCAACAAAAACCATAGTACCCGTTAAACCATTTGGCGTAACTGTTCCCTCAAATTCAAGATCGCGGTTTTCTTGTTCCCACTGCGGTGGGATAGTAAAAGTGAATTTTCCATCCTTGAAATTCACTTTTGAAATCGGGCGGGCACTTCCATTTAAAAAAACAAACTGCCCAACCAGTGTGCGAACACCCGAATGCTTAACTTCCAACCACGAAGGTGCTCTTTGCCATTCATAGTTAGGGTTATGTCCCAACGTCCTTCCAGTGAGGGAGCCTCTTGGGCAAAGCAAGGATTAGTGTTTGAAATTAATAAAGTCGATAAAATCAAAAAGATATAAAATGCGTTTTTCATAATGATTGGTGTCAATAAAATAAAGTCAATTATTTAATATTCCAAGGTAGCATGGGCAGATAACTTAAATCAGTCTGAGCGTTTATTTCTCAGATAACAAGTATCATGCTTACACCAACTATCACGTTGGCACGGGATAGATATTTTAAACAAAACAAAATTGAAGAAATTTCTGTCATAGTAGATAAAGCGGAAGAAATTGTCCCTGAATAAACCGTAAGTCTATACAATCAATAATAAAGAGAGAGCCGCTGAGGTTACTCAAACGGCTCATCTGCTTTCACCAACCAAAATCAGATAAAAATTATCTGAGTGCCTTCACCCTCAGCAAGCGCATACATATCGCCCACGGTAATAATATCCTTCACCTCGTCTACAAAGTCCTCCATCTTCAAATGAAACATGTCGGCAGCTAATTTACAGGCATAGATTTCACCACCCCCTGCTTCAATCATTTGTAAGAATTCCGTCACATGAGGAATGTCGAGCTTATCCATTTCCTTTTTCATCATGTAGGAAGCAAAAGCCTCAAACCCAGGCAATCCCGCCATCACCGTTGGCATCCCCGGCATAAAAGCAGGATTACCAACCGTTGCTGTATGAAGATGATCTGCATTTTTCTTTGTGATCGCTTCAGACCAAAAATGTAAAGAACATTTTGCTTGAATGCCTTCCATCAGCGCGCCATTAGCCATTACCAAGGCAGCATATACGTCTTCTAATTTTCCTTTAGAGCAAATAATTAATACCTTCTTTACTTTGCCCTTATTCTTATCAACCGGAACCTCAGCTACTTTAGTTGTCGGTCTTTCTATTATTTCTTGCATAACGTTTATTTAAAAAAATGATTAGCGTTTAAATACAACTGGCTGGCTTTGGAATGCCCGCTATTTTACTTGAGATTTTTAGCGGACCTCCGGGAAACAGTGCATAAAACTGTTTGATATCCACCAATCCCGAATTTCCAATCTTGCGTATACTTAAAGCAGTTCCTTCTGCCTGCTTGGTTCGAAGCCAATTCAAAACATCAAAATGCTTTTCCGTTAACTCGATACCCTCCTGGCTTGCCATTTTATGAGCAAGCTCTGGAGACCATTGATTCATGTCTTTCAAATACCCTTCGGCATTTACTTCTATTTGTGTTCCGTTGTATGTAAGCGTTTCCATATCGTAGTTGGTTGATTTCAATATTAATTTGCTTCGACAAGTTTTCCGGCCATGGACATGTTCGTGCTAACGGGAAGTTTTTTTCCTGTTAGCAGCATATGCCAGTACACCCACTTAAAGGCCAGTTTACCATAGTGGTTAGCGCGGGTAACTTTAAGAGTAAATCCATGGGCCTATTTTAGCAAATGGAAATTTTCCAGGCAGTGGCTCCGTTTCGTAGTTAAAATCAATCAGGGTGGCCTTGCCGTAACCAGTTTCAACAAAACAGTTAGAGTGCCCATCGAAACTCGCAGCCAATGGTTCTTTAATAATATAACTTAGAATATTCTCTGTTAAAACATCGGCTTCAAAGTGAGCTACAGAACCTGCCTTGACGTGGGTAAATTGGTTGCATCACCGATCACAAACATATTTTCATATTTTTTGGATTGGAGTGTATGTTTATCTGTAGGAATGAAGTTCAGTCCATCGTCATCACCCAGATTACTTGCTTCAACCATTTCATCGCCCTTATTTACAGGCACGGATACTAATAAATCGAAAGGAACCTCTTGATTGTCATAGGATATTAAGACTTTTCGATCATTGTCAACTTGTTGCAAGTAAAAATCAGGTACTACATTAATCTTCTTTTCATCCAATAATTTACCAAGCATGGCGGTGGCCTTGGGCTTGGTAAACGCTCCGGATAGAGGTGTCACGTAGAATATCTCCACTTTATCACGGATCCCTTTTTCAGAGAAATAAGCATCGGCCAGAAAAGCAAATTCTAAAGGAGCCACCGGGCACTTGATAAGCGTTTCGGCCAGGTTGATCACCAGTTTGCCTCCCCCCCATTTATCTAGTTTTTTTGCTAAACGCGTTGCCCCATCATAGGTATAAAAATCAAAAATATCTTATACCATAGCTTCCCTTGAGTCCTTCTGTTTCTTCAGGAACGGGCACGGTGCCGGTTGCAGCAACCAGAATATCATAATCCAGAATTTCTCCATTGCTCAGAAGAACCCGATTATTTTCAGGTTCAATCTTTTCAATATTCTGAATGATAAAATTCACGCCCTTTGGAAGAAATTCACGCTTCGAACGCACTACGTCTTCAGGACGATAAATGCCAAAGGGTATAAACAAAAAACCGGGTTGGTAAAAATGATTCTCGTCCTTATCAACAATCGTAATTTCCCATATACTTTTATTCAAGTTTCTGGAAAGCTTATTGGCCATCATGGTACCCGCTGTACCGGCCCCTAAAATCAGTAACTTTTTCATAACTCTTATTGGTTGATTGGTTATGTAAAAGTAGACCCTGATCGGCTACCGCGTAATGATGATGCTCACCAACTATGATGACCTTTATCACATACTGCATCCCTTTATGTAACCAGCGTTACATAAAGGCGCTAGAATTGACGTTAAAGCGTGTTTTGCTTGATTTGGGGAAAGGATTATCAGCTAACGGCTGACCCTGGAGACACTTCTTTGTCTGGTGCCAGAAGTTTAAGATCTCCGTTCTTGTCTTCAGCCATTAAGATCATTCCTTGCGATTCTACGCCCATGATTTTTCGTGGCGCCAGATTTACTAAAATTGTAACCTGCCTTCCAACTACTTCCTCCGGAGTAAAATGTTCTGCAATACCACTCATCACGGTACGCGAGTCAAGGCCGGTATCTACTTGAAGTTTTAACAGCTTTTTCGATTTCTCCACCCGTTCGGCTTTCAAGATTTTTCCGATACGAATATCCATTTTAGAAAAATCATCGAATGAGATTTCAGCTTTTGCTGGCGTAGCAGGTTGACTTTCCAATTCCATAGCACGTTTTGAGTCTAAGAGTTTTTGATTTGTTTTTCAATAACTACATCTTCAATTTTTTCAAACAACAAGGTGCTTCCTTGGTGGAGCACCGGCCTTCAGCGCATTGGCATCGCCCGCTTGCTGCCAGGTTAGTGCATCAACACCTAACAAACTCTTCAGTTTACCTGAAGTAAAAGGCAAAAATGGTTCACCCACAACAGATAGTGAGGCCGCTATCTGCAAGGAAATATTTAAAATAGTGCCTACCCGATCTAAATCAGTCTTTGCCAATTTCCAAGGCTCTGTTTCGGCTAGATATTTATTTCCAACCCGCGCCAAGTCAATAAAATTAGCCGTTGCTTCTCTGAATCGAAACGCCTCGATAGAAGCCGCAATTTTGTTCGGCATTTCCTTCAGGTCAGCCAACACTTTTTTATAGAGCTCGTTGAGTTCCTTTTGAGGCGGAACTTTGCCTTCAAAATATTTTTGAGTGAGCACAACAGCCCGGTTCACAAAGTTGCCAAAGATGGCTACCAACTCATTGTTGTTCTTAGCCTGAAAATCCTTCCAGGTAAACTCACTGTCTTTAGCCTCTGGTAGATTTGTTAACAACGCATACCGCAATACATCTGGCTTGTCAGGAAAATCTTCCAGATACTCATGCATTTCAATTGACCAGCCACGACTGGTTGACATCTTATCCCCCTCTAGGTTCATAAACTCATTAGCGGGAACGTTGTCGGGCACAATGTATTCACCGGTAGCATGAAGCATTACCGGAAAAATAATACAGTGAAATACAATATTGTCTTTCCCAATAAAATGGATTAGCCGGGTATCCTCTGCTTGCCAATATTTTTCCAATCGTCTTTATTCGATTTACTTAAATCCCTACGGGGTGTTGCATATTTTAGTTTGCCTGAATGTACTTCATCAAACAAGGCCCGCGTGGCCGAGATGTAGCCAATGGGTGCATCAAACCATACGTAAAGAACTTTCCCTTCCGCTTCGGGCAACGGAACCTTTATTCCCCATTCCAAATCGCGGGTCATCGCCCTGGGTTGTAGCCCTGCTTCAATCCACGATTTGCACTGACCATATACATTGGGCTTCCAATCTTCCTTATGATTTTTCAGAATCCAATCGCGTAGCCAGGGCTCATAATTCTCGAGAGGTAAATACCAATGCTTGGTGAGCTTTAATACGGGTGGTTTTCCACTTAGTGTTGATCTGGGATTAATTAACTCACGTGGGCTTAGCGTAGAACCACATTTTTCACATTGATCGCCATAGGCATTGGGATAGGCACACTTTGGGCAGGTTCCTACAATATACCGATCTGCCAAAAAAGCTTTAGCCTCCTCATCATAATATTGTTCAGAGGTTTCTTCGGTAAGCAGTCCCTTGTTGAAGAGTGTTAGAAATATTTCCTGCGAAGTTTGATGGTGTATGGGTTCGGTGGTTCGATGATAAATATCAAAGGACATCCCGAGTTTCGCAAAGCAATCGCGAATCAACGCGTCATATTTATCAACGATAGCTTGTGAGGTGGTCTTTTCTTTTAGGGCTTGATTAGGAATGGCTGTGCCGTGTTCATCACTTCCACAAACAAAAATCACGTCCTTTCCACTTAGCCGCAAGTATCGAACATATACATCGGAAGGAATATAAGCCCCTGCCAGGTGGCCAATATGTTTTGGTCCATTGGCGTAGGGTAAAGCTGCGGTAACGGTATAACGATTAAATTTCTTTTCCTGCATTTGCAATCCTTTCATAAACAGATAGCAAAGATGCTAAATGAGCCGGAAATCAGGAGGCTATTGAACCCTTTTGTTTTTCAGAATTAGCTTCATCACTACTTGGTTCTTGTGCTTTCTGCTTTGCCAACTGTGCTTCGCGCTCACGTTTTGCTTTATCTTTCTTTTTACGTTCCTCTAACTCACGCCTCTTTTCGAGAATCGGTGTAAGATCAGCCGGAAGGAAAACAAGAAACGTTGACCCTTTATCGAGGTATCTCGCAGCGTAATCTCACCGCCAAGGCGTTGAGACGATAATTTCGATAAATAAAGTCCAATACCTCCCGTTTCGGAGCGCTCGGAGGCTCGAACAAATAAATGAAAGATCTGATCTTTGTCTCCCGTGTTTACCCCAATACCGTTGTCATCAACCTGAATAGAGACTTGCTTAGGGCCAGACTTTCGAATCATGATTTTAACAAAGGGAGAAATCCGGTCAGATGTATTATAGAATTTTATAGCATTATCAATAAGGTTCTCCAATATAACCCCAACCAACTCACGATCAGATATTAATTTTACGGATGGATTAACATCATACTCAATCGAAAAATTGGGTGGCAGTATCTGGCTACGTTCTTTCTTTATGATATTATCAATAAGTGCGTTTAAATCAATTTCAGTAGGAACAAGCTCTGCATGATTGATCTGGTTTACGAATAACAATCGTGTGAGGATAGAATTTAGTTTGCCGGCAGTAACATCAAGCCTATTCATGTAGTCAAGTGCTAACTCATCTTTCACATCGAGCATAGCTACGTTACAAACTCCCTTTAAGGTAACTAAGGGTCCACGAATATCATGAGAAGTGCGATAAATGAAATTATCCAATTCCTCATTGACTTGTGTGAGCGACTCATTGCTAAGAACTAAATCACGTGTTTTCTCCTGCACCCGATTATCCAACTCTTCATTCGTTTTGGTAAGCGCTTTATTTTGTTCTTCAATAACCCGATTGGCCACGCTAAGGGCAGCATTGTGACGATGTTGTTTTCTATTTGCCCAAATAAGAACCGTGGCAAGTAAAATAATAAGAATGGCAACTAATACAATGAATAAATATTGAAGGCGCTGCCGCTGCAATTGCTCATCTTTTAGTTTTATATTCTCATTGCTGAGTCTTATGGTTTTAAGATTTTCACGTTGCTCAAAATTAGTTTGAATACTGGACAAATTCTTAATCAGATCCCCGCTATAAATACTGTCCTTCAACTGAATATAGCGTGTCTGAAATAAGGCAGCATTTTCAAAATCATTGATAGAATTATACGCTTTATATAACTCTTTAAAAATATTTATCTGTAGTTCGGTATACCGGAAACGCTGCGCAAGGTCATTTGCCTCTAACAGGTGTTCAATGCTTTTCTTTAAATTACTTAAACTCCTCTCATTAGTTCCAAGATTGATTAAGTTCTCAATTTCATAGCGGGAATCATTTTGTTTCTTTGAGCTTTCTAAGGAAATTTGAAAAAATATTTGATTTATTGAATTCATTGATTTTTCTGATAGGCCCGCCCCAAAACCAAAATTTACTATGGTAATTATAGAGGGCGAACAGTTCTGTTTACAATTATTAAGAACTTCATCAAAAGACTCAACGGCCTTAATCAGATTACCCAATTCCGCATAACACAAACCAACGTTGCTTAAGATCTTATCAATATCTTTTGATCATTCAACTCTCTTTTATAAGCTAATGAATTCAAATAATACTCCAGGGCTTTTTCGAAATTTCTAAGTTTAAAATAAACCAGACCAATATTATTTTGAGCCGTTCCTATACTTCTTTTGTCGCCTTCTGATTCTCGTATTTCCAAGGATTTAAAATGATTACTAAGGAGGAATCGTACTTACCAATATACATATAGGCGATACCGGCATTATTATAAAGAAACTTAAAATTTCTTTTAGCTCGGGATATTCATCCTGATTGCGTTGAGCGATTCGAATAACTCTATTTAGAACAACCAAGGCTTCTTCGTTTCTACCCAGATCATCTAACGAATACGCAATCATTCTACCCGCTTTTACAATCGCTACCGAGTCACGTGACGATTGGGCATAACTATAAGCCGCCTTAGCATAACCTAACGCCTCCTCAAAGTTGGTGCGGTTGGTGGCTTGAAAAAGTTCTGATAGTAACGTAAACCTACTTGTATCCCGGGAGGTTTTTAAAAGCAATCGCAACGAATCAATCTTGGCCTGGTTCTGTGAAAAAATTGGATTAGCCACAAGCCCAAGCAGAACACACAGAGCAAAAATTAAATACTTATTCAACTTAAGGTACTTACGCAAGGAGTTTGATTTATTAAGTGAAATTATTATCGTAAGGAAATTCAAATTTGAATTACAATTTAACAGCAAACAAATTAATTAAAAATTAAACCATCTAACTTTTATGAAAAAATTAATCTACTCCCTAATTCTTGCTCTCCTCTCTTTCTCTGCTTTAACCTCATGCACCGAAGAAGAAGTAAAACCTCAAGTTGAAAGCAACAATACTGGTGGAAGCGCAATCAAAGAATAAATCATTCATATAAATCCTAAATAAAACCCCTATGAAAAAATTAATCTACTCCCTAATTCTTGCTCTCCTCTCTTTCTCTGCTTTAACCTCATGCACCGAAGAGGAAGTAAAACCTCAAGTTGAAAGCAATAATACTGGCGGAAGCGCAATCAAAGAATAAATCATTCATATAAATCCTAAATAAACCCTATAAAAAATTAATCTACTCCCTAAATTCTGCCCTTCCTCTCCTTCCTCTGCTTTAACCTCATGCACCGAAGAGGAAGTAAAACCTCAAGTTGAAAGCAATAATACTGGTGGAAGCGCAATCAAAGAATAAATCATTCATATAAATCCTAAATAAAACCTCTATGAAAAAATTAATCTACTCCCTAATTCTTGCTCTCCTCTCTTTCTCTGCTTTAACCTCATGCACCGAAGAAGAAGTAAAACCTCAAGTTGAAAGCAATAATACTGGCGGAAGCGCAATCAAAGAATAAATTATTTGGTTATCACACCTCAATAACATCATTATGAAAACAAAAACAATCATCTTTTAGCGCTGCTGTAGTAATTTTATCTACCGTATTCATTCACCGGTTCATCTTCCCAAACTGTAGTTAAGAAAGAAACAGTATCGTCTTCCAGTAACAGTGGCGGTTTCGCGCTGAAGGAAAACGAAAAGTGGTAATCTCATAGTTGTTTTAAGTCTTTACCCTAAAGGTAACCCGACTTAATTCGCTATTCAGTTACGATATAAGCCTATAAGGAAAGTGGGTATTCTTTCGCAATATTCTGCTTAAATCGGGGTGTTATCGTAATAACTTCCGGTGAATTAACATTTAGCCCGTGGAATCTTTGGAAACCACAAGTTTGGTAGAACATTATTTTGTCAAAAAAAACCAAAATAATTCACATCTAATGGAAATCTTACACCCTGTCAACTCACCCTTACACTCATTAGTGTATTAAAGGCTCATGGTAACGAGCCTGACTTCCCTGATATTCCTTCAGTTTTTAAGTTGCTCGTAGGTCTTAAAATATTCGCCCAATTCATTTTTTAGCTGACTTGTTGCAGCGTTCTCCTCCATCCCCATTAGCCATTCCTGGATAAACGATTTTTGAACCGGGTAGTATTTCAACTTATAATCATCTGAAACACCAGCCTTTGCCGTAGCTATGGCAACTGCGTCATTGAAGTTTCCTAAAATATCTACCAAGCCTCTTTCTTTTGCCTGGGCACCCGTCCAAACCCTGCCTGAAGCAACTTTTCTTAATTCTTCCACGGGCATTCCCCGACCCTCTGCAGCCTTGGTTGTAAATGATCCATAAATATCTTCAGTCCTTTTTTGCCAGATTGATTTTTCAACGGCCGTTAAGGGTCTGGTAACAGATAATCCACCAATGTCACCGGTCTTAACCTCCTCAAAAGTAATCCCCAATTTATTATCAAGGAAACTGCTTAGATCAAACAAAACACTAAACACGCCAATCGACCTGTTATGGTTGTTGGCTGCGCTACAATGGTATCGCAAGCCATGGCCAGGGTCAATAACCGCCCGAAGCTGCGTAATCAGGCATAGACGCAATAACAGGCTTAACCTCCGTGGCCAGTTTTCTTCTCGCCACATTGCGTCCGATGCCAGCGCACTGCCGCCCGGTGAGTTAATACGAATTACAATAGCCTTCACCCGATCATTAAGCCGGGCTTTTCTAATCTCTTCAGCAAACGTGTCTGAGCCAATCATACCTTGCTGTGCCTTGCCCGGTATAATATCACCATCGGCTACAATAACAGCAATTTCATTTTTTGAACTGGCGTAATGGAATAGCTCTTTTGTACTTACTGTATTTAACTAAACTAATATCCGAATTTTCTTTCACCCCTAATCGGGTGCGCAATTCCTGTTGCCTGGTCGAAAAGAAATTAATGAATCCACCAAGCCTGCGATTGAGCAGTTGATGAATTCGTAACCAACATTTTGTCTGAGATTTCCTTTAGCCGGTTTACTTCAATATTCCGGCTTTGCGCGATGTCCCGAATCATGGAACGTTATTTATATCTGAAATCAATTCATTGAGTTGCAGTTTGTTTTCGGCACTCATATGATCAAGCATGAAGGGCTCAACGGCACTTTTAAAATCTCCTACCCGAAAAATTTGTGGTTTAATCTCAAGCTTATCAAATAGTTTCTTGAAGAAAGAAACCTCTACCGACAATCCATTAAATTCGAGATCACCTTCTGGATTTAAATAAACTTTATCCGCAGCGGAAACAACATAGTAGGCCGACTCGGTATAAAGCTCGCTATACGCAACAATCCATTTTCCGGAAGTTTTAAAATCTAGTAAAGCCTGCCGGATTTCCCCGGCAACTCCAAACCGCTCATAAATACACTGAGATCCCGGGTAGATTCCTTTAATGTTCGGATCTTTGTTTAGCCTGCTCGATTGATTTTTAGCGGCAATAATCCAATCGAAGAGACCGCTTCCGGTATCGGTAGTCCTTCAAAAGGATTTTCGATTTCGTTCTCCGTTATGGGAACATCCAACTTGAGATGTAAAACTGAGTTTTCTTTTATAACTGTTTGACTATCTCCATTAGATAGGCTTGAAACAATAGCCGTAACAGAGAAAATTATCAATCCGATCAATACAATAAAAGCGAGCAATGAACCCAGGCATGACGCCAGAAAAGTTTTGAAGAAATTCATGAAAATAAAATTAGGCACAAAAATACTGAAAGGGCATCCGGAAAGGAAACGACTTGGCTATCTTTCGCATGTATGGAATTGAATAGAACATTTCTGCTACTGGGCAGTAATTTGGGCGATCGGGTAAATAATTTAGAAAAAGCAATCGCGTTAATCGGTCTTCATATTGGCGTTGTTCTTAAAAGATCATCGTTTATGAAACTAAACCCCTGGGGTAAATCTGATCAACCGGATTTTTTGAACATGGCCCTAATCATTAAGTCTTCCTTAGGGCCAGAACAGATATTGAGTTATGCGCTATCAATCGAACATAAAATGGGACGTAGCCGTGTAGAAAAATGGGGAGCCCGACTCATTGATATTGATCTATTGTATGTTGAAACGGAAATTATAAATTCAGCAGAATTAACCCTGCCCCACCCCGGCATTGCTCACAGACGATTTGTACTCGAGCCGCTTACCGAAATCGCTCCAAACTTTATTCATCCTGTACTAAACAAAAATCACATTAAACTTTTAGAAGTGTACCGACAAACTGGAGTACGTAAACTTTAAAGGCTGGCTACTTCTACCTGGGGTGCTATTTTTTTTACTAAACCCTGCAATACTTTGCCCGGTCCACACTCTATAAACTTACTTCCTCCATCACTTACCATGTTTTGCACCAGTTGTGTCCAACGCACCGGGGCGGTTAACTGATCTATTAAGTTCTTCTTGATCACATCAACATCCATTGAAGGTAACGCATTAACATTTTGATAAACCGGACAAATAGGAGTATTAAAATTAGTAGCTGCAATAGCGGCTGCAAGTTCCTCGCGGGCAGGCTCCATCAAAGGCGAGTGAAAGGCACCTCCCACTTGTAAAGGCAAGGCACGTTTTGCACCTGCTGCTTTCATCTTTTCGCAAGCAATCTCTATCCCTTTCATGGATCCGGAAATTACCAGTTGACCCGGGCAATTATAATTAGCCGCAACAACGATTTCATTATCAATGGATGCACATATCTCTTCTACCCTATTATCGTCTAGTCCAAGAATGGCTGCCATGGTGGAAGGATTTATTTCGCATGCCCGCTGCATCGCCAGAGCGCGTTTAAAGACCAGGCGCAACGCATCTTCAAAAGAAAGAGTTTTGTTTGAGACCAATGCCGAGAACTCTCCCAAAGAATGTCCAGCCACCATCTGCGGGTGAACTTCATTTTGTGATGTCGCCACAGCCACCGAATGAATAAAGATGGCGGGCTGCGTTACCTTCGTTTGCTTTAATTCATCAGCTGTGCCTGTAAACATCGTTTGACTTATCTTGAACCCAAGAATTTCATCAGCTTTATCAAATAAGGCTTTGGCCATTTGATTACTCTCATAGAGCTCTTTACCCATGCCTGTAAATTGCGCTCCTTGTCCTGGAAATATAAATGCATTCATGATAGTCTTTTTTAGAGTAATAATTTTTCGATTTTACACCATGCCTTGTTAAGATCAAAATAATCCATAAAAATCATCCAACAAATCGTGCTTTTAAAGCGGGTGTCGGAATCATGCAGGCATCCTTTTTACCAAACCATCGATAGCGATTCCGGGCTATAAAATCATAGATGAAATCGCGTAATAATTTTGGTACAATGATGAAAAGGTAAAGCGCAGGCCAAGGCCACCTTCGGTTTCGGACAATCTTTAGCGCGGCAGTAATTTTGGCATAACTCTGCTTTAAGTATTAAAAACACTTTCTGGAACTACAGATGAAATTCCATATTCACGTAACTTCGCAATACCAAAATCAGATTGTAAGGCAGCAAAATAAAATCGCGCTTTAGGATCTCTCTTAATTATAAACAGAACAGAGCTGTTACACAAATTACAGACACCATCAAAAAGGATAATGGAGTGATTATCTATTACCGGATCAGGTGAACCCATCCTTTAATATTTTTCTTCTGTTTAGAAGGATCAACCGCTTCAAAAGTAACTTCAGCATTGTAATAATAGATGGCATCAGCCAGTTCTTTGCCATTATTATCTCTTCCATCCCAATCAATATAAATTGATCGCTCGCCTCCGGATTGGTAACTATACACTTGCTTTCCCCAACGATTGTACACTTTAAAATCAACGGTTAACACAAATCGAGCACACCGTTTTCTTAAATCATTTAAATCTTGTCCGCAAGGCGCTTGACCATCTTCGCCAATCTCAGCGGAAACACGATCGCTGAAAGCGCTGAATAAGTCATTACATTTGTCATCGTTAGGCGTAAACACATTAGGAAGTTCATAATAAGGGCAATTGTCAAAGCAGTAACTCTCGCTCAGTTCACTTTCATTGCCGGCCCGATCAACGGCTGAAATTTTATAGCACGCAGCAAACGATGGTAAATTAGAATCAACAAAGAACGTATCGGCTACCATAGCAATTTCTGAAAATTCACTTTCCGTAGTGGTTGCTTTATAGATACGATATTTCTGAATATCATCGCGACATTTTTGATCAGCCGGTCTATTCCATGTAAGCACATTACTATAAACATTCATTCCGCACGAAGCTGTCTGAATATATTCTTCACAATCCCGGGCTTCTATGGTAAAACTTGGCGCACAAGGCGCAACATCATCGTTGGGTTGCGCACAAATTATTTGTGAGAAATTAATAAGCGGTTCTATGATTCTGGGGTTTCCATAAGCACCACGGGTCATCACCCGATAACAGTAAAGCTCTGTATCAACGAGCGGCTTGTTTTGGTATTGACCCGAGTCGATATAGTTAAGCTGAAACTGATTTACGTCCACACTATCAATGAGTACAAGATCGCCTTCGTAGAATTGGCTGGACCCGAAAAATTAAATGCCGGGGATAATCTTGCGTTAGTGTTAGACCAGGAAACATCGGCATTCCATGAGAGGGCTATTTGTAGAAACTGAGGAGTGGTCTCCAACCGAACGGTGGAAGCTGTAGGCGATACACCCACCTTGGTATTATCACTTGCATAGGCTGTTACCCTATAATTAAACACGGTCTCCAGGGTGTTAATACCCGTATCAACCCACACTGTATCTGGTCGTTTGCCTGGAAATGCTGACGTCAATTTTAAATCACCTGAAAAACCTTCTGCTCGCTGAACTTCATACGTGTATGGCGGTGGAAATTGTCCGGGATCTGCCTCAAAGGGTGGTCTCCATCTAACAGTTACCTGACCATTTGTTCGATTAGTAACGTCTACCGTTACATTCGTAACAACAGGAGCATCGGCCAAAATGGGCGGTAAGCAAACTTCCTGAGATACATAACTTTCTCCTCCGCCAGGCTGAGGAAATATAGCGACAAGCCTATAACAATATTGAGCACCAACAGATAGGCCCCGGCCTCCATTATTATCGGTAAACGTGGTGGTACCTATGGGCACAACATTTATTAATGAGTATCCAAGAAAATCGGGCATGCCGGTAACACACTCAGGTGGAGTAAATACATACTGATCCACTCTGCGCCAAATCTGCATTTGTGATGCGTTATTCTTACAAGCATAATCATCCCAGGCAAGAATTGCGGAGCGCGCACCCAAATCAACTTGCGGAGGGTGCCATACCGGGGCCGGTCCTACAACCGTAATATTCCACGTTTTAAACTGTACCAGCGAGGGTCCCTTGCCTGACTTATCGGTAACTTTGAAAACTACCTGATAGGGCTGAGCCTGAACATGATTGCAGGTAGTTTGCCATGATAAGGTAAGTTTTGCATCTACGCCCGGAGCTGTCTTTTGAAAAACCGGAGGTCGTGGACTATAGTTCGCTGGAGATGGGTTGATACTGAAGATTTCAGAATAGGCTTCCAGTTTTACACTGTCATAATCAGGATCAGTTCCAAATACATCAATGTTTATCAATTGACCTGCCTCTACACAAATATCGGGCGGAACATTTAGCTCGGGTCTTTGGTTAAGACAATCTTCAATAATGATTTGCATATCGCGAACAACGAAACCAAGTTGAATCCAAATACCATTAATCTTACGCCATTCTTTAATCAGCAAGGCAACGTTATATTCACCTGGTGCACCCGGTGCATCCCAGAGTAGTGTTCCCGATTCATCAATCGAAAAAGTGGGTGGTCCATTGCCATCCTCATTGGCTGTTCCGTAATTAAGACCTATGGCATCATAAAATTTCTTTCCGTTTGGATCTAAGTATCCATATACGTTCGCATCTTTTTCTCTTTTAGGAATAGTTAATTCATACGAAAGACTATCACCATCAGGATCATAAGCACCCGGATTGTGATAGAATGCTGCGCCTGTACAACCTTTATCAATGGGCGGCACGAGAAGTCGTGGCGTATTACTACATCCCAAAAAAGGATCAATAATAATTTGTGTCTCAACATAAAACCTTGTGTCCACGGAATTGGTCATGTTAAGGATGCCTGCGTTTCGATTGGCTTCCAGGTAACTGATGGTGTATTTACCAGGCCCCGCAAAAGTATGTTCAACGGTGTAGGACACCGTTCCAACTTCAGGCCCTAAATCCGCCTTAGCGTATTGTCAATTTGAGGTGTGGTTATCGGCTTACTTCCATCGCCAAATTGAGTTCGCCATCACCAAATTTTATGGGCGACCCGGTATCCGTGTAAACGGTAATGGTAATACGGAATGTAAGGCTTGTGCAACTTACTCGTTGCAAGGTAATTTCACCCGCTCTTAAATGGGTTGCCTCCGCATTTAAAAAAGAAATAAGAATCAGTAAAAACGCACCAAGCCAGCTCCTACCCCCTGTAATCAATCTATTGTTCATACTTCTTAAACTACTGAATCGCAATAATTATATAGGATTAGGTTACAAGTAACAACAAAATAGTCTGCCTGTAAAAGCCTTTTTTGAGACATAAACGCTCAACCCTGTCAAATATTTGGCGAGTAAATAACTATTCATTTGAACGGGGCTTTGAACATTGTAATTTATTCTAAATTTAGGCGTAAAGTAAACATGAGAGTAATTAAAGAAATACCCTATGCTAACTTCAAAATCACTATTTTTCAATGGAATGGAAAGTACCTGATAAAAATAGAGTCTGGCCAGTTAGAACAAACTTTTAAAATGAATGAATTAGATGTTACCTCCGAAGAGGATGTTTTAATGTTGCTTGACGAGCCTTTTATTGAAGAAGTCATGAATCGTTTTCATGAAATGTCTAAAAGTTTGGGCGCAGCCTTTGGAACGACACCTTTAAATGATTTTTTGGGTTTGACCTTGCGCCCGATTAACTTTGACACCCCGCTTTGCTAAGATCTGGATGATGGAAATACTGGAAGAAAAGAAAAATAAGAACAGACCTTACAAACCCATCCTCGATGGTATACCCGACTGGCCCGTCTATCGACTAAGCAAAAACCGAAAGGAATTTGTTGAAGAAGTGGCACAGAAGACCATTCAACGGATTAAGGAACTTCGGCCTTCCCGAAAACAATTGATTGATGAACTGGAAGCAACTGCTTACCGTGAGCAAAATCGTATCAAAAGAAACCGTTGGCGGGTTGATCCAAAAGACGATTCGAAATTTTGGGCTCAAGTTAAGAATGAGTTGGTAGAACTCAGTTCAATGACAGCTGAAGAATCTAAACCCATTGAGGAGGAAATCCTTCAGAAAATTGTTTTGCGTTATGTGAATGAAATTGCTGGTAGTTTCAAACCTAACTCGTATCGGGTAACCCGCGAAGTAGTAAAATTCTGGTTTCAGCGACTTCTCAATGGCGCCCGAGTAAAAAAATTCGGGGCCTTCTTCCGAAGCCAATACACCTTACGGGATAAAATTCAAATTGTTGGTAAAGTGAAAATGCTCCGTAAACTGGCAACTCAGGGAACGGTGGTTATGGTACCTACTCACTTTAGTAATCTGGATTCCATTTTAATTGGATGGGTGATCCATTCGTGCGGCTTACCCGCTTTTATCTATGGTGCAGGCTTAAATCTTTTTAACATAAAGATCTTTGCCTACTTCATGAACAGTTTGGGAGCTTATAAAGTAGATCGCAGAAAAAAAAATCTCCCCTATCTGGAGGCATTAAAAATGTATTCTAATCAGGCCATCCAAAAGGGTGCCCATAGCTTATTTTTTCCGGGTGGTACACGATCGCGCTCGGGCTTACTTGAAAAACAACTCAAGTTAGGTTTACTGAGTACCGCCATTGAAGCTCAACGAAATCTGTATCAGGAGAACCCAGGCGAAAATGTGCGAAAAATTTTCATTGTTCCTGTAACCCTTAATTATAATTTCGTGCTTGAAGCGCCTGATCTTATTGAAGATTATCTGCATGTAAAGGGACAAGACAAATACTTTCCAGAACAGGATAAATATGGAAGTGTTCAACTACTCCGTTCCTGTTTAAATTCTTTACGAAAGGTTCCAATATTTCTGTTTCCATTGGCCCGGGGCTTGATGTTGTTGGAAATTATGTAGACGAGGATGGCAATAGCCTGGATTCTCATGGTAGGGTTATAGACACGAGGGATTACTTCGTATCAAACAGTAGCATTACCGATGACAAGCAGCGGGAAGTTGAGTACACCCGGATGCTCAGTCAACGGATTGTATCGGAGTATCATCGTATCAACCGGGTATTTAGCAGTCACTTGGCTGCATTTGTCGCATTTGAAATGTGGCAAAAGAAGTTTCCAAAATTAGATCTGTTCAGCCTATTACGCTTACCCGAAGAAGACCTTGAAATTGAATACGCAGAATTCAGAAAAACCTTTAAACGGATTCGAAAAAATCTACGATCTAAAAGACAATGGCAAAGTGTATCACGCAACACACCTGAAAGGCAAAGTAGACGGAGTAATAAAGCTAGGAATCGAAAACGTAGGAATCTTTCATCTGAAGCGTCCGTTGTTGCTAAATAAAAAAGGAAATATCATTACAAAAGACCTGACCGTACTATTCTACTACCATAATCGATTGGTTGGCTATGACCTCGAACAGTATATCTGAAAAACCAGTTGGAGTAATAGGTGCAGGTAACTTCGGAACGGTGATTGCCAATATTCTGGCTTTACAACGAAGGGTACTTCTCTATGCGCGCAATGAACAGGCCGTTGCCCACATGCGAGAGGCAAAAGAAAACAGAGGATATCCGCTTCATCATAACGTTGAACCAACGCATGACCTCGCCTATCTCGCCTCGGAGTGCGATGTCATTTTTCCTATAGTGCCATCCGCACATTTCCGTGCTATGATGAAACAACTTTCTCCTCATCTGCATCCCTACCATATACTTATACATGGTACCAAAGGATTTGACATTACACTTCCTGCAGGAGAGACCATCGAAAGCATTCCCAAATTAACCCGCACACAGGTAAAGACGATGAGCGAGGTGATTCAGGAAGAAAGTGTTGTTGTTCGCGTAGGTTGTTTGGCTGGCCCTAATCTCGCCAAAGAGTTAGCTCAACGTCAACCCGGTGCAACCGTAGTAGCCAGTCATTTCAATGAAGTAATACAACTGGGTAAACGACTCTTACGCAATGACCGGTTTCAGGTGTATGAAAACAGTGACATTGTTGGTGTTGAAATAGCGGGTGTTTTAAAGAATATAATCGCCATTGCTTCCGGGGCTCTTAGTGGACTTGGGTATGGCGAGAACGCAAAAGGTTTGCTAATAAGTCGGGGTGCTGTAGAAATGGTTTATCTGGGGCGGGCGCTGGGTGGCGACCTAAAAGCTTTTCTGGGTGTTGCCGGCATTGGCGATCTGGTAACTACCTGCAATAGCCCCATGAGTAGAAATTTTACGGTACGTTATCGACTTGCTAAAGGAGAAAAACTGGCCGATATTTTAAATGATATGTCGGAAGTGGCAGAAGGGATTTAACACGGTGCGTATTGCAAAGAAGTGCGCAGATCATTATAAAGTACGCGCCTTAATTACAGATCGCTTATACAAAGTGCTATTTGAAGGAATGACGGTAGAGGTGGCGCTGGATTTTTTAATGCGCTATCCACTTAACGTGGATATTGATTTCATTTAATACTCCAATTATCCTAATGCAGTTCGAATCTTTTCTGCTATCGCTTGCATTACTTCAGCGGAAAGCGAAAGCTTTGGTTTAGTGAAATTGATATCACCCATTGTATTCATGGGCACCAAATGAATATGTACATGAGGTACCTCAAGCCCTATAACAGCAATTCCAATGCGCTTACACGGAACCACTTGCTTTAAGGCAATAGCAACTTTTTTCGCAAACACTGTCAAATCAGCCAGTGTTGTGTCATCCAGATCAAAAATATAATCAACTTCATTTTTGGGCACAACCAAAATATGGCCTTCCACTAGTGGCATTACATCCAGGAAAGCAATGAAGCGATCGTCCTCAGCCACAATGTGTCCGGGTATTTCGCGATTGATAATTTTTGTAAAGATAGATGGCATAATTGATTCTCTTTTTAAGCTCCAATATCAAGAACCTCAAATTCAATCTCTCCGGCAGGAGTTTTTATAACAGCCACATCTCCTTTCTTCTTTCCAAGCAGGCCCTTCCCTATTGGCGACTGGGTAGAAATCTTACCTACCTTAAGATCGGCCTCTTCTTCAGACACTAACATGTAGGTCATGGGGACCTTATTTTTTTTATTCTTAATGGTCACTTTCGACAGTATGGAAACGGAAGAGGTGTCGATCTTTGTTTCATCTAATAAACGTGCTCCGCTTAATAAATTCTCTAACTGATTAATCTTAGCTTCAAGGTGTCCTTGAGCATCTTTGGCCGCATCGTATTCTGCATTCTCACTTAAGTCACCCTTATCGCGGGCTTCTGCTATTTGCTTCGCAATATTACTGCGTCCCTTACTCTTGAGGGTGCTTAATTCATTTGTAATTTTTCTAACCCTTCCTTGGTATAATAAGAAATCTTTTGGCTCATAATCTGATATTAAAAGTATTTTGCCCAATCGTACCCACGTTCAATCTTAAACAAAAAGAAACAACGACCTCGGGGCACGAAGCCGTTGTTACAACATGCTCAAAATTAATTTTTAATTTACGATTTCAAAATCAGGCACCTACCAGTTCGGGTAAGTTGGTTTTTACCTGGTCTAAAATTTCATCGTCAAACTTGGCCAGGTATAATGTTTTGCTTTGGTAAGCTGTTCCAAGGTAAGGCCCTTGGCCCCTCTCAAATCAGCCTTATAAAGGCTTGCATTTCAAAATCGGCACCCATTAAATAACTACCAGCCAAATTTGCCTCCATTAAAAAGCATTCTTAAAATTGGTCTTTATTAAAAAGGCATTTTCAAACTGAGATTTAATCAAAAAAGCATCTTTAAAGTTTGCTCCACTGGCATAGGCACCTTTCAATAGTGCTTGATTCAAATTTGAATTTTCAAAATTAGTTTGATTAAGCCGGGTGTTCTCCAGGTTTGTTTCGATTAGTGACGAGTTAGAAAAATTAGCTGAATTTAGGTTTGAGCCTTGCAAATTGACATAGTTGAGATTGGTGCGTGCCAGAAAGCAATTAACCAGGTTAATCTCATGAATTTTATGCCGGTTCAAACGTTTAATATTACCCACCGTTCGAAAGGCAGCTTCATCTGATTCCCACAATCTAAAATCGTCAATCTCATCCTTATAAAACCGAATGCGTTGCCGGGTTTCTCCATTTTGGTTTAGCCAAAAAATTAGAATACCAATAATGGCGATGTCGAAGATCATTCCATGGGCCTCAGCCAAAATCTGAGGCCAGAAATTTTCAAAATCGTTTATGTAGTATTTAAGGCTTAAACTTATTACAAGGACTGAAACTCCTGCTAAAACAAGAGATGCGGTAACTAAGGGCTTTTCAATAATATTATTGAAGTGTTCCTGAAGTTTTGCCTTTATTTTATTCACACCAGCCATACATGCAGGCAAACAGCCCCAAAACAATAATTATTAACAGAAAATAAAATCAATTTAATTTTCAAATAAAATGAAAAAGAAGAATTGATCACAATAAATTAACTTCGGATTGGACAAGTTCATTACTTCTGTACATTAGTCAACCAATTACTTGAAACTTACAAGAATAGATGAATCGTTGTGAAATAAACCGCCAGCCCCAGTAAGTCGTTGGTGGTGGTGATAAATGGGCCTGAAGCCATGGCCGGATTAAAACCCATCTTATTGAGAATAAGCGGTGTAACGGTTCCGATAAAGGAAGCAAAAATTACAACAAAGAAAAGTGCCATGGATACTATCATATTTAATGGATCTCGTCCAAAAACTAGTTGATTAACCGCAAACACGATTAACGAAAGAAACAACCCGTTAAGAAGTGCTACGCTGAATACCTTTAATAGTCTTTTCCAAAGGCTTTCATCTACAAAGCCCGGGCTTACCAAACTTTGAACCACCAGGGAAGAAGACTGAATGCCTACATTGCCTCCGGTTGCCTGTATAAGAGGTATAAAAAAGGCTATGGCTGTTATTTTGGCTATCTCTAATTCAAAAAAACCCATAAATCGAGCACTCACCATACCACCCAAAATACCAATAAGCAACCAAGGCAAGCGTGCGCGTGTTTCTCGGACGCTATCATCCTCCTCTATATCCTCTGTTATACCTGACACGAGTTGTCGCTCTTCTTCAGCTTGTTCGGTAATAACATCTACCACGTCATCAATCGTAATGCGTCCAACCAATTGCCCTTGTACGTTAACAACAGGTACCGATTCCAAATCGTATTTACTCATGATCTCAGCAACCTCCCTGTCTTCCATATGGGTTTCTACCACCTCCACCACATCATCTAAAATATCCTTAACCAGTGTGCGTGGGTCGGAAATAATAAGTTTCTGCAATGACACGCGACCCAGTAGCTTATCGGTACTATCCACTACATACACCACATAAAACTTGGCTACATGCTCTGCCTGCTTGCGGATTTCTTCCACGCATTGAACAACCGTCCAGTGATCCAGGGCCTTAATCAACTCCTTGGCCATCAACCCACCGGCCACATTTTCGTCATACCTCAACAAATCAATAACCTGCGATTTGAGGTCAACATCCAGCTGAGGTATAATCTCTTCACTCGTCTTGATGGGTAACTCGTTTAAAATATCAGCTACATCATCTGAATCAAGTAGATTAAGTACTTGGATTATCTCTTCGGTTGTATGGTTTGCTAGAAAAGCTTTGCGCGTATCCGAATCCAGATCATTTACAATCTTTGCTCGTGTTTCAAGCGAGAGCAAATCCAATACGTACTTTGATTCTTCGCCACTGAATTCGTACAGTAATGCCGTGATGTCAGCCGGATTCACCTCCTACAGACTTTGACGAATAAAATTATCATCGCGTTCATTCAGGGCTTCCTGAAAGCGATCCCTGAACTCTCTGTTCAACTCAAATTCCATGGGTTTCACGAAAATCTTCTAATTGTTTAGTTAGAAAAACAAACTGTTCTACCCCTAATTGTTCAGCTCGTTTATCCATAAGCGGATGGCTTATCAGAGAGGCAGGCAAATTTAAAACTTTCAATGCGTTGCGCAAGGTCTTACGCCTGTTTTGAAATGCTTGCTTCACCACCACTTTAAAAAGCACTTCATCACAATCCAATCTCACCAGGTTGTTACGGGTTAACCTGATTACCGCAGACATTACTTTAGGTGGGGAAAGAATACTCCTGGTGGAACTTTAAATAAATATTCGATATCGTAATAGGCTTGCAATAAAACGCTAAGAATGCCATACGTCTTACTTCCGGGTTTCTCAGCAATCCGGTCAGCAACTTCTTTTTGCAACATGCAAACCACTTGTTTTACCTGCAACCGATGATCTAAGACTTTAAAGAAAATCTGAGAGGAGATGTTGTATGGGAAATTACCAATGATATGCAGATCGTCAGTGAATTGTGCTTTGAGGTCGAGCTTTAAAAAATCGCCCTCAACAATTTTGTCCGCAAGACCTGCGAAGTGCTCTTTCAGATAGGCGATTGATTCCCAATCAATTTCTACCAGCGTTAAATCCACCGAATCCTTCTTTTGTAAATACTTGGTGAGCACGCCAGTACCCGGGCCAATCTCTATTACTGTACTTCTTTCTGAAGAAAGCTGAAGAGCATCCACAATCCGTAAGGCGATGGTCTGGTCCTTTAAAAAATGTTGCCCAAGATGTTTTTTAGGACGCACCATAGTACAGAATTATTTGGATCAACCGAGTTAGCACAAAATTTTACCAAACTACAAAGTATAAAATCAAAACAAGAAAATTACACTAAATTGCGAGTGAAGTAAATTCAAATACTAAATCATGATTCAAACACATCCTACAGATAAACCTCGTATTGGAATAACGCTAGGCGACCTTAACGGTATCGGTCCGGAAGTTGTTATTAAAGCATTGGCTGATCATCGACTTCATACTTTATTAACACCTGTTATTTATGGGTCTACCAAAGCACTTTCTTTTTATAGAAAACTTATGAACCTCGAGGAGTTTAATTATAACGTAGTTAAATCAAAAGGACAATTCTTTCCTAAAACCATTAATGTAGTTAATTGCTGGGGAGGATATGATTGAAATTAATCCCGGCCAACCTTCGCGCCAAACGGCCAAGGCTGCTTTGCTCTGTTTAAAGAAAGCGGTTGAAGAAGTTAAAGAAGGCTTGATTGATGGGTTTGTTACTGGCCCCATCGATAAAAATACAATTCATGGTGAAGATTTTCCGTTTCAGGGACACACAGAATACCTGACCCAAGAGTTTAACGCAGGAGAAAGCCTGATGTTAATGGTGGCGCAAGATCTTAAGGTAGGGTTGGTAACAGAGCATATCCCTGTTAAGGAAATCCCAACTTTTATAACCCGCGAGCGTGTAGAACTTAAAATACGATTGTTGGAACTAACGTTGAAAAAAGATTTCATGATCAGTAAACCAAAAATTGCCGTCTTGGGATTAAATCCCCATGCCGGAGATGAGGGTCTATTAGGTACTGAAGAAAATGAAGTGATAAAGCCTGTTATTCAGGACCTTAAGAATAAAGGTAAATTGATTTTTGGCCCTTTTCCTGCCGATGGATTTTTCGCATCGGGCCAACATGCAAAATTCGATGGAATTATTGCTATGTACCACGACCAAGGCCTCGTGGCGTTTAAAACACTTTCTTTTGAATCTGGCATCAATTATACTGCAGGATTACCCTATGTACGGACTTCCCCCGATCATGGAACGGCCTATAATCTTGCTGGAAAAAACCTTGCCAGCGAAAGTTCTATGAGACAAGCCATGTATGTTGCCTGCGAGATAATCAAGAATAGGAGATCACAATTGGTAGAAAGCTAAAAAAACTTACATGTTTTTTTAGTCTATTGACATCTTTGACCGATTAAAAATACAATTAATGTTAGATTTGATTTTCACGGAGGAATGAAATGGATATTGTTACTAAAAAAAAGCTAAACATACTTATTCAACTAGCGGAGGCTGACAAACATTTTGCTAAAACGGAGCGCGATATGATCCTGAAGATTGCGCAGGACCGGAAGTTTCCTGAAGAAGAAGTGAACCTATTAATTCGCAATCCCGAACCGATTGACACATTGGGTGCACTTTCAAACGAGCAGAAATTCGATTACTTAATGGGTTGCATTGAGCTAATTTTTGCTGACCAAAAGGTATTTGAGAGCGAAGTCATTTTCACAAAGAGTATTGCTATCAAATTAGGTTTCAAAAAGAATGTTGTTGACTATTTAATCGAAAATTTAGAGAAGAAACCAGTTTCTGAATTGAAAACTGTTGCCTTTACACAGTATTGGTAAAAAATGCTCTGTTTTTGATGTGAAAATCGCGTCCTCTTCAAAATTATAGAGGTTAAAAGGCATAAATTCAATAAATACTGATAAATTTGCCCGCTCATTTTAAAAACCCATTGGGTTGAAAAGAATTTAGCATCAATATCATTGGGCTCAGCAAAAAGACCCATATTTTCGATTTTAAGCTATCCAATAGCTTTTTTGAAAAGTATGGGAAAGAGGTGATTTCGGGCGGAGATTTTGATGTACGGATTGTTTTAGACAAAAGGGAAACGTTCATTGAGATTGATTTTAATATTTCTGGTAAAACCTCTTTGGTGTGCGATCGCTCGTTGGAGCCTTTCGACTATCAAATTGAAGAAACCAGAAAGATTGTATTCAAATATGGAGATGAAGCAAAGGAAGTTAGTGATGAAATCGTCATCATTACCCGCGATCAGGATAGCATTGATATCGGGCAGTTTATTTACGAATTCATTGTTTTGGCAATTCCAATAAAAAAACTTCATCCCAAATTTCAGAATGAAGTAAGTGAGGAAGATGACACAGAAGTGAAAATTGTTTATAGCACGGAAGAAGCCAAGGAAGAAAAAGAGAACATAGACCCACGGTGGGAAAAATTAAAAAAGTTAAAATAAATTAGAATAGGTTATGCCAAATCCGAAACGAAAAACCTCGAAAACCCGCAGAGATAAAAGAAGAACCCATTATAAGGCAACTGCCAAGCAAATGGCGGTGTGTCCTACAACGGGAGAAAACCACTTGCCCCATCGCGCCTTTTGGCATGAAGGAAAGTTATTTTATAAAGGCAATGTGGTGATGGAGAAGGAGGTATTGGCTTAATACGCCATGATCGTATCCATTAAGGTAAAGATTAATTTTTGCTTTGTCAGTCAGCACGACAAACAAAGTAGTTAACGTATCGTACCATTGAAAGCCCGATTGAAATTTCAATCGGGCCTTGTTTTTTTTACACATGGCCAGCCAAACTGCCAACTATATAGTATGAATAAAATAAAAGCCGCGATTACAGGTGTAGGAGGTTACGTTCCCGACTACATTCTTACAAACAAGGAACTTGAAACACTGGTGGAAACCAACGATGAATGGATTACCTCACGAACCGGTATTAAGGAAAGAAGAATTTTAAAAGGTGACAACCAAGGAGTTAGTGTTATGGGCATTGCAGCGGTTAAAGACATGCTTGCCAAAACCAAAATAGATCCCAAAGAAATAGATCTGATCATATTTGCTACCGTTACTGCGGATATGACTTTTCCGGCTACAGCCAACATTGTAGCCTCTTCGGTAGGGGCAACCAACGCATTTAGTTTTGATATGGGGGCAGCTTGCTCAGGCTTTATTTATGCCTTAGCAACCGGAGCCAGTTTCATTCAATCAGGCGTATACAAAAAAGTAGTTGTCATTGGTGGCGATAAAATGTCGGCCATTGTTGATTATACCGATCGTACCACTTGCATCATATTTGGAGATGGCGCTGGTTGTGTTTTATTGGAACCTACCACAGAAGATGTAGGGGTTATGGATTGGATTTTGAAAAGCGATGGCGGTGGCGAATCGTATCTCCATATGAAAGCAGGCGGTAGCCGGATGCCCGCTAGTACACAAACCGTAGATGGAAGACAACATTTCGTTTATCAGGAAGGAGCCGCTGTTTATAAGTTCGCGGTTACCAATATGGCGGAAGTAGCTGCACAAGTTGCCGAACGAAATAAACTCACACCCGAAACCATCGATTGGCTCTTACCACATCAGGCCAATAAACGTATTATTGATGCTACGGCAAGTCGTGTAGGGATTAGTCAGGAAAAAGTACTTATGAATATTGAGCGCTATGGAAACACTACCGCAGGTACCATTCCTCTTCTGTTGTGGGATTTTGAAAAGAAATTAAAAAAAGGTGACAACTTGCTAATGGCCGCCTTTGGTGGCGGATTTACCTGGGGTTCCGTTTATGTAAAGTGGGCCTACAACAGTTAACGCCAACTTACCGCTCGTATTTAGAAAATTGTAATTAATCAATTCATTTGTAAATTAAAGTCTGATTTTTTTATGGCAACAGTTTCTGACCTCAGTAAAGGCAATTACATCCGGTACAATGGTGAAGTAGTTCAAATCGAAGAACTTCAACATCGCACACCCGGTAACTTACGTGCTTTTTATCAGGTAAAAATGAGAAGTGTAAGAACAGGTAAAATCGTTGAGAATCGCTTTCGTCCCGGTGATTCGGTAGATCAACTTCGTGTTGAAACGAAAGAGTATCAATACCTTTATCAAGATGGAGATAGTTTGGTTTGCATGGACAATGTAACTTTTGAGCAAGTCTATCTTGATAAAGTACTTTTGGGAGACTCCGTAAAATATATTAAAGAAGGAGTAACAATTTTAATCGCATTTGAAAACGGTAC
This sequence comes from Flammeovirgaceae bacterium, assembly GCA_016709845.1. Taxonomy (GTDB): domain Bacteria; phylum Bacteroidota; class Bacteroidia; order Cytophagales; family Cyclobacteriaceae; genus ELB16-189. The sequence goes on along the minus strand of JADJMA010000010.1, from coordinate 46,150 downwards.
CTCTCCCATTACCGCTGAACCGCCCTCGCATGTTGTTGTAAATGTTACTTACACAGAGCCGGGTATGCAAGGCGACACCGCGACTCGTACCCTTAAGACAGCAACCATTGATACCGGTGCCGAAATTCGGGTGCCTTTATTTGTTAAAACCGGAGATAATATTAAGATTAAAACAGATACCGGTGAATATGTAGAACGGGTTAAATAAAAATCATGGCAACAAAAAAAAATATCACTTCAAAATCACCCAGTACTTCTGGGGCATCTGAACCAAAAAAACAAAGTGACATGAAAACTTCTGAAATTAGAGACCTTATCGACTTTATTGCTCAATCGGGCCTTAACGAAGTAGATATTGAAACCAAAGAACTTAAAATCCATGTTAAGCGAGAGCCGGATCAGAAGGTGATGAAATCGTCTTCTCCTACCCATGTAATGGCTGCTCCTGTTGCAGCTCAAGCCGTACAGGTACCCGTAGCTGCCCCAAAAGTTGATAAGCCAGTATCCGCTAAAACAACCGTGGAGATTAAATCACCCATGATTGGTACTTTCTACCGATCATCGAATCCCGATTCGCCTCCACTTATTTCAGTGGGTGATAAAGTGACCAAAGGTAAAACGGTTTGTATTATTGAAGCGATGAAGCTCTTTAACGAAATTGAATCAGAAGTTTCCGGAACTATTGTAAAGGCGATGGTAGAAAACTCATCACCGGTAGAATACGACCAGGTTCTCTTCGTTGTTGAACCTGATTAACTTATAAGATTTAACATTCAATGTTCAAAATCAGTATCTCAATCTTGAATTTTAAATTTTGAATTACCATTATGTTTAAGAAAATATTGATTGCTAACCGTGGTGAAATTGCATTACGTATTATCCGTACTTGCAAAGAGATGGATATAAAAACGGTAGCAGTGTACTCAACTGCAGATCGCGAAAGCCTACATGTTCGCTTTGCCGATGAAGCCGTTTGTATCGGTGCTGCACCAAGCAAAGAATCTTACCTGAATATTCCACGAATTATTTCTGCTGCCGAGATTACCAACGCAGACGCGATTCATCCGGGATACGGCTTTCTTTCAGAGAATGCTGAGTTCTCCTCCGTATGCCACGAATATGGTATAAAGTTTATTGGCCCCACAGCTGCCATGATTAACTCAATGGGTGATAAGGCCACAGCCAAGGCAACCATGATTAAAGCGGGCGTTCCCTGTATTCCCGGTTCTGACGGGTTATTAGAGTCTGTTGAACATGGGAAGAAGATCGCCAAGAAAATTAAGTATCCTGTTATTGTAAAAGCTACGGCTGGTGGTGGTAAAGGCATGCGGATCATCAATGATGAATCTGAATTTCAAAAGGCCTGGGATGATGCCAAACGAGAAGCAGGGGCATCCTTTGCTAACGATGGTCTCTATCTTGAAAAATTTGTTGAGGAGCCAAGGCACATTGAAATACAGATTGTTGGTGATCAATATGGAAAAGTTTGTCACTTGTCGGAACGCGATTGCTCCATACAAAGAAGGCATCAGAAATTAGTAGAAGAAACGCCCTCGCCAGTAGTCAGTCAGGAATTGCGCGAACGGATGGGCGAAGCCGCTATTAAAGGTGCCAAAGCAATTAACTATGAAGGTGCAGGCACGATTGAGTTTTTAGTTGATAAGCATGGTGATTTTTACTTCATGGAAATGAATACCCGTATTCAGGTGGAGCATCCCATCACGGAAGAAGTAACCAATTATGATCTGATCAAAGAACAAATAAAAGTAGCAGCGGGTGTACCCATCTCAGGCACTAACTATTATCCTAACTTATTTGCCATGGAATGCCGCATCAATGCGGAAGATCCGCCAATGGTTTCCGCCCTTCGCCAGGTAAAATTATAAATATGCACAAGCCGGGGGGCCATGGCGTACGTATTGATAGTCATGTTTATGCGGGTTACACCATTCCTTCGAACTACGACTCGATGATTGGTAAACTAATTGTAACCGGTCAGTCGAGAGAAGAAGTGATTACACGGATGAAGCGGGCCCTGAGTGAATATATTATTGAGGGCGTAAAGACAACCATCCCCTTTCATTTAAAACTGATGGACAATCCGATCTTCCGGTCAGGAAAGTTCACGACTAAGTTTTTAGAAACTTCGTTTAACTTCGATGATTTGAAGTAGTCTTTTCTAGTTTACCGAAAACAACAAAGCCCTCGTTTGAGGGCTTTGTTGTTTTCTGAGTATTAGTTGTGGTGTTACACGTATTGGTTCAGCATTACCGGCATCACCAGCATCAATATATCCTCACCTTTCTCTTTTTCTGAAGGGAAGATAACACCTGCTTTATTAGAAGCTGACATATTGAGTTTAATCTGATCGGTATCCAGGTTAGTCAACATCTCAATTAAGAACTTTGCGTTAAAGCCAATCTCGATGTCCTCACCTTCATGTTCGCAGGAAAGGCGCTCATTTGCTTCATTGGAGAAATCAAGGTCTTCGGCAGAAACCTGAAGTTCGCTGCCTGTAATTTTTAGTCTAACCTGATGCGTAGTCTTATTAGCATAAATGGAAATCCGCTTGAGCGAACCTAGCAAATCGGTACGGCTGATGGTCATCTTGATAGGATTGGTTGACGGGATTACATTTTCGTAATCAGGGAATCGCTCGTCAATCAAGCGGCAAATCATTCTGATGTTTCCAAACTTGAAGAACGCATTGGACATGTTGAAGTCAATGCTCACATCCGTATTTTCTGTTGGAATGGTTGCCTTCAGTAGATTCAACGCTTTGCGCGGAATAATAATTGAGTTTCCATTATCCGACTTAATATCCGTTCTGCGGTAACGCACTAAACGATGACCGTCAGTCGCTACAAACGTTGTATTCTTTTCACCCAAATTAACATACACACCCGTCATAGCCGGCCGCAACTCATCGCTGCTTGTAGCAAATATGGTATTGTTTATGGCGCGAGCCAGTACTTCCGATGAAATGGTGGCTGAGAAATCGTTCGATACAGCCGGCACTTTAGGGAAATCCGTAGCATTCTCTCCAGCCAATTTGTAGCGACCGTTGTCAGAACTGATTTCAATGCTATAAGTCGATTCATCAATCGAAAATGTAACCGGCTGATCAGGCAAATTCTTTAACGTATCCAGGAGAATTCTGGCCGGGACAGCAATATTTCCTTTCTCTTTCGATTCAACTGTTATTTCAGTGAATCATGGAAGTCTGCAGATCCGAAGCGGTGACAGTAAGGCTGCTTTTATCGATCTCAAAAAGAAAATTTTCAAGTATAGGAACAACAGGGTTAGTTGTAATTACTCCGTTGATGTTAGAAAGCTGCTTAAGCAGGTAGCTTGAGTTAACGATAAACTTCATTGTAAATCAGTGGTTTGTGGTTTTACTGGGCGGTAAAGTTATAAAGAAAAACCAATCTGAAAAATGTAAGAAATGGATGAATTACCTTTCAAAATAGCGCCTTTTCGGGCAATTAAGGCTATTTGAGTACGGTCAAAAACGACTAGTGTTTCGTGGTTCAATCTACCTAAAATCTCAGCTGTTGAGTGGATGCCCGGAAACACTTCGATTTCATACGTTCGATTAGCTATGTCAGTAACCACAATCGAAAATTGAGATGTAGTTTTCGCCAGGCTATCATACATAGGTGATTGGCCCGAAGAAAGAAATCGGCTGCCCTTGATAAGCGAAACAGCATCTAAATAGTCATTAAGTTTTGTTGTGTCCGATTGGGCTAACCCCTCAATTCCAAAATATTTATTTTGGAATGAAATAGTAAAATTTTCCTTGGTTTCTCCTGGAAAGGTAGCGTTCAACGACTTGAAGTTTTCCCATCTAAAATTGAAAATGCGCTTATCCCGCCATTCATTATCAGACAATTCAAAAAGAGATGCTATATAAAGTCGATACCCTGGAATGGTTACGAGGTACGGAACCTCATCGCCTTGAAGCAGAAAATAAGTTTCTGTTTTTGCATCGTTACCACTTACCCAAAAATCCTTTACTAAGGTTTCCCCCTCGTATAATTTAACATTAGTCCCTTTACGCAAAATGTGCTCACGAAGTGAATCCTTAACAATTTCACCAACGGGTCGTTTCGGCTCTGTTTGCATAAGGGCTGCAAAGAATATCGTCACCAATTGACGGTCGGCCTCAAACGATTTATTTACCATCCATTTTGAGCCATCATAAGCAAGTTCAAGGGACTTGTTTGAAGTTGTTAAAAGTACTTTATCTATTTCGGTTTGATCTGATACTCTGAAAAGATCTTTGTCAACAGCCAGGTATCATCTCGGTTAATAAAAATAACAGCGCAACGCAAAGGCTGATTTGGACAACCAATGAAATTAGCAAGATCAAATTTCTCTTCTCCTGCATAATTAAAAGCGGGTATATTTTAATCTTCGGATGTATGCTCGTGCAATACCAAATACGATCATTACAATCATTGGCAACACCAAATTGCTTATTTGCCAAAAGGATCGGGCTCGGATTTTCTCCTTATCCAACGGCCTCACTTTTATTTCCTTATTTCTGGCTTTGATCAAACCGTTTTCTTCAACGAGGTAAGCAGCCATGTTCATTAATAAATCCTGGTTGGCGAATGTGTAATGTGTAAATGGATCGAGGCCGAGTGGTTGCGGATCGTTATCGCGTGGATTAACATCATTTCTCGCTACATCACCATCGGCTATAACAATAATTTTTGTTTCAACACTCCGCTCCTTAAAGCCAGTTGTATCAACTCCCTCCGGGGCAAACCGATTCTTAAATAATGATGTGAAGTTCCCTTCGAGCAAATACGCAAGCGGAATGCGACCCGAATCAAAAACATCGTCTTGCATTTGTCTCCGTAAGTCATTTACACCCACCTTGACAGGCGCAGAAACTTTTCTTGAATATTGTGATGAAAAGAGAAGAGGCGTCTTCTTTACGTCAACTGCCTTTACGGTATCCATGCTGCTAACAAATTTTAATAAGGTGGCATCCAGATTCCGGGTAATAGGGTGTGTAGCATATTGATTAACCAAGGGAAAGAAAGGCCAATCGAGTTGCATAATCTGTGGTTGATTCCGATCGCCACCGATTACAATCGGATACTTACCTGAAACCCGATCCTGAATTAAATCGGGATTTATCCGAACTCCGTATTTAAACAACTGATCATCCAGATTAAGATCATAAGGGAAAGCAAAGTAATCCTCTTCGGAAGCTCTGCTCATGTCTGCATCGAGCCGGTCAAGCAAAAAAGAATTTTGCCACCCTGCATCAGGTATTGATCCAACTTATATTTATCCCGATTTGAAAAAGTGCGGGTCGGTTTGGCAACAATTAATAAATCATAATTAGTAATCCGGCTTTTCGCTGATAAGGAAACTTTATATACATCGTATTGATCTAGCAACGCATTATTCAATCCCGCAAATTGGAGGCTATCCAATTCACCATGACCGGTTACTACGCCCACTCGCTTACGATTCGTATTACTTAATTTATAAATAGCATTCGCTAACTCATATTCAATACCTTCTATCGATGAATTAATACTTTGTGCCTTATTCCCCTTTAACAACATCACACCTGTCTCAAAACCTTCGTAAGTGATTAAGGCTCCGGGGAAAACAAATTTTTCTACCCGTTGTCCATCTTTGGTTTCAATTACATTACGTGGACTAACTCCTTTCGCGTTTAGCGATGCGACAAATTCATTACGGGCTTTTTCGTTCGTTGCCTGGAGTGGATCTGTAAATATATATTGAACCCTGTTGTGGGAACGAATCCGAAACTCTTCTAATGTTTCGCGAATCGATTTTTGAAATCTTCTGAACTCCGGGTTCAAGTCCTCCCCTTCCAAAAAAACTTCTACGAAAACTGCATCTTCCAATTTACCCAGTATCGCTTTAGTTTGAGGTTGAATCGTATAGCGCTTCTCTTCAGTAAGGTCAATTCGAAAAAAATAAAAAGAGGCTAATAAATTTAGTAACACCACCAGTACTAAACCGTTTGCCAGCAGTAATAAATCGCCTGATTTTTTATTATTAAATCGTACTACCATTGCCTGCTCCCTATAATTACCCGCGTTGTCAATAAAAGAAAACCTGTAATGGTGATAAAGTAGATAACATCGCGGCTATCTATTAACCCTTTACTAAGGGAATCGTAATGATATAATACACCTAATTGCTTGATGGCCAATCCTGAACTTCCAACCAACAGCGAGATAGAATCCAAGCCAGAGTAAATAATAAATGAAAGGAAGGCCGCCAGAATAAATGAAATGATCTGATTGGCTGTGAGCGAGGAAACAAAGAGACCAATCGAACAGAACAGCATAGCGAGTAATGCTAAGCCAATATAAGATCCCATCACACCTGCCGAATCGATGTTGCCAACCGGATTGCCTAATTGGTAAATGGAATAATAATAGATCACCGTAGGAATTAATGCGAGCATAACCAAAGCAAAGGCAGCCAGAAATTTTCCTAACACCACTTGCCAGTCACTCAAAGGTTTTGTCAATAGTAATTCAAGCGTTCCCATCTTCTTTTCTTCTGCAAAACTTTTCATAGTTATTGCCGGGATAAGGAAAATAAAAACATAAGGACTCATGGAAAACAAAGTATCCAGATCAGCAAACCCATAATCAAGCACGGAAGTATCCGGAAATACCCAAATAAATAATCCGATGCCGGTTAGAAAGGCTCCGATAACAATGTATCCGATCAGGGAGTTGAGAAAACTATTAAATTCTTTTTTAAATACCTGTATCATGCTTGGGTATTGGTTACGGTTAATTCTCTAAAAATTTCTTCGAGAGAATTTTCCTCCTGACGCAAACCAATCAAGGATAATTTTTTATCAGCAGCCATGCGAAAAACTTCAGATCTTAAATCAACTCCAGTGGTGGTCACCAATCGATAAAGTCCGGGCTTAAGCGCAATTACTTTCTCCACACCAGTTAGTCCAAGCAATTCTTGTTCATCAACAGCTGATTCAAACTCTACTATAAGAAAGGTGTTCTTTTGATGCTTCAACAAGTTTTCGACACGATCATCAGCAACCAGCGTACCTTGATTGATTACAATCACCCGATCGCAGATGGCTTGCACTTCCTGCATAATATGTGTTGAGAATATCACCGTCTTATTCTGACTAATTTGCTTTATCAATTTACGAATCTCCAGAATTTGATTTGGATCAAGTCCGGTTGTGGGCTCATCCAAAATCAAAACTTCGGGATTATGAATTAATGCTTGCGCCAGGCCAACCCGCTGCCTGTATCCTTTTGATAAGGCCTCGATTTTTTTATTCTGTTCCTGGTCCAATCCACAAAGCGAAATAATTTCAGGAACTCTCCCTTTTAATTGGGATGTAGGAATCTGAAATACTTTACCGACAAAATGAAGGTACTCATGAACATACATGTCCTGATATAACGGATTATGCTCAGGCAAATAGCCCAAAATCTTTCGCACCTTAACCGAATGAGTGGCTACATCAAAACCATTTATAGTGATGGTACCTGAAGTAGGTGCCAAATAACCTGTAGCGATTTTCATGGTGGTTGATTTCCCCGCTCCATTGGGGCCTAGGAAGCCAACAATCTCACCCTTCTCTACTGAGAACGAAATGTCGTTTAAAGCCTTTTGATGGCCATAAACTTTGGTGAGATGCGAAACATATAATGACATTTTTTTAACGATGCAAAAGTAATTTTAAAACCTGAGAGCGCATAACCACCCTTTTTTAAGACTTTTTAACAAATCAAAAACTTACCTTCCTTATGTTTGGCTTATTAATTGTGCTTGTAAAGACATGCTAATTTTAGAAATTTGTTACTTAATCGTAAACGAAGTATGAGGCTACTGATTGTTCTTCTGATTATCACATCGCATTCTTTCGCGCAAACGGGATATAAAATTGAATTTAAAATTAAAGGCTGGCAAGATACTACCGTCTACCTAGGGCACTATTATGGAGAGCAAACTTATCTGAAAGATACGGCACGATCAAACGTATCGGGGGCCTTCTTTTTTGACAACAAGCAAACGTTACCTCAAGGGGTTTATTTTCTTGTGCTTGGTAAGGCTAAAATTTTTGATTTCGTTATAGGTGCAAATCAAAGGTTTCTTATCGAGGGTAATTCAGAAAATTTCATTCCAAACGCAACAGTAACTGGTGATGAGGATAATCAACTCTTTTTTGAAAATATGCGATTTAACATGGATCGTAGCAAAGCAGCCGAGCCCTTTGCTAAAATTATGAATGATAGCACACGTTCGGAAACTGACCGAAAGCAAGCTAAGGAGTCATTAAATAAAATAACAGAAGAAGTGTTGAGCTATCAAAATAATCTGATAGACAAACATCCAAAAACGCTTACCGCGCGTTTGCTAAATGCTACGCAATCTATTGAAGCTCCTGCCCCGCCTAAAAAAGCAGATGGAACAATTGATTCTTCCTTTCAACTTCGATACTATCGTGCGCATTTCTTCGATAAGTTTAATCTGGCTGATGATGCCATGATTCGCCTCCCCAGACCCATCTATCAGGAAAAAATTAAAGAGTATCTGAGCAAACTTTACGCGCCCATACCCGATACCATTATGATTGCTATTGATAAAATGGTAGCGGTTGCAAAAAAAAATCCTGAAACCTATAAGTACCTGGTGTGGAATTGCATCTTCCTTTATCAGAACCCAGACATTATGGGGTTAGATGCCGTGTATGTAAGTCTTTACGATAAGTATTTCGCTTCGGGAGAAATGAATTTTTGGGTTAGTGATCAAATCAAACAAAACTTAAAAGAGTATGCGGATAAACTGCGGGGAAGTTTAGTCGGTAAAACCGGAGCAAACCTGATTATGCAAGACCAGAATCTTCAACCCAGGTCTATGTACGATCTTAAAAATAAATATGTCATTTTGTGGATATTCGATCCGGACTGCGCCATTGCAGGAAGAAACCCCAAAACTAGTAACCTTTTACAATGCCAGTCACACAAAATTTGATTTTGAAGTATATGCCGTATCCGCTGATACCTCCATGCAAAAAATGAAGAGCTTCATCAAAGAGATGAAAACACCTTGGATAACTGTTAATGGACCCGGTCCATATCTGCCCCAGCATTATTCACAACTTTATCACTCCGACACAACCCCTTCTATCTATATTCTTGATAACAAGAGAAAAATAATTGCCAAGAAGCTTCCTGTTAGTCAATTAGATGACTTCTTCACGAAGCACGAAAATTCGTTAACAGCAAAAAAAACCTCCTCAGGGAAAGGAACATCTCCATAGTTCTGAAATAAATAAACCCCGTTCACGGCACTTTTTTAACAGTTTAAGTAAAATAATTACCTGATGATGCAACTATTTACCCAAATGGAAGTATCTACATAGTAAACAATTAAGATATGGCACTGCTTGATACCCTGTTTGGTAAGAAAAAGAAAGAATTTAAGGCAAGTTGCCAGATCACGAAAGAGCCCATAGAACGAGGAGATGGCTATTTGCTTACAACTGCACAGGTGGTTTCATCCAAAAAATATTGGGATATGGTTATGACCGAACCTGAAACTTTGTCGTACAGCCAGTCTCACTTTAAAAATCAGTCAAGCGGTACACAGATGCGCTCCATGATCTTTGAAAAATTTGCCACGGTAGAAAAACCATGGATCGTTTCGGATACCATTATCAACTACTTTGAAGTTGATAAATCAGAGGCACGTGCTTATGCAAAAAAATGGTGGGAAACCGAAGGTAATTTTGAGCCTACCGATATAGGCCCGGCAGTTCAGGTTTTAGAGGAAGCTGATTACTCAAAGTTTAAAGAGTATGCGATTTTAGAAGCCGGACGCGAGCGAATAAAATTTGCCTAACTTTTTCTTTCGATTGTAAATTGCACCAAATCTCCCAGTGAAGTTTTAAACCGGGAGTCTGGCAATTCATTCAGTAGGGTCATCGACTGATTGTAGTATTCCTTCATTTTTTGGTTTGCATAAGCAATACCACCCGATTTTTAACAAAATCAATTACTTGTTTTATCTTGGCGGCATCTTCGTTATTATTTTTTACAATGCCTATAATCTTGCGCTTCTCCAGCCACGAAGCTTTTGATAAAGAATAGATCAAAGGCAGTGTCATTTTTTTTCCTTGATATCGATGCCTACCGGTTTTCCTATTTCGTCATCACCATAATCAAACAAGTCATCTTTAATTTGGAAGGCCATGCCTACGCATTCGCCAAACTTTTTCATCTTTTTAACCATCTCCTCCGTAGCCCCTGATGAGCTAGCCCCAATCGAACAACAAGACGCAATTAACGAAGCTGTTTTTTGTCTTATAATCTCATAATAGATTTCTTCACTGATGTCGAGTTGACGAGCCTTTTCCATTTGAAGTAACTCTCCTTCACTCATTTCCTTAACGGCCTCTGTGCAAATTTCAAGCAGGTGGTAATCTTTATGCTCCAAAGCAAGAAATAAGCCCCGCGTTAGCAGAAAGTCACCAACCAAAACCGCAATCTTATTTTTCCACAGCGCGTTTACCGAAAAGAAACCTCGTCTGTAATTCGAATTATCGACCACATCGTCATGCACCAGGCTGGCGGTATGTACCAACTCGATAAGCGATGCGCCCCTGTAGGTGGATTCGTTAATGGTTCCGGTGGCCCCTGCGCTCAGAAAAACAAACAAAGGTCGCATCTGCTTGCCCTTCCGCTTCACGATGTAAGACATGATCTTATCAAGCAAAAGTACCCGGGTTTTCATAGAAGCTCTGAACTTCTGCTCGAACTCCTCCATTTCGATGGCCACAGGGGCCTTAATGGTTTCCAGGTTTTTGGTCATGAATTACAATAATAAGCAATAGACCGAATAGTAAATATGAAATATTTGGAGAGAGGCAAGATTTCAAAAAAGTCTTTTGTTTAGGTACCAACTCTTAAACAATCGCTATTTTCGAAGCCATGAATATCATTGATCGAAAATGGGAGCAGGTATAGAGTTGTGGCCAAATAGGCTTTAACAGGTAAATTTCTTGAATTATGTCGAGCAATAAATCCAAAAGAACGGCTGCCATTAAAAAGCTTAATGAGCATCTTACCGATCGGGTACATGTGCAAACCGGCCCTGGTGGAGAAAAGATTATTCTGTAGCTAATCACCTATAATGAAGAGGTTTGCACGTCTTATGATAACATCCCGATTGATGAAATGCTGGAATTATGCAGCCCCCGGAATACAAATTGGATTAATGTAGACGGGCTATCAGACGAACCACTAATTAAAAAGATCAGCGAAAAATTTGACCTCCACTACCTGCTGGTTGAGGATATTCTGAATGTAGACCATCAGCCCAAGGCCGATGAATACGAAAAGCATTTATTTTTTACCCTGAAAATGCTTTACCGGATAGAAGGACAAAGTATAGACTACGAACATATCAGCTTTGTACTTGGCAACAACTACCTATTATCCTTTCAGGAAAAAGAAGGTGATATTTTTGATGGCTTACGAACCCGGCTTAAGCAAGATACCAACATTATTCGCAAGCGAGGTGCCGACTATCTTCTTTAGCGCCTCATCGACACGATTGTTGATGGCTATTACTCTATGCTCGAAAACATTGGCCATCAGGTAGAAGAAATTGAAGAGAGTATTTCCAATAATCCAACCGTAGAAGATTTCCAGCGGATTCAAAAGTTGCGGAAAGAATTTATCTATCTGCGCAAAGTCGTTTACCCCTTCGGGAGGCAGTGAATAAGGTAGTTAAAATTGAAAATAATTTTATTGACGACCGGAATATAAAATATTTTGCGGATGTGTACGATCACGTTATTCACCTGATCGATTCTCTTGACACCTACAAGGATTTAACCACTACGCTAATGGATCTATATATGAATACCATTAACTACAAGATGAACGAGGTAATGAAGCTACTTACGATCATAACAGTAATCTTTATCCCCCTTTCGTTTATCGCTGGCGTCTATGGAATGAATTTTAAAAATATGCCAGAATTGGAATGGCATAATGGCTATTTCGTAGTGCTCACCATCATGGGTTCTATTTTCGTTCTTATGATAGGGTACTTCCGATATAAAAATAACTTCAAATTCATCGCCTTCTTTGAGCATCGGTTTTTCAAAAGTTAACAGACCCGCTAGCGTTTCATACTCCTCTGCTTCAGGAAATGGAATATCCAGGAGTTTATTTATATCGTGTAACGAGGATTGAGCAGCTATCAGAAATGATTGTTTTTCGGTCGGTACTACAATTTGTTGCTCATGATCATGCTCATCCTGAATTTCACCAACCAGTTCCTCTAAAATATCTTCCAGGGTAACTAATCCTATGATTCCACCAAACTCACTCACCACAAAAGCCATCTGAGCCGTGGTTCTTTGAAAATCCCGCAGCAAAACGTCAATTGGTTTTGTTTCAGGAATGAAATGTACCGAGCGCATGATATCTTTTAATGACTTACCATTCTTTGAAATATAGACGGATACAACATCTTTTGAATGAACAACACCAACGATTTCATCCTTAGATTGTTCATAGATCGGATACCGCGAATAGCCTTCCTTAAGTACAATATCCATGGCATCGATTATGGAAGTATCACCTTTGATCATGCTCATCTTTACCCGAGGTACCATTACCTGGCGCGCCACCCGATTGTCAAAGTCAAATACATTTTGAATTAACTCCCGTTCAGAAGTTTCAATAGCACCACCTTCCTCGCTTTCAGCAATGATAAGTTTCAATTCTTCTTCCGAATGGATATCTATTTCACTCATCGGTTTTATTCCGAAAATTTTCAAAATCAGGTTGGCAAACCCATTTAAAAACCAGATAAAGGGCCGGAAGACAAAATAGAATGCGCGGAGGGGTATGGAGATACGCAGGGTTGTGGTGGCAGGATACCGAATAGCGATCGATTTGGGTGCCAGTTCACCAAACACGATATGCATAACGGTGAGGGTAAAGAAAGCTATCGGCAAGGCGACACTATGCGCAGTGGCTTCACTCATTTCTAAGCCCATGGAATTCATGGTGTTAAGCACAAGTTTGGATACCACGTCCTCGCCCACCCAACCTAAACCAAGGCTCGCCAGTGTAATTCCTAACTGGGTTGCGGCCAAAAAACCATCCAGATTGTTAACAATTATCTTTGCAGCCTCCTTGGAAAGAGTTCCCTTCTCCAGGGCAATCTGGGAAGACCTAACTTTTACAATGGCAAATTCAGCTGCAACAAAGAATCCGTTCAAAAAGACTAGAAACAGAGTTATTACTATATCTAAGGTCATGATCGCTTTAAACAGCAAATTTAAAAAGAAACCTCGTTTAAGCAGCCAATATTTTTACATGTACCTTTTTAGGCCAAAAGAAAAGTTTTACATTTAACGAACCCTAATACCTAACAATCTCTCGTCTATGCTTTTGGCCATTATTCTGTTGCTCGTTGGGTTTGCTATCCTTATAAAAGGTGCTGATTTTTTGGTAAGTGGCTCTTCATCAATAGCAAAGAAATTCAATATCTCGAATATCGCCATTGGTTTAACCGTGGTGGCGTTGGGTACTTCTACACCAGAACTCCTGGTAAGCATTACATCATCTCTGAAAGGGTATAACTCTGCAGCTTTTGGTAATGTGATCGGTAGCAACAATTTCAATTTGCTATTTATTCTTGGCATTGCAGGCCTCATCTACCCACTCGCTATTCAACGCAACACCGTAAAATACGAAGTTCCCTTTTCACTATTGGCCGCTGGTGTTGTCTTATTCCTGGTAAACGATCAATTCATTTTGGGGAGTGACGAAAACCAATTGAGTAGGCTTGACTCCATAATTTTACTTTTTTTCTTTAGTCTCTTTATGCTTTACGTCTTTCGCACAATGAGCAATGCCTCTGATTTTGATCAGGAAAGTGAAATTAAAGTAATGTCAAATCCAGCCTCTATTGGACTAATTATTTTAGGACTGGTCATGCTGGTTGGGGGCGGGACACTGGTGGTTGATAATGCTATTATCGTTGCAGAAAATTATGGGTTAAGTAAAAGACTTATAGGACTAACCATTTTAGCCATTGGCACCTCGCTGCCAGAATTGGCAACGTCAGCCGTAGCTGCCTATAAACGCAATACTGATATAGCCATTGGGAATGTAATTGGATCAAATATTTTTAATGTATTCTTTATACTTCCTATAACAGGTCTTATTAAGCCCATGAGTTTTGATACTGCCATGAACTTTGATTTGGGTATTCTCTGACTGGCACTATTCTGTTAATTGTTTTTATGTTCACATGGAACAAGCGGAAAATTGGATCGATGGGAAGCTTTTCTATTACTTGTCGGATACTTCGCCTACGTCTGGTACTTAATTAGTATGGGGTAAGAATGAAGTCAGTCTCCATAGCTCGCATAGGGCTTATTTTTTTCTGCTTGTTGATCATTCTTGGATCATCCATTCCTGGAAATAAAATTCCGGAAGCCTTTGCCTTAACCCCCGATAAACTGATTCATTGTGCCGAATATTTTGTTTTAGGATTACTTATACATCAATGGTTAACGCGAGAATTTCCGTTTAGCAAAAAGCGCAATCTCTTTTTCATTGCACTTCTTATAGGGTCTGTCTTTGGTATCATTGATGAAAACTATCAACGGCTTACACCCGGCCGCACGCCAGATGTTTGGGATTGGGTGCTCGACACGGTTGGCGTTTTGTTAGCCGTTATTGTTTCGCATGTAGCATCCAGAAAAAAACAAACGCAATAAAAAAGCCCTGATGGTTTGCATCAGGGCTTTACTCTTTCTAACAAATTACTTACTTAACTTTCTTTTCTAACTCGGTAATTTTAGCTTGAGCTTCCTGCTTTCCTAAGGAAAGAGATTTCTTGTATAGCTCGATCGCCTCTTTTAATGTTTCCTTCTTTTTCTTAGGTGCTAATTTGGTACGGTTAGCAGCCTCTTCAACGGCTTGTGCTCTCGCAAAATAACCATCGGCCTCGCTTACCTTACTGGCAATCATCAACTCCTGAATTTTAGCCTCAATCAAAGCAAGCTCCTGCTGCTTGGCAATAATCTGAGCTTCTTTGTCCGTTAACTCCGCTTCTTGCAATCCTACGGTAGTAATCAGGTTTGCATTTTCGTTGCGCAACTGATCAACATGCTCATTTAAAGAAGCAATCTCTTTGTTGCGCGCTTCTAAATCGGCCTTCAATTTTTTGATTGTAGCCGACAACGCATTGGTATTACCTTTCGACTTCTTTAACGACTTCTCCAGATCTTCTATTTTATTCTGGGTATCCTTCACATAGTTATTGATGTCTTTCATACGAGCCGTGTAGTTATCATAGGTGGTACCTTCCACCATGTTAACCCTTAGCACGTTACGATTAGCATCAATAGAGTCCATCAATACGGTAACCTCCTGCAAATTAGTGGGATTAATTCGCTTCCAAGTTGGAAGAACAAAAAATAAATTCAAATCGAATGAAATCCTTCGACAACATGTAAATTGCAGCCCTTTTAAGGCCAGAATTCTCTTTAAATGCCCAAATTGATTACCACGCACACGCGTATCGCAGACCTGGGCAAACCCCGAGTTGTAATAATTGGTGGAGGGGTTTGGGGGTCTCGAGGTAATTAAAGGCCTCAGAAATCATAAGGTACAGGTAGTCCTTTTTGATAAACATAACCATCACACTTTTCAGCCTCTGCTCTATCAGGTAGCCACTTCAGGTCTTGAGACTAATTCAATTGTAGCTCCGTTTAGAAAAATGTTCGGATCAAACGATGATTTCTATTTTCGATTAGGAGAAGTAAAAAGAATAAATGCCAAAGAAAATTATATTGAAACCTCTATTGGTACGGTTAAGTACGATTATCTGGTAATTGCTACAGGTGCGGTCACCAATTTCTATGGATTATCTGAAGTTGAGAAGCACGCCTCATCAATGAAAAACATTGTAGATGCTACCAAACTGCGCAATAAAATTATCCGCCAACTGGAATACGCCTTGCTTACCGAAGATCCTGAGGTAATGAATAGTCTGATGGATTTTGTAATTGTTGGTGGAGGACCCACGGGTGTTGAACTCTCCGGAGCACTTACAGAGCTGAAGAAAAATGTCTTTCCAAAAGATTATAAGGAACTCGACATGCGTGCGATGGACATCCATTTAATCGAAGCTTCGCCTCGGTTATTAAATGGAATGTCGAAACAAGCTGGTGAA
Organism: Flammeovirgaceae bacterium; assembly: GCA_016709845.1. Lineage (GTDB taxonomy): Bacteria > Bacteroidota > Bacteroidia > Cytophagales > Cyclobacteriaceae > ELB16-189. Next base: position 29,890 of record JADJMA010000010.1, on the reverse strand, counting down.
AAAGCCCTGGAGTTTTTAACAGAAATGGGCGTAAAAGTTCATTTGAATACTGCCGTAAAATCATATGATGGCTATGAGATAATCCTGAGTACAGGCGAAACGCTTATTTCTAAATCTTTGATTTGGGCTGCCGGGGTAAAAGGCAATCCCATAGAGGGTATAGACCCAAGTATTATTGCTCGGGGAAATCGATTAAAGGTTGATGAATTTAATCGGGTAAAAGGATACGAGAATATTTTTGCCATTGGTGATGTTGCCCTTATGGAAGGGGACATTAATTCGCCTACAGGCCACCCGATGATGGCCCCACCAGCTCAACAGCAAGGAAGACTTGTTGCTAAAAACTTACAAAACTTAATTAACCACAAACCCCTTAAACCTTTTAGGTATTTCGAGAAAGGATCGATGGCTACTGTCGGTCGTAACAAAGCAGTCGTGGACATAAAAGGCATTCGCTTCCAGGGATTTTTTGCCTGGTACGTTTGGATGTTTGTTCACCTGATGTCCATTGTTGGATTCAGAAATAGAGTGTTTACCTTTTTTAGTTGGATGTGGAATTACTTTACTTTCGACCGAAGTAACCGGTTGATCATCGGGCGAAATGAGGAGAAGATAAGTCAGGAAGAATTGAACAAGCAATCTATATAATGGATACAAAAGATTCACCCTATCATAAAGTATCTGCTGCCGGAGTATTAATTGCCATGGGTATCATCTATGGTGATATTGGTACGTCACCGCTGTATACGCTTAGATTTATAGTGGGCGATCACGTTATAACCGAAGATTTGATTTTTGGTGGATTGTCTTGTGTATTCTGGACACTCACATTAATCACTACCATCAAATATGTTTATCTGGCTCTGAATGCCGATAACAAAGGCGAAGGTGGTATTTTTGCGCTCTACGCATTAGTACGAAGATATAAATCGCAATGGGTAATATTCCCTGCTATTATTGGCTGTTGCACCCTGATAGCCGATGGGTTTATCACACCAGCCATTAGTGTTACATCAGCTGTTGAAGGGTTGCGATCTCTCAATCCGGATATTACCGAGCAAACCATCATCACCATAGTTATCGCCATTCTATTGGCGCTCTTCCTGTTTCAACAATTTGGAAGTAGTGTAGTGGGTAAAACCTTTGGCCCGGTTATGTTGGTTTGGTTTATATTTATCGGATCCATCGGGCTCTTTCATTTGGTAGGAAATATTTCTGTATTAAAAGCATTGAACCCCACTTACGCTTACCATCTTTTGGTAAAATATCCGGGTGGTTTTTGGATTTTGGGAGCCGTGTTTTTATGTACCACAGGAGCCGAAGCAATGTATTCGATCTGGGTCATTGCGGTAAAACCAATATTCGGGTGGGCTGGGTATTTGTAAAGATATGTTTGCTCCTGAGCTACTTTGGACAAGGGGCGTGGTTACTGGAACATCAGGGAACAAAATTAGAGGGTTCCATTCCATTTTTCGAAATCATGCCGGAAGCTCTTTTATTCTTCAGTGTAATTATCGCCACCCTGGCAACCATTATTGCCAGTCAGGCATTGATCTCAGGCACGTTTACGCTTGTAAACGAAGCCATGAAATTAAAACTTTGGCCCGCCACGTTAGTGCGGTATCCCAGTCAGCTAAAAGGTCAAATCTATATTCCCTCTATAAACTGGATTTTGATGTTTGGTTGTATTCTGGTTGTTCTTTATTTCAAAGAATCTAATGCCATGCAATCGGCCTATGGGTTAGCGATCACTTTTGATATGCTGATGACTACCTCATTATTGGTTTATTACTTTTCTACCTCTAAAAAATCAACCATAAGAACTTCCTTAATCGCACTGGCCTTCTTTTCTATTGAAGGATCATTCCTCATTTCGAACTTAAGTAAGTTCAGTCATGGCGGTTGGTTCTCTTTTACCATTGCGTTCACGTTTTTCCTTATGATGTATATCCTGCTACGTGCCCGAATGCTGCGCGACAGGCATACAGAATTTGTTGATTTAAAACATTATGTTCCCTTAATACAAGATTTACAGCTCGATACTTCCGTGCCTAAGGAAGCCACAAACCTGGTTTACATGGCGGTAGCCAACAGTAAGCGATACATTGATTCAAATATTATCTATTCCATATTCAAAAAGCGACCTAAGCGGGCGGATGTGTATTGGTTCGTTCATGTAGATACTGTAGATAGCCCGTACACTTCTAAATATTCGGTTGACACAATCATTCCTAAAAAATGTTTTTTCATTCGAATCAAATTAGGGTTTAAATCGGACCATCGTGTGAATTTACTCTTCAATAAAATCCTTCATGATATGGCCGGTTCGGCAGAAATAGATTTAACGAGTCATTACGATTCTCTTCAAAAGCATAGTATGCCTGCCGACTTTAAATTTATCATGCTGCACTCTTTAGCTTCTGTGGATAGCGAGATCTCAACATTTGATAACGTGATCATTCAGGGCTACCGATTCATAAAAAAGCACAGCCTGTCTACCGAAGAAATGTATGGACTTGAGCTTGCCAATGTAGAAGTAGAGCGTGTACCCATAATGGTTGGCCCTCCCGCTAAGGTGCGCATCAAACGCGAGAAAGAAGACGCTGAAAGGGAAAAAGAGCTCCGGTATCACGGCCACGAAAGTTGATCGATAATGGACGATTTCGTTCGGATTTGATGAGTGTGAATCGGTAAATCCTTCATTTTTAGCTGATTTAGGCCATTTAGGTCTTGGCATTGATTTGGGATATCCTGCACGGATCACCACCAAATCTGCTCAAACATGCTTTACAATTATTTCAAAATCGCATTACGAAACATTGCTCACAGTAAGGTTTACTCAGCCATTAACATTCTTGGCCTTGCTTTGGGTATTGCTTGTTGTCTTCTCCTTACACTTTATATACAAGATGAAGCAAGTTATGATAAGCATCACACCCGACTCAATGATATCTATCGAATCGTAACAAACTTTCAATCCGAAACAGGTATTAGTAAACAGGGCGCTGTCTCTCCTCCAATTGCCATGACGGTTAAAGACGAAGTGCCCGAAGTAGAAGCTGCAGTGCGCATACTTAATCCTCCGGGTGTTTCTCAAAGTTTAATACGTTATCAGGAAAATTTATTTTATGAATCAAACGGCTGGTTGGCAGACTCAACATTATTTGATGTATTAACCTACGATTTGATAGAGGGAAATCCTAAAAAGGCATTGGTCGAGGCCAATTCTGTCGTTATCTCCAAAAAACTGTCAGAGAAAATTTTTGGGAATGAACCCGCGCTTAATAAAGCAATCTCCATTAGCCAAGGGGGTGAGTTAAGTGATTATAAAGTAACTGGTGTTTTTGTTGAAAATTATAAAAGTCATATACAGGCTAACTTCTTTACTTCCATGACTAGCAAAGGATGGGGTGAATATGTAACAAAAAATAGTGAAACGGCTAACGAATGGGCCGGGCAAAACTTTATTCCTTCTTATATAAAACTTGTTTCCGGGCATGATAAGGCTTCGGTAGAAAAAAAAATAAACGAGGTTTTACTACGCCATGGTGCCGAGGCCATGAAAGCCATGGGTATGCATAAGACCCTTTCTATCGAACCTGTAAAAGTATTTATTTAGAATCAGAGACTGATAAAAGTCAACGGATAACATACCTGTATGTAGTGGGTTCATTAGCCTTATTCATTCTCCTTATTGCATGTATCAATTTTATGAATCTTTCCACGGCAAAGGCAACTAAGCGAGCTGCCGAAATTGGAATTCGTAAAACAATGGGGGCATTTCGCTCTTCATTAATTGGTCAGCTTATGGGCGAAGCAATGATTATTGTTATGTTATCCATTCTAATAAGCATTGTGATAGTACAATTGGCACTTCCACTCTTCAATCAACTTACTGATAAAACAATTTCATTTAACTCAGCAAACACACCTTACTTTATCGCGATGCTTGTCATTATTGCGCTCTTTACAGGTCTTGTGGCCGGCAGTTATCCTGCATTCTATCTTTCCTCCTTTCAACCTGCCCAGGTTCTTAAAGGAAAAATAAAGTTGGGAAATTCTGCAGGACGACTGCGACAAGCATTAGTTGTATTTCAGTTTGTTATTGCGATCGTTTTGGTATGTGGGATCTTTATTATCTCCAGGCAATTAAACTATGTAATTGAAAAAGATCTTGGCTTCGACTCGCATGCAAAAATCGTGTTGCCCATAAGAACGGAAGAGGCACACAATCAATATGCCGCCTTAAAAAGACAACTTGAAAGCAATAGTAACATTGACGTAGTTTCCGGTTCTACCTACGTGCCCGGATCTCGAATTTATAGTGATATGATGTTCTATTCAGATGGTGGAAGCATGGACAATGCCGTTGATATACTTCGTAATACAGTGGATACAGACTACATCGAGTTATTAAATATCAAACTATTGGCGGGCCGCACATTTACAGACAATCGAAAGATGGATAGTGAAACCAAAGTTATTCTAAATCGAACTTCTGCTGAAAAGTTTGGATTTACTCCAGAAAAGATTGTAGGACAAAACTTACACTTCGATTGGCAAGGGAAAAAATATGATTTCGAGGTAATTGGTGTCATTGAAGACTACCATCAATCTTCCCTTCATGAAGCAATAAAACCAACCTTATTTGAAATGGCTGATAGCACCAATCGCTACGATTATATAATTGCCTCTGTGGCCACTGAAAATTTTGAACAAACAACAGAATTTGTAGAACAAACCTGGAAGTCTTTGATTAATGATACTCCGTTTGAATACTCTTTCCTTGATGATACTATTCAAAAACAATATTCTTCAGATAGAAAAATTTCCAAGATTGTTACGAGTTTTGGATTGATTGCCATGGCGATTTGCGGGTTAGGGCTTTATGGTCTCTCCTCTTATATGGCAGAAAGAAGATTCAAAGAAATTGGAATAAGAAAAGTGATGGGCGCCAGTGTACCACAAATCGTAGGAATGATGTCCACTGAATTCATTAAATTGGTTCTTATTGCATTTATTATTGCTGTGCCCGTTGCCTGGTATTGCATGACCAAGTGGCTGGAAGGCTTTTCATATAAAACACCAATTGAGTGGTTCATTTTTGTACTGGCCGGTTTAATTGCACTTAGTATAGCCATGGTTACAGTAAGCTTTGAATCAATTAAATCTGCTATGAGCAATCCGGTGGATAGTTTAAGGAGTGAATGAAACTTGTCGCCAGTTACCGACACCGTTACCGGAAACCAGTGACCAGCAATCTTCAAAGTGAAATAATTATTTAAAGATAAAAGACAATGCTACACCACTACCTAACCCTTGCCTTTCGCAACTTATGGCGAAAGAAAATCCATGCGGCAATAAACATCGTTGGATTAGCTACCGGGGTAAGCGCATGCCTCATCATCTATCTGATTGTAACTTTTGAATTAAGTTATAATAAGGATATTCCTGGGTACAATAACATCTATCGCATCCATTCACAATTCAGTGGCTCCTTTGCGGGATTAAACCGTGGGGTACCAACAGCCACCGCACCTTACATACGCGAAAATTTTAAAGGCATTGAAGGCACTGCACTGTTCTTTTGTTTCGGTTCTAAAGTTCAGATACCCACTACAGATAAACTTAAAAATTTAGACCAACAAAAGACTGTATGCTTAGCTGACTCCAGTTACTTTACCATTTTTGATTTTTATTCCACACTTGCTGGTTCATTAAATGGTCTTTCAAAACCATACTCAGTAGTGCTAACAAAAAGTCAGGGAAAAAAATACTTTGGCGATATTTCGTTCGAATCGATGTTAGGTAAAGAAATCATCTATAGAGATTCATTAAAAACAAACGTGGTGGCAATTGTCGATGATCCAGGGTTTAAGACTGATTTGGAATTCACAGATTTTATCAGCGCAGTAACAATGGAATCAAGTTGGATAAAAAAGAATTTTTCTTTAAACGATTGGAGCAGCACCAATAGCAGCACTCAAGTGTTTATTAAAACACAAGAAAGTTTGAGTCAGGCCGATGTACTTGCCCAACTTCCGTTGCTTGCAAAGGAGTATAACGAAAAAAACGATTGGGCTACGAACGATTTTAATGCTCAGCCTCTATCTGATCTTCACTTTAATCCTGAAACCGGAATTTTTGATTTCAGTCGCGATGCGGCACACAAACCCACGCTGATCACACTTTCATTTGTTGCTATTTTATTACTGGTAATCGGAGCTATAAATTTTATTAACCTTGAAACTGCACAAGCGGTGAAACGCGCTAAAGAAGTTGGGGTGCGTAAAGTATTAGGGAGTGCAAGAAGCAGGCTTATTCTTCAGTTTTTATGTGAGAGTATTTTATTAACGACCATCAGTCTTTTGATTGCTTTGCCGTTTGCCGAAGGTGGGCTTATTTTCTTTGATGAGTTTGTGCCTAAAGGAGTTGAACTCAACCTCCTCCAAATCGCTCCATTTCTCGGTGGCATACTTCTATTTGTTGGTGTATTTGCTGGAGCGTACCCGGCTTTTGTACTATCCTCATTTTTACCCGTACAAGCTCTTAAAAATGCCACGTACGACTCAGGTAACAGTCGCGCCTCATTCTTACGCAAATCACTTATTGTATTTCAATTCACTTTTGCACAAGTCCTTATTCTGGTAACGCTGGTTATTGGTTGGCAAATTCGATTTGTACTTACTAAAGACTTAGGATTTAAAAAGAGAAGCTGTTATTTACTTTGATACGCCTTGGTATGATAAGAATGACAAAACTCAACTACTGAAAAATGAACTTACTTCATTGAGCGAGATTAGTGATGTCTCATTGAGTGACTCTCCCCCATCGGCCAATGGATGGAGTTCTCAATCTGTTAAGTACAAAGGCGAAGAAGAAATTAAGTTCGATGCCTTTAGGAAATTTGGTGATACGCACTACCTCGAATTTTATAACATACAATTACTAGCCGGCAGAAATTTATTACCCAGCGATACCGTAAAGGAACTTATCATTAACGAGACCATGATGAGAGAAATGGGTATAGAATCGCCAGAGAAAGCAATTGGGCAATCCATTGAAATGGGAGGCTTACTCCCCATTGTTGGCGTTGTGAAAGATTTTCACACAAGATCCCTACGCAAAAAAATTGACCCGGTAATGATGGCCAATGAAGAAAAGAATTTTTCGTGTGTTAATGTGAAGATAGCCCCTACAAAAGAAGGTATGCAGCGCAGTATCGACAAAATCAAGCAAGTCTGGACTAAAATCTATCCAGATGTTCCCTTCAACTATGAGTTTCTGGATGAGACCATACAAAATTTTTATAGAACTGAAAGACGCACTTCCAAATTAGCGAATACCGCAACAGCTTTGGCAATTTTCATATCTTGCTTAGGATTATTCGGCTTAGCTTCCTTCACAACCACACAACGAGCTAAAGAAATTGGAATTAGAAAAATACTGGGCGCTACGGTAAATCAACTAACCTTTCTTTTGACAAAGGAATTTCTTCTCTTTGTGCTGATCGCATTTATACTGGCAGCACCCGTTGCGTGGTATGCTAGTAACCAATGGTTGTTAGATTACACCTATCGCACCGAGGTTAGTACCTGGATGTTTGTTTGCACAGGAATAGTGGCTGCCGTTATTGCATTTATCACTGTGAGTTTTCAAACTATAAAGGCGGCAAATAGAAATCCGGTAAATAGTTTAAGAAGTGAATAGAACTTAGTCGCTGGTTACGAAACCAGCACTGGCAATCAGTTCATTAAAATATTTTATTAACAAAAGAACCATGCTTCGCAATTATTTGAAAATCGCCATTCGTAATCTTAGACAAAAATTCAGTTTATTCCTTTATCAATATTTGGGGCTTTCCATTGGCATTGCCAGTTCAGTGCTCATTCTACTTTGGGTAGCTGATGAATACTTCGATATGTAATTTTTCACAAGATATGATTCCATTTATAAACTAAACCAAAGTCAGTAATGGCAGCAAGTATTGGTATAGGTACCAATCCTTTCATCCATTAAAAGAAATTTAAAGGATACAACAAATGCAAGAAAGTCATGTTAGTTATGAGCTAACTGCAATTAAGCAAACTGCTTTGGTACTGGTGAAAAGCATTTAAACAAAATGGATTGAGTGCCAGTGAAGATTTTTTGAAAGTTTTTCGTTTAATATGGTCTAAGGAAATCTTGAATACAGCCTTGACCGATCCCACATCATATTGACTACGTTCAATTGTTTACAGCCATCGCCATTTTTGTTTTGATTATTGCTTGCATCAACTTTATGAACCTGGCAACTGCACGCAGCGAAAGGCGAGCCCGCGAAGTAGGCATCCGCAAAAGTGTCGGTTCCAGAAGAAAAGAATTGATCTTTCAGTTTTTAGGGGAATCAGTATTCATAACTCTGATCTCATTTTTAATTGCAGTCGTACTCGTAGAGATTCTTTTGCCTTCTTACAATCTTCTTGTTAACAAAAACATCTCAATCGATTATAGTAATCCTTTCATTTGGCTGATTGGCTTTGGATTAATTTTAATCATCGGCATTTTCTGGCTGGGAGCTATCCGGCATTTTATCTCTCTTCTTTTCAGCCAATTAAAGTGTTGAAAGGAAAATTAAATGGCAAAAATGCAAGTATGCCCCGTCAAGTAATAGTTACCCTTCAGTTTGGCTTTTCAATTTTGCTCATTATTGGAACGATAATTATCTATAAACAGATACAATATGTAAAGGGACGCGATATGGGGTATGATCGTGAAAATCTAATGAAGATATGGAGAACAAGTGATATTGAATAGACTTTTCAAACCTTAAGCGAAGAGCTTGTTAGTACCGGAGCCGTTATCCGTTTGCAAAAGTCAAACAGCCCTGTTACCTATATCTTTGCTTCCAGCCCAGTAGAGTCATGGGCAGGTAAATTATCAGGTCAGCGGGTATCATTTACCAACATATTGCTACCGAATATGACTACACAGAAACGATGGGGATCAAGATGATTCAAGGTCGCGATTTTTCTCGAGAATTTTAAAGTGACTCATCATCCATTATCTTAAATAAGGCGGCCGTTGAATCAATGGCTTTACAAAGCCAATTGGACAAAAATAAAGATGAATGGGTTCGCAATTGAGTATCATTGGCGTAATGCCTGATGTCTTTATGGGCTCCGGTTCCCCGAATCGCCCCGTTAGAATGCCGATGGACCTTAACTTTGTCTTCCGACTGGAGCAGTACGATTACCCTTCAACGTCTAAGGAAAACAGCAATCTTGCCTCCTCACTAAAGAAAGTCGAAGATGTTTTCAAAAAATACAATCCTGACTATCCATTTGAATATCGCTTTGCTGATGAAGATTTTGAAAAGAAATTCTCAGGCATCAATTTGATTAGTCGACTGGCTGGCATCTTTGCCGCTTTAGCTATTTTCATTACATGTCTAGGCTTATTTGGAATGGCCGCATTTTCTGCAGAACAACGAACTAAGGAAATTGGAATCAGAAAAGTAATGGGTGCATCCGTGGCTAGTTTAATGATTTTGCTGACCAAGGATTTTTCACGATTGGTAATAATCGCATTTGTTATTTCATCGCCCGTTGCATGGTGTTCTATTAATGATTTCTTAAAACAATATTCCTTACGAATAGAAGTTCCTTTGTGGGTGTTTCCGCTTGCAGGTCTTATGGCGTTAGTTCTAACGATTTTAATAGTAAGCACACAAGCGTTACGCGCTGCCAGAGCAAATCCTTCACAAAGTTTACGGAGTGAATAATTATTTAAAAAGATTCAAACTAATTAATCCCCTCATCCATCTGTAATAGAACTAAAATATTCAAATCATGCTTAAAAGCTTCTTTGTAATCGGCTTTAGAAATCTGTTCAAGCAGAAAGGATATTCGGGTATAAAGATCATTGGCCTTGCTTTAGGTCTATCAACAAGCATGGTAATTTTTCTCTTCATTCAGGAGGACTATTCGTACGATACTATGCATCACAATTTCAGCCATATCGGCCGGTTGTTAACGATTGACAAAGGTGAAGGAGTTAGTAGTAAAGTGGTTGGGGTTACACCCCCTGCGTTAGGCGGAGCCGCGGCTGCAGAATTGCCGGAGGTTTTAAAAAGCGTTCGTCTTTCCGGAGGCAGTCGCCAGGATATTGCGTATGAGGACAAAACTTTAAAATGTGATGCTTATTATCGGTCAGAGTCCTCGTTGTTTGAGATTTTCGATTTTCCAATTGTAGCCGGATTAAAAGAGGGAATGCTTGATGAGCCCAACTCAGTTGTGATTACGCAAAGTTTAGCAACGCGCATCTTTGGCACGGAGAATCCTATTGGTAAAACAATAAAACTCAACCAGAATACTGATTTAAATGTGACCGCTGTGGCAGCCGATTTGCCTTCCAATTCACATATTCAATTCGATATGTTGCGATCCATGACACCTGCACAAGGCGAAGACAATTATCGCCAGTTCTTAGAGTCGTGGCAAGGAATAAATATGTTTACCTACCTTCTGCTCGATCGCGAGGTTAACCCTGATGATCTCAATCCCAAGCTACAAGCTATCAGCACTAAAAATAAAGCGGTTGAGTTTTTCATTCCAATTGTTCAACCCTTAAAAGATGTTCATCTGTACTCGAAAGATATTTTGTTTGAACGTAATGCTAACAAATCCGATATCTTAAATATTTATGTGCTCTCCACGATAGCGATTCTAATTCTGCTTTTGGCTGCCGTAAACTTTATGAATTTAGTGACGGCCAAATCCACAGGGCGCGCTAAAGAAGTGGGTATGCGCAAAGTAATTGGTGCTGTTAAACATCAATTGGTCTTTCAGCATCTTGTTGAATCGATCCTGATCACATTCATTTCGGTTGCTATTGCCTTTGGTATTGTTTACGTCTTGCTACCAATACTAAACAGTACCTATTATCGGTTTGCCAATTTCAACATGCTTCTATCTTACAAAATCTTATTTGGATGGCGGTTCTTGTCTTTAGCGTTGGTATTTTGGCAGGTATCTATCCGGCCTTTGTGCTCTCCTCCTTTAAGCCTATTGTTGTTTTAAAAGGTGCGTTTAAGAATTCCGACAGTGGCGTAAAATTGCGTAAAGCGCTGGTTGTTTTACAGTTTACAATTTCCATTGCTCTAATGGTGGGCACGGGCATTGTCTATCAGCAAATGAAATTCATTTACTCAGCGGATATGGGTTATAACCGCGATCAAATTATCACCATTCAACAAAATGGACAAACTGTTACACGTTCTTCTTCTCTAAAAAACGAACTGCTACGCAATCCGAATGTTCGGGGTGTTGGCACTTCCACGGTACGGATAGGTCAGCAATTAGGTCGAACACAAATTTATCCGGAAGGAGTAAGCAATGAAACCAATATTATAACCAGCATCATGGCTGTAGATGAAGCCTTTATCCCAACCATGGAAATGAAATTAAAGGCGGGAAGAAATTTTTCTTTAGAATTCAAAGATTCACTCAGCATGATCATCAATGAAGAAATGATACGTTTGCTTAAATGGAATGATGCGATCGGTAGAAAAATCAGTTTGCAGAGTGGGCCCAATCCGACTGACTTAACCGATTATACTGTGGTTGGGGTTGTTAAAGATTTTCATTTCGCAACCATTCGCCATAAACTCGAGCCCTTGTTTATGCTTTACAATGCCGATAACCAGGCTATGTCAATAAAAATAAGTACTGAAAATCTTCCTTCAACCTTATCTGGCATTGAGGAAGCCTGGAAGAAAATAAATCCGGGGGCCACGTTTGAATATGATTTTCTGAATGAACAGTTCGCGAACTTATATCGCAACGAGCAAGCCTTTAGTTCTATGTTTACACACTTCACCATTCTTGCTATGTTAATTGCCGGGCTGGGATTATTCGCCCTATCATCATTTACGGCCGAGCAGCGAAAGAAAGAAATAGGAATCCGCAAGGTATTAGGAGCCAGCAACGGCACCATTCTGTATGAATTGTCATACGAATTTATCCAGTTGATTCTGGTATCATTTATTTTGGCCAGTGGCCTTGCCTATTATATGATGGACAAATGGTTGAGTGATTTTCAATACAGCATCAAAATAAGTGCAGGTATCTTTCTGGTAGCGGGTATTGCATCATTTACTATTGCCCTTTTCACAATCAGTTTTCAGGCACTTAAGGCAGCTTTTAGCAATCCGGTAGACAGCCTGCGTAGTGAATGAACAAAAGATATTCCTGGAAGTTAGGGGTATAGGGACTTTGCATTGTCATAATCCTATAAAACCAAATAATATGAAAAATTTAGCCCCTATTACGTTCTTGGCTCTGCTTATTGGAATTACAGCCTCTGCACAAGAATTTGAAAAGAAGCTTTCTTCGTTTGATAAAATCATAGTTTCCCCAAAAATAAACCTCATACTCACACAGGGTGATACCGAATCTATTCGAATGGTTTATGCGAACATTAGCTCCGATAAAATCAACATAGAGGTTAAGGGAAATGAATTACACCTTTATTTAGACGATGCGCGAATTACAGAAAAACACGAGCGGATAAACCACAATGAATATGAATCTAAAGTAAGCGTATATCGAAATGCTGAAGTGACAGCCTACGTTACCTATACGCAGCTAAAATCATTACAGGTTCGAGGCGAGCAGGAAGTAACCTGTCGTGGAAAGCTCGCCAATGAAAAATTTAAACTTAAAGCCTACGGAGAAGCTGAAATTACCTTGGAATCTGTAAACACAGAAAAATTCAAGGCGGTGGCTTATGGAGAAAATAAAATAAAAATTATCGGAAAGGCGGATCATCAACGGTACCGCTTGTATGGTGAGAATAAGATTGATAGCCGAAGGTTTGAGGGAATAACTATATCAACCACTCTTTACGGGGAGGGAAGGTTATCGGTGAATTCCAAAGAAGAGGTTCGCATAAACGCTATAGGCGAACCGGTTATTTACGTGGATGGAACATCCATCATCAATAAAGGAATCGTAATCGGAAAAGTTGATATTCGAAATCATAATTAAAATCGCATCGATAAATTAATAGCCCATAATTCAATTTTTTGATTTATTTTTAGGAAATAGGGTTATCTATGCTTTTAAGAAAGCATATAGAGCTATCCTTTACCTAAATAATAATTCATGAAGAAACTACGGGTGATTCTTTTTTCCTTGGTTGTGCAACGTTCACATCAAATGTGCAGGCACAAGATTTCGAGGATTTGCTGAAGGGAAGTTTAGCAGATGCCAATTATTTATTGGAAGGATATGTGGCCCCCGTTATGAAAAGTTTAGGTTCGGGGTTAAATCAAGGGTGGTATAATTCGGCCAAGACCCATAAACCATTTGGAGTAGACTTTACCATAACAACGAGTTTGATCTACGTACCCGATGCCGATCAATTTTACAAGGTTGATAACAATGTTCTGCAGGAAATTAAATTAGTTTCATACGATGGTCAATCGGTAAGCCCAACAGGTTCGGGAAATGTACCTACCATCTTCGGACCCGATAAAACACCTATGTATGAAATTACAGACAGCGGAAACCCTGTTGAGGGCCCACCCGGATTGGATTTAGAAAGCACCATTAAACTGGCTAATGCCTTGCCCGTGCCCATGTATCATTTAGGCATTGGTTTACCCAAAGGCTTTGATTTAAAAGTAAGATTCTCACCTACGCTGGAATTTGATCAGTCAAAATTTAGTTTGTTAGGTTTTGGTGTTATGCACGATATCAAACAATATATTCCCGGCATCAAAACTTTACCTTTTGATCTTTCAGCCTTTATCGGCTATACCAATATGAAGGCTGAAGTTGGAATAGATGCCACTGCGGGAGCAAATCAAAAGGCGGTAATTGAATTTAATTCAACCAATGTTCAGGCACTCATCTCAAAAAAGATTTCAGTATTAACACTCTATGGCGCGGTGGGTTATAATTTTTCCAAGTCAAGCCTTGATATGAAAGGAACCTATGATCTGGATGATGATGGCACTGTTGATGCCACCTGATCCGGTCAATCTTGATTTCTCTACCTCAGGACCAAGAATTACAGGTGGACTGCGACTTAAGTTTGCTGTATTTACCCTTCATGGTGATTATACACTCGCCAAGTATAATTCACTTTCCGCTGGCTTTGGAATCTATGTGAGATAAATTTCCTAAGCAATTAAATATCTTTAAAAAGTTCTTTTATCGTTTGATCAATTAACTTGGGGATGTTCTTTTGCTTATTCGGCAATACACTTTCTGCTGCTCCTTGCCACACCAAATTATTAGAAGCCCTATCGATCAGGTGAATAATAACAGAACCTTGTCTGTACGTTCCTACTTCTACCTCTCCTGCCTTCCATTCATAGCTACGTTGGCCCATGTAAGTAACCTGGCGATCGGCCGCATTGGTAATATCTGTGGTTCTCGTTTGAATTTCTTTTGAGACAATAACGCCAATGTTTACAATCAAGTCACCATTGGCCTCCGTTCTGCTTACCCCGTGCTGCTTCAATTCATTTTCGATAGCATTTTTATTAATTCCATGTTGCCTTTCTGATTTTCCAAGGCATCTCCTCCGGCATCTGCCTTAAGGAAGGTAAAAGACTTGTAGTTAGCGATATTAAAATCGTTGCTTTTACTCAAACCCGTAATTTTAACACTACTGCAACCAACAACTACAACTGAAATCAAGGTGATAAGAATTTTTCTCATAGGTAAGAGGGTTAATATTTAAAATTATCAAGTCTTATGTTATAATCAAATAGAGCCTCGTATTCTTTTAGCAATTCGAATGTATCTTGCCTTCTCCCAGCCACCCTTGGGTTAAGAACTCGATCTGCTTATAAAATCTAATATTGTGAATAATTCCAAAAAAATAACCGTATTACGAATAATAATTTTGAGGTAATTATTAGCTACTATAAAAAATTTCTTCGTCACTACTACCGTAACCCTTAGATTCTATGTGAAATTTGTATCTTTGCACAGTTTAAATTTTTAAATGACTATGAAACCGTACGTTAGTGAAGTGCTACTCGCTATTTCCCTAGGCGTAGTACTCTATGGATATAGTCTTCATTTGGCATTTGCACAATCACCTCATTTGAAAACTTATTAATTCATCTTCCTAATGAAAAAAATATTATCACTAGCCTGCGTCCTTTGTATTACAGGTGCTGGCTATGCACAAAGTTTAACAACGGTAGCTTATTCGATGGGATTTTCGACAGGCGATTTAAATGAATTTATTAGTCAGGCGAGTTTCCGTGGTGTGGTTCTCGATTTTCAAAAAATGGTTCAACCCAATATTGGAGTAGGTCTTACCTTAGGCTTGAATGTATTCTATGAAGAAAAGGCTTATGATACCTACACTACGAACAATGCCGCTCTATCCGGCAAACAATGGCGATACAGCAATCACTTTCCTATGTATATAAATGGAAGTTACTTTCTTAAGCCAGGCGAACAAATCAATCCATTTGTTGGGTTAGGTGTTGGTACTATTTACACATTAAGAAATACCGATATGAACTTATACACCATCGAGGAAGAAGCCTGGAATTTCGCTCTAAAACCTGCGATTGGATTTTTGATTAATACGGGCAGTCCGTCTACCAGTGCACATGTTAGTCTAAACTATAATTACGGCTTTCAGGCAGGCACCGAGTTAAAGAAAGCACAGTCTTACTTATCATTAAACGTAGGATTTTCATTCGGGCAATAACTACACGTTGTATAATTCAAATGAGGAGTTGGTCGTAACCGATTAACTCCTTTTTTATCAGTATGAATTTGCCATTTCGATGATAGGCCCATAGTAATTACTTTGTAGCAAACTTTCTTAGAAACAATTTGGTAGCTTAGTGAAGTGAAATTTACTGAAATACCTGATTGAATAGTAAATTTGTTAGTGGATTCATGTAAAGTCTGATTAAAAAATACTAATCTTTGTTCATGAGCTCACTCTTATTCGATACAACTAATCTACACGTAAGAATGAAAATTTTAAAAATTGTTTGTTGCCTTCTGTTCCTTGGTTTTAGTCTTACCCGCTACGGCTCAAAAAAAGAAAAGCCGGTTGCAACCCGGACGGATGTACAAACCAGGAGAAACACTCTTTGCTCCTCGTTTTGGATTTATCAGTACGGTGCCCGAAGGATGGGAAGGAATATTGCCGCGTGAAACCGAAGTGTTCCTGCTCACAACCACTACAGCCACCTATGGAGAGATTTATGTTTTTGGTCGCGAGCATGGCGATCTTACTACTATGCAAAAGGATTGGATGCGGGGTTGACCTGAGTGAGACCATCCGGATTAAGGCCATTAAGCCTACGCTTACAGACGGCTATTACTATCAGAAATTACCGCTGTTGGCGAATCTATTAATAAGGGAAACAAGGGGTTTGTTGTTGCCAAGTGCAGCCCCAGCGGCCCTTGCATAACTACTTTAATGATTGCTCCCATTCAATTCTATGAATCGGTTAAAAATACCGTAACGGAATTCATGAAGGGTAGCCACTTTGAACCACCTTCAAACGTGAGTATCTACGCAGATTTTGATTGGCAGGAATTTCTTTCAAACAAAATGCTTGCGACTTACGCGTCCATTCAGGGGGGCTCAAAGGAGACCCGAATTAACTTGTGCCAGGACGGTAGTTTTACCGCAACGATAAAGAAGAAAGGATTTTTTAAAGAGCAAAACCCAGCTTACAAAGGTTCCATGTCCGGACAATGGACGGCAAAGGGTGATGGAGAAAACGCTATCGTACAGTTTATCTTCAACGACAAAGGCTTGGCTCCGGTGGAAGTTCCACTTACCATTAAAGACGAAAAAGTTACCAGTAATGGAGAGCGTTACTTGTAGGCAAATCAGAAATTTGTAAGTAAGTAATTGACTATCTATTAAAAGGGTTCTCTGTTATAACAGAGAACCCTTTTTTAGTAACCTCAAAATCTACTTACTATATTCAAAATCAGTTCCTCTGAAAAGGTTAGTGGTCAATGAGAAATAGAATATATTATAATTTGAATCTGCATAAGGCTTAGAAGTGACTCCATTTGTTGTGCTTTCAAAATCCTTATTAAAGAAGTTTGTCAGGTAATATTTGAATTTCACCGACAATCCTTTGGGTAATTGTACACCTAAAAAAACAGTATTGTTGAAGGTGTTTACACGATTGCTAAACCAAATAGTTGATTTATCTTCCTTATCCTCATTAACAAAAGTCTTCTCCTTATACACGAATGGAATTTCCAATTCATATCCACCAAAAATAAAGACCTTATCGAGATTACCTATTTTAACCCCAATAGGTATACCCAGATTATAAGTCCTGTGTTTCATACGCACACCTGGCTGATCAGGTACATCGTAAATAAACCCTACGTTGCGAACGGCCAAGCCAGTAATTATTCCAAACTTATCAGACCGGTCAAAATTAACAAGGTTTGAATATTGAAGACAGGGGAAAATCGCAATTTACTACTCGTTTCATTTCCTTTATACGTTATGTTAGCATAACTAAAAATTAATTCGCCACTGGAAGTCGTGTAGGGCTTTTGTGCATAGCCCGCTACACTGGCTAATAGTAATGCTGGAATAAAAAGAATTCTCATTTTCATAAAACTTAAATAAGATTCTAAAATTATTTAGCTGTGGGTTTAACCGGATAGTTAGTGAAAATCGTTTTTACCGCATAGGCGATATTGCTATCCGTCTTTTGTGGCGATGCGTTTTCCTCCAGCGTTTTAGTGCCTCTACCCTGCCAGATTAATTTGTCAGTTGATTTATCTACTACGTTAATAAATAACGTTCCGTCTGTGTAGTCGTCATAATTGATGGTGGTAGTGCCCATGCCCATTCCGCCATAGCGATAATAACCATAACCACCCCTGTATTATAGGCGGTGGCAGTTTGTTTTTGCTCTGTCTTAATATGAAGTTCAACGAGCAGATCGGCATCTCCTTCCGATTTTGTATACCCTCTGGAGGTCATTTCCCTGATCTACCGAAGACAAAAGTCTTTGTTTGATTAATTGCCCACTACTCCCCCCTAATGATTTAGTCTCTTCGGTGTAGTCGTAGGTTTTATATTTTGTAAAGTCCGCACTCTTATCATAGTCGTAACTAACCTGAATTGAACTGCAGGCAGCCATGCTGAGAAGTACAAATAGAATTAATAGATTTTTCATAGTTATTATATTTTGATTTTAACTTTTTATTTCAATCGAATGTTTACACTACCGCCCAGGTTAAACTGATAGATGGTAGAACCAGTAGAAACGCCTGCACCTCCACCACCGGTCCCGAAATAGAATCCACCGCCTGCCCACTGAACGGGTGAAAGTAATTGGGTATGTAATCGTAAGCTAACCTTATCGGATGCAGTAATACGGAGTCCTAAACGGCCCCCAATAGCAAACTTGGTTACACTTTCCGAATCAAGCGAAGTGTCTGGATTAGACCATGCTGCTCCTAAATCGAATGTACCAAAACCAGCTATCCTATCATTCAAGGGCGCATAGCGAGTGCCTCCCAACATCATATAATTGACCCCAACATTGCCACTATACTTTTTATCAAAACCCTGATAGGTAACCTGGGTCTTAAGATTTTGATAGATTAATTCCATAGCCGCATTTTCCGAGAAGCCAAATTCCAAACCACCACCCCATTGGAAGCCATCCTCGATTTTTCCTGTACCGTATTCTGTGTCAAACTTATCCGCGAATGTATAACTCTCAAAAGTCATGAGGGTAATGGTAGGTTGCGCCCACGCACCTAAGGCTATAAGGATCATTAGTCCCGTAACAATGTATTCTTTTTTCATAAAGTCAGATTTAACTTATTTTCTTACAAATATAGTAGTTCTAAACAAAGGTATTCCATAGCCTTTATGGTACCGTTCCAAATACCCATAAAACAAATATCGCGGCCCGAGGGCCGCGATATTTTACGGAATGAACAAATTACTATTTATCAAATTCCCCAATAAATGGAATGCTCTCCAAAATGCTAGCTCGAACAACACTCAAAATATACGACTCCAACTGGAAAAACTGGGTTGCGGCCTTCACCCCAGCCGGTTTTTGCATTTTTTTGGCGTAAGTGGCCACGAGGTTGTCCGTGCTTTTACCTAATGCGATAGTTTCCTTTAAAATTTGTGCAGTTTCTTCATCACTAATCGTTTCGTACTGCGCTGCGTATTTTTGTAATAGTTCAATACGCTTTTTACCCAAATCCTTTCTTTTCACTTCATACTCATCATATAATTTCCAAAAAGCATCACTTTGAGCACCTTCCAATTTTATAAATTCTGCAAAAGCAGCCTTCTTTTCCATCCCTAACGAGGCCTGGATAATATCCACCTCTTCCTTGTTGCTCTGCGCCAATGAGTAAGTTGCCATCATGGCAATGGCTAATGTAGTTAACAATAATTTTTTCATGGTTGACGTAATTTTAATTTTTAGTAAAATAAGGGTGCAAATCTAATGTTTTAGTAATCTATAAAAAAGAAAACCTATTTTGAAATATATAAGAGTGAGATTTTTAAAAATCCTATTTCACTAAATAAGTTAAGGATAATGACCATGACTGCAATCTTTTTCTTATCCTATCAAATGGCAAGCGGCCATAAAAATTATTAATGCTCAAAAATGGAACGGAACATCAAATTTGAAATACAATGATAGCTAGGTAAAGTGCTCTATTCAGATTGAGCGTAATTCGAAGTAGACGCACCCCTTTAAACCGTAGCAAGAATGTTATAAATTTATGAGTTGAGTCATACCCGGAAGTTTCTCAATGATAGTTACACCATGAAAAAACAGGCGCGTTCCTTTCGCTTATTTTACTATTTGTATCATGCCAGCCCAAACAGGAAAATAAGAGTTCGGCTTCGGTTGTTTATAGTGCAGAACGCGATATTTTTCATATCTACTTAGCCAACCGAATGTCGAAGTTTGATGAGTTGGCGCCCGGCCTCATGTTGTTTGACGCTACCTTACCCAATGATCCTAATAAAGTTTTTAATTATCATTTGGACACACAAATGGCAGCCAATGCGGGGGTATATATGGCCGACCTGTATTATAGTGTTCTCACCAAAACAACTGACGTTTCTGTAAATTATATTAAGGCCGTAGCTGGGTTGAGTAAAGCGCTTGGGGTTGAAAAGCTCCCGGTTGATAATTTGGCAACCCGTTACAATAAAAATTTAGAAAACTACGATTCGATTAAATCCATAGCCACACAATTATTTAAGCTCACAACCGAAGATCTTGAAACGAAGCACGAACGGCTCGCGGGCATTATGATGGCGACTTATCAAATTGAAAATCTTCATCTGGCGTTATCCATTCTTCCCACTTTTCCTGAAATTCTGTCACCTGATGAACAGGAAACAAAGGACTTACTTCAAAGGAATATACTTTCGCAACAGAGTAATATAGAAATCATCTACAATTTTTTACGCAGCACTAGTGATCCACTCGACCCTCAACGAAATCCAAATTATCCTTTTTATGATACAGCCCTTCGCGACCTGATTGGAATCTATCAGGAAATACCGGATGATACTCAGGCTGATCCACAAATAAATAAACAAACACTCAGTGCGCTTACTTCACTAGTTACTGAAATCCGAACCAAGATTATAAGCGTTGAATAACCCTTGCATGAAACGAATTACTCAGACAGCTATACTGGTTTTTTTTAGCTTTTATTTTATATCCTATTCGGGGTATGGACAAAATACGTTAGTAGTTAAAATTGATACCTGTGAGCAAAAAGAATTAGGAGATGTGATCCGGGCTGCCTGGCATTTACCGGCTAAGGTTAAAAAGGAAAGCACAGGTTCTTTATTGTTGCTTCCGATTATAGGATCAAACCCAGCCATTGGTTTTATGGTTGGCGTGGGAGGACAATATGCTTTTAAGATGTATGGTGACCAAACTCTTTATTCTGCCATTTCTGGAAGCGCGCAGTACACAACAAAAAATCAAGTTCTCTTCTTAATGAAGAATAATATTTATAGTAAGAACAACAGAATCTTCTATAGTGGAGACTGGCGCTACCAGATTTTCTCGCAACCTACGTATGGGTTAGGAACAAACTCCCCGGAAGGGGGAATACTCGATTATCAATATAGTTTGGGTGGTGTTGAAGCAAATAATGATTCACTCGCGCAACCCATGGAATTTAATTTTGCCCGCTTCTATCAGTCGGTATCATTTAAATTAAAAAAAAATCTTTACCTGGGAGTAGGGTACAATTTTGATTCCTATTCTAAAATAGATGATCAAAAACTAAGGCTCAATCCCGGGGACTCACTGCTGACCAGTCACTATGTGTATAATACAAATTTCGGGTTCAGCACAACTAGTTATTTAAGTTCAGCATTGGCTATCAATTTTGTTTACGACTCGCGCGACAACATGATTAATGCAACCAAGGGGTATTACATATTAGTGAGCTATAGGAGCTCATTGAAACTTCTTGGAAGCGAAACCAATGGTAATTTTTTTAATGGTGAATGGCGGAGTTTCCATAGTGTATCAAAAAAAGATCCAAGGCACATTATTGGATTTTGGCTTCTGGGAAATTTTGCTCCGGAAGGCCAATTCCCTTATATGATTTTACCCGCTACTGCTTATGACCAACGGGGCCGCAGTGCACGGGGTTATACCCAAGGACGCTTTAGAGGGAACAGCATGGTTTATGGTGAAACAGAATATCGCTTTCCTCTTTCAAAGTGCGGTGGCATATTAGGTGGAGTATTATTTGTTAATGCAACCACGGCAAGTAATCCAACGCAATCCTTAAAACTCTTCGAATCAGTTAAGCCAGGTTATGGCATGGGCCTACGAGTAATGGTCGATAAGCAGTCGAGAACTAATCTGGCTATCGACTTTGGGTTTGGTGATAAGTCAAGCGGGTTTTATCTCGCAGCTTCTGAGACTTTTTGAAGTTACCAGATTATAGAAATTTGGATATTTATAACTTTAGGTTTCTTATCTTCCTCAATAAATAATATCGTTTCAATAAAATCAGCAATTGAAATTTTTACCTCCAAACCCAAATATCACTAGAATAAATTCTGAGTCTCATAAAACAACCGTAATAAAGTATGACCGCATATAAGACCTTAGAAAAATTTTGTTCCTACTTCGGGACTTTGTTTTTCATCTTGTGCTTACCCGGGTATGGAGTAGCGCAAGAAGAATCTATCGAAGAAAAACCAACAAATCGAAATAAACTGACACTTGCCATTAGCCATACCCACCTGCCCGATGGCATCAACGACAAGGGTGTCAAGGTTTGGCAAGTATTACCCAGTTGGGGGTTAGATTATGATTTGCGCATCTCCCAAAAGTGGGGATTGGGCGTTCACTCAGATATAGTGATTCAGGACTTCGCCTATGAAGAGAAAGAAGGCATCACTAAGAAACGTAGCTATCCGGTAGCCACAGCATTTGTAACCAGCTATAAAGCGGCCCGGCATCTTGCACTCATTGCTGGCGGTGGTGCTGAGAGTTTGCACCAGAAGGTACTTTGGGCCTAGTTAGGATGGGTGCAGATTGTGGATGGGAGTTACCTGATGAATGGGAACTCTCGTTCAGCTTAATGGCTGATTTTAAAATCAATGCCTATAACACCTGGGTGCTTGGTTTTGGGATAGGAAAAACATTTTAAGAATACCTTCTATACCAGGTCACTAACGGAATCCATCAACCCTTTCATCCTATCAAATCAATGTTAACATATATTTAACGAGTGACCCCAGATTAAGCTATTATCTTTACGCTACAATCCTTACATTGGTTAAGATATTTGAATTATCTTGTGAATTACAAAATCAACCTTTAAATTTTTAATCGTAATCCTATTTTAACTATGAGAAACTTGAAATTAGCGTCAATAATGCTTACCGCTTTATTTTGCTTTTCGCTGGCAACAGTGAACGGACAGCAAAAAAAGCAACGACCACAAAAGCCAAATATTATTATGCTCGTCTCCGATGATACCGGTTGGGGAGACCTGGGCGTGTATGGTGGCGGTGTAGGCCGTGGAATGCCAACACCCAACCTTGATAAGATGGCCAACGAAGGAATGCAATTCTGGTCATTTATGGCCAACCTAGTTGCACGCCCGGAAGAGCTGCCATGCAAACAGGTAGAATTCCTAATAGAAGCGGTATGACTACAGTAGCATTTCAAGGACAAGGTGGTGGACTTCCTGCTGCTGAATGGACACTTGCTTCTATATTGAAACAAGGAGGATACAAAACTTATTTTTCTGGAAAATGGCATTTAGGCGAGGCTGATTATGCGATGCCTATTGCACAAGGTTACGATGTTATGGAAAGTGTAGTGCTGTACCATTTAAATGCGTATACCTATCCTTTTGAATCTTGGAATCCAGATATGAGCCCTGAAATGTTAGCTTTCTTTAATAAAGTAACTAAAGGAGTGCTTGAAGGAGAGGCAGGGAAACCTGTACGAGAAGCATCGAAAGTAACAGAACAGAATATTGCAGAATTGGATATGATGATGACCGATAAGGTTCTTGGTCGATTAGAAGGTTATGCTAAAGGGAAAGATCCTTTCTTTATGAGTGTCAACTTTGCCAAAAACCACCAGCCAAACTTGCCAAGCAAAACTTTTAAAGGAAAATCACCTGCCAAAAGTGATTATGCTGATGCCGTTATGGAAATGGATTACAATGTAGGCCGTATTATGGATAAACTTCGTGAATTAAATATTCATGAAAATACGATTGTAGTTTACACTGTTGATAATGGTGCATGGCAAGATGTGCATCCTGATGCAGGTTATTCTCCATTTAGAGGAACTAAAGGTACCGACCGGGAAGCCGGTAGCCGTGTACCTGCTTTAGCGTGGTGGCCTGGGCAGATTAAAGCAGGTAGCGATAATCATGATATTGTAGGTGGTTTAGATTACATGGCAACCTTTGCAAGTCTTGCAGGTATTAAATTACCAACAAAAGATAGAGAAGGTGTACCAATGATATTTGATAGCTACGATATGTCGAACATTCTCTTCAACGAAGGTAAACCGCTACGTGAAAATTGGTTTTATTTTACAGAAATTGAACTTGCTCCTGGTGCTGTAAGAACTGGTAAATGGAAAGCAGTTTACAATACACGGGGTGATAATGGTGCCATGGCAGGAAGTGATATGCCTGGACAACAATTGGGATGGAGAGGTAACGAAGCTTATGTAGCTACAGTACCGGCTGTTTACGATCTATGGCAAGACCCACAGGAACGTTATGATTTGTTTATGAATAGCTTTACAGAAAACCTGGACTATGATCCTTTTACAAAAGCCCAACAGGAACTAATGCAAAGTTATATTGATTATCCACCAAGAAAACTTCAAAGTGAATCCTATTCAGGTCCAATGAGCATTACTAGGTTCCGTACCCTGCAACAAGCTAAAGAATTGATGAAAGAAAAAGGAGTAGTATTGCCTCCTTTACAGCCTAAAAAAAATTAAACTAGATCTTAAAAATCAGGGCATTTTAAAATGCCCTGATTTTTTTTTATATCTTCTAATTATTTTAAATCAAAATTCATGAAATACACTATTAAATCGCTAGTCATGCTAGCTATATATTGTGTGTTTTTGTTTTCATGCAATCAAAAAACAGAAACAAAGGTTGAAGGAACTATTGCCGATGTAAAAAATGGTGTAAAGTCTGATCCCTTACCATCCTGGAACAGTGGCCAAACTAAATCAAGCATTGTTGAGTTTGTAAAAATTCAACGAAAGAAGGAAATGCGAAATTTATTCCCGCTGCAGATCGAATTGCTTGCTTTGATAATGATGGAACTCTATGGAGCGAACAACCCATGTATTTTCAGTTGGCATTCGCGATTGATCGGGTAAAAGCACTGGCACCTAAACATCCAGAATGGAAAACCAGGCAGCCTTTCAAAGCACTATTGGAGGGAGATATGTAAACTGGAATGGCAGGTGGAGAGCATGCTTTACTTGAGATTGTAATGGCGACTCATGCAGGCATCTCTGTAGGCGAGTTTGATCAAGTTGTAAAAGACTGGATCAATACAGCTAAACATCCTAAAACAGGATTACTGTACAAAGACATGGTCTATCGACCGATGGTCGAGCTTTTAGAATACCTCCGCGAAAATGGATATAAAACGTTTATCGTTTCAGGAGGAGGTATTGATTTTATGCGACCTTGGACATCAGAGGTGTATGGTATTCCAAAAGATCAGGTGGTGGGTAGTTCTGGCAAAGTGAAATACGAGGTAGTGGATGGAAAAGGTGAACTCATCAAGCTCCCTGAACTTAATTTCATTGACGATAAAGAAGGAAAGCCAGTAGCCATACAACAACATATTGGAAAACGTCCCGTGTTTACGGCTGGCAATTCAGATGGAGACTATGCAATGTTGCAATATACGAGTACAGGTACTGGTCCTCGATTTGGAATGATCATCCACCATACAGATTCCATTCGTGAAGTAGCCTACGATCGCCAGTCTGCCATTGGTCAGTTGAACAAAGGTTTAGATGATGCCGGAAAATATAACTGGGTTGTTGTGGATATGATGAATGATTGGAAAGAAGTGTTTAGGAAAAGATTAAATGTTGCGTAACTAAAATGCCTGTAACTTTTCGAACATGAGCCTTAAATCACTTTTCATAATCTTCATTCTACTGAACGGACTCTTTTCCTGTCAACAAAATAACTCCCACCAACGCGTAGAAGCAAACTCATCTACTGACAAACCACAAGGCATGATCTGGATTGCGGGGGGTGAGTTTATGATGGGTTGTTCGGGGGAAAATTGTGCTGAGGTAGAAATGATACCTCACAAAGTAAAGGTTGATGCCTTTTGGATAGATGAAACGGAAGTAACCAACAAGCAATTCAGAAAGTTTGTAGAAGAAACCAAATACGTAACGGTGGCTGAGCGACCCATTGATTGGGAGGAAATAAAAAAACAGGCTCCTCCTGGTACCCCTAAACCGCCTGATGAAGTACTACAACCTGGTTCACTTGTCTTTACACCACCACCGGGTGTGGTAGCGTTGAATGATTACACGCAATGGTGGCGTTGGGTAATAGGCGCCAATTGGCAACATCCGCAAGGACCCGGCAGTAGCCTTGAAGGAAAAGACAATCACCCAGTAGTTCAAATTACCTATGAAGATGCACTTGCCTACACGCAACTTGGGCAGGTAAGAGCTTACCTACCGAAGCACAGTATGAATTTGCTGCACGCGGTGGCCTTGATGCCAAAGCATTTTCCTGGGGCGATGAGTTGAGTCCGCAGGGTAAATATCTGGCCAATTATTTTCAAGGTTCCTTTCCTAACAACAATTCAGGCGATGATGGCTTTGTTGGAACCGCTCCGGTAAAATCATTTCCACCCAATGGTTACGGACTTTTTGATATGACCGGTAATGTTTGGGAACTGTGTACAGATTGGTATGGCGTTGCACCAAAGTCAGCAAAGCAAAATAAAATAGATAATAATCCGGTTGGTCCTGCCGCTACATCTGATCCGGAAGATCCATACGCCATTAAACATGTTTCCAAAGGCGGATCTTTTCTTTGCAGCAATCAATATTGTTCTAATTACAAACCCAGTGGCAGACAGGGTACTTCCTACGATTCAGGCGTGGATCATGTAGGTTTTCGATGTGTGAAGAATGGTGAATAATTTCCCTTCATACGATTCCAGGTCTCGGTGGAGATAAGGTTAAACCCTGACAATGAAAATCACCAGCTTGGTTTTTAATTTTGTTCTATAAGTCGTTGATTTTCATTCGTCAACTATCAATAGCAGTTTCTATTACATAGTTTGGGTAAAATTTATAAAGTCAGGCACTCACCCAGAATGACAATAAAGATTAGTCACCCCCTACCCTTTGACTTTATCGCGGACGAGCATGTCAAATCGTATTAGGAGCAACTCTGACTCTTTGAATTTTCCTCAGGGGCAAATTCTTAACAACCAAATCATCAATCTCGCCATTTTCAGAAAGTATATGGAGATGTTTCGCGTGCTGGGAAATTGTGCTAACACAATCAGCATAATAGAAGTAATCGGTACCGAAATAACCATTCCTAAAATACCCCACAGATAACCCCAAAGCGAAAGTGTAATCACCACCACCAGCGGACTTAAATTGAGTGACTTACCCATAATCTTTGGCTCTATAAATTACCAACCAGAGGTTGGACGGCTTCAACAAAAACAAACACCCATAAAATGGCCAGAACGGTTCCAAACTGTAAGAATAGCAAAAATGGCTGGCAATACGGTCGCAATCAATGAACCGATATACGGAATGTAATTGAACAAGAAGATAAGAAACGCCCAGAGAAAAGCGTAGTCAACACCAATAATAATAAGAACAACATAGCTCAATACTCCGGTTAACAAACTCACATAGGTTTTAAGAGTTATATACTTATTAGTAGAAGTAAGCACCTGCTGGCTGGATTTCCTAAAACCCGCGCCAATGAACTCTCCTTGCTAAAAAGTTTTTATTTTTTGCTTAAATGAAACTTCTTCCAGAAGTAAGAAAACAAGGTAGATCAATACAATAATCAGATTACTTAAAATAGAGGTTAAGCTGGTTAGTACTCCATTAAGATAAGCTTGCAGATTAATCCCTTCCAAACTTCCCATCAGTCGTTCTTCTAAATCAGCAATGCCAATAAAGTTACTCGCATTCTGAAAAAAGATTTCAAAGGTATCTTGATAGGTCTTGTAATTCGATAAAATCTGAGTGAGGTTTTGAACAATTAAATTTATAGTTACCTGAAGAATCAAGTATATGAATACAACACTTAAGGTTCCGCTCAACCAGCGAGGTGAAGCGCGGCCTTTTACTTTTATGCTTCCAATAAAATTTTGTAACGCTCTTATAATGTACCAGATTATAAGCGCAACAGCCAAGGGCTTAAGTAAATCTTTAAAGAAGATAAGCGTAGCCGTGGCCACTACAAGAATTATACTTAGGTTAGCGGTTTTGGATAGACTTGAGTCTGACATAAATCGAAGTAATCAACTTTGTTTGAAACCGAATGTACGAAGTCGCGCTTCGCCAACAAATATTCGAAGCGTTTTAGAGAAAATCAATTCACAGATAGCAAACCGAATAAAGAAATTCATGTTTTTAGTGGTAATTGGATTTCGATGTTTAAGATTTCAAATTAATCTCCATCACGCCAGTAAGGCATAACACTGCCTGGCAATCTCTAATTCTTCATTGGTAGGGATAACTAATATTTTAACAGCCGATTGCTCTTGATTGATTTCGCGTATGACTTTGCTTCGGGTATTGTTTTTTCTGTCCTAAATGAAATGGTATCCAGGCCTTGCGTAGAAAGTTTTCTCGTGAGCGCATCGTTTTCGCCAACTCCAGCTGTAAACACCAACGCATCAACACCATTAAGCACCGCCATAAAAGATCCAATATATTTCTTAATATGATACGCGTACATTTCGTAGGCAAGGATTGCTTGTTTATTACCGTTGTTGTAATCAGCCTGAACGTCACGCATGTCGCTATTTCCGGTAAGGCCCAGCATACCACTCTTTTTATTTAAAATAGTATTCACTTCATTGAGCGAATAACCTAAGTGGTTCACTAAGTAAAAAATAACCGATTGATCAATGTCACCCGTTCGGGTTCCCATAATCAATCCATTCATTGGCCCGAAGCCCATACTCGTGTCTATACATTTTCCATTCTTTACGGCTGTCATGCTGCAGCCATTACCAAGGTGAATCGTGATAATACGAGCGTCTTTCTTTTTCAAATACTCGGAAGCATGTTCCGATACATACTTATGGCTGGTTCCATGAAATCCATAATTACGGATTTTATTTTCCAAATAAAATTTGTTTGGTATTGCAATGCGGTAGGCTACCGGGGGCATGGTTTGTTGAAAAGCCGTATCGAACACCGCAACCTGTTTGGCGTGTGCAAATATTTTTTCTGCTACTTCAATTCCTAAATAGTTGGGTGGATTATGCAGCGGTGCCAATGAAAAGAGTGCTTTTATTTTTGCTTTCACTTCTTCCGTAATAATCATGGTACTTGAAAATTCTTCTCCCCCATGCACAACCCGGTGACCTCCATGGATTTCCAATTTCATTCGGATCTTTGATTACTCTATTGAATCATCCGTAAGCGTTAGAGTCGTTTCTTTCAGTCCCACTTCGTGATTGGCGATCGGCAACGCTTTCTTATTTTTTCAACTCCCCCCTAAATACGTTTTATGTTCGATGGTAGAACCTTCCAAACCAATCCTGTCAGATTAAGCCACTGCAACCACGTTTGCTTCCGGCATTTGAATCAATTGATACTTGAGCGAACTGCTTCCGGAGTTAATTACAAATACATTCATGTGTTAATAATTGTTTTTTAGTGGACACATGGAATCTCCAAACCTATTGATATGCCTTTGGGTGCGCGTAGTGCATGGAGATTTCATTTTTAAAATTTATTGTTGCGCCTGTATAGCGGTAATCACCACCGTATTAAAAATATCATCCACCGTACAACCACGACTTAGATCGTTGACTGGTTTGTTCAACCCTTGTAACATGGGGCCAATGGCCAACGCACCTGTTTCGCGTTGAACTGCTTTGTAGGTATTATTTCCAGTATTGAGATCAGGAAAAATTAACACACTGGCCTGACCAGCCACTTTGGAGTTTGGCATTTTTTTCTTTCCAACTTCCGGATCTACCGCGGCATCATATTGTATGGGACCCTCTACTTTCAAATCAGGTCTTCGCTGTTTCACCAACTCGGTAGCCTTACGCACCTTATCTACATCTTCGCCTTCACCCGAGGAGCCCGATGAATAAGAGA
>JADJMA010000009.1 GCA_016709845.1 Flammeovirgaceae bacterium | reverse complement strand
AGTTTTACTGTCGATGCACAAGGTAGACTTACAACCGCAGGTAATACAGCAATTACAGGAGTTGTTCCCGGTGGCGCAGCGGGCGGAGATTTAGCTGGTACTTATCCTAACCCAACATTAGCCGCAGGATCTGGTAATAGTTTGGTTACCGCAATCAACAATGCAGGCACCACAGGATTGATAAATACAACTAGATTAAATACTCATAGTTGTGCTTTGATTCTGAAACACCAGCGGCTGGGAATATTAGTGACTTTGCTGCTGGATTAAATCTGAATAATACAGCAGTTACTTCGGGTTCCTATGGCACAGCTACTCAGGTATCTCAATTTACAGTAGATGCGCAAGGCAGGATTACTGGTGCGGTGAATGTACCCATCAGTATTGCGCCTTCTGGTTTAGCGGGTGGCGATTTAGCAGGCTCTTATCCAAATCCAACAATTGGAAATGTTATTACCTCTGCAAAAATTGTGGATGGAGCGATCATAGATGCAGACGTGAGTGCAATAGCAGCATTAAATGTCTCAAAACTTTCAGTGGGTACAGTTGGTCAAATATTAACAACATCTGGCGGAGTCGCACAATGGTCAGCACCGGGTGTCACAACTCTTATTCAGGCACCGGGTGTGAGAAATTTAGTTGCAGGTAGTCCAATTGGTAGTGTTGGCACGGGTACTGACAATGCTTTTTATGGTTCTTCTGCGGGTGCAAGTACCTCTGGTAGTTATAATGTGTTTATGCGAACTCAAGCCGGACAAAATACATCAACAGGATCATTAAATGCTCTGGTTGGATGGCTTGCTGGTAGCGCAAATGCTACTGCCACTTTTAATGGTAATACATTTATTGGAGCGCAGGCCGGCCAAGCTACAACAGGTGGTCCCAATACTTTTATTGGAGAAAAGTCAGGACAAGCAAACAGCACTGGTACGGAAAATGTTTTTGTCGGAAACCAAGCTGGGATTGCAAACACAAATGGAGGTAGAAATACCATCATTGGATATCAGGCAAATCTATCCGCTGGTGGATGGCAAAACTCTGCGGCCATAGGTTATCAAGCTCTTAAAATTAAGAGCGGTGAGTTATAGATGGAACGGAACCGATCAAGCAGACTTTGGATTTATAGCTCAGGAGGTGAAGGAAGTATTGCCAGAAATTGTTTACGGGGAGGAGGGACAGATGTCACTATCCTATGGGCAGGTATCAGCTGTGTTAGTAAAAGCTGTTCAGGAACAACAAAAAGAAATTGAGGACTTGCAAACAAAACTTTCAAAAGGAAAAACAGGTAGAAGCTTTGGAGGCTACGGATTCAAAATTTGAAAACTCAGAACTCGCAAATAGCTTCAATGAATGAGGAACTTGAAAAGATCAAGAAAATATTAGGAATGGAGGCTAATGCAAAAGATAAGAAGTAAATTTTGAGAGATTTCAGTTGGTAGTAACTGGCAAACGCCATCAAAGTCAATCAATTAAAACATTAACTATGAAGCAAAGAATTTTAAGTACAATCATTGCGTCCTGATAGCCTTTCAGGTTTTAGCTCAAGGTTTTTATAATAAAGGTGCTATCTGAGTTTGGAACGCAAGCTGTACTTACTGTTCCTGACAGTCTGGTTAACACCGGAACTATCGTTAACAATGGTGATCTTAGAATTTCGGGTGCCTGGATAAATCAGGGAACCTATGATGCTACCGGAACGGGTAAAATAAATTTTGATAGTGACTTACCACAAACGATCAATCATAATAATCAATCGTTCAACAAGCTGGTAATTAGCGGTACAGGCGAAAAGAATTTTTTGGCAAACATTACCATTGAGTCTGAACTTGCTTTGCAAAGCAGCAATCTCAAATCAGCCAATGGGGCTAAAATTATTCTGTTGGAAGGTTCAATTGTAATTGGTGGTTCCGATGCATCACACGTAATTGGACCTGTAGAACACCAAGGGTTAGGCAATTGGATTTTTCCTGTAGGAAATGGGACTACCTATTTGCCGGTTGAAATATCGCCAGGTACAGATGCTGGGGATCATGCAACGTTAACTCTCAATGAACTTACATCAGGCAGTTTGACGGGTGATCAAGAGCTTACTGAACTCTCTTCTAAACGTTATTGGGAACTTTTACTTTCACAAGGCACATTAACAAATCGGGAATTAAAATTACCACTTTCTGATGAAGGTAGGTCTTACAAATAACCTGAGTTTATTAGTAGTAGCAGGAAGCGATGCGGCATCCAGCGGATACTCAAGTTTTGGTCAATCTGATTTAGCAGGAGATCTCACGTCAGGCTCGGTTACAAGCAAGGATGCCTTAACACGTAAATATGATTTGGTGGCTGCAATTAGTGGCGAAACAAAAATTGAAGTGTTTAATGGTCTTTCAGTAAGTAACGATGGAAAGAATGATTTTCTGAGAATTAAAAATATTGAGTTGTACCCCAATAATAAAGTGGCAATTGTAAATCGCTGGGGCGATAAAGTCTTTGAGATAGAAGGCTACAATAATTCAATAGTCGATAAGCGATTTAATGGAGAAGCAAAGTCAGGCGGAAGTAAAGTCCCGGCAGGAACTTATTTCTACTCCATCAACCTGGGCGATGGTTCTCAAATAACAACGGGCTACATGCAGATCAAATAGACCTGGTTACATCGAACTTTTCTAAGTAATCGGCTACACGCCTAACCACGCTTCCACCCAACGACCCATCTACCACTCGGTGATCATAAGAGTGTGACAAGAACATTTTATGGCGTATGGCGATAGCATCTCCATAAGGAGTTTCTATTACAGCCGGTTTTTTCTGAATGGCACCTACTGCAATAATACCAACTTGTGGTTGCACGATAATGGGAGTGCCCATTACGTTCCCAAAGGAACCTACATTGGAAATTGTAAATGTTCCGCCCGTGAGTTCATCAGGCTTCAGTTTATTTTCGCGGGCGCGCTTCGCTAAATCATTTACAGCTTTGGCAAGCCCGGTAATGTTATACTGATCAGCATTTTTTATTACCGGTACAATGAGATTACCGCTCGGCAAGGCAACAGCCATGCCTATATTAATATCCTTCTTTCTAATAATCCGATCACCATCTACCTGAATATTGATCATCGGAAAATCTTTAATAGCAAGAATGAGAGCTTCAATAAAGATAGGCGTGAAGGTGAGCGAATCTCCTTCGCGCTTTTGAAATTCACCTTTCATTTTATTGCGCCAGAACACAACATCCGTTACATCGGCCTCAACAAAAGAAGTAACATGGGGTGCGATGCGTTTAGAATCTACCATGCGCTCGGCAATCATTTTGCGCATGCGATCCATTTGAATGATTTCGTCACCAGAACTAATAGAAGCAGGAACTAATGGTGCAGAAACTCCGGATGTTCTTGGCACTGATTGTCCCATGGTGCGGTTTTGTAAATAGGACAACAGATCTTTTTTGGTTACCCTTCCTTCCGCTCCGGTGCCACCAATAGTTTCTAATTCGGCAACGGCAATATTTTCTTCTTTGGCAATATTTTTAACTAAGGGCGAATAAAACCGAGTCGCTGATTTAAAGTCAGTCTGTTTTAGCGCCAGATCCATTTGAACTATGGGTTGGTTCGGCATGCGTTTTTGGTTTAGCATCGACTTTAGATTTTACCTCTTCCTTTTCGGTAGCCGGAGCAATATTTTCCTCGCCTTCCGTAGAGATAATAGCAATGGCTTTTCCTACTTTAACAACATCACCTTTCTGGGCCAGAATTTCTTTTAAAATGCCACCATGAGTTGTAGGCACTTCAGTATCCACTTTATCGGTGGCAACCTCCAGCACCGATTCATCTTGTTCGATTTTATCGCCTGGTTTTTTTAACCACGAAAGTATTGTTGCTTCCATGATGCTTTCACCCATTTTAGGCATAATCAATTCTACCAGTGCCATGATTCAATCGTTTATTTTAGTGTTGCAAGATAACATTTTTGACATGAATCGAATAGTGACCCCATCATTCTGCATTTGATGTATTTGAGCCCAATTCTATCTGTGAAATCCCGCCATTTTGAAATAAAATATTGCACATTTTAATCTTTATGAAATCTCTCACAAGTAAAAAAAATATGACTGATTTCAATCTGCCTATTTCCTGATCGATGTCATTCTTTAAACTGGGTAAAGATGGCAACTTCGTGAACACTAAATCAAAGAAGCCATGAACGCGGAAATATTAGAAAAACCAACCAAAACAAAAGATATCAAATCCTCAAAATATGTTTATTCATTTCATGATGGTGATGGAAAGAATAAACAGCTACTTGGCGGCAAAGGAGCCAATCTATGTGAAATGACGCAGATTGGATTAAACGTGCCACCCGGATTTGTTGTTACTACGGAAACGTGCCTCACCTACCTCGCTGAACCTGAAAGAAAATTACCGACAGGGGTAATGGAACAGGTAAAACTAAATATGACCGCGCTTGAAAAGGCTACGGGCAAAATATTTGGTAACGCAGAAAGTCCATTACTTGTCTCGGTGCGTTCGGGCTCGGCTATGTCTATGCCCGGTATGATGGATACTATTCTTAACCTTGGCCTGAATTCAAAAACTTTAAAAGGATTGATCAAGCAAACCGGCAACGAGCGATTTGGCTATGATGCGTATCGCAGATTTATTCAATTGTTTGGAAAAGTTGCTTTGGGTGTGCCCGATGAAAAATTTGATAAACATTTTGAAGAAGTTAAAAAGAGGGCCGGTGTGTTGGTAGATGTGGGTCTGGGTACAAAAGATCTTATTGAAATCAGTGATCGCTTTTTAAAAGTTGTGAATGAACATACTGGGAAACCCTTTCCGGAAGATGTGTTCGAACAACTTGAAATTGCTATCAAAGCTGTATTCAATTCGTGGATGGGAAAAAGAGCGATTGACTACCGCAGAGAATTTAAGATTACTCCAGCCATGGCAAATGGTACAGCTGTTAACGTGGTAACCATGGTGTTTGGAAATATGGGCAATGATTGTGCAACCGGTGTCGGCTTCACCCGCGACCCCGGCACTGGCGAAAACGTAATGTTTGGAGAATACCTGACGAATGCACAAGGTGAAGATGTTGTAGCGGGAATCCGGACTCCGAAACCCGTTGCTCAACTGGCCACTGAAATGCCAGAACTTTACAAGCAACTGGAGGAGCTAAGAAATAAACTGGAGTCGCATTACAAAGAAGTTCAAGACTTTGAATACACCATTGAAAAAGGAATACTGTACTGCTTGCAAACTCGTAACGGAAAAATGAATACCGTAGCGATGGTTCGCACTTCGGTGGAAATGGTTGCCGAAAAATTAATTACGAAAGAGCAAGCCTTGTTGCGTATCAAACCTGATATTCTTGAACAATTGCTTCACCCCAGATTAGACGCAAGCCATAAAGCAGAGCCATTGGCACAAGGATTACCAGCTTCACCAGGTGCAGCATCAGGTCATGTAGTGTTTGATGCCGATCGTGCAGAACTATTAGGCCGGGCCGGAGAGAAAGTGATTTTGGTTCGTGAAGAAACGAAGCCCGAAGACATACATGGATTTTTTGCCGCACAAGGTATTCTTACCAGCCGTGGAGGAAAAACTTCGCATGCTGCTGTGGTTGCTCGAGGTATGGGTAAACCTTGTGTAGCTGGAGCCGAAGGAATAAAAGTGGATGTAAAACTTCGTCAGGCGGAGATAGGAGATAAAATTTTGCATGAAGGCGATTACATTACCATTGATGGCGGAACCGGATTTGTTTACAAAGGTGTAATTCCAACAGTAGAGCCTACGTTTTCCGATGAACTTAAAAGTTATTGAGCTGGGCCGATGAAGTAGCGAAATTGAAAGTGTGCGCTAATGCGGATACCCCCGGCGCAGCCGACAAAGCTTTAACGTTTGGAGCGATGGGTATTGGCTTATGCCGTACAGAGAATGTTTAATGATGTCGATCGTCTGCCTATTGTGGTGGAGATGATTTTGGCAGCTTCTGACGAAGAAAGAGAATCGGCACTTAATCGCCTGAAGGATATACAGCGGAAAGACTTTAAAGAAATCTTTACTGCGATGAAAGGCAAGCCGGTTACTGTTCGCTTGTTAGATCCTCCTATTCACGAATTCCTTCCTACCGAAGATGTGTTGAGAGACGAAGTTGAACACTTGCAAAAACTGAAAGGC
Organism: Flammeovirgaceae bacterium; assembly: GCA_016709845.1. Lineage (GTDB taxonomy): Bacteria > Bacteroidota > Bacteroidia > Cytophagales > Cyclobacteriaceae > ELB16-189. The sequence continues at coordinate 172,915 of JADJMA010000009.1, read as the reverse complement.
ACAGTAAGTGGTGTTACCGATTTGTTCAGCAGTTTACGTTTGCTCAACGCAGATTTAAAAATGGCCGAACGTTCCGCTGAACCGTTTACAATGGCCGGTGTGGAATTGATTGAAAAGGCCATTGAGAAAAGGTCAAATGCTTAAGAAGGTTCGCGAATTACATGAAGTAAATCCTATGCTCGGCCATAGATGTGTTCGCTTAGGATTAACCTTCCCTGAAATTTACACCATGCAGATTCAGGCTATATTGGAGGCGACTGCTGAATGTCAGTTGGCTAAAATTGATGTGCGACCAGAAATTATGGTGCCGCAGGTTTGTACAGCCGAAGAATTAGAACAAGTAAAAGTTTTTGTTGATGAAATAAAAGCCAAACTCGAATCGGCAAACAAGATTAAACTCCAATTTAAGTTTGGAACGATGATAGAAGTTGTTCGTGCTTGCTTACAAGCAGAGGAATTAGCCAATGTGGCCGAGTTCTTCTCTTTTGGAACCAACGACTTAACGCAAGCTACTTTCAGCTTCTCGCGCGAAGACGCGGAGAATAAGTTCTTGCCTTTCTATATTTCAAAAGCGTTGTTGAAAGACAATCCATTTGAAGTGTTGGATCGCAAAGCCATGGGTAAGTTGATGCGCATGGCCGTGGAGGATGGTCGCAAGAACAAGAAAGACCTGAAGGTGGGTATTTGTGGTGAGCATGGCGGTCACCCCGAATCAATTATGTTCTGCCATGAAATTGGATTGAATTATGTTTCTTGCTCTGGCCCGCGTGTGCCCGTTGCCCGGTTGGCAGCAGCGCATGCCCGGTTGTTGACTAAGTAAACTGAGCAAGAGTTAGTGTAGAAAGTGCAGGCCGGAAGGTCTGCACTTTTTTGATTTTCACGCAAAGACCGCGAAGGAATTCGCATACAACGGAAATGAAAGAAATTGATAATGTTTTAACTAAACTAATTGAAAAGAACAAAGCACCTTCGTTCAATATGGATTTTCAATAGAGACAGATCCACATATTTTATGGAGGATTTGCAGACATAAGAACAAAAGAAAACAACCGAAAACACTACTTATAATGCGTATTCTGTAACTAAAGCCTTTACAGCATTAGCTATTTTACAGTTGCGGAACAAAAATTGACAACCCGTAAGTAATTACTTGCCCGATTCCCATTCATCAGAAATTACCATCGACAATTGTTGACCATTCAAGTGGCATTCCCAACCGATTCCTTTAAGTTGGATCATTTGGCAGATGAACACGAGTCTTTTGACCGAATACTTTCTTTAATCAAATCTTTGTCAAAAACAGCAAGACAAAATCAAAGCCAAATGGACAATATGCCTATTCAATCTTGTAGGCACTTGGACAAGTAATGAAAACGGGCTATGAGAATATACTGAACCAATTTTGAACCATTGGGAATTGAGAAAGCTGAAATGGATTATAGTAACCAATACCAATAAGCACGCAAAAGGGTATCATAAAAATAAGTTCTCAAATGCCATTTGTTTCTGACAAATCGAAATTTGTCGATACTACTGAAGGGAAATGGAACTCATTTAATAATTTCTATGTCAATGGTACTTCTTACGGTGGTTTAATTGGAACTTCTGATGCTTTTGTAAAATACATTCGAGAATTACTAAAGCTCAACGGCAAACTTATAACAGATGAATATAGGAAAATGCTTTTTTGTAGAAAATTTCACGACTCAAGGAAAGCAGACAGGAATGTGTTTGTCTTGGTTTAGCGGACAAATGGACGGAAATAAATATTTTGCGCACGCAGGAGGGGGAGGTGGTTATTATTGCGAAATTAGACTTTATCCCAGCAACGGTATTGGAAGCGTAATTATGTTCAATCGAACAGGAATGAGTGATGAACGATTTTTGGATAAGTTGGACAAATACGTTCTGAATAAATAAAAGCCAGCAGGTAAAGAGTATTTTTCTTTGCACGCCTCTGCGTGAAAGATATTATCACTTCCAATTTAAGCATGTTAGTCAGCTACCAACATGAACAATTGGAATCACCTAAGTTTATCAAATCATAATAGCCGCTACTTCTTTTGCTAGCCACTCATTAAAAAATAAAACCGCGCGTTCAAAATTCTTTTGGGCGGTGTCGGTAATTCCCTGGTTTAACTCCCAATGAGTGCCTGTGATAGCCATCACATAAACTTCTGGGGATTGATTGAACAGATCGTTGGCAAGCCATAGTACAGTTTCTGGTTCCAGCTTATGCGTAGTAAATGCTTCGGTACGAGCCGGCTCACATTTGTAAAAGGAAAAACCGTTTTCGTAATTCTTGTGTGAAGCATCAACAAAAATTACTTTTTTAAATTCTGTAATCAACAACGCATCTTCAATTTGTAATTGATATCGATGCTCAATGTCAAAAAGATCTTCACGGTTACAAAACTCGTCAACAAATTTCCACCCCAGTGCATCATCACTGCGGCCATTGTTGCCAATGCCTATCATAAGAATTCTGCTACCCATTTTTAATTCGTTCATCAATTAGTTCACCTTTGTGATTTATTAATTCTACCCGTAAAGGCATTTGTCCTAGCGCTTGCGTAGCACAACTCAGGCAAGGATCGTAAGCCCGTATTGCCGCCTCAACCTGATTGAGCATACCATCGGTAATGGTTCCTTTCTGGCTGATAACATTATTAGCTACCCACCGCACCGCACGATTCATCGCTTCGTTGTTGTGCGTGGTTGATACAATCAGATTGCAGCGGGTTATCATTCCCTTTTCATCAACCTGATAATGGTGTGTAAGCGTTCCACGGGGAGCTTCAATGATACCAATACCTTCCAGCCGTGGTTTTCCTTCGCGTACTAAATCCGAACTCATGATTTCATCATCATGCAAAAGATCATTCATCATTTCGGCACAATGTAAAATTTCAATCAGGCGAGCCCAGTGTGAATAGAGTGTGCTGTTATTTACTTTCTTATCCGTAAAGGCAAAATACGCTTGTCGCTCTTTTTCTGCAAGGGGTGTTGGAATAGCATTGCACACATTCATTCTGGCCAGTGGGCCTACGCGGTTCCAACCTTTTTCGCGGCCTACTTCTTTCAGGTACGGAAATTTCATGTACGACCACCGCTCTACACCTTCTAAAAAATATTTTTGATAATCATCTGTAGAAACATCGGGCAACGTAATTTTTCCTTCGCTATCAATCGCGCGCAACTTACCATGATATAATTCCATGTTTCCACTATTATCTACCATTCCTAAATGTCCGGAAGGGAAAGCTGCAAACGTATCCAGCAACACGCTGTTTTTTTCGTGATAGCCTTTTATGAACTCTATAATTTCCAGCGACCATTCGATCATTGTTTTAATGCTCGGAATATCCTTGCCCGACAGGAAGTACTCTCTTTCTTTCGGATCAAATGTTTTATGCATGCCGCCAGGTGCGCCGCCACACCATGGATTTTTTTTCCGGCTATAGCCTGAATAATTTCCTGGCCAAACTTGCGCATTAAAATTCCTTTCTTAGCTAACTCTTTATTTTCAATCGCAACTGCTATTACATTTCTTTTTTCAACGGGCGCATCCATACCAAAAAGTAAATCGGGGGAGGCGAGATAGAAGAAGTGGAGCGCGTGTGATTGAAAAATTTGTCCGTAGTGCATGAGTCTTCTAAGCTTGGAAGCAGCGGGTGATAAATCCTCGGGATCAATCCCCACCAACTGGTCAATAGCTTTTGCGGCAGCGAGGTGGTGGCTAACCGGACAGATTCCACAAAGGCGTTGTACCAGCACTGGGGCTTCCCAATACGGATGCCCTTGGATGAATCGTTCAAAACCTCTGAACTCTACAATATGAAAAAATGAATCTTCTACTTTTCCATATTCATCGAGGTGTATGGTTACTCGTCCGTGCCCTTCCACGCGGGTTACCGGATCGATGGTTATTTTCTTTTTCATATTAATCGTATTTAAACTCAGAGTACAGCAGCGAATAATCTTCGCCCCACAGTAAACTCTTCACAACTTTCCAAATGTGATTAGGGGAAGGAGGGCAGCCCGGAATGGTATAGTCCACTTTCACAATTTCGTTACAGCCATAAACGCGATCTAAAATTTTGGCAAGTCTTCATGGTAAGGCACAGTATTCTCTCCCTGTTCGCTAGTTAGGCTATTGAGATACGCCTCCTCTAAACATTCACCTAACGGAATGGTGTTGCGCATAGCGGGCAAACCACCCCAAACCGCACATTCACCCATCACCACCAGAATGTCGCACATCTCTCTGAATTTTTTTAGTGTTTCAATATTCTCATCATTGCAACAACCTCCTTCTACCAACCCTAAATGACAACGTTGAGTAAATGTTTTAATATCGGTAAGCGGAGATTTGTTGAATGAAACTAATTCAACGATGTCCAGCAGATCAGTGTCAATGTCCAGCATCGACATGTGGCAACCAAAACATCCTGCTAAAGAAACGGTAGCGATGGTTTTCTTTTCAAAATTGACAACTTTCGGTTTTTCAGCGATGCTATGATGAAAATGTTTTTGCGTTGATTCTAAATCGAACGCTCTGTCACCAAAGGGTTTTGATAAACTTTTGCCTCGCACAATGATGGCCCCGGTAGGGCATAACTTCATCGCATTTTCCGCTTCACTTTCTGAGAGCATTGCTTCTTGTTCATAATCAATGCCTACCATGGTTTCGTTGCCACGATTTACATACATAAAGACACGCTTGCCTTCCGAGGTAAAAACTTCTTCCACGCACCTTCGGCATTTAATGCAGCGGTTGTGTTCCATTACCATGCGCTTGGGTTGATAGTCGATAAGTCGGTCTTTAAATAAGTGTGGAAATCGGGTGTTAGAGATGCCCAGTTCATAGCCCATGTGTTGTAAGTCGCAGTTACCACTTTTCTCACAGGATGGGCAAAAGTGATTGCCTTCAGCAAACATCATCTCAATAAGTGCTTGCCGCATATCCACAAGTTCCGGGGTGTTAACCTCTACCTTTAAACCCTCGTGGATACTTTCTGTGCAAGCGGGATTATATCGACCGTTTATTTTGCAAGTACACGTGCGGCAGGTTCCGAGGGGCGGATCGATGTGTTTGAAATAGCATAACGAGGGAATAAAAATTCCATTAGCCTTAGCAGCATCTACCAGATTGCTGCCTTCTTCGGCCTCATATTTTTTACCATCAATCCAGAATGTGCAGGTTGCCATGGTATCAGGGTTTATAGTGTTCGTATTGCGTAATGGCTGCGTGATGATCAAATTTTCGGTATATACTATTGTCGGTACCAGCAAAACGTGTGGCAAAGTAATCTTCAAATTTTTCCAATGATTGAATCACCGAGTTACTCGCGGTTTTGCCGAGTCCGCACCTGCTTGTTGCTTTCATGATAGAACTCCAGCTTTTAAGTTCTTTCAAATCATTAGCATCAGCCAATCCATTTTGCAAGCGCTCTAGCTTACGTTCAATAATAAAATTGCCGGCCCTGCAAGGCGTACACGCTCCGCACGATTCGTGTTTAAAAAATTCGGAGAAGTTTATCAGAATATCGACAATATCGCGACTGCTGTTAAAGATCATAAATGAGCCCCCACATCGAATGTCTTTTTGGGCTAACAAATCCAACATAGAAATGCGCCTGTATTTTTCTTTAACAGAAATACATTCGCCCGATGGGCCGCTTACCTGAATAAAGTATGGATCCTCTGCGCCACATAGATCAAGCAATTCAGCAACCGTCATGCCCCATTCAATTTCATAGATGCCTGGCAGTTTGCAATCGCCAGAAAGGCTGATGAGCTTAGTTCCCGGTGAACCAGGCATGCCACGTTTCAGATATTCGAAGGTTCCAAGGGAAAGCAGGCGAGCTACCGAAGCAAAGGTCTCCACATTGTTAACTACGGTGGGTAATTGCAGATAACCTTTCTCAACCGGATAAAACCATTTTGTGCGCGGTTCGCCACGCTTGCCTTCCATCGATTCAAGCAGCGCTGTTTCTTCACCACACACATAGGCACCGGCTCCAATTTCAATACGGATGTCAAAATTGAAATCTTTGATCCCTCCGGCATTGTTACCTAATAAACCCAAGGCGCGGAAAGCATCAATTTCTTGCTCTAATTTTTCTACCAACCATTGATACTCACCGCGCAAATAAATAATTCCGTAGGCGGCACCTACAGTAAAACCCGCTATGATCATTCCTTCCAGAACAGATCCGGGTTGATTATTTAAGAGCACGCGATCTTTAAAGGTGCCGGGTTCACCTTCATCGGCATTGCAAATAATAAACTTTGGAGAATCTTTAAAGCTCCTGCATGCTTCCCATTTTTTACCGGTAGGGAAAAATGCACCCCCACGCCCGGATAGTTCAGAAATTCGCAATTGTTCAATCACACCATCGGGGCCTAATTCATTTAGCTTACTAATTGCCTGACCACGCTGGTAGGGAGCAAAAAAAATCGTTCGATTGTTGGCTGGGGTAAACCGGATATTGTCCAGCGGTTTGTCGCAGATTTCCGAAGGTGATTTTCCGTGTTTAATTTTCTGAATGATTTCTTTAACCTTGAGCGCATTTAGGTTAGTGAACGGATAAAAATCGATAAGCGCTGCAGGTTCCTGATCACTTAATCCAATACAAGGGGTTTCATACAATCCGAATGTGCTTGATTGATCGATGGACCCAAAACGTACACCCGTTTCGCGTTCAAAGGTTTCTTTTATACGTTCGTAACCTTTGAGCTTCTGAAATGATACTATTGTTCAGATAAATCGTATGCTTGCCGGCTGATTTGTTTATGAAAGAAGTGGTAGAAGGATGCGACACCTTCAATCTCAATTTCAGAAAGCCGGTGTTGCTGAGCCAGTTTTTCTATCGAACTTTTTGAAATATGTCTTTCAGCCTTTTGCAGGGTCCATAATTGCGACAACAACAAAGATCGAGGCGGTTCAACGGAAAAAAGTTTTTTGTTTGTGAGTTGTGTACTCATAATAAGCCGTTTTAGTAGCCTTAAGATGAGTATTTACCCTATTAAAAAGTATGATGGAAGTCATGCAAACGGTTGCTGATCGAGAATAAAAAAAACAGAAAATAGTTGGAAGCTATCTGGCTCAAAAATTATTGCGGTAAACTTTGTCTGATAAGATTTAGTACGGCCATGGATGCTGTCTGGATGTTAATCATGCGATCTTTTGACAATTGTAATTTTTTGGTGACCGTGTGATGTTTGTCAGAATAGGCAATCCAAATGGTGCCCACCGGCTTGTCGGGTGTTGCGCCACCTGGGCCGGCAATACCACTGGTAGCCACACCAATATCCGTATTGAATTTAGCGCGAACGATATTTGCCATCTCAATAATAGTGGGCTCGCTCACGGCTCCGTATTTTTCTAATGTTTCGGGTTTTACGCCAGCTGTCGCATTTTTTATTTGATAGTCGTATGGGATCATAGCACCTAGAAAATAATTAGAACTGCCAGGCACGCTCGTAATCAGATGCGATAGAAAACCACCCGTACAACTTTCGGCAATAGCCAACGTGAGTTTCTTTTTCGAAGCGTATTTCCAATCACTACTTCAATAGGTTCGTCACCAAATCCATAAATATTTGGTCCGATATAGGAATAGAGTTTTTCAATCCAGGTAGAAGTTTCGTTCTGCAATTTTTCCAAGGAGTCACCAAATCCGGTTAATCGCAGTTTTACTTCACCGAGGCTTGGCAAATAAGCAAGCTTAATATGATCAGGCAATGATTTTTCCCAATCATTAATTTTCTCAGCAAGAAAGGATTCTCCGAGGCCAATGGTGCGTATAATCTTGTGATGAATAACAGGTAACGTGTATTTACTTTTAAGCCGGGGAAGCACATGATCAGTCATCATCTTCTTCATTTCGTGGGGCACACCGGGCATCGACATAAAAACTTTATTGCCCCTGTCGAAATACATACCAGGCGCAGTGCCTACCGGATTAGTAATTTTTTCGCAGGCGGTGGGTAATGCGGCCTGCAAGCGATTAAGTTCGGTAAGCTCGCGGCCCCGGCTTTTAAAAAACTCGGTAACTTCCACCAGCGCTTCCGCATGAATCTTTAATTCACAATTAAAATATTTAACCAGGCAAGGCTTGGTCAGGTCATCAGAGGTTGGCCCCAACCCTCCAGTAAGAAGAATTACATCGGCCCTTTTTTCTGCTTCTGCAAGTGCTGTTAGTATTTCTTCTTCTAAATCGCCAACAGTAGTTTTGCGAATTACCTTAACGCCAATTTTATCTAATTCTACGCTCATCCATTGGCTATTGGTATCTACAATTTGGCCGTAAAGAATCTCATCCCCAATGCTGATTAGTTCGGCAAGTACTTTTTTCACGAATTCAGTTTTAATTAATAAGTCCTCAATAAAATGGTTAGCAAAATACCTTTCGGGATTCATATAACAAATATGCGAGTCATGAATTTAGATGTTCGTCTGCACATACTTTTTCCTACCTTAGCTTCAACTTTGAGCTATGAAAAGAATAATTTTAGGCATTTCTATTATTTTGGGAGCTTGTACTTCTGCCCAGATCAATCAGGCACTTTCGGATGCGAATAAAGCCATAGGAGGTGATAAACCTCTTACGGCCAATGAAGTGGGTGAGGGCCTCAAGGAAGCATTGATTGCAGGCATTTCAAAAGGTTCGGATTTAGTTTCAATTACCGATGGATATTTTAAAAATCCGGAAATAAAAATTCCGTTTCCACCTGATGTAAAGAAAGTGGAAGATCGGCTCCGGCAAATTGGTTTGGGTAGTGAGATCGATAAGTTTGTGATGACCTTAAACCGAGGTGCGGAAGATGCGGCTAAAGAGGCTAAGCCCATTTTTATAGCAGCAATAAAACAAATGACGATTGATGATGCCTGGGCTATTCTTAAAGGTGAACCAGATGCGGCTACACAATATCTCAAAAGAACGACCAGTCCGCAACTCAAAGAAAAATTTAGTCCCGTTATTCAAACCTCGCTGGATAAGGTAAGTGCTACGAAATATTATAAGGATTTGGTTACGCGGTACAACAGTATTCCGTTAGTTCAAAAAGTTAATCCGGACTTAAATGAGTATGCCACTGAACTGGCCATGCAAGGCTTGTTTACGATGATTGCTAAAGAGGAAAAAAACATCCGGCAGGATCCGGCTGCAAGAACTACAGAGCTTCTGAAACGTGTATTTAGTTATAAAAAGTAAAAGATATGAAACAATTATCCGTTTTGACTTTTTTGATTCTGCTTTCCTGCTCACAAAAGAATTCAGGCGACCAGAAATCAAATGAACAACCCACATTAGATGGGGCATGTGGTTATGTCACCCGCCAGGAAATTGAAAATGCGTTAGGTGTAGATTTAGTTGAAGCGCCAACCATTATCGAAGAGGAGTATCTGGGAGGAAAGGGTTGTTCGTATGGAGGCGAAAAAGATAGGCGAAGCTCATTTTGGATATGTGATTTTTACTACGGCTAGCGAGTTTGAAAAAGTGAAGGAAGGGGAGAAGACAGGAGGGATTGGTGATGAGGCATACACCATTAATGGTCCGGATGCACAGCAGCTTTGGGTGCGGCAAGAAGATCGATATGTGATGATTGCGATTGGTGACGTTCCGCGTCCAAAAGAAGCTAAAGTAATAGCGAAGTTAGTGTTAGAACGATTGAAGAGAAAGCCGTTAGATAATTAAAATTGTATTATGAATTTATTTCAAAAGCATCAAGACACTTTACACAAAGCCATCGAAGCTTTACACGCCCGCACTTTTTATGCAGCATTTCCTGAGCAACCTTCACCTGCCATTTATGGTGAAACGGCAGACGCGGATGCGTTGGCAAAATTTAAGGCTATGCGTGGCTCAAAGTTTAGCGAACTAAAACAAACCGGAGAAGAAGCCTGGATTGGGCAAGAGGAGTCTCCTTACTTTCAGGAACCAGTGCGGATCACTTATCCATCTTTTTCTGTTAATACTTTAGTGAGTAATGCATCGAAGGCGTTTCCTCAGTGGCGAAAGACAAGTGCAGATGTGCGCGCGGGTATTTTAATGGAATCGTTAGAAGGTATGCGCAGTCGGTTTTACGAGATTGCCTATGCAACCATGCATACTACAGGTCAATGGTTTATGATGGCCTTTCAAGCATCGGGACCGCATGCTGCAGACAGAGCGTTGGAAGCAATTGCAGCCGGGTACGAAGAACTTCAACGATTTCCCGCAAAAGCATTGTGGGATAAACCGATGGGTAAATACAATTTGCAAATCAATAAAGAGTGGCGTGCCATACCTAAAGGAGTTTCGGTTGTAATTGGTTGCTCTACATTCCCTACATGGAATTCTGTAACGGGTATTTATGGAAGTTTGATAACTGGAAATCCAGTGATCGTTAAACCTCATACCGGCTCTATACTTCCAATAGCTATTGTAGTGGCTGAAATTCAAAAAGTGCTAAGCGAGAATAATTTAGATCCGAATATTTGTCAGCTCGCTCCAGATACTTTTGATAACATGATTACAAAACAACTGGCAGAACACTCCGAAGTGAAACTGATTGACTTTACCGGTAATTCAATTTTTGGTTCTTACTTAGAGGCATTGCCCGGCAAAGTTGTCTTTACTGAAAAAACGGGTGTTAACTCGGTGATTCTCGATTCTGTTGCGGATATCGATAAAGCTGCCGCGAATCTTGCTTTCTCTGTTAATCTTTATAGCGGGCAAATGTGCACCGCGCCTCAAAACTTTTATATCCCCGAAGGAGGAATCAATTCACCGACAGGGAACATTTCATTTGATCAGATAGCAGAAAAACTGGTGGGCCAAATCAATAGCTTGGTAGACAATCCAAAAGCAGCCCCTTATGTATTAGGAGCCATTCAAAATAAAAAGACGACTGAAAGAATTGCTGAAGTTGAAAAACTGGGTGACAAGGTGTGGCTTAAATCGCGCACGTTTGAAAATCCCATGTTTAAAAATGCACGCGTTGCCACTCCGATAGTTTTGGAAGTAGATGCTTCGAAGAAAGAAATCTTTAGTAAAGAATTGTTTGGCCCCATCATCTTATTAATCAAAACAAAAATACAGACCAATCTATTTCTTTAGCGAAGGAGATGGCATTAAAGCACGGAGCTATTTCTTGTGGAGCCTACACAACCGATGCTACAGTTCGTGAGAAAATTGCTGATGAGATGTCGTTTGCGGCAACTCCGGTTTCATTCAACCTTACGGGAGGCATTTATATGAATCAGAATGCAGCATTTTCTGATTTTCATGTTACGGGCGGTAATCCATCAGGCAATGCATCATTCACAAATCCAGAGTATGTAACGAAGCGTTTTACCTGGGTAGGGCACCGGGAGCCAGTAAACGTGTAACAACCAAAACGCATGTTATTCTCGCGGTGAAAATTGTCGTATAAGACAAATTCATCTTATAACATTAAGGCTCATTTTCAGATATACTTTAACCAAAGCCGTATCTGGATTATTCATTTCATCACCATGCAACCTTTTAATTTGTAAAACGTCTTAGTGATGCATTAAAGATTAAAGAGTCATGACTCGTAAATTTCTATTTCTTGTTCTTTTCTTAGCTGTTGTTTTCAATTCGTTTTCCCAAGGTGTAGGGATTCCTTCCAAAAAATGGGGTATTGGCTTTGGCAACTTACCGGTGTTCAATGGTTTGCGTTTTAATTTTCGGGATAAGAATGTTGAGAAAGTCAATGGCATTAATGTCACCATTTGGCAGCCTAAAGACGAGGACGACCAAACGGGTACCGTAAATGGTATCTCCATTGGTTTGCCTATGGCCATGGGTACTGAAAACAGAAATGGAATAGGTGTTGGCCTTTTTGGTGTTGGTGCAAAAAATAATCTTTCCGGTATTAACTTCGGAGGTCTTGGTATTGGTGCCGGTGGTGATGTGAAGGGATTAAATGTAGGTGGACTCGGAATTGGCTCGGGTGGAAATCTGGCAGGTATAAGTGTTGGTGGATTAGGTGTCGGTTCCGGTGGCGATGTTACAGGAATTAATTTGGGTGGCTTAGGTGTTGGTGCCGGTGGTAAACTAAAGGGGTTTAGTTTTGGAACATTAGGTGTAGGTGCAGGTGAAAGCGTTTCAGGAATTACCATCGGTGGACTTGGTGTAGGTGCTGGCGAAAATTTAACAGGACTTACCATAGGTGGCTTAGGTGTAGGTGCTGGTCAAAATGTTTCAGGGATTACGTTTGGTGGATTGGGAGTTGGTGCAGGAACAGAATTAAAAGGAATAGCCATTTCGGTATTAGCAGTAGGTAGTCCGAAAGTGAGTGCTCTTGTAATAGCACCCATAGCAGGCAGTCAGAGCATGAGAGGGTTGATACTTGCACCTGCTTACATGAAGGTAGGTTACACCAGCAAGAATACGAATGATGATGGTGAAATAGAGGAGGATATAGAAGGTACCTTTAAAGGTGTTTCAGTAAGTGCTTTCAATCACATAAAAGGTAGTCAGAAGGGAATAGCTTTTGGTGTAGTTAATTATACATACAAAATCAAAGGAGTTCAGCTTGGGCTGATCAACATTGTAAAGGAGAATCCAAAAGGCTTAAGGGTTCTGCCGCTGTTTAATACTCGCTTTGGTAAAAAGAGCACGTATATTGACTAATTGATTTCAGTTTCCGAATCTTCTGCACATGGAGGAATGATTTCAGATAATATCAGGTTCTTATTCAAGATTTTATTTTTCTGATAAAAGAGGGAGGTATACCTGAAAGGTTGAGCCTCGCCAAGTGTGGAGGTCACGTTAATTGAACCATTTAATTTTTCAACAGCTTGTTTTACAATATACAAACCTAATCCCGATCCTTCCGATCTTTCATTTGCCTGATAAAACATATCGAAAATTTTCTCTATGAATTTACTTTGAATGCCTAAGCCGTTGTCCTTAATAGCTAATTCAAGTTGCTCGTTTTTCGATGTAGCACTAATGTCAATGAATGAATTTTCCTTTGAGGGATCAGAATATTTAAATCCATTAGAAATGAGATTACTTACAATGATTTGAAATCGTGACAAATCGGAGGTTAACAGTAAGTCAGGCGAAACATTGATGCGTAAATTGATTTTTTCGGCATTGGGATAGAACTGCAGACTTTCCAAAATATTTCGAATCACTTTATCAATCGAGAAAGTCTGTAAAGTAATACTGGTTCGTGTGTTTCGGGAGTAGTCTGAAATATCACGAATAAATTTTTGAAGATTTTCCACCCGGCCTTGCATCATGACAAGGCAATCTTGAATTTCCTTGGGTTGTCCGTAAGTTTTGCCAGATTGATTAATCCTTTTACTGAACTTAACGGGGCCATTAGATCGTGTGATGTGCTATAAACAAATCTGTCTAATTCAGTGTTTAGTTTACTTAGTTCACTATTGCTTTCGTTCAAATTTTTTTCATGCTCAAACATGGCAGTTTCCGATCGATGATTTAGATTGATCAGGAAGTAAATAATAAGAACTGACGAGAAGAGCGCACCAAAAAAATTAAGCACAAGATTGATCTGATTCAAATCTGTTCGAACAAAGGATTTGTCAAAAAATTGTAAATCGGTTAATTGGGAAAGGGCGAACAGGGCAACCGGTAAAAGGATTAAGGGTAAGCTCTTCCAACGTTCTTCATAACCGAAGGCAGCCAGTGCGCCAAGGCTGGTAGGAATGTAAAACATAAATAACCCTATTTCTTCCGGTTCTACTGTGGAGAAAACAAAAACGATTAGATTAACACCCAGGCTCAATATGAGTTTAGAGGCTGTATACCTCTGATTACGGTTTAAGATAAAGGAACAGAGAGCGACAATGGCAAAAAAGATTTGCGCCACGTTGCTATAATATACCTCATGGTACACGTCTATGACCAGGAAAAGTAAGACAAGAAAAAAAGTGAGGATGCAGAGTTGACCTGTAAGGAGTGCCCTTTTGAATTCAGTATGCGAAAGTATAAAGCTATCTTTGCCCAGAATAATTTCGCGAATGGAGAATCTTTTGTTCATTGGAGTAATTAAACTAAAAAAACCACAGTTTAATAGCCATACCGATTACTGAAATTATCAATACTCTTTTAATCCACACTTCACCGGCCTTAACCGACCAACGGCTCGCATACCAACCTCCCAAAGAGTGGCCAACAGCCAGCACCACGGCAACCCGCCAATCAATTTTATCTTGCCAGGCGAACACAATTACAGAAACCCCGGTATAAACAATGGCAGCAAAAACTTTTACATAATTGCTTTTTACCAGACTTAAGTTGTTAACCAGACTTAGAACACCAATTACTAAAAAGCCAATACCTGCCTGTACAAAACCACCATAGACACCAATAAATAAAAAACAAAATGCGCCTATCCATTGATCACGGGCTGAGAGTTTTTCATGGCCATTTGTTTTAAAGGGATCAGCAAGTATTAACCCTACCGAGAAGATCATGATGCCGGCAAAGATTTTTTTAAACAGATCATCCGACATAGAGGCCGCCAACAAGGAGCCTACAATGCCACCACCCAAGGAGGCAGCACCCAAGTAAAGCGCATATGGCCAGGGCAACTCAACACCCTTGCTTTTAAATCCACCTACAGCAAAAATATTCTGAAAGAATATAGCTACGCGACTGGTACCATTAGCTATGGTAATGGGTAATCCAATAAACGTAAGAATGGGTACGGAAAAAAGGGAACCCCCACCACCAACCGTGTTAAGAAAGGCAGCAATAAATCCGACCAGTACGATGAGTGGGTATTCGTACCAGCTCACTTTACTTTAGCGTTACGTACTATTTTTGAAAACAAACCTGGAAAGAAGCGCTTCAAATAGATGGCTAACACTTCTTTCGTTCCGCCAATGTAAACCTCCCGTTTTTTTGTTCTATGGCACGGGTTAATTTTTTTGCAAAGACTGCGGGGTTCATACCTTGTTGCAGGGTGTCATCTTTTTTGTTTTGTTCCGATCCATCTCCCATTAAAGCAACCATGCTTAAGTTCGTGTTAATCCAACCCGGACAAACTAACGTAACAAAAATATTTTGGCTGTCTTTCCATAGTTCTGCCCGCAACGAATCGAAGAAGCCATGTAAGGCGTGTTTGGCCGCTGCGTATCCGGTACGATAGGGTGTACCGATTTTTCCCATTACACTGGTAATCGTAACGAAATGACCAGCCTTTCTTTTAAGAAGTGCGGGAGAATATGTTTAGTCAGAGCAAGAGATCCAAAATAATCTACTTCCATAATTCTTCTATCTACATCAAGCGTAGTGTCCTTAGCCAAACTTCGCTGACTGATACCTCCATTATTAATAAGAATATCAATGTGACCGAAAAGTTGAATAGCCGCTTCGGCAGATAGCTTTAATGTGCTCGGCTCACTTAAGTCTAACGGCAATACGCGGATGAAAGGTTGTGCTTCGGCAGGACAATTTCCTTTTACCCGCTCAAGTTCTTCTTTTCTTCTTGCGGATAAAATGAGTTTAGCACCTTTCTTTACTAACTCATAAGTGAGTGCCTCGCCAATACCAGACGATGCTCCGGTGATCCAAATAACTTTTCCTGAAAGAGTACTCATGATGCTTGTGTGGAGTTGTTTGTGGTTTTCGGCATACACCCAGATCGTGTAGATGCCGATGGCTGTACCGATAGGGAAAGAAAAAAGTTTAAAACAACCCAAGGATAAGCAACAAGGTGAGTGCCCACTTTTATGATTGAGCAAACCAATGCCGCCAATAATGGAAGGAATGGAAAAGAGAATGATAATACCAACAGCGATAAATCGGATAAAGGGTATAAGCCAGACGAAAATCCATTGCCCTTCTGGGCCGGCTTCTTCCATAATAAAGGAATCAAAATAGAAATTACTGAGGAAAGTATGATCATCGCCAGGATTTGAAATGACCCGAAATGATATAGAGAATAGCGAGAATGCGTTTATGAACTTCCATGGGTTTATAAATTTAAGTTACACATACAACATTTACTTCTTTTCATAAATCACAAAATCAAAGGCATGCGCATGGCGAACATCCTTTTCATGGTGCTTGCGAGAAATTTCTTTCCACTCGTTTAAATTTATTGCTGGGAAATAGGTATCGCCTTCTATCACAGCATCAATCTCGGTTAAGTATAGCTTAGTAGCCACCGGTAAACCCAGTTTATAGATCTCTGATCCACCAATGATAAAAATTTCGTGTTGGTTTGCATTACTCCCGAGTGTCAAACCCTCCTGTAAAGAATTCACCACAATACAATTGGGTGCTTGAAAGGCCTTACTTCGGGTAACAACAATATTGGTTCTGTTAGGCAACGGGCGAAATTTTTCTGGGATAGATTCATAATTCTTTCTACCCATAATCACATAATGTTCTTTGGTGGTTTGCATGAAATATTTCATGTCGTCCGGCAGGTGCCAGGGCAAATCATTATCCTTTCCGATTGTTCCGTTTTTGGCGAGGGCTGCAATAAGGGAGATAATCATGTTAATGGGTTCACGCTAAATTACCACTTTTTGCTGCGCTTTTTTTGAAGCTGCGTTTTACTTAAATTTTATTTCCTCTAAAAAATTCTGAAACGAGCATTCTCTTTTGCCTTCAGGCTGAAATTCTTCTATAGCAGCCCAACCATCTAAGGTTTTAATGTGCAGGTATGTCTTATTATCAGTGATCAATTGTCCACAGTCGACTGTCGACTGTGGACTACCGACTATGGACTTAATACTAAAGACTTTATAGACCTTCCCATTCAATTTTGTCCACGCTGTGGGGTAGGGACTAAGTCCACGAACAAAATCAATTATCTTTTTAGTGGGTTGATTCCAGTTTATCTCGCACGTTTCTTTAAAAATTTTGGGAGCATGTTTAATTTAAACTGCTGTTGGCTGTGGTAACGATGGGTAAATACCCGTTTCAATGGCCCTAACTGTTTTTAAAACAAGTTGAGCTCCTTTTTTCATGAGGCGCTCGTATAAAGTACCAACCGTATCATTCTCATAAATGGATTCCTTTTCCTGAAAAATAATACTGCCTGTATCAATTTCATGTTTAAGAAAAAAGGTTGTTACACCAGTCTCTGTCTCACCATTTATGATTGCCCAATTAATTGGCGCTGCACCGCGATATTGTGGAAGGAGGGAGGCATGTAAATTAAATGTGCCGATGGCTGGCATAGACCAAACTACTTCAGGCAGCATCCGAAAGGCAACTACGATTTGGAGATTCGCATTGTAGCTTTTTAACTCAGCAAGGAAATCCGGAGACTTTAGATTTGCGGGTTGAAGAACTGGGATATTGTGCTTGAGCGCACATTCTTTTACTGGCGAAAAGGTCAGCTTTTGTCCACGGCCCTGTGGTTTGTCGGGCGCAGTAATCACGGCAACTACCTGAAATTTGGCTTCAACAAGTATTTCTAGGCTGGATACGGCAAACTCAGGCGTACCCATAAATATGATTCTTAGCGGATTCATCATTAAAAGATGCAAATATGACGAAATGATAAAATAGTTTAGCCTTGTATTTTGATATATCGTATTATGATATATATTTGTTCTATGTATTCAAAAGAACTGTTAAAAGGCACTATTTCTGCCATGATTTTGAAATTATTGTCGGAGCAGGAACGCATGTATGGATATGAGATCTCGATGAAAGTGAAAGAACTTTCAGGTGGAAAGATTCTTTTAAAGGATGGATCGCTTTATCCGGCTCTTCAAAAAATGACCAGCGATGGATTGCTATCCTTTAAGGAAGAAGTGGTAAGCGGACGGGTGCGTAAGTACTATTATATAACTAAGCTTGGGCGAGTTGAAAAGACTGCCTACGTAAAAGAGTTGCAAGATTTTATTGAAACATTGAACAGTGTAGTTTTTCCCCAATTCAAAACGTATGAAAGTATCGCCTGAACAGGTGAAACAAATTACTGAAGTGATTCAGCAAAGTAGTATCACCATTGAATCATTAAAAGATGACTTGGTTGATCACATCTGTTGTGTGGTGGAATATAAAATTTCGAAAGGAGATGAATTTAGCAATTCGCTTAACGAAGCGCTTACTGAATTAGCACCCAATGGCCTTGATGAAATTCAACGTGAGACAATTTTTCTGTTAAACTCAACTAAAATAATGATTATGAAAAAGATTATGTATTCTATTGGCTTGATTACCTCCATTTCCATGACGATAGGAGTAACTGCAAAAATTTTGCACTGGCCTGGTTCTGAAGAATTGTTTACCTATGGATTTGTCGGATTCCTTTTGTTATTCTTACCGATGCTTGCCATCGATCGCTATAAGCACAACCTTAGCAAATCGTTATCTGAAAAACTTCGAGTTGGGTTTGGATACTTGAGCGCATTTTTGATAGTGTTTTCAATAGCCTTTAAATTATTTCATCTGGAGGGGGCAAATTTATTATTGCTTAGTGGTATGTGCCTTTTCAGTTTTGGTTTTCTTCCCTTCTTGTTTTTTAATATGTATAAGAAATCAATCTCGTAATTTATGAGCAGTGGGCCCCTTCTTGTAGTTAAGGGCTCCTCGTAAATATTTTTGCAGATCGGGCACTTCGTCCAAATCTGGCCGCGGGCAGGACAATACTCGCGGCCATAATAAATTATTTGTAAGTGCGCTTTATTCCATTTTTCTTCAGGAATCAATCGCTTCAAATCACGCTCAGTTTGTTCTACATTTTTGCCGTTGGTTAAGCCCCAACGGTAAGCCAGACGGTGAATGTGGGTATCAACCGGAAAAGCAGGAATACCAAACCACTGCGTCATGACTACAGAAGCAGTTTTATGACCGACCGCGGGTAATTCTTCAAGATCCTCAAATGTATTAGGCACTTGCCCATTATGTTTTTCAATAAGAATTTTAGATAACCCATAAATTCCTTTCGACTTCATTGGGCTTAAGCCACACGGTTTTATTATTTCACGAATTTCCTCAACCGAATACTTTACCATATCATAAGGATTGTTGGCAAGTTTGAAAAGTGCGGGAGTAGTTTTATTTACGCGCTCATCCGTACACTGCGCGGATAGCAGAACTGAGATGAGAAGTGTGTATGCATCTTTATGTTGGAGGGGTACTTCTGGCTTTGGATAATACTTATCCAACATTTCTAAAATATCATTTACTTTTTCTTGCTTGGTCATACTGCACTTTGTTCCGCTGTTATTCTCATTACCAGAATCCAGCATCTACATTAAGGATACAAAAGATATTTGCTGCGCTTGGCTTTAAATGCGGCAAGTCCGGGTTGCCAACTGGCTCTTATTTGTTCTTCGGTCAGGCCATCTTTAATCTGTTGTTTTAATTCCGTTGTTCCCGCCAGGGTATCAAAATATTTCGTAAAGAATTTTTCCTTATCAGGATACATGTTATAAAACATTAGCACGTATTTCAAATCTACTTTGCGGGCAACGTTCACTTCTCTTAAATCCATTCCGTAACACAATTTGTTTTTTAGCGGTGGTTCCAATGACATACCTTTGATGGGCACAGGTGTAAAGGTAAAGGGCATGTCTTTTAATTCGGGGCTGCCCAAAACCAGGAATGGCATTTGTGTTCCACGCCCTAAACTAATGTTGGTGCCTTCGAACAAACAGATGGAAGGATATAAACGCACCGCCTGGTCGTTGGGTAAGTTAGGACTTGGTTTAACGGGAAGAGAATACTCATCATTATGCTTCCAGTTTTTCATTTTAACAATTTCCAGTTCGCATTTTACACCACCTTCCAACCAACCTTCACCATTTATCATCATCGCATACTCACCTATAGACATCCCATGGGTGATGGGTATGGGATGCATGCCGACAAATGATTTTAGTTCCGGTTGTAGAATCGGTCCATCTACATAACTTCCATTTGGATTGGGGCGATCTAATACAATGAGTTTCTTTCCATTCTCTGCGCAAGCTTCCATTACATAATGCAGCGTGCTTATATAGGTATAAAAGCGTGCGCCTACATCCTGAATATCAAACACGAGTACATCAACATCTTTTAATTGTGCGGGGGTAGCCTTCTTATTTTTTCCGTAAAGGGAAACAACCAGAACTCCTGTTTTGTGATCGATACTATCCTTTACTAACTCACCATCGGCCGCATCACCACGAAAACCATGTTCAGGTCCGAAAATCTTTACCAGATTAACCCTAAACTTTTTTAATGTATCAGCTAGGTGTGTTTTGCCAACTAAGGCGGTATTATTAACAACCAATCCAACTCGTTTCCCTTTAAGGCGTTGGGTTAGTTCAGTAAGTTGTTCCGCGCCAAGCACGAGCTTTTCCTTCTTTTGAGCTTGACACGAAAGAATCGAACAAAGGGAAAATACAAATGCCAATATCCTGACCATTTCTTTTTACTTTTAGCGTTGTATCCAAAATTAAGCCATTCCTTGAACCTTTCGTACTTCATAGCAAAAAGAATCCGTCATGCTGAAGACAGAAGCTTTTCATCGGTAATTCACAAGATTGCAGTAGTGAGTATTGCTATTGGTTTAGCTGCGGCTATTGTGTCATTCCTTATCATGCAGGGATTTCAATCGGCAATTAAAAACAAGATTTACAGTTTTAGTAATCACCTGTTGATTACTCAATATACCATGAGTAATGCTGTGGAGGAACAACCTTTTGATTTCCAAATTGAACTTTACAAAAATCCATCGGCTTTTCCATTTGTCAAACATGTACAGGAATTCAGTCACAAAGCAGGTTTGATAAAAACCGATGATGAGGTGATGGGAATTGTCTTCAAGGGTGTTGGTAAAAGTTTTGATGTTTCACAATTTGAATCAAGTCTTCAAGAAGGTAATTTTATTCACTTTCCTGACTCAGGGTATTCCAATCAAGTGGTGCTTAGCCGCGTTATAGCGAACAAGAGTAATGTGAACACCGGAGATGACATAGTCGTTCACTTTTTTCAAAATCCACCACGCTTTCGCAGACTTACGGTCGCAGGTATTTACGAAACTAACCTATCGGACTATTTCGATAGCAAAGTAATTATTGGTGATATTGGTCTGGTACAACGGTTAAATGAGTGGTCGTCTACTCAGGCGGGTGGTATGGAAGTTCAGTTGGATCTTACTAAATACAATGCGTTTGAGCTTTGGCGAACTGATTTCGCACGATATTGGGCAGGGGTTCGGGAAGATATAAAAGATAATCCAGATGTTGATAACGATTTTTTGGCAAGCGTTTCAGCCGTGTTTAATTACAGCTTTGACTTCGACAAAGCAGCCATGGAAGAATCAGCCAGAATCATAAGTCAATCCATCGATTATGATTTATACATGGAGACCGTACGCGACAAATACATTCAGGTATTTGAATGGCTTGATTTAATTAAACGGCAGGTAAGAATTTTATTGATAGTAATACTGGTAGTGGTGTGTGTAAATATGATTTCTGTTATTCTGATTTTGGTTATGGAGCGAACCCAGATGGTAGGCATGCTAAAAGCTATGGGTGCTCAAAACAAATCCATTCGGGCCGTCTTTTTATTCAATGGAATGAATCTGATTGTAAAAGGATTAGCCTGGGGTAATGCCATTGGGTTGGGACTCTGCTTTTTGCAGGATACATTTAAACTTATTGCATTGAACCCACACGACTATTATATGAGTTATGTGCCGATTGAATGGAATTGGGGAACTGTATTTACTCTAAACCTTATTGTATTTTTTACTGTACTGATCGTTTTGTTACTTCCTACCCGATTCATCACACGCATCAATCCTATTCAGGCAATTAAATTTGATTGATGGGGCTATCATGATTATTTTCTAAGACAAGTTGTGGATTTTATTTCCCATCTCGCCCCGATCTAATTCATAAAATTGATTTATATAGTAGCTCACTATCAATGAGTTACTAATTTTCTTTCGGACCTCTTCATCGTGCGCATCTTTTTGCATGGAGAATTCGAAACAAAACTTAAATCGCTATGACACAGAAACTATTTATCGGAGCAATTGCAATCGCCATATTGGGAAGTTGTAATGTGCAAGAGAACAAAGATTTGAAAGCCAAGGTTGACTCCCTTCAGGTTGAATTAAATGCAAGCCAGCAAACAGCGGGAATGCTGCAAGAAGTGAGCATTATGCTTGATTCCATTGAATCAAGTCGTGTTAATTTAAGGTCAGGCGTTGTAGAAGGCACTGACTACAAGGATTATGCTGGTCGGATGAAGAACTTGAATACATATATTCAACAGACTCAGAGTAAATTGGATGAGATGGAAACCTCTCTGAAAAACTCAAAGGCTTCTTCTTCGAAGTATGCATCGATGGTGAAAAAACTTAAGGCCGATTTGGAAACCAGTACCCAACAGGTGGCTGCTTTACAGATTGAAGTTGAAAATTACCGGGCAGATAACCAGTACCTTGCCAAATCGGTTGTCGAGAAAGACTCTTTGATAACAGTCAACAGCGAGGTGATTAAGGTTCGTGAGCAGGACATTGCCGCACTCGAAACAAAAGTGCAGGACATTACTACCAGTGCAACAACCACACAAGCTGATTTGTTGTATGCACAAGGCCAGGCTCTGGAAACAGCGTCTGACAGAACACAGTTGGCGCCTCGTAAGAAAAAGGAAACTCAACGCGAAGCATTAGAGCTATATAAAAAGTCTTACTCACTAGGTAAAGAAGAAGCAAAAGCTAAGATTGAAGAACTGGAAAAGGCAACTAGCTAATTCTATAACTATGGCAATTCGGTTGATTTAACTGATCATCCAAAATAAGAGAGAGTCGAGTAAGACTCTCTCTTGTTATTTATACCTTGACTTTACGTTGTGGGGATATATTTTTTAAACCAACTTTCAATGGTCATTTGAATCACCCCGAAAAAAGCTTATTTAAAAATTCCGGCCGACATTTTACTTTGTCCACGGGTACGATCGGTAAACACAATAGGTACTTCATTCAATTTGAATCCGTATTTCCAGGTCAGAAATTTCATTTCTATTTGAAAAGCATATCCTACAAATTTAATTTCAGCGAGCGGAATAGTTTCTAATACCTTTCTCCGATAGCAAACAAAACCGGCCGTGGTGTCATGAACGGGGATACCCGTAACAATCTGTACATACTTGCTGGCAAAAAAAGAAAGCAAAACCCTACCCATGGGCCAGTTGATAACATTTACGCCACTGGCATACCTGGAACCTATGGCCAGATCATTGCCCCATTCCGCACAGGTTAAGTAAAGTTTTACCAGGTCTTTGGGGTTGTGCGAAAAGTCAGCATCCATTTGCAGAACAAACTCATACTGATGTTGCATGGCATACCGAAAACCGTCAATGTAGGCAGTACCCAAACCCGCTTTAACGGGCCGTTCCATGAGATGCAAACGTATATTCTCGCCCGTGTTATAATTCTTCTGAAGTTCTTTTACTATTTCCGCTGTACCGTCTGGAGAGTTGTCATCTACAATCAGTATGTCAAAATCCTTAGGTAAGGAAACAACTGTATCAATGATCAGGGAGATGTTCTCCTTTTCATTATAGGTAGGTATAATGACGATAGCGTTGTTCAAAAGTATATGGTTAAAGACTGAATGGGTGTTTCAGTAATAACAAATCTAAATAAAAGTGGTTATGAAACAATCCTGCTAAAGTTGAAGATTCGCAAAATTGGTTGAAATGCAGGAATACCTTATCATTGGAAACGGAAATAGTTGATTTGATGAATAAATGCGTTTTTTTAGACCGAGACGGGGTTATTAATAAAGATAATCCAAACTATACTTACCGTGTCAGCGATTTCGAAATCGTGCCGGGAGTTTTGGAGGCTATTGAACAATTGAAAGCTGCCGGGTATTTGTTAATTGTGGTCACCAATCAGTCGGGGATAGCGCAGAAGATTTATTCACAACAACAAATGGAAGAGTGCCATGCCTATTTTCAAAAGATGTGCAACAACCGTATTGATCATTTTTATTTTTGCCCACATCACCCAACCGTAACTGCCTCCCTGGCTCGCAAACCCGGAACTCTAATGTTTGAAAAAGCAATTGCCAAATTTGATATTGATGTTACTCAGTCTTGGATGGTAGGTGACAGAGGACGTGATATTATGCCAGCTCGGCAGCTTGGTATTCGTACTATTCAAATTGGTAATGAGATTGATGAAGCAGAAAAAGCAGATTATCAAGTTGAAAGCCTCAAAGCAGCCACATCTATTGTGTTAGCTTAAAGCACGGAGATTATTAACTTTACTTTACAAAACTTACGAATTATGAAAGCATTTTTGAGCTTCTTTTTCCTGTTGTTTGTTATAACCACATATGCACAAACATTTGAAGGCACCATTGCGTGGTCAATAAAAACAGAGATCACAGATCCTAAAAATGAAAGCGCAGATGGAGAAAGCCCAAAAGCAAATGAGCGACCCTGCCAATCAGGCAAAAATGAAGCAGATGCAAGAGCAGATGAATAGCCCGCAGATGAAAGCAATGCTTGAATCAAATCCGCAAATGAAAACTCAAATGCAGAATGCGCTCAAAATGATGCAAGGAGGAGATATGAGTTCAATGATGCCAAAGAGCTTAGATGTGAAAATAAAAGGTAAAAACTCACTCACTAAAATGGATGGAGGAATAATGGCTGCCGAGATTCTTGCTTTAAATGATAAGAATCAAATGTATAAGTTGGATAGAGAGTCCAAAACGTATAGCCTATTGCCATCCGGAAAAAATGAAACAACTTCTAAATCTACCCATAAGGTTACCAAGACTTCTGAAACAACGCGGATTCTAAATTACCAATGCAGAAAATATATTGTTGAAGTTACAGAGCATAGCGCTACAGTGAATCAGGTTTTCTGGACCACAACAGAAATAAAAGGTTTGAACGCAAAAGACTTTTTCAATCAAGGTTTAAATAAGGGCGGCCAATCGATGTACTACGAAGGATTGGAAGGAATTCCACTCAAGATGGAATTAACAACTCCGCAAATGATAATGGTGATGGAAGCAACAGAATTGAAAAGTGAAAAACTTCCGGATTCAGATTTTGTTATTCCTTTTGGCTTTACGGAAACAAAATAGATCATTTTTATTTTTCACCGTATCATCAAAAGCTAATTTCAGTTTAACAATAGGTTCTGCCAATTTCGGAAAGTTGTTCGTAATATAAATCCGGTCCGACATTTTCTTATTAGCGAAATAACCTTCGGGTGTAACACGCATAGAAAATTGGATGAGTTTTTTATTATCACGATTATCCTTACCAAGTTTAATGTTGTTAACCAGATTTTTCATTTTATAAGAATGAAATATCGATTGATGCATAATAAGTGCTAAGGCAGAAGGCACTCCTACCCAAACTGCCGGGGATTCATTTTGAAGTAGGGCCGCAACTCCTAATCCGATCAGGGCAGCACCCCCACTGGACAAATTAATAGTGCTACCTTGTTTCTTGGTCAGGTAAACTCCTTTTACGGATCGTTGCCCCAACAAGGTACCCGCAATAGCGGTGCCCGCGGGTATCAAAAACAAACCCAGATTTTCTTCTTGCTCTATGGTTTCAATGGCAGCGGTAAGTCCCAGGCCTGTTGAAATCCAGGTTAGCGAAGAAATGATATCAACATCCCCTACTGTGTAGTCGTATTTTTTAGCCACGCTATTGCCAATAATTAATCCTGTAATGCCACCGGCAAAAAGTGATGCTCCGACAAGATTGAGATTATCGGTATTGGTTGCCGCAACGCCTAATACAGCTACAACAGGCATAAGCACTCCGTAGTGTCGCATCATTTCAATATGCCCTTCAGAAACTTGTTTTTTCTTTTGAATCTGGAAGGCTGCTTCTCCTAATGAAATACTTCCCACCGTTGATAAGGCTAAGGAAAGCTTTCCAGCATTTTCAGAATCACCACCAATAGCCATGCCCAACGCAAGTCCGTAACCTAACCCTAAAAATTTTCCTGTATTCCCAGCCCTAATAGTTCCTCGGGTAATTCCCTCATATTTCTTTGGGTTCATAACGGGCCCTAGCTGCCATAAACCGGCCATAATTAAGGAAACTCCAATTGCAGCGCTTTCATTAAAATCACCAATTGCAGCTATACTAGCTCCATAATACGTACCATAAATTCCGTTGGTAAGTCTATCGCGCGGACGAAGTTCAAAATCATATTCATCAGAAGATTTTGCCGGAGGTGTAAGTTCCAGATCCCATTGGGCTTTCATCTGTACATACTTTGCCTTCTCTTCTTCAGACATGCGCTGGTAATAGTTTGCCAGGTATTCTTCATAGTCTTTAGCATAAGCGGATTCATTGGTATTCAATGAATCACCCTTCTGTTTCTTTAATTGAATTTTCTTATAGGCGTCTTTATTTATTTCAGACCAATAGCCTCTGGCTGTGTAAAAGGTCTTGGGCAATGATATGCCCCGCGCATAAGATAATAACAATAGATGTTAGAAGCCACTTACCGATGCACATGGTGCTATACCCTCAAGTTAATTTTGGGGTATATAAATCTAAGCAGGATTTTTTTTCAAATCTCTTCTACTTCCGCAAGTTCTTTTGCTAGTTTTTGCTGAATTTCAAAAGGTACGGGCTGATACTCTGCAAATCGCTGACTAAAACTTGCTCTCCCCTGCGATAAGGAACGAAGCGAAGTAGAATAGCGATCTAATTCAGCCAGGGGCGTTTTAGCTTTTATCACCTGAAAGTTTCCAAAGGTATCAACACCAATAATCATGGATCTTCGGGTTTGGAGATCGCCCATTACTTCGCCCATCATTTCCTCGGGCACGCGTACTTCAAGATTATAGATGGGTTCAAGAAGCCGTGGTTCCGCTTTCATAAAGGCTTCTTTAAAGGCCATCATCCCTGCAATCTTAAATGAGATATCGTTGGAATCAACTGGATGCATTTTGCCATCGTGTACCATAACCCGAACATCGCGAACGTACGAGCCGGTGATGGGTCCTTCTTCCATTTTTTCCATCACTCCTTTCAGGATGGAAGGAATAAAACGGGAATCAATAACGCCACCAACAATACAATTGTAGAAAACTAATTTTCCACCCCACTCGAGATCAATCACATCTTTACCGCGTATGGTAAATTCATCGGGTTCTGGCATGCCTTCCTCATAAGGTTCAATTTTCATATAGACCTCACCGAACTGTCCGGCTCCACCAGATTGTTTTTTATGACGGTAACTGGCGCTGGATGGTTTGCGAATGGTTTCGCGATAGGAGATACGCGGAGTGTCAAAATCCACATTCAATTTGTATGAATTTTCAAGTAGCCATTTACAGACGGTAACATGCAACTCACCTTGTGCTGACAAGATCAACTGTTTAAGCTCTTTTGAATACTCAACTTCGAGGGTTGGATCTTCCTGATGAATTTTATTAAGAACCTCACCAATCTTCTCCTTATCACTTTGACTTTTTGCAGTTACTGCTACCCGAATACGAGGGTGCGGAAATTCAATTGGTTTGATGGTGACCTCGTAATTTTTATCACGCAAAGTTTGGTTGGAGTAAGTGTCTTTTAATTTTAAGGTTGCACCAATATCTCCGGCAACTAATTTGTCTACCACATTTCGGGTTTTGCCATCCATAATAAATAATTGATGGATTCTTTCAATCGCTCCGGTTTGACTATTGACAAGTTCTGTGTTTGTAGTTACTTCTCCTGAAATAACTTTAAAGAAAGAAAGTTTACCCAGGTTAGGTTCCAGATGCGATTTGAATACAAATAGTACTGTTGGTTTTTTTGGATCACAAGTAATTTCCTTTCCGTCCGTAGTCAATTCTGGCTTTGCCTCGTGTGGTGTTGGCGCTACGTTATCGATAAAGCCCATCATACGCCCAGTGCCCATATTTTTTTTGGCTGACATTACAAATACCGGAAATACATCGTGGTGAATCATTCCTTCTTTTAACCCCAGGCGTAGTTCATCTTCATCCAGTGTACCCTTCGCGAAATATTTCTCCATCAACTTCTCATCATTTTCGGCTGCTTTTTCTACCAATTCATTATGAAGCCGATCTGCCTTCTCTTTTTCTGATGCCGGGATTGGTAACTTCTCTGGTTTACCACCATCGGCAGGAAACCGGTAAAGAACCATTTTTAGTAAATCAATTATTTCATTAAAGTCCGGGCCCTGATTGAGTGGGTACTGCATTTGCGTAACCTTGGCACCCAGATGGGTTTGCAGCGATTGGAGGGAGCTGTCAAAATCGGCTCGGGGATGATCCATCTGATTGATGGCAAGAATTACGGGCTTATTAAATTGCTCGGCATAGTTCCAGACTAACTCACTACCTACCTCAAATCCATGCTGGGCATTAATTGCCATTACACAGGTATCAGCCACACGTAGTGAAGCAATCATTTCACCGGCAAAGTCGTCTAAGCCGGGCGTATCAATAATATTAATTTTGTAATCTTTCCATTCTGTGTGTAGGGGCGTAGCAAAAACAGAATTGCCCCGCTCTTGCTCAATTTCATGATAATCACTTACTGTGTTTTTCCTTCAATGGTACCTCTTCGATGTGTAATGCCAGCTTCGAATATCATATCCTCGGCAAGCAGTGTTTTGCCAGATTTAGGCGCCCCCAGCAAAGCAATATTTTTAATGTGTTTGTTATCGTAGATTTTCATAACGCTTGGAGTTTAGGTGAAACATAGGTGGGTATTTGATGAATTGAAGATACCGGATGACATCAAAAGATAAAAATGACATCTATCATGCAATAATATGATTACCGCCTTTGTTGCATTCTAAGTCTATTAAATAGAAAAACCAGGCACTTAGTTAGTCCTGGTTTTTCTATTTCTTGAATGAGCGGGTATTATTCCTTTACAATAGGTTCATTTTGATAGCCCAACAACGTCATCATGCTTCCACTGGTTTGTTCTTTTGCGAAAAGTTCTGTGGAAATCTCACCATCTTCATTTCGATGAATCAGCACATGCTTAGGGGCAGGAATGAGACAGTGTTGAATGCCTCCGTAGCCACCCAGCGACTCCTGATAGGCGCCCGTATGAAAGAAGCCTAAATATAGCGGCTCTTCGTCTGTAATCATGGGTAAGAAAACTTCTCCCGTGTGCGCTTCAGAATTGTAATAATCGTGGCTATCGCAAGTAAGCCCGCCAATATTTACTTTATGATAGGGGTCGTCCCACTTGTTTATAGGCAGGAGAATATATTTTTGATTGAGTCCCCAAACATCGGGTAAGTGTGTAATGAACGAGCCATCAATCATGTACCACAACTCTTTGTCGTTTTGCAGCTTTTGATCAACCATCGAATAAAGCACGGCACCACTTTCGCCTACGGTAAAACTTCCAAACTCAGTAAAGATGTTGGGTACTGCTACATTATTCTTTTCGCAAATCCATTTGATATTTTCCACGATCTGTTCAATCATGTACTTGTAATCGTAATGGAAAGTAAGCGAAGTTTTGATAGGAAAGCCTCCGCCAATATCAATAGAATCAAGTGTGTCGCACACTTTTTTCATTTCGCAATATTTGAAAATAAATCTACTTAATTCACTCCAATAATAGGCGGTATCCTTAATCCCGGTGTTAATAAAGAAGTGAAGCATTTTAAGCGAAGCCTTGCTGCTGGACTGAATTTTCTCCTTATACAGAGGTAAAATGTCGCTGTAGCGGATGCCTAAACGACTTGTGTAAAATTCAAATTTAGGTTCTTCATCCGCAGCCACGCGAATACCAACCTGGTAAGGGCGATTGACGTTTTTTTCGTACGTATCAATCTCACTTAAATTATCAAGAATAGGAACACAGTTGAACCCATCGTTGAGTAATTCGGTGATGTATTCTTTGTACTTGGGCATTTTAAAGCCGTTGCACAGAATATAAGTTTCTTTCGAAATTTTGTTGCGCTCGTACAAAGAGCGCACAATGGGAATGTCAAAGGCAGAAGAAGTTTCAATATGAATATCATTCTTCAGGGCTTCCTCCAAAATAAAATCGTAATGCGAAGATTTAGTGCAATAACAATAGGTGTATTTGCCATTGTACTTGAAACGCTCAATGGCGTTATCAAAGGTGGCTTGTGCGAAAACGGATATTTTCACTTATCCGGGGCAAGTAAGTTATTTTAAGAGGAGTTCCGTATTCTTTGATGATGTCCATCAAAGGAACATCGTTAAATAACAACTCATGATTGCGCACTTTAAATTCTCTCTGAGGGAATTCAAAGGTTTGTTCAATCAACTCGCGGTAACTTTTCATTAATTAGTTGTTCGTTGGTTCGTTATGCGTTTAGAGGTTGCTGGTTTGATCCTTCACTGATAACGATAAATGATGTAACCATCAACCAAAATTGAGGTGCAATATTGTGATAATTTTGCCATCTTTGCAATACATCAAAAACGTATGGTTAATCACATTTCCTGCATGGTTTTTAATCCCGTACCTCCGGGACTTCATGCCTTGCCCGATTTCTGACGGCAGGAGATAAGCCTTTTGGGCAATTTTCAGGTTATTCCATTTGTGCAAAGATTTAATTACCAGTTCCTGTGAAAGAGATAAAGATTATAGAAGTGAAATCCGAAATCGGTGCGGGTACCCGCGGGGCGAGTTTGGGTGTGGAGGCGGTGAAAATAGCCAGCCTTGACCTAAAATCAGATTTTTTCAGAAAACATGATTCTATTGAAGTAGAGAATGTAAACGAACTTCTTTTTGATGGTGCAGAACATACTTATGCAAAGTTTATTGATGGAGTTTTAATTATGGAAGAACGAGTATGCCTGGAGGTATACGAACAAATATTTGATGACTATTTTCCATTGATCATGGCCGGAGATCACTCTACCGCTTATGGTACGATGGCCGGTATTAAAAAAGCTTTTCCAAAAAAACGTTTAGGCGTAATCTGGATTGACGCCCATGCCGATATGCATACACCCTATACGACACCATCCGGTAATATGCATGGAATGCCGTTGGCCATGGCTTTTGGTTTTGATAATCTCGAATGTAAAGTGAATGATCCGCGTGGGGAGACGCTCGACTATTGGGAGCAGATAAAGAACGTTGGCATGCAGGGACCAAAAATTTTAACCGAAGATATTGTATTTATTTCTGTTCGCGATTTCGAGAAACCAGAAAATTATCTGATTAATAAATACAATATGAATTTTATTGAAGTGGAAGATGTAAAGAAAGCTGGAGCAACGGTGATAGCCCAAAGGGCATTGCAAATGCTCGACCACTGCGATCTGATATATGTTTCATTTGATGTAGATAGTATTGATAGCCGGTTCTCAACCGGCACAGGTACTCCGGTGCCCAACGGGATTACTGTGGAAGAGGCCAAAGTGTTGAATGCAGAACTTTGTAAAGATGCCCGGGTGTGCGCCTGGGAAATCGTAGAAATAAACCCAACGCTTGATACTGAAAATCGCACGGCCGAAGGTGCGTTTGAAATTCTGGAGGCTTCCGCCAAATCAATTATCAGCAGGCCTGTAATGGTTTCTTAATTAATTTTTTTCCTCTGCCAGCTTGCTGAGTGCTTTAATGGTACTCAGGAGATTACTACGCACAACCGGATCGGTAAACATGCGGGGTATGCTGCTGGGCATGGAGAGTATTCGATAAGTAACTTTTACTTGCGTGGGGGTTACTTGTTCAAAGAGCCAACTTCCTGCTAACTCCATTCGTGTTACCCCGCTTTTTATTGGAGCAAGTTTTGGATCTGAAATGGATTGAAAGCTTATAAAATTTTTTCTCCCGGCACTTTCTCAATCAATTGATATTTTAGAAAATGATCCTGATCGCTTACAGGCCAGGGTATGTCATGATAGGAATACTCGAACCAATGAATAGTATCGGCAGGGAAAACTTTAAATTCAGCCACATGGGCTTGCCAGGTTTTTATTTGCGCTTCATCCTTGAGGATAAAAAGTAATTTAGGTATGGTTGTGTAAATGGTAAATTCGCTCTTTACTTCCCGTGCCCTAACGGCCGGAACTTTGCCCGGAAAAGTAATCCAACGCTCGTAAATGAAAACAGGAGAATCCTCTTTTACAAGTTCAAATTTTTCGGGTACGGAATTTTGAGCATACGCGAAACTGGCGATACAGATAAGGGGCAATGCTAGAAAATTCATTGGCTTCAGATTCGACAGCATGGTCAAAGATAAGTTCTTTAAAGGTAAGACAACGCTTTGTCTAAAAACCCCTGCTTATTAGCTATTTCTTTTTTGCAACCTGATAGTAGATAGGAGTTTTTATACTGTGCTGCCAAAATAAACCTGCTTTTTACCGCTCAAAATAAACATCCATTGACTATCGAATTCGGGTTTATTCATTCTAGTTTTGTAAGGAATTTATCTCTTCTTGCAGATGATAATTTTCTAACTAGATAATATCCATAAATTCTAACCATGAAAAAGCTCCTTTACTTTTCACTAGCTATGCTGCTGGCCGTAGCCTGTAAGCAAACTACTGATACGAATGTAAAACACGTAGTATTATCGGGAATAGACTACTCTAAGAAGCCAGGGGATGATTTCTTTACCTATGCCAACGGCATTTGGTATGATACGGCAAAAATACCGGGCACTCAGGCAGGTGTAGGCTCCTATTCATTTATGAATTACCCACAGCGCATACGTCTTCAGGCAATTTTGGATAGCGTTTCAAAAGTCAATAACCCGGCAGGAAGTATTGCCCAAAAAGTAGGCGACTTTTACGCCTCGGGCATGGACACAGCCACCATTAATAAGCGTGGTTATGAGCCTATAAAACCTATCCTTACCCGTATTGATGCCATTACCGATGTGCCTTCGCTAATGAAGTTTGTGGCTGAAGAACAAAAAGTGGGCGATGGCTCCATCATTGGTTTTTATGTAGGCCCGGATGATAAGCATAGCTCCATCAATATTGTTCAGTTGAATCAAACCGGTATCGGGTTACCCGAAAGAGGGTATTATTTCAGAACAGACTCTTCAACCCTTGCCATTCAAAAGGCCTATAAAAAATACCTCACTACCTTATTTGAATTAACCGGAAGCGGTGCTGCTACTGCAGAAAAAATGCAAGTGTTGCCTATGAAATTGAAAAGCAACTGGCTAGTGCACACAAAACGAATATCGAGCTGCGTAATGTGAAAGCTAACTATAATAAATTGCCAATAAGCGCAATTGTAAAAAACAACCAAACATAGGCTGGGCAACTTTTTTTTGTGACTTAGGTGTGAAGACGGATTCAGTTAATGTGGGGCAGCCTGCCTATTACGATAAACTGAATGCGATGTTGAAATCGGTTTCTATCAACGATTGGAAAATCTATTTAAAAGTGAATTCCCTTACCACCTTTGCGAATTGGTTAAGTAAACCTTTTGCCGATGCTTCTTTTGGGTACTCTAAAATATTAACCGGACAAGCCGTTCAAAAACCGCGTGCCGAAGAGATGACTGAAGCCGTTGATCGCAACATAGGGCATGCGCTGGCACAATTGTATGTAAAAAAATATTTTCCTGAGGATGCCAAAAAACGTATGCGCGTGTTGGTTGACAACCTGAAGAAAGCATTTGAAGCACGTATTACTAAGTTGGAGTGGATGAGCGATTCCACCAAAGTAAAAGCAAAGGAAAAATTGTACGCCTTTACGGAAAAGATCGGTTACCCGGATAAGTGGAGAGATTACTCCAATGTAGAAGTGAGCAAAGACAAGTATTTTGAAAATCGACTGTCAGCTACTAAAAATGAGTATGCTTATAGGATTGCTAAAGTGGATCAACCGGTTGACAGAACCGAGTGGCACACTACTCCGCCTACCGTAACGGCCTACAACAATCCTCCCCTAAATGAAATTGTTTTTCCTGCCGGTATTTTACAATCTCCTTACTTTGATTTGAATGCGGATGATGCACTTAACTATGGCGGCATTGGTATGGTAATTGGCCACGAGATTACACACTCTTTTGATGATCAGGGGGCACAGTATGATAAAGTTGGAAATGTAACAGATTGGTGGACAAAAGATGACTATGAAAAATTCAAAACCAGAACCCAGCAAGTGATTGATCAATATAGTTCGTTTACCGTGCTCGATTCAGTGCATATAAAAGGCGCATTAACGGTAGGCGAAAATACTGCCGATATTGCCGGAGTAGCTATTGCTTATGATGCATTTAAATTAACCGAGCAAGGAAAGGACACTCTGAAACTTAGATGGCTTTACACCTGACCAACGTTTCTTCATTTCAATAGCAAGAATATGGCGTGTAAAAACGAGAGATGAGTTTTTGCGCATGTACGTAAACACCAATCCGCACTCACCAGCCAAGTGGCGTGTGAATGGACCTTTAATGAATTTCACTCCCTTCTACAATGCATTTAACGTTCAGCCCGGAGATAAAATGTATAAACCCGAAAGTGAAAGGATTGTGGTTTGGTAAAATTTGATTGAAGTAAAACTAAAGCCTCATGGAGTTTAAACTTCGTGAGGCTTTTTCATTTTGGTTGGATGATCTAGTTTGAAGTGACTTTCCTTTGGGGACAAACGTTCTTCCTCTGGCGCAAGCGTCACGCGTGTACCATATTAAATCACACCACATACGAGAGTTCAATTAATCCTTTTTTATCGAAAAAATGTCTTGCACTGCTATACAGATAATCTTCTTCGTTTTCAACAAGACCAGCCACTGAGCACTGGCGCAAGCGTCACGCTTGTGCCATATTTATCATAATACATACGAGAGTTCAATTAGTCCTTTTTATCGAAAAAATTTCTTGCACTGCTATGCAGATAATCTTCTTCATTTTCAACAAGACCAGCCTCCACAGGATTTCGGTGAATATATTCCATCTTTTGAAAGAACATTTCTGTGTTCAATATCTCTATCGGGTTATTATGCTGTTGCCATAGTTGCCACTCGTTATTATTGCTATTCTTCATGCCAGACTTTTCCATCAGCCAAACCATCCATTCTCTTCTGCTTTCACCGGGGTGTTCAGCAATGGCTTTGCGGAGCGAGCGCGAGGTAAAGCTTTTCATTTCTCCAACAATTTTATCAGTGCTCTGTTTTGGCTGCCGATAATCATGTGGATATGGCTAGGCATAATGCACCAGACATAGATTTCCAGCCCTTTTTCCTTTTGGCAATATCGCCAACTGTCAAGCATGATTTCATTGTATTCTTTTCTTACAAACAGATCAATCCAATGCATTACAGCAAAGCTGATAAAATATAGCTTGTCGTTGTCTGCAAACTTGTACTTTCGGCTCATACAGAAATGTAATAATCTTGGACAGCTAATGCAAGGTATAAATCGGCACAAGCGTGACGCTTGCGCCCGTTGAAGAGGATCTGACAGCAAATGGGAATTGCTATTTCTAACTTGATTACTTTTGCCACCAAAATTCAGTATGTCAGAATCTACCAAATGCCCCAGTTGTCAATCGTTATACGGGTACCCGACTGGCACTTCTATGATGTGCCCCGAATGCGGCCACGAGTGGAGTACAAGCGAAACAATTGAAGTAACTGAAGAAGAAATTGATTCATCGGTAGTGAAAGATGCCAATGGCACTTTGTTGCAGGATGGAGATGCTGTTGTTATTATCAAAGACTTGCCTGTAAAAGGTGCAAGCAAAGTAATTAAGGCGGGCACCAAAGTGAAAAATATCAAGCTTACCGATGGCGATCATAATATTGATTGCAAAGTAGAAGGCTTCGGAGCGATGGCTCTAAAATCTATTTTTGTAAGGAAGACTAGTTAATTGGCACAAGCGTGACGCAGTTAGAATAGAAAAAGTTTCTTTACTAGTTTTGTTCTCATTTTAGTAAAAGATTTTTTATAGCCTGATGCCGAGCCCCTCAAGCCATTATTGCAAAAGATAGCAACAGTTATGTCTTGTTTAGGAAGTAATAGAGATCGGTAGTGGCACCAATGCCTCTGCCACTGTGCCCATATAGTAAACCGTAAGGAAATGACTTATCGGTTGCTAGTCCTAATCCGGTATCTGTTTTTATCTTATTTCCTGTTTTTATTTCTAATAAATATTGCTCATTAATGATATTGCCTTTCATTAAAGCTTGCAGGAAATAAGCAGCCTCTTCGATGGGTGCATAGATACCGTCATCTCCAATAAACCAATTGGTAGTCTCAAATGTTTTAGCGGTAAGGTTTTCTAAAACATTATCTTGATTTAAGTCACCGTAGTAGTTTATATTTTTGTGGGAGGTGTTTGCCTGTAGTAGGTATTTGCGAAACCTAACTGACTGATTAGTTTTCGTAAATAGTCTGTATGACCCTCGGGAACGACTTTATCAACAATCATTGCCAGCAGCATATAGTTTGTTGAGCTATAATGAAATTGAGTTCCTGGTTTGTTAGTTGGTACTTTACCATAAACATATTTCCTGAGCGTATTTTCATGGCTTAGTGTGTCTAACTTTAATTGATCTGTTAAATAGAGTGTATTCAATTCTTGATCGAATTCGTAATTAACAAAGCCGGAGGTATGGCCAAGTAAATTTCGAATAGTAACTTCTTTTGCGTTGGGTAAGTTATCGATAATTTCAACAGGGAGGTATTTAGCTATTTTATCGTCTAGTTGAATTAGTCCTGCCTCCGCCAATTTCATTACAGCGACTGCATTGTACATCTTTCCAACACTGGCCAGTGCCATAATATCGTCTTTTGAATTGGCGTTTTGCTCTCAAGGTTTGAATACCCTGCGGTGCCAATCCATTCGCCATGTTTTGGGCTTTGGATGTAAACCACTACACCGGCTAACGTATGAGTAGCCTGGTTTATATATTTTTGAATCTTCCGGTATTTTCGTGGTGGTTTGTCTTTTGAAAATACTTCAGTGATCGAAACGAGGAGTAATCCAGCAAATAGAACTAAATGCATAAATTTTATTTGCTTCATGGTTCTCTTAGTTTTGAATCGTCTTTAGCATCGAATATAAAAACATATTTATTAATAATAGGAGCGCCTCCTAAGAGTAGGATGCCTGCTTCAGGCGCAAGCGTCACGCTTGTGATTTACTAACCCCTCCTGCGGCAGGGATAGCAGCGGAAATCCTTTTTGCTGAATGGTATGAGCGAAGGGTAAATAGATTGCAGCATTCCCGATAGCTATCGGGACGCCCGGCCGCCCATTCATTTTTACCCTTGAAACCTTAAAGGGTTTCCGTATTTTCGCACCAAAATTCAACGCATTATCATGAGCCAAAACAGACCGATCGCCGCATTTATTGAAAAAAATTACCTGCATTTTAATTCTGCGGCATTAGTAGATGCAGCCAAAGGGTATAAAAAACATATTGCCGAGGGCAAAAAAATGCTTGTTTCTCTTGCCGGTGCGATGAGTACGGCCGAGTTGGGAATCAGTTTTGCCGAAATGATCCGTCAGGATAAAGTGCATATTATTTCTTGTACGGGTGCCAACCTGGAGGAGGACATTATGAATCTGGTGGCGCACTCGCATTACAAGCGCATTCCAAACTATAGAGATTTAACTCCGGAGCAGGAGTGGGAATTATTAGGCAACCACTTGAACCGGGTTACCGATACGTGTATTCCAGAGGAAGAAGCATTCCGCAGATTGCAAGAGCATTTATTTAAGGTGTGGAAGGATGCTGAGGATAAAGGCGAGCGCTTGTTTCCGCATGAGTTTATGTTTCGCATGATTAACAGTGGCGTGTTGAAGCAGTATTATGAAATTGATCCAAAAAACAGTTGGATGATTGCAGCGGCTGAACGCAACATGCCCATGGTTGTGCCGGGCTGGGAAGATAGTACGATGGGAAATATTTTTGCTTCGTATGTTTTGACTGGTGAGTTGAAAGCATCGACCATGAAAAGTGGTATCGAGTATATGGTGTGGTTAGCCGATTGGTACACCAACAATGCAGGTGAACATGGTATTGGATTCTTTCAAATTGGTGGTGGTATTGCGGGCGACTTCCCGATTTGTGTTGTACCGATGTTGCATCAGGATTTAGGACGCGATGGAGTTCCGTTCTGGAGCTACTTCTGCCAGATTAGTGATTCGACTACTTCGTATGGATCGTATTCTGGTGCAGTGCCTAATGAAAAAATAACCTGGGGAAAACTAAGTATTGAAACCCCTAAGTTTATTGTAGAAAGCGATGCGACTATTGTAGTGCCATTGATGTTTGCTTATATCCTTGATCTATAGTCTATAGTTGTTAGTCGATAGTCCATAGTGGCGCTATCTACTATCGACTATGGACTATTGACTTCCTATGAATTTAGATTTTACCCTCCGTACCGAAATACAGAAAGCAGTTTCAGAATTGTTTGGTCAATCTATTGATCAGCTTCAGATACAACCAACCAATGTTGAGTTTGAAGGTTCGCATACGTTAGTTTGTTTTCCGCTCACAAAAATTTCAAAAAAGAAACCAGAAGAGACTGCGCAGGCAGTAGGAGAATATTTGCAATCGCATTCAGGATTGGTCAGCAAGTTCAATGTGGTAAAGGGCTTTCTTAATCTGAGTATTACCGATGCAGTTTGGGTGAAAGTATTTGAAGCCATTTATTCAGATTCTTCATTCGGTAACGCAAAGCCACTGGGTAAGGAAATCATGGTTGAGTACTCCTCACCCAACACAAACAAACCACTTCACTTAGGTCACTTGCGAAATAATTTTTTGGGCTATTCGGTTGCCGAAATTTATAAAGCACTGGGTTACACCGTTCATAAAGTGCAGATCATTAATGATCGCGGCATTCACATTTGCAAATCGATGGCCGCGTGGAAATTATTTGGCAAGGGCGAAACACCGGAGAACACTGGCTTGAAAGGCGATAAATTGGTTGGTAAATATTACGTTGAGTTTGATAAGAATTTCAAAGCTCAATGCAAGGAGCTTGAAGAAAAAGGAACAACCAAAGAAGAAGCCGAGAAGCAAGCGCCTATCATGAAGCTCGCTGTACAAATGCTTCAACAGTGGGAACAAAAAAATCCGGAAATACTCGAGCTCTGGAATACCATGAACGGCTGGGTTTATGCCGGCTTCGATACTACCTACAAACGGATGGGTGTAGATTTCGAAAAATTGTATTACGAATCGAATACCTATTTGCTGGGTAAGGAAGAAGTGTTGCGTGGCGTTGAACAAGGCGTGTTCTTCAAAAAAGAAGATGGCTCTGTTTGGGTTGATCTTACTGCCGATGGACTTGATCAAAAAGTTTTACTTAGATCAGACGGTACATCGGTTTATATGACGCAGGATATTGGTACGGCCATTTTGCGTTTCCGCGATTTCCCAAAAATAGAAGGTCAGGTATATACAGTGGGCAACGAGCAGGAGTATCACTTTAAAGTTTTGTTTTTGATTTTAGCCAAGCTCGGCTACGCGTGGGCAAAGAAATGTTATCATCTTTCGTACGGCATGGTTGATTTACCTACGGGTAAAATGAAGAGTCGTGAGGGTACGGTAGTAGATGCCGATGATTTGATGGAGGAGATGGTGGAGGAAGCTGACAAGCAAACCCGCGAGCTTGGCAAAATTGATGAAATGACTGAACGAGAAGTGAGCGATCTTGCCGAGATGATCGGTCTGGGAGCGTTGAAATTCTTCTTGCTTAAAGTGGATCCGAAAAAGCGAATGATGTTTGACCCTAGTGAGTCCATTCAATTGCAAGGACACACGGGTCCGTTTATTCAATACACACACGCCTGCATAAAATCTATTCTGCGAAAAGCAGAGTCACTAAATATTAAGCCTGAGAGTGCTGATCTTCAAAAAGTAAATTCATTGGAGCCATCCGAACGTGAAGTAATTTTTAAGATCAATCAATACACAACTAAACTGCAAGAAGCAGCCCGCGAGTACTCGCCCGCCATTGTGGCTAACTATGCCTTTGAATTGGCAAAGGAGTACAATCAGTTTTATCAGGCTATTCCCATCTTTAACGAAACTGATCCAGCCAAGCTAAAATTCAGAATAGCTTTTTCGCAGGTTACAGCTGGCGCAATTGAAAAGGCGATGGCCGTTTTGGGTATTCGCGTTCCCGAAAAAATGTAGGGATATCTACACACCACGTTAATAAATCGTTTCTCATTGATTTTTGGGCAGCCATCAGCTGCAGCCAGATTGGTATTGTTTTTAAGGGTAAATAAACCTTTGACGAGAAAGGCAGTCTAAGCAATCATGAATAAAGAAATGCATCTATACAATCGGGCTGGGTTTGGGGTTCCTATTCAAGAAGTTAAGTTAAAATCTGCGGCAGCCTTATTGTCTTCAGCTACACGGGATAACCCAATAAAAATTATTGACCCTCCTGAAGTTGACAATAGGGATCTAATTAAAATGACTCAGGAAGAGCGAAAGGAAAAATTTAAAAAAGTCAAAGAAGGATACGCTTCTTCTCAATACAACCTGGCTTGAACAAATGTCTTTCCCCGAAGCGTTTGTACGCGAAAAGATGACCTTCTTTTGGCACGATCATTTTGCGTGTCGCACGCAAGCGGCCTACCTGGTTCAGCAACAAAACAATGTTATCCGCAAGCATGCTTTAGGGTCGTTCAGAAAATTATTGCCCGCGGTATCGAAGGATCCGGCCATGCTTCAGTTTCTTAATAATCAGCAAAATAAAAAGATAGTCCTAACGAGAATTTCGCGCGAGAGGTAATGGAGCTTTTCACCTTGGGCGAGGTAACTATACGGAAGCAGACATTAAAAACGCAGCACGCGCGTTTACCGGATGGGCTTTTAACCCGAAAACCGGAGAATATATTTTTAGACCACGCGTGCATGATGAGGGGACAAAGGATTTTCGCGGCAAGCGTGGAAATTTTTCAGGGGATGATATTCTTGAATTTATTCTGGAGGATGAACAAACCGCTGAATTTATCACCAACAAAATCTGGAATTACTTTGTAAGTCAGGATGTGGTGGATAAGGAAATTGTCAAATCATTGGCAGCTGGATTTTACCAATCAGGCTATGATATTGAGAAATTAATGAAGTCAATATTTCAATCATCATGGTTTTATGAAGATCGGTTTATGGGCAATCGGATCAAGTCTCCCATTGAATTGGTTGTAGGTATGCAATTTCATACCGGTGGTTCCTTTGTCGAGGAAACCTCACCACTCTTCATTCAACGGGCAATGAGTCAAATTTTATTTTATCCACCTAACGTTGGGGGCTGGCCGCAGGGTCGCGAATGGATTGATGGTTCGAGTCTTACTTTTAGGATGTCACTTCCTGCCGTGATGCTTAGAAATGAAGAACCCACTATTCAGGCTAAGGATGATGGCGATGTAAATAATTTAACGAATCAGGTAAGGAAATCGAAGATCTCTTTTCCAGTAGAGTGGACACCGATTGCTAATCGGTTTATTAAAGACAACACTGAAAATACACTTTCAGAAATAGAATCATTTTTATTGTCTCGCCCAACCACTGCCGAGAATAGGCTTTTGGTTTCAAAGTATGCGAGTGACGCTACCAACGATCTTGAAATGGTGAAGCGTGCTTATGTGTCTTATATGTCGTTACCCGAATATCAATTGAATTAGTTATGAGTACACGAAGAGATTTTCTAAAGCAATCAGCACTGGTAACAACAGGATCTTTACTTATTCCAGGTTTTCTTAAAGCGTTTGATCGTCCTTCGCTCGCGCCTGGAGACAAGAAACTAATTATTATTCAATTGTCCGGTGGTAATGATGGATTGAATACCGTTGTTCCTTATCGCAATGATCAATATTACCAACTGCGACCACAATTAGCCATAGCTCCTGATCGCGTATTGAAGGTTTCTGATGAACTGGGGTTTCATCCCGCCATGAAGCAATTGCAAGTTTTGTATGATCAGGGGTATGTAAGTGTGTTGAATAATGTAGGCTATCCTAATCCGGATCGCTCCCATTTTAGATCGATGGATATTTGGCAAACAGCGGCTGACTCCACAGAGTATTTGAATACGGGGTGGATTGGTCGATACCTGGATGCTCAATGTACCGATTGCTCAGCAGGCCATGAAGCCATTGAGATTGATGATGTACTTGGGCTTGCTTTAAAAGGTGGAAAGCGAAAGGGAATTGCGTTAAAAATCCAAAGAAATTGTACGATACCTTGCAAGGAATTTGTTCCGGAAATTGAGCGAACAAAATCATTCATCTAATTCGAAAGAACCTTCTGTGGCCTATTTATATAAAACGCTGGCTGAAACGGTTTCTTCAGCTGACTATATCTATAGTAAATCAACCATTTCAAAAACATCTGTTGAATATCCGCAAACAGATTTTGCCAATCGATTAAAAACCATTGCACAACTGATCAACTCGGGGGATTGATACCCGTGTTTATTATGCATCCCTTTCCGGGTTTGATACCCATGTGCGTCAAGCCAATGAGCAGGAACGTTTGTTAAAAACATATAGTGAAGCAGTACGTGCTTTTGTAACCGATCTCGAATCAGCGGGTACATTTGATTCTACCATGATCATGACATTCTCGGAATTTGGAAGAAGAGTTTCTCAAAATGCCAGTATAGGCACCGATCATGGAACGGCCAACAATCTTTTTGTTATTGGAAAGTCGTTGAAGCAAAAAGGGTTTATTAACGAAACTCCGGATTTGCACAAACTTGATCAGGGAGATTTAATTCACACCGTAGATTTTAGAAGCGTATATGCTACTTTGTTGGATCGCTGGTTAGAAACGGATTCGCCTGCAGTACTGGGTAAAAATTTCCACTGCTAAAGTTTGTTTAGGCTGGGTTAGAAACTTTTTTGCAATCTTTAGCCTGAAGAAAGCTTAGAAATATCTTCTTACAGGTGAAGAGACAACACGATTGATCTTTCGGAAGATCGAGAAATCAGATTTTAACGAATGGTTAAAATTCTTTGCTGATCCCACCACATCCATTCACTGGACTGAAGAAAAGCAATCACCACAGGACGCTTGTAACGGCTGGTATCAAAAACAATTTTGGAGGCACGAAAATGATATGGGTGGAATGAATGCCCTGATCGAAAAATCGAGTGGGAAGTTGATTGGCCATTGTGGTTTGTTGGTTCAAACGGTAGATGAAACAACTGAGTTAGAGATTGGTTACTCGTTGCTTCCCGAATTTTGGGGAAAGGGTTATGCATCGGAAGCTGCCACTAAATGCAAAGATTTTGCTTTTAAAAATAATTTAGCCAAGTCGCTGATCTCTATTATTAGTCTTACAAATATTCCGTCTCAAAATGTAGCCTTGAAAAACGGAATGATTATCGAGAAGGAGACCGCCTACAAAGGCAACAGCATTAGAGTTTTTCGAATCGCGAAAATAATTGGATGGTAACTAAATCATAATTAATCACCACCAATCTGTGAATCAGTGGCAAAAAAAAGCAGTTTATTAAACTATAATCTGTATTTTGTGTTATAGCTTAAAACTATCCTTTATGAAAACAGCTATCCTCTTCTTTTTTATGCTAACAACTGCGAATTTCTACGATTTTAAAATTGACTCGCTTGAGGGAAAGCCAATCGACTTTAGTCAATATAAAGGCAAGACATTATTAATCGTTAACACGGCATCCAAGTGTGGGTATACTCCGCAATATGAAAGAGCTTCAAAAAATGAATGAATTGTATGGTGACAAAATAACCATCCTTGGTTTTCCGGCAAACAACTTTGGCGGTCAGGAACCCGGCACTAATCTTCAGATTGCAGAGTTTTGTAAAGCCAATTATGGCGTGACCTTCCAAATGTTTGAGAAAATTTCTGTGAAAGGTGCCGATCAACATCCCTTATATGCCTGGCTAAAAGAAAAAACTGGCGAAGAGCCAAGCTGGAATTTTTGTAAATATTTGGTTAAACCAGATGGTACCGTAAAATTCTTCAAAAGTTCTGTAAAGCCAATGGATAAAGAGATTCTTGATAATATCTAAGCCGACATAGATTCGCTTACTATGAAATTTAAAATATTTTTATACATCTTTTTAATAATTACAGTCATGGGTCTTGTAGCATTTTTAACAGGGAAGTTGCCATCATCAAAACCAAGTACGCCAGTCGCAAATTCAATCTATGATTTTAAGATTAAGGGGTTGGATGGAAAGGAAATAGACTTCGCCCAGTATAAGGGAAAAAAATTATTGATTGTTAATACGGCTTCCAAATGTGGAAAGACTCCGCAGTATGCAGGCCTCGAAAAATTGCACGAACAATTTGGTAATAAGGTGGATGTATTAGGCTTTCCAGCTAACAACTTTCTTTGGCAGGAGCCCGGTACTAGTGAAGAGATTGCCGCCTTCTGCGAAAAAAATTATGGCGTGCA
This sequence comes from Flammeovirgaceae bacterium, assembly GCA_016709845.1. Taxonomy (GTDB): domain Bacteria; phylum Bacteroidota; class Bacteroidia; order Cytophagales; family Cyclobacteriaceae; genus ELB16-189. The sequence goes on along the minus strand of JADJMA010000009.1, from coordinate 128,623 downwards.
ATTTCAAATGTTCGAAAAGGTTTCTGTGAAGGGCAGCGATCAGCATCCGCTATATCAATGGCTGGAAGCTAAAACCGGCAAACATCCCGATTGGAATTTTGCAAAATTCTTAGTCAACGAAGACGGCACCCAAGTAACTTTTTTTAATTCAAGCGTGCAGCCATTGGATAAAAAACTGTTATCTGTAATCCAATAGGAGCAAGGATATATACCGTTATCAAGTATCCAGCATCTCTTTTAACCGGTCACTTACTCCGGTTTCACCGACTTTTGCTGTTGGTAGCTAATCAACCTCGTCCTGCGTGGGTGTATGCCGTTACTTTGAATAAATAAACACAACGATTATGAGCAACGACAAGAAAAAAATGAGTAGCAGTTTCTGGGTAGGGCCGCTATCCTCGCTTTCGGATCATTTCTATTACTTGACCGTCTGGACATCCTATATTTTCCACATGGTTTTTTTAGCTGGTACACATTTTAATTGTGTTGGGATTGATAATCGGAATAAAGAAAAACTTTGAAGGTATTGGCTGGTTGGTTATGATTTTGATTGGTACTTTTTTATGCTCGACCATATTCCAGGTTTTCCTTATGATTTGCATCAATATGCTTTTCCTATTGGGGTCATCGCTGTGGGTGGTTTTTTTTAGCTCGATCGGTGTTGGGTTCGGCATCACGCGAAGCGAAAAAGCGCGTTGGGGCGATGGCGTTATTACTTCGGATGAGGGTGGCGAGGATTATTTTGATTTAACCACCGTGTTTGGCGGAAACAAACGAAAGTATTTTCGAAAAACTTTAAAGGAGGTGAAACAACGTGTGTATTTGGCGGTGCCGACATTGATCTTTCGCAGGCCGACATTAATGGCTCGGTGATAATAGACGTAACGCAAATCTTTGGTGGTGTAAAGTTGGTGATTCCATCTAATTGGGAATTGAAGTCAGACCTAACGGCCATTTTAGGTGGTGTTGATGATAAGCGTAACGCGCCACAGGCGGTTACAGTGGAAGCAAAAAATTAATTCTTACCGGTTTCGTTATGTTCGGAGGCGTGGACATTAAAAGCTATAACTAATAAAACACAACCTCATGAAATGGTATCTTGTAAAGTTAGTTTTTCAAGTGTTGAGTGGGGAAGGGACGCACACACCTCAGTTTGATGAGCAGGTTCGGTTGATAAAAGCTGATGAAGTTAATTGGGCATACGAAAAGGCAACAGTAATAGGCTGGCTTGAACAACGGTCATTTTTGAACCATCGAGCGGAGCATGTTATCTGGAAGTTTATTGAGATAGCCGAAATTCATGAAGTTGAAAATCCCGAAGATGGCGTGTTACTCTGTTCCTATACAGTGGAGCACGATAATGCTCAAGAGTATATTGAATCAACCCGAATCAAGGCTAAGAAATCGTTGGCCATTTCGCTTAGTAAAGAACGCACAAGTTCGGTATCGGTATAAAATAAAAACGGGGAAAGATCAATTGCTTGATTTTCCCCGTCTCATTGTACATCAACCGTAGCCGATGCTCAATCCTAAACTGCTTTTTTACCTGACAAAATTCACTTCGATCATTTCACAACAACCGCTTCAAACTTCCTGCTGATACTTCTTTCCGAAGAAAGTCCGCCATCAACATAATCATCTCACTCCACTTTTTTGTTGGCTACCTTCCGGAGAAGATAACTTTTTGTTTTTTGTAGTGGTTTGATCTCCTGATCAAAAATTCAACTTAGTGATATGAAGATAATTCCCAATCTATATTCTGCCAAAGAATCTTCATAAAAGAATCACACAACTTATCAACCTATTTATCAACATTTTCTTAACTATTTTTTGATCTGTCTATTACAGTATACCAATAAATCTGTTAGTTGAATTGGAGTGCTGAACTAAAGTAAGATCTACCGCTCAAAAAATGTAAGCATTCAAAAGATTGCTAATAGTTTGAGGACTGGTATTTGTATTTTATTTTTAGGCAGGTTAAACAGTTTTGCTTTTCACACCACCAATTCATGATAAAAGTCATCTTTTACCCTAATTGGTATCATGTAGCACCCTATAGGGTAGCTCTACTTTTAGCCTCGCAAAATGGACTTAAACCTGCACTTAATCTATGGAACTAGAGAAAATCCACTATGACAACAAAATTGTCAAAGCCTTTATTATTGCCACCGTCATTTTTGGCATTATAGGCATGACAGTAGGCCTTACGGCCGCAATTCAACTTTTTTATCCGGCATTTAATTTTGATTTGCAGTACACCACGTTTGGGCGAATTCGACCCTTGCATACCAATTCCGTGATCTTTGCCTTTGTCGGGAATGCCATGTTTGCGGGTATTTATTATAGCATGCAGCGACTTCTAAAAGCCCGCATGTTTAACGATTCGCTTAGCTGGATTCATTTCTGGGGATGGCAGTTAATTATTCTGGCTGCCGCTATTACGCTTCCGCTAGGCCTTACTACGTCTAAGGAATATGCTGAATTGGAGTGGCCTATCGACATTGCGATTGCGCTTATATGGGTAGTGTTTGGTATTAATATGATAGGTACCATCATCAAACGCAGAGAGCAGCACATGTATGTGGCCATTTGGTTTTATATCGCCACGTTTGTTACGGTTGCTGTATTGCATATCGTAAACTCTTTTGCGATACCGGTAACATTCTTTAAGAGTTACTCCTGGTATGCGGGTGTGCAGGACGCACTTGTTCAATGGTGGTATGGTCATAATGCGGTGGCATTTTTCTTAACCACCCCATTTTTGGGTATCATGTATTACTTCTTACCCAAAGCAGCCAATAGGCCGGTTTACTCATACCGTCTTTCTATCATTCACTTTTGGTCTTTGATTTTTATTTATATCTGGGCAGGTCCGCACCACTTACTTTATACGGCCTTGCCTGAATGGGCGCAGTCGTTAGGCGTGGTATTTTCAATTATGCTTATAGCACCTTCCTGGGGGGGTATGCTTAACGGTCTATTCACCTTACGGGGAGCCTGGGATCGTGTGCGTGAAGATGCGGTGTTGAAGTTTATGGTGGTTGCCGTTACAGCTTATGGTATGGCCACACTCGAAGGCCCGCTACTTTCTTTAAAAAGTGTTAACGCCATCACCCACTATACGGACTGGATTATGCGCACGTGCATGTGGGCGGTTTGGGTTGGAATGGGTTTCTGATTTTTGGAATGTTGTATTGGATGGTCCCACGCATGTGGAATACTAAATTGTATTCTTCTAAGTTGGCTAACCTTCACTTTTGGATTGGTACGTTGGGCATTGTGTTTTATGCTTTACCCCTGTACATCGCAGGCATTGTGCAAAGTTTGATGTGGAAAGAGTTCGCGGCAGATGGATTTCTTAAGTACCAGAACTTCTTAGAAACAACCACGCAGATTTTGCCCATGTATATGTTACGGGCCGTTGGGGGTACGCTATATTTAACAGGCGTATTTATCATGACTTACAATTTAATGAAAACGGCTGCCTCGGGTCAATTTGTTGCCAATGAGGAAGCTGAAGTTGCACCGCTCCCTAAAGTTATTCACGCTGGCGGTCATTGGCACAGTGCGCTGGAGCGTAAGCCTATTCTTTTTACTACCCTTGCGTTGGTTGCAATATTAATTGGAGGTATTATTGAAATGGTTCCAACGTTCCTTATTAAATCAAATATTCCAACTATTGCCAGTGTTAAACCCTATACCCCACTCGAATTGCATGGGCGCGATATCTACGTTCGCGAAGGATGTGTAGGTTGCCATTCTCAAATGATCAGACCATTCCGCTCAGAAGTTCAGCGGTATGATCCAAAAAATGGCGAGTACTCCAAAGCGGGTGAGTATGTATATGATCATCCTTTTCTATGGGGATCGAAACGCACAGGCCCTGATTTGCACCGTACTGGTGGCAAATATGCTGATAGCTGGCACTTCCGCCATATGCTCGCACCAGGCGAAGTAAGCACGGGTTCCATCATGCCGGCATACCCTTGGCTTTTTGAGCAGCATATTAACAAGAGTATAACCGCTTCTATGATAAACGCCATGCGAACCATAGGTGTGCCTTACGAAGCTGGGTATGAAGATCGGGCTAACGAAGATTTAGAGAAGCAAGCAAATAGAATTGCTGAAGGCTTGCAGTTAGAAGGTCTGGATACGAACAGCGATGCCGAGATTATTGCGCTGATTGCTTACCTACAACGATTAGGTACGGATATTAAATTGGAAAAAGTAGCTAACAATCAATAACCCAAACAGCTATGTATAAAAATATTCTTGAGGGTATGGATCACATTGCGATTTGGCCGGTGATCTCCTTCGTTATCTTTTTGTCTTCTTTATCGTGTTGCTGATATGGGTTTTCACGGCTGACAAAAATTCATGGATGAAATGAGCCAAAAGCCACTTCATGATGGATCAGAACTTAATTCAGATGCAGAATCTTTAATTCAATAACACCATGAAACGAATAATACTATTTTCATAACGGTGCTCGGTATGGCTAATTCCAGTTTTGGTCAGGCGGCTAAAGAGGCACCGGCATCTATGGCCAATGATCCCATGTTTTCATTTTACGTGGTGATGGGATTCCTTTTTGTAGTTGTCATACTGGTGTTGCTGGTCGCAATCTATATGCTACGCGTGCTCAACTATATGGCGAAACAAGCAACGAAAGAGCGTTCAGAACGATTAGGGATTGCCTATAAAGAAGAACCTTCTTTCTGGTCCACTTTATGGAGCAAGTCAAATGATTTTGTTCCGTTAGAGAAGGAAAAGGAAATTATGCTGGATCATAACTATGATGGTATTCGCGAACTGGATAATCACCTTCCTCCTTGGTGGACGGGTTTGTTCGTTGGTTCGATTTTATTTGCCATTGTATATCTGATATTTTATCATGTGTCTGATACGCTACCCCTACAGATTCAGGAATATGAAACACAAGTGGCTCAGGCCGATGAGCAAGCCCGTAAGTTAAAGGCTTCTAATCCGGTAGCTATTATTGATGAAACAAACGTGTCTATTATAACCGACCCGACTGCTTTGGCCGATGGCAAAACCACCTTCTTAAGCAATTGTGCATCCTGCCACGCAAAGATGCTGGAGGCGAAATAGGACCTAATCTGACAGATGAATATTGGAAGCATGGAGGATCGATTCAAGATATTTTTACAGTGGTCCGCCACGGGGTACAGGGTACTAATATGATTTCGTGGGAAGGATTTATTAGCCCGGAAAAGATGCAGAATGTTGCCAACTATATTCTTACCCTAAAAGGGTCTAATCCCGAAAATCCTAAAAAACTAGAAGGAGACCTTTATGTTCCTAAAGCTGTAAGTACAGATTCGACCAAAACACAAGCGAGTTTGTAATGTAAGGCACTTTTAAAAATTTGTCTGATTTTGTGTGCATGGATGAAATGTTTTAAAGGTGTCTTTTGTTATTTATTGGAATGGAAGTTATGAAGGAAAGTACTGAGCAGAATTTTTACGAATATGAGGAGGAGTTTAGAAACTCCATGGCTACGGTTGATGAAAAAGGAAAACGGATTTGGATTTATCCTAAAAAGCCATCCGGTCACTACCACCGCCTAAGAATTCTGGTTACCACTTTTTTGCTTTCCATTTTTTTTGCAGGGCCTTTCATTACGTTGAACGGAAGGCCCTTTATGCTCTTTAATATTTTTGAGCGGAAGTTTATCTTTTTTGGTCAGGTGTTTTGGCCTCAGGATTTTTTTCTATTGGCGCTAACTCTCATTACTCTATTCGTATTTGTAATTTTATTTACGGTTGCTTTTGGGCGATTGTGGTGTGGCTGGGCTTGCCCCCAAACTCTTTTTATGGAAATGGTTTTCCGTAAAATTGAATATTGGATTGAAGGAGATGCCAACGCCCAAAGACGGTTGAATAAGGGGCCTTGGAACGGGGAACGTATTTTAAAAAAAGGAGCAAAGCAGTTAATCTTTGTTTTGATTTCAATTTTAATTTCCCACACCACTATGGCCTACCTGATTGGTATCGATCAGGTAAAAGAAATTGTTAGCCAACCGCCCACGGAAAACATGGCTGGCTTTATTGGGTTGATCGCTTTCACCGGAGTTTTCTACGGAGTCTTTGCCTATTTTCGAGAGCAAGCTTGTATTGCAGTTTGCCCGTATGGCCGCCTGCAGGGAGTGCTTCTTGTTAAAGATTCAATTGTTGTGGCCTATGACTGGCTACGGGGTGAACCTCGCGGCAAGCTCAAAAAAAATCAGTCGACCATAACAGAAAAGCAAGGAGATTGTATTGATTGTAAACTGTGTATCCATGTATGCCCTACCGGTATTGATATTCGTAATGGAACGCAATTAGAGTGTGTTAACTGCACGGCTTGCATGGATGCGTGCGATGATGTGATGATCAAAATCAATAAGCCCAAAGGGCTGATTCGATTATCATCCTATACAGCAATAAAGGAAGGGGCTCAAAAATTGTTTACACCCCGTATTGCAGGTTACTTGATTGTACTAACGGCACTCATTACCTTATTAAGTTATCTAATTTTTACCCGTGCTGATATAGAGACAACTATTTTGAAAGTGCCGGGAACGCTATATACAAAAACAGATGATGGACAGATTACAAATTTGTATACGATCGAGTTTCTTAATAAAACCTACGATGATATACCGTTAGAAGTAAAAATAGAAAGTCCGGCTGAGGCAACGTATATGAAAATCGGAGACCCAGCTATTGTGGTGCCTAAGGAGGGTATTCTAAAGGGCATGATTATGGTGAAGTTACCGGAGTCGGCTATCTCATCTATGAAAACAGTTATTGAGTTGGGCATTTATCAAAATGGGGAAAAGGTAGAGACTGCCAAGGCAAAATTTATCGGGCCTATTGTGAAAATGAAAACTCAATGATTACGTAATCAAATATTTAATGTACAGATCATGAAATGGATTGTGGTGGCCTTTGCGCTCTTTATTGTGTTTATAGTAACCCTATTGGTTGTTGGAACGAAAGGCGATATTGGGTTGGTTTCTAAAAATTACTATGTCGAAGAGTTGAAGCACAGTGAAAAAATGGCTCAACAGGAAAACACGCAGGCACTGGCAGAACAACCACAGCTTAAAAGTAAAGACCATTCAATAATAATTGCCTATTCAGCTTTATCCAGTATGGAAAAGGGTAAGCTAATTGTATTAAGACCTTCCGACTCTCGTCTGGATCATACCTTTGATATTTCTGCTGTATCCGGGTGATACTCAATCCTTCGAATTGAAGATCTGGGAGCCGGGTCTATACCGGGTTAGTTTAACCTGGACAATGGCTGGCAAAGATTATTATCTCGAAAAACTAATGGTTCTATAATCATGTGGACTGCGTTGGTCATGGGTTTAGCAGGTAGTTTACATTGCGCAGGCATGTGTAGTCCGCTGGCTATGGCCATAACTTCCAAGAAACCATTTCTGCGATATAAGATAATTTATAATACAGGCCGGGTACTTGTTTACGGTTTTTTGGGGGCCATGGCGGCAGGCTTTGGAAGTCTTTTTATGCTTACCTCTTATCAAAGTATTATTTCAATTGTTGTTGGTTCTGTATTTCTACTGATGGGCTTTGGTGCTATTTCAGGAGTTCGCATTCCTTATTTTACCCAAGCCATAAATAAATTCACGATAAAACTCAAACAATTATTTCATTACTGGCTTCAACGAAAGGGTGGATCAGCCATATTCGTAACCGGCATGCTAAACGGGCTATTGCCCTGCGGGTTAACCTATCTGGCTATGAGTTATTGCTTTATTCTTCCATCGGCATGGGATGGCTTCTATTATATGTTGTTATTTGGTATTGGCACTTGGCCGGTAATGATAGGACTAACCTGGCTAATGGGCGTGGGCTTCAGACGTATTCAAATCAATTATCAAAAAATTACAACCGTAGTATTTATTTTTATAGGAATCTGGTTGATTGGCCGCGTATTTATCGTGCACGGTGGCGAATCACATAATCAGCTCTTTGGCAAAGACCCAAAAGAAGTTATTTGCCCCTGAAAGAATTTTAAATTTGGAGTGAATTCCGTATTTTTAGTCGAGATACTAAAGTGAAAATAATTTAAAAAAAGTTCCCATGAAAAACATTCTTGTTCCAACCGATTTTTCTAAAATATCCATTAGTGCCTTGGAGGTAGCGGTAGAAATCGCCAAGAAGGCAAACTCAGAAATAACAGTACTGCATGTTGTTGAAGAAGCAGGCCAAAGTTCACTTTCGATTATGGGTGAATGGAAAACCAAGCAAAACTGGTCAGATAAATTATTTACTCTTAAACTTATAGAAAAAGCTAAAGCCCAATTGGAGAATTTAGTGTTAGACTCTCGTTTTTCCTCGGTGAAGGTCAATGGCGAACTACGTTTAGGGAATCCCTTTCATGGCATGCGTACTATTATTGCTGAGCAAAAAGTGGATTTAGTGGTAATGGGTACCCGTGGTCGCTCGAAACTGGAAGAGATGGTAATCGGTTCAAATCCCGAGCGGGTACTACGTCATGCCAAATGCCCAGTATTGAGCATCCATAAAAAGCCGGCAAAAATTGATTTTAAAAATATTGTTTATGCTACGGCTATGCATAAAGACGAAGAAATTTTTTCGCGGATGATTAAGAATACTCAGAAGATTTACGATTCCACCATCCATTTGGTTCGAATCAATACGCCCAGTGATTTTCAGCGCGATTACATCGTGCTCGATTACATGAAAAAGTTTGCGAAAAAATTAGGCTTGAAAAACTACACGATTAATATCTTTAATGATATTACCGAGGAAGATGGTATTGTTCACTTTGCTGAAAGCATTGATGCAGACATGATAGCCATGGCTACACACGGACGCACGGGTTTTGCCCATGTTATGGCTGGCAGTATTGCCGAGGATGTTGTAGGGCATGCAAAACGCCCGGTATTGACCTTTGTGGTGAAACGCTAAACCAACTCCTTGTTTCAAATGTTAAGCCTTCTGGAATCAGGAGGCTTTTCTTTTTATCTTTATAATGAGTTGAAAAACTATTATTTCATATTAGGTCTTACTACGAACGCGCAGGCCTTCGAAATAAAGCAAGCGTATCGCAAGTTAGCTTTGCAGTTTCATCCTGATAGAAACCACTCCAAAGAAGCAGAGGCCATCTTTAAAGAAGTAAATGAAGCCTACGAAATTTTAGGTGACCCGCAGAATAAATTTGACTACGATCGATTGCTGAAAGGCGTTGCCGAGCGAACACCCCATAGAGATCCAAGGTATCGCCCAAGGCCACCCGGTAGTTATTCGCCACCCTCCAAGAGGAAGGAAATGCTGGAGACCATGCGTACCTACCTACGGCATGCTGTGTTTGTATCGCGCATGGCACTGCTTTTCTCAGCCATCTTAATTGCCGACCTAACGCTTCCATCCGATAAGCAACGTAAAGAAGTAGTAAAGACCCAAAGCAGAAGTGAGTATCGGGGCAGCCAATCGATGCAGTTGGAGCTTCAGGATGGAGATAAAATAAGTTTAAATCCTCAAACTGCGAGTGAGTTTAAACGAGGATCGCAGATTGTGATTTATACATCGGCCCTATTCGCTGTTCCTTTGATATTGGAAAATGAAACAACACATTTTAAAACTAAAATCCCTGTTTCCATTTATGGTAATTTTATTTTCATACCGTTGGTTCTTTTGATTACTTCACTATTGGGTACCTTTTATTGGAAAGGTATTGAGTTTCGATTTAACCTGGGTGTGGTAAATTTTGTACTCATGCTTTTGAGTTTTATCTTTCTTCGAATTCATAGTTTTAAAATATGAGCAAGAAAAATGATTGGAAAACCCGGGTAGGAGTGGTGTACTCCACTAACGATGATTTTTCGTATGACCAGGCAGCTGGTGAGCAGTCTGCAACGCTACCTCCGGGTAAGCAGATGTTGCGGGTGCAAATGGACAATAGCGGGCGAGCCGGTAAGCAAGTAACCCTTGTTAGTGGTTTTATTGGAACTACTGCGGATATGGAAACCCTGACCAAACTTTTAAAAACGAAATGTGGGGTAGGAGGTTCCATGAAAGATGGCTCTATTCTCATCCAAGGGGATGCACGGGATAAAATAATGGCTATCTTGGTGAAAGAGGGCTACAAGGCGAGAAAGATCTAGTACTCTCTGGTGGTTTATCATTGTTCAAAGGTTAAAGGAATGAACAGTTGACAAAAATCCTCATCCATAATCAATTTTTTGTCAATTGAATAAGTTGCCAATTGTCAATTCTAACAGTGCTGCATTATTGGAATAACACATTATAGTAATTTGAACTAAACTTTTCGCCTCTTATGCGGGTTGTATATGTATATTTGTTAATCATAAAACTAAATCTTAATAATTATGGCATTCACCCTTCCCGCATTACCGTATGCGTTTAATGCACTAGAGCCTCATATCGATGCACGGACCATGGAGATTCACCACGGAAAACATCACAACGCGTATGTAACCAACTTAAACAATGCTGTAGCCGGCAAGCCCGAAGAAAGCCTTAGCATTGAAGAGATTTGTGCAACCATTTCTAAATACCCGGCAGCCGTGCGCAACAACGGAGGGGGTCACTACAATCACTCTCTATTCTGGACGGTGATGGCACCGAATGCAGGTGGAACACCTACGGATGCACTGGCAGATGCTATCAATGCAGCCTTCGGTTCATTCGATGAAATGAAAACAAAATTTAATACAGCCGCGGCCACTCGATTTGGTTCAGGCTGGGCTTGGCTAATAAAAGATGCTTCTGGCAAATTAGCAATCACCTCAACACCTAATCAGGATAATCCGTTGATGGATGTTGCCGAAGTAAAAGGCACTCCGATTTTAGGATTAGATGTGTGGGAGCATGCCTACTATTTGAATTATCAAAACCGTAGACCAGATTATGCAAACGCATTTTGGAATGTGGTAAACTGGAGTGAAGTGGCAAGCCGCTTTGCGAAATAGTTTTTTTTAAAAATTGAATTGAAGAGGTTGCTGGAAGGTAGCCTCTTTTTTTTGAAATTGATTTTGATAATTTCTATTGGAGAAGAACCTCAACAAAGGTGAGGGTTTAATGAAAAAAAGATCAAGATGGTAGGTCAGCGCCAACAATAACGCACGGCATACCTATCAAAAACATTTTTGAACTACACTAAAACACTTCAAAGTCACTCTGTTATAATCAATTTGTTTTTTGTACTTTCATAGTGCTTGCTATTTTCCCAAGCATGAAGCTATTATGCTAAACATTGCGGAAGCCATCCTTAGTAATTCAACCTATTTTAGTAAGCTTAAGGTCAAGAATGGCTTGATCGTCAATTACAATTGCCCACAAATGACTGAATGGGCAAACCTCTACACCCACTTAAATCATTTCATTTATACCATTCAAGGCGAGAGGCGAGTTGTCAGGCCAGAGAAAACTATTAACGCAAAGGAAGGATCACTATTCTTTCTACGTAAGAGTGCATTCCAACAAGGAAAGTTTCATGACGAAGCATGGAAAGTTGTGGTGTTCGCTGTGGATGACAGTTATTTGAGAGCTTTTGTAAAACGAATTCAGAAGCCGTCTCAACATCAAGAATAAACCTGGCAGAGTCACCAGAGAATTGTTATGGGAAATCAATGCTAACAGCACGCTGGAATCCTATTTTAATGGCCTGTTACCATATTTTGTGCAGAATCCTCCCCTAACGAAGCACTGCTTGAACTGAAAATGAAGGAGCTTATCTTCAATATATTTTTAGATGGGTCGAACGATGATCTATTGTCTTATATTAATTCGGTAGTGACCGATCGCCATGCAGATTTTGCCGAGGTGATGGAATTAAACTTTATGTACAACCTTTCATTGCCTGATTTTGCAAAGCTCACAAACCGTAGCCTCACCAATTTCAAAAAAGAATTCGCTGAAGTATTTGGCACCACACCCGGCAAATGGTTATTGACAAAACGATTGGAACTGGCGTGCGACCAATTGACTAGTTCACACAATCCCGTACATCAGATTGCTTCGGAAAGTGGTTTCGGAAAGCATCACGCATTTCAACCGTGTATTTAAGGAGAAGCTCTCGATGACCCCTCTCAAGTACCGGACACAAATGGGCAGCTGACCCAGCCAAAACGACTTTTTAGATAGTTTTTAAGACTTATAGGATAATCCTACCAGCGAAGGGTAGCAGTAGTTTTACTTGCGTAATCAAGTTCACGCAACTAATCCTTAATATTATGAAAATCTTAAAAATGATTGCAATCTTGGCATGCCTTACTGCTATATCAGTTAGCTGCAATAGTGATGATCCCGTTATATCTAAAGGGACGGAAGTCTATTCTTCAGAGCTTGTGATTAAATGGCTGGATATCCAAGCACGTATGCTGCGCGTTCCCCTTCCAGCAGATATAAAGTCGCAGGCCTCCGATCGTGCTCAGGCATACAGCGGCATCGCGCTTTATGAAGCCGTATTAAATGGCATGCCTACGCATCATACTCTTCAAGGTCAGCTTACAGATTTTCCGGCAATGCCTTTGATAGAATCGGGGCAGTTGTATCACTGGGCTGCATCAGGAAACGCGGCACTTGCCGAGATCAATCGAAAACTTTTTCCGGGAGCGAGTGCGGCAAATAAGGCCAGCATCGACAGTCTGGAAATAGCCTTGCATGCGAGCTTCGCTAGTGATGAGGATGCTGCCGTTTTACAACGATCCGCTGATTTCGGAAAAGCCGTAGCAACAAAGGTGTTTGAATGGGCATTGACGGATGGCTCAGCCAACACCAACCCTCCTTACGTACCCTCTGGCACTCCAGGAACGTGGGTATCTACACCCACCTAATATGCCAGCTGCCACAAATCCATATGCCAGTCAACGCAGACTACTGGTACCCGGTGTTGCAGAAGGAACTACGCTGTCACCTCCACATGCTTATTCAGAAGAAGTTGGATCGGAATTCTATAATATGGTGAAGAATGTATATGATAAATCTTTGGTGTTAACACCCGAACAAACTGCTATGGCAATTTATCACCGGGACGTACCAGGCTATCCTGGAGGTGGCCACTTTATTCCAATATTATCACAAGTATTAGTAAAAGCATCACCTAAATTGGATGTGGCTGCATTAGCCTCCGTAAAAGTGGGGATAGCACAAAGTGATGCCACCGTTATATGCTTTACCAATAAGTATTCATTCAATGTTGTAAGGCCCATCACCTACATTCGTAATGTTATGAAACACGATACTTGGAATGCACTTTTTAATACACCTGGGCATCCGGAGTTCCCTGCTGCACACGCTACCATTAGTGCCGCTGTGGCGGAAGCACTCACCGATGTGCTGGGAGACAACTTTGCCTTTACGTTAAACACCTATAAATATTTAGGCTTGCCCGACAGATCTTACACTTCGTTTCGAGCCATGTCGAAAGAAATGTCCGACAGTCGGGTCTTTGGAGGAATTCACTACCAGCCATCATGCGACAAGGGAGTAGAGCTGGGTAAAAAAGTTACAGCAAACGTATTGCTTAAAGTGAAGTTTTAGTAAGATCGAAATCCAACTTTTTAAAAGGACAAGCGCCCATGTTGTAGCGGGGTCTTGGTTTCAAGACTCCGCGTGCCTAAACCCGTCTCAAGTTTAAACGAGTTTGTTGTTGGGGAGTTCACCACCCCCAATGGGTGCTGGTCAAAATATTCGTTGTAGATTCGCGACAGGAGAAATGAAGTCTACGTTTTCACTTACTTCCATTTCCTTAATCAGATTTTTAAAGGCTTCGAACGGGAGTGAAGTGGCTAAGCGATTTGGCAAATTGAACTTTTATTAAAAATTAAGTTGAAGAGGTTGCTGAAAGGCAGCCTCTTTTTTTTGAAATTGATTGTGATAATTTCTATTGGAGAAGAACTCCAAAGACAGAAATTTTAGGTTCAATCCGTCCGTAGTGTTTTTGCAGGATTTGTTAGTGCTGCTTTTGTTGATTGATACGTCACCGTGATAGCAGCCAATATGAACACACATGCCCCGGTGATAAGGAAACTCCACACACGGAGTTCTGTATGGAATTGATACTGACTTAGAAATTCTCCCATCAGGTACCAGGCAATGGGCAAGCCCAAAACCAACGAGAGAATCACGGGCCTTGCAAAATCTTTGCATAGAAGTAACACCAGGCTCTGTGCAGAGGCCCCTAACACTTTTTGAACGCCAATTTCCTTTGTTCGTCTGTTCGCAGCTTATCAGCCAATGGGGCGGGCAGGGCTTCGTAGGTGTAGATCTCACCATTGGTGTAGTTAAAGTTTTCCATGACCCGAAAAATCCGATCTGCGTCTTTGTGGAACCGATCGAAACGGACCTCGTCTGTCACCCAAAGGAAAATAAAAATGCTGCACACGAGGCCCACGACAAGGCCCGACACATTGATAAACGCGTAAACCTGCTCGCGAAAAATATTGCGGGAGGCAATGAGTAAGAAGTTGCGTAGCATAACAGGATGGAGTTGAATGGTAAGTTACTAATTTATTGATATCTTCTGTCTTTGCTACCCCGCATTCACTGGTGTTCACCAGCAGATTTGATTGAGTTTCTCCAACAAGGAAAGAGGTCAAAGCAGAGATATCAACAATTGCATATATTCGAGTCTTGGCTGCAAACCCCAGTTGAAGACTTGACAGACTTGAGCTAACTTTAAAGATTAATAATGATGAAACTAAAGACTGCCTATTTAAAGCCAAAGCTTAGAACATTCTTAGGATTTTTCACTCTATCAATAATTACATTATTTATGCTGAAGGCAATATTTCACGTTTTCACAACCTGGAAAGCCGTTGAGCTAAATTCCTTTTTATGGTGGTTTAATTTGATTCTTTTCCCTTTAGGAATTTCTATAGGGGTGACTTTTGGAGCGAGAAGGGTTCAACTTATAATTGCTGATACAGCCGATACAGAAAAATTATATGACTGGACATTGGAATTTCTTTTAAAGAACGAATTAAGAATAAAGAAAAAACAAGACAGCGAAGCAACTTTGGAGTCAAACAATAATTTTAATCGGATATTCAATAACTGGTTTGGAGTTGAGGTAACTTCCGTAAAACGAATTGACAACAGAATAATAGTTGAGGGACCATTTAGACTGATTGACACAGTGGATTCTAAATTGAGGTATAGTAAATCTTTATACTGATGATTGTGCTAACAACCAACATCAGTAGCTGTTGATTAAGTTAATAGACATTGTTTTGTCTACTGATAAGTAATATACTATGAGAGAGACGCCATTCACCCCCAAATTATTTACCCTGTTAAAGGGAGGCATTAGCAAAGAACAAGTACAAAGAGATATTGTAGCCGGATTGATTGTGGGTATTGTTGCCCTGCCCTTGGCCATAGCTTTGCGATTGCATCCGGAGTGTCGCCCGACAAAGGATTAATTACAGCAATTATTGGCGGACTTGTTATCTCTGTTCTGGGAGGTAGTCGGGTGCAAATAGGTGGGCCGACAGGAGCCTTTATTGTAATCGTTTATGCTATCGTACAGGAGCATGGAGTTGTGGGTTTGACAATTGCTACGTTCATGGCAGGACTAATTCTGGTTGCCATGGGACTGGCTCGCTTAGGCAATCTTTTAAAGTTTATTCCCTATCCACTTATTGTGGGCTTTACCAGTGGTATTGCAGTCATAATTTTTCTTCTCAGGTAAAGGACTTCTTTGGTCTCCCTATTGAAAGCGGTTGTCATAGCCATTAGCACCATACTAATAGCTTTTAACTTTCACTGGATAACGCCTAAAATACCCGGCTCCATTGTGGCCATACTGTTAAGCACATTGGTTGTTTACTTTTTTAAATTCCCGGTAAGCACAATTGAAACTTCATTTGGCAATATCCCAAATCATCTTTCGCTGCCTGCCTTTCCTCGCATAAGCTTCGATACTGTGAAGGCTTTAATTCAACCTGCTTTTGCCATTGCCTTGCTGGGTGGTATCGAATCTTTGCTTTCTGCTGTAGTGGCAGATGGTATGATGGGTGGACGACATCGTTCCAATGCGGAGCTTGTTGGCCAAGGAGTAGCCAATTGTTTTTCAGCTTTGTTCGGAGGAATTCCAGCGACAGGGGCCATTGCAAGAACGGCCACTAATGTTAAGAATGGGGGTCGAACCCCAATCGCTGGAATTACCCATGCCCTTGTACTGCTACTTATTATGTTACTGCTTGCACCGTTTGCAAAATTAATTCCGATGGCTTGTTTGGCAGGAATTTTAATTGTTGTGGCTTATCACATGAGCGAGTGGAGGCAGTTCAAATCATTATTAAAAGGAAACAAATCAGACGTACTGATATTGTTGGTCACCTTTTTCTCACTGTTATTTTCGACTTGGTTATTGCCATTGAAGTAGGTATCGTTCTTTCCAGTTTTGTTCTTATGAAAAGAATGAGTGAATCAACAACGATCAAACTTGCCGAGGACTTATTCTCCAATCAAAATGACGTCTCTGATAAGTTATTTGAAGACGAACTGCCGGTACTTCCAAAAGGTGTAACCATGTATGAGCTAAACGGGGCTTTATTTTTTGGAGCAGCTCAAACATTTCAAGATACCATTAGTCGCTTGCAAGTAAAACCAAAAGTGTTGATTTTAAGAATGCGCCATGTGCCCTTCATCGATGCTACGGGTATTTACACGCTAAAGGAAGTCATTAAGAAATTTGAGGATCACAAAACAACGATTGTACTCTCTGGAGTAAACCGGCAAGTATTAGAAGATTTGGAAGGCGCTGATATTTATTCTGTTTTGAGTAAAGAAAATTTAACTAATAGTATAGACAAAGCGCTTGAACGAGCAGCACAAGTGCTAGAGGAGAAATAATGAAAGCCAAAAAAACAAGGAGTATTATGCACGTTTCTTAGCCAACTATTGGCTTAAGGGAAAGCGAAAATAGAAAGATGATGAAACAGTTATTTGCGTCATTTATAATTGCTGGAATCGTAGTGGGATGTAAGGAAAACTCTAAAGAGCCACTACCAAGTGGGTTTGAGATAAATAAATTGATTGACAATGGGGGCAGAGTGGCATGGTATAAAGGAAGTTCGCACTCAAAAATGTTATTTGATAGAATAACGGATCCATCAACAAAAAATTCGGATTTGTTTATTATGAATTCGAATGGCTCTGCCATCCAATGTTTGACTTGTGGATTACCAAATATTACCGGGAGGTTTGTTGGGCAACCTGATTGGCACCCGGATGGTATTCACTGTATTATTCAAGTTGAAAATGACAATTCAAATCATACACAATTTGAACATATGGCATGGGGCTTTAATAATGACCTTTGGCTTTTAAATACCCAAACCCTAGAAGTCGAAAAAATATTTACGACTGATTTAAACCTTGCCGCATTACATCCTCACTTTAATACTAATGGATCAAAATTATTATTCGCTAATAGAATCCCCACCGGAAACATTATTCCGGCTCTCATTGGCATAACTCCAGGAGGAGAAAATCATTGGGATGGCTGGGGGATGCATATAGCTGATTTTGACATGTCTCAAATCAACACCAATAAATTATCCAACCACCTATTGCTTAAGCCTAATGGTATGGGATTTTATGAGACTCATAGTATAGAGGATAAGCTAACGTATTCCTATACACCCAACGGACAAGGCTATGTTGATGATTGCTATCAATCCGATTTAGATGGGAATAATATAATAAACTTAATAAACAGCCCTTCAAGTTGGGAAGAGCACGCCAGCTTTTCTCCGTCAAAAAAGAACTTTATATTTATCTCAAGCCGACACAACAATTCCTGGAATTATCCGGGAAGCACCCCCAGTGAATTAAGTACCGAACTATATATTAAAAATATAGCTAGTGGGGAAATTCAACAATTAACTAAGTTCAACGAAAATTCTACGGACTTCACAATCTTAACATCAGACTTTGATTGGAATAGAGAAGGAGATAAAGCAGTTTTCTTAGTGGCTAAAAGATCCAAATCA
Source organism: Flammeovirgaceae bacterium (assembly GCA_016709845.1). Classification (GTDB taxonomy): domain Bacteria; phylum Bacteroidota; class Bacteroidia; order Cytophagales; family Cyclobacteriaceae; genus ELB16-189. The sequence continues at coordinate 110,601 of JADJMA010000009.1, read as the reverse complement.
AACCCAAGTCTTTATGTCAATGAAATTTGGTACATTGAATTTAATGAACCAAAATAATAGTGAGGTCTATTGTTTTCACTTTGATAGTTGACTGTATGGTTTTCTATTTTTCACTTAACCTCCATTTTCTCAATCACCTTTTAAATGCTTCGTACGGGCCTTGCGTGCTGAATGTATTGGCCACCCAGGCAGGGATTTGTCCACCGGGGTCAACGGTAATAATGCAACTTGCTTTTAGTCTAGATTCGTTAATAGGAGTTAAGGTCATGATTGATTTTGATTTAGGAATGCGCACGATACCGTCTACAGGAGGTATGTAGTTGGGCATACTCACAGTCGTTAAAGTAACAATTTTTGTTTGCGGATCCTGACTTATGGTAAGATGTGAAACCATATCCCGATCGCTTACGGGGAAAGGAGCATTTATCTGGTTATAGTAAATAATTTCATTATCGCTTATTCTTTTTAAAAGCTTGTGGTTAGTCTCGTGGTATCGCCAATTTTTATAATTCTCGATATCAAGTACAAGCGAAATGTATTTCTCAACGGTAGTGTTAATTTCAAACTCTGCCCGAATGGTGTTAAAAGTAGATTCTTTTGTTGGGCAACTGTAGATTTTGATATTGTTTTTATCCTTTTTGAGTACACAATTCGATTGCGTCTTCCCCGCCATGGGTAAGAACAAAAAAATATGAATATGCAGGAAGCTTTTAGTACGTTAAACAAGTTGCCCATGACTTTTAATAATAGATTTCTCTTGTATCCCAAGCATTGGTAATAATCTATTTATAAATGCTTTTGATATAAGCAATCTGGCCGAGGTGATAAATATCGTGTTGTAGAATGCCTGTAATTATTTCGCGGTAAGTTACTGCTTTGTAATACGGTTTTTCGAGAAAGGCATCATCTTGTTTTTTTAATAGCTCCACAACTTTCTGCTGCGATTCCTGAAATTGTTCTAAAATATTTTCCAGCCCACGGATTTTATCTTTTGCGGAGTACTCCAATTGTCTTCACTTTCCATGGAGGATTTGTAGTCAAGATCACCCTCCAGTTTTTTAATCAATGCTTGTCGCCAGTACGTCATGTGCCATACAAGTTGTGCGATGGAGTGTGCGTTTTCAGTGGGCTTCCATAATGCGACGTCCTCAGTTACGTCATTCAGTATTTTTGTAATGGAACTACCATACCAAGGCTTGCCTTCATACGTAGTTACAAATTGGCTTACTATTTCACTTACTTGTTTCACAGAATCTCTCCTCAAAAACATTAAATTACTTCTTCTTAATTATATAACTCACGCCTGCCCGAACGGCAAACTCAGTATCAGCAAAATAGAAATCACCGATGGCTTCGAAACGCCAGTGTTCATTAATGGGTTTTGCCCAACCCGCCCCTATAGCGGCATCGTTAGCACCAATCAATCCGCGGAAGCGTACAAACGCATAGTCTACCGGATACCAGCGTGCCCCCATAACAAAGGAAGTCTTATGATCAGTCCATACATCTACACCGGCACCAGCCGAGAAATTTCGTAGTACAAAATAATTTGCTTCCAGACCTAACTGAGCTTTTTCAAATACATCATTAAAGTCGGTCTTAATCAAATCAAGGCCACCACTAATCATAAGATCATTGTTGCTTTGCGCATGTGTGGCCACAGAAACAACTACAAAAAGAATAGAAACGAAAAGAACTCTCATCACAATAAGTTTAGTTTTATTTTTTGTCTTCAATCAATTTTTGAATAGCCAGGTATTCGTCCCGCAAACGAGCGGCCTCCATAAACTCTAATTCTTTGGCTGCCTTTTCCATTGCTTTTCGCATTCGATCAGCCATTTTTTCAAGTTCATCTTTTGATAAGTAGGCTACTACCGGGTCTGCGGCCAACGACTTTTCCTCTTCTTCAATATAATAGCGTTTCATCTTTTTGGAATCCGCTACTTTGGTTTGTCCTAAAATTGCATCTTTTGATTTTATAATGGTCTTAGGTACAATACCATTGGCCAGATTGTAATCCATCTGAATTTTTCTTCTTCGATTAGTTTCGTCAATAGCAGCTTGCATGGAGTCCGTTACTTTATCCGCATACATAATTACTCTTCCATTTTCATTACGTGCTGCGCGGCCAATGGTTTGCACCAGCGATCGTTGATTTCGCAGGAACCCTTCCTTATCGGCATCCATGATAGCTACGAGTGAGACCTCAGGTAAATCGAGTCCTTCGCGCAACAGGTTAACGCCCACTAATACATCAAAAACACCCAAACGCAATTCTCTTAAAATCTCAACGCGGTCGAGCGTGGCCACTTCGGAATGAATATAGCGGCACTTAATCGAAGCTCTGGCCATAAACTTCGTTAGTTCTTCGGCCATGCGCTTGGTAAGCGTGGTAACTAATACCCGCTCTTTCTTTCTTACCCGCTCGTCAATTTCTTCAAAAAGATCATCAATCTGGTTGCGACTAGGCCGAACATCAATTTCAGGATCAAGTAATCCGGTGGGCCGGATCAGTTGTTCTACTACAACGCCATCTGATTTGCGTAGTTCATATTCTGATGGCGTAGCGCTTACATAAATAACCTGACCAAGGATTGCTTCAAATTCATTGAACGTTAACGGTCGGTTATCCAGAGCCGAGGGCAAACGAAATCCATAGTCAACCAGGTTTGCTTTGCGCGACCGGTCGCCTCCCCACATCGCTCGCACTTGCGGAATAGTTACATGACTTTCATCAATTACCATTAAGAAGTCATTGGGGAAATAGTCAATCAAACAGAAGGGTCGGGCTCCGGGCGAACGTCTGTCAAAATAGCGCGAGTAATTTTCAATGCCACTACAATAGCCGAGTTCACGCATCATCTCCAGATCAAATTCTGTTCGTTCCTTCAGTCGCTTGGATTCTAAATGCTTCCGTTCTGAATCAAACATTTGCACTTGCAAAACCATGTCATCCTGAATTTCGTGGATGGCGGTTTGCAATTGATCTTTAGCCGTTATAAATAAATTGGCAGGAAAGATGACGGCCGTTTTTTCATCAGCAATTTTTTTGCCCGAGATGGGATCAATCAGTTGAATGGCTTCAATTTCGTCGCCAAAGAAATAAATCCGTAACGCATAATCTGCATAGGCAAGAAAGATATCTACCGTATCGCCTTTTACCCGGAATGTGCCACGCTTAAATTCTGCCTCTGTTCTGTGATACAGTATATCTACCAGACCGAAAAGAAGTTTGTTGCGTGGAATAAGTTCGCCTACACTTAACTGAATTCTATTTTTACCAAATTCTTCCGGATTGCCAATTCCATAAATGCAAGAAACAGAAGCGACAACAATAATATCTCTTCGTCCACTCAAAAGAGAAGAGCTTGCGCTTAACCGAAGTTTTTCAATTTCCTCATTAATAGAAAGATCTTTTTCTATGTAGAGGTTGGAGGAAGGAATGAAAGCCTCGGGTTGATAGTAGTCGTAGTAAGAAATGAAATACTCGACAGCATTTTCAGGGAAGAACTGTTTAAATTCGCCATACAGCTGTGCGGCCAGGGTTTTGTTATGACTTAATATTAAAGTGGGTCTGTTTACCTGAGCAATCACATTCGCAACGGTAAACGTTTTTCCTGAGCCCGTAACCCCTAACAAGGTTTGGTGATCATCACCTTCGGTAAGGCCGCGAACCAGTTGTTCGATTGCTTTTGGCTGATCACCTGTTGGTACGTATTCGCTGTTAAGTTTAAACTCCATGAATGAGAAAGTTAGCAGTTATTCAACTAACCAGTAACTTTTTTTCGGAAGAAAATAAGTAATTAATTATTCCAGATTGCCCACGCTTTTTCAGCCTGTATATGAAGCATTTCCAATCCGTTTTTGATGTTAGCGTTTCGCATTTCAGCCTTTTGCAGGAATAAGGTGCGGGCAGGATTATAGATTAAATCGATCCGGTGCCTAAGATTAAGGCCTTGGCATTTTCCTTTATCGGAAACCATTTTTCGAGCGATTCAAAAAAGGCGTCACTATCTGTGTTGTATCCGGTTAGCTTGCCTTTCTGAATTTTAATCACATTAACAGCTCCTATTTTCTTTGCATTAGCATCAACAGAGCTCAGAAATTTAAGGACTTGTTCTTTGTAAGGAATGGTCACATTAAGTCCGGCTAATTCTGGATTTTCATCCAGCAGTTTATTCAGATCATCAATGGTAGGTAAGGAGTACAGATCGTAATGGTAATCGCGCAGACCTTCGCGAAAAAATTTTTCATCAAAGTAAGATTTCGAAAATGAGTGACTTACCGTTGCTCCGATCAAACCAAATTTTTTTTCCATGATTACGATTTTGTTTTTAACATAGCCGCGATTTTTTCAATGGCTATTACTAAGAGAATTCCAAGTGCAGCGCACAAAATCGCTTTAAACATGAGTGGGTCTTGTCCGGTGATTGAAAAATAATTCCAAGGCAAAATACTTTTGTCAAAAGCGGGGACCTGCATTCCTTCATGATCGAGCCGAAAGGAGATAACCTGTTTCCAGGGCCATACTTTATTAAGTGCGCCTATCATAAAACCTGCGAGTAAAGCTAATGTAGGGAAGCGATAATGTTTTAAAATCCAACTTAAAAATCTCGAAAAGCCTAATAAACCAACTAAACAGCCAGAAATGAAAGTGAGGATAACCGGAATATTGATTTCAACGAGCGCCCGGATCATATATTCGTACTTGCCGATCAGCAAAAGAATAAAAGCTCCTGAAATTCCAGGGAGAATCATCGCGCAAATGGCCAATGCTCCGCAAAAGAAAATGAAAGGATAATTAGTGGGTGTTTCGGTGGGAGATATTATAGTTATGAGATAGGAGACTTACTATCCCGACAATAAAAGATAATGCGGTGCCCATGCTCCATTTTGAAATTTCACGTAAGATGAGCGGGGCCGAAATAAGTATCAAACCAAAGAAGAAAGACCAGATAAGTATAGGGTGAGTGGTTAACAGGTAGGTCATCAGTTTGGCGAGTGAGATCAAACTTGTTGCTACGCCACCTAAAAAGAGCTAAGAGAAAACTTCCATTTATTTTGTTCCAGAAATCAGCAATTCTAAATGAACCAAGCAGGCGCAAGGCATCAAGATCAATTGACTTTAATGAGTTAATCAACTCTTCATAGATGCCAGTAATAAAAGCAACGGTTCCACCGGAAACCCCAGGAACAACATCGGCAGCGCCCATGCCTATGCCTTTAAAATAAAGTAGCAAATAATCCTTTGTAGTTCTCAAGACTCGATTAGTCTGCGTAGAAGGGAGGTGCTGTGTTATCTTTTTTTCTTTCAACACCTAAGAAATGCAGAAAGGTATCGCCTCGTAAGCCCAACCGAATAGTTTCAAGAGGAATAACTTCGTTGGGTGCTATATTTCCTAAATTAACATTGGTTCCAAGCAGTTTAATGAACCAAACTTGCTGTGCTTTTTGCGGAGCCTCCCAGATAATTCTTTCAAAAGGAATTTTTGTGAGAATTTCCTGAACCAAGCCAGATCGCACTTCACCAGATGATCGAAAGAGTCCGACATTTCCACTTTCGCGGGCCTCACCAATTACTTTCCATGCACCTGCGTCTAATTCGGTTTGCATTAATTCAATCCATTGATAAGGAGGAATAATTTTGTCTGCATCTTTTGAGCCAACTTCTGAAAGCACAGTCACCTGTTCAGAAAGTTTACGGATGTAGTCTAATTTTTTATCATGATCTAAATCAATTGAACCATCCGAAACTTCGGCAAAGGGCATATCATATTTATCCAATATTTTGCGATAGTCGTCAAATTGATTGCGGATAATAAAAGCTTCGAACAAGGTGCCGCCAAAGTAGGTTGGAATTCCGGCATCTTTATAAACCTTTAACTTCTCTTTTAGCTTTGGTGTGACATACGAAGTTCCCCATCCTAGCTTTACGATATCTACATGCTCGGCAGCTATGCTTACAAAATCTTCGGCTTCCCGAATGCTCAAGCCTTTATCCATGGCCATGGTGAAACCCATTTGTCTGGGCTTTATGGTACGCTCAGGCAGGTTATTTAACGTGTAATTCATTTAGGGATTTTCTAGTCTAAACTGATCGATTATTTTCTGTAAGGCCTTTTGGGTTTCAATTTTAGGAAAGAAATCAAACAAAACCTCATGGCCCTTAAAATCCAAAATTAATGCATTTTCCAGATAATTCAGCGCTTCTTTAAATTGGCCTGATTCTATTAAATAAACAGTCATCCGATAAAAGAACTCTGATTCGTCTGGAATTTCTTCCATGCCTTGCAGCAATACTTCAATGGCTTTCTGGTGCTCACCCTGTTCGAAATAAATAAATGACCAGTTTAGCCATATTTCTTTGTCCTCGGGGCCGAGCAAACTCGCTTCCTCATAGGCACTTATACTTGAAATCGTATTGCCAATTTTAAATTCGGCATGTGCAGCCGCTTTCCAATATTCCGCATTGCCGGTATTTATCTTTATAGCCTTATTAAAGAAGTGCAATGCCTGATACCATTTTTCCTGCTTTTCGAGGCAGCTGCCGGCACCAAACCAGGCTTCATCATAAAGCGAATCAAGTTTGGATGATTTTTGGAAGTATTTTAACCCTTGATCATACTGTTGCAGGTTTTCGTAGGCTGCGCCCATACAGCAATACACTTCGGGGCTCGGTCCTTCAATCTCTATCGTTTTGCTAAATTCTTCCAGCGCTTTGGTGTATTCTTCAAGGTTCATATATGAGTTTCCCATATTAAAATGGGCCGAAGCAAAATTCTCGTCAATGGCTAGAGCGAACTCATACGCTTCGATAGCTTCTGTAAAGCGTGCTAATTTATTGCAAACAATGCCGAGATTATACCAGGCTGCGGCTGAATACGGATCTTCGTCAATAAATTTTTTGTAATACGAAAGGCTGCCCTCCAGTTGCCCCACAACATCTAGACAGAAGGCAAGTTCGTAGAGCGAACCTTCGTGACTAATATTCTCTTCAATGGATTTTTTGTACATGTCAATGGCCTGCTCATATTTCTCCATGCTTTGATAGGCCAACCCAATGTTATAATAAATCTCATCTTGTTCTTCATCTGCAAAGGCAAGGGTCTCTTCATACAAAGCAATGGCGTCTTCATATTTACCTTGTAAAGATAAAATCGAACCGATAGACAAATGGATTTCCAGATCGTTAGGGTGAAGATTTCTGGATCGCTCTAAAAGTTCAAGCGCTTCGTCAAAGCGTTCCAGGTTTGTAAATATCTGAGCCTTTACAGTTAATAGTTCTGTAGAGAAAGGGTATTGATCAATAGCTTGCTCAACCGCTGCAAGTGCACGCTTGAATTTGCTTTTCTCTAAATAATACCCAATGATTGTTTCGAAAGATTCGATATCGAAGAACTGATGTTGATTGTGTTTGAGGGTTTCTTCATACCGCTTGACCAACTCCTCCTCTTCCTGTCTCTTTCTGAATTCTTGCGCCATCAGCTAAAGGTTTTCCTAAGATAGGCAAAATTGCCTTTCCTAAAATTCTTAATGCAAATTTCGCAGGTAATTATCCTAGGGCAACCTTGTTCTTTTTATTTGTTTGTGCTATAAGTGCGTAGGTAGTGTTCGCAACACCAATCGAGTGTTTCTGATAGGTTTCTGAACGAAATCTTCAATTCGTTCACTGCTTTATCATTTTTAAAATAAAAGCTTTCTTTGGCGGCTTTTGTAGACTGCCGGGTAATCATAGGAACACTACCCGTTAAGCGGCACCGCAGTTCTTCCAGTATGGCCGCCAGCGTAACAATAGATCGATTTAGTTTAATGGTGGGCCCTTTTTTATTAAAGCGTTGTGCGACTTGATCGAATAATGATTTGATCGAAAGGGTACCGGCACTGGCAATAAATTTTTCGCCACTACTATTTCTTGAATAAACCTGCCATACCATTTCGGCTACATCCCGTACATCCACATAATTTATTTTAGTCTCGGAATAGAATCGCCTTTCTTTCCAAACATATTGAAATAGTTGGGCACTGCTCTTAGACCAATCAGTGGGGGCAAGAATAAGGGAGGGGTTGATGACGGAAACTTTAAGGCCTTCCTCCGCACCTCGCCAGGCTTCCAGTTCACTCAGGTATTTTGATTTTGCGTAATCAGAGTTCAGATCGCTTTCAATCCACCGGGCTGTTTCATCTATTTCACTTATTCCTTTTTTTCTTCCAAGTGCCGCCACAGAACTTATGTGGATTAATCGAGGGATGTTTTGCGACAAGCAGGTATTCACCACATTTTTTGTGCCCTCCACATTTACCTCCATGATTGTTTTCTTCATTCTGGGATTAAAGGAAACTTGCGCAGCGGTGTGAATAACAGTTGTAGCGCCTTCAAAGGCTTCTCGGAGTGCTGCTGGATTTAGGATATCACCTTCGCGCCATACAACACCAGTTAGGTCAGTAAGTGATGATCGATCACTGTCTTTTCTATGAAGAGCGACAACCGGAATTTTTTCACTTACAAACTTGCGTAGTATATAGCTTCCTAAAAGTCCGTTGGCACCGGTAATAGCAATCATTAGATTAAAGCGAGTTGTTTAGTAATGGTAAAGCTACGGCTTTTCTGAAATTCCGATCACGGGGTGCAGCTTCTAACATTCCCATATAATGTTGGTTGTGGCAGTCACTTCCTTAGAAGATCTACCCAGCCTTGTTCGATTAATTTAATGGCAAGCCGCTGAACAGGCCTGGAGTAAAACCTAAAATGGAAGGAATATTTATTTGAAGTAAAGCGCCACGATCGCGTAGCTCCTCTGCTTTTTCCATGGTCATATACCCATAGCGCTCGGGATGAGCCAGAATAGGTTTGTATCCTTGCGTAATTACCTGAAAAATAAAATCCTGCAGCTGATAAGGCTCGTTCAAAAAGTTGGTTTCAAAAAGCACATGCGATTGCCCAAATGTTAAGAGTGGCTCGCGCGCTTCAACCTTTCTCATCAATTCTTCGTCCAGATAATATTCGGCAGCAGCTTCTATGGAAATGGGAATATTTTCTTTTGCAATAAGGTCTTTTAATTCTTGCAAAGTTTGCTGTATGGTGTTCGGTTCGTTACGGTAATAATCACTATTAATATGTGGGGTGGTAATAAGTTTTCGATATCCTAACGAATAGAACCGATGCACGAGTTCAATGGCTTCTTCGTGATTTCTTACCCCATCATCGAGCGCAGCCAATAAATGCGAATGCATATCGGTGGTCAATGGGTTATGAAATTTGCTTTTAGATCGAAAGAAAGAAATCACCGGATGCGTAGTAGATTTTTCCAATTTTGTTTTGTCCCTGTACGATCTTCATAATAACCATACCCATAATAATGATCATTTACAGGCAGTGCGTTGAGTACGGTGGAAACATGGACTAACTTATTAATGGTAATTACCCGGTGTAAGTTATCCATGAATGCTCTCTTCGAGTAGTTAGCGCGAAATACATAAATCGATAGATCGGATCGCTTCATGGCCATGATGCCATCCGTTACTAAACCTACGGGTGGCGTGTCAATAACTACAAAGTCATAAACTTTCTTTAACTCTTCAATAACATCGGTAAATTCACCATTGAGCAATAACTCTGAAGGATTAGGGGGATGGGGCCCGGAGGGGATGAAATCAAAATTCTCTAGTGAGGTTTTGGTCACACATTCTGTCCAGGTATTCTTTTTAATCAGAATCGTGCTCATGCCTTTGCTTAAATCATTGCCGGCTGGATATTTTTCATTTTTGGGCTTACGCATATCCAAATCGATAAGCACTACCTTTTTGCGCGACATAGCCAATACACCACCCAGATTCATAGCCAGGAAAGATTTTCCTTCACCGATATCGTTGATGTGATCGTTATCACCTTGCTCTTAGTGCCGGTATTGAAGAATTCCAAATTGGTTCGAAGTGTTCGTATGGCTTCGCTAACTATAGATTTAGGATTATCGATAACATGAAACAACGATTCTGCGGAATGACGGGAAACGGGAATCATACCCAATAGCGGGATTTGTGTTCCTGTTTCTAACTCTTTGGCACTTGTTATTTTATTATTGAGAACATATAAAATTCCGAGTAGAAAAAAATTTAGTACAATCCCTGCCACGAATCCAATGCCGAGAATCAAATATCGCTTGGGGGAGATGGGCTCAATCGGGAGTGTGGCTGAAGACAGTATTTTAAAATCGGGGATACTACCGGCCTGCGCTATTTCAAATTCGGCCTTTGGATTGCATCATCGATAAGTAAAACTCTTCGTAGAGTTTATAATATCTTTGATTTTTTGTGAACTGCGTATTCTTATCCGGCATTCCTGCAAATTCTTTCTCGATTGATCTTTCCTTTTGCTCAATTCGGCTAATGAGGTAAGCCATTCTTTTTTTATTTCTAATAATTGATTGAACAGCAAGTCTTGCACAGTTTTTAATTCTTGCTCCTTCTGCCTGAAAGGCAAACGTATTTTCGTTATAGGCGAGACTGAGTTGATCACGCTCATGCGTTATCTTACTAAGATCTTCCATTCTCTTATTGACGTATTCGGGTAAAAATTTATAATGTTGATTGGCCGTTGCTATTTTACCCGACTGAATTTCCTCTAACAGAGAATTTATTTCAATAACTTTCTTGTTGAGCTCGTACCGTTGCGAGTCTACTTTGTTAATAGCAACAATTGTTCTTTTTAAATCAAGTGTTAAGTCACTGCTCTTGTTTTTTAAGGTGAAATTTTCGAAATAATCTTCAAAGCCCCCCATGCGGGTTTCCACCTGGGCTAGTTCATTATTTAACCAATCGATCTTTTGTTTATTAGCTAGATTTTTTTGTTGATTGCTATACGTGATATAGAGGGAGTCAATCTTATTTACAATTTCGTGTGCTTTTAACGCATTATAATCCTGAAATGAAATTCGAATTGTGTTGGCATTGAAATTAAGCGGATCTACCTGAATGTTTTTAGAAATATATTCGATAAGGCTTGCCTTGCTGTTTATTACAAAATAATAATCATTGCCATCGTTTTCAACAAAGTGTTTTGTTTTTACAATAGTTAACACGGTTCCATCGACTTCAAGCGGAACACCAAATGTACCGGTAACCTTCGTTTTCTTCGGATTGTCAATGAGGATGGAGTATTGGTCTTTATTCACGAAATCAAAGTAAATGGGTGTGTCGTAATGAACTTTATTGATAAAGGATAACGCAACCCTAAAGGTTGATCGCTTGTACATCTCGTCCTTCAATACCTTGCCAACGCTATAATAACTAACCGATAAATCCAGCGAGTCGATAAGTTTACTAAAGAATAGTTTAGACTTAATTTGCTCGATCTCACCCGAAACGATATTCAGATTTTGATCTTCAATCATCGGTTTAATTCCCAACTCCGTGGCATCGCGTTTGATATCTAGCTTAAGTTCTGATTCGGATTCAAATAAATCTTTTGTGTATCGAATAAAGAGATAAGCGCTGAGGTTGGTAGCAAAAAAGATAATAATGAACCACAACAGATTTTTTCTGAAAACGGCTGATAGCTTTTCAACATCAATGGATTCGGTAGTATTTGGGGACTTAATATCCATGGATTTAATGCCAATCAATAGCTTTGAAGAACTAGCAGTAAGGTGGTTAAACTAATTAGTAAACTAAGTGCGCCTGAATAATCACGCAAAGCCTCACTAACAGGCCTCCGAACAGGTTCTACATAAATTACATCACCAGGTTCCATAATTACATTTCCATCTCTGAAACCCTGAATGGTACTTAGATCAATTTCAAATACACGCTCACCCCTGATGAGGCGAATGTTTTGTGCCTTCGACTCATTGGTAAGTCCTTTGCCTAAAGCCAAAACTTCCAATAAATCCATGTTTTCATTTTCAAGGGGTATCACATGTCCTCCCAAGGCACCGAGTAAAATCACTCGTTTGTTTTTATAGGTGAGTTGAACGTAAGGCTCCTTAAAAAATTTAGCATACTCATTTTGTAAAATTTCTTCGGCCTGCCGTAAAGTAAAATTTTCAAGATTAATTTCACCTACCATTGGGAAGCGAACTGTACCCTTCAGATCGACCAGATAAACCGGTTCGTCTTCCTCATCTTCCTTGTATTGTTCCATTCTTTTGACTGAGCTCTGGATTAGGATCAATCAACCGCTCGCCCTTGTTTGAATACACGTCTAAACCCAATAAATCATTCTTTTGGATTTGGTAATTTTTTTCAACCGAATTGACCTCCTTGTTTATACGCTCAGTTCCTACTTCATCGGTTGATTTAAACATAATGTTTTGCTTATAAGAAGCACACGACATCATGAAAAGAAGGGAAATTATAAATAGGGTACGCACAAACCAGAATATTTAATAGGGTGAAATTACTGATTTTATCAATAATTCGCGGATGCGAGGCAATCTTTGGAGGTTTGGATTGGACTGACAACTTTAAGGCTGGCAATCTCATGCAGATATTTGGTTATAACCAGTTCTTCATCAAATTCAAATTCGATCTTTCGCCTTCCATTTTCTCCAAACCGTTTAAGGGTTGCTTCATCCAGGGCTAGCATCTGCTCCATTTTCGAAGCGAGATCGTCTGCATTTTTAAGTTTGCACAGTAAGCCATTGTAATTGTTTTCCACTACATGATGGCAGCCGGGCACATCGGTAGCTACAATGGGTTTTGCTGAACTTGCCGCTTCCAACAACGTGCGTGGAGTTCCTTCGCGGTAAGAAGGGAGCACAATGCAATCGGCCTCGTTAATAAACTTACGCACATCATCCGTGGTACCTAAATATTCGATAGCGTTTGATTTGATCCACTCATCAATAACAGGCAACTGAATTCCGCGTTTATGTTCAGGATCTTTTGCACCCAACAATTGAAAGCGGGCCGACACCCCCTTGCTTTTAAGCTTATTTACCGCCTCTATGTACTCCATTATCCCTTTGTCAGTAATCAGCCTCGAAATCAATAAAAAAGTAAACGATTCATTTCTTTTAAATTGAGATGGCTGAAATTTCTTTAAGTCAATGCCGGAGCCAGGGAGCAGATCCGCAGATTTTGCCGGAACTAAGTCATTGTTTAGAAATAGTGCCAGATCGTCTGGGTTCTGAAAAAAAACTTTTTTGGGAAATCGAAAGGCAATTTTATAGAGAAACATAGCGATGGCAGAAACCACATTCCTTTTTAAGAATACAGTACCTAAACCACACACATTATTAATTGTAGGAATTTTTAGAATGCTGGCCGCAAACGTGCCATACACATTCGGCTTAATCGTATAGTGAAGAATTATATCGGGCTTAACCTTCCGGTAGATGCTCCATAATTCAATGGTAAGGGCCAAATCTTTAATTGGATTTGCCCCACGGCTATCCATTTTTACATCGTGATGTATACAACCCGCTTCCACTAAAAGAGCCGTATAGTTATCGTGTGGCGCTATGGTGTGGACTTCATAGCCTTGGGCCAGAAGTTTTTTAACAAAATTCATCCTGAAATTGTAAATGTTCCAGGATGTGTTCAATACTATCGCTACTCTCATTGGCCAACGTATCTGGTTAAACAAACCAGATTTTAAGACTTTAGTTTAAGTTTACACTATTTACCGGTTCAAAATTCGTTAAATTCTTACAAACTTATTACATGTATTATTCGAAATTGGAAAAAAGTAACTGCTTCTTAATTCATTGGAAGGGAATAAGGTAATTTTGAAACTTTTAAGTTGATAGAAGAATGACGAAAGCAGTTTTAGTTGCGTTAGCTGACAAAAATCCTGAGATAACAAATGAACACCTGGATGAAATGGAGTTTCTGGCCGAAACAGCCTCGATTCAAGTGACGCAACGTTTTGTACAACGCCTGCAACAACCTGATGTTCGGACTTTTATAGGAAAAGGTAAACTGGAGGAGATCAAAGGCTACGTGGTCGCTAATGAAATTGAAAATGTAATCTTCGATGACGATCTGAGTCCTTCTCAACTAAGAAATCTGGAGAAAGAACTTAATACCAAAGACGCTGAAAATAAAAAAGTCCGGGTTTATGACCGAAGCCTTCTGATTCTTGATATTTTTTCCATGCGAGCGCAAACAGCCCAGTCCCGGGCGCAGGTGGAATTGGCTATGAATCAATACCTGCTTCCCCGCCTTACGGGAATGTGGACGCACCTGGAAAGGCAACGAGGGGGTACCGGAACCCGCGGTGGTTCGGGAGAACGTGAAATTGAGACTGACCGTAGAAATATTCGTTACCGGATTTCCCTGCTAAAGGATGAGTTAGAGAAAATTGATAAGCAACGTAAAACCCAACGCAAATCACGAAATAGTGTGGTTCGTGTTTCCTTGGTTGGTTATACAAACGTAGGCAAGTCTACGCTAATGAACCTGCTCTCAAAATCATCCGTAAAGGCAGAAAATAAATTATTCGCCACGGTTGATGCCACGGTGCGAAAGGTAGTACTTGGCGATATTCCTTTTTTACTTTCCGATACGGTAGGATTTATTCGAAAACTGCCACACCATCTCATTGAATCGTTTAAGTCAACCTTGGATGAAGTTCGGGAGGCCGATATCCTGCTACATGTGGTTGATGTGGCCCATCCTTTTCACGATAACCAGATTGAGGTCGTAAAAAACACGCTGGCTGAATTGGGCGCAGGAGAAATTACCACCATTTTAGTTTTAAATAAAATTGACTTGCTTGAACAAAAAGATGGCCCGATTTCTTTTGATGAACTAAAGGGATACTATCGTGAACATGGCTTTGATCATGTTGTATTTATTTCAGCGGAGAAAAAGGAGAATATCACCGAATTAAGGAAAATGCTTTTTGAAGAGGTGAAGAAAAAGCATATGACCATTTACCTAATTACGCTGCTTCTACCAGTTATTTTTTGTTGAGTAGTCAGGCAACCAATTCTCCATTTAAACTATTTCAGTTCCTTTGATAACGAATCTTTGTCAGAAATCATATTAAGAACTTATCTTCCCTCTGCTAATCTAAAGTTTTATGATAAAAAATATTTTTCTATTTGGCCTTGCTCTAGTCATTTCAGTTTCTGTTTTCGCTCAGAAAAACAAGAAGGAGGCAGCCAGTACACCAGCTACTTCCCCGGCTGATTTTAATTCCTACTTCAGTCCTGTTAAGTGGCGAAGTATTGGCCCGTTTCGGGGTGGCCGTTCTGTAGCTTCCACAGGTGTAGTGGGTGATATCAACTCGTACTACATGGGCACTACCGGTGGCGGTCTTTGGAAAACGGAAGACATGGGCTTAAGCTGGAAAAATATTTCTGACGGATTTTTTAAGACAGGATCAGTAGGTGCTGTTGCTGTTGCCGAAAGTGACCCAAATGTGGTTTACGTGGGTATGGGCGAGCACGCGGTGCGTGGCGTTATGACGCATCATGGTGATGGCGTTTATAAATCGACTGATGCCGGTAAAACCTGGAAAAAAATTGGACTTGATTTAACACAACATATAGCCCGCATTGCTATCCATCCAAAAGATCCCAATATAGTTTTTGTTGCCGCTCAGGGTGCGCTTTATGAACACTCAACCGATCGGGGCGTATTTAAATCTACCG
Organism: Flammeovirgaceae bacterium; assembly: GCA_016709845.1. Taxonomy (GTDB): domain Bacteria; phylum Bacteroidota; class Bacteroidia; order Cytophagales; family Cyclobacteriaceae; genus ELB16-189. Next base: position 95,005 of record JADJMA010000009.1, on the reverse strand, counting down.
ATGGGGGCACCACCTGGAATAAGGTACTTTATGTAGATGATAAAACTGGCTGCGTAGAATTATCGATGGATATGAATAATCCGCGTATTCTTTATGCTGCCATGACGGAGTATGGCCGCTTGCCGTGGAAAGTTATTAGTGGTGGGCCAACCAGTGGCATGTATAAATCTACCGATGGCGGTGAAACGTGGAAGAAAATCCAAAAGGGATTACCAACGGAATTGGGTAAAATGGCTGTAGCCGTTTGCCGCTCAAATTCGGAACGCGTTTATGCATTAATTGAAAGCGACTCGGACAAAGAAAAGGGTGGATTATTTGTAAGCAATAACGCAGGTGAAAACTGGTCGCGGGTTACAAACGATCATCGATTGTTGCAACGGGCCTGGTACTACATTGAACTTTTCACAGATCCAAAAAATGATAATACCATTTATGTAATGAGTGCACCTGCCTTGCGCTCAGAAGACGGAGGAAAAACCTGGGAAAATCTTTCCGGTACCCATGGTGATTTTCACGACTTGTGGATTAATCCGAATGATCCAAGAAACATGGTGATCTCTAATGATGGCGGTGCAGGTATTTCTGTAAACTATGGTAAAACGTGGTCTACGCAGGATAATATGCCAACAGCACAATTTTATAGAATTAATGTAGACAATACCTTCCCTTATCAGATTTATGCAGGTCAGCAAGACAACTCTTCAGTAGTTATCAAAAGTCGTGAGTTAGGGGGTGGCGGAATTACTACGGCCAGTTGGACATCATCGGCCGGTGGCGAAAGTGCTTTCCTTGCTTTCAATCCTGATGACCCACGTTATGTGATGGGTGGCAGTTATCAGGGAACCATTGAAGTGATTGACACAAAAGCCCATGCGGGAACGAACGTTATGCCAGCACCTATTCAATATTTAGGCATGGATGCCAAAGACATTAAGTACCGGTACAATTGGAATGCACCGATCATCTGGTCGAAGCATGAGCCCAACGCATTTTACCATGGCTCACAACTTTTATTAAAGACTACCGACATGGGTGTTACCTGGAAAGAAGTATCGCCTGACTTGACGCGAAATGAAAAATCAAAGCAAGGAAAAGGTGGTGGCCCTTACACAAACGAAGCGGTAGGTGCTGAGAATTACGGTACCCTTTAGCTATGTGATTGAATCGCCTCATGAAAAAGGAGTAATCTGGACAGGCAGTGATGATGGGTATGTATATGTAACCCGTGATAATGGAGCGAGTTGGCAAAATGTTACTCCGGCTGGCTTGCAAGAGTGTTTGATCAATGCCATTGAAGTATCGCCACACGATGCGGCTACAGCATACATTGCTACTACCCGCTATAAGTTTAACGATCATACTCCCGGTCTTTACAAAACAACCGACTATGGTAAGTCCTGGACAAAAATTAATACGGGTATTCCCAACAATGCCTTTACCCGCGTGGTGCGCGAGGATGACGTACGCAAAGATTTGTTATTTGTCGGTACCGAGTTAGGCCTATTCATTTCATGGAATGGGGGTAAAGATTGGTCTGCATTTCAACTCAATTTGCCAATAACACCTATCACCGATCTACGGGTTCACAAAGGTGATTTGATTGCGGCCACATCCGGTAGATCTTTTTGGGTGTTAGATGACTTAGGGTTAGTGCGTCAATACAAAAATGATGGTGCTGATTTTTCTTTATTCAAACCTGAGCCAGCCATGCTTGTGAATGGTAATAGCGAATTAGATGGAAACTCTCCTGAGTTTGATGGATCGAATCCTTACCGCGGTGTTAACGCGGCCACAGGTGCTGTGATCTATTATCAACTTCCAGAGCTTAAAGAAAAAGAGCATATTTCTCTCGAGATTAAAGACGCGCAAGGTAACCTCGTTCGTTCGTTCACTTCGCAACGTGACTCTACCGCTAAACGTTATGATGGTGCGCCTCCGGCAGACCCCACGTTATCAAAAACAAAAGGGCTTAATCGTTTCGTTTGGAATCTCCGGTATCCAACCATGAAAGGTGTGCCTAATGTTTATATGGAGAGCAGTTACCGTGGGCACAAGGCATCACCTGGCAAATACACGGCAACCTTAAAAGCTGGAGAGAAGGTAGCTACCACAGAGTTTGAGATTTTACCTAATCCGCTATACCCGACCGATGCGAAAACCTACCTTGAATATCATACAACCATGAGTGGCATGGAGGCCGAAGTAAATAAAATGCATACGATGATCAACACCATGGATAATAAGCGCGAACAACTTGATCGATTATTGAAGAGCTTACCGGCAGATGAAAAGTATAAGATTATAAAGAAGGATGGCGCGGCACTGGTACAGTTGATGAAGCAATGGGATGAGGAGATGATTCAGCGAAAATCAAAAGCGTATGATGATGTTGAAAATTTTCCGAACAAATTTACAGCCAATTACTTGTTCATGCTAAATCATACGGAAAGCGATATTCCTAAAGTAACCAACCCTACGTTGGATCGGTTGAAAGACCTGAATGCTATCTGGAGTGGATTGCAAAGCAGAGGACAGCAAATACTTGACAAAGATCTGCCGGCATTTAACAAGCAGTTATGGGATGCCGGGGTTGGGCCGGTTTGGACTAACTAAATTCTTTGCATCAAATTTGGTTGGAAAGTATGGATGACATGAACATCCCGCGTAAGCGAATCGTGAAGAATCGATTTGAAAATCATCGGAATCAGGGAACGTATTAAATAGTATTTATGAAAGCATCTTTTCTTGGACTGCGAACCTGTATCTATAAAGTGACTGATTTGGAATCGGCTACCGATTGGTACACAAAGGCATTTGAAACTGAGCCTTATTTTAACGAGTCCTTTTATGTTGGCTTTAACATAGCGGGGTATGAGTTAGGTTTAATACCTGATGAAAACCCAACGCAAGCAAAAGGAGATAGCGTGCATACCTATTGGGGTGTGGCGAATGTTGAAAAGGAATACAAACGATTTATTTCTTTAGGCGTCTACGATTTTGAGGAACCACACAATGTAGGGTGGCGAACTTGTGGTGGGAGCTGTAAAACTGATTTTAAGTCCTTGATTAATCCTGACCCTCGGAACTTATCAGTTAGCATATGCGCATTCCTCTCCCTGGGAAGGGATTACCTTCGTCACGATGCTTTGGAAATAAAAGTTGTTAATCAAGAAAGTAAGTCAATTCTTTTACTATTAAAAAATTTGAAAACGCATTCATCATCCTATTCGGTTCGATTTCCATGCAAGCGCAAGATCAATATATCTTTCCCTACGGGGGAGGTCAAAACAAAGCATTCATGAAACAAATAATAAAACTTACCGGCAAAACACACCTAAGATTTGTTTTTACCCACAGCTTCTGGCGATAGCGAACAAGGTATTATCCGTTGGTATGATCTCGTGCATGATCTCTCTGTGGAACCGTATGTTCAAAAAGTATGGATCAGTTCCTACAATCAAAAGCCTCCTTTGAGGAAGTGCTTTAAAGTATGGATGCAATAGTTGTGGGTGGCGGAAACACGCTCAACATGATTGCTATTTGGAAAGCACAAGGAATTGACGTGGTTTTAAAAAAAAGCCTTGGAGAAAGGTATTGTGTTAGCAGGCGGAAGCGCTGGTTCGCTCGCTTGGTTTGATAATGGAACTACTGATTCGCGTCCCAAAGAATTAAGTGTGGTAGAATGTCTTGGATTTCTTCCCTACAGTCATTCTCCTCATTACCATAGTGAAGAATATCGCAGACCCTTGTATCACAAAAATATTTTGAATGGAATTTTCAAAGCAGGTTATGCGATGGATGATTACTCGGGGTGATATTTAAAAATGGCAAAGCTTTTAAAGTAGTTTCTACGGATCCCACTAAATACAATTGTTACTTTGTTTCCGTGAAGGAGGGAAAAGTAGTGGAGGAGAAGTTGGCGGCTGAAAAGATTGAATAGAAAATCAAAACAGAATTCAAGCATCGTCTCCCGTTTTACGGGGACAATGCGTTTAATAAATCCGGTCAATTACGTTCGATTCTGAACGACTGAGAAAAGCAGAAACTTTGAAACCAAAGCAAAACCCGCGATTTTGATTTTGGCATAATTATTATTCCTACATTTAGAGAATAATAATTTATAATGAAAAATTATCAGTTAGGGGAGTTTGAAGAACTTGTAATTCTTACCGTGGGCATCTTAAATAATTCAGCCTACAGCGTAGCCATCAAAGACGAAATCGAATCGCGCTTATCGCGAACCGTAAGTATGGGGGCATTGCATACGGCACTGAAAAGACTGGAAGACAAAGGCTACCTGAAGTCCTTTAACGGTGAGGCTACCGAAGAAAGAGCCGGCCGACCCAAACGTTATTTTGAAATTACCGCGTTAGGGAAGAAGGCCATGCAATATGCAAAGTCCACGCGTGATGAGTTGTGGAGTGCTATTCCGAAAACAGTTTTGCAATTGTTGCTCATAAGTCGTTGATCGTTATTCGACTTTACTGTGACTACAACTAATAACCAAACACGAGAAAATGAAATTCCATCTCTCCGCCAACTTTTCCTCAGCTTCTTTCGCTGGTACTGCCACCCGAAGATGCAGGATTATATAGAGGGCGATTTAATGGAAGTATATGAGGAACGAGTTAAGCGATTAGGAAAACGAAAAGCGGATTTTAAATTTATTATTGATGTGCTGCTGCTATTCAGATCGGGCATCATCCGGCCAACAGAAGGATATAAACATGTAAACAACTACGATATGTTCAAAAGTTATTTTAAAATCGGATGGAGGAATCTTATCAAAAATAAAGGTTACTCCTTTATAAACATCGCTGGCCTTACTTCAGGTATGGCGGTGGCCATTCTCATCGGTCTCTGGATCTGGGATGAACTATCATTTGATACGTATCATGAGAACTACAATCGCATCGCCCAGGTTTGGCAACATAATACTGCCAACGGCATTATATCATCTGATATGGCTATGCCGTGGGTGACCAGCGAGGAGTTGAAGAATAATTACGGGAGTGACTTTAAATATGTTGTTCAATCTACATGGACAGAAAGCAACACGCTCACCTATGGCGACATTAAATTTAATAAGCAAGGCAATTTCATTGAACCTCAAGCAACAGAAATGTTATCGCTTAAAATGCTGAGCGGCACAAGGGATGGCTTGAAAGATCCGCACTCGATTCTTTTATCAGCTTCTACTGCGAAGACTTTTTTTGGAGCGACCGATCCCTTGAATCAAATGATGCGCGTAGGAAGGCGAACAGATGTGAAAGTAACAGGTGTTTATGAGGATTTACCCGGCAACACCAGTTTTAAAAATGTTGAATACATGTTGCCATGGGATCTATGGATCTCAATCAATCCCTGGCTCAAAGAAATGGACGATCCCTGGAGTGGAAATTTTACCCAAACTTTTGTGCAATTAAATGATCAAGCCAATTTCGATGTGGTTTCAGATAAAATCAAAGACATGAAACTTAACAAAGTGAAAGCTGCGGCTGATCTAAATCAGAAGCCAGAAGTTTTTCTACACCCGATGAGCAAATGGCACTTATATGCTGAATTCAAGAATGGCAAAAATATAGGAGGGAGAATACAATTCATCTGGCTATTCGGAACGATAGGAGTTTTTGTGTTGCTCCTGGCCTGCATTAATTTCATGAATTTGAGTACGGCTCGTTCAGAGAAACGTGCAAAAGAAGTAGGTATCCGCAAGTCCATGGGTTCCCTCAAAGAACAATTGATTGCACAATTTTTTAGTGAGTCGATATTGCTGACATTGACTGCATTCATGCTTGCGCTGATCCTGGCTCAACTAGCACTACCATTCTTCAATGAAGTAGCTGGCAAGAAACTTGGGCTACTTTGGAGCAATCCTTTCTTTTGGCTTCTGGCTATTGGTTTCACACTACTAACTGGATTTATAGCGGGCAGTTATCCGGCACTTTTCCTTTCTTCTTTTCAGCCTGTGAAAGTATTGAAAGGAACTTTCCGAGCGGGTGCAAGCGCGTCAATACCCAGAAAAATATTAGTCATTCTACAATTCAGTATTTCCACGATGCTGATCATTGGAACCATCATCGTTTATCACCAGATTCAGTTTGCAAAGGATCGCTCGATAGGATATGACAAGTCAGGACTCATCATGATGGCTATGCACAACAGTGAGATTCATAAACATTTTGAAGCGGTGCGAACTGAACTCATTGAATCGGGTTCAATAATAGCGTTGGCAGAATCTGGTAGCTCCCTCACATCAGTCAATAATATCAATAGCGGTTTTAATTGGAAGGGCAAAGACCCTGGACTTGCAGTGGAATTTGCTAATACAGATGTTTCTCTCGACTTTGGAAAAACGGTGGGCTGGAAAATAAAAAGCGGTCGGGATTTTTCTTCAGAATTTAAAAGTGATTCTACGGCATTTATTATGAATGAGGCGGCTGCGAAATATATCGGATTTAATGAACCGATCGGTGAGACTATTACTTGGAACGGAAATCCTTACACCGTGATAGGCGTAGTGGAAGATGTGGTAATGGAATCACCTTATCAGGCTGTGCGGCCATCTCTTTTCTATCTAACTCAAGATGCCGGAAATATGGTTATCGTAAGATTGAACTCAAATAAGAATATGCCGGAAACATTGGCAAAAGTAGAAACAGTGTTTAAGAGATATAATACCGTGTCGCCATTCGAGTATCAATTTGTGGATCAAGAGTATGAAAAGAAATTTGGTGACGAGCAACGTATCGGTAAGCTAAGTGGCATCTTTGCCAGTCTGGCGATCTTCATAAGTTGCCTTGGAATATTTGGGTTGGCTTCATTCATGGCCGGACAGCGAACAAAAGAAATTGGACTACGCAAAGTGATGGGGGCTTCCGTTTTAAATCTGTGGAGAATGCTGTCGATGGATTTTGTATTCCTGGTGATGATTTCTTTGTTCATTGCGATTCCAATCTCCTATTTAGCAATGAATGCATGGCTGCAGAAATATGAATACCGGACAGATATTGCCTGGTGGGTTTTTGTTGTGTCTGGGGCGGGAGCATTGCTTATCACATTAATTACGGTTAGTTACCAATCGATCAAAGCTGCGCTGGCCAATCCAGTGAATAGTTTACGATCAGAATAATTCAATGAAACAAAATCCTCCAAAATATTTCCTCCGCTTCTTCCGCTGGTACTGCCACCCGAAGATGCAGGATTATATAGAAGGAGATTTAATGGAAGTGTATGAGGAACGAGTTAAGCAATTAGGAAAGTGAAAGCGGATTTTAAATTTATTATTGATGTGCTGCTGCTATTCAGGCCGGGTATCATCCGACCAACAGAAGGGTATAAACACGTAAACAACTACGGTATGTTCAAAAGTTATTTTAAAATCGGGTGGCGAAATCTGATTCGTGGTAAAGCGTTTTCAATCATTAATGTTGGTGGATTGGCTATGGGCATGGCCGTAGCGCTACTGATTGGGCTTTGGGTATTTAATGAGTTAAGTTATAATAAGTCATTCGAAAACTACTCAAGGATTGGGATGCTCTATCACAATCTTGACTTTGGTGGCGAAATCATTACCCATGATGGGGCTCCTTATCCATTGGGTCGTGAATTGAAAAACAATTTTGCCGAGTTTGACGAAGTGGTGATGGTGATTGGTCCGCGCGAGCATGTTGTAGCGGTGGACGAAAAAAAGTTTTCGAGGAGCGCTTATTTTGCTGAGCCTACGTTTCCTCAACTATTTTCACTCACGATGTTGCAGGGCACACGTGATGGGTTGAAAGATGTTCATTCTATCATGCTTTCGAAATCCATAGCCAATGCATTATTTGATAACGATGCCTTAGGTAAAGTTGTAAAGCTTGATAATCGGGACTTGTTAACTGTAACAGGTGTGTTCGAAGACTTTCCCGAAACTTCGCAGTTTGCAGAAATTAAAATGCTGGTACCTATTGAGTACCACTTTAGTTTGAGCGAGACTACCCGTAGACAAAAAGATAGCTGGGAAAACTTTGACCCCGGATGTTATGTGCTTCTCAATGAAAACGCGACTTGGACTGAGGCAGAAAGTAAGATCAAAAATTTCTTATTCGATAAATCACCGGAAGTAGTTAAGTCTCTGAAGCCAGCGGCTGTTTTACATCCCATGGAGAAATGGAATCTCTATGCGGATTTCAAGGATGGAAAAAACATTGGCGGTAAAATTAGATATGTTTGGATGTTGGGTATTGTTGGAGCTTTTGTTCTTGCATTGGCTTGCATCAATTTTATGAACCTGAGCACGGCACGAAGTGAAAAGCGAAGCAAGGAAGTAGGTATCCGTAAAGTAATGGGTTCGCTACGCAATCAATTGGTTGGTCAGTTCATGAGTGAGTCTTTGATGATTGTACTCATTGCCTATGTGCTTGCTATTGGCTTAGTTGTTTTATTTCTACCCGGATTCAATTTGTTAAGCGACACGAAGATTCAGATTCCGTGGTCTAACGGTTACTTCTTAGGTTTTTCATTGGCATTTATTATAGTAACCAGTCTCGTTGCCGGTAGCTATCCAGCTATTTATTTATCCTCGTTCAATCCGGTGAGGGTATTGAAAGGCGCATTTAAAATGGGTCGATACGCAGCCATCCCCCGTAAGGCATTGGTCGTATTTCAGTTTGCGATTTCAACGGCTTTAATCATCGGCACTTGGGTTGTCTTTCAGCAAATTCAATATGCGAAAGACAGACCGATTGGTTTTGATTTAAAAGGGATCATTCAGCTGCCAATAAAAACCGATGACTTAGCGAAAGCAAATTATAATTCACTTCGTCAGGATTTATTCGCTACTGGAGTGGTTGATAATATGGCCAAGTCCGATTTTCCGATAACAGGTTCAATGAGCAGCGATGCCTCATTGACTTGGCCCGGAAAGGATCCGGCCTCACAGCCGATAGTAGCCATGAATCGCGGCAGCCACGATTTTTCCAGCACCAATGGATTTCAGTTTGTAGCAGGTAGAGATTTTTCGCGCGACCATATCACAGATTCTTCGGCCGTGATTGTAAATGAAATGGCGGCAAAACTATTTCTGCCAACCGGTGATGTTATTGGAATGAAACTAACGTGGGGCGAGAACGAAACTAAAAACGAAAGAGAAATTATTGGCGTGATCAAAGACCAAATTCGGTGGACGCCATTCGTGAAGCAATCTCCACATATCTATATCCTTGATTACAAGGGAAATGGATTTTTTACCATCCGAATGAAATCGGGAGTAGGGGTGAAAGATGCCTTAGCGAAGATTGAAACTATATTTAAGAAATACGATCCGGGTTCACCGTTTGAATATAAATTTCAAGATGAGGATTATGCGCGGTTGTTTAATACAGAAGAACGCATTGGCAAACTCGCAGGTGTCTTTTCAGGACTGGCAATTTTTATAAGTTGCATCGGTATTTTTGGTTTAGCTTCTTTTGCTGCCAGTCAGCGCACCAAAGAAATTGGAATTCGAAAAGTTTTAGGTGCCTCGGTGTTTAGCGTTTGGAAAATGCTGTCCAATGATTTTGTATGGTTGGTGATTGTATCCTCTTTAATTGCCTGCCCTATTGCCTATTACTATATCCATCAATGGTTGCAACAGTATGATTACCGCATTGAGATTTCGTGGACAGTATTTGTGGTTACCAGTATTGCTTTATTGGTTATCACGCTTGTCACCGTAAGTTATCAATCCATCAAAGCAGCTTTGGTTAATCCGGTGGAGAGTTTGAGATCGGAGTAAAAAGTTAATCCTTCCCTCTTAATCGTGAATAAATCTCGTTATGCGTATCGTCCCCGGGGCGGGAGACGATACTTGAAATTAGGCAAGCCTTAAGTATTATTCGATTATACCTTCTCTGAATACTCACTCGGCAAAACCCCAAACTCCTCCTTAAACACTTTACTGAAATAAGAGAGATTGGAGAATCCCACTTCGTATGCTACTTGCGATACCGGCCCCCAGTTTTGCGATAACAATTGTGCGGCACGTTGCAAGCGAAGTTTGCGAATCAATTCATTTACCGAGATGTCTGTCAATCCGGAAATTTTTCTATACAACTGCACCCGACTCATGCCAATATCTTCTGCCAGCGATTCCACACTCAATTGTTCATCACTCAGGCGTTCCAGAATTTTTTCTTTCACGGAATTCAAAAACTTTTCATCTTCTGAAAGTACGTGCACGGTGGAGCAGTACTCATCAACTCAGCCCGTAGTTTCTCGCGCAGTTTGACTTGTCGAGATACTCCATTCCTCACTTTCATTAGCAATTCATTTTTGTTGAAAGGCTTGGTGAGGTAATCGTCTGCTCTGAACTTAGCCCGGATAACTTGCTATCTTCTGATGATTTGGCAGTAAGGATAATGATTGGAATGTGACTGGTTCGAGTGTCTTTTTTGATTTTGCCAGTCATGGTAATGCCATCCATCTCGGGCATCATCACGTCACTGATGATCAGGTCAGGAATTTCTACCGTTGCTTGGTCGAGTCCTTGTTTACCGTTTTCTGCTTCGAGGAAGTTAAACTCATCTCCTAATGAATCGATGATAAAGTGACGCAGGTCGGTGTTGTCTTCGACTACGAGAATGTGGGGTTTGCTGCTGCTCTCGTCCTCAGCGCTGCCACCGCAGGCTTCAGGCTGCTGGCTGAGTGATTAATAATTGGAGTTTCTGCTTCACTATTTAGACTCTCAAAAGCCAGTAGCCTGAGGCTTGAGGCCTGTAGCCAATTCAATCGGCAGCACCACCACAAACTCACTACCTTTCCCCACTTCGCTCGAAACTGAAATCGTTCCACCCATTAGCTCCACCAATTGTTTTACAAAGGCTAATCCAATGCCAGTGCCTACTTCTTTGTGTGCTTCGCTCACCTGGTGGAAGCGTTCAAAAATTTTGGATTGATGCTCTGGAGGAATTCCTATGCCCGTGTCTTTAACACACAGTTCCAATATATTGGGATCTTGGGTCAGGCCAGCGATGACAGTTATGGAGCCACCGGCAGGAGTAAACTGATAGCATTGTTAATCAGGTTAATGAGAACGGCTTCAACTTTGTCTTTATCAAAAAGCATAACCGCATTTTCAGTAGGGGCATTTATAGTAATGTCAAGATTTTTCAGCGCACCGAATGAATGAAACGAACTGGCAATCGCCCGAACGAAACCGAATACCTCACCTTCGGTTTTTTCCACTTTCAAACTACCCGATTCTAATTTTGCTAAATCCAAAAGTTGATTGATTAGTTTTAAAAGCAAATCGGAATTGCGCTGAACAAGTTTGAGTTGATCTATGATTTTATTCCGATCAAATTCTTTCTGCCCATTTAAAAATTGGTCAAGAATATTTTGAACGGGGCCTTTAATTAAGGTAAGGGGGTGTACGAAACTCGTGACTAATGTTTGTAAAGAAAGAAGTTTTACACGATCAACTTCTTAGCTTTCTCTAATTCAAAATGCTCTTCTTGCTCTACTTTGGGAGTGATAAATTTGCTTTCAATCTTTCGCGTTGCACAATATTTTCTTGCCGCAAATAGCAACCCCACAAATAAAAATCCATAGCCCGTGTAGCCACCAGGTTTTCCAAGGAGCGGTTTATAATGATATCAAGTGTGGTTTCGTAGTCACCAAAACCATCTGCATTGGTGGCTTTTACTTGAAGTGGTAAATTACCTAGTTTTGATAGGCAGCAGTTCTATGGTATGAATCTGTTTCAACCCAATCATTATCGAACCCTTCTAATTGATGTCGATAAAGGACTTTGATTGGCGCAGTAAGATCCATGGAAGCGAATTCGATAGAAAAAATTTTGTGGGTGTGATCGAGTTCCAATTTATCAAGAGAGTTGACGCTTTCGGGAATTGCGAAATGCCCAAGCTGAGGCCCCAGATAAGAGGCACTGGCAACCACCTCATCAATCTTCAATAGCGTGATAACCGGCTTTATTAAAGTACTTCTTTTTGTTAGCGACATGGGGTCAATGACAGACAGACCATTCGTGCCGGGAAAAAGCATAAGACCTTCTTTTGTTATAGTTGCGCGGGGGCCCCCCAGGTTTGCAAGACCATCATCACTATTTAGAAACAATAACGAGTTATCGGTGCGATTGAAGCAATACAGGCCTTGAAGTGTTCCAATCCAAAGGCGGCCGATAGAATCTTGCAGCACGGTCGTAATGAACGGATCATGGGGGAGGTTTATTTTATTAAATAAATATTTGCCATTCTCTTTTCTTCCTTCATAGAGTCCTCGCTTTGTACCAAAAAATATTTCTCCGTCCTTGCCTCTGCTGAGCGAGCTGCCCTCCACGTCTTTAATGACATGTTCAAAAGTCTCGGTTTGATAATGGAATAATTCCAATCCACCATACGAGCTCACCCAAAGTAAGCTGTCATTTTCAGGAACCATGCCTGAAATCCATCCAGGCGCAATCATAGAGGTGGAGTCCTTATCATCGGGACCATAGATTTTGACCGATCCTTCCTCTCCGTATTTTTTTTGCAGGAACACCCGGTTCAGACCACCGCCATGATTGCAACCCAAAGATTGCCTTGATTGTCCTCATAAAAAGAGGTTATCATTTCCTGGTGTATAGTATTTGCTCCTTTATTCGAGAGCACGGAGACTTGGCTTTTGTTATCGATTAATCCGGTTACTTTGTTTACCTGAATTCCAACTGCTCCTTCCCATTTAGATCCGACCCAAACATTATCCTTTCCTGGGCCATCCCAACAAGGGCATTAAATCCATTGGGTAGAGAAGGCATAATTGGACTTGGGCTAAATTGAAGCCCCTCAATGAGCCTTTGAAAGGACTATCCAATAATCCATCATTAAATGTGGACACCAGGAGTAATCTTTCTTTTTACCTTCAAGAAGAATTGCATCGTGTAGTGAATAATCGTTGAGGTAGTTTTGAATGGAAACAGAGGACCTTTTAATTTGACAAAAACCACCATCCTCTAATCCTAACCAGATATTCTGGTTCTTATCTATAAAAATGCCCACCAACCTGTTAGAAGGAAGGGAAGATGAATTTCCTTTTTCGTGCGTATAATTTGTTATGCCATTCGTTTGCGGATCAAAACACAGTAAGCCTCCCGCGGTTGGAACCCAAAGCTTTCCTTGCGCATCTATCACTGCGTTTCCGTTCCCGATTGGGCTCTGCGCAATTATTGCATAAGAGGTATCAACCTTCATCATTCCCTCACCTGTGGAGATCCAATAGTGATCTCCCTTATTAATAATCCTATTCACATAGGTGGTTTCAAGATCCAAAGGGAAATTGCTTTTCTTTTTCCATTGCGGGCGACTGAACGTTTCAAACTCAGGATGGAATTTCCAAATTCCATCTTGCGTTCCCATCACGATAAAAGGTTTTTGAAAAGTGATATCATAGATGTAGTTTCTTTCTTGTTGAAGTTGGGAATCTGTATGTGGGTTTACATATTTCTTCACCGAACCTGTGGTGAGGTCATAGTGGAACAGCCCAGTGCCCATGGTTCCTATCCACATGGATTCGGCAGTTTCAAAAAATACAGACCGGATATTATTTCCTGCAGGCATCTTAAAAGTGATAAATCCATCTATATTCCGGTCATACCGTTGAAGTGCGTCAATATAGCTGACCCATAAGTTTCCTGCAGGATCTACAGTCATCGTATATGTACTCTCTTTGAACAGTGTTAAGGAATCTTTTGGATTTCTTTTGTACTCTTTGAAGGTATATCCGTCAAACCGGTACAGCCCGCTACCTCTTCCAATCCATAAAAACCCCCAGGCTATCCTGCGCAAAATTGATGTGCCCCATAGCAGCTACAAACCCTTCTTTGCTACCGTAGTATTTGAATCGAAGTTCCTGACCAGGGCAAGACAAAATGGATACGAACAAACAGGCAAAGCCTAAAATTTTCTGTGCATCCAGATTTTCATTTGTCTGTATTTTAAAAGTTGTATTCGCTCGATTATTTTTTTGAACTGTCCCTTACTAAAATTACTATCATTCTTCCATGTTCTCCTTATAGCCCGTTCGGGTTTTTAACCGGAGCGCTACCCGGTGCTGGTGGATTAAACACCAATTCATTGTCCGGTACATCCCAGTAATCCAGAAAATTGTAATAAATGCTGGCGTTTGTATTCACAAAACCCGTATTATCCACCACCACTGTACCTGTACGACCCGTATTGATTACATCATACCGTCTGGCATCGTAAAATGATAAGGCGCGGAACGCAAGGGCAATTCTGCGTTCGCTTTTTAATTCTTCAATTGCTAATGCTTGCGATAAACCTGTACCCGATACTGGTGCCAGCCCTGCTCCTTATCAATTCATTTTCTTCGTAGAAACCTGCCAAGTACAATTCGTAGGCACCCACATTTCTATTTTGCATTACGGCTACGCCAGCTAACCCGCCACCTCCATTTAGTAAATCCCAACGGGTGTTAAACGCGTTGCCCCGGTTTGCATTCCCAATCCAGGGTGCAGTTTGAATGAAGTTATTTGTCTTACGCAGATCTCCCGTTTTAAAATCCTGAATAAACCTTTCACTTACTTTGAAAGCCCCATTAATCCTTGTTCGAGCCGGTACGTTGCCTGAAGCGCTCATTAAGTCGGCAGTAGCATTGGAACGAATTGTAAAAATTTTATCAGAGGACTGAATTCCGTTTAACGTTAGGGATAGGATTTGACTCCATTGTGTTGATGTCATAGAAGCGATAGCAGTATTTACCAGATATTCCGGGCTCTTAACGTGTTGATGTTACGCCTCCACATATCGGGTGTTAAAATTCCACCTTTACCCACCTGGCAAATATTGGGAATTAATTTGCCGAGTGTTTCTGAATAAGTTGCATCTGCGGTAAGTCCATTTAATATGGATTCGGATAACGCAAAATTCTTTTCAGCTTCTAATAAAATAGCTTCCTTGGTCACATACAGGCTGTTGGTTTTTAGTACTTCATCATTAATAATACCCGATATAGATGGAGCCAATTTTGAATAAGCAAAGCCTTTCCAAAAGTAACACCAGGCTTTTATGACTTCTTTTTTAGTTAGGATATCTGCCTCATCTCCCGAAAACAAAACTTCATCCAAAACAGACAAAGTCATGTTGCAAGAATTATTTATCGAGTACATGATAGCCCACTCGTAGAATAGGGGATTATTGCCCTCGTTTTGATTGAGATTCCTTTGCCGGATAAAGTCCTTTTGTTTTGGCGGAGCTTGTGGGCTTAGCACTTGTGTTCCATTGTCCAACACTACGAGGTCCGGGCAACCGATTTGATTTGATCCACTATTGGCAAACTCAGCCCCAATTAAATCGCCCATCAACTCATGTAAAGAATACACGAAGTTCCATTGAAGGCCAGGACCGCTATATTTAGTTGGTGTTGCATAAACGCCACCCATGGCAAAATTGAAAATTCCTGTTTCCGATTCGAGATTAGAGAATTGAGGGGCATTAGGGTTTTTAATGTCTAGCTGGTCCTGACAAGAAGTAAGAACGTAAAACAAAATAATAAATAGTGAGGCTGTTATTTTTTTCATGATCTATTTATAGTTAGAAACCAACATATAGCGTAACCTGATAGGAACGGAAGTTTGGCAGGACGTGGTCATCAACTCGTTGATAGAGTACACCACTTGTAAATACAGTACTGACTTCGGGATCCATGCCGGTATAGTTTGTCCAGGTAAGTAGATTTCTACCGCTGAGTACCAATTGCAACTTCCTTATTTTAGTTTTGACTAATTGAGCGACATCAAAACCAACATACGCGTTTCTAAGCCGCACAAAAGAGCCATCTTCATAGAAATAGTTTTTTACTCCAGCAGGTTCTACACCATTATATACGCCATTGTAAAAGGCAGTCCACGCACCTGACTGGCCGTTGATTTCAATTTCTTTGGTGTAGTCACTATGGATTCCATCCCGGTACATCCAGCTTTTGGTAGCATTGTAGATTTTACCTCCGTTTACCCAATCAATTTGAAATCCGAAGCTGAGAAATTTTCTGAAGGTGAATTCGTTAATGAAAGAGATGTTAAACTTGGGGAAGGTAGTGCCAAGACTATAATTTCCTTGAGTAATATATGGTGTTTTTGTTCTTTTATCCACCACCCAGCCATTACTGGCCACCTGGTAGTTGGCAACAGAATCGCCCGGTATAAAAGGTTGACCGGTATTAGGATCAACCTCATGTAGATCGTGCAGCATTAGATGGCCGTAGAATTGCCCCACTTCTTGCCCGGCTTTTAAAACGCTAGCTCCAGCTACGATTTCAGTATCTCCTTTTATTGATTTAATTATTGAAGTTTGTTTACTAAAATTGGAAGTTAAGTTCCATTTAAAATTTTTGCCTCTTACCACAGTACTCGTAAGCGAAGCCTGAATTCCTTTGGCGCCTATAGTTAACGCGTTATCGAGAATGGTGCCTGTTCCTAACGAAGGAGGAACATCTACATTAAAATTGCATTGTTTGTATTTCGGGTCCAATAAGTAAATGATAAGGTATTTGACCTGAACAAGTTTGAAGAAAAATTTTCAAACTGAATATCGGTTCCCACCTCAAGTTCTTCGGATACTTCAACATTGAGACGAGGGTTGGATTGATTTGCGCCCAGCAGATAGGCGTTTGTATTACCAATCGTTCTTGTACTCAGCGCTGGAAACCGGTCGAACGGCTGAGGTTGAATGCCCGCTTGGCCATAAGCCCCCGCAACTTCCAATCGAGAATTGCTTTAGAGACGCCACTACCATCCCAGAAATTAAAACCAGAGATTCTGACAAACGCATCTCCTCGGGGAAAAGTAAAAGGCTTGGATCCGCTTCCGAATGCGGAAGAGTAGTCGCTGCGGAACCCTGCTGAAATTCCTGCCAGATCGCCCCAATCAAAACGTTGATTGATCAAGTAGCCATAGGTTACAAAATCTGTCGTATAGTCCTTATCTATTTTGAAGGTTGTCGCCTGGTTAGCTGTGGCGGGGGGTAATAATGGAACTCCAAGGCCGTAGGTATCATAATCATGTTCATTGCGGCTTCGGTAATCATAGCCGAACAAGGTGGTAGATTTTAAAGGGATGCTTATGAAAAGTCCTTCTCAAAATCAACACCGTTGTTCCGGTCGCGATGAAATTCTGTGAGGTTAATGAATTTTCAAAGGTGGATAGTTCGCCAGTATTGTCTTACCATTAAACCATGATTCCCAATAACCAGTTTCATTTGAATTTGCGTTTGTCGATTGATTTTCAGCGGAGTATTTAAGGGTTGCATCCTGTAATTAATTCCATATTTGAGATTGATGTCAACGAATTTGATGGGTGTATAATCCAATTCAAAGTTTTGCAGGAGGTCAATCTTTTTTCATCCGTAGTTGAGTATTGTAAACCGTAGTTGGGATTATAGAGAAGAACTCCAGCCGCGTCTCCATAGTTGACGCCAAAATTCCCTTGAGTATCTTTTGCTGATAAATCGGCAAAGGGCCTGGCATCCAGAACTCCTGAGACTAATCCATTAATACCAAATCCCTGCTTATTGTGAATATTGACCGTATTTTTTGTGTAAATCAACTGAGAAATTGACCGAAATTTTAATTTAGGAGTCAGATCTATCCCTACGTTAACAACGAAATTGGAACGGTCGTTATACCCGTCACCTTTAAAGTTACTCTCCTGGTGGTTGTTTGAAGCTGATAAATTGAAATCAATATTTTCGCTACCCCCGGATACGGAAAGATTATAATTGGTAGTAAGCGCGCTTTTGTAGAATTCTTTGAAGTGATCGTGATACTGTAAATTTCTGTTGTATGGTTTATTAGTAACCACGGCTGTATCAAATGGATCCCAAACAACATTTGTATTATAGAGAAGCGTAGCTGGGTCTTGAACCAGGGTATCTCCGGAAGCGCCAATCACATAATTGTCAGCATTAGTCAGGTAATCAGGAAAATTGGCTCGCAAGCCCACCCGTATTCAGCCACTTGTTGTTGGCAACACTGGTTGAGAAGTCAACATTTATTTTACCTTTATCTCTTTAGTAAATATCTGTATAACACTATTAGCCCCTGTGCTCCATAAATAGTGGCACTGCAGCGCCCTGAACTACCTCGACACGATCCACCGAATTGCTTGCTCCAATGAGTTTAGATTGGTTACTCCCATCTGCACACCATCTACCATGATCATAGGCACTGTCCTTTGTTGAGACTGTTTATCCCTCTTAAGAGAATGCTGATCCGGAACCCGGAGATCCGTTACCCGACATGATAAGCGCTCCGGGAATTTTGCCAATAAGCGCCTGATCAATACTGGCCGTGGGCACCATGGGAAGTTTTTCACTGCCGACTGATTCCACTGAAATAGCGAGCATTTGCTTTTCAGTGGGCACCCCAATTCCTGCAACAACTATTTCTGAAAGTTGCTTGACATCATCCGCGAATACAACATCAATTAAAGTGCGGCCATTGATTTGTACTTCCTGAGTTTTAAATCCTATAAATGAAAATGAAAGTATTTGAATTGTTTCCGGTAAACTCAACTGATAATTGCCTTCCATATCCGTAACTGTGCCAACAGTTGTACCTTTTGCAATAACATTAACTCCGGGTATGGGTTGCTTATCGAATTCACCGGTAACCCGGCCGGTTACCACTCTATCCTGTGCAAGTGAAACTCCAGAATGGAAAATAATCAGGAGACTCACCAGAGTACAACAAAGATTAATGTGATCCTTTGTGAACCTTTGATTCGCTAATGAACCGACAACTTTCAATTGGGCTTGGCGTGGCTTGGGTTTCATAATTTACTTATTTAAGTCTATATCATTATCGGTAGCTGGTGCGTTCAATATTTTCTTCGAGATGGCCTTCCATATAAGTTCGGCAGCATTTTTGGTATCTAACTTCACCAATAGATTTTTTCGATGACTTTCAACCAGTAGACGCTTATGGTTAATGAGGCCGCAATCTGACTCGTTGAGTAGCCTTGGCCGATTAGTTCTAGAATTTTCTTTTCCTTATCAGTGACAGTTTTCATGGTAAACCAGTAGTTGTTTTCAGGTAGCCCAAAGATGGCGGCTTGATTAATCGTGGACTATTTCAATTGATACAGCCTTTAACACTTTTGATACAGTACTTTAATAAATATCGCTCAGATAACGAATTTGACCCCTATATAAGGATATCAATTTAATCAAATGAATCAATTGTATTAATGAATGCAACATGTGGGGTAGTTGCTCTTAATCCTAAAAATCAATTTTGAGGGTAGTTAGAATTTCCAATTACCATGATACAATCAGAATTAGCACACGACATTTTTATCAGCTACCGGCATAATGACAATAAAACCCCTGGCGGGCTGGGTGAGGGCTGGGTGACGGATTTTGTCAGTCATTTGAAAACTGAACTCGAAACTATGGTGAAGGGAAAGCTTTCCATCTATTTTGATAAGAACACCCATGACGGGCTACAAGAACATCATGAAGTGGAAGGTTCGTTGTCCCAGCATCTCAGAACGCTGATATTCATCCCCATTCTTTCCCGCACCTACTGCGACCCCGAATGCTATGCCTGGAAAAAGATCAAATAAACAAAGTAGCTAATGCTATTCATGAAATTATTTCCAGTGTGCGATTGGGTGATAAGCCTACAAGAAATATTCCCGAACCAAAGAAGCATAACCCATTGCTGGAAGGGTTGCTGTTAAATACCAGTACGGTAAAATCTATAGCGGTTATGCCATTAGTTTTAAATCGCATAATCAGGAGGATGAGTTTCTTTCTCAAGGATTTGCAGAAGATTTATTCTCATCGCTAAAGCAAATAAGAGCCTTGGACTTTCCATTCATGGCCTCTCTTCACCAAATGGAGATGGAAATACAAACTCATCAGGATCAATTTCTACCATGGCACTAACGGGAAATATGACTGTGACCGATGAGCAGGTTGGGATTGATGTTCAATTGGAGCAATCTAAAACCGGAGCCATTGTTTGGCATGGAGAATATCAATGTAATCGGGATAGATTATTCACGTTGCGGCCTTCCATAATTACCCAGATTTGTGAATCACTCTCGATAACATTAAAACAAACAGAGCAGCAGTCCATTCAACACCAGGCCGATGCCAGCGCAGCTGCCTTAGAATTGTATTGGAAAGGTCGTTACCATGGGCGCAGGCGTGGAAATGATTTATTGATGAGTCTGGAATGCTTTCAGCAGGCAACTGATTTGGCACCCGGGTTTGCTGATGCGCATGCAGGAATGGCCAATGCGGCTGTCTTGCTTGGTTATTATGGAATAATTCCTTTGCAAGAATCGATTTCCAAATGCAAAGAGTCGGCCATGAAAGCTTTAAGCATAGATCCTGCTATTATTGAGGCGTATTATCCTTTAGCGTACGTGTCATTATGTTACGAACTTAGTTGGCCAGACGCGGAACATAACTTCAGAAAAGTCTTTGGCATCAATCCAAATACGTCCTTTGCGATAAATAATTCAATAACTGCTTAACGCAGATAACGTGGGCTTGAGGAAATCGAAGAAGAGTCGATAGGGAGTGTTCCGCACTTTCTTCAGGCGTACTCGCTTATGCATAAAGGAAAATATGAGGAAGGACTTAAGGTAGCCAGAATTGCCATGGATAAAGATGGTGGGTCGTTTATGGCTCATCGAGCGGCAGGGTTATGTTATCTGAGTCTTGGTTACGAGAAAGAAGCAATTGAGATACTCACTGTTGCTGCGCAACTTTCCAATCGGCACCCTTGGGTGTTGTTTGATTTAATTGGAGCTTATGCCACGTTAGCCAATAATGAAGAAGCACAGTCCATTATGGAGGAGGCCATGGAGCATGTGAATCTCTTCCGGCAAGAATCAATGACTTCTTTTTCAGCCTACATGAAGGTAAACAATGGAAAGACTGTGGTTTTTAGTGATGTCAGGTTTCGACAGGCTCAACCTGACAGATAGTTTTTATTTGTTCGTAAAATTCTTCTACTCGGCTCTCAATGATTTAACCGGATTACTAACAGCGGCTCGCCAGGAACGATAGCCAACCGTCATCAAAGACACTAGTATCAAGAGACCACATCCGGAAGCAATCATGATCACATTAAAATTGTCGTGGTAAGCAAAAGTTTGCAGCCATTGGTTAAGTGCCCATAACGCTATCGGAAGTGCAACGATAAATCCAATCAACACGAGAATCAGATATTGTTTCGAAAGCATCACTACAATTTGCTTAGCACTGGCTCCAATTACTTTTCGGATTCCTATTTCTTTTGTTCGCTGTTCTGTTATTAATGAAGCGAGGCTGTACAATCCCAGGCATGCGAGTAACATACCAATTACGGTGAAGTAATTAACAATTTTCGCTAAGCTGCTTTCCTGTTGGTAAAGCAGGTTATACCCTTCATCAAAAAATGAAAAAGCAAAGGGTCTATCAGGATCGAGCACAGTCCATTTTAGTTCAATCGATTTTATAATTTGTTGCGTGCCGGATGCATCTATCTTGATTGAATACTGAGTATACCAGCTGACAGGTGGCATGTAGAAAACCATTGGTCCAATTTTCTCATGCATGGACCGAAAGTGAAAATCTTTTACTACACCAATTACAGACCCCGCTTGTCGGCCAACCGCTGTCATACTGATTGTTTTGTTTATTGGATCCGTCCAGTCCAGTTGCCGGGCGGCTTCTTCATTAATTAAGTATGCAGCGCTGTCAGAGTTATGTTCATCATCAAACGATCGGCCACTCAGTATTTCCATTCCAAATGTTTTAAAGAAGCCTGCGTCAATCGCCATCACCCGCAAGGTGGGCATGTTCTCATCCGTAAATCCTGCGGCTAGTGCCGGAATGCCCCAGTCACTTCCACCGGGTTGATTTCCCGAAATGGAGACACTCAATACACCCGGAATTGCTTCCAGCTCCTTTCTTACTGTTTCATGATTCGTTTTCAGATAATCGGTTTGAATGGGGACTGTCAGGATTTGTTCAGGATCAAACCCCAAGGGTCGTGTTTTAATAAAATAGATTTGTTGTTGAATAATAATGGCTGCAATAATTAACAGTGATGACAAGGCAAATTGAAAAGTGACTAAACTTTTTCTTAGAATATTTTTTCCACCAGGCGACCACTTGCCTTTAATCACTAACGAAGGTTTGAGGGATGACAAATAAAATGCAGGATAACTGCCAGCCAGTATTGAAATAAATATCGCGACACCGACCATGATAAATAAAGTGATGGGCTGATGGACATAATCTACTTGTAAATTTTTGTCGGTTAAGGTGTTTACCAACGGAAGTGTTGCGTATGTTAATAGTTGTGCTAAGGTCAGGCTGATTAGCCCAATTACTGACGCCTCAGTTAGAAACTGATAGATCAGTTGCTTGCGGTAAGCGCCACTCACTTTTCGAACACCAATTTCTTTGGCGCGTGTACTGGCTTGTGCGGTTGTGAGATTGATAAAGTTAGCGGCAGAAATAAGCAGAATTAGAATGGCGATGGAGGAAAAGACATAAATATAAGTGACATCGGAATTGGGATTCATCTCGCGAAACAAATGCGAGTGTAAATGAATGCTGGTTAGAGGCTGAAGGAAAGGAGTGTAGTTATTGGCATAATCAGCACCCAGGTTTTTAAGGAGGATGGCACTCATCTTAGAGGGAATCTCTTCTATTGAACTTCCATTACGCACTAACAGATACGTATAGTATTGATTCCATCGTAACCAATCGTCTTTGTCCGGGTGTTGATAACTGCTCATAGACAGCAGATAGGTGAACATAAAATGAGAATTCAAGGGAACATCTTCCATAACTCCTGTTACCAGAAACTCCTCTTCGTTTATGGTTATAGTTTGCCCGATTCCCGACTCGTTTCCGAAACACTTTTCTTTAAGTGATTTTGTTAGTACAACACTATGGGGAGCAGTCAAAGCGGTTTGTGAATTGCCCTCAATTAATGGATAACTGAAGACATTAAATGTGGTAGAGTCCGCGTATCGTCCGAGTGTTTCGTAAAACAGTTTGTCATCTTTCTTGAAAAGCATTTGTCCGGCAGGAACGATGCGCGTCATATCTTCAACTTCAGGAATCTCTTCTTTAGCTGCTAATCCCCAACGACCCGCAATTTTTGCTTGTGAATTTCCCGAATGACCTGACGTTGTTACCAGACGATAAATACTGTCTTTATTTACATGGTATTGATCATAACTAAGTTCATCTAAAACAAAAAGTGTAATCACGAGACAACAGGCCATACCCACAGCCAAACCCAAGATTGAGGTAAGAGAATAACCTTTCTTTCGAAGAATGGAGCGAAAGGCAAGCTTGAGGTTATGGAGAAACATTGGTATAGGGTTTGTCAGTAACAAAGTTAACCTTCGTTTTTATAAAAGGTTACTAAAAATCTTTATTCACTTCTTAATGAATCCACCGGATTCGCAATGGCCGCTTTGATTGATTGAAAACTTACCAAATCTCAGACTTATAAAAGTAGTCAAGGAATATGGCATTCAGAACACATCTTTAATTTATGGTTTTCCTAGCTGGACATATATGTTCGGATGTGGGATTTAGATGAACTATTTCTCCTTATGAATTCAAGAATCAAGTCTTGCTACACCTTTTGTTTCTGTCAAGGGCTAACGTTAAAAGTCAATTCTGATATTAACAGCATTCCAATTTATTCTCCTGGTAGTTTAATAGCAGTAAAGGTGGCGGGTGGGCCATAGGAATACGAATTACCAGTACTGAAACGACCATCTCTTACCGTTTCTTTATTGGTTTGCAGTATTAAACTGCCGTCAACCGTAGTGAATTGGTACGTTACTTTTTCCAATGCTTGCTTCTGACTTGATTTAAGTTGATTCCAATTATCGGCACCATTTTTTTTACTCCACGCTTCAATCACCCTGCTTTGCGGGTTGATGGTTATGCTACTCTGATTGATTGTAAAAGTACCGTTCTCCTTTGTCAACAAAGTCTCATCGTATTGCTCGCTGTAGTTTTTACCTGTGAAGCTATAAGTGCCATTTGAGTTAAAGGTGTATTGATATTTTACATAACTATAGGTCCCGAACCGGTTATTTACCTGACTGACACTGTTTGATTTTCCCCATGAGCCGATAATCGAAAGATTGTTGGTGGCATTTTGCTGATAAGTCTCTTGTCCTTCTGGTAATTCTACTACCAGATTGTTGGCCGTAATGGATTTATAATACCAGGCATTCGTAAAAACAGTGTTGCTACTGAAGGGACCATCACGCTCTGTGATTTTGTCTGCCTGCAGCACCAGGTCCCATTCATCTATGCCAGAGAAATAGTGTTTCGTAAACTGATACGTTACTTTTTCTAAGGGCCTGTTTTGTGAAGATATGCGTGTACCCCATTTATCGGTACCATCTTTTTTGGTCCAATCTTCCATAACAGATTTTTGAGGAATAATGGTGAGACTATTTCCATTGACTTGATAAGTACCACTTTCTTTTGTTAAAAGAAGTTTATTCATATAATGCGAGAAGGTCTTAATAACGAACTGATAAGTACCATCCTGATTAAAAGTATATTGTCTTTTGATGTAGCCACTCATTCCATTGGCAGCATCGTATCCCTGATTGCTTGAACTTGAAGACCAGATGCCAAGGAAGGAAAGATTGTTGGCCGTCTGGGGAATTGGCTGTGAGTTTTGCAGTTCGGTGGCTTGATTGACGGGTTGCGTAGCAGGTTGAACGATGGTTTGCTTGGATTGGTTGCTGGTAGTATTGGCTCCCTGGGTGGGAATGACAGGCAAAGATATGGCTTCTGCAAAGTAGAGATCCATCTGTTTTGTGCTCATAGCAAAATAGGCAACTGCAACGCGCGTGTCTTTCTGTAGCCATAAATAGTTATTGTCTTCGGAGGGAGTAATTCTCCAGCTACGGACCGTTAGCCGTTGAATAAGTGAATCCTTATTGAACTTGTTTACTGAAGCCGGAGCCAATACCAGCACCTCTGTGTTTTGAATCTTGGTGTTGGTCTTGTTACTCTCCATTTCAAGTATCGTGGCTGCGGCAGCCACACTTAATATTCTACTATCTTGTTTGCTGCCATTGGGCAAACCAATTCCTGTTAATGCAGATTTTGTAACAGGCGTAAGTTTTTTCTGAGCATGGGCGACTGTCACAAATGCGCAGAATAAACAAAGTAGAAATATTTTTTTCATATAAAATTGAGTGTGTTCATCTGCACTTTAAAAGACAACTTAGAAATTGGTCCACTCGGATTTAGTTTCTGCATCCCAGCCGAACTTTCTGGAAATGGTTTGAGAACCTGTTTTCCCTATTTGATAGTATGTCCAGCCGATACGAGTAGCTTGAATGGTTACGCTCGTGCTCATCACATTATCGCACCCCATAGCATCAGCACAGGAAGATACGACTATATTCTCCATTTTAATGATATACGATATAGTTGGAGCGCTCAGTGATTGAGTAGGAGCCAGAACGGTAACCTGTCCGCTCTGCAGTATTTCATTATTAGCCATCGCTCTTTTTAAATCAGCAGATGTGCCACTGACGGTCATGGTAAAACTAATTTGTGTATTGTTTTTTCCTGCTGAGTTCAGGGTTGTTGCCCCGATCCATCGTTCATAGCCCTTGAGAACAGCTTCACCTTTTATTTCTTGTTTTTGTGAATCGGTAAGTTTAATAAACACATCTGTCTTTTGAGCAAAACTGAAAAGTGGTGAAAGAAGTAAAATGAAAATGATGGTACGCATAATCGGGTTGGTTTAAAGTTTGGGAATTGAGAAGTCATTTTGTACGACAATTTTATTTACCTAACATGGTTTTGAGTTTTGTAAAATCAACAGCGTTCATAAGATCAGTCATGGCCTTCGCTGCTATCGGGTCTTTGGGATCACCTTTCATGTAAATCCAAAAAAATTGTGGTGATGACTTGGGTAGCTTCTTAAAGTAAGTGGGATTAGGTTTAACAAGGACTTTTCCAAAAGGATCGTTGTCGTCAGTGAAGAGATAAGACAACCCATTATCATGGGGATCCATCTTTACAATGGCGCCTTGACTTAGTTCAGCGGTCGGCATTTTTAAAAGAGCTTCAATCTTAGCGAATGCCGGCTGATAGCTTTTTTCGTTTTCAGATAGAAGTTTACCATAGCGATCCTTGCGTGGCTGATAATCCATCTTCAAATATTTCTGAAGTTTGTCCGGATCGTTTTTGAATTCTGTCTCTTTATATTTTTTCTCAATCTCAATATTGTCAAGCGTTTCCTTAAAGCTGGATGATGAATGGCCCATTTGAACCGATAGTATCTTTTTTCTTTTTTCAAGGAATTCCTTTTTGCTCACATAAGCGAAGGGGAGTTTACCATCGTATGTGATCAACCGCAGAATGCCCTTCCCCTCCACTTTTTCATTGAAAGAATAGTACCCATCTTTTTGAATTGGCATATCATCAATAGAGTGATAACCCTCCAGTAGTTCGTCTGACGCATTTTCATAAATTTCAAAATCAAGCAAATTCGCATTGATTGAAAAATAGGTTGATGTTTGTTCCCTGGTTTTCAGACTACCACCCTCACAATAAAAGTTCAATGGGAAAATATCATAGTGGTAAGCATTCCCAGGCATTTGTGACATCGATGGATCATAGGCTCCGCCATAATTAGCTTCAAGTCCCATGGGTTTATACTTTGCTTTTATCATAGCCTGTAATGCTGCCACAACTTTTCTTTCTGCCGCCAGCTCGGTTGCTGTTATGCCGGACGTTGAACCTTTTGTACCATCCTTCCAGATACCCGGTTGTTGTAATAAAGATGCTTCATTACATTTTTGTGAAAATGCCTTGTTGGAAAGCAAAAAAATAAGAGCGAGAAAATGTGTTTTAGTTTCATATTGTTTGTAGTTTAAATCAGAATTACCCTGTTTACTTTTTAAATGCACCATCTAAAAGCCCGGTACTTTCAACAGAAGATTTCCCGCTAATCAGACTAACCTGGCCTTTCACACCAACCTCTAATGACAAATCGCTCACGCCAACACCAGCCATACTGCCATCACTAATAACATCCGTTCCAGCACTTACACCTGCGGAGGTCTTTACTACAAGATCAGTAAGACCGTTGCGATCAAATTCAGCGGCCAGTCCTGCACCGATGGATGCTTCCGCTTTAAGAGGGCCTACGTTAACTCCTGCACTTGTACCAATTCCTATTTCAACGGAGCAACTCATAAATTGATCGCCAAAGGTTTCTTTGTCCATGTCCTGCTTTAAACCAAGCTTCACTATTTTCAAATCCAGTGTGGTGGTCCATCGGCTGCAATCCATTGAAAGGGTACCTACGGGAGTTTTGAGCTGACTGTGATATACACAATGTACATCATCGAATGCCGCGAGCTTAAAAGCTTTCGGCTGCTTTTCTTCCATCACCCCGCTGCACCAATTACTCTTCTCCTTAAACATCACTTTCTGCTGCATGATTGAACCTAACCAAATGATTTTTGCATGTACTTTGGCCACTTCAAATTCATCGGGCCATTGTGTGTATTGGGAGTAATACACTTCATCGTTAAGTTTTCTGCGTAATAGATTAAAGAAGTCTACATAGGATTCACGCAGTACCTTGTTCGATGAACTTAGAAATACATTCCTAGCAGTGTTTTCATCAGAACAAGCCGTTGCAAATGGATTTGATTTACCTTCACCAAAGGCATCTT
Source organism: Flammeovirgaceae bacterium (assembly GCA_016709845.1). GTDB lineage: Bacteria > Bacteroidota > Bacteroidia > Cytophagales > Cyclobacteriaceae > ELB16-189. Next base: position 67,278 of record JADJMA010000009.1, on the reverse strand, counting down.
CGTATTTTAATGCAATTGCCTTTTCGGCAGTGGAAAGCTTATCTTCAAACTCGTCCGTTTGTTTGACGGCATTTAAAATAGCTTCTGTTTTTTTCTGGTAGTTAAATGCAAGGTGACCATCTTTTCCATCGATTAAATATTTCAACTTAATAACAGCCTTTGGAGCTAGCAGAGGCATTGGACTAACTAGCACACCTTTTTGGCTAGGTTGCATTACTTGCTGCATCCGTTTTTGGTTTGCGGTAATCATCTTCTCTTCCAATGTGTTTTGTTGACTTGTTAATCTATCGAGTTCTTGCTGACAAGCCTGTTTGAAGATGTCCCACTCCTTCTCCAACACTTCACTCTGCATGACATTCATCGGATACTCCGGCCACTTAAACTTTTCTAACCCTAAGGCATCGGCCGGCATAGGCTGATTCCAGTTTATATCATCATTTTTTAATTTGTATCCCAGGTTGTTCAGCCGATCTTCCTTCTTGTTAGAGTATCCTTTCTTAATGCTGCGTTTGGCTGCATCAATGGCGGCTGCTTTGTGGTCTTTACTTTCTTCAATAAAAGATTTGGTATAGTTAGCCTGAGGATGATAGGCACTTAATCGGATTGCGCTATCTAAATACGCGTTAGCTTTGTCCATATCACCAAGGCCAAACCATGCCTGGCCAATGTTGTTGAGAACAGTACTATTTTTAGGAAAGCGTTTGTTAAGATAATTTAAAACTGGAACAGATAGCTGTTCTGCACCACTCATGGATAGCATCGAAGCGTAGTTGTTAAGGTTGTCAGTGTTCGTTGGATTGTCCAAGCAGGCTTTACCCATCACGTACAGCGCGAGCTCGGCCTTTCCCATCATCCAGAGCCCTGCGGCTGTGTTACCGGTGGCTACATCAGAATTATATTGCACTTTTATTTGCTTATAAATTTCCTCGCCTTTTGTTTTTGATGCAGGCTTAAGCAGTGGTATTACTTTGTTGTGCGCAGCCAAAAGATACGGTGCCATGGTAGAATTGGTCAACGGTGCTTTTGAAATGCTGGCAATCCGGCTGATATCTTTTAGTGGTACAATTCTGTTTTCATTTTCATACGCTTCTTTCAACTGAGCATCGCTAATACCCGAAACACTTTTTTGAATTGCTTTCATGTCGGGCATTTTAAAGCCCATGCTGTCCATCATCTTTTTTGCTTCCGGATCGAGTTCATCCATTTGCTTCTGGGCTTCCTTCATCATCTCCTCTATTTCTTTTTGTGTTGGAGGCGCTTCCTTGGCTTTAGGTTTTGGTTTAGATTGAGCTAAAACCTGGAAGGACAGTGCGAGAATCATAAGGGCTATGCAAAGAATTTTTCTCATGGCTTTATTTTTTGTTGATATAGTTGTATGTCCCAAGCTGTTAAGTGTCTTACAATCCCTTGAAAACAGAGTGATGATTATTTTACCTCAAAAGACCATGTTGATGTAATTCCCGCCTCCGAATTATTTTTGTCAGTGACCTGGATTGAACAAATGTAATTGCCCGGCTTCATAGGGCTCCCCACGGTGATCGTTGCTCTCAAAACAGAGGCATCAGCTTCGCTCACTCCATCCACATAGGAAGCGAATAAATCCGTTTCGCTCATAACCATATTTCCATTGTTGTCACTCACTTGTAGCGCAAGACTGGGAAATGCTTTACCATCTTTGAGTGTGTAATTTTTAACACCTTCATAAACAATGGAGAACTTGGTATTAAGAGCGACCTCACTACCAGATATTTTTTCATCGTTGCCATTTATAATGTATATATCCTTGACAACAAAGACACTGAAACCAGTTTGAAGCTCCGTACTACTATCAAACTTTGCACCCATACCATCGGAACTAATACTTGCCTCGTCTTCGGATACTTTCAAAATCTGGTCGGAGGAAGAAGTGTCCGTGGAAGTAGAACTTCCGCAACCAAATTGAATCATACAAAGCATAATCACGAGGGGTTTAATGTTTAGAGTCATATTCATCAAGACTTTATTCAAACACATGTTGAAAATGTTAGCAAACATGTAGTTTAGGTGGCTGGTAATTGTTTTCATAAAGGAGTTGTTTTATGATGTAAAGATGGGCTACTGAAGAGGCACAGGAAATCCCTTAAAAACAGGATATTTAAAGAAAAGTGAAAAATCATGGAAAAAGGGGAGAGTCTTTGGAATCGCAGTTATCTTTATTTGTACAATCATACCGGATGAGAAAATCGTTAATCATTTTGTTGTTTCATTTACTTCCCGTGGCGCTTTATAGTCAGGTGTTGATGAATAAGGATAGCTTACTAAAGCTGTTGCCGTTGGCGAAGGAGGATACGAATGCGGTAAAGTTGTACATCAACATAGGCCAGCAGCTTGATTCAAGTGAACCCAATGTGGGAAAGATGTATTACAAAAAAGCTGGTGACCTAAGTCGAAAGCTCAACTATCCAAAAGGGATCATTAAGTACATTAGTAATTATACGTTTGTGCTGAATATGCAGGGGTTATATGATTCTTCCTTACTGTTAAACCTTGAGGGTGTTGCTATTGCGCGTGCGACAAAGGACTCTTCTAATTTAGCCGGCACCCTTTTTAATACAGGTACTTCATATTCGTTTTTAGGAGAATTTGAAAATGCAGTGAGATACTATGAGGAAGGCAGGCGATTATTTGAGAAATATGGAAATGAAGTTATAGAGGCCAAGTGCAATGATATTCTTCAGGTGCTTTATTTTAATATGGAGAACTACCCGAAGGCAATTGAGTTCGGAGAGAAATCAGTAGCTGCCAGTAGGGAGATTGGTGACAAGAGACTCCTTGGCATGACACTGAATAATCTGGGCTTGAGTTATGTTAAAACTAATAAGATCGATCGGGCCGTTGCTCTTTTTACCGAAGCCCTGAAATTAGGAGTAGAAACAGACGACAAAAATCTTCAGGCTGCCCAATATCTAAACCTGTGTGATGTTGCACTAAAGGAAAGTGAGTATGGAAAAGTAAAGCACTTTGCTGATAAGGCTCTTATAATTGCACGAGAGTTGAATCTGCATGAAAGTGAACTAATCGCTATGAAGGGATTGTCCTTTTATTATTCCTATAAAAAGGAGTATAAACTGGCGAAGGAATATGCGGAACAAGCACTTACAATATCGTACCGTTTTAATTTTAAAAGTCAACGCGCAAAAGTATTCACGCAACTTTCTAATCTCGCCTATGTGGCTCAGGACATGCCCCTGGGTGAATACTATGCTTCACAGAGTGAATTACTGGGTGATAGTTTGATAAATGAAACCATTCACTTGAAAACCGCAGAGCTTGATAAAAAGTATGAATCAGAAAAAAAAGAGTCACATATATTGAAATTGGAGACTGAGAAAAAAGTACAACAACTTTCACTTCAACGCAGAAGCATTTTCAATTACATGTTAGTTGGTGGTATTTTAGTTTTGGGCATTATCTCGTTGCTCACGTACCGCACGTATAGTCAAAAACAAAAACTCCAACAACAGCGCATCAGTGAACTGGAAACGGAAAAACAACTAACCGCTACCGAAGCAGTATTAAAAGGTGAGGAACAAGAACGAACGCGCCTGGCAAAAGACCTGCACGATGGACTAGGTGGTATGCTTTCTGGAATCAAATACTCATTCAATACAATGAAAGAAAATTTAATCATGACGCCTGAGAATCATCAGGCCTTTGAACGCAGCATGGATATGCTTGACAGTTCCATAAAAGAAATGCGAAGGGTTGCACATAATATGATGCCTGAGTCACTGATACGATTTGGTTTAGATACCTCCCTTCGCGATTTCTGTAACGACATCAATCAAAGCGGTGCCCTTGAGGTATCCTATCAATCCATCGGTTTTAAGGATGTGAATTTAGAGCAAACAACAGCAATTACCATTTACCGCATTGTTCAAGAATTAATAAGCAACGCACTTAAACATGCTTCGGCTAAATCAATTATTGTGCAGGTGGCAAATACGACCGGCCATATCTCAGTTACTGTGGAAGACGATGGGAGTGGATTTGATATCACGCTTTTAAAAAAATCGAAAGGAATTGGTTGGACTAACATTCAGCATCGGCTCGATTTTATAAAAGCAAAATTGGATATCTCTTCTCAACCAGGAAAGGGAACTTCCGTCCATATCGAATTTGACGTATAATGACAAAGGTTTTTATTACGGATGATCACTACATGATCGTGGAAGGAATTCGATCCCTGCTTCAAAATGAAGATGGGATTGAATGGACAGGTCATGCTATGAATGCTGCCTCATGCCTTGCTTTTTTAAAAAACAATCAACCCGATGTTATCCTCATGGATATAAATCTCCCCGATAAAAGCGGCATCGATTTATGTAAAGAAGTAAAGACAATGTTTCCATTGATCCATATCATTGGCCTTAGCTCATTCAATCAGCAAAGCTACATTCAAAAAATGTTGGACAATGGCGCTTCAGGCTATGTGCTCAAAAATGCAACACGCGAAGAATTGGTCGAAGCCATTGAAATGGTGATGCAAGGTGATAAATTTCTTAGTGATGAAGCGGCTTCAGCAGTAAAGAGAAATGACGATGCGAAAATACCTATTATAACAAGACGCGAAAAAGAAGTGCTAGTGCTTATAGCCGATGGCATGACCAACAACCAAATTGCCGACAAGTTGTTTATTAGTGCTACAACGGTTGATACCCATAGAAAGAATTTGCTTACAAAGTTTCACGCCAAAAATACAGCCACATTAATCAGGTTGGCCGCGCAGTATCAATTAATCTGATTTATCCTCCTGCGCCTTTAGGCGATTCGTTAGACTAACAATATGTTCTTGCATAGTTGTAATGCGCTGTAGCAGGTGATTGATCGTTTCAATTCCTTCCAGATTAATATCCAGTTCAAAATGCAACCGAACTATTTTTTCTAATCGCTCAAGTTCGGATAACGGTAAAAATACGCTCTCTTCAATAACCACCGTCTCAATCATGCCATGTTGCTCTAGCAAATGGATGAATGACAGTTCTATTTTGTGGTGAACACAAAATTCAGAAGCCGGTATCATATCTGCAGGTTGCATAATGTATTATTTAAGTTGCGACAATTCAGTAAATAGTGCCCGTTGCTTTTCGGTAAGGTTGGTCGGTAACGCAACCTGGTAGGTAACATATAAGTCACCGAACTTACCTTCTTGCTTGTAAACGGGAAATCCTTTTCCTTTCAATCTTACTTTGGTGCCGGGTTGTGTTTCCGCACTCACTTTCATTTTTACTTTTCCATTCAACGTATCGATCGTAGTCTCGCCACCCAACAACGCAGTGTATAAATCCAACGATGCAGTAGTATGTAAATCATTTCCCATGCGTTTGAAATGGGGATGATCGGCTATCTGAAAAGTAATATAGAGATCACCAGCCGGACCACCATTTGCCCCAGGTGCGCCATACCCTTTCAATTTGATTATCTGGCCGTTCTCAATTCCGGCAGGAATGGTGATGCGAATATTCTTACCATTTAAAGTAAGGGTTTGTTGATGAGTCTCCATCGCATTGACAAGGGATAGCTGTAACTCGGCATGCAGATCCTGCCCTCGAAATTTTGTGTGACCTTGACGAGTCGATCCGCCAAACATCGATTCGAAGAAGCTGGAGAAATCGCCTTCGCCCGAGAAACTTTGTCCACCACCAAAGTTCTGCCCCGTATTGGACCCTTGCCGGGATTGATTTTGTTTTGCTTGCTCAAAATGTTCGGCATGCTGCCAGTCTTTTCCGTATTGATCATACTTCTTCCGCTTGTCGGGATCGCTCAATACTTCGTTGGCTTCATTGATCTGTTGGAATTTTTTGTGTGCTTCTTTGTCATTAGGATTCAGATCGGGGTGAAACTTTCGGGCAAGTTTACGATACGCTTTCTTTACCTGGTCAGCAGAAGCGCTCTTATCAATTTCCAGTATCTTATAGTAATCAATAAATTCCATAGGTAAAGATGGTTCTTATTTAGCAACGGTCACAATACAAAGCTATAACGGAATAACCATTTAAATGGTGATATGGATCACATGGGAGAATGATTTCTTAAGTCACGATTATGTAGCCCCGACAGGAATCGAACCTGTATCAAAAGTTTAGGAAACTTCTATTCTGTCCATTGAACTACGGGGCAAGCTCCTTTAATTGCGAAACAGGAAACATGTTAATCAAAAGTTTAGTACTTCCTGCCTGCCGCAGGTATTCTATCCATTGAACTACGGGGCCAAAGATTTAAGAAACTCTTTTCCAGTCAGATAAAACCTTAGCCGCCTCGCTAGTAATTCAGGCCTGGTTGTAGCCTTGTGTTTCCACCCCCCCCCTTTACATTACAAAAGTTTAGGAAACTTCCCTGCCGCCGGCAGGTATTCTATCCATTGAACTACGGGGCCAAAGATTTAAGAAACTCTTTTCCAGTCCCAGACTTTAAAATAGCTGCCTGGTAGTAATTCGTTACAGCCTGGTCTGTAGCCTTTAGTTTTTTTCCTGATTTGTTCAATCAATCGCTTTGACACATTCGCTGTTAATCCAACATAAATTCTCCCATCAAGCAGACTTTTAATTGCGTAAACAGAAAACATGTTAATCAAAAGTTTAGGAAACTTCCCTGCCTGCCGGCAGGCAGGTATTCTATCCATTGAACTACGGGGCCAAAGATTTAAGAAACTCTTTTCCAGTCCCAGACTTTAAAAATTTCTCTTTAAGCCTTGCTTCTAAGCGCGAAGGTAGTAATTCAGTATATATCAATTGCCATGGTCTGTAGCCTTTTGTAGATTTTGTTTTTCCTGAATTATGTTCAATCAATCGCTTTGACACATTCGCTGTTAATCCAACATAAATTCTCCCATCAAGCAGACTTTTAATTGCGTAAACAGAAAACATGTTAATCAAAAGTTTAGGAAACTTCCCTGCCTGCCGGCAGGTATTCTATCCATTGAACTACGGGGCCATAAACTATAGGGATAGTTTAGGAGGCGCAAAGTTAAGATAAAAATGAGTTTGGCCAATGCGTTAACGCAACCTTGCCAAATCAGCTTCCGAAGCAATAAAGCCAAAGGCAGAAAAATGCTTGCCACCAACAACCTTTTCATAAATCGAAATGGCATTTGCCGTATCCTGATTGCATAAGTACCAATTACCTACACCATAACCCTGGGTTGCAAGTGCCAGGTCAACATCCGCATTGTTGCTGTTCACATTTAAAACGGAATCAACAGGCAACAATCCTTTATACATATTGAGTCGTTTGAAATATGAATCATTTTCAATGATCGTCATGTTGGGAGTTATTCTTTCCAGTATTTGTTTTGCGTCTTCCTCTTTTCCCATTCTACGATAGGTCATATACAGCCAATCGACCGTGGCAGTAATCAAATCGTCATTATCAGAAACCGCCAGACATTGTAAATAGGCTTTCTCGGCTTCGTCAAATTCTTCTTTTAGATAATGTGCGAGGCCTAAGTGATACCACACATTAAATTGTGTAGTAGATAAGGGCTTGTTTATTTTATTGGGTTGACCGTCTGGTTCAATTTCAATCGGTAAGCCTTGCATTAACTCAGCTGCTTTGTTGAAATAGGCAATGGCGGCATCAAACTTACGTTGAGAAATATACCGATGCCCACGATGGCGGTAAAGCTTGTATGAGTTTGGGAATTTTTCAATTCCTTCGCTAAAAATTGCGATCGCTTCGTTGTAATGGGTTAGGTAAGCGGTTCTTCTGCCCAGCCAGATATAATTTTCTTCTGAGGGATCGGCTTCAAAATTTTTCTTCGCTACCGCCAGGTTGCTATCAAGTTTTGGATTGTGTTCTTCCGGAGCATAATATTCCAGACCTAATAGCGAATAAACTTCAGGGGCTTCGGCCGCTGCCTGTTCCGGATTGTTTACCACACACGCCTGCATGCCCAGAAAGAGAAATAGTACAAATAGATATTTCATAATAGGTTGATTAAGCAGCAAGGCGTCTGACCGCTACGAATGTGAAACAATAGCGGTTTGACGCAGTCAATAGTTCTAATTTATTTTTCCACACCCGGTTGTCTCAATACAAAACCAGTTTTCGCTTTTTCATCGTCAACAATTTTCTTTACATCCGCCAGTAATTTTTTGGCATCGTACACAATACCATCTTTCACGGTGTACTTTACACCGCCTACGCGGTGTACGGTATTGTCGTCCATTAATTTAATAGCGCCTGTACCGTACAGTACTTGTAAATTTTCCAGCGGATTCTGATCTACAATAGCAAAGTCGGCAAGCTTGCCAATTTCTACTGAGCCAATTTCTTTATCCATACCCAATGCCTGCGCACCATATAAGGTTGCCGAACGAATAATTTCTAAGGGATGAAATCCTGCTTCGCGCAACAATTCCAATTCGCGTACATAAGAGAATCCATATAATTGAAAAATAAATCCGGAGTCGGTGCCTACGGTTACGCGGCCTCCGCGATTTTTATATTCATTCACAAACGTCATCCACAGTCTGTAATTTTCGCGCCATGCAGTTTCTTGCTCGGTTCCCCAATTAAACCAAAACGAACCGTGTGCTTGTTTGTTCGGTTGATAGTAGGCCCAACGTTTTGGTAACGTATAATCTTGGTGCCATTCTTGTGTACGCGCTTTATGCAAGTCGCGGGCTGCCTCGTAAATATTAAAGGTTGGATCTAAGGTGAAATTAAATTTTAACAGAGAATCTATTAATGCATTCCACTTAGGAGAATACGGAGCGGCCGCTTGTTTCCAAAGGCGACCGGCTTCTTCAAACCGATGCTGCTCGTTGGAATAGTTGTACGACAACGGATAGTTTTGAATGGTTGAATTCTCTAACATCGCCTCGGGCAAGCCATACCAATGTTCCATAGAAGTAAGTCCAGCCTTCGCAGAATTGAAAACATTCCACCGTGCCACATCTAATTGAGCATGATGGCATGCGGAACCTAAGCCCAATCGTTTATTCTCACGAATAGCAGCATCCATAATTTCAGGGGCAGCGCCAAAAAACTTTATTCCATCAGCACCTCTGTTTTTATTTTCATTTACCCAGGCCCGGGCTTGTTCTGGCGTGCGGATAGGTTCTTTGCTTCCTGATCCAAATCCCACATAGGCCTTGATGCGTGGCGCGGTGATCAGATTTTTGTTGCTTTTGTTTTTCTCATCCAGTACCCAATCTATGCCACTAAAGCAACCGGGCTCGCGGATAGTAGTTATCCCGTGTGCCATCCAAAGTTTAAAAACATATTCGGCACTGGGTGCCTGGCCACCACCAATGTGGCCATGCATATCTATAAAGCCGGGCATCAGGTACATGCCTTCGCAATTCAGTTCTTTACCACCAGCCTCTAACTTGGGGCGTCTTGATTCGTTGGAAACTCCCGGGACGGGTAAACCCAGGCTAACAATATTTACAATCCGGTTTTGCTTTACCACAATATCCATAGGCCCAACGGTAGGGGCTCCGGTACCATCAATCAACATCACTCCGCGAATGATTAATTGTGTGTAAGGGCCATCACCTTCTTTTACTTCCGGGGCTTTGGTTACTTGAGCTTGGAGGGTTGTTATGCAAAGGCCAAGAATAAACAGGATCTTTCTCATGGATTGAAATTTGGTTTTCGGAAAGTAAGGATTTTTCATGTAGTTATTTTATAGCTAAATGAAAGACGAATTTAAATGATGATAAAAGGTAAATCGGAAATCTATATCTCTCGTTACCGAGGTCTTCCTTATCGGGATAAACCCTGACATTGAAAATGAAAGAGAGTTTTACAAACAAGCTATTCATTCAGGAACCTCGACTTAGCACGGACCCAACAAACTGAGCCTAAGTTAAGTCTTGCAATGGATATAAAAGCAAGTGTGAGGAGATAAAACTGTATATATTTTCATTTCAAGGGTTACATTTTACCCTATCGAAATCGATTACTGTAATAAAATGGCATTGGTAGGGTAAAATTTATATCAGTTTAGTCGAAATTTGGTTAAAATCTACCTCCCAATGAGTAAACCAAAAACCCGCTGGATTGTCATTTTTGCTATTCTGGCTATCCTGCAACTTCTTGTATTATTTAATGCCAGTAACCCAGTTGACGAAGCAGCCGATACAATTGACAAAGCCGATACCGCGTGGATGATTGTGGCTACGGCCTTTGTATTATTCATGACCCCGGGACTTTCTTTTTTTTATGGAGGCATGGTGAGTTTTAAAAATGTAATCTCCACCATGTTGCAAAGTTTTATTGCCTTGGGGGTTATCAGTTTGTTGTGGTATTTGGTAGGATTCAGTTTAGCTTTTGGAGATAGTATTGGCGGATTGATTGGGAACCCAACAACCTACTTTGCATTTAGAAATGTGGGCCTCAATCCACACCAGGGTTTGCACCTACGTTTCCGTTTTTATTGTTTGCCTTGTTTCAATTAAAGTTCGCCATCATTACACCGGCACTTATTACTGGCAGTTTTGCTGAGCGCGTAAAGTTTACCTCATACTTGATTTTTATGTGCCTGTTTTCTTTGCTCATCTATTGCCCTTTGGCGCATTGGACATGGCACCCGGATGGATTTTTAAGAGTGTGGGGTGTCTTGGATTTTGCTGGTGGAACAGTAGTACACATGTCGGCTGGCTTTGCTGCGCTGGCCGGTGCGTATGTTTTGGGCAAGCGGCAGGATAAGCAACATCATCCGGCCAATATTCCATTTATTATTTTAGGTACTGGCATGCTTTGGTTCGGCTGGTTTGGTTTTAATGCAGGCTCTGCGTTATACGCGAATGGTTTGGCGGTTCAGGCTTTCGCAACAACCAACATGGCTTCGGCTTCGGCCATGATCACATGGGTTATGTTTGATGCACTGGTGGGAAGAAAAATTTCTGCGATGGGCGCCTGTATTGGTGCTGTAGTAGGTTTGGTGGCCATAACCCCGGCCGCGGGTTTTGTAAACTTAGGTCAAAGTGTATTTATAGGTTTTGTTGCCGCGATTGTCAGCAACATGGCTGTTTACTATAAGCAGCAAACATCGTTGGATGATACCTTAGATGTTTTTCCTTGTCATGGTGTAGGTGGTATCGTGGGCATGATCTTAACGGCTGTGTTTGCCAAAGATGCAGGTCTGGTGTACGGACACTATGAGACATTCAAATTCCACATGCTTGCGCTGTTGATTGTATCCGTATTTACTTTTGGCGGGTCGTATGTGATTTTTAAAATTACAGGCTGGATTACTAATCTGCGGGTTTCACCGGAAGATGAACGATTAGGTCTGGACATTAGCCAACATTCAGAAACCTTAAGGACTTCGGCAAAAATCGACTTGTCAACCACTTCGTAATCCGCTGATCAAAAGAAAATTTCTTCATCCGAAGAAATTTTTACATTTACTTCAAATCTATTAGCTATGGAGTACTATATCCTTTTGCTCTTTTTATTGTCTTCGGTTTTAGTCTTTGCTCAAAAAACAAAGCAAGATGTTATTAAATCGATCGATGCGAATTATGATCAATACACTCAGATAGCAAGTAAAATCTGGGAGTATGCCGAAGTAGGCTATCAGGAAACAAAAAGCTCTGCGCTTCTTCAGGAAACTCTTTCTCAGGCAGGTTTTAAAATCGAAAAAGGAGTGGCGGGTATGCCTACTGCTTTTGTTGCCAGTTACGGATCGGGCAAACCGGTTGTAGGTATTTTAGGTGAATATGATGCGCTGCCCGGAGTTTCGCAAGACGCAGTGCCTGAAATAAAAAAAGTAGACGGTCGCCCTGCAGGGCATGCCTGCGGTCATAATCTTTTTGGTACCGCTTCGGCTGCAGCCGCCATTGCAGTTAAAGATTGGTTGGTTGCGAATAAAAAAAGTGGCACCATTCGTTTTTATGGAACACCAGCGGAAGAAGGAGGCTCAGGAAAAGTTTATATGGTGCGCGATGGATTATTTAAAGATGTTGATGTTGTGTTTCACTGGCATCCGGGTGCACAAAACAATGCGAGCGCGGGAAGTTCGCTGGCAAATAAGACTGGTAAGTTTCGGTTTTACGGTATTGCCTCGCATGCGGCAGCTTCACCCGAGCGGGGTCGCTCAGCGCTCGATGCCGTGGAAGCCATGGATAATATGGTGAATATGATGCGCGAACACATAACGCCAGAGGCGCGCATACATTATGTAATCACCAAGGGTGGTGAGGCCCCCAACGTGGTGCCCGCTTTCGCGGAAGTATATTATTATGTAAGACATCCCAAGCGTACAGAAGTAAAAGATATGTGGGAGCGCCTGACGCGTGCAGCCCAAGGGGCAGCTTTAGGAACGGATACAAAAGTAGAATGGGAGATAATGGGTGGTGTGTATGATTTGTTACCAAACGAAACTCTGGCACGCGTGGTAGATGCTAACTTGCGCGCTGTAGGTGGCTACACCTACACCGATGCTGAAAAAGATTTTGCAACTAAAATTCAAAAGACATTTACCAACGAGGTTCCCGCGTTAACAACCACGAACACCATTGGTGAATTTAAAGTGAGTGCTTCAGGTTCTGCATCAACGGATGTGGGTGATGTGAGTTGGGTGGTACCTACCGCGGGGTTATCAACGGCTACCTGGGTGCCTGGTACTGCCGCCCATAGCTGGCAGGCTGTGGCAGCCGATGGAACTTCCATTGGACATAAAGGCATGATGATGGCCGCCAAAACACTTGCCTTAAGTATACTGGATGTCTACACAAATCCCGTGTTGATTGATAATGCCTGGAAAGAGTTACGCAGCAAAACCGGACCAAACTTTATTTATGAATCCTTGATTGGCGATAGGCCACCGGCATTGGATTACAGGAAGTAATTTATATAACAAAGCATAACCTAGCAGGGCAAGTTGTATGGATTGAGTATTTCTGCTGACTAGTACAAAAGCTCAGCTTGGGTTAACGACACATATATAAGCGTATAGTATACATATATTATACGCTTCCCCTTTTAAAAAAAATTGCATTTAACACGCTATGAAACAGGTTTTTAGCATAGATTTGCTATAAGGCGAATAATCCATATATGGATTATTCGGATGTTGGCAAAAGAAGAAAGTTGAATCCAATTGGGCTGGGTGATGATAAACAAGGCAGTTTTTACATAAATTTTAGGGAATTAGTGCTGGTGTGACTCTCCGTCGACAAAGCCATACGGCCAACGGCCAACGGGAACTTACACGCCCGTCGTACCAACGGAGGGGGATCAGGAAGAGTTTACCTATCATCTCGTCTGGCTTCGTTGACAGCGACAGGTTAAATATTAATTATTGTCAGATAGAGTAAGTAATAATATTGCTAGTGATGTAACGTTAGACAATACTCACACTAAGTAAATAGACGATGAAACAATTTGCTCTGACAACTGCAACAATATTCTATCTATTAAATTCAGCTTATGGACAAAACAAGACTTATATCGGTCTTGAATTTTCAATAGCTAACGACATTTACAAAATTACTGACAATAGTGATTATCTGATGAACATCCCTCTTATTAACGGAGCAGGAGGTTTTAATATAAGACAGGAAGTAAATAAAAACTTTTTAATTGAGGTAGGGCTGTTAATGAAATATTATCAGCAGGGATTTGGTTTCAAAACAATCCCATATTACGGCAGTTCGAGCAGCGACCCTTCATGGTTAATTCCAGTGCGTATCGGACTTAATTTGAATCTGTACAAAGGCAAAATTTATTTAGTTCCTGTTGTTGGCTTTACGTTTGGTATCAATCCACCGTACGGCTTTGGTTTAGGCTATGGCAAGCAAATATCAAGTACCACGACTATAGATTACAATTACGCAGAGAACCCTGATGTAACTCGTTATTTTTCTCTCTTACAAACAGGTATTGGTTTTGAGGTCAAACTCTTCAAAGCACTACTATTTTCAATCTCTACAAACTATTATAAAGGGTTCAACAAGACAACCCATTTAGACATCAACTACATGGTAAACAACTCAAACCAAGCGACAGGGACAGCAATTAGTAAAGGTGATTTTTGGTGTGTAAGTACGGGATTAAAATATCCGATAAGTAATTTCTGGACTATGCACAAAGGACTATAAAAAAGTCTCAAATTAAGTTTTGTTTCGCTGACAGTTGACAACACGCTGCCTGTGAATTATCGACTAACTAAAAATTAATAAAGACGACTGACCATGACGGAAGAAGCCCAACTGTTGCCAACAATAGGTTTGTGCCAGGCGGGGGTTCGGTGTCCTCATTAAGTTTTATTATTTTTATTCCCAGCGGTCACGGGGACAAGACGAAGGTTCAAAATCCCCGCCCGTCACAAACCCGAGCGTTAGCCGCAAACTCTGGAAAGATTCTGCAAGGTTTTTAGAAATCCATTGTTCACGTTTGACAAAGGTATTTTTCATAGGTAAAATTGGACTGAGACTTTGACGTTGTTGACTGTGACATTTAAACTTCAACTTTCGCGTGCCGAAAACTTTCGCGGACTTTGGACTGCGAACTTTTGAGTAACGAGCTTTCTGGTAAATGTAATTGGACGTTGCTGACGCGCGCAACTTCGGACTTTGCACTTGAGACAAAATTACCTTTGCCGACTTTGGACTACGAACTTTTGATTAACGTGCTTCGTAGTCAATGCTACGGACTCGCTGGACTTTTGACGAAATTACCTTAGCTGAAACATTTCGATTAAAGTATTGAGATAAGTTATAATAGTCAGCAGCTAACAACAGCTATAATATTGCCGGGTTCAGTTTAAAGTAAATGTATTATCTTTCAAAATACGTTTGGCAACTGGGACAAAGACGCGTTTTCAAAAACCGGCAACGTCTTATAGCTAAGCGTTGCCAGCAATGCCAAAAAAAATCCGCTAGCATAAACTATTTTGACATCTAGGACAACTTCGTTGAAACAAAATAATTTTCATGGAAAAGAGTATTGGGAGTGATTTTCTCACACTATCTAAAAAGGGAAAAAATGACTGGTGGAGAATTTTACTTTTTATTTTGGCATTGACTGCGCTGCCAACCGTTGTGAGCTTAACACTGGACAACATTGAATTACCGACTCTTAAGGACAAAGAAAACCGATTAACATTGGACATAATTGTTGAAGGTTTGGCATTCTCAATAGTTTTAATTGGAGTTTTCTTCGCAGTTAAATTAATTCATAGACGCTCTTTCTCAACGCTAAATGGAACAAGCTCCTTTAAGGTAAAGGAATTTCTAGAGGGACTAACAGTATGGGGGACACTGATAATAATTGGGTCAATACTCAATCAGCAAACCCAATGGAAATACTTCATGGACAACGGACTAAATAGTTCATTGATTTTCATTTTACCAATTACGGCTCTGGCTATTGGAATTCAATCGTATACGGAAGAAGTGGTTTTTAGAGGTTACCTATTGCAGATTTTATCCCTTCGCATAAAAAACGTTGTTGTCCTAATTTTAATTTGCTCATCAATATTTGGAATCCTACACGGCTTAGACGGACTTGCATCAATTATTGGAACAACAATTTTGGTTGCCATTTCTGTTACATCGTCAAACAGAACAATTTAGCCTTTGCTACTGGAGTTCATCTAATTCATAATTTCATGTTTATTTACGTTCTCGCAGACAGAGACCCAATTGACAACAATGACTTCTTGAAATTTGACCCAATGGAGTATTCAATATTAACTGGACAATTTCTATTACTCTATGCTTATATTAAGTACAAAGACTTTAAGACAAAAGGAAAAACTGATTATTGAAAGGAGGAATTGGTCTAAGGTGACTGAAATAGATTAGAGAAGCGGCACAGCTGGCAACAAATGTTTCTGCAATGGTGCCGTGACGAGTTGGTGTAAAGTTTTATCTTCGTTCAACGTTTGGTTTCGTGGGACAGGACGCGGCTTCGAAAAGGCACCACTGCAGAAACACAAACGTTATGCACCATTTTCAGACCCCGACAGAACATATAACAAGACGACATAGAATTATTTACAAACCCATGAGACCACAACAAATACTTTTGACAATATCATTCCTACTGACATGTCTAATTGCACAGGGACAGACTTTGGATTTGAGCGATTGTATTAAAATTCATAAGAGTAATAGTGATGGAATAATCCAAATTCTCAAGTCTAAGGACTCGAAGTGGTTATTTTATAATGGAATGTGGCAATTTGACGATGGATTAAATGCAACTTTTATTAGAAAAACAGAAGGAGACTTAACTAGCTCTGAAATAATTATAATAACCAATAATAAAAGTATAACAACTACTTTGATGGCTGACATAAAGAGAAATAGCATGGTTCAAGATGGTTCAAAATCAGTTTTTATAGGAAAAAATTATGCTGTTGGTTTCATAGTAGAAACAAACGATTCAGGTCAAGATATATTTTCAATACACGTCATGCCTAGGTCGATGTATAAACAGTAAATTGTGACAGCAACTATATATAGAATTTCCCTGTTTGTTTTTTTGACGACAAGTATGAATGGTTTTTCTCAAAATATAATTCCCGAATGGGAGAAGCCAAAAGGAGTGGTTCTAGTTTATCCGAAAGACTTACGTTCTAGTCTAACGACTTGTTATAAAGAATTAATTAAATCAATTCTTACTTCAACAAAAGTAAGTGAGCTTACCTTAATTGTAAGACCTACAGCCAAATTCGAAATTGAAAAATTCATACAATCCATGAACTCAGAAACTGTAATTCGTTTATTCGAAACTAACCAAGTTCAAGACATTTGGGCAAGAGATTTCTGTCCCATTTATTTTTCAAATAATACTGTTTGTAAGGCATTGTACAATCCAAGCTATTTTCCAAAAGACCAAATCGTAAAGTATGCTGACCCTGACGAACAAACTGGAATAGCACTCGCAAACTTCCTTGGTTTACAAATTAAATATTTTCAGAAGGCAGGCAAAGGCAATTTAATCCTTGACGGTGGCAATTTCATTCACAATGGACAAGGAAGTGCTATCGTAACTAACAGAGTTATAGCCGACAATCAACATCTGTCGATTGAAAGCATTAGAGATATATTCAAGGAGCAATTAAATATTTCAAATTTAATTTTTGCCCCAGTTGAACCTGGTGATGAAACGGGACATATTGACGGCATGGCAAGATTTGCAAACGACCAGACTGTTTTGGTTGCTTCCTACCCAGACAATTACGAAATCGGAGACAAAAATATAAGTGAAGAAGATTATAAAATAAGTAAACATTTCCTTGACAACTTAGCACTTAGCTTGAGCAAACAATTTAAAATAGTTCGCATAGAAAGTTCCATTCCTAAAACTGACACTAAATTTCCTAGTGCCTTCGGTAACTACATTAATTTCTTGCGCATCGGTGACACAGTTTTTCTACCTCAGTATGGTATCTCGCAAGACAGGAAAGCAATAGAAATATTCAAAAAGTAATTTTCCCGATTTGACAGTTGTTCTGGTCCGTACCAACATAGACAAATTATCAAAATTTGGTGGTGTTTTAAATTGTATTTCGTGGACTTATTATTAACGAGAGAAAGAAAACGGTGCATAACAAAATGTTTGCGCAATGGTGGGGTTCAGTGTAAGTTCAAAGTGTCATCTTCGTTCAACGTTTGGTCACGTGGGACAGTGAAGCGTTTCAAAGTCCCACCACTGCGCAAACACAAACGTTGCCGGCAAGCCATCGGGACAGTTTGGTAACCAACGACAAAGACGAACTAAAAACATAAACTAAAGGACATGAATTTTTGGACAGTTGCCATTGGACTATTAGTTCTGTATATAATCTACAGGACTTATAAAAAGAACAAACTAAAAAAGGAAAAGGAATTTAACGACAAATGGTTAGCCGACTTACAAAAAGCTCATGACACGAAAGACTATAAAGAAATTATTAGACTCGTGGACAACAAAGAATTAACGAGCGACAAGTTATGCTTCGTTTACGGTAACGCCTTGCTAATGACTGGACAGACCGAAAAAGGGAGAAGTATCTTTAAAAAAGCGTTTTCGTTTGGGGACAAAAATGAAACGAGAAAAATATTTGGATTCTCAGAGTTAAATGCGGGAAATCATAAAGAAGCAATCTCTTTACTTCAAGAAATAGAAAAGGACTACTTGGCAATTCAATTCAAATATGATGACGGTTACGACATTGTTGAGAATTTGGGAATTGCTTTCATGGAATTGGAGAAATATGATTTAGCAATTGAAGCTCTTAAAGGTGCTCCTCTTGGGAAAAAGAATATTACTGACGGACTAAATAAAATATTCATTCTCATGGGACAATGTTATGAGAAGAAAGGCGACAGCAAAAACGCAGTTAAATTTTATACTAAGTCAGTTGCGTACAAGTACAATGACGACTTACAGAACAAGATTGAGAAACTTCAAGCGGCCAAATAAAGAGTGGAGACTAATGGCCAGCCGGCAACAAAAGTAGCTGTTGCACAACTACTCGCTTGCGGGAAAAATCATTCAAATTTATTTTTACTCCACTTTTGTGCATAACTCTGTTGATAACTTGATCAACTCTTCGAAATTTTACTTTCAAATTTTTATTAATTCAAGTTTGTGATCTCGAAAAGTAAATTTCATGCTGACAAAAAAATCATGTCCCTCTGTTGTGAGGGTCATCGCTGCTGCCATTACTGTTTTGCTTTTGAACTTGAGCATCTTCTTTAAGTTGTAAGCTATGGCGGCCATCAGCATACACTTGTTGGCCAATTTAATCCCACGCGTGTTCACGCGTTTCATGGCTAAGAAATTAATCAAGGTTCCTAACACAGGTTCAACCGTACTCTGCCGCAACTTTTTCATCTTGCGTGCATAAGAACCTTTCAAACGTTCATGCATTTTATCATAATACGGTTTATCCAAGGTGTCTACAATTCTCTTCTCTGGACTTTTTCCGATACAGCTTGTTCGAAAAGGACAAGGCCCACAGTCCGTGCGGCTCGTCCGGTATTCTTTGGCCAAGTGCCCATTGTTGCTTTTTATCTTCTTGAACTCAACCTTCTTGTTCTGTGGACAAGTGTAATAATCACCTTCTTTATCATAGATGAATCCTTCGCGCTCGTGTTTGTATTTTCCGAAGTTAGGGATGTAGCCAGTGATGTTATTCTCTTCCAATGCTTTGAGGGCTGCACCGCTGCTATAGCCTGTGTCGGCAATAATTTGTTCAACAAGGAGGCCTTGATCATCGAGATTTTCTTTTAGGCCTTTGATTATCTTGGGTAAGCATTGAGCATCTTTCTTATCAGCATGATACGCTTCGATGTGCGTGATAACATGGTGAGATGTGTCTACACTGGTTTGTGCTAAGTAGTTTAATTGTCTTGGCTTACCTGGCTTTACAGCAATACGGGCATCTTTGTCTGTAGTACTGTAGTGTGTGTGATTGCTCAAGAACTTTGGCTGATAATCATCGCTGGCATGTTCTTCCTTGAATTTGTCCGACCGGGTGCCGGGCATACCGTGGTAGGCTTTTGTTTTCCACCGATGATGTTCTTCTACTTTCTTCTTCTTGTACGCATTTACTTTCTGTGGTTTGTCCTCTTCATTAAGCCTCAGTTCATCAGCAAACGCATCGGCATCAGTCATGATCTCTTTCTCAACAATACTATCCATGGATGCATTCGCTTTTATAAGTGCACTATCAACCGCTTGTCTGCGACCAGAAACCATCCCTTTGTTTATACACTCTTTCAATACGCGCTTAAACAATTCTTTAAAAACATCATCACTATAAAGTTGACGGGTGCGACTTAACGTACTATGCCGGAAGTGGCTCCTCTAAGGTATACCCTATGAAATACAGAATATCTAACCGCATGGATGCTGTGTTGATGATTCTTCTGTCACTCCCCAGATTTTCAAGATAACCTACCAGGATAAGTTTAAAGAAAACTGCGGGTCGATACTTTCCTGCCCCTTCCGTGCCATAGTACTTGGCTGTGGCTTTATAAATAAATCGAAGATCAAGGGTATCTTTTAATCTTCTGTAAAAATTGTCTGCCGGAACCCGGTCTGATAACAAAAGTTGGTGAAGAGTCGCTCTTCAAATGCTTTGCGTCCTTGCATGAACAAAATTAGTTATCATTTCGCTATCTTTAACGTAGTTGTGCAACATGCACACAAGCTATAAAACATGTGCTGTATTGTAGGTAATCATAAAGTGTACTATTTACTTCACTAATCACGTGGGCAGCAGGTCGGCCTTAGCATTCCGCTTCGCTTCATTGCTAAGGCCTCCTAAACCTCGCTACGTCACATGCACTCACGTTGAAACTCTATGACGGCAGAGCCAGCTTTAAATTCGAATTACCCTACCGATTCAAAAACTTACTAATCTCATTAAAGAACTTATCGGGGTCTTGCCAGTAGTTACGGCTATATACACGGAGAGAAGCCCAATGTTTATGCTCAAGTAATTGTGGCGTTAGCGCATGATCCGACTTAGCACTTAAACTCTTATAGTAATAATTATCATCGGTAAGGACAGCCCCTAATAGCCGGGTATCCTTATAGGCTGTGAGATCATAGAAAGGAAGCTTATTGTTTTCGATAGCATACTCGGGCCATTTTTCTGCAGCCCATTTTTTGATTTCACTTTTGAGATTGCGCACCACTCGTTTCCCCGTCTCCGGATGTGCGTACGGTTCAAAAGATCCTTTTGATACCGACTGTGCAAACTGAAGATATTTTTTAAAAGCTTTGGACCTTCATTCACCGTTTCTTCCACATGAAGTTGCTCAGGCCCAAAACTGGTTAGTACAATTACTTTTTCGCGCGCTCGGCTCACGGCCACATTTAATCGATTCTCGCCACCGGCAAGATTCAAGCTGCCAAATTGAGCGCGTACGTTTCCGTTTTTGTCGGGAGCATAGCCAACCGAAAAAATAACGATGTCGCGTTCATCGCCTTGCACATTTTCTATGTTTTTAACAAACACGTTCTCAGGAATATTTCCTAAGTTAGTTTTCGATAGCATCGAGCACCGCAAATTGCTGTGGAGCGTTAAACGTAATCACGCCAATTTCTTTATTGACATCCTGCTTAATTAATTGATCGATTAACGTGGCAATATAATCGGCCTCGAGTTGATTGATATTATTTTCCCAGTTGCCCTCAATTTGTTCAAACCGAATAGCAGGTTCTCCCTGGTTCATCGCCTTCATATCAGGCAACAACTGCAAATTTCCTCCATAAAAATATTGATTAGAGAAATCTATAAGTTCTAACGACTTGCTTCGATAGTGACCCATTAGTTGCACATTCATCAGATAGCGACTACTTAAATCGAGCAGCGAATCTATTTCCGTATCGGGATCACTTTCATCTACTTCCTGCCACCGAGTTTGATATACGTCTCCGGGTTTTAGCTGCATGGCATCGCCTGCTACCAATGCTTGCTTACCTCGGTATAATGCGGGTATACCTCGTTCGGCAAAACACTGGGAAGCTTCATCAAAATGACGAGATCAAATAAATCTTTCATCGGAAAGATAGCCGACACCGATTCAGGCGAAGCCAGCCAGCACGGCATTACTTTAAAAATCTCCTCTTCAAACTCTGAAATCAGTTTTCGGATGGGCCATACTTTTTTCTTTTTTGTGGTTTGATGAAGCAGGTCCCGATAGGTTACGCGATTATTCAGCCGGTTAAATTTCAGATCGTCAACCACCTTTTCACGCGCGCGCATTAAAATTATCTCTTCACTTATATTTTGTTTTTCAGTAAGTAAATCACGCAATTCGTTTTCCAACAAATTTATTTTTCCTGATGACACCATGCGAAGTTCGGACTCCCGCACTTCAAGATGTTCAATCCACGCAAGGGAAAGACTATTAATGAAGAGACCTTTAATCAGATATTCATCCCAGCTCTGGGTTTGCTCATGCAGTTTATTTAAGATCGAACGCTCATCACCGGTTAGGCTTTCCTGTAGGATATCAAACTCGCAAAGGGCATCAAAATCTGCTTTCAGGTTTTCAGTTAGTTTTTGAGAAAAACCAGGTTGCTGGGTAATAGAATTTATCTGTGCCGGGGTAAGATAGTTCGTCCAGGCGGTGCGAAGCGTTGGTAAGGAGGCCAATTGCGCGTAGAGTGTGTCGAGCTTTTGTTTGAAGGCGTCTGCGGAAAGCTTTACTGGATTGATTATATTTTTAATTCCACGAATTGAAATGAAATTTAGTTTGGCTTGTAAAGCGAAGTGCTGATCGGCAAACCATCGGATGAACTCTTTTTGATCCAATGTTTCCGGAACATTTTTTAGCCAGGTCTTCGCCTTGAGTTTGGAGAGATTGTGTTCCAGATTCAATCTGCTGTCGAGTTTTTTCTCCAGCGTTTTAAAACCTTGCTTATTGCTTTCCAGATTATTTTGAACCAGCGTACGCTTAATTAAAAATTTGTCCTTTGAAAATAATTCCCAACGCACCAGTCCGATAAGACTTTTGCGCGCTTTCATACTTCGGTACAGCGCTTTTTGAAGAGCGCCCAATTGAAAGGCTGGCGTGTGGGCTTCCGCCCCAAGATCTGTGAAGCAACTCATCAGATTTTTTTCGATGTTTGACAGCCAAAGCGAACTGGTCTCCTCATCTTGCTCGGGCACCATACTTTGAAAATAATGGTAGACTGATTCCTGCTCGATTAATGTTTTAATCTCCTGCACCTGTGGCTCCATTTCAATAAGCGCTTCGTATTGTCCCCAATCTAATCGGGTACCAAAGTTCTCCATGGAGTATTCTGATAATGAATTGAAATAATTCGTTACATCCTGAATGCTCTTTTGATTTGGGGCTCATCGAGACTCGTAAAAGAACTAAAGGACTTTCGGTCTTTCCACGGGTACTCATTTCGGTTAAGGTTTACGGCATAATGAACGTATGAATTTAATTTGCGGAGAAAGTCAGGGAGCGTATCAAAACGGAAGTGTTGAAACTCTTGCTTAAGATTGATTATCTCTTGTGTGGGATCGGATTGCAAATAAAGTTCTTTGATAGTTGTTCCGCAGGCCGTCACATCAAACAAAGCTCTCTTAAAACTTTCCAATTCTTCAGTAATTTGGTCAATGCGATGACTGAGTTGTAAAAACTTACGCTCCAATTGAATGGCATCGATGCTGATATTTTTGGATTTGTATTCGTCAACGCGTTCAATTTGCAGCGCTATTTTTGAATAGATTTCTTTACGGTCATTTTTAAAATCATGAACTAAGGCCAGATATTCACTGAGTTGGCGGGCTTTCAATCTTGAAAAACCACATCCAACGCAGCCCGTTTCTGACATACTACTAAAACGCGTTTGCCGGAGGCGAAGGCATCCCCAATCAGATTACAGATAAGCTGTGATTTTCCCGTACCCGGTGGGCCTTGTACAACCAGAGAGTGTCCGAGCTTAGCAGCCTTAAAAGCATTTTCTTGCCAAACATCTTGCGGAAAGGCAGTATAAACTTTTTCTTCTTTAATCTCCTGCAAAAAATTATTTGTGTTGGACTTCGCTTCAGCAGAAGATCGCACCTGAAAGAACTCTTCAAGGTCTTGAATGGAATCGCTGTCTAATAATTTTAAATAATCGGGAACAAGCGAAGAGCCTGCCTGTGGGAAAATACCCATGACCGCCTTGGGAAATAATTTTAGTTCGCCATTTTTTAAGCCTTCGTCAAATTCTTCACGTTTTATATTAACAAAGTTGGTCAGTTCCTCACGGTAATTATCCGGATTGAAATGGATTTCCAGTTGACTCTTTTCAAGTAATTGGTAGAGAGCCGTTTTAAAGGCGGTGTTTTCGCGAGCGATCTCTTCAAAGGTTTCTTCCAGCAGCGACTCGTCTGGCTTTACTTTATTGTAAAAAGCATACGCCAATAGAAATGATTTATTAAACGTAATGCCAGCCTCTTCGCGAGGTTCCAAAATCCACTGATTGTTCAGTATCTTAAGTGAGACGGGAAAAAACAGGAGAGGACATCGCACCAGTGTGCCGTCCATAAATTTTCCCTGCACAATCGGCCAACCCACATGTAAATCCTGCGAACCTCGTTCTTCAAAAATTAACTGATCGATTCGTTGAAGCTTCTTTAATTTTTTGCTAGCCTCGTTAGCAGCCTCCATCCGGGTGTCTACTACCGGACAGATTGACTTTTGTTTTTCGGCAATCAGTGCTTTGATAATAGAGAAGGCATTCTCGCCATTCAACTGACTTAATTCCTGAATATCAAGAAATTGCTCTGATAAGCGGGGCAAAAATAGCGAACGGTTATTGCCCGAAAGATTTGTTAATCTCCGCAAATAAGTGGTCAGTATTTTTTTTGTTTGGACTGTAGCCACGCTAAGGATTTAGGGTAAGATAAGGTTTTATTTTTGTATAGAACGTTTCATCTACCAAGGCTATTTTATGAAGCTCTTCGACACTGCTAAATCTGCCATGTTGAAAGCGATAGGTGGCAATAGCTTTCGCTAAAGCGTAAGTAATGTAGGGGTGAGCGGCTAATTCTTTTTCGGAGGCTGAATTGATAGAAATCTGGATCTGGTTAAAATTATCCGATATAAACGTGTGTTGATTTAGTTCGTTGATTACCGCTGAATCCAATCCATAAACTTCTTGCAATTGACTTCATAGATACAAAGCCTCCTAATTGATTTCTATACTTGATTATTCGCTGCGATAGCTTTGGCCGATTCCATAAATACGTATTAGTTGACTGGTATCTGCTACATTAACATCGAATGGTGTTACTTTACTGTTATCGGGATCTTTCTTAATTGATAAACTTTCGTTGATCGTCTTTGTTTGATTGACCGGTAGTGTAATAAACGGAACGAGTCGTTCATAAAGTGCGGTATCCATCCCATAGATTTTAAGTAAATCTGATTTAATTTAAACCGACCCTTTTTATTTCTGTAATTATCAATGCGTTTGGCAAGCGTGGGAGCAAAGCCTAATTGAATTAATTCTGTAGTCGAGGCAGTGTTCGGGTCGAAGGGAAATAGCGCATGGTCTATATGTTGGATAGAGGAATCTTCAGGCACCTTCCATTGCCATTGGGCGATAAGGCTATCTAATGTTTTGATTCTGTGGCGTAATTTTGCTTTTGGCTGGTGAACCACCAACGGTACGCGGGCATGATAAACACGCTAATTAGTAATAGTGGAAGTAAATAAGAAAAGCACGCGTTTCTGTGCGCGAAAAACCAAAGAAAGCGCGGATAAAAGCCTTGAGACGATTCATCTCAAGAAATTTAATAAAATCCTGATGTTAATTCAATGTGGCTTGAATCGCGTTAAGTATTTGATCTTGAACTTTGCTTAGATCGGAAGCGAACTTTTGATTGACTTCCAATTCAATTCCGGTATAAACCGTGTTGGAATATAGCTTTCGTAGCCAAGTAGTAATGCCATCATCGGTACCTCGATAAGGTTCGTTAAGTCTGATTTTAAGATCAGGCAAATATTTTTCCAGTTTGACTTTAAGTTGATGACTATAATTGGTTTCTGATTTTTGTTGGGATCAAAGAGAATTCCAATATCCACCATGCGTTCCTCACCATTCCAAATAGGAGTGAAAGAATGTATGGAAAGATGAAGCACGGGCTTCTTTGATGCTTCGATTGTGCTTTGCAGTTGATTTCGGTAGGGTTTATAGATTTCTTTATAGAGTTTCTCTTTTTGTTCCGGTAAGAGTTTTTTTGAAAACATGGAAAACAATTCCGGGCTACCTTCAGATCGGTTAGCCTCAATTAAAAGCCGCGTACTTTCACAACCTTGTAGCGGAGCATTCAACGATGAACTGAAAAATTGCGCCAACGTCCAGGCACCTGGATCCCAACCCCGGTGCGTTTTAAGAACCTCAGGCTCATCCTGAAATAAATGAGCATACTCATCAGGTACATTGTTACCAGCATGTTCACAACTAAACACCACGGATTGATACATCAGCTATATGAATAATTTATTTTCCTGAAGGCAGAGACTTAGCCTGCGGTAAACAGTCTCCATGTTCTTTAAGGAGGCGTCATGCTCTAAGGCATGCAGAATGCGTTCAGAGAGCGAACCGTTTTCTAAAATGCTTTCAATTATTTTTAACCATTGGCCTTGATACCCGGTTTTGTCCGGCATATGAAGTAGCATCGCCTGCCAGATTTCTTTTATAGTGCAGGAAGTTTTCATGCCAAAGGCGGCAAGAACGGTAGCGTCCTCAACGCGGGTAGTCAGACCCGTGATGATCGCTCGATTAAAGAGATTGAAAAGCGAATCTGTTTTGATTTGTTTTTGTTCGCCAAGACTTATAAATTTTTCGGATACAAAAAGCTTAAGGGTTTCAACAACAAGATTGACAATCGCAAGATCGGCTGCCGGACATTCCTGAATATCCATAACCCGAATTTCAATCGAACCACGATCGAATCGGGCAATTGCCCCGCGGGAGTTTACCCAAACCGAATCAAGTATCTGCTCGGCATCATGGGGTGCTATTGCTTTTTCAATAGGTTGATAGATGGTCTTTTTGTAATCTTCGAATGTGTAAACTTCTTCGGGTATCACGCTGCCGGTAAGCACCGGAATTTTAGCCTGATTCGTTTTATAAAATTTTAACCGGGTATCGAGCATCCCTGAAACACAACTATCCAATATAGGAGAACTCGCACACAAGGCTGGGAGTAACGGCAAGATCAATCGAATGGCTGCATGAAGTTTTGCAAACTCTTCATCGCCATGAAAAGGTAAATTAAGGTGGGTGCTTTGTAAGTTCGACCAGCCATGACCTTTGGAGTCAAAAAGTTTATCGTAGAGCGCATACACATCATTATTATCATGCGGCCAAAGTTTGGTATCGGTAAATGGATTCATGAACGGATGGGCCGCTGTTGGTAGCAGCATGGCATTCCATTTTTCCAGAATCTTATTTATTCGAATCACATTTTCAGCAAACGCCTTTTCGAGACTTTGTAAATCAGCTTCGGGGCGGGTTGATTTGATTTCGATAACATGCAATACCAACTCGTTAGACCAAGTGATCATTCCATTTTCGAAATCACTTCCCATACTTCCTAACTCATGTTTGAGCAATTCATCGGCAATGGATTTTACATGTAAAGTGTTTTTATCAACAATCATGTACTCCAACTCAATGCCAAAGCCGTCAAAGAGATGATAAGAGGAAGATGTCATTTTTGAGATTTGATGCGGGTAAGAAACACTTCCATGATTATTTCGTAAAGGCGCTCTTTTAAGATTTTGTCTTCAATGCCCGCATCAATATTCGGGTTGTCATTAATTTCAATTACATAAAACTTACCGTCAATCTCTTTCATGTCTACGCCATACAACCCTTTACCAATAAGCAAGGTTGCCTTAACGGCTGTTTTCAACAAACCCGAAGGAGCCTGATCAATGGCAATACATTCCACATCGCCATCTCTGGATTGTTCTTTGGCATTCCAGTTTACAATTTGCCAATGTTTGGTAGCCATAAAATATTTGCAGACATAAATCACCTGCCCGTCAATAACGCCTACACGCCAGTCGAATGAGGTGGGTAAAAATTCCTGTGCGATGAGCAGATCTGATTTTTCGAACATGCTCTCACGAACTTTCTTAAACTCTTGTAAGATTCGATCTTAAACACGCCTTTGGAAAACGCACCATCCGGTTGCTTTAAGATAAAGGGGAAACTCATTTTGCTTTCCAGTTATCACAGTTATCTTCCGTTATTACAAAAGCTTTTGGTGTAAGTATTTTATGAGAGTTTAGCAGTTCGTGCAGATATACTTTGTTAGTACACTTTAGTATTGAGTCGGGGTCATCAATAACCACAAGGCCGAGTGATTCTGCTTTTTTGGCAAACCGGAACGTGTGATGGTTTACGTTGGTAGTTTCGCGTATAAAGAGTGCGTCATACTGAATGATCTGATCCAAATCATTTTTGGTGATAAACTCGGTATTGAATCCAGCTTCAATGGCAGCACGATAAAATCGTTTTAGAGCGCGGTCATCTGAAGGTGGGTTTTTATCCTCTGGATTAACGAGAATAGCGAGATCATATTTCTTTTTGTCTGGCCTAAAGTCACGCTTACGCAATAGATATCGTTCCAATGCCTGAATGAGCAGTGGCTTATCGTCAGCCGGAACTTCACTTAAACTAATGGGCTTGATACTTTGAAGTACCCATTTATTCTTTTTAGAAAAAACGGCCCGTACCGAAGGAGCCTGCACCATTTGAAAGAGTTGAAGGGCAAGTCGATTATGCGTTTCTGATTTTGTTGAACCAAAATAAATGTTGAGTTCTACTTTATCTGAATTTTCATTCTTGAATGTATTTTGAATAAGAACATCAAAATCAAGCGAGTCATCGCGAAGGATAGAGGGAAACCGAAAGTCTTGAATCGTTGATACTTCGGGTAACACTTTATGTCCCCGGGCTTCAGCTAACAAGGATACATAGTAGCCTTCACTTTGGTACTGATACGATTTGCAAAGATTAAGAACTCTAATGCCTTTTGCTTCCTGATACGTGGGATCGGTAATGTATCGATCGGGGGAAATTACCTCCACATCGCGCACACTCAGGTACCAATTTTCCGGTTTTTCAACTACAATCAGTTTCGGCATACCTAGTGGTTTGGTTCAATGATAAGTAGATTGGCATCGTAGGTAACGATACCCAACATGATGCTATTAATTAACCGATCAAAATTTACGCTGTAATATTGACTTTTAAGTGGATTCGGATTCATCGGATCGGCCAGATAAACGGTTTGCGTGGCTTCATCATACCCATTTATGATTACAAAATGACCAACAGGTTCGCCCTTTATACTATCAAATTTACCACTATCGGACATTTCACGGGTGGTACCATATAGATAGGTAGCGCTAAGACCGGTAAGGATCGGAATCGATTTTTTAAGATAGCCCTTAATAAGTTCAGCATTAAGTTCTTTATGGTATATCCGACCCCCAGCCTCCAAAAATTTTATGTATGCGCGCGAAGCAACTAATAGTTTTTTCTTTTTGACTTTATAGCGCATTTGTTGTCTCAGGGCGGTAGTCAGTTTAGGCGTTGAGGACGAAAACCCACGAAGGATCAAATACGTTCAGGGTGTAGGTATAGAGGTGTGCCTTATACCCTCGCTGTAACGCATGGTTGCCTAGCATCACGGCCAAAGTACCCCCACTTTTCAGGCTTTTCACTTCCTGAATGACATCTTTAAGTCCAATATCATCGCGGTAGTACTTGTATAACGCGTGCAAACAGGTGGGTCCGCAGGTTACCTCATCGGGTTGGGCTTTAATGTCAAAATTTAGAAAGAGCGCTTGGCGATTAGACATTTAAATAGAAGTTAGATGTAAGCCGGCAACATTTCAAAACTTCCTGAAAAAAAGTGTGCTGACAAGAATGATGGACTTTGCCCATTGGTTATACCGTTTATACCAAAATTAATGTTATTATCATCGCTAAGAAATTTTAGAATGCATGAAAATCTTAATATTGCAGCCAACAGATAGAAAATATGAAAAAGCTGATTTTAGGATTTTTTGCCCTGCTTGTTTTAACAGATGGCTTTGGATGGGGGGCAACCGGCCATCGGGCCACGGGCCTTATTGCTGAACGGTATTTAACCGCGAAAGCAAAGAAACGTATTAATCAGATTTTAGGTGGCGAATCCTTGGCCATGGCCAGCACCTGGATGGACGAAATCCGGTCGGATTCTACCTATAACTATACAACCGACTGGCATTGGACTACCATACCGGATGGCGGCCGGTATGAAGATGTGGAAAATAACCTTGATGGGAAGGTTGTGATGATGATAGAGAAATTTACAAAAGATTTAAAAGCTGGTAAATTAACACCAAAACAAGAGCAGGAATATCTGAAGATGCTCGTACACATGGTGGGAGATTTGCATCAGCCCTTGCACGTGGGTAAGCCGGGCGACCGAGGTGGAAATGATGTAAAAGTTAAATGGTTTAGAAGCGAATCGAATCTACACCGGGTTTGGGACAGCGAAATGATTGACGACTCGAAATTAAGTTATACCGAGTTAGCGCTATCATTTGGTACACCTGATAAAGAAACAATTAAAAAGTGGCAGAGTACCGGTGTGCGCGACTGGGCTATGGAATCGGTAAGCTATCGACCTCAGGTTTACGATATTGGAAATTCAAATCTCAGCTATCAATATTCGTATAAATATTTTTCGATTGCCAATACAAGAATGCTGCAGGCCGGTGTTAGGTTAGCCGGATTGCTGAACCAGATTGATGGTTGATCTATCGGATATATTTTCTATACCAACTTTGAAAGACTATTAAAGCCCAAATCCGGGCGGGTGCATCCTGTGGATTGGTTGAGAAGAGTTGATTTAAAAGTTTCTTTATTTCGGAGTACGAAAAAATTCCCTGTTCCTGAATATACTTTTCAGCGAGCAGATCTTCGGTAATCCAGGATTTCAATTCTTTGCGAAACCATTTTAGCAACGGAACTTCAAACCCTTTCTTAGGTCGGTTGTAAAGTTCTTTGGGCAAAACATCTCGAAAAGCATCTTGAAGGATTCGCTTGCGAATGGATCGGGTTATTTTATAATCATCCGGAAGGCTGAAAATAAAATTCACCAATCGATAATCCAGAAAGGGTACCCGTATCTCCAAACCATGCGCCATACTCATAAGATCAACTTTGGTAAGCATATCGTTGGGTAGTACCAAGTTTACATCAGTTAATAATATATCACGCATCGATTCATGGGCAGGTATGGTTTTCAACAAATCCTGCTTTCTCTTTTCATAATCCTGTTGATTAAATTTTTCTTTTGATTGACCAGAAAGAAGATCAAAGGCTTGTGCTTCTTTTGCAAAACCAGCCCATTGCCAATAGCGATCTTGACTGGTGAGCTTCATGCCTTCTGCAAAGCGGGTGAGTTGGCGAAACTTATTGCTCCATGCACTATTTCTGGATTGAGGTAATAACTTCCAAATTGGTGCTAACCCTCCAATCAGATTTTCCTGCCAGCCTTTATTTATAATTCGTTGAAAGGCTGCGTGTTTATTATAACCAGCCAGTAACTCATCGGCACCATCGCCCGACAGGGCAACCGTTGCATGCTTGCGGGTTTCTTTACTTAAAATAAAAACATTGAGTGCGGATGAATCAGCAAAGGGTTCATCTAAATAATCTAAAGTATGATGGAGATGAGCCAGCAAATCATCATTTGTTAAGGAGAATACCGTATGATTGGTTTTAAGATGATTAGCCACGCGTTTGGCATAGTGCGTTTCGTCAAAAACTTTTCGTCTTTAAACCCAATTGAAAATGTGTGAAGGTCGGGCTTGTGTTTGGTAGCCAGTGTGGTGATAACTGACGAATCAATTCCACCACTTAGAAAAGAACCGAGTGGTACGTCTGAGATTAATCTTCTCTTTACAGAATCTTCCAGCAACTCAACAAGT
The DNA here is from genome assembly GCA_016709845.1 of Flammeovirgaceae bacterium. Taxonomy (GTDB): domain Bacteria; phylum Bacteroidota; class Bacteroidia; order Cytophagales; family Cyclobacteriaceae; genus ELB16-189. Next base: position 35,827 of record JADJMA010000009.1, on the reverse strand, counting down.
TTATTTTTTGATTCTGTATAATCGAAAGGTGGTTTTTGATTTTCCTGTTCGGGGATTGTGTAGTAGCAATGAGTTTCAAGCTTTTTGTAACTAACCTTTAAGTAATGACCGGGCATCAACTTTTTTACATGGGTAAAGATGGTGGCCGGTGCCGGAATATAATTGAGTTGCAGGTAGGAGTGGAGCGATTGAAAATCAATCTCCTTATCAATGCCGTATTCAACAAGGGCCTTCATTTCAGAGCCAAACAGAAATTTATCTTCATCAAACAGATAAAGCAGCGGCTTGATACCGTAGCGATCTCGTGCTAAAAAGAAAGTTTGTTCCTGCTTATCATAAATGCAGAAGGAAAAGAAACCGTTGAGTCGGTTCAAACAATTTTCTTTTTCAAGAATAAAAAGATTTAAAAGTACTTCTGTGTCGGATTCAGAGTTAAAGAGACTCCCCTTGCTTCCAATTCAATCTTAAGCTCCCGATAATTGAAGATTTCGCCATTAAAGATTATGGTATAACGCTTTGTTATATCGTGCATGGGCTGGTGAGCCACAGCGCGCGTGTCAATAATAGAAAGTCTGCGATGACCCAACGCAACAAACTCATCGAGGTAAATGTCCTGAAAATCCGGGCCTCGTTTCTGTAACGCCATGGTAGCAGCTGTTACATGAATCATGTTAAACTTACCGACCAGGTTAAAGGCAAATACACCAGTTATTCCGCACACGTTCTAAATAATGTTTATAAAATAGATGAGATAAAGTCTTCTTTTTGTGATTTTTAACTCCTTTATGTTTATCAATTGGCAATAAGCTGGGTGACAAATAATAATATGCGTACCTTTTTTATAGATTTATGAACTTAATAAGGGGTTACTTAATATAGATTTACAGAAATTAACGCAAAAGTTAAACATATGAAATCAAAAATCTACTGGATTGCTTTCTCATTTTTTATTCTGGCAGCGATACAAGCGAAGGCTCAAATACACGTTGGCGCCACCACAGCTTACAATGCAACCTTTGTTTTAGATAAAGGGCTAAGTGAAGACCCGCGTTATAGTTCAACCTACACCTATAACTGGGCACCGGTAGGTTTTAGTTTTGGTATGGACTTTGGAAATAAATTTGGCTTGCAATTGGAGTCGATCATCTCAAAACAAGGTCAGATTTATGATGTTATTAATACCGCAAAACAGATAGCTGGTACCAGAAAGATAGATGTACAGTACATCAACATTCCGTTGTTAATGAAGTTTATGGGTGGAGGAAGCGGTAGCGTGAGGGGTAACTTCAATTTTGGACCCCAGCTTGGAATTATGAATAGTGGCATTGAAACGCTAACAACCAGTGCTGGTAATTACCAAATTCCGGACGGAATGGACTTCGCTACCATTAAGGATGATTATCCATCAGCCATTGATAAAGGAAATGGAACGTATGAGCTTCCAAGCGATGTGCCCACAACCACGCTGCTCGACAAGAAATTAAATGATTTTAAAAAGACCGAGTTTCAATTGGCCGCTGCTTTTGGTCTGGATATTGATTTGTCGAAACATTTGTTTTTAACTACGCAGGTTAGAGCTAACTACAGCTTTACGGACATGCGTAATGAGGATATTATCAATTTATTAAAAGTGGAAATATTTCAGAAATTTTTGGTGGCCGGGCTAATTTTCTGGTAGGGGTGTGCAGGTGGGATTGCATTATTATTTTGGAACGCTGCGCTCGTTCAAATAAGAACTTTTTAATTATAAGCAAAGAGACTGTCCTTATATAAAGACAGTCTCTTTTGTTTGCGAACAAGATTTTGACTAAAAGATTTTTCCCGGATTAAGAATTCCATTCGGGTCAAACACTTTTTTTATACCCCGCATCAGATTCAGATTAACTTCACTCATAGCAATCGGCATGTAGGGCCGCTTGGCAATTCCAATGCCGTGCTCGCCTGATAGCGTGCCACCCAAACTAACCGTGAGTTTAAAAATTTCGCCAATGCCTTTCGGGATTTTATTTTCCCAATCGCTTTCGCTAATGTTTTCTTTTAAAATATTTACGTGAAGATTGCCATCACCCAGGTGTCCAAAACAAACCGTATTAAATCCATATTGCTTGCCAATTTCTTTTATGCCTTTAATCAACTTGGGCAAGTTGTTACGAGGAACAACAACATCATCAGATTTCGTTAACGTATACCAGTTAACAGCTGGCGAAATATTTTTGCGCACTTTCCAGAGTTCTTCTTTCTGGGCACTGCTTTCAGCAAAAAGTACTTCGCCACATTGAAATTTTTCCACCACATTCATGACCCGCTCCGCATCGCGCATCAATACTTCCTCATCATTGCCATCGAGCTCACACAACACATACGCGTCCATGCTATTGTCAAGGCGGGTTGTTACGGGACTGTTTAAAACCTTTTCGCAGTATTCGAATGTTTTGGCAGCCGCTTCGCGTTCAAAAAATTCCATTCCAGAAGGTGTGATGCCTTCCACAAATATGGCGGCTATGGCTTTGCAAGCTTCTTCATTGGTAACAAAAGGAATAAGCAGCAATACATTTTTTTGCGGAAATCCCCGAAGCTTAAAGACAATCTTAGTAATAATCCCCAACGTGCCTTCACTGCCGCACATGAGTTGCGTAAGATTATAGCCGGTGGAGTTCTTCAATACATTGGCTGCGGTCCAGATAATTTCACCAGTTGGTAATACCACCTCCATGTTAATAACATAATCGCGGGTTACGCCATATTTTACTGCTTTTGGTCCACCTGAATTATTGGCGAGGTTACCACCTAAAAAGCAAGAGCCGCTACTCGCGGGGTCGGGTGGATAGAAAAGACCTTTTGCTTTTACAGCATTTTGAAATACTTCAGTGATTACACCAGGCTCTACCGTTGCCTGAAGATTCAATTCATCAATAGAGAGAATCTTGTTAAAGCGCTCCATGGAAATCACCACTCCTTTATTAATGGGCAAAGCACCACCGCTCAATCCCGTTCCAGCACCCCGGGGTGTTACCGGTATTTTATACGTGTTACATACTTTCAGAATCTCACTGATCTCCTGAGGGGTTCCGGGCTTCACCACAAGGTCTGGCAGAAATTGATAATCTTCCGTTTTATCATGCCCGTATTCAGCTCGACTCACTTCATCGATAATAATATGCTCTTCACCTACCTGCGCACGTAATTGTTCTAAGATAGTATCGTTAATAGAATTAAGTGCCATGACTTCGTTTACTTTATTGTGTGCCATTAATTACTGTAACTTTGAATGAATCGTATGATTATTTTTTAAACAAGCCACAAAATTAATCAATTAACCCGTCATCATTCGGGCCTTTTTATCTTCATTTTGATATTGTTTTGCTCTTGCAGTGCAGCGCGGAAAGCCCGCGAAGCGCAGGTGGCTGAAGTGATAATTAAGACAGCGCGAACGTTTACGGGCACGCCTTATAAGTATGGAGGCACTACCCGGGTGGGCATGGATTGCTCAGGGCTTACGGGTAATGCTTTTCAATCAATTAGTTTAACATTGCCGCGTACCGCGGAGGGACAAGCGCAGGTTGGGAAGAAAATAAAACGGAAAAAAATTATGGCTGGCGATCTTGTCTTTTTCGCAACGGGCAAGAAGAAACGAGAGATTACGCATGTAGGCATTGTAACCGAAGTTAAAGCCCGCGACAATGTGAAGTTTATTCATGCCTCTACTTCGCTTGGGGTTGTGGAAACAAATCTTTATTCTGACTACTATGAAAAACGCTTTCGTACAGCCCGTAGAATAATTGATAAATAAATTGATTCTTAAAATCGTAATTCGTCATTCTAAAATCTAAATTCCTATTATGGCTTCACGTAGAAAATTTATTCAACTTGGTGCACTTGCCTCGTTAGCGCCCATCACCAAATTATTTGGTAAACAAAATGTTGTTGTTTCAAAACCCGTTGTAGTATCTACATGGAATTTTGGAATAGGTGCCAATGTAGAAGCGTGGAAAATTCTTTCAAATGGAGGGCGAGCACTTGATGCGGTGGAAGCCGGTGCGTGGGTACCCGAAGGTGACCCAAAAGAAACTACAGTAGGATTGGGTGGAGCGCCCGATCGCGATGGCCGCGTTACGTTGGACTCGTGCATTATGGATGAGTTTGCCAACTGTGGTGCAGTGGCATGTTTGGAACACATAGTACATCCGGTTTCGGTGGCGCGTAAAGTGATGGAAAACACACCGCATGTTTTTTTGGTAGGAGAGGGCGCACTTCAGTTTGCGTTATCGCAAGGATTTAAAAAAGAAAAATTGCTTACCAAAGAATCTGAAAAGCCTGGAAAGAATGGCTGAAGACAGCTAAGTATAAGCCTGTAGCCAATATTGAAAACCATGATACCATTGGAATTGTTGCTCTGGATGGTAAGCAGAATTTATCTGGCGCGTGTACCACTAGCGGCATGGCTTATAAAATGCAGGGCCGGGTAGGAGACTCACCTATTATTGGTGCTGCGCTATTTGTCGATAATGAAATTGGTGCCGCTACTTCTACGGGAGTGGGAGAAGAAGTAATACGCATTGTAGGGTCCCATTTAGTTGTTGAACTTATGCGACAAGGAAACACACCGCAGCAAGCGTGTGAAAAAGCGGTGCAACGAATAGTAAAAAACCAACCCATTAAGTCAAAAGAAATGCAAGTTGGATTTTTAGCGCTAAATAAGAATGGTGAAGTGGGAGCTTATGCGTTGCAGAAAGGATTTACCTATGCGGTGAGGAGCGAAGAAGTACCAAACGAATTGTTTGAGGCCAAGAGTTACTATTAAACATAGGGTTAATTATCTTTGAATATGAAATCAGTAATAATTACACCTCGTAATAAAGGCGAATTTCAATTCGTAGCTGATTTATTTATTACGTTAAGTGTAGCGAATACAAAACCTACGAGCACAGGTAAAGAAGGCCTTAGTCACGCCATCCTAATGCAGGAGACTGATCGATCCAAAAAAATTTTAGAGAAAATAATTGATAAAGCGTAAAAACTGACGAAGAGATTTGGATAGATTCTTACTATGAAAATTGAAATAGTAGTATATAATATAGAGTCCGCCCTTCGTGCGCAAGAAGGTGGAGCCGATCGCATTGAATTGTGTGACAACCCCGCAGAAGGAGGAACCACGCCCTCGTATGGAATCATTGAATCGGTGCGACAGAATGTAAACCTGGATGTTTTTGTTATGATTCGTCCACGGGGTGGAGACTTTTGTTATACCAACTACGAATTTCATAGCATGAAGCGCGACATCTATCAGTGCCAGCGCATAAGTGTGGATGGGGTTGTGTTTGGCATTTTGAAAGAAGATGGAACCTTGGATAAAAAGCGATGCAAGGAACTGATTGGCATTGCACGACCTTTAAAAATTACTTGTCACCGGGCTTTTGATATGACACGCGATCCGTTTGAGGCTTTGGAAGACTGTATTGAGTTGGGCTTTGATAGAATACTTACTTCAGGCCATAAAACTACAGCTGCCTTAGGTGCGGATCTGATTGGTGAACTTATAAAAAGAGCAGCTGGCCGGATTGCTATTATGCCGGGCTCGGGCGTGAATGAAAATACTGTCGAGGAAATTGTTCGAAAGACCGGAGCGAAAGAAATTCATTTCTCAGCAACGGCTTTTTGCGATAGTGTGATGACGTATAAAAATCCAGCTATTGCTGGCATGGGTTCAGAAGAAGGCTCTGAATTTAAATGCCGCACGGTTGATCCGGAGCGGGTGCGCGCGATGCGAAAATTAGCGAAGTCACTTTAATTTCTTTTTTACATCCGGCTTGGTTGCAAGTACTATAGGTACTGTCTCCAAAAGTTCGAGTGACTGTACCATTTGTTGGGTTGTGTTTTTGTACTTTTTAAAGTGTGGAGTTTCCCGATGCGAATTAAACGCATCTGCATTGGCATAGATTTCAAATATCGTGATGGAGGTTGGATTATCTTTTTCAGCCACCGCGTATAAAGACAACACTCCGGGTTCAACACGCACGGCTGCTTCAATTTCTTCCTTAAGGGCCGCGTTATATTCCTGCAACTGCGTGGAATCGATTTTGAGTTTAGCGATGCGTACAACCAGATTTTTGTTTTGTGCGTAAGAATTACAAATTGATAGTGTAACAATTGCTAAGATTAAACTACTTAATTTTAATAGTGTTTTCATTTGTAATGGTTCATAATTTTTCCAGATAATGTGAATTATATCCAATATAGTGGATTTATAGTTGTGGTGCCTATTAAAATTCAGTAGAGCAAAAAGAGTATTGTGTAGTATAAAGAATAACTTTATCATTTATAATCGCGCAGAATGAAAAACATCATTACGCTTTTCTGTTGGTCAGTCATCGTGTTGATTTCCTTCGTGTTCCAAACCAGATCAGAATTCGGCTGATGCAGTGGATACCATTAAACTTATAGCTTCCACAACTGCCGTCTTTTCTTCGAAACAAGCAGAGCTGGGTTCTGGTTTGTATGTAGTCAATTGCGCTTCTTGTCACGGGAGGGATTTGCGCGGAACAGAAGGGGGAAGTGCTTTGATGGGCGATCGCTTCCTGGATAAGTGGAAAGAAAAATCAATAGGCGAGTTGTTTGAATTGACAAAGGCAACGATGCCAAAAACAAATCCACATTCTCTGGACGATGCATCGTATGCGGCCCTCCTGCATTCATTTTGGAAGTGAATGAATTTCCGTCTGGCGAAACGGAACTCTCTTCCAATAAAGAAAAATTGCAAAATATTATGGTGGGTGAACTGGAATCCTCCCGAGTGGCCATGCAGTTCATACCTAAGGACGCTGACCTCAGAGCTTTAACTATTGAGGGCGATTGGAGGCAACATCGCGGAGATTATGCAAGCACTAACTATTCTCCGTTAGATCAGATCAATAAAGAGAATGCAAAAGATTTGAAAATAATTTGGCGTTGGAAGACCGACAACTTTGGCGCTAAACCGGAATTCTATTTTAAGGTTACTCCGTTGATGGCGAATGGAGTCTTATACACAACCGCTGGCTCCAGCCGAGCGGTGGCCGCTATCGATGCGATGACAGGCGAAACTCTATGGACATTTCGTTTTGACGAAAAAGAGCGCAAGGCCTATGTGCCGCGACAAAATTCAGGAAGAGGTGTGGCATACTGGACTTCATCGGTAAAAGGATCAGACCGTGTTATCTACATCACACCCAGTTTTCAATTGATTGCGTTGGATGCACAGACCGGACATTTGATTCCCGACTTTGGAGATCATGGGGTGGTGAATTTAAAAAAAGGTTTGGGCGTAAGTGCCGATCCATTAACATCGACCATTGGCTCTACGTCACCGCCAATCATTGTCAACGATGTGATCATTGTGGGCGCAAGTTTTCCCGTTGGGTTAGCGCCCGTTTCTAAAAGGCAAGTACCCGGCAACATCATGGGTTATGATGTGAAGACCGGAAAGCAGTTATGGATTTTTAATACGATACCTCAGAAGGGAGAAGAGGGTAATGAAACGTGGGAGCAGGGTAGTTGGAAGTATACGGGAAATGCAGGCGCGTGGGCACCGCTTACGGCCGATCCGAAATTGGGTTATGTGTATCTGCCCTTGGAAGCTGCTACCGGAGATTTTTATGGCGGCCACCGGCCCGGCAATAATTTATTCTCACAAAGTTTAGTGTGCCTCAATGCCAGGACAGGAAAAAAAGTATGGCATTATCAATTAATCCATCACGACATTTGGGATTACGATTTGCCGGCTCCACCTATATTGGCTGACATCATTGTAGATGGAAAACCAATCCTGGCCGTTGTTCAACTTACCAATCAGGCGTTTGCTTATGTGTTTGAGCGGGTAACTGGCAAACCGGTTTGGCCTATTGAAGATCGGCTAGTTCCTAAAAGCGATGTGAAGGGAGAGTGGACAGCGCCGACAGAACCTTTCCCACCAAGCCGGCAGCTTATGATCGGCAAGGCTATTTCGATGATATCCTTGTTGACTTTACGGCAGCCATTAAAGAGGCGGCGTTGCGAATTGTTAAGCAATATAAAAAGTGACCCCGCTATACACCTGTCAGTGTTTACAATCCACCAAATGTGATGGGGACCTTGATTCTCCCTGATGCAGTAGGTGGTGCCAATTGGCAAGGCGGTGTGTTGGATCCGGAAACCGGAATGCTCTATGTTTCATCCAGCACTGTGTTGCGGCCCATGAGTTTAGAATCCGCTCCCGATTTGTCGGATATGGATTACATCGCTTACATGGGTAGTTCACGAATTGGTCCGTATGGTTTGCCCTTGGTGAAACCTCCGTATGGTAGAATCACTGCCATCGATTTGAACACGGGTGATCATAAATGGATGATCGCCAATGCCGATACACCTGATTGGGTAAAGATGTTCCGGCATTAAAAGGAATAAACATTCCGCGTACAGGTTTGCCCGATCGCGTGGGCATGTTAGTAACGAAAACATTATTATTTGCCGGAGAAGGAGCGGGCTTATATGCTCTGGATGGTGGCGGTGGAAATAAGTTCAGAGCGTATGACAAGGCAACCGGTGAAATTATTTCGAAGTTGAGTTGCCCGCTTATCAAGCCGGCCTACCAATAACGTATTCCATCAATGGTAAGCAATACATTGTGATTGCTGTAGGAGCGGTTGGCCATGCAGGCGAGTTGGTGGCGTTGGGGTTATGATGGTTGCCAAATATCTATTCAATTTTTAAGTATCTTTTTCTGCCTTGGTATAATGCCAATTAAAACTATATCGCCTGAATATCTTTCTCCAATTCCTTCCCGAAAGGTTGATTGTAGAAGCGTTTACCCGTTGCTTTATATAACGCATTGGCAACCGCTGCAAACACGGGTGGAAACAAAGGTTCACCAAGTCCGGTCGGGTCATGTTCGTTTTTCACAAAGTGAACATCAATGGAAGCCGGTGCTTCTTTTTGCCGGATGAGGCGGTACTTATCGAAATTATTTTTTTGAGGCACCCCATCAACAAAGGTTAGTTCACCAAACATGGCATTGCCAATACCATCAACAATTCCACCTTCGCCCATATTTTTGGCAGCATCGGGATTAATTACAATACCGCAATCCACCGCAGCATATACATTTTCAAAAACGGGCTTATTGTCTTTCATTGTTAAATCAAGTACCTCGGCCACATAGGTATTGTGACAGAAGTAAGCGGATACTCCGCGATGCACATTAGGTTGTGCTTCACTCCAATTAGATTTCTCGCGTACCAATTTCAACACACCGGCATAACGCTCGGGATCATAATCATTGTCCTTGCCAACCGGATTATTTTTCGCGCGTTCTAAAAGCTGTAGGCGAAACTCAATCGGATCTTTTCCTGCCAGTTCGGCCAACTCATCAAGAAATGATTGTTCAGCGCCAGCAATAAAATTTGAACGTGGTGCGCGAAATGCACCAATCGTAATGTTGGAATCCAATTGCCAACCTTCCGCTAAATAATTATCGACAGCACCTGCCGGGAATCGATTGGCATGCACCGCATGTTCAGGGATACCACCTCCGCGCACATGAAAGGCAATCAGATTATTATTTTCATCTAATGCCGCTTTGTAGGTAGCTGTATAGGTGGGACGATAGATGCCATACGTCATATCATCTTCACGGGTATAAATCATTTTGATCGGGGCATTCATCTTTTGAGAAATGACGGCCGCCTCCACCATATGATGGCAATAAGCGCGAAGGCCAAACCCACCACCCATTCGGGCTAACTTGATATTGATACTTTCTTTTGGAAGTCCCAATCGTGTGGCAATGGTACCAGCAATAAAATCAGGCGCTTGTGTTGGTCCGTAGATTTCAGCTTTATCGGCAGTAACGTTAGCAAAGCAATTCACAGGCTCCATCGTATTGTGCGCGAGGTATGGTGCGTTGTATGTTCTTTCAAGAACTTTTGCTGCTTTTTTAAATGCGCTTACCGGATCACCATCCTTTCGTAAAACATTCGCAGGCTTCTTGGCCATCTCAGCCATTCTTTCTTTATGGCCTTCCGTACTTTCTACACCACCCGGAATTTTAACAGTTTGTTTACCTGTCCATCCATTAACAACCACACTCGTGTCTGTAGTTTTTTCCCATTCTATCTTCAGCGCTTTCTTTGCATTCATTACTTCCCAGGTTGAGTTTCCAACTATGGCTACCATTTCCGTATAGGTAGTCGTATCAAAGGCTGCGCGTTCGTAATCATCGGGTAGCGTTTTAAAAACAAATACATCTTTGATGCCCGGCATTGATTTCGCAGCCGTGTCATCAACAGATTTTACTTTCATACCGATGGGCGGATGAGCAATCATGGCAATCAACATTCCATCTTGCTTATAATCCATGGCAAATAAAGGTTTGCCTGTAACAATATCTTTACCGGCCACATTCTTTCTCGATGTGCCAATGATTTTGAAATCGTTTATACTTTTACTGCAACATCGGTAGGCACAGTAAGTCCCGCTGCCTGCGATGCCATTTCACCATAGCTTGCTTTTTTTCCACTTGCTTTATGAAGCAGTGTTCCGGCTTCGGTCGTTATTTCTTCGGCACGAACATTCCAGGTTTTTGCGGCAGCATCAACCAACATTTTTCTTGCCGTAGCACCTGCCGTGCGAAGTGGTTTCCATCCTAAACGGATACCTTGACTACCTCCCGTGAATTGCCGATCAAATCTCTTGGGAAAAAAATCTGCTTGTTCAACAATTACATTTTTCCAGTCCACATCTAACTCATCTGCCAATATCATCGGCATGGAGGTCATTACATTGGATCCAAACTCCGGATTAGCTGACATCAACGTTACCACTCCGTTTTCACCAATCTTAATATAATTATTGAGTTCAAACCATTCTTTTGGAAGCGCCATTGCTTCTTCCGGTGTTGGCTTGCAACCGGCAAGCCAGCCAAAGCTTAGCATCATGCCACCACCAGCCAGAGCAGAGACTTTTAGAAATGATCGTCTATCTATTTTTGATTTTATAAGTGTCATGATTGGGTGGTTTAAGTGGTGATTAAACTTTAGCAGCCGTTTTTATTGCAGCCTTGATTCGCAAATAGGTTCCGCATCGACAAATATTTCCGTTCATGGCGGTCTCAATTTGCTCATCAGTAGGCGTAGGGTTTGCTTTAAGCAATGCAGCAGCTGTCATAATTTGCCCCGTCTGACAGTAACCACATTGCGGAACATCGTGTTCCATCCATGCTTTTTGTACGGGATGATCTCCATCTTCCGATAAGCCTTCAATCGTTGTGATTGATTTATTTTCCATAACGGAAACAGGCAATTGACAGGATCGGACGGCCACCCCATCCACATGAATGGTGCAGGCGCCACATTGAGCAATACCACATCCATACTTGGTACCTACCAGATTTAGATGTTCGCGCAAAACCCACAACATGGGTGTTTTTGGATCAACATCAATGGCTTGTTTTTTCCCGTTTACATTAAGATTGAAGTTTGCCATGATCTCAAGAGTTAAAGATTATAGTGAGGAACTGAATTTCTTATTGGAAAATTAAATTTAGCTAAATCAAATTAAAATGGTTTACGAAATTCAAACATTTCTAAACTTAAGCGGACTGAGGTCAAGATTTTCAAGCAATAGCTATCTTAATCCTGGATTGGGCTATACCCCAGATTCTTCTCAATAGGGTATTTGCTAAAAAAATCGATCATTTTTTATTAGGTTGGTATCTTTGATACGGGTATAAAATAAAAATCCATTGTTATCACTTAACCCGCATGATTGAATTTAAAGAAGCCAGTAGCAAGAAAGATTATTTAGTCGCCACAGATTTGTTTACCGAATATGTAGTGCAACTTGGCATTGATTTATCTTTTCAAAATTTTGAGGAGGAACTTGCCAGTCTTTCCATTATGTACTCAAAGCCTCAGGGAGTTCTTATAATTGCCATGGAGAACGAAAAGGCCGTTGGTTGCTTTGGTATCAGAAAATTAGAGGACTCTATCGGAGAGCTTAAACGAATGTACATTCGGGAGAAGGCGCGAGGTTTTGGATATGGCAAACAGCTGCTTCAAAATGCCATTGAAACCGCGGCACAACTTGGGTATAGTAAGATGCGATTGGATACGCTGGCAACAATGGGTTCGGCTATACATTTATATAAGCAAGTGGGATTTTATGAAATGGAACCGTATCGATTTAACCCCATGGAAGGAGCGAAATATTTTGAGATCGAACTCTATAGATAGATAATAAAAAAATGCCGATCCTTTCGAACCGGCATTTACCCACCTAACTAAACCCTATTACTTATTTACTCTTTCTTGGCTTTCATTGGAAAGGCGCCAAACTGACCTATCGCCATGCTTCCTGCAAATTCATTGCCAGTTATTACTCCCTTCACGGTTACTTCGTTTGTATTAGGTCCAAACCTGCCTTCATAACTAAAACTTAGTTCATTGCCAGTCACTTGAACATTCTTTAAAACAGTTTCGTTAAGCATTCTGCTGTTGATGATGGTACCACTATAGGTTTCACCTTCTTTATTAATTTTCAGTGTTCCGCCATTGGCGCCCTGGGGGGATTCTATTGTATATGCCCACGTGCCGGTTGCATCAACCACTGCAGTAGGGTCAGATATTATTGCGGGATTGCTGCGCCAGCACCAGCAGGACGCTGTCCACCCGCCTGAGCAGCTGTCGCCTTGCTGCTGATCCTGACCACCGCCATCTACACCACCACCACCATCGCCACCTATTTTACATCATCGCTTGAAATTGATTTACGGCTTCTTCGCCTACTTGAGCCCCGGTTGTTGCTGCCAGCGCCTTCAATTTTTCCAAACCGTAAGTTTACATTCACCTTAAAATTTAAGATTTTGGCGGATAGAAACGCTTTTTGAACAAAATCATTTGTTGTCGTCTCACTTTTTATGGTAATCGTGTTGCCAAGAAGTTCTCAGCTCCAAATCCTATACTGCCTCGTTTGTTCGGAAGGTTTCTGTTGAGCCCAAGCGAATACACACCAAAGCCACCCTGAAACCCTTGAAGTTGTACATTGCGGCCACGGGCAAAACTGAAGAACTGAAGACTCCACTCCTTAGTCATATTATAGCTTCCAAATAATCGGCCGCTTACTACCCATCCTTCGTTACTTGCCCTCAAATTATCATCGGGTACGTTGTTTGTTAAAGTCGCGTAATAAATCTCAGGCCCACCATTAAAAGTTAGTTTATCACCAATTGATACGTTTGCATTAATGCTTGTTCCATAAGAATTTTCAATACCAATATTTTGATACGAATTCTCTATCGCATTAGTATTGCCCGCACATCTGTTAACCTTTTGAATGGCATTGTTACTATTTGCGCAAAGCCAGTTAAATTTAAGCCAAAGCCTTTCAAATAGGTGCTATAGCTCAGCTCATAGTTGTTTGTGTATTCTGGGTCAAGGTGGATTACCAAAAGTAACATTCTTATGGATTTGAACCTTGTATGTTTGGATTTAGATAGCGGATTGAGGGCCTCTGAATTCTGCGGTTAAAGGCCGCCTTGATGGTGTTGTTTTTTAGCCAATTTCCTGGAAATATTCAAAGAGGGAACAAAATTCCATACGAAGGGATTTTAATGTCTTGCTCATCTTTAAAGTACGCATCAATTGTTGTGTATTCGTATCGTCCACCTGCTTTAAAAGCATATTTTTAGATTAAGCGTATAAGAAGATAGCCAGCACTTACATTTTGAATGTAGTTGAAGATGTTTGACAACTGGGCATCGATAATAACGAATAGGGTCTTCCCCTGCGCATTAAAGTATTGATAGTTACTGAGCGCTTTTCGCCTGGTTTGCTTAGCACCCATTTCACTAATTGTTGATCTGATAAAGGAGTTTGATAATCAATCTGCAGGGCAAACTCTTCGTTATAACTGTCATTATCATTTTTAGTCCTGCTTTAGGAGAAAAATCCAGGGAGTCTAGCGTTAAGCTTTCAAAGTTGTTGATACCATCATTGATGCTGTACATAGCAAGGAAACTTAATTCACGATCCTTTTTCTTGTATAGATGCGTGTAATTAACATTTACATCGATAGTCTTTGCATTGTTATCCGATACTACGTTTTGAATTATCTGGTTAGTCAAAATATTATTGATCAAGGTGTTCGTGGTTAGCTGATCCTGATAGTTTGTTGAACCCCTTCCGCCCAGGCGAATGGAGGAGGTTAGGTAATTCTTTGCATTGAAGTCATAGTCTATTCCGAATGAATAATTGGCCATGAGTGAATTGGTTCTTGTATCGGCTGTTTGCGCATTTGTATTTACCTTTAATCCTGTGTGTTTTCAAAACTTCCTAATGTGTTATATCCAATCCGGCCCCATCCGCCAACAGAGACCAAGCTTGCCTTTTTATAACCACCCCAAATCCCAAATTAGAACCCGATTGCCCACACTGCCATTTACATTTAATGTTGCCCCTTCTAGCACTTTTTTTTGTGATAATGTTGATAATACCGGTAGTTCCTTCAGCATCATATTTAGAGGATGGAGAGGTGATTACTTCAACAGATTTAATTTCGTCTGCAGGAATTTGTTTTAAGGCATCCGCTACGCTACCAGCCGTAATGGTGGAGGGGCGATTGTTGATTAGCACTCGAATGTTTTGACTTCCGCGAATCGATACGTTGCCATCCAAATCAACAGTTAGGAGCGGAACCCTCTTAAGACATCCGATGCATCGCCACCTTTGGCAGTGTTATCATTCTCAGCATTGTAAATCATGCGATCTACCTTTTCTTCAATAAGAACTTTTTGTGCTTCTACGGTTACAGCTTCCAATACTTCGGTTGATGAACTTAGTAAAACAGTACCTAAGTCAACATCCCAGTTCTTATCTGTAATCTCCACTTCACGTTTAATAGTTTCAAAGCCAATGAATGAAATGGCTACTACATATTTGCCGTTGTTTATGCCCTTAATGACAAACTTGCCTTTGGCATCTGCAATGGTACCATCCACAGGTTTGTTAGTTGTTGGATTGTTGAGTGCCACGGTAGCGAATTCAACGACATTGCTATTTTCGGCTTCCTTAATAGTACCGGAAATTTTTCCGATTCCAGTCTGGCCCATGGTCGCTAATGCGGTTGAGATAAAAATAAGGGTGATATAGATTCTTTTCATTGTCGGTTTTTGAATGTTAGTTGGGCAACACTCGATTCAACTGCAAAACAAGTCCATTTGTTCTGTATAATTCGGTTTATTATATAGACAGCCTCATATCATCGACAATCCGGTAAATTATTCGACATTTCCAGCGATCGTTTGGTTAGTGCTATCGATCGGCCAGAATACTAGGTCGGTCGTAAATACTAAAAAAAGCATTAGAGATATCCGGGCATCCTTTAGTTTTGCCCTTCATCATGAGGTTCAACATCACAGCGCACTAAAGTAATACTACTCCACATCTCCTTTTGGTGTGTTTACTTATCCGTTTTTCTTTATCAGGTAAGTTCGTATCAACGAGGTAAAGATATCGTGGACTGGAGCCGGGTGCTCACCATCGTATCAACACAGGTGCTTTTTGCAGCCTTACTTTCCTACGTTAACTATTTCACCTTTTTGCCCCGGCTGTTAGCCAAAGCAGATAAGTGGAAATATGTAATCCAGTTCATCGTATTTTTTGCCATAATTATTACGCTTAGAATTTACCTGGAGCGCGATGTTTTAAGCGTGAGCACAAACCGCGAGGGGTATTTATACAGTATGCGTTTTATCGTCCAAGTGGTTACCAGTAATCTGTTCATTGTAATTTTTGTTGGCATGCTACGCTTTGCCGAGGATTGGTTTGAACTAGAGGCTCGAAGAAAAGAGATTGAACATGAAAAACTGGCTGCCGAATTGAATTTTTTGAAAGCTCAGATCAATCCGCACTTTTTGTTTAATACACTTAATAATCTGTATTACCTGGCCTATACCAAATCTGAAAATACAACCGAAGTGGTTGCCAAGCTTTCGCAGATGATGCGGTATATGATCTACGATTCCAATCATCCGAATGTACTCCTGAGCAAAGAGATTGAGTACATGCAAAACTATATTAGTCTGGAAAGGCTGCGACTTAATGATCAGATTCCCATTAAATTTGAGATCATTGGCAACCCCGAGAATTTAAGAATAACACCGCTTATTTTTATCACATTTCTTGAAAATGCTTTTAAGCATGGGGTTAGCAACAGCAACCCGAAAGCGTGGGTTAATGTAACCATCGAACTACAGGGAAAACAATGTATTTATACGGTAGAGAATAGTTTGGTCGAAAAGCAAGAGTCCACCGAAAAATCGGGTATTGGTTTGAAAAATGTTAAACGAAGATTGGAGTTGAGTTATCCCAATCAATACAAGCTTATTACTGAAGATAAAAAGGACGTATATTTAATTCAACTGACACTTACACTAAGTTGAAACTAAACTGTGTTATAATTGAAGACGAACCGCTGGCGCGTAATCTTTTAACCGATTACGTTAGTAAAGTTCCTGCGTTGAATTTACTTCAAGCATTTTCAAATCCCCTGGAAGCCCTTCAGGCACTTCGGGTATTATCAGTGGATATCCTTTTTTTGGATGTGCAAATGCCGGAGATTACCGGAATTACCTTATTAAAAGTATTAAAGAATCGCCCGCTGGTTGTACTCACTACCGCGTACTCCGAATATGCGCTTGAAGGGTATGAACTAGATGTTGCCGATTACCTGCTAAAGCCCATTACGTTTGAACGCTTCCTGAAGTGTGTAGATAAGATTATGCAACGGTTGGAAAGTGAAACTCCTGTAGTTACCCATGCGCCAGCACCTCCACAGAAGGAACCAACCACGCCTTTTGTTTTTGTAAAAGATGGTACCAAACTGGTGAAGGTCTGGTTAAATGAAATTAGGTATGTGGAAGGGTTGAAAGATTATGTCACCATTCATACTCAAGATCAGAAAATCACAACCTTGCAAAGGATGAAAGCGTTGGAGGAGCAATTGCCCGCGGATCAATTTATCCGGATTCATAATTCATTTATTGTGGCCCTTGCAGCAATTGATGTTATCCAGAAGAATGAAGTAATGATTGGTTCCGTTTCAATACCCATTGGCGACACCTACCGCAAAGCATTCAAGGAACTTATTGACAAGAAACACATCCAATAGCTTTGATTTATATAAACGAAGGCATCAGAAATAAAAAAATCTCATAGTAACTATGAGATTTTTTTGTGGAGAATATCGGGTCACCGATGACCTCTTCCATCCATGGAAGCGCTCTAGCCAGCAGGGCTAATCCCCCCCTTACTTGTTTAACTAACCTGGGAAAAGGTTCGTGTTTCACAGAATCGCCTTACCTCCTCCTGCTACCAAGCGGGATATCGGGAGAGCTAATCCCCCTCTTTCTTTTAAGAGAGCGCAAATATATTTCATTTTTAGTTTACTGCAAATTATGTGTTCATGCCGCCTGGCAGGGTTTAAGTAGTTAGCGGAGTAATTTTGCCGTGTATCTCCGGGTATCGTTAACCAGATTATTTTTTCCAGTCGTTACGTCTGCCACTCCGATTTTTGCCTATTAAGGTTTTGTCGAGCTGTGAGGGATTACTCTACGGAAAGGCAATAAAATCAGAATTTGCAAAATCATTGTCCATTGCATCAAGTAGTTAAATTTGTATCTTTTGCGGTCTAATTACCCTGCTTGAATGGCCAAACTTAAAAATATTGTTAAACAACTTTCAGAGGCTGATTACAAGTCTATTTACGATTCCCTAATCGAAAGTAATGCAGAAAAGTCGGCCCATCTGCTAAAAGCACTGCGGGAGCGTCAACTTTCTGATAGCAAGATTATGGTGGAGTTGGAGGTTAATGCAAACGCCTACTATACGCTTCGTTCGCGCCTAAATCAAAAGATTGAAGAGCACCTATTGCAGCAGATGGAAAGTCCTCGTACGGATATTTTACGTAAAGTGGCGAACCTGAATGAGGTATTGTTTACCAAAAAACGCACGATTACCATTGCTACCTTAAAGAAGCTGGAAAAGGAACTACTGGACTATGATTTGGCCAATGAACTGACCATTGTTTACAAGTCACTGAAGAAAATTCACATTAATTCGCCCGATCATTTTCAATATTCACAATTATATAATCGCCATATCGCCTACATGCTGGCGGTAGATAAAGCGGAGGATTTAATGACGGAGTACTTCAAAAAGTATGGCAATTTTTACCTGTCTAATGATGATACTGAGAAGTTAGGTCTTTCCTTGCTCATGAAGGAGATGCAGAACGTGGCCCGAATCTATGAGTCGCATCGGCTTTATGTTTATCAAAGCTGCATGTTGGTGTTTCACCGTTTATTTGTAGAACCGGATGATAATCTGCATGCGGATGGAGAATCGATTGAAGATATTTTTACACATGTTCAAAAGATATTTGATACCTACAACCTGGACCCGTTGTATTACCATCTGAATCTGATTTTTGAATACTTAAAGTTGGAGTACTATAACCACTACAAAGTTTTTCGTCAGGTAGAAAAACATTTTGAAGAAGTGAATGATGCGGCTGCCAACCTACTTGTTAATTATTCCTTTTACACATTTTCAGCTCGATTTTTAATTGCCAAACTAGATCGTCATTTACGACTTGAAACAGAAAAGGAAATTTATGCTGAGAATGAAAGCCTTTTCGAAGATATAGAAGCGGATATTCAGGATGTTCCCAGGCATACCATTTTTATTATCTACCGCGCACTCGGTTGTTACTATCAGGGAAAGTTTGAAGAAGCAGCCAAACTTATCAATCATTTATTGAATGAGGTGAGTTTGAAGAAATATCCGTTTGTACAAATGGAGGTGAAAGCGATATTGGCCTTGCAATATTGCATGCTGAAGGATTTTGAGTTATTTAATCAGCTAACCAGTAGCATTCAGCGCCAGATCAGATTGTTTGGCAAGGATGAGTGTGAAAACGTTATGCTCTTTTTGAAGATCCTGAAAATAGCTACCAGCGAAGCGAAGAAAGAAAAAGGAAAGAAGATTGCTGCGGTAATACCTAAATTCAAGGCTATCGAGGTTGCCTATTTTGCACCTACTTGTTTTGTGCGTATGGATGAACAGTTTATTGAAAACCTTACTGCAATTGATGCACCTGGCATGAACTAAACTGAAAGATTCATAATGCTTTCGTGCGAAAGAGGCTTATTCAAATAAAGTTTTACGTTCAGATATTTTTTGGCTTTATTAAAATCCTGAGGATTAATGGAGGAAGTGAGCATAATAATCTTACACTTCTTCTTTACTAAATTTCCGAATTTTTCAAACTCATCGAGAAACTGAAACCCATCCATCAGGGGCATGTCGATATCCAGAAAGATTAGATCAGGCAAGACCTGATCGGCCACTTCAATTTTTTCTATATTCCTTAAAAACTCAATGGCACTTTTTGCACCCGTGCATGTGTATATATGCTTGGTTAGCGCGGCCGCCTCAATCATTTTTTGATTAATCAGATTGTCTATCTCATTGTCGTCAATGAGCATTACTGTACGGTATTTGGGTTCAGACATAGTAGGTTAAAAAAAACGGGAATACTAAAAGTAGCTTTAACACCCCGCTTTTGCAAGCCGGTTTATAATTCAAACTTTATTCCTTGTGCCAACGGTAAGCTGTCACCATAGTTGATGGTGTTGGTTTGCCTGCGCATATAGACTTTCCAGGCATCCGAGCCCGACTCGCGGCCACCTCCAGTTTCTTTCTCTCCACCAAAGGCTCCACCAATTTCGGCTCCCGAGGTACCGATGTTAACATTAGCAATGCCACAGTCAGATCCGCTCTGCGAAAGGAATTTCTCCATCTCATTCATTTGGGTGGTCATCAATGCAGAGGATAAACCTTGCTTCACACCATTTTGGTATGCGATGGCCTCTTCTAAAGTTTTGTACTTAATCAAATATAAAATGGGTGCGAAAGTCTCGTGTTGAACAATTTCGAAATGATTTTTTACTTCGGCTATCGCTGGCTTTACATAACATCCCGACTCATACCCCTTACCTTTTAAAACCCCACCGGCAACAAGTAACGATCCGCCTTCCGCTTTTACTTTTTGCAAGGCACTTCGGTAGGATTTTACAGCCAATGTATCAATTAGCGGCCCAACGTGATTCGCTTCGTCTAATGGATTCCCGATACTTAGTTGACTATATGCTTTTTTAAGTTTTTCTTTTACTTCGTTGTAGACACTTTCGTGGATATTCAATCTACGCGTAGAAGTACACCGTTGGCCAGCTGTACCCACTGCTCCAAACAAGGCGCCTCGAATTGACATTTCAAGATTGGCATGTTCTGAAATGATGATCGCGTTGTTACCGCCTAATTCAAGCAAAGCTCGTCCTAAACGCTCGGCTACGGTTTTACCAACCGCTTTGCCCATGCGTACACTTCCGGTTGCCGAAACAAGTGAAATATTTTCGTTGGCTGCTAAACGCTGACCGATTTTATAATCGCCATTGACGATGCAGGAAACTCCTTCGGGTATCCGGTTTTTCTTAAACACTTCATTAACTATATTTTGACAGGCAACACTGCACAAGGGAGTTTTCTCAGAAGGTTTCCAGATGCACACATCACCACACACCCAGGCAAGCATCGCATTCCAGGCCCATACGGCAACTGGAAAGTTAAAAGCAGAGATAATACCAACAACTCCTAATGGATGATACTGCTCATACATTCTGTGGTTGGGACGTTCGGAGTGCATAGTAAGTCCGTGCAATTGTCTTGAAAGGCCCACAGCAAAATCGCAAATGTCAATCATCTCCTGCACTTCGCCCAATCCTTCCTGGTAGGATTTGCCCATCTCGTAGGAAACCAATTTTCCCAATGGTTCTTTGTATTTGCGCAAAGCTAAACCTACTTGCCGTACCACCTCACCGCGTTTTGGCGCGGGCACCATTCGCCACTCAAGAAATGCCGAATGTGCTTGCTTTACAACTTTGTCAAAGGCGGCATCATCTGTAAGTTGAATCTTACCTATAACTTTTCCATCAACAGGAGAGACGGACTCGATTGATCCTGCTTTGGTTTTTAGCCAATGCTGACCTGTGGAGGTTCCTATATTTGATTTTTTTATTCCAAGCTTGGAAAGTGATTCTGCTATGCCGAAGTTATTCATGCTTTACTAATTTCTGGTAGGGTGCAAAGTTACCGAATGTTTTGGTAAGGTCAATTTACCAATGCAATTGTTATTGGCAGATTGTTAATTATTGAATGGGAGGGATAATTTTATTTACGGATTGTCAATTATACGCTGTCAATTTAATTCACCAGTCCATCCCAATGGTTTGCTTTTCTCCAGTAAGTGTTACGCCTTCAATTAACACTCCGCCTTTTTTCATTTCCATGGCGCGATTAAGATCACCCACGTTGTCAATAGCTACTTTATCTACATGGGTAATAATAAAGTTTTCTTTTACACCTGCCTTTTTCCATTTCCCAAACGAAACTTTTTTAATTAACACCCCGCCATCCAGATTAAGTTCATTGAGTTTTGAGTAGGGCACCTCATCCAATTGAGCGCCTTCTATTTCGTACGAGATTGATTTCTTTTTACTTCATCTGTACCTTGAAAGTTGCGTAAGGTAGATTCCACTTCACCGGATTCTCCATTTCTTAAAAACCGAACTCTAATAGTTTGCCCGGGTCTTTTGCGAGCCACCCATTCTTGCAATTCAGACGTTCCGTTAACGGGATGATTATCTATGGCGGTGATTACATCCCCCATTTCCAAACCTGACCGCTCTGCGGCACTGCCTTTGTTTACATGACTTATAAATACTCCTTGCATCACCGATAGATTTCTGTCGTCAGCCAAGTCGGCTGTAACATCGGTAATCTGCACACCCAACAAGCCGCGCTGTACCTGGCCGTACTCCAACAAATCGTCCATAATCTTTTTAACCAAACTTACCGGTATAGCAAACGAGTAACCACTATAGCCACCTGTAGCTGTTGCAATGGCGGAATTAATTCCAATCAATTCACCTTTAAGATTTACCAGCGCGCCACCACTGTTTCCGGGATTCACTGCGGCATCAGTTTGAATAAAGGATTCTACCTGCAAATTATTTTTATCGGAAAGAATGCGGATGTTTCGTGCCTTAGCACTGACAATGCCCGCGGTTACCGTAGAGTTAAGATCAAACGGGTTGCCTATGGCCAATACCCACTCGCCTGTAATTATTCTATCAGAGTCTCCATATTTTACAAATGGAAGATTTCTTGCTTTAATTTTTAAGAGCGCTAAGTCCGTGCTTGGATCCTGCCCAACCAATTTTGCAAAGAATCGTTGGTTGTTATTCAACACAACTTCTATGGAGTTGGCATCTTCAATAACGTGATGATTGGTTACGATGTATCCATCATCAGAAATAATTACACCAGAACCCGAGGATTGTGCGTGAGGGTTCAAATAGCTATCTAATGCATTAATGCTAAATCTTCCGCCTCCATAAATCGTGCTGATGTGCACTACGGCCGGGGTAACCTGGCGCGCTGCCGCCTCAAAATTTATCGGTGGTTGAATGCGACTTACCGAATCATTCGAAAAATTTGTGAGCCGCAGGTTCTGTCTTTCTTCAATGGAATTGTACACAGGACCGGCATCGTAATACCGAAGAGTAAGGATGGAGCCAACTATGGCCCCAATAAAAGATGAGCAAATCACCAACAGAATCAACAACGAACGCTTCATAACCGTCTCTTTCAGGTAAGGTACAGCATATACCTTAATTGGTTAAGCGAAAAGGATAAATATTTGTGTAGTCAGAATAAAAAAAATGCCCTTCCATTTTCGGAAGGGCATTTTAAAAAAAACTAACCCAATTTATATTAACTCACCTTAATACTTTGTTTCAGCACTTTCTTTTCATCTTTTGGAATGCTTAATTCCAAAATGCCATTGTTGTACTTCGCATTAATTTTTGAAGCATCGGTGTTTTCGGGCAGGGTAAACGACCTGCTGAATGAACCGTAATGAGTTTCAATAGAATGATAATTTTTGTCTTTCTTTTCGTTGGAGAACTTGCGCTCACCACTTACAGTCAGATAATTATCATTTACTTCAATATTGAAATCTTCTTTGCTTAAGCCGGGAGCAGCTAAATGCACCTCATAAGCCTCCGGAGTTTCTACGATATCCACTTTAGGAACAAAGCGGCTTCCGCCTGAGCGGGTGATAGAATCATTAAAAAAGCGATCGACCAAAGCACTAAATGGAGTTGGTACAAAATCATTTGGGTTATAACGAACGATACTCATAATGTTATTTTTTTAAGGTTAAACATGTAGTTTTAAAATCTACAGTATACCTAGTGAAAAGTATGCCGATGGGTTTTTATCCCTGAAAACAAGACAGTATGTCTTACTATGAGTAAAAAATGAATCAACATAATGACATAAAGTCTTGATATTGATTGTATTGTAGGCGTCAAGACACCTTTAAGGTGTCAGACACCTCTGGTAGTTAGACGTCTAAGAATTAAATTCTTGCCTGGTATGTATAAAGCTGGAAGTAGCGACCTTTCTTTTCAATCAACTCATCGTGCTTTCCGCGCTCTTCAATTTCACCATTTTCAATAACCAATATTTGGTTGGCCTGGCGGATTGTGCTGAGTCGGTGGGCAATTACAAAAGTAGTTCGGCCGCTCATCAGACTCCTTAAGCTTTCTTGAATATAACTTTCGCTTTCGGTATCCAAGTTTGACGTGGCTTCATCTAAAATAAGAATACGTGGATTAGCTAAAATAGCCCGTGCAATAGCAATACGTTGACGCTGCCCGCCCGAAAGTTTAACGCCTCGTTCACCAATTACCGTGTCCAATCCTTTTTCAAACCGATCGGTAAACTCTTGAACGAATGCACCTTTAACAGCATTAATTAATTCCTCTTCCGTTGCATGGGGTCTGGGAAATAAAATATTTTCACGAATGGTACCTTCAAAAAGAAAATCATCTTGAAGTACAACCCCTAACTGACTACGATAACTGTTGAGTGATACTTTAGTGAGATCAACGCCATCCACCGTAATTGTTCCACTATCAGGATTTAAAAATGTGGCAGCTAATCCTGCAATAGTTGTTTTGCCCGATCCCGAAGTACCCACCAAGGCAGTAACTGAACCCACTGGTGCGGTAAAGTTTATATTCTTTAAAACAGGTTTGCCTTCTTCATACGCGAACGATACATCATTGAAAATAATATCGCCTTTAATCTCATCAAGTTTAATTGTTCGAATCGAGCCATCATCCTCAATGGCTGTATTCATAATTTCTTCGGTGCGATCAAGCCCGGCAAAGGCTTCCGTCAATTGCGAACCGATGTTGCTCATCTGCACAATGGGAAATGTAACAAACCCAAGAAACAACACGAACGAAATTAAGTCGCCCATGGTCATGCTATCATTAATTACATAATAGCCACCCAACCCCATAATGCCAACCGTAGCAAGCCCAATTAAAAAAGTGGCTGAGCTGGTGAGTAAACTGGTGGAGGTTAAACTTTTCTTTACGTTCAAATAAAGTTTCTCAACACCCACTTCAAACGTTTTGATTTCCTGATCTTCTGCATTAAATCCTTTTATCACACGCACGCCATTTAATGTTTCCGTCAGGCGACCAGTTACTTCTGCATTCAATTGACCGCGTTCGCGAAATACAGGGCGGATGTAACTAAAGGCTTTGAAAGAGATAACGCCAAACACGGCCATCGGGACAAGTACAAGAGGTTACTGCTTGCACAACGATCGATAATAGAATCACCCCCAGGATTACCTTCAACATATAGAGATCCTTATTACCCATCACATCATCAATAATGTATTTAGTAGCCCATGGAATAACCAACGAGGCTAACCGACTGATAACAATAAGGATAAGGCCGATGGAAATAAGCTTTCTCCGGGGCCAGATAATAGTCTTAAAAACTTCGCGAAGGGTAATTTTTGATTTTGACATTTCTATGAGGTTCGAATTAAAGATGGGGCTGCCTTATGCAGACGGATGAGTAACTTTTTTATTGAGCAAAAACCCTTAATAATTTGAATAATAATAAAAAAAGCCGCTAAAGGCGGCTTTTTTGCTCTCCCTCTTGGACTTGAACCAAGGACCCTCTGATTAACAGTCAGATGCTCTAACCAGCTGAGCTAAGGGAGAATTTTGTTTCCTAACTGATTTGGGAGTGCAATATTAAGGCATTGAGCCGGAAATATCCAGAATCAACCCAAAAATATCTTGAATACGCAAAAACCCTTGGTGATATGAATCCGTTGATTAACTTTGAATTACAAAGTACTTTTAAAATGGAAAAAATTCAGATTATCAAAGGGACATTGAATCCATCCGTGAGTTGATGGAACGGTCTGTAAAGTTTGTATCGCTTAGCGGCCTTTCTGGAATTTTGGCCGGTTGCTATGCACTCATTGGAGCAGCGGTAGCCTATGCTTTGGTTCAGTATCCGATTTTCCCATTGAATTTCAGACAAGAATCTATACAGGATACTTCCATCATTATGAAGTTACTTGTTATTGCGTTTGTCGTTTTGTTTGCTTCCTTAATTACAGGTTATTCTTTAGCTGCGAGAAAGGCAACAAAATTGGGTGGCAATATTTGGAATTCAACCAGTAAAAAACTTTTTATCAATTTGTCTGTACCACTATTAACCGGTGGAGTCTTTATTTTATTCCTGTTGTTTTATGGTCACTTTGGTATTGCTGCACCCGCTTGCCTTATTTTCTATGGACTGGCATTAGTTAATGCAAGTCCTAACTTGTTTGATGAATTCCGGTATCTGGGTTATACAGAAATTATTTTGGGACTCATCTCTACAGCGTTACCGGGTTATGGGTTAATTTTTTGGGCGATCGGTTTTGGTGTACTTCATATTATTTATGGAGCCATGATGTTTAAGAAATACGATCGATGAAGAATCCCTTCGAAAACTTAGACAAGGTAATGGAGCATCGGGTTCGGCTACAGATTGTATCTGTGCTGGTGGCTAATGACTCCTATGATTTTAATGCTTTGAAAGAATTGTTGGACGTAACGGATGGCAATCTGGCCACTCATTTAAAAGCCTTGGAGCGGGAAAAATATATTTCAATCAGTAAATCATTTGTTGATCGCAAACCCAACACGCGTTATAAGGTAACAGAACGTGGACGAAGTGCTTTTAAGAAAACACCTGGATGCGATGGAAGAATTAATCAAACAACAGCGGAAGTAAAAAAATTTGATCATAAACTTTTAAATACAAAGTACTTTTAAAATTAATTTATATGGAAACAATCCCCAATCTCTTCGAACGATTCAACCAATGGATTACCGAATCCATAATGGTAAAGCTTTTCTCTATCGGTTTCTTGATTTTGATTTTACTAATTCCTACATCCTGGATAGAAAGCCTTATTCATGAGCGACAAGGCCGGGCAGATGAAGTTATTCGCGAGGTATCTGAAAAATGGTCAGGAGACCAGACTCTATCAGGGCCTGTGCTGATGATTCCGTTTACCAAAATTGAAACGATTAAACGTTGGAATGACAGTAAGCAAACGGAAGAACTTAGAGAGACCACCCACAAAGCTTATTTCCTTCCAGATACTTATAAAGTAAAGAGTAAAGTGGACCCTGAAGTTTTGCATAGAGGCATTTTTGATGTGGCTGTTTACGAATCGACAATTGCCATGGAGGCAAGTTTTGTAACTCCGGATTTTTCAACCTGGAATATTCCGGATGAACAGGTACATTGGAAAGAAGCGGTTTTGATTAATGGCATAACAGATTTGCGAGGGATCAGTGAGAATCCGGTAATCCAAAACGGAAATAGCAAGCTTTTGTCGGAGCCAGCCAGTGATATTGGTTTGATTATCGATGCACAACAATATTTGCAAACCGGGTATGAGGGTGAAGTGGCAACAGCAGCAGAAGTAAACTTGTGAGTGGCATTGTTACGCCCTTAGGATGGACAGCGCGTGAGAGTTTTCATTCAGATTTCTCAGTTAATTTAAGTTTAAAAGGTAGCCAAAGTCTTTACTTTGTTCCTTCCGGAAAATCAACGGAAGTGAAAGCCGAAGGGGCGTGGCCTTCACCAAGTTTTGAGGGTAAACTATTGCCGGTAGACAGAACTGTAAACGAAGAAGGATTTTCAGCTTCCTGGAAAGTACTTTCTTTTAATCGACCATTTTCACAAAAGTGGTTGGACTCCGAGCAATCACTTAGTGGTTCAGAATTTGGGGTTCGGCTTTTGATTCCGGCTGATCAGTATCAAAAAAGTATTCGCACTGCAAAGTATGGAGTGCTGGTTATTATCTTAGCCTTTACTGCTTTGTTTTTGGTTGAGATAACAACCAAAATAAGAATCCATCCTTTTCAATATATTTTGATTGGGGTTGCACTAATCATCTACTACACTTTATTGCTAGCACTTTCCGAACAAGTAGGTTATAATATTGCCTATGCAATTTCTTCCATTGCAACTATTCTACTTGTAAGTGTTTATGCAACCAGTTTTTTGAAACGGAAACCTATTATCTTATTATTCACGACATTGATGAGTGGGTTTTATGTTTTCATCTATGTTATCATTCAGGCAGAAGATTTCTCCCTGCTGATTGGAAGCATTGGCTTATTCCTGATCATTGGATTCTTAATGTATTTCTCAAGAAATATTAAGTGGTACAATGATCAGAAATCATTGGCAACTGATTGATTACTTCACCCCCAAGCTCTTTTTCAAAAGAGCAGGCAGCATTTATTAAAAGCAGAGTGGAATGGAAAAGTAGCTAAACATTTTCTAAATGTTTAGCTACTTTGGGTGAATAAATTTATTCCTTATCCAAAAACGGATATCGATAGTCAATTGGCGTAACGAATGTTTCTTTAATTGTTCGCATAGAAACCCAACGCAACAAGTTAACTTTTGCTCCGGCTTTGTCATTGGTGCCTGATCCACGCGCGCCACCGAAAGGCTGTTGTCCAACTACGGCTCCGGTTGGCTTGTCGTTGATATAGAAATTACCGGCAGCATTCACTAATTTTTTTGTAGCAAGTTCTACCGCGTAGCGGTCTTTAGCCAAAATGGAACCGGTTAGTGCATACGGTGATGTGCTATCAACCAGTTCAAGGGTTTGCTCAAAATTCTCAGCGTGATAAACATAGATTGTTATTACGGGGCCAAAAATTTCTTCACACATAGTAATAGAAGAAGCATCTTTGGTAACAATAACGGTTGGCTCAATAAAATATCCCTTCGACTTGTCATACTTGCCACCCGCAATAATTTCATTCATGGGGTTTGCCTTGGCTTTATCAATGTATCCGCTGATAGAGTTGAACGCTTTCTCGTCAATTACCGCATTGATAAAGTTTCCGAAATCTTCGGTTGGGCCCATCTTAAATGTTTTCAAATCCTCAACAAGGTATTTTTTCACATCATCCCAAAGATTAGATGGTATATAGCAACGGGAGGCAGCCGAACATTTTTGCCCTTGATATTCGAAGGCACCCCGGGCAATGGCTGTTGAAACTTCTTTAGGATTGGCACTTTTATGTACCATAATAAAATCTTTGCCTCCGGTTTCACCAACAATGCGCGGATAGGTTCTAAACTTATGGATGTTGTTTCCAATAGTTTTCCAGATGTTTTGAAACACACCGGTGCTTCCTGTAAAATGTATTCCTGCAAAGTCGCGATGATTGAAAATTACCTCACCCGCATTCGGACCACTTACATAAACCAAATTGATAACGCCATCGGGTAAACCTGCTTCTTTTAGCACTTGCATGATTACGTTCGCAGCATAGATCTGGGTGTTGGCTGGTTTCCAAACCACGGTGTTGCCCATCATTGCTGCGCTGGTTGGAAGATTGCCCGCTATGGCCGTGAAATTAAAAGGCGTTAACGCGAATACAAATCCTTCCAATGGTCTGTATTCCAATCGGTTCCAAACGCCCGGAGATGATGCTGGCTGTTCGCTGTAAATTTCGCCCATGAAATGAACGTTGAAGCGCAGAAAATCTATGAGTTCACAAGCAGAATCAATCTCTGCCTGAAAGGCATTCTTCGATTGACCAAGCATAGTCGCTGCATTTATTTTATAGCGATAGGGTCCAGCCAGCAAGTCGGCAGCTTTTAAAAATATGCTTGCGCGATTTTCCCAACTTAAACCCGCCCATAGTTCTTTAGCAGCAAGAGCCGCATTCACGGCCTGTTCAACATGACTTTTATCACCTTCGTGATAGTGCGCTAGAATATGCTTATGATCGTGAGGTGGTGACAAAGTTTTTTTATTATCTGTGCGCACTTCTTCGGCACCTATATACATAGGTATATCTAACACGGTAGCTCTCGCTTCTGCTAATGCTTTTTTTAGAGCTACACGCTCTTTACTTCCAGGCGCATAAGATAGAATAGGTTCGTTAGCAGGGTTGGGTATTTTGAAAAAACCGGTAGACATATGTTGTTGGATTAATGAGATGAAAAATTGTTTTTAAACGAGGTTACAAAATTACGGATAATGTGCGGTTTTACAGAATATTCACTAACTCTTTCAAGTCATGAATCTCGTAATTTGGATTACTTTGATGCGCAATTTTACCCGGGTTAAAATAGACCGTATCAACGGATGCGTTACTGGCACCACGAATGTCGGTAAGTAGATTATCACCAACCATAATTGTTTCCTGAGCAGTAAAGCCATTTTCCGCCAAAGCGAATTCAAAAATTTCTTTAGCAGGTTTTTTATGGCCTGCGCGGGCAGAAGTGACTACGCTTTTAAAGTAGGAGGTAATTCCTGACGAAGCCATTTTTACAGATTGAATTTCATCAAAGCCATTGGTTACAATGGTCATAGGGTATTTAGGCTGCAGATATTTAAGCACTTCTATAGCGTTTGGCATCAACGCGCCTTTTTTTGGCGAGCGGTCGACATATTCGTTGGATAAGGTTAGGGAGAGTTCGTAGTTATCCACGCCCATTTCGAGCATAATTTTATGAAACCGGTCGTACCGAATTACATCGCGATGAATCTGTCCGGCATCATAGAGTGTCCACAAGTGGGTATTAACGGTTTCAAAAGTTTTTAAAAAATCTGGGAATGAAGGCATACCAGATTCACTCAGCTTGTGATGATGAAAAAGTTCTTCAAGAGTTTCAGAAGAGTTTGTGTCATAATCCCAAAGCGTGTGGTCGAGATCGAAAAGAATACAGCGATACGATTTCATGAAGGTTGACTGAGTGGCTTTAGACTAAGTTTATTAAGAGATAATTCGCGATTGCTATAAAGGGTTTGAAAAACTTGCTGATCTTTTTGAAGAACAACATCCCGGCTCAGGAACTGAAAGATTTGCCGAGTGATGTCGAACACCTCATCCTTGAGCTGATAAAAAACCCATTGATTCATTTTACGTGAGGTAAGAATACCTGAATTTTTTAAATAGAGTAAGTGACGTGAAGTCTTTGTTTGAGTAAACTCCAGAATGTGCTCGAGATCGGTAATGCACATCTCGCCATTATTTAAAATGAGATTTAAAATTCGCAGGCGCGAGGTATCTGAACAAGCCAGAAATATTTGGGCACCTAAATCGATATTAAAATGTTTTAATCGCATCAGGTAATTGAAGGGCAATGATTTATCAAGTTGCGAAGATAGCAAAACTGAAGGGTAGGGAAAATAGGATTGATTAGGCATAAATGATCTGAATCTTTATCTTTGAAAATTAACAGTTGTGATGTGAAGAAATTGACTGGCTTTTTTCTTTGTACGGTGATTCTGACAGTATGTTCGGTCTCTTTAACAACGGCTCAAAGCAAAAGACGAATCATTCAGCTTTCGGGTTTTGTTAGCGATAGCGTAAATGTTTTGCCTGGGGTGCACGTTTATGTACCCAAAGCGGGCCGGGGTACAAGTACAAGCCCGGCAGGTTTTTTTCGATGCCGGTTTTGGAAGGGGATAGCATCGTAATAAGTGCGATTGGCTATAATCGCCAGCATTATATTGTACCTCATGCGGCTAATGATAATCTAACCATCATTGTAGAAATGGTTTCGGATATCACGTATTTGAGAGAAGTTGAGATTATGCCCTTCCCGACTGAAGAAGTTTTTAAGGAAGCGATTTTGGCACTTAATATGCCCATGGATAATGGCATTGATCCACGAAATTTAAATGCAGAGCTCATAGCCTTGATGATAAGAACTACGCCTATGGATGGGGCGGCTAACTATAAATATTATATGGATCAATGGTCTACTTCAGCTGTAGATAAATTCCAACCGCGTACCAATCCATATTTAAACCCGTTTAATTGGGCACGGTTTGTTCGCGATTTGAAGCAGAATAAGAAAAATTAGTAACGACTAAAGTTACTTTTGATCCCTTAAAAATTTTGGTATACTTGCAGCCTCAAAATTAAGATCGAGATGTATCGTCCCGCTTCTGGCGGGATTAGCGCATCAGATTAGGTTGATAAGAAAATCGAGATGTAGCGCAGCCCGGTTAGCGCATCACGTTAGGGACGTGGAGGCCGGAGGTTCAAATCCCTCTCATCTCGACCTGAGCGGTAGCAGGTAATTTTTTTACTGCTACCGCTTTTTTTTGACCTAAATCACTGTGATTCAAGCCCATTAATACCACCGCTTCATTGAGCCTTTTGGTTCGAAAATGATTTTTTTCAAAAGTCAATTTTTCGGGAAACACCGAACCAATGATTAATTGCTTTTCACTTAATGAGGCCTTTTGATATATCAAGTCCATATCTTTTATAAAAGCCGCGCTTAACTTTAAATACTCCCTGTAATCTTCGTGGCCCGATGAAAGATTAGCCTTCTTCCTCATTAGTTCATCATTAGCTTCTAAAATTTTCACCTTTATCTCCTTGTAGTCATTTGCGGTAATCTCTGCATCCAACATCAAATGTTGAGCATTCTGTAGCCTTTGATTATTCCGTCCAATTTCCTCGTCAATCTTCAGAAGTTCATTTCGGTCATTCTTCGTCTTGGTGTTGAAATTATCCAAAAGAACATCGTAGTTCATATCAAGCGTCATTGCATTGGGCTTAATCATTTTAAGGTATTCCAGAAAGCTCTTATTGGTTTTCTCAGCCCGAAATCTTTCATTACAACCACATGTACAGTGATAGTAAAAATACTTGCCACCATTGCCACGAGAGGCACTGCCAGAAATATTTTTACCGCACAAACGGCATTCGAGGAAGCCTCGCAAAGGAAGCTGTTCTTTCATCGTGTTCTTTGTTGGCCTACTAGGAGACCTTCCTTCCAATATGTCCTGAACTTGAAAAAATAGCTCATCGCTAATTAATGGTTCATGTAGTGCCTTGGCATAATAGGAGGGTTCATCCTTGTAAGCCGCGACAAAAATCTTCCCAATGTATGCTCTATTCCGAAGCATTTTAGGAAATCGGGAGCGTTCAATGTTTAAGCCCTTTTCAAAAAGCTTATGTCGTAACTCCTCCATTCCAAAAGCGCCACTTGCAAACTTCTTAAATGCGTCTCGTACAATATCAGCTTGCTTGCTTGGGATAATCATAGCTCTACCATCTTCAGTTCGAATATTCTTGTAACCGATTGGGGCAAGAGTTGTCCAGCGCCCTTCTTTTTTTGCCCGATAAATTCCTGACTTAACATTAATCGATCTTCTGTCATTTTCAACCTCTGGCGAAGCCAGGTAAAACGCCAGCATCATCTTGTTCTCTGGAACTTTTAAATCCAAAGGTTGCTCAATGGCCTGTGGTTCTATTTCCAGTTTATTGAGTTGTTTTATGATGCCATAGGAATCACCGGCATTGCGGCCAAAACGACTCCAGTTTATAAATAAAAGTAAATCAACTTCACCTGGATTTTTCTTACAGAAGTTCATCAACTTATTAAACTCAGGTCGATCAAAAGTCTTCCTGGAATAATCTTCTTTATAATGTGCAACAATACTGATATCCTGTTCGCACAATATTTACGCAATTGTTCTTCTTGATATTGCAAACTATATCCCTTCTCAGCTTGCTCATCAGATGACACCCTCGTATAGATTATCGCTCTTCTTTTTTCATCCTTTTCTCTTTGATAAATGTTGTACTGTATCTCTGCTAGTTGATAAAAAATCTCTAATCTTAAGTAACTGGTCATCCGTATAATCGTAGCCATGTCTTTTGGCTAATTCCTTGCACCTTTCCAACGACACCATTCTTCAATAAGGTTAACAGGAACATAGTTTTGAAGTAACGGTCAATTCTACTTATCATAATATGTGCCAAAGAACTGACCAATTAACCTATCCATTCCAACTCCTTAAATATATACTTACAAACTCTCTCAAAACTATTTTTCTTTTCTCACATTATAAGCACTGGCCCCGGGTTCTCACTAATTTTCTCAAAGGATCGACCTGCAACATAACCTCCAACGCCTAAATCCATCATTGTCCAGATGTGATCATCTAATATTGTTACTGGTAAATTGAAGTACGCACAACATAATTGTTGAAGACAATAAACATGCAGATGCAATAAGTACGGTCGCCAGTTTCTCTGAAACCAACTCTCCCCCTTTGTTTCTGATTCAATGATTTTCGTCTTGTTCTCCGGAGTTTGCTTTCATAATCAATACAAGCTCCCTCCATGTTCAGGAGAAGTTCTTTGTACTTCAATTGAAGTTCAAGCTTCTCATCTGACTTGTCTATTTTGTCGATTGCGTTTCCGATGGAATCGACTGTCTCTTTTACTCCAGCTCCGAGAATTTTAGACAAAAGTCCTCCTATGCTGCCTTTTTCCAACTTCACTTGCCTCCATGTCTGTCTGTTTAAATTGTTAATAATTCTTTTGATTTATTTTAGCTCTTGCTTTGTGGTTCCTGCCATTGGATTCCAAATTGTCTGAAGAAATCCAGTGTGCTTTTGGGCGCATATCGGTTTTTAGTTACCGTCACCACCCCTTTATAAACTTCTCCTGCTATCTCTGCGATATGCTCCCAATCTTTTCCACCTTTGAAGTCTCCGGCTTTTGTGTGCGTTGAAGTATGAAGATGAAGCCGTATCTGGATGTCTCTTCGGCTCCTTGTACTGATTGATCTGGCTTCGTCATTCACTGAATCAGGATGATAAACTGATAATCCAAAAGGTTGGGGTCTTGCAAGTTTTCAACAAAATGTAATCCTGATGGTAAAGTTAAAAACTCGTTTACCTTCACTTTGGTCATGGGTGACGCAAACTCTTCCGATGACACGCAAAGAACAGATCCAAAATTCTCAGCCAGGTATTGTGCGAGCTTCAATAGGAAAATAGTTTTTCCGTTATGAGGCTCACCATGAAACATCATCGTGAAGTTTTTGGCCGGATTTCCGAATAGGGATTGCCAGAATGAAAAGAAGCTAAGGAGGGCAAGTTTACGGTTGCCATTTCTTTGGCAGTAAGCACTCCGCTTAATCCCTAGCTTGTGCGAACAAGCTCCACGACTTGCATCCGAGTACGTCTTCCTTTTGCATGGCCTAAGTTTCTTTCCTCCTGTATCATAAATCCTACCAACCTCATCCTTGCATCCACATGCTTTTACAATTCCTTCCAGGCCGTTCAACTCCGCTTTGGAAATTGAAATCTTGCTACTTGTTCTTTGCTTAAGGCTCTTGTAGATGGCATTGACCTTATCCGAGTAGGGATCATCTTTTAAGATTTCCTTTTTTGCCACCAGATTCTCCAGTTGTTTAAGAAAGCCATTATTTTTCTCATCATCGTCTTGCCCCTGCAATCCGATAAAGCGCTTGATCACCATAATGGAAGGATAAACCTTTTCCCCTCCAGCAATAGCAGCCAGGTGATTCAGGTCCTTGTCAATTGTTGGCGAATGAGTCTTCTCCCTTCATCTTGTTGTACTTCTGAACAAGCTTATTTAGATCATTTCGATTTCTCTGCCAAGGGTGAGGTTTTGCGGATGAGCTTTTGAACGATGGACCGTTGCAGAGGCCTTGATAGATGAAAAAGGATCGCATTAGGAGATTTCACCTTGTTATGCAATCCAGCGTACCTTTCAATGTATTTTCCTCCTCTCGGATGTGCTCAACATGCTTTACGTGCTTGGGCTCTTTCTTCTCCTCACCCTTTTTGGTATGAGTCTTACGTTCGACCTTGATTTTTCTTTGGCAGACTTCTTTTTTGGGTTTCCCGGGGGTAGTCTTGGCTTTAGGTGACTGGGGTTCCCAGGTTTTGAAGTAGAAGCAGAAGTCCATTCAGCTTTTTTTTTTTGAAAGTATGGGTCAATGACCTTCTTGATACCTTCACTACTTTGACCGGTGGCCCAATTCGCTCCATTGGATGTACTCTTCACCCACCAGGTCATGACCTTTCTGTAGCGTTTCCAACAATGTATTTACGCCGATTCGCTCCACTTCAATAAAATAATTACTAACCGTTATCATTACGCTGCAAAGTTTAATAGTTCTAATTCGAGTTCCAGAGCAAGAGCTTCAAGCTCCATTTGAGATTGTGATTGTTTTGGTAGGACGACCATGATAGGTTTTGCCCTGCTTTCTCTCTTAGGGATTTCTCCCTTGATCAATTCATGTTGCGGAGGACTCAGTGAGACCTGTCATTGAACTTCTCCTGCTAATACCTGGACAAACTCATCCCTATTCTGTTTTCATCACGGAAGCAATCATCAGATCCGAAATCTTTTCAAAGTTGTTTCGATCAACGATATTCGAAGATCAGGATCAAGGTAGGTCTACACCTTTCGACTTGGCAGCGGAGACCACTAATTTGAATT
>JADJMA010000008.1 GCA_016709845.1 Flammeovirgaceae bacterium | reverse complement strand
ATCGATTATAGTATCCATTGGCAAAACAATCATTGGCGCACCCTGGAATCAGCTTATCGCAAGGCTCCCTATTTTGAATTCTATTCGGATGATTTAAAAAATATCATTTATAGAAAGAAGGACTTTCTTTTTGATTTAAATCTTGAACTGCTGTCATTCTGTCTGAAATGCATTCGTCACAAGCCCATTGTTTCTGTAAGTGTGACGTACGAAAAAAGTCCAGATTCAACTTTTTACGATCTACGTTCGGTGATTCATGCCAAAAAACCTTATTCAGACAGATCTATATACAAACCCACTCCCTATTCGCAGGTGTTTGGCAATCAATTTGCAGCTAACCTCAGTATGATCGACCTTCTTTTTTGCGAAGGCCCACAGACGGGTTTCCTTCTGCTTGCCTCACGGAATAAAGAGTTGAACAAATAAAAATTATAATGTGTTAAATAACGTGCCTGATTACGCAAGAAATCAGTAACTAGGGCTTGTTAAGTTTTTTGACTTATCACGCTTAAAACTCTACATTTACAATACTCAAGATATGCCAAATATGGAAGCAAAATTTTCTAACCGGGTCAAAGAAGTAATCTCATTAAGCCGGGAAGAAGCCTTAAGACTGGGCCATGATTATATCGGAACCGAGCATCTTCTGTTAGGGATGATTCGCGAAGGAGAAGGCGTGGCAGTAGGTGTGTTAAAAAAATTAGGGTGCCCTTGGATGACCTTCGTGGGGAGAGATTGAAAAGGTTTCTAAAGGCACAGCCACTCATGAAATCAAAAATCTGGCAAACATCCCTCTAACCGAGCTTCAGAAAAGGTGCTTAAGATCACCTACCTCGAAGCCAAAATATTTAAAGCGCAATTAATTGGAACAGAGCACTTACTCTTATCCATCCTACGCGATCCGGACAACCTCGGCACACAAATTCTTAACAAGTTTGATGTGGCTTATGATGTTGTAAAAGAAATGCTTGAATACCAAACCGATCAACCCACATCAGCTTCCGATACAGACGATCCGGATGACGACTCATCTAAAATGTTTGGCAGTGGCGCTAACCCGGGCAGCGGAAGCAAGGAGAAAAAAGGGACTGAAAAATCTCGCACTCCGGTACTTGATAATTTCGGCCGCGACCTTACAAAACTTGCTGAGGATAATAAACTCGATCCAATCGTTGGTCGCGAAAAAGAAATTGAACGGGTAGCTCAGATCTTAAGTCGCAGAAAGAAAAATAATCCAATTTTAATTGGTGAGCCCGGTGTTGGTAAAACCGCTATTGCCGAAGGTCTTGCCTTGCGCATTATTCAGAAAAAAGTATCACGGGTTCTTTTCGGAAAGCGCGTGGTTACCCTTGACCTGGCATCGTTGGTGGCGGGTACTAAATACCGCGGCCAGTTTGAAGAGCGCATGAAGGCTGTTATGAATGAATTGGAAAAATCAGCTGATGTAATTCTCTTTATTGATGAATTGCACACTATTGTGGGTGCCGGTGGCGCATCCGGTTCATTGGATGCTTCCAACATGTTCAAGCCCGCATTAGCCCGGGGCGAAATACAATGTATCGGTGCTACAACATTAGATGAGTATCGTCAGTATATAGAAAAAGATGGTGCTTTGGCCCGCAGATTTCAGATGGTGATGGTTGATTCTACCTCGATAGATGAAACCATTCAGATCCTTGAAAACATCAAAGAAAATATGAAGATCATCATCATGTAAACTATACGAAAGAAGCCTTAGAGGCCTGTGTGAAATTATCAGACCGTTATATCAGCGACCGTTTTCTGCCCGATAAGGCAATTGATGTGATGGATGAAGCGGGAGCCCGCGTGCACATTAACAATATTCACGTTCCCGAAGACATTGTAAAGTTTGAAGAGGCTATTGAGGACGTGAAGAAGGAAAAGAATCGCGTTGTCAAAAGTCAGAAATATGAAGAGGCCGCTCAACTGCGCGATAAAGAGAAAAAATTAATCGAACAGCTTGATCTTGCCAAAGCTCGGTGGGAAGAAAAACCCCGTACAGAAAATACACCGTAACGGAAGATAATGTTGCTGACGTTGTGGGCATGATGACGGGCATTCCGGCTAATCGCATTGCTCAAAAAGAGAGCAATAAGCTTTTAGGCATGGCCGATCAGTTAAGTGGTAAAGTGATTGGTCAGGAAGAAGCTATCAAAAAATTAACAAAAGCTATTCAGCGCACCCGGGTTGGATTGAAAGATCCAAGAAAACCTATTGGTTCATTTATATTCCTGGGACCAACAGGCGTAGGAAAAACAGAATTGGCTAAAGTTTTGGCTACCTATCTGTTTGATAAAGACGATGCATTGGTTCGTATCGACATGAGTGAATACATGGAGAAATTCTCCGTATCGCGTTTAGTCGGTGCACCCCCCGGATATGTAGGTTATGAGGAAGGTGGACAACTTACCGAAAAGGTAAGACGCAAGCCGTATTCCGTTGTTCTATTAGATGAGATTGAAAAAGCACACCCGGATGTATTCAACATCTTATTACAAGTATTGGATGACGGAATCTTAACCGATGGTTTAGGTCGTAGAGTAGATTTCAGAAATACGATTATCATTATGACCTCGAACATTGGCGTTCGAGATTTGAAAGACTTTGGAGCCGGTATAGGTTTTACCACCGCTGCCAAACGCGATAACGATGAAGAGGTGATGAAGTCAACCATTCAAACTGCTTTGAAGCGTGCTTTCAGTCCGGAGTTTTTAAATCGCTTGGACGATGTGATTGTGTTTAACACCCTACAACGCGAGCACATTCACAAAATCATTGATATCACCCTTAGCAAATTGTTTGCGCGGATTCTTACCATTGGTTACAACGTTGAACTTAGTGAAAAGGCTAAGGACTTCCTGGCAGAAAAAGGATACGATCCTCAGTTTGGTGCTCGTCCGTTAAACCGCGCTATCCAGAAATACCTGGAAGATCCGGTAGCGGAAGAAATTCTGAGAGGTGAAATTGTAGAAGGAGGTACCATTATGGCCGACTATGAGGGCACGGGTGAATCGTTAACGGTTAAAGTGAAAAAGCCAAAAGCTTCCTCGAAAGAGAAGAAAAGCGAATAATATCAGTCCACAGACAACGGTCAACAGTTGACCGTTGTCTGTGGCTTTTCAATTCTAATAACTTCCTAAATACTTTCTTAAAACCATTCCGTGCTAATCAGCGCCAGAAAAAGAAAGAACACCCATTTCAGGTTTATCAGTTGGTTAAAAAGTTTCTTCTGAGTGAATCAGGCTGGCTGTTTTTGTTTGTTGAAGATCGGCTGTTAAGTCTGCCCACTGATTGGAAGTATAAAATTTACCCCCTGATTCTTTAGATAAAGTTCGCAGCAAACCAAAGTCGGCCGTAAGATTTTGAGCTTCCACATTTTGTGCTCTTACCAGAAACTGACCAGTCACCGTTTCTTTTTTATCATTGATTGATGTGGATGCTGTGAATCGATAAATTCCTTCTTTCAATCCTCCAATCCGATAGCGAGAACTGCCAGGGCTCGTGATATAACTATAGGTAGATACTTCGCCTTGCTCATTGCGTATTTCGAGACGAATGGTATTGCCATAAACTAACTCATACAAATCGTTATACACCTGACTTTCAATCACGGCCGGTTCGGCATTCGAAAATTCATTCTGCAAAGGATAGCTTCTGAATTTTCGTTTCTCTTCGAGCGTACTCAGGTATTGAATAAGTTTTGAAAACAACTCATCAAACATTTGCGTGTTGCCATTGTCGGCAAATTCATTTAAGCGCCACCGCCATAACCCCTCGCCTATTAGTACTGCCAATTTACGATTGCCGTCTGGCCATGTCAGTAAAAGCGGCCGGTCGGTAGTAACACTTCCAATCCGTTGATATAAAATTACCTGGGCGTTAGAAGGATAGGAGAACTTTCCAAAAGGCACATCAATAGGCGGATAACGGGCAAAGACCCCATTGTTTTTCAGAAAACCAAAGTCGCGAAATTAGGATTGATAACCGGTGTAACATTATCCCACTGGCCACTCACAGATTCAAATTGAATAGGCACCTCATAGCCGGCCAGCTGCCGCAGATTAGTGTTGCCCCCAATCATCATCATCACCGAAGACTCATTTTTGTATAGAGACGAGAAAAGTGGTGGTGCGACCTGCCCTGATCAATTACCTGTTGAAAAATATAAGTTCTGCATTACCCGAGTCGGAACTGCGGTCTGCTTCAGCTACTCCGAATGTGCACAATGAATTCATAGTTTGAATTTTTTCAACCACCGTCTTCAAAGCTTTAATATCCGGATGAGGTGCCGGGGCAATTAGCACTATTTTTTCTCCTCCACCACATCGATGAAAATGCTCGAAAATTATTTCGATGATTGGTTTCCAGACTAATCGGCTTAACCGAAATGTCATATCGCTGAATTCCCTTTTCGGTAGCATCCAATTGAAAATCAAAATCGATCAGTGATTTACTCTCTGAGTTTTTTTGAAGCGTTGCTAAAACCTTGCCTCCTTTCAATACAGAAACTACCACTTCTTCATTTTGCATGCCTTGTACCAACACCTGCGCCCGAAATCGGAAATTTGTTTCCCTGATAGGCAATTTTGTTGTAGGCTACATTTTTCAAAATAAGATCAACCCGGGCCAGGGTATCTCCTAATCCAACCGAAAAAACGGGCATTCGTACTGGCGTATAAAGAGGCGATAATCCCGAATTGTAAATACCATCGCTAACCAAAATAATTCCAGCGAGATTGCGGCCTTCGTATTCCTGAATAACATTTTGAATTCCCTTATTTAGATCAGAAGTTTTTGCCGTGTAGTCAATTTCCTTTAACTCATTTCCCTGCAAATCTTTCAACTCAACATCGTAGCCTTGCTTCTGTAATGAAGTGCGAGCATTATTAATTTGATTAACCAGTTGTAGTCGCGCTGTGGAATCAATTACCTCCGCCACCGATGAGGAAGAATCAATCAGAAAAACCCAGTTAGGCTTTTCAAACTGGTTGGTGATCAGTTTAAGTACGGGCCCTAATAACAGAATGGCTAAAAAGAAAACCAACGCAGTGCGCAAGCCAAACAAAATCTGATTAATGCGTTTGCTCCATGTGTGTTTTGATCGATAGAGTATAAATGCATACCCGATCGCGACAGCGGCACATAAAAAAATAAGTAAAGGTGAAGATTCAAATAGTAAACGCTGCATTTTTGATGGATTCTTGTCTCTGGATACTAGATGCCGTTGGTTTCATTTAAGATTAGTAGTTATATTTTTTATCCCACAATTTTTTAAGGTAGTTTCTAAGTTCCTCCTCGCGTGCATTTTTGCCGGGCTCATAAAACTTAGTCTCCTTTATAGCATCGGGCAAAAACTCCATGGCCACAAAATTATTACGAAAATCATGGGCATATTGATATCCTTTTCCGTAGTCAAGGTCTTTCATAAGTTTAGTCGGGGCATTTCGTATCGACAACGGTACTGGCAAATCACCCGTTTCGCGAACGGTTTGCAGCGCTTTTCCGATTGCTGCCACTGCTGAATTACTTTTAGGCGAGCAAGCCAGATAAGTGGCGCATTGCGACATAATAATCTGTGCTTCCGGGAAAGCCGATCATGGTAACTGCTTGAAAGGTAGTAGTAGCCATCACCAACGCAGTAGGATTGGCATTGCCAATATCTTCGGAAGCAAGAATCACCATTCTGCGCGCAATAAATTTTACATCCTCACCACCTTCAATCATGCGGGCCAGATAATACACGGCTGCATTGGGATCGCTGCCGCGGATAGATTTAATGAAAGCCGAAATAATATCGTAATGCTGCTCACCACTTTTATCATAAATGGCAATATGTTTCTGGGCAACATTCATCACTAAGTCATCGGTGACTGTTATTTCATTAGCCACAGATTCACTGATTAGCTCAAGAAGATTTAACAGCTTTCGCGCATCGCCTCCCGGAATGTTTAATAAAGCCTGATGCTCCTTAATGATGATCGTGCGCTTTTTCAAATCAGCATCTGTTGTAAGCGCCTGATTGATAAGTTTAAGAAGATCATCTTCTGTTAATGCCTTCAGGTGTACACCTGGCATCGCGAAAGCAACGCAGAATTAACTTCGAAGGATGGATTTTCTGTCGTTGCACCTATCAACGTAATCGTTCCCTTTTCTACCGCCCCCAACAAAGCATCTTGTTGCGATTTATTGAATCGGTGAATCTCATCAATAAAAAGAATTACCCGACTTGTTCTTTTTGCCTGATCAATTATTTCGCGAACATCTTTAACCCCTGCGCTCACTGCACTAAGCATGTGAAAGGGTCGCTTTACTTCATTAGCAATTATATTGGCGATAGTTGTTTTTCCCACCCCGGGTGGCCCCCACAAAATCATGGAAGGAACATTTCCGGTTTCAATAGCTCGTCTGATAATTCCATTCGGCCCCACCAAATGCTCCTGCCCAATCAAGTCTTCGAGTCTTGCGGGTCGCATGCGTTCGGCTAAAGGTGAAGTAGAATTAAGTAACATCAGATAATCAGAAAAACGGTTAATGAATTCTTTATTTCGAAAGTTTTTCCAGACTCAACCATTAAAGAGAAAGTTTTTTGAACTCCTCCAATGTTTTATCAAGCATTTGATCATCAAAGTCGAGGTGCGTAACCAATCTGATTTCCTTATCGCCAAACTTGATGGCTTTGATTTGCTGTTCGGCCAGTTTCGATAAAACCTGTTCGGGAGTTACCGCATCGGCTACCGAAAAAATAACAATGTTTGTATCTACGGGCATAACCGATTTAATCCACGAAATTTTCGCAAGTGCTTTGCCCAACTCCGCAGCCCGTTTATGATCTTCCTTAAGGCGAACAATATGATGATCCACTGCATAAATTCCGGCAGCCGCCAAAAAACCGGCTTGCCGCATGCCACCACCAAAAAACTTACGCACTCGTCTCGCTTTAGACTCAAGTTCTTTTTTACAAACTAACACCGAGCCAACCGGAGCACCTAATCCCTTCGACAAGCATATAGAGATAGTATCAAACTGTTTTCCATACTCTTCTGCTTTATCTTTTGTTTCGGTTAATGCATTAAACAATCGGGCACCATCCAAATGCATGTGCAAACCTTTACCTCGGGCAAACTGACTAATTTTTTTTATCTGATCGAGGGTATAAAAACTTCCGGCTTCGCGCACCACTGTGTTTTCTAACGCCACTACTGAAGTTATAGGCTGATGCGCATCCTGGGTATTATTAATATTCGGTACTATTTCATCCACCGAAATTCTACCGCGATCGCCATTCAATAACCGTACGCTGACTAAACTATTTCCGGCCAGGCCGCCCCTTCATACTTATAGATATGAGCGCCCTTATAGCAGATTACCTCCTCATAAGGATTAGTAAGAATTTTAATTCCGATCTGATTGGTCATAGTGCCCGAAGGACAAAAAACCGCAGCATCCATCCCTAATAGAGAGGCACACTTTTCTTCCAGTTTCTTTACACTTGGGTCTTCGCCAAAAACATCATCACCCACTTCGGCCTGCATCATAGCCGCATGCATGGCCGGGGTTGGTTTGGTTACGGTGTCGCTTCGTAAATCAATAATCATAAGCTTTTCTTAAAAAATTCAAGTTACAAAAAGAGGCCTTTAATCGGATTAAATCTGAGGGGATTTGGTTTTTAGCCCTGATGGTTCTACTTTTGTCCCTCCAAATCGCGGGGTGGAGCAGTTGGTAGCTCGTTGGGCTCATAACCCAAAGGTCACAGGTTCGAGTCCTGTCCCCGCTACTACAAAGGCTTTCAGAAATGAAGGCCTTTTCTATTTCTAGTAATTTATACGTTGGGCTCATATCTGCCAACTGGCAGACACAGGTTCGTCCCGATAGCTATCGGGAGTCTCCACTACTACAGAGGCTCTCAGAAATGAAAGCCTTTTTTATTTATTAGAATTTTGTTGGATTGAAATCACTGGTTCATCCCATTTGGTCTCTAAGACTAAAACGTTCGCTTAGAAGATTCGTTTGTTTTTCAGATTAAAGAAAGTTTTTAATGGGCTTATCTGTCAATACTAAGTATTCTGT
Organism: Flammeovirgaceae bacterium; assembly: GCA_016709845.1. GTDB lineage: Bacteria > Bacteroidota > Bacteroidia > Cytophagales > Cyclobacteriaceae > ELB16-189. Next base: position 202,806 of record JADJMA010000008.1, on the reverse strand, counting down.
TTGGTGAATAAGGCTTAAACAAAATTTATTATCTAATTCTGCGAATCTTAACCTATTTTGTTTTTTCTTTTTAGCGTTATACTGTTCATCCCAGATAAACGCAACTCATCTCTGTAAAAATCACTTCGTGTAATAGGAAGCAACAAAACTCGTAATGCACCAGTTAGTAAGTATGTGTATTAAGCTGGCCAGTTTAAAACTTGTGTTCGAGTTAATGTTTACTAAAATTTTAAGATCATGAAAAAACTAATGCTAGTGGCAGCCGTTTGGCTGATGAGTGCCGGAGTTATTTTTGCCCAAGGAGGAATTGGCGTTGAAAAAGTAAGAAGTTAAAGCAAGATGAAGTGCCTGCAGTAGTGCAAACGTCTCTTCAAAACGATTTTGATCTTGCTTCTGCAGATGGAACATGGTCCTTACTTTATTCTGAGTCAAACGCGGGAGCTGACAAACCAGCCATTTTAAAACCAGTTGCCTATACCTTCTATAAGAAAAAAGATGGCAACAAAATCGAAATTCAGTTTAGTCCTACAGGTAAGTTAGAACATACTAAAGGAATTGAGCGGTCGGGCGACAGCGCAGGGAGTCGTTAGATTTTATAATTCAAATGTCAGTCAAAAAGTAAGGATACAGCGGTCTTTACTTTTTTGCTTTTACAGGATTTACCAAAGGCATCTCTAAACTTTTAACCTTGACATCCTGACTGTAAACGTCAGGATCGTCAACCCCTCGGGCAGGTTATGTATTCCTAATGAATAATCTGGGTTAAATAGTAACTTTGTGCGCATGTCCAATCCACATAAAGCAGGTTTCGTAAGTATTGTTGGCCGCCCCAATGTGGGCAAGAGCAGTCTGATGAATAAACTGGTTGGCGAAGCGCATTATGGGTATTTTGAATGGCGATGATTTTCAAATTGTATATTCGGATACACCTGGCATTCTGGAACCTAAGTACGAATTACAGGAAGCCATGATGGGCTTTGTAAAAGTATCGTTGGATGATGCCGATCTTATCTTGCTGATTGTTGAGTTGGGCGAAAAATATGATGAGGTTTCGTTTGCCTTGCTGAAGAACATACAAACACCCATTGTATTGGTGATCAACAAAATTGATCTCGCGGTTGGGTCGCAGGTTAAAGATAAAATTGATTATTGGAAAAGTCTGATCCCGACCAAAGAAATTATTACGGTATCCGCTTTGGCGGGAACTAACGTTGACGGGTTGCTGGATACTATTAAAAAGCATTTACCTGAGCACCCTCCTTATTATCCGAAAGATGACTTGACCGATCGTAGCGAGCGATTTTTTGCAGCAGAAATTATTCGTGAAAAAATCTTTTTGAATTACAGTCAGGAGATTCCGTATAGCTCGGAAGTTGGGATTGATAGTTTTAAAGATGAAGAAAATATTCTGCGCATTCGCGCCATTATATACGTGGAGCGCGATTCACAAAAAGGAATTCTGATTGGCAAAGGCGGAAGTTCACTAAAAAAAGTAGGCACTGAAGCGCGTGAGAGTATGGAATCATTTTTTGGCAAAAAAGTGTTTTTGGAAACGCACGTAAAAGTGGCCGATAATTGGCGCAAACAAAAACTTAAGCTTCAGCAGTTTGGGTATTTGGGGTAGCCAATCAAAATACCAAGTCACTTAGCCTTAATTTGTTACCTTTGCAATCCGAAAAATTCCGATCACCGTAATCATGGCAAACATTGTAGCAATAGTAGGTAGACCAAATGTGGGGAAATCCACCTTTTTTAACCGTTTGGTGGAACAACGGCAAGCTATTATGGACGATATGCCGGGTGTAACCCGTGACCGGCACTATGGCTATGCCGAGTGGATTGGTAAGTTTTTTACCGTAATTGATACGGGCGGGTATGTAACCGGATCGGAAGATAAGTTTGAATCGCAGATTCGCAAACAGGTTGAACTGGCGTTGGATGAATGCACGGCCGTAATCTTTATGGTGGATTGTAAAGTCGGACTTACGGGTTACGACAAGGAATTTGCACAGATAATCCGAAGGTCAAAAAAGCCAGTATTTCTTGTCGCCAACAAAGCCGACAACCCTACCAAGACAGCCGAAGCGAATGAGTTCTATGAATTAGGTATGGGCGAAGTGTACACCATGTCTGCTGAAAATGGCTCGGGCACCGGAGAATTATTAGATGACCTGGTTAAAGTTTTTGAAAGTGAAGGCGTGGAAGATCCGGATGCAGGTATTCCAAAAATTGCAATTCTGGGAAGACCCAACGCAGGGAAGTCATCATTCCTGAATGCTTTATTGGGCAAAGAGCGGAGCATCGTAACCGATGAAGCAGGCACTACACGCGATGCAATCCACACGCGTTATAAAATGTATGGCAATGATTTTATTCTGATAGATACTGCAGGTATTCGCAAAAAAAGTAAAGTAACGGAGGATATAGAGTTTTATTCGGTATTGCGATCACTACGGGCCTTAGAAGAAAGTGATGTATGTATTATAGTGGTGGATGCCGAACGTGGATTGGAATCGCAGGATGTAAACATTATTGTGTTAGCCCATAAGCAATCAAAAGGTATTGTGATTATGGTTAATAAGTGGGATCTAATTGAAAAGGATACTAATACAGCAGAAAAATTTAAGAAAGCGATGCAGGAAAAACTGGCCCCTATCGACTACATCCCTATGATCTTTACCAGCGTGTTAACCAAACAGCGAATCTTTCAGGTAATCGAAAAGGCGGTAGAAGTTTATACGAATAAGACCAAGCGAATACCCACATCGGTTCTTAACGATGCCATGTTACCCGAGATCGTGCACTATCCCCCGGCAGCCACCAAAGGCAAGCACATACAGATAAAATATATTACTCAGATTCAAGCCCGCTCGCCATCGTTTGCCTTTTTCTGTAACCTGCCACAATACATCCAGGAATCTTACACGCGCTTTTTAGAAAACAGGCTTAGAGAAAATTTGACTTTGAAGGCGTACCCATTCGCCTCTTCTTCCGAAAAAAATAATCAGCAAACGGTTGCTGAACCAATTAACCATAGGATAAATTCCGTTTAACGGTTAATAGTGTATTAATAAGGTTTTTTTCTTACACATAGGGTCTATTGTCGCCAATCTTGCTACCTTTGCAGCCAAATTCAAAAAAACCAGTAAACTATGAAAAACATTATTGCATCTCTTATCGTATTTGGCTTTGCGGTAGCGATGGTTTCTTGCGGTGCTAAGAAAGAAGAAGCTGTAGTTACAGATTCTTCCGTATCAACTGTAATTGACTCTGCTGCTATGGTTGTTGACTCTGCTAACGCAGTAGTTGATTCAGCTGCTGCTGTTGTAAACTAAACAATCTCAAGATTGTTCGTGAAAAGGCTTTAGATCTCTAAAGCCTTTTTTATTTTGCACTGTTTTGATGAGCCTTACCCTTAGAAACTTACTTGACCAACATATTCCTACGCCTGCAGTGAATTACTGTATTGGGCTTTGGGAACAAAAACCCTTTCTTTTCAAGTTAAGCAAAAAAAGGGCTTCCAAATCAGGCGACTTTACGTGCCGGCATGGCCAAATCCCCGCATTACAATTAATAAAGATCTTCACCCTTTCGAATTTTTTGATTACCTACATTCATGAAGTGGCTCATCATCATGTGCATTTGATCCATGCCTTTCGGGCAGAAGCACACGGGACTGAATGGAAACGTGCCTTTCAGGAATTGTTGGCTCCGCTGTTGACAGTAGAAGTTTTTCCAAATGACATTCTTGCAAGCCTTTCGGAACATATGATCAACCCAAAAGCTTCTACTTATTCAGACTCTGCCTTAACCAAACTTCTGCGAAGCAAAGATCCTCGAACGTCACGCTCTACCTTACTATCCGAATTACCCGAAGGCAGTGTGTTTGATTTGAATGGCCGGTGGTTTAAAAAGGGGAAATTGCAACGAACCCGTGTACTCTGTCTCGAGGTAAAATCAAAACGTCAGTTTTTGGTTCCGGCCGATGTGCCGGTGGGTCATGCCCAACTCTCCATTTTTTAAATCTGATTAGTTCAGTCTGCGCTGAATCAATTGCTTGACGAGTTCATAAAACTTAAGCGGGTGCAAGGTACGCCAGTTGTCTACCTGAAGGGTGCCTCCCATGTTCACAAACTTATCAATTCCATATTTCTTTAGTTCGGATTGTATAAAGTCTGGAAAAGAAACTGCCGCGATCCACCCATCCTCTACTTCATCAAACCATTCTTCGTAATACAAATCATCTGACCCGTGAAAGTTAAAGATGTTTTCACCAATCAAAATAAACTTGTTAATTCCCTTATACAACAGGAGCTCAAGAAAGTCTCGTTTTAGCGTCATGATGTCGTTGTATAACGTGTCATTCCACTCCCCGATAAATTCAAGTACTACAAACCCTTCCTCATAATCCGCATAAAGTGTTTTCAGGTAAAGTGTTTCCGAACCTATGGAGTCCCATGCGGGGTCTATGTAATATCCATATATCGTTTCGGAATAGAGATCGTAATTGTATTCCTTTTCATAGAAGGGCGAGTTTTCATCCAGCGATGAATCGTAGTATTTAAGCCAGTTGGAAAAGGGCTCTATGTGATGCATGATAGAAGTTGAAAATTGAATAATTGACAACGGACAATTATCCATTGTCAATTGTCAATTAGATTAAATCTTTCTGATGATACAAAGTTAATCCCGCGATTGGACCTTCGAGTATATTCTTTACGGTAAGTCCTTTATCGTTGGCTACTTGCCGCAACACATCGCTAAAGTAAAAAGCAATGGAGCCCGTAAAATGTACTTTGGTGTTTTTATAATTCTCGTATTTCATCACGTTGTTCTGATAAAAATCGGCAAAGCTGTTATAGACCAATTGATAACAGTACGGTTCTTTTAAATGTTGAAAAATAAATTTGGCAAAGCTGGCCAAAAAGGCTCCGGGTCTTTCTCCCTGATATACTTTTTCAAGAACCTCCTCACGGCTCCACGGGTAGCGGGCCTGAAATTGTTTCGCCAGCGTCTCGGGCATATCCTTCCGGAAGTAATCAAAAATAAATTTCTTCCCAATGTAGGTGCCCGAACCTTCATCGGCCAAAATCCAACCCAGGTTCGCAACATTATCGATAATTTTTTCTCCATCATATAAACATGAGTTTGAACCCGTGCCTAAAATGCATGCAATACCTGGTTCTCTTCCACATAGCGCACGAGCCGCTGCCAGCAAATCCCACCCAATTTCTATTTGTGCTTTTGGCCAATAGCGAGCAAACGCTTCCTGAATAATCAACTGATTTTTCTCAGACGAAACTCCGGTACCATAATAAAAAATCTTACTCACCGGCTCTTTTACCTGAGGCACTAAATGCTCGTCAACAATAATATTCAAATCATTGAGCGGCTGATAGTAGGGATTAAACCCAGGGCTGTGTGCCTGATCGATCGTACCATCCGCTTTTAAGAATCGCCAGTCTATTTTAGAGCCTCCGCTATCTGCAATTATAATCATGAATCTGATGGTGAACTTTTGTCCGTTGTAATTTAACCCCAAATTATGCAATAGAAATTTCTATTGCATAATTGACGAATGAAAATCAACGACTTATAGAACAAAATTAAAAACCAAGCTGGTGATTTTCATTGTCAGGGTTTAGATTATGCATTAGGAATGCATAATCTGGGTTTAGTTAAATCTGTCCGCTATTTTATGGCCTTTAAGGCTGCGATTGGTTTAAATTTTTCAAAAACCATTTCGGTGTGCGGAGCATCTTTCAGCTCATCGGTTAAATCCTGCCCCGCCCAATGCTCGTAGTGCTTCCCGGATCGCCAAAGCTTCGAAACAGTAACGTCATATACGAACCCTCTATAGGCTATCCATATCTCCGGCTTATCCTGACCGTTGCGTAATGCCAATTGTGCCTGCGTGATTTCAGGCAGCATCATCGGGAAGTAAAATGATTAAAATCCTTAATGAGCGTATAAAGTAATTTTATCGGAGGCAGGTCGGATTGAATGCCCAGTTGCGTTTTAATCTTTTCGGTTACCGCGAGCATGGGTCTGGCATTTCCCAAATCGCGGTTTACTTCCAGTGCCCGTTGTATCAAATCAATATCTTTTTCATTAAGCTGAGTAGCTTGCGAGAAAACAGGCTGGTAGGCTGTATCAGCAATCACAAACACCTCCTGGGCTGTTACCTCTCTTTGTTCCACTTGTTTTATTACCGAAGTTCCTGCTACTATATCGCCCAACCGCTGACCTCGACCTCCGGCCGCCACCAGGATAACCGCGATTGCCCCACCCAAAACATAATAATCAATAAAACTAAAAATCCACCGCAACAGGTAATTCCCAAGCGTGGGTGACGTGCCATCGAGCCGAACTACTTTAATATTTAATGTCCGTTTGCCGGGAGACTGACCATTCATGAAAATTTCAAACATGAGATTGTAAATCAGCCAGGGGGTGCCAATCACCATAACCCATATCCAAAACACTTCCAAATTGATATTAATAAAGAGTGCCCCCACCGCCACACTATAAAAAATAAGGATAATCCGATCAATCAGATAGGCGAGAATCCGGTCGCCCACGCTGGCCAGCGGATAATCGATGAAAACATTTTGTGTGGTTCGTACACGTATTGACTGCATAGACTACCGCTTTTCTTTGCTAATTACCGCCATAAAAAAGCAAAAGTAAATGATTCTGTTTAATGCGTAACTTTCTATTTCAAAACCCAAACTTTTATGATGAAAATAAGAATTGTTCTGGCTCTGCTTTGTATCGCACTGGCTGTTAGTTGCTCAGAAAAGAAACCGGTAGATCGGATGAATGATGAAGAATTAAAGGCTTACGCGGATAAACTAGCTCATGAATACATAATTGCTGACAGTCATGTGGATTTTCCAGAAAGGCTAAAGGGAAATAAAATTGTACTTAATGAAGCCACAAAATCAATAGTCTTGTCAGATAGCGAAGGTGAATTTGACTACGAACGCTCCAAAAAAGGAGGGCTCAATTCTCCGTTCATGTCAATTTATATTCCCTCCAGCTACCAGAAACAAAATGACATGGGCAAAGCATTTGCCGATTCATTAATTAACAATGTACTGGCCATTGCCTCTTTATTTCCCGACAAATTTGCATTGGCCAATACTCCATCTGAAGTAGAAGCAAATTTTAAAGCCGGAAAAATTTCTTTGCCAATGGGTATGGAAAATGGTGCGCCCATTGGAAACGACTTAGCAAACATAAAATATTTTTACGATCGAGGTATTCGGTATATCACGCTCACCCACAGTAAAGACAATCAAATCTGCGATTCGTCAGGTGATACAACGCGTACCTGGAATGGTCTGAGTCCGTTTGGAAGAGAAGTTGTTAGTGAAATGAATCGGATTGGGATCATGGTGGACATTTCGCATGTAGATGATACTACGTTCTATCAAGTGATGAAACTTACCAAAGCTCCCTGCATCGCATCGCATTCATCGTGCCGGGCGTTTGCCCCTACCGTGCGAAGAGACATGACTGATGATATGATTAAAGCGCTTGGCAAAAACAATGGCGTGATGATGATCAATTTTTATAATGCATTTTTAGATTCTGCCGTTGTGAATCAAAATGTAAAAAAAAAAAAGAAGTTGCGCGCGCTGCTCGATGCTAAGGGACTCCACAATGGAGATGCTGAGGCAAAACCCATTATTGAGCAATTCGCCAAAGACAATCCTTCCCTTAAATCAGATGTGGAAATGGTTGCTAACCATATCGATCATGCTGTAAAGCTTGCTGGCATCGATCATGTGGGTATTGGGTCTGATTATGATGGTGTGGAAGGCGAGACACCAACCGGATTGGAGGATGTTTCTAAATACCCCAACCTGATTTATGTGTTACTGAAGCGGGGCTATACGGAAGAGGACATTGCAAAAATCTGTTATAAAAACGTTTGGCGTGTGTGGAATGCCGTTGAGCAAACCGCCAAAGGCAGTTAAACCCATAGTTTATTTCGCTTGATGAAGTTGGAAGGAAATGGGGCAACTGTTATCTTCCAACTTCTTTATTTATGAGAGAGCCAGCCTTTGTAAAACACAACAAAAAGCGATGGGAGGAGTTTGAAAAAGTGGTGAATAACCAACAAGAAGCCGCGCCCGATAAGTTGGCTGAGCTTTTCATTCAAATCACAGATGATCTTTCCTTTTCCCGTACCCAATATCCCGAAAGCCGAACGACCCAATACCTAAACTCGCTCGCAGGTAAAATCCATGGCGAGATTTATAAGAATAAAAAAGAAGATAAGAATAGATTTATTCTTTTCTGGAAAGAAGAACTTCCTGCAGTCATGTTTTCTGTACGAAAGCAATTACTTTATGCTTTTATAATCTTTGTGGTTGCCGGCATCATAGGGGCCATTTCTACCGCTTATGACGACACCTTTGTGCGGTTGATTCTAGGTGATGGTTATGTAAACATGACACTCGAAGACATTAAGAATGGTAATCCCACTCAAGGTATATTCCTAAAGTGGGGAAGTTGAAATGTTCTTTCTGATCACCCGAAATAATATTCTGGTTTCCTTTATGATTTTTATTTATGGTGTTTTTGCTTCGGTGGGCACCGGCCTATATTTATTTTATAACGCAATCATGGTAGGTACGTTCATGATGTTTTTCTATACCGAAAATCAATTAGCACAAGGGTTGCCGGTTATTCTGCTTCATGGCACCATTGAACTTACATCTATTGTTATTGCAGCGGCTGCCGGTTTTGTTATGGGTAACAGCATTTTGTTTCCCGGAACTTACTCGCGACTAGCTTCCTTTAAAATGGGAGCTACCAAAGGGTTGAAAATAGTAGTAGGACTGGTACCCTTTTTTATTCTTGCTGGTTTCATAGAATCCTTCATCACCCGGCATGCCTTTATGCATTGGAGTCTTAAGGTGTTGATTATAGGATTGTCGGCATTTCTTATGATTTATTATTTTGTTATTTACCCAATTCAACTAAAAAGAAATGGAAGAATTTAAAGCAATCGAATTTCAGCGCACGCGCGATTTCAGTAAAAAGTTGAATGCCACCTTTGAGTTCATCCGACAAAACTTTAAGCCCCTGGGTAAAAGTATTCTTTACATTGCCGGACCAGCGGTGCTGGTGGGTAGTTTATTGATCGGCTCCTTCATGGGTGAGTTTCTCACCCTATCGCAGTCCATGCAAAACTTCTCGGGTAACTCTGGTGCCCTTAGTGATTACTTTCTATCGACCAGTTTTTGGCTGCAATTGGTTCTGATGTTCATTTTTTTATTTATCAGCTTTATTGTAACCATCGCGACCATTAATAACTACCTGATTATTTATGATGAGCGTAAAACCAATAAAATAGACGTGCAGGAAGTTTGGGATCGCGTTCGCAATACGTTCTGGTCTTATTTGGGTAGCGCACTTTTATTCTTCCTTCTATTACTAATAGCCTATGTTATCTTATTGATTCCAATTTTAGTTTTGAGCACTATTTCTGGCTTTCTAATATTTTTTGGCGTTGTCATTTTTATTAGCGGATTGTTCTATCTGATTTTCAGCTCCTCACTCACCTTCTTTATACAATTGTATGAAAAAAAGAATTTTATTGATGCGATAGTTCGTTCTTTTCGGTTAGTCAATAACGGGAAGTGGTGGAGCACCTTTGGCCTAATCATTATTTTACAGTTAATCATGGGTGTTTCCTCTTACATTTTTTTAATTCCATACTACATTATCATTTTCACTTCTTCCTTCCATTCTGTATCTACCGGGGGACCGATGGAGTTTTCGGATTCAATGAAAATCTGGACAATGTTTTTCTTTACAATTTACTACATGGCTCAAATGCTGCTGTATGCATTACCTAACATTGGCATAGCATTTCAATACTTCAATCTGGTAGAATTGAAAGAAGCCCGGGGACTGATGAGTCAGATTGAAAATCTGGGTCAACAACAAACGGATCCGAACAGGCCGGAAGAACATTTTTAATCCTTTAAGAAGTCATTTGAAAAACGTATTCTTCATTGTTCTTTTACTTTGCAACGCATCCATACTGGCACACGCGGGTCTGGCACTGCCCGATACCCTTGCGCTAGAATCAACCAGCACAACTCTTATTGACCAGGATAATAAGAAGCCCGATTTTCTGGTCCTACAGATACCACTCAAATTGAGGTTAGAAAATTTTCAGAAGCCGAAATAGAAAAACTTAAAGCTGACCCAGACCTCAACTATACACAACCGCCTACTGTGGCCGAAACTTTATGGGATCGATTTCTAAAATGGTTAGGCTGGCTTATCGATTCAATTTTTGATAGGGCAATCTCTACGGACTTGGGCCGATTTATCATGTATACCTTGGCCATTGTTCTCACCATTGCGGTGATCATGATGCTGCTAAAAGTAAATGCATTAAAAGTATTTTATTCAGGAGCCGATAAGGGAAAACAAGACTATAGCATTTTTCATGAAAATATCCATGAAATGGATTTTGAAATATTGATTCGAGAAGCCACAGAGAAAAAACAATACCGATTGGCTACTCGCCTTATCTTTCTCTCCGCGTTAAAATTACTGTCTGACAAGCACCTGATCGATTTCAAAGCGGGTAAAACCAATCACGATTATGTAGAGGAGCTTCCGAAGGGAGACCTCAAAACGGGTTTAAATGAACTGAGTTTCTACTTTGATTATGCCTGGTACGGCAACTTTGCCATTAACGAATCCCAATTTCAGAAGGTAAACAGCACCTTCACAAACTGGATGCAAAAGGTAAAATGAAAGATACCCGATACATACTATACATCGGTTTACTGGCCGGTCTCATGCTGGTTCTGTTTCTTACCAAAAGCAAGCAATATGATTGGCGCGTAACCTATGCGCACGAAGATAAAAATCCGTATGGCACCTATGCGCTAAATAACCTTTTGCCTTTCGTTTTAGAAGGACCAATAAAAAATTCTTATCAAACCATCTATGAACTAAAGGATTCTATCTCGCATGAGAACATCTTGGTACTAAGCGAAAGTTTTTCTCCAGATAAAGAGGACACAAAAATTTTACTAAATCATGTAGAAGCGGGCGGCCACGTGTTTATCTCAGCCGACTATTTCACTGGCTCGTTTGCCGATACACTTGGTTTAGAAACCAGTGATTCATTTTTTGAAGGCGAGCATTCCTTTATGAAAAAAGATTCAGCTACCCTTCATTTTGTAAGTCCCGTTATGGATTCAACGCAGCTGTTCCTATACAAACGAAACAACATCCATAACTATTTCAATCGGCTGGATTCGGTAAGTGCCACGGTTATTGCTAAGAATGATTTTTATCAACCTGTTTCTTTACGGATTGTAAAAGGAAAGGGAAGCATAATTCTAAACTGCACCCCCATGATTTTTACAAATATCTATTTGCTCAACGAACAAAATCATCAGGTTGTTTCCTCGCTTTTATCCTATCTACCAAAAAACACAACTCGTTGGACAGAGTATTATCACCTGGGAAGAATGGAGGCAGCTACACCTCTGCGATTTATCTTAACCACAGAGCCGCTACGCTGGGCCTACTATATTTCTATTATTGCGCTTTTGGTTTTTATTATTTTTGAGGCGAAACGCAAACAGCGAATCATACCCATTATTAAACCACTTGCCAACACCAGTTTGGAATTTGTAGCCACTATCGGCAACTTATATTACGAGCGCGGTGATCATAAAAATATTGCAGAGAAAAAAATTCAATTTCTCTTTGATCAGATCCGCACCAATTATTTATTGAATCTGCATCAACAGGGCGAAGGATTAGCTTTCGTGCTGGCAAAAAAGTCAGGGGCGCCTGAACAAACTGTACGCAAACTAATAACATTAATAGATCAGATCTCAGCCAAAGAAAAAATCTCTGTGAGTGAATTAACTGACTTAAATAAGGCTATCGAAAAATTTCAACTAAAGAAATAAAAATCATTATGGAGGAAAATATATTTCAAAATCGTGTGGATTTAACTGCACTGAACGAGCAGGTAAAAAAAATAAAAGCAGCCATCGGAACGGTGATTGTGGGTCAAGAAACTATGATTGATCTTCTAATCACCGCCATTTTAGCTGATGACTTTGTTTGAGGTGATGGAAGAACGGCAGGTTACTGTAGATGGTCACACGCATAAAATGAAACTTCCCTATGTTGTGCTGGCCACGCAAAATCCCATAGAGCAAGAAGGTACGTATCGATTACCCGAAGCACAACTCGATCGATTCCTGTTTAAAATTGCTGTTGGCTATCCTTCGCAAGAGGAAGAAATTGAAATTCTACAAAGGCATCATGATCGAAAAGGAGTTCAGCCCGTTGCAGAAGTAAGTTCCGTGCTTACCGCAGATCAAATCCAGGCATTCCGGCAATTCGCACAACAGGTACATATCGAACAAAATCTACTGGTCTACATCGCACAGATTATTCAGGAAACCCGAAACAACCCAAGTTTGTTTCTGGGCGCATCACCTCGCGCTTCCATTGCTATTCTCATGGCTGCAAAATCATTTGCTATGATTAATGGCCGCGACTTTGTAAGTCCGGAAGATATCAAGTTTGTGGCTTTGCCTGTATTACGTCATCGCATACTACTAAGTCCGGAAAAGGAAATGGAAGGCGTTACCACTGATGAGGTCGTGAAACAGATTGTAGATAAAATTGAAGTGCCTCGTTAAATGAAAATCCTCCGCGATTTATATTTAGGAAATCGGCTATTTTTTTTGATCGGCATCGTTGTGGGTACTTTTCTCATCGCGTTTGTTTTTGGTGGTGGATATTTCATTCCTAAAATTCTTTTCTTTTTGCTGATAGCAAGTCTATTCACAGATTTGATTTTGCTCTTTCGGGTTAAGCGGGGCCTACGCGGTGAGCGAATACTGGCCGATAAACTTTCGAATGGAGATGAAAATGAAATCTCCATCTACCTTGAAAGCTTTTATACCTTCCCGGTATCCCTTCGGGTATTTGATGAAATCCCTATCAGTTTCAACGCAGAGATCTTGAATTCACTTTACATCTGGCGGCAGGCGATCAGAAGATTGTCAAGTATTCGCTTCGCCCCGTTAAACGTGGTGAATATTTTTTTGGATCGGTGAACGTATTAGCGAGTTCGTCTCTAAAACTTATTGCACGAAGATTTCGGTTTTCGAATGACAAGATGGTGCCCGTGTACCCTTCTTACATTCAAATGCGAAAATATGAGTTGTTAGCTATAAGCCATCGCCTGACTGACAGTGGAATAAAAAGATCAGACGCATCGGGCACAATCAGGAGTTTGAATTAATTAAAGACTATGTAAGTGGTGATGACTTTAGAACTGTAAATTGGAAAGCTACAGCGCGAAGATCAAAGCTGATGGTTAATCAATACCAGGATGAGCGCTCGCAACAAGTTTATTCTTTAATAGACAAAGGTCGGGTAATGCAAATGCCTTTTGCAGGGATGAGTTTACTGGATTATGCTATCAATGCCGCGCTGGTTATTTCGAATATTGCTATTAAGAAATCGGATAAGGCCGGGCTGATAACTTTTCAGGATAGGATTGGAAATATTCTTCCGGCTGGAAGAATTAATAAGCAAATGGCCACGATCCAAGAAGTTCTTTACAATCAAAAGACTGCCTTTCTGGAATCAGATTATTCCGTATTGTATTCAACCATTCGCAGAACATTATCACAACGTAGCTTGCTTTTACTATTCACAAATTTTGAAAGCATTCACAGCTTACATCGCCAACTACCTTACTTGCTCAAACTTAATAACACACACCTGCTGGTAATAATCTTTTTTGAAAATACAGAGCTTCAAAAAGTTACCGATTATCCAGCCAAAACGGTTAAGGAGATTTATTACAAAGCAATAGCAGAGCGGTTCAGCTACGAGAAAAAATTAATCGCTAAGGAATTGCAGAAGCATGGCATTCAATGCATTTTAACCAGTCCGGAAAAATTGACCGTCAATACCATTAATAAATACCTGGAATTAAAAGCCCGGAATTTGATTTAGAGATTTACCTCAAAAGCTCTCGAGAGATTACCATTTTTTGAATCTCCGTGGTGCCTTCATAGATCTGTGTAATTTTCGCATCACGCATCAGGCGTTCAACGTGAAACTCCTTTACATACCCATAGCCACCATGAATTTGCACGGCTTCGCTAGTTACTTCCTGTGCAATTTGTGATGCATATAATTTGGCCATGGCAGCTGCCTTTACAAAATTTTTCTTTTGATCTTTTAGATACGCTGCCTTCCAGATCAAGCGCCGGGCACTATCAATCTTAGTGGCCATGTCTGCTAACTTAAATTGAATAGACTGGTGCTCGGTCAGATGTTTGCCAAATGCTTTTCTCTCTTTCGCGTACTTAACCGCCAACTCATAGGCCCCTGCTGCAATACCCAGTGCCTGGCTGGCAATACCTATTCGTCCACCGTTTAATGTGGTCATCGCGAAAGTAAATCCAAAGCCATCTTCACCAATTCTGTTTTCCTTGGGGACTTTTACATCGGTGAACATAAGGGAATGTGTGTCCGATCCGCGAATGCCCATTTTGTCCTCCTTCTTTCCTACCACAAAGCCATCCATGCCTCGCTCTACAATAAGAGCATTGATTCCCTTATGACGTTTAGCGGCATCAGTTTGAGCTATTACTATGTACACGCTGGCGCTCTTGCCATTGGTAATCCAATTCTTGGTCCCATTTAATAAATAGTAATCACCCTTATCTTCAGCTGTAGTACGCTGACTGGTTGCATCTGATCCCGCTTCTGGTTCTGACAAACAAAAAGCTCCGATCGCTTCGCCTGTGGCTAATCTCTTCAAATACTTTTCTTTCTGGGCTTCTGTTCCAAAAGTCTCGAGCCCCCAGCATACCAACGAGTTGTTCACTGACATACACACCGAAACAGACGCATCTATTTTTGAAATCTCTTCCATGGCGAGTACATACGAAATCGTATCCATACCCCCCCCATTGTATTTGGGATCTACCATCATACCCATAAAGCCCAACGCACCCATCTTTTTGATTTGATCAGTCGGAAATTTTTGTTCTGTATCGCGCTCAATAACACCGGGTAATAATTCGGTTTGCGCGAAATCGCGGGCTGCAGCCTGCACGGCTATTTGTTCTTCGGATAAATCAAAATTCATAATACCAGTAATTGCTTCTCAAGGTAATAAAAAAAAGGCCTGAGGTTAAACTCAGGCCCGGAAAGTATATTGGTTTGACAGAAATGACAAGGCTTAATCTCGTCTGCCTAAAAAGATCATGACATAATAAAGCAGCATAGTTACCGCACCGATGGCTGCCACTACATAGGTCATGGCCGCAGAGTTTAATGCGTCTTTAGCCATGTCGTGTTCCTGGCGTGTAGCAATACCACGTGTTTCTATCCACGCTAAAGCTCTTTTACTTGCATCAAATTCAACCGGTAATGTTACCAAGGCAAATAAGGCGAATACTCCGTAACACGCTATGATTACTAAAAGAGCGGTATCAAAAGTGAACAGACCCTTAATGGCAAATGCACCAAACATCATAGCCATAAATATAATGTTAATCACCTTAGCACTGATATTTTGAATAGGCACCATCGCTGAACGGAATTGCAACATGCTATACGCTTTGGCATGCTGAACAGCGTGACCACATTCGTGGGCCGCTACTGCCGTTGATGCTGCATTTCGTCCGTGATACACATCATGACTGAGATTAACTGTTTTAGTTGCTGGATTGTAGTGGTCCGTTAGTTGTCCCTCTACAGAAATTACCTGTACATCGTTAATACCATTATCAGCAAGCATCAATCTTGCGATTTCAGCGCCAGTAAGGTCTTTGGTCAATCGTATTTCAGAGTATCTTTTAAACTTGGCTTTTAATCTGGAGCTAACGAGCCAACCAATCAGCATAAAAAAACCTGTGATAATTATAGCACCCATTGTTATTTGTTTAAGTCTTTTTGATTTTTTCTACAATTCGCGTTGTTGAATAACCTGGAACAAAATCAATGGTTTTCACTACGCCTCCTGCTCTTTTCACAACATCTGCGCCAACAATATTTTCTGTCAAATAGTCACTTCCCTTTACTAAAATATTAGGTAATAACGCAGAAATCAGTTCCAAGGGTGTATCCTCATTGAAGAACACAACCAAATCCACAAATTGCATGGCAGCCAAAACACGGGCACGCGAGTTTTGATCTTGCAGCGGTCGATCCGGACCCTTAAATCGACTTACTGAATCATCGGTGTTTAACCCCAACACTAACTTATCGCCTAGCAACCGTGCTTTTTCCAGATAATCTACATGACCAAGATGGATTAAGTCGAAACAACCATTTGTAAATACGACTTGGTTGCCAGCTTGCTGCCATTTTTTTACCAGCGTTTTTGCCTCCGCAATACCTACAATTTTTCCGGCACTTTTTTCCATCGGATAATCAGGTAACTAATAATTAAAGATATAACGCCTGCTGCAATTAAAGTTATGGTTTGCCAGCCATGAAAAATAAAAACAAAGGCAATCGCATCGGGTTCTGGTAAATTATAAAGCATCACCAACCCTAGCGGCACCAACGTGTGATAAGAACCTGCGCCACCGGGTAGCGGAGCTGCCATGGCAAGAGCGCCAATGGCGAATAGCGTAAGTACAGCACTGATTCCAAGTTCACTAGTTTCCGGAAAAGCGATTACCACAAAATAACTCATCAGAAAATATAGCCCCCAGATGGTAATAGAATAAAAAATAAACAGGAACTTATTCTTTAATCGGAATATCGCCATTAACCCCTCTTTAAAGCCAACTAAAATTTTTCGAAGTTTTTGATTATTTCGCAACAGGTAAACACCTACTCCTAACCCAACAAAAAATACTAACGCAATAAAAACCCAAATAAAAAGAGACGATCCGCCTGAGGAGGAGAAGTTAAGTGTATCAATAAACGCTTTGAGTTTTTTCCATTCAACAACAAAACAAATCCCGATAAGAGTACAAGACAAACTAAATCCACTAAGCGTTCAACCACCACGGTGCCAAAAGAAACCTCAACCGGAGTTTTCTCCAACTTATACAAGTTATAACACCGCGAAACTTCTCCGCCCCGGGGCACGGCCAGGTTTACGAGATAGCCAATCATAAGAGAGAGAAAACTGTTTGCGAGAGTTACCGAATGACCCGTAGGTTCCAGGAGCATCTTCCATCGAACGGCACGAAGCAAATGACTAATCATGGCAACCAGCACCATAAGCATTAAATATCCTTTATCAGACCGCAGCCACGCGTTCCAAATAAACTCACTCTTATCCTCTCCATCACCAACTTTTAACCCCCTTAAGCTAAGCCAAAGGAGAGCCGTAGTGATGGCAATAAGAAGTAAATATTGAAGTGTGGATTTTATTTTCGAATTCAAGGTGTGTTGGGAATAATTAATTCAATCTGTTCTTCGTATCAGCGAAAATCAAAGATGGTTTAAAATTACGGGCTTCTTCTAATTCCATCGAAGCATCTGAAATAATTATTACCATACCCTCAATCTGCATCCTTCATCAATAAATTATCGATTAACCGAATTTCGCCAACGTACCCAGCGATAAGTAGTATCGCGTTATCAGAAACGTTTTCTGTTGGTGTTAAGTTTGTTGTGTCGGCTAATTCAAAATATTCCAATTTAACATCACCTATCCTTTCAAAATTTTTAGTGATTGATTCGTAAACTCGCTTCACTGAATTTCCTTTCTGGAGTAATGCCTTCGCCTCTAATAAAGATTGATAAAAAACAATGGCCTTGCTTCGTTGCTCATTGGAGAGACGCGCATTGCGTGAAGACATGGCCAGCCCATCCGTTTCACGCTTGATAAGCATGCATCGAAGCGAAACATCAAACTTTAAATCGGCAACCAGTTTTTCAATTATCTTAAACTGCTGATAATCCTTTTGTCCAAAGTAAGCCCTGTCTGGAGAAACAATATGGAGCAGTTTAGACACCACCAGAGCTACACCACTAAAGTGACCGGGCCTGTAATGTCCCTCCATCATTTTATCAAGTTTCCCAAAATCAAAGGTAACCTGGCTTTGAGACGAATACATCTGCGAAGTCTCTGGGCAAAACAAAATATCACACTTAGCTCTTTCCAATAAAACTTTATCAGCCTCGAGTGTTCGGGGATATTTAGCCAAATCGGCCGGGTTATTAAACTGGGTAGGATTTACAAAAATGCTGCAAACCGTAATCGAATTTTCGACTCGAGAAGCTTCTATAAGGGAAAGATGGCCTTGATGAAGGGCCCCCATGGTAGGAACAAAACCAACAGAATTGGAATCTATTTTTTCTTTCCTTAAAAAGGCCTTTAAAGGCTCTATTTCATTGAAAACACGCATTTTTGGCCTTTTTTAAGGGTCGCAAATATAGGCCTTATATCCGAAGATAAGTTGAAGAAGGGGCGAAAATTGCGTACTTTTGTGGTTCTGTTTTTCATTTTGAATTAAAAATCCATATTATGTCAAAAATCCGTATCCTATATGTCGCCAGCGAAATCAATCCTTTTCTGCAAACCACGGAGGTCGCTGACTTTGTCAGAAAACTTCCTCAGGCTATGCAAGAACGAGGAATGGAGATTCGCATTTTGGTGCCAAGGTTTGGGTTAATTAACGAACGAAAAAATCGTTTACACGAAGTAGTTAGACTTTCGGGCATAAACATAGCGGTGGGTGATGAGGAGAAGCCTTTGATTATTAAAGTTGCCTCGATCCCTAACGCAAAACTTCAAGTTTACTTCATTGATAACGAGGATTATTTCCATCGTAAATCTATGTTTCACGACAAGGAAAATAAGTTTTACGAGGATAATGACGAACGTGCCATTTTCTTCTGTAAAGGCGTTATCGAAACAGTTCGTAAACTAGGCTGGGCTCCCGATGTTGTTCATTGTAACGATTGGATTACAAGCTTCATACCCTTATATCTTAAAACTACGTATAAGAACGATCCGTTGTTCAAAAACACGAAAACTGTGTTCACCATTTACAACAATAGCTTCAGTCACAAATTTAAAGGTGATTTAATGGGCAAGGTGCGTATGATGGATATTGAGGATACGATGCTGGGTCATTTAAAAACTGCGGATTACGAGGGATTTATTAAATTAGGCGCTCAATTCTCAGATGTTGTTTCTACAGGTGGAGACAATAAAAAGTTAGAAGGATTAGTTAAGAAGCTTAAAGAGACAAAAATTGAAACCATCGAGAAAGACGATAACTACACAGAATCGTTTTATAATCTTTATACGGAGTTGGTGGGCTAAAAGCCTATTACCCCTACTGCTTATTGTTTTATTTTTTTCGTGCGAGGAGGACCTGAATTCATTAGGATTCAAAAGCAATCAAAAAAGATTCAAGGTCGTCTATGCTGAGATCCCTATCACCAGTAGCGTGCTTTGGATGGACTCCCTGAGTACCAGCAATGTAGCAGGCGGATTAAACAGAATGTTGGTGGGGCAATATTCCGATCCGGAGTTAGGTAAGGTGAGTGCAGGTGCTTACTCACAGTTCCGACCTGTAGATACTTCTATTAAATTAGAAGCAGATGCTGAGTTTGACTCCGTTGTATTACAGTTTCGCTATGATTTTTATAGTTATGGAACGCAAGGGCAAACTGTACAAAAGTATACTGTTCATGAAATTGCCGAAGAGTTAGAATTTGATGACGACCATTTCTTTAATTCTAATGTGGATATTGATCCTACTTCCATTGGCACGGCAGAAGCGAACATTGATGGCCAAACATTTAATACTGAGTTCGAAGATACCGATACCGACCCGGTGATATCTACCCGGATCAAATTAGATAATGCTTTCGGTCAGCGATTATTCAATGCGATTGATCCCACTGCTACTGAATTGGCTGGTTTAAATTCTTTCTTTACGGATTATTTTCCGGCCAGTGCACGGTATGTCCAGTGTGGCGCCTCGCTCGTGACCAAACTGGATATTTCAAAATATTACGATTATATCGATACGATTCCCAACATTGTCATTAACTCAGCCGAACTTGTTATGGGCGGTGTTGATCCCTCTTCTGACTATAAACCGCTGTCATTAATCTCTATGGCCATGTTGAGCCCGGACAACCGGTATAACACGATAAATACACTGCAAGATACCCTCGACTTTATTTCCTTTAAAGGTAAATTAATTGCTACCGATCTTGGTAAACAATTTGCTTCAGATGATCAGGGTACCTCCTTATTTTCGATGACTTATTCAAGCCTCAATAATTCGTATAGTGGATTCCCTATTATTCTTCTTTCAACAACTTTTTGACTTACGTCAGAAACGATACCCGTATTGGTCCATCGTTTCGAATGATCCACCTATGGGCAAGTTGTAAGTCGCACCCGGTTTTCAAAAGACGATATCAAATTGAGAATTTATTATTCCCGGTCAACCCTGACAGAAAACCCCTAACCTATTAACTAATTATGTGCGGAATTGTAGCCTACGTTGGCCATCGCCAAGCTCATGAAGTAATTATTAAAGGGTTAAAGCGCTTAGAGTATCGGGGATATGATAGTACCGGCATTGCGCTATTAAATGGCGGGCTTAATATTTATAAAAAGAAGGGTAAGGTTTCGGAACTTGAGCGATTTATCAAAGATGAAAAACTGGATAGTCATATTGGAATGGGCCACACCCGCTGGGCTACTCATGGTGAACCCAATGACGAAAATGCCCATCCTCATTATTCCGCCACCAAAAATCTGGCTATCATTCACAATGGTATTATTGAAAACTACTCATCCCTAAAACATGAATTGCTTCGAAAGGGACACACCTTTCTAAGTGAAACCGATACCGAGGTTTTTATTCATTTTATTGAAGACATTCAGGAGAACGAGCAGTGTTCATTAGACGAGGCGGTACGGCTCGCTCTAACCAAAGTGGTGGGCGCGTACGCCATCGTGGTAATGTCGTTAAATGATCCAGACTTATTAATTGCTGCCCGCAAGGGGAGCCTTTAGTATTAGGGGTGGGTCGTGGAGAATTTTTTATGGCCTCGGATGCCACACCCATTATAGAATACACCAACGAAGTTATTTACCTGAACGATCAGGAAATTGCTATCATTAATCATGGCAAACTTACTATCAAAGATACTTCCAATCTGCCCTTAACTCCCTACGTACAAACGATCGATCTGGAGTTAGAGGCTATAGAAAAAGGAGGCTTTGAACACTTCATGCTGAAAGAGATCTTTGAGCAACCCCGCTCTATTCGCGATTGCATGCGCGGGCGCTTAGATTCAGCAACGGGTCGATTAATATTAGGTGGGCTCAGAGAATACCTAAACAAGTTGGTTCAGGCTGATCGTATTATTATCATCGCTTGCGGAACAAGCTGGCATGCGGGCTTAGTGGCTGAATATTTTTCGAAGAGTTTTGTAGAATTCCTGTTGAAGTGGAGTATGCCTCCGAATTTCGCTACCGCAATCCAATCGTGCGCGAAGGAGATGTTGTTATTGCCATCTCACAATCAGGTGAAACAGCCGATACGCTGGCGGCTATTGAGCAAGCTAAATCAAAAGGTGCTATCATTTTTGGTGTTTGTAATGTAGTTGGCTCTTCCATTCCACGAGCAACCCATGCGGGTGCCTATACGCATGCCGGACCCGAAATTGGCGTAGCGAGCACCAAGGCCTTTACAGCACAATTAACGGTGCTCAACATGATTGCGCTTATCGTAGCCGAAAAGAAAGGGACTATTACTAAGCAGAAGTTCAATGAAATGTTAGTAGAGATGGAGAATCTTCCAGCCAAAATAGAAAAAATCTTAACCCTTAATGATCAAATAAAAAAGATAGCCGCTGAGTTCAAGGACTCCAGTAACTTTCTCTACCTGGGTAGAGGTTATAACTTTCCAGTAGCATTAGAAGGAGCACTAAAACTAAAGGAGATCTCTTATATTCATGCGGAAGGATATCCCGCTGCTGAAATGAAGCACGGCCCCATCGCATTAATCGATGCCGCCATGCCGGTAGCCTTTATCGCCACCAAAGACAGTTCGTACGAAAAAATTGTTTCAAATATTCAAGAAGTAAAAGCGCGCAAAGGACGGGTTATTTCTATTGTAACCGAAGGTGATACATTAATTCCTAAAATGTCTGAATTTGTGATTGAGGTGCCCGCGGTAACCGAGTCACTTGTACCCTTAATTTCCGTTGTGCCGCTTCAACTTTTATCGTACCACATAGCGGTAATGCGCGGGTGCAATGTTGATCAACCCCGTAATCTGGCAAAATCTGTTACAGTAGAGTAAACTCTCAGGTTACAGCAAGCAGATTGTTGTTGTCCAACATTAAAAGGATTGATGCGCCAACAACAACTTAATGGTAAATTCTCACTCATTTTAGATAAGCATTAAGACTAACTTGTCAATACTTTGTATATTGATAGACCATTTCATTCTGTCCTCGCAAAATAAAATTCCATTTTCCATAATGAAATTAGTGTCTTTAATCCTAGTCCTCGCAGCGAGCAATCTTTATAGTCAAGAACTGAAAATTGGCATCAGAACACAAAAACGGCTGGCATGTATTGGGAAAACGGCATTTCCGCACAGTATACTTTCACCAATTTCAAACCGGGTCAGTTTCATGTCGGTTTTGATTTTATCACCTCTCGATTAGGTACAGCATTTAATTCTAATGCACTAAAACAAGAAAGCTATCTGGTTTCAGCTTTATGGTATTTCCACAACGAAAAATCATTTCGTTTTTATACTAAATTAAATACTGGATTTTTTCACGCTGATCTTGAAGAAGACATCTTTAAGGAGTTATCCCATAATGCTTTTTTATTGTCGCCAGAAATAGGGTTGAGTTACGATTTCATGAATCTGCCGTTGATTGTAAATCTTGGAACAGGCTATAACATAAACTTAGTGTCGGAAGGAAAATCACCAGGAACGTTGCAACCTCTTTTTTATAATCTAATCATTTACTACAAACTATTTTAAACTCTGTAGATTATGAAAACGCAATATGCGAAGGTAAGCATTGGCTTTTTACTGGTTGCCCTCTTGCTGGGATGCGACAAGTATCCTCCTATTGAAGATGACATGTTAGATGGTAATGTCATCTTTGATCCTTCCATCAACAACCCGGAGCAGTTTTTAATTTCCGCAAAGTATGCAAACCCAACCCTTCAAGATTTATATAAGCATATCATTATTGCTGCGCATGGTTACACTTCTTCCACATTTGAGTGGAGTGAGTTTCAGGAGTGGTCGCAGAATGAAAACTATCGGGTTTCTCAAGTTCTATTAGGCGGACATGGATTAACCTATGATGCTTTCAGAGCCTCAAGTTGGAAAGACTGGCTTGAGACGATTAAGCTAGAATACGAAGCGCTCGAAAAATTGGGTTACAAAAAAATTAGTTTTGTGGGTTCCTCTACCGGTTCAACATTGCTATTGGAGCTTGTGCAATCGGGCTATTTTAATTCTCATATTACCCCAAAGAATATCTTCTTGATTGATCCGATTGTTGTTCCGTCAGTGAAACTACAATCTATTGCCGGTATTATTGGTCCTATGCTTGTTTACATTGAAACCGACCAAACAAAGGAGGAAGATAAATATTGGTATCACTTCAGACCTCAGGAAACAGTGAAGGAATTGAATGAATTGATAAAAAAGGTGCAGAAGGGGCTTGAGGACGGATTTAAGTTACCCGAGGGCACCTATTTAAAAACGTTTCATTCTAAAAAATGATCCAGTAGCAAATTCATTAAGCACAGTACTTATCTACAAGGGATTGAGAGATTTTAATGGGAACAAGATTGATGCTCAGATCATGGATTCGATATCCATGTTTTTACCCGATTGAAATTAAGACCTTCTGTTAGCCAGTTAGAATTAGATAATCAGCAAGCTGCCTTTGTACAAATAGCACAAAAATTAAACGAATAAATTCTGGTTCTTGAGATATTCGTAGGAGATTTTATCTTTTCGAATATTCAACACTGCGAGTCTTTAAGAATTTTGTTTCCAAGCGGAGTCACCCACTTCGGACCCGTCTGCGGTAGCTAAGAACTCAGCTTAGGAATAAAACTGTAATCACTTACATAAAAAAAGACGCTGTGAAATACAGGGTCTTTTTATGCTTAATTAAATTAATCAATTCCTCTTATCAGATTTAATTTCTTCGTACTCCACCACACTATTAGAAATCTTTTCCTTTGCGGTTGAATTTGGTATTGCGCAACTACTAACCCCGCAACAACCCGTATTTGTAATTGCTTGAAATAAAAATAAGCTTGCTATCATACCGATCAGAAAATCAGTGGTTGCTATTGCCTGAACCATAATAAACACTCCAAAAATAAGTCTCAAGCTACGTGCCAGATGCCAGTTAGTAAATAAGGTTGCTTTAATAGTATCGATTGTCATGCTCTAAAATATTTTGTGTATCTCTAATTCTTTATCATTTTCATATACCCCGCACCCCTTGCCAATAAGGAGCCTAATAGCAGCAACCAAGGTAGGCCATGAAAAAGTGTGTCCAACCAATCCATGGGTTGCATGCCCACCGCTCCACCTGCAATCCATTTAAGTTTTCCCCAAATATGAGGCTCTGGAAAAAAAGGTGCCAGACCCAAAGTAAGGCAAAGCATTATCAGAAATTTCCAATCATTTAGAATCTTCATACGATTTCAATTTTAAAATATGTGCGCAACAAAATAGTTGACAGAAGCACAATTGATTTAGGTAAAAGAGTTAACCTTTAGTTTACACTGACAACCGGATTACCTGTATTGACCCATTCATTCATCCCCCCGGAATAGTTCTTTACATTCTTAAATCCATGTTTGGCTAAAAGAGAATATGCAATAGCAGTTCTGTCACCAGACTGGCACTGAATGACAATCAGCTTATCTTTCTTTAGTTTACTGAGATTTTCAGAAAGGGTACCTACAAAAATATTCTCAGCCCCTTTTATATGCCCGGCCTTAAATTCAGATTCGCCCCGCACATCCACTAACTGGATGTTATTATTCTTGTACAGGTTTTGGAATTCTTCAAAGGAGATAACATTACTTTTTTCGAGTGTGTTTCCCAAGGTAGTCCACGGAGAAACATCTTCGATATAACCATAAACGTTATCCAATCCAATTCGCATTAATTTCCGAGTCAGATCATCCAGTTGTGCTTGCGTGGCCACCAACATAAACGGCTCATCGTATTTTAAAAACCAACCGGCCCAGGTTGCGAACGCATTGTTGCCTTGGATGTTAATACTGCCAGGAATGAATCCATTAGCAAAATCAACTTTATTACGCGCATCAATTAATTTTATCCCTTTGTCGTAGGCAGTTTTAAATTCCTCCGTACTTAATTTCTTAAGCTTAGGTACTTCCGTTAATAAAGGCCGATCAACCTTGTTTAACTTCTTCATCATGGCAAAATATTTAGGTGGCTCGGGCTGATCTTCCAACAAATATTTCACAAAACCATTTTCATCTTTTGGATATTGAAATGCCCAATTGCGAACCTTTTCATATCCCACGGTTGTACTAGGCACTGCACCTAATGCTTTACCGCAGGCAGAGCCAGCACCGTGGCCAGGCCATACCTGAATGTAATCAGCCAAGGCATTGAACTTAGCAATTGACTTATACATCTCCTTAGCGCCAGCCTCTTTGGTTCCTACAAAGCCAGCAGCCTTTTCCAATAAATCAGGGCGACCCACATCGCCAACGAAAACAAAATCTCCGGTAAATAGCATAACCGGTTCATCGCTGGCCGGATGATCCGTTAGCAAAAAAGCTAATGCTCTCTGGAGTGTGACCTGAGTATGCAATACTTTTAGAGAAAGGTTGCCCACCTTTATCACACTACCGTCCTTTAATCCAACATGAGGAAATTCGTAAAGCCAACCCTCTCCGCCTTCGTCCGACAAGTACAATTCAGCGCCCGTTAGTTTAGCGAGTTCGCGTGAGCCTGTGAGAAAATCTGCGTGAATATGAGTTTCCGTTATATGCGTAATTTTCATATTGTTCTGCTTCGCTATTTCGAGGTAGGTATCTACATCTCTTTTAGCATCGATAACAATGGCCACACCAGCCTTCTGACAGCCGATAAAATAACTTGCCTGAGCTAAAGTTTTGTCGTACACGTGTTGAAAAAACATAAGATTATGGTTTAGCGTATTACATTATTCCTTTGAATTAGAACCTGTTCGGGATCCACCCAATTTTATGACAAAGATAACCAACTCCGCAAGGTGTATAAGTGATTTTTGTCACATATAGACAAGTTATTTTGTCGGAAACCGACTGTTTTGGCCCTTCTCAAATAATCCTTATTATAGAAGGTTTGTTTAGGCTATCAATGTAACGAATGTCACCATTGAATAAATCAGACTGTATTACCTTTGGGTAAAACAATGAACTCATGACAACGCAAATACTTACTACAGAAGGCTTCAAAAAAGAGGTATTAGATTATACAACACAGACCGAATGGAACTACCAAGGCTCCTTGCCAGCTATCATAGATTTCTATGCAGATTGGTGTGGTCCCTGCAAAATGGTGGCTCCTATTTTAGAAGAACTTGCCAAAGAATATGAAGACAAGTTGATTATCTATAAAGTGGATACGGAAAAAGAACAAGAGCTTGCCGCAGCATTTGGCATCCGGAGTATCCCTACTTTTCTCTTCATCCCCATGGAAGGTAAGCCCATGATGCAGCCAGGAGCACTTTCTAAAAGCATGTTTAAGAAAGTAATAGACGAACAATTATTGGGTACACCTATTCCTGTTAAGGAATAGCCCATTAAGCATCTTACTACCTGAATTCATACCCAACGCCCATTAACTGAGTAAGTAATGTATTGGGCGCATCCGTTGCGGTTGCGCGACCTTCCAGTTTTGGAGCTATGGGAGATACAGCTGCCAGGTATTCTTCAACAACTTTATGGAGTGTAAAGCCCAATCGAGTAGGTTGGGCAACTCCATTCACCCGGCAAATCGTAGTGTCCGGGTCGCCTTCTCGTTCGCAGGCAATAAACGTATAATTCTTTTTGAGGTCGACCGGTTTCCCTTTAACCTTAATAAAGTTTACCCGCTCTCCCAGCTCCTTGCCAATGGTAAAGTTTATCTCCATCCCGCTAAAGCGAACTACCCAACCACCAAATCGTTTGGCTGGATCTTTGGCAAAAGCATTTTGTAATTCACGTTCCATCCAATCCCAAAGTTGCTGGCCGGTTATCACACCCCGTTTAGCTTCGCTATCCACCGGCAACATGCTCCATAAAAAATCCATTGTAATATCTGCTACTCCGGTTTTTGGATCCGGCACTAAGGGTGGACAAAACCGAAAGCCGTTGCTCAAGGCTATGTCTGGTTTAAACTTCCACATGATCGCATCGGTAATAAAATTATCCATAGGTGTTTCGATCACGTAATAGCGCACCAACGGAGTTTTTGTTTTACCAATAACACGATCCAAATCTTTACGGAATGGTTCGAGGGCTTTGGCTACCAACGACTTCATCTCATCATCTTCTTTGTACCGATCCGGATCTACATCAAGCAGCTGATACGACTGATCTTTAACCACACCATCCTCTACAACAATATCTAACTTAGCTAGAAACGAACCGAAAGCACCCGGCTCAGTCACTTTTGCATTTTTTCCTTCAATGGGCGTGCGTACCCGTTCGTGCGTGTCAGCCCCAAGAATATAATCAACTCCCAATGCTAAGTCGCTATTGGCTAACCCTACTTGTTGTGCCAAACCCATATGCGTAACCAGAAATACCATGGCACACTGCTCATACTCGCGTAACAACTTTATGTATTTGGTAATATTCAACTCGGGCAGTGTAAACTCAATGCCATCGCTATAGGCGGGCGACTGCCGCTTGGGCGTGAGCGGATCGTTGTACCCGATAAATCCTATTTTAATTCCTGCTATATATTTAATATAATAAGGTGGAAAAATAAGATCTCCAATTACTCCATCATTTGTTTTATGAAACATGTTTGCGCAAACTTTGGGGCCGTTGTAGGCAAACATATCCTGCATCATGATCTCCTTACCATATACCACTTCCCAATTCCCCGGTAGCATTAAATCATAACCAATGTTATTCATCAATGGAACAATCGCTTTTCCTTCAGTCAGTGCGGCTACTCCACCACCTTGAAAACAATCGCCACCATCAAGCACGAGCGTATTGGTCGGATTTTCATTTCTCAATTCGTTAATCATGGTTTTTAAGGTAGCATAGCCGCCCCGCTTTTTATAAACCGGTTTGCCTTGCTCAATAAAAAATTCATCGTGGGTTAATAATTGTGAATGGATATCGGCTGTTTGTAATAAGGTAATCCGATTTGCCTTTCCAGATTTTACTGCGCTAGACTTGGCCATTTCTTTGCTTAAGCCAAGCGAATCTTCATTATTAAATGCTGAGGCCGCGAGTGGAGAAATTAATCCTGCTCCTGCGCCCAATACCATACCCATACCGGTAGCCTTCTTTAAAAACTCTCTGCGGCTATTCTCCGAAACAGAAATGTGCAAGTCCAGCTCTTGCCTGGTGATTGCTTTATCGATACAAGAAGAGCAGCTACATGTTTTTTTATGATTGTCCATGAATTATTTCTTAAATGGATAAATAACTTGCTTTAAAAAAGTCTTAGGAAATTGATCATCACCAGCAAACCCGAGTGCCTCATCTCTTCCGTTTTTAGGAATATAGGCAGTTTTAAAAAGATAATCCCACAGACTAAGGCTGATACCATAATTTACTCCATACTTATTGGGGAGCACTTTGGCATGATGCCAGATATGCATAGCCGGATTGTTTAGAAAATATTTTAATGGCCCATAGGTGATGTAAAGATTAGAGTGATTCAAGTGTCCAATAGCTACGGATATAATGTGCACAATAAAAAAATCCTGCAACCCAAAACCAATCATCGCCAATGGAATGTACTGAATTGATTTATAAATAATCGTTTCCATCCAGTGGAACCGCAGGTGAGCAGCAAAACCCATTTCTTCCACCGAGTGGTGTACTTTATGAAATTCCCACATCCAGGGAATGCGATGCAACAATCTATGCACATTCCATTGAATGAAATCAGCGAGTACAAACATGAGCAAAAGCTTTGCCCAGCCGGGCCAACTTTGAATTTGGATGGCAACCAAATTCTCAATTCCAAACAAAGCTAGAAAATCGTTAAAGGCAGAAACTGCAACATTTGATATCGCATTGTAACCAATCACCGAAAACAAAAAGAAATTGAAAAACATATAAAAGGCGTCAAGCCAAAAATCTTTACGAAAGATAGATTGTCCCTTCCGCCAGGGAACGATTATTTCCAAAAGCCAAACTGCAACCGAAAGCCCAACTAGCCACCAGAAGTAATTGTGCCAACCCGGGTAGGCTATTTCATTTACCAGGTAGTTCCAATAGCCGGTATAGGAATCAATAATCACCTTCCAGTAATGCTCCATCATGTTAATCTATTCTTGAATCGTATACTTTATTTCCTTTAGTCAACCACACGCCCCAGGTTTTACTATAGGCATGGATATTTGTTGTAGCCCTTCCCAGGCTATCTACTACCGGGTTATCTTGATTTATCCACTCAAAAATTCCACCATATAAATTAGATACATCTTTAAATCCAGCGGCTATTATTTTCTCGGCAACTTTTTCGCTGCGATACCCTACCGAACAATAAACCACAATTTTTTGGTTTGGTTCGATAGCCGTTAATTCATTCATATTGAACTGATCATAACCAACAAATTTTGCACCCGCTATATGACTAACGGTATACTCTTTGGATTCACGCGCATCGAGTAACAAAACTCCTTTCAATTCTTTTGACTGCACTACCGGGACTTCGGGCACCGTGTGAGATAATAAAGTTTTTAGGGTCAGATTGTAAGCTGAACTAATTACCTGGGCGTTGGCAAAAAATGATGAAAACATTGCTGCAGATAATATCATGAACAGCTTACTCATTTTGTTATAGGTTTTTTTGCCTGTTGCCAGGCTGATAATCCTCCTTGCAAATCATAAATTTCATTAAAGCCCATCCCCGCAAGGACATTTACCGCTGCATGGCTACGACTGCCCGCAGCACAATATACAAATACCGCTTTTGTTTTGTCTAGTTTACTTAAACGAGATTTGAAATCGCTACTGTTGTAATCAATCAAAATAGCATTGTGCAAGTGGCCTTGATTGTACTCACTCTGCGTGCGCACATTTACAATCACTGAGTTATTCAGCTTGAGGTATTTTTTTTCAAAACTCTGAGGATCTAGCTTTTTTACAGTTTGTGCCTGAGCAAAAAGTTGACCCTAGCAGTACAAATAAGTGCTTTTCAATTAAATGCACGAAGAAAGCTCTATCAAAATTATTTGACAAGTTATCGCAGAAGAAACCATTTTAATGAACTTAAGTATACAGCCCTATTGCCATTTACTTTTTGCGCTCAACTTTTGTTTTTTTTCGATCGGCTTAAATGGGCCAAGCTTATGCTGTGTTTCATCAAAATCATCTGTGTAGGGACCAAAAGGATGATCAATTGGTTTTTTAGAAATATCAGGCCAATCTGAATGTAAATCTTTTTGCGGTCTTGGTAATGAATTAACATAGGCGGCCACATCCCAGGCTTCTTCATCGGTTATTTGAGGTCGGTTGTATGTAGCACCAAACGGCATGTTGGCTTTTACGTAGCCGGCAAATCGCGACAAACGATAGAGCCCTGCGCCTACATTATAGCTGTTGTTACCCCACACGGGTGGATATTGATAAGCCGTGCTGTCTGCTAACATAATGCCCTCACCATTCTTCCCATGGCATACGGCACATTTTTCCTCATATACTAATTCCCCATTTTTGCTACTTGCCTCACGATCGAGAAATGGAATTTCTACAAGCCCAGCACCCTGCGGGGAAGTTCCTCTCGGCACATTACTCCCCAACCATTTTACATAAGCAACAATGGCCTTCATCTCATAACTTTCTTCGTCTAAAGCTTTACCATTCAAACTTCGCTCAAAACAATCGTTCACTCGCTTCTCAATAGTTTCCTGAACGCCAGATCTTGCCCGATATTTAGGATAGGTAGAAGTCACTGCGCTATAATTATTTCCGAATGGCTTCGTGCCCGCATCAAGATGACAATTCTGACAATTCATTCCATTACTGATATGCTGGACAGAGCCCTTAGGACCCAAGTAGGCGGAAGTATTAACTATCAGCTCGCGACCATAGGTAATTAGTTTACCCGCTTCTCCAGCTGGAAGCTGGCTTAAGGTTGGTGGTTTCCATAATTCTTCAAGTGCTTTCGGGCTAATTGACACATCTTTTGATGATGTAAACCAGGTTGTAATTTGGGTGGGGCCAAGAATCAAGGTTGATACTAAAACAATCCCCATAATAATCAGAATTCCTCCAATTAAACGATTCTGTGTTCTATTGTGTTTTGAGTTGGTTTCCATATAACTTAAGTACGCAGTGTTATCCTACACCTGCGAGTCTTAACAAAATTAGTGTGGCAAGCGCTTTTGCAATAATCCATAAACCCAGGCACCAGCTACGGCACTTAGCAACGTAACAAGTACTACAAAAAATCCGCTACCTATTTGGGCAAAGAGTGGTCCGGGGCATGCACCGGTAATTGCCCACCCCAATCCAAAAATAGTTCCTCCCATTACATTGCCCCATTGAAATTGTTTACCAATAAAAACAACGCGCTCACCCCGAATTGTTTTTATTCGGAAGCGCTTAATCATCCAAACTGAGATTATTCCCACAATAACTGCTGTTCCTATTACTCCATACATATAAAAAGATTGTAGCCTGAACATTTCCTGAATGCGATACCAGGAGATAATTTCCGCTTTCACAAAAACAATCCCGAACATCATCCCGATTACAAGATATTTAAGATTTGAAAAAAGTGTCACCTCTGTTCGTTGATCTTCTGGCGCTTTACTTTGCGTGGGATGGATTATGGCAGATGCATCCACAAATTTATCTTTAGTTTTTTCCATAAGCTCTCTCTTTAAAAGTTATAAACTCATTAACCACGGAAAAATGGCGTGCGTCATTAAGAAACCACCGAGCATAAAAAAACAACTGGCTACTAACGAGGCCCATTGAAGATTGGCAAGACCCATAATGGTGTGACCACTGGTGCAACCATCTGCATAGCGGGTGCCAAAGCCAACCATAAAACCACCAACAACAAAAAAGATGAGGCCCCTAAGAGTAAACAGGTTTTCAAAACTAAAAATAGAGGCAGGCATAAGATTATGATCAACTTCAACATGTAATGCTTGTAAATCACGAATCGTATTTTCGGAAATTACTACCCCTTCCGGATTATTAAGAAATTGAGTGGCTATCATTCCTCCAAGCAAAATTCCGAAAACAAAAAATAAATTCCAGATTTCCTTCCTCCAATCATACTTAAAATAAGCAATGTTGGCAGGTAGGCAAACCGCACACAGGTGGCGCAATGAAGAAGAGATGCCCAGTTGCTTGTTCCCTAACAATAACAAAGCAGGTACTGTCAACCCAATAATAATTCCGGCAACATACCAGGGCCAGGGGTGGCGAAGTAATTCAATCATAAGTAGTGTAGAATAAATAATTAATTACAAAAATACACAGATGACGCTTGTATCTGTTACTATTCTTATTGTTAAACTAAAATACTATTTTTTTCCAAAGGATATAAAGACCCATAGCTAGCACAAACCAGTCAAAATCAACTACGGCCCCCCATCACGATCTAAAAAAAAAAAAAAAAAAAAAAAAAAAAAAGTTTTTTTAAAACTGGTCCCTTACCCCCCCCGCGGGGCCCGCAACCCCCCCCCCCCCCCCCCCACCCCCCCGCCCCCCCGGGAACCCCCGAAAAAAAACACTTGGGGTTTTGGGGGGCCCGGCCCCTGGGGGACAACTTACCGCCCCCCCGGGGAAGCGGGGAAAAAAAAGAAAAAAAAAACCGCCCCTTGGGCCCCGGGGGGCGGGGGCCCCGAGAGGGGGTCCGGCCGGGGGGGGGGCGGGGACAAAAAAGAAACCCCGGGGTTTTTTCTTCCCAAAAAGGGGGTGTTTTCCCCCCCCGGGGGGGGGGGGTCCGGCCCCCCGAAACAAGAATAACCCCCCCCCCCCCCCCCCCCCCCCCGGGGCCGGGGGCACGCGTATTTTTTTTGTAGGGGAAACGCACTTTTTTTTTTTCGGGCCCCCCCCTTTACCCCGGGCCGGGGGCCCCGGGGGGGGGGCCCAAACCCACTCCCCCCCCCCCCCCCCCCACCCACCCCCCCCCCCCCCGGGCCCCCCCCCCCCAAAAATAACCCCCCCCCAAGGAGGCGTTTTTCCCCCCCCCCCTCTCCCCCCCCCTTTAATTTTTTCCCCCCGGGGGGAGAAAGAGGAGGCCCCCCGGGGGGGGGGGAAAAGGGGGGGGGGAAAACCCCCCCCCCCCCCCCCCCGGGGCCGGGGGGAAAACAAATTTTTTTTTTAATAAAAAAACCACCCCCCCCCTTTCTTTTGTTTGGGGGCAGGGGGGTTTTGTGGGGGGGGGGGCCCCCCCCCCCCCCCCCTGGCCCCCCGCCCCCCCCCCCCCCAAAAAACCCCACCCCCCGCGAAACCTTCCCCCCCCCCCTCTGGGGCGCGGGGTTTTCACCATGTCCATTCGATTTTAAAGAATAACTTGATTACTATCCTGCCTCTCTCTTCAGCAACGAACTAATAAGATATCTTTCGTCTCGAGTAGATGTATACATTGCCTTCAATACTTTATATACATTTAAGATTCCAATTCGTTTGGCCCATTCAAAAGGTCCGTAAGGATAATTGGTTCCTAATTTCATGGCCAGATCGATATCGGATTGTGTGGCAATTCCTTCTTCTAGAGTAAAATATGCTTCGTTTATGATCATGCAAATAATACGCGGTGTAACCAGCCCCACTTGATCAGCTACACACTCGAATTTTGTGTTTAGTTTCAAACAAATTGCTTCAAGCGCAATTAAATCATCCGCGTGAACAATACTAACCTCCATAATGTCACGATTCAAAAAAGATGGAAGTCCACAAAAACCAAAAAAGAGCGAATCCTCCTTTCCGTAACCATCAAATAATTCCGCCAATGTTGTTAAGGCCGTATTCAGAAAAACAATAAGGCCCGGTTGATCTTTATGATAATTTAAGACCGCTTTTTTATTAGGATTAAAATCGAACACGACTTCTACTTCTGTTAACAAATCTGGTGACAAGGATTGCGAAGAGGCATAAAGCCAGTTATGATGTAGCCCAAATTTTTGCTGACACTCCCCATTATTCTGCGCATCACCAATAACCAGTATTTTCATTTGCCTTTTGATTGTATGGGGTCTTTTGATTTTCGATATTTGATCAAAAGTAACACACCCCGCTTATGTCAAAAGAAGTAATTTATTCCGCCAACGCGCCTGAGCCTATTGGTCCCTATAGCCAGGCTATCAAAACCGGTTCCATGCTCTTTGTGTCTGGTCAGATTGCCATCGATAAAGCCACCGGAAAAATCCTTACCGAAAATATTACCGAAGAAACCAATCTGGTTCTCAAAAACTTGGGCGAAATTCTCACCGCAGCAGGCATGGATTTTACTCATGTGGTAAAGTGCTCCATATTCTTGAAAGATATGGGTCAGTTTCCGGTAGTAAATGAAGCGTACGGAAAAAAGTTTGCCACTAACCCCCCAGCCCGCGAAACAGTTGAAGTAAGCCGCTTGCCAAAAGATGTTAATGTCGAAATATCCTGTATTGCGGTAAAGTAACAAGCTAATATTTCTTACACTTCTTTAAGTTAAAGCTATTTAGTTCAAAACCCCGGTGGGTTAAGGACTAGCTTTGAATTTCATACCTTTGATCTCCTGTTTTACTATTTAAAATGAAAGAAGTTCGCGTCCGTTTTGCTCCTAGTCCAACCGGTGCTTTGCACATTGGTGGTGTGCGCACAGCCCTGTATAATTATCTATTGGCAAAACAGCTCAAAGGTACAATGATCTTGCGAATTGAAGATACCGATCAAACGCGGCATGTGCCTGGCCCGGAAGAGTATATCACGCAATCGCTCGCTTGGGTCGGAATCAAAATAGATGAAGGTGTTACCGTGGGTGGCCCCCATGCTCCGTATCGACAATCAGAAAGAAAATCGATCTACAATCAGCATGCTCAAAAACTACTGGATAGTGGACATGCCTACTATGCTTTTGATACGGAAGAAGAACTGGAAGCAATGCGCAATCGCTTAAAGACAGCCGGCTCATCGAATCAACAATACAGCGCTGGCACACGAATGATTATGAATAACTCATTAACTCTTTCGGATGCCGATACAAAAAAAAACCTGGAGACTGGAGTTGCTTATGTTGTTCGACTAAAAGTACCCGATGATGAAGAAGTTCGCTTACATGATTTGATTCGCGGTGAGGTAACGGTACATTCTTCTCAGATTGATGACAAGGTGCTCATGAAATCTGACGGAATGCCCACCTATCACCTGGCTAACGTAGTGGATGATTATTTGATGAAAATTTCGCATGTCATTCGTGGGGAGGAGTGGTTGCCCTCTGCGCCTCTGCATGTTTTGCTTTATCGGTTTTTTGGTTGGGAAAATGACATGCCGAAGTTTGCACATCTACCGCTTCTTCTAAAACCCGATGGCAATGGAAAACTAAGCAAGCGTGATGCAGATCAAATGGGATTTCCAATTTTTCCGTTAACCTGGACTGATCCAAAAAACAATGAGTTAGCAAAAGGCTTTCGCGAAGCTGGCTATTTACCAGAGGCCCTCATTAATTTTCTGGCATTTCTGGGCTGGAATCCTGGCACTACGCAGGAAATATTTTCAATGGATGAATTGGCAGAAGCATTTTCGCTTGAGCGAATCGGAAAAGCAGGCGCAAAATTCGATATCCAAAAAGCCCAGTGGTTCAACCAGCAATACCTAAAGGCAAAAACCGATGAGGCACTTACCGTGTATTTGTTTGACTCCCTTAGCCCGGAAAATATTATATGCTCAAGGGAAAAAGCATTAAAAATTTGCTCCATCATGAAAGAGCGAGTAACGTTTAAACAAGATTTTTGGCAACACGGAAAGTTTTTCTTTCATGCGCCTACTTCGTATGATGAACAGGTGATCGCTAAAAAATGGAATGAGGATGCTATAAAAGTATTGACGATGTATAGTCAGGAGATTAGCAAAGTCGCTTTACTGACGGCCGATTCGGCAAAGACCGTATTAGAAAGTGTAACCACACAATTGGGAATAGGAATTGGCAAAATTCTTCAAGCTCTTCGTGTTGCCATTACCGGTAATGCCTCAGGCCCCGACCTGATGGTGACCATAGAAATTTTAGGAAAGGAGGAAGTGGCAACCCGTATTAACCATGCCTTACATACTATAAAAACAGCTTGATCTATGGCGAAGAATGATAAACCAAGCAAAAAACAAGGCAAGCCCCGGGTACATAAAGACTTGAGTGGTTTCGAAATTTCTATTGATCAATTTGGTGAGCTGAAATCCAACCTCGCCATCGAAAAGTTAAATGACTTTTTAGATAAGAACGTTGACGATAAAAAATTGGCAGAGCGCGATGATTACGAAGAGATCAAAAAAGAGAAAAAAGAAAAGAGAAAAAAGAAAAAGTTAAACCCTTAATCAACGGGGTTGAGCCAAACAATAATTTTTCTGGAAAATTCAGTTCGATAAAAAAAAACTTTGAGGTGAAAATCTCGTTTTAAGTTTATAAAATAATATTGAGTATGGCCAATTCGCACGTTATCGATTACCAAATTAAAGGTGAAAGCATTCAAATTGTAGAGGTCGAATTAGACCCTATGGAAACTGTAATCGCTGAGGCTGGCGCGATGCTCTTTATGGAGGAGGGAATTCAGTTTGAAACAAAAATGGGTGATGGATCCAATCCGAGTCAAGGCATGTTTGACAAATTGCTTTCGGCTGGAAGCCGACTGCTAACGGGAGAATCTCTTTTCATGACACACTTCACTAATCGAGGCAATAGAAAATACAAAGTGGGTTTCTCGGCCCCTTATCCGGGCACAATCATTCCTGTGAATCTGGCCACCAGTCCCAATCATGAATTGATTGTTCAAAAAGATGGCTTTTTATGTGCTGCATACGGCACCAAGTTATCCATCGTATTCAACCGTAAAATTGGCAGTGGCTTGGTGGGTGGCGAAGGATTTATACTTCAAAAGTTACATGGTGATGGAAAGGCTTTTGTACATGCCGGGGGCACGGTAATCGAGCGAACGCTTAAAAATGAAACACTTCGAGTAGATACAGGTTGCGTAGTGGCCTTCGAATCGAATATTGATTTTGATGTTGAAACTTCGGGGAGTTTAAAGTCTATGGTTTTTGGTGGTGAGGGCATTTTTCTTGCTACCCTCAAAGGTAGTGGTAAAGTGTGGCTACAATCCATGCCTATTCGTAAATTAGTTCAAGCTCTGGCGCCTTATGGAAGAAACTCACGAAAAGAATCCAGTTCCTTACTCGGAGGCCTTCTTGATAGCTAAAATATTTTTCGAAAGTCAGGAAAAAGAGCAGGTACTTCCTTTTGATATTGGGCATATAAATCTCCGAACTCCAGAAGCAGTTTTTTCTCTTCAAGATAAATGCCAATCGGTAAATAAATCAAAATACAAAGTACGGATAGTAGCGTTGCCAGAGTTGGCGTAAAAAGGAAAAATCCTACAACAATAAGTATTGTTCCGCTATAGAGGGGGTGGCGTACTTTAGTTAGAATACCGGATCGGATGAATTTTTTAGACTCTGCGGTCAATCCCAGAAAGGCCATAGCACTATATTCTTTAAATGTTTGGCTCATTATAATCACCCCGAAGGTTGCCAACATTAAGCTTGAGTATCGAATTATACCAACCGATTGTAAAAGAAAATCATTTGGTAGTGTGGCATTAAATAATAGCAATGCCAATAAACCGACCGTAGCAAGTATAGAGTAAAGTATTCTGTATAAGCGGAAGCTCTTTCCAAGTAGTTCTCTAAAGAAACTCTTTACAGGATTAGACGCTAAAATGCTATGTGTCAAAAAATATACACCCCAGGCAAGTATTAACCATGCATACTCCGTCATTTCCCAAAGTTAAAACACTCCATTGAAAAGTTGTTCGATAAAAGGTAAAACCTCGTTATCTTCGAGACTTAAAGACCAGGTTATATGCATACTCTTAAACTAGGATTAATTCGCGAAGGTAAAGTGCCACCAGATAAACGTGTTCCCTTTAGTCCTGCTCAGGTAGAAGAAATCAAGCAGCGCTTCCCAAATATCAATGTTGTATGCCAGGAAAGCGCGACCAGATGCTTTTCTGATGATGAGTATCGGGCACTTGACATTGAAATAGTAAAAGATATTAGCGATTGCGATATTTTAATGGGCATAAAAGAAGTGCCAATGGACCATCTTATCCCTAATAAGACTTATTTATTCTTTTCCCACACAATCAAAAAAACAACCTTACAATAGAAAATTACTTCGAACTATTCTTGAAAAGAATATTCGCCTGATTGATTATGAAGGGCTAAAGGACACGCAGGGAAATCGCCTTGTTGCTTTTGGAAGATACGCGGGGATTGTAGGGGCTTACAATGGCTTGCTAACCTATGGGAAACGTTACAATCTCTTTACTTTACGAAGAGCTTATGATTGCTTTGATATAAACGACCTAAAACTCGAACTGCGAAAAGTAAACTTACCGCCTATAAAGATCATTTTAACAGGAGCCGGGCGGGTAGGAAAAGGTGCTATGGAAACGCTGGATACAGCTGGTATACGTAAGGTGAGTGCAATTGATTTTTTAAACAAAATATATGATGAGCCGGTTTATACACAATTAAGCAGTGCCGATTACCACGAAAGTAAAAATGGCGGCCATTTTAATAGAGAAGAATTTCATCAACATCCTAAAAAATATTCTTCATCCTTTACGCGCTATACTCAGGTGGCCCAACTATTATTAGGGGAGCTTACTGGAACCAGCTGCGCCCGTTTTATTTACCCGCGAAGACATGCTTAACCCTCAATTTAAATTAAAAGTTATAGCCGATATCACTTGCGACATCAATGGGTCTATACCTAGCACCAAACGGTCAAGCACGATTACAGATCCTGTCTATGATTATAATCCGATAGCGGATGAAATATCACCTCCATTTAGTCATGAAAATTATATTACCACCATGGCAGTCGATAATCTCCCTTGCGAATTACCCCGAAGCGCTTCAGAAGAATTCGGCAGAGATTTAATTGATCGGATTTTGAAGCCATTACTAACAAAAGACACGGGTGGGATTATAAAACGAGGCACTGTCTGTGTGGATGGAGAGTTAACCAAAGAATTCAAGTACTTGCAGGACTACGTCTCAGGCAAATAACCTAATTGTTATGCTGCTCTACAATATTACATTCGGAATTGATAAAGGCATAGAAGAAGAATGGATCGCCTGGATGAAGGAAAATTATCTTCCTGAAGTTCTTAAAACCGGTATGTTTTCTGATTACAAAATGTATAAGGTATTAACTCACGATGACGAAACCTCCGTCTCGTACAGTATACAGTGCTTCTCAAGCAGCATAGAAGAAGTGTTACGGTATCTAAATGAATTTGCCCCGGCTTTAGTAGAAGTGCACCGGGCTCGGTTTAAGGATCAACATGTTGCCTTCAATACACTACTTGACGAAATTTAAGTCGAGGAAGTTGCGACTGCTACTTCAAATTCAGAATTTCCTTAATCTTGCTTGACTCAAGATTACAGTTAATCCATTCGGAATCGAGATTAGTCTGATATTTTTTATAAAAGTCAATCGCTGGCTTATTCCAATCCAACACCTGCCACATCATTCCCGTACACTTATCTGACAATGTTTTCTTCAAAACAATTTCAAATAATTGCTTACCAATACCCTTACCCCGAAAAGCCTCTGTTACAATAATATCTTCAAGATAAAGCCGCTTCCCCTTCCAGGTAGAGTATCGGTAATAATATAGGGCTAGACCAACAATTGTATCGTCCGCTTCAGCCACTAAAAAACCGTAGGCAGGAATAGGCCCAAAGCCATCTTTTTCCATCATCGCCACGGTGTTGGTAACCTCATCTGGAGCGTGTTCATACTCTGCTAACTCCTTGATAAGCTCCAAAACTCTTGGGAGGTCTTCCCATTTTCCTTCTCTAATCATTTACGCTGGTTGAACAATAAAAAAGCCCCTATTCGGGGCTCTTAAAAAATTTTATACTCTATTAATACTCCCAAAGATTATGCTCCTTCTCCATCATTCGCATCTCCTCTTCCCAACGGGCAAATACAGATTCTCCGTAACTACGACCATTCGATTCGTAAATCTGACGAATACTACGGTCATCCGGATTTTCAACTTTTTCGATTACACCATGGAATAATCTTAATTTAAAAGCATCGGTGAACGTTCTGTTTTCAGCCGGGTTATAACGATTTCTCCAAAGCACTTTCTCACGTTCTTTCCAATCTTTACTATGAGATGTTTTCTCTACCAAATTGTAAAACTCCTTGTACTGAACGAAAGCAATTGGGTTGATGTCCGTTGAGCCAGACTTCTGAGCTTGTAATCCAATAGATTGAATATCGTAATACAAACGAGATCTCCGCTTGTCGAAAATTACATCTTCAATTATGGTAATAGCTACTATTTGATCTTTAGTAAAGTATTCTGTTTGGCTAGCCGCTAGCTCCCACCATTGATTATCTGTGGGAGATTACCCTTATTGTCATTACGGGTAGACTGATAGTTTTTCCCATTGTAGCTAGCCGTTTCGCTTGAGAAATATGATTTCTTTGCATCATAGGCAGGCTCAACAATTGCCTGGTTACTCACAAGAATCTCGGCCGCGGTTTTAACGTTTTTAACAGAGTCGTCATAAGCTGTCAGCGTTCCATTCTGGATACTCTTGAGCAAGAATGCTGCTAAATCGGATTGAGCTGATTTAAATCCAGCATTTTGCTTCTCCTTCAAATCAACAATTCTTTCCACTCTAAAGCGATAGAGTTGCTCATAATAAGGAATCCGCTCCGTTGAATTCGGATTATATACCGTATCCTGTTGAGCTACCGCAACACCAACCAAACCAAAAGACAGAAGAGCTATACTTACTAATTTCATTTTTGTTTTATTATTTACCCATAATAAACGAGCCGTCTAACTTAGCATTAACAGGCTTGTTATCCGCATCTCCTGGATCCCAGGTAGAGCGCACAACCTGTACATTGAAAACTGAAAAACTATCGCCAGGTCTTAATCCATACTTATTCAATTCTATGGTTCCAGAACTTAACGTAATAGGCGTCTTGCCTGTAATTTGAAGTGTCATCTGTGTCACGCGGTAAGCTGCATCTTTTGCATTCTGGCGTTTAAATGTATCGTCCGAAATATCAGGGATTAAGCGTACAATAGAAGTTCCTGGAGGGATACCCCTTTTTACATCATATTCGCCATTACCTACTTGCAACTTAGCAACCGGGCTAGGAACCGGCTTGGCCTTAAATTGCTTAACCTCGATTTGTGACCCATTAACCGATACCCGAACATCCATTTGTGGTCGGCTAGGTATTAAGACAAACTTACCTGGACCCTGTTGTATAACTTTACCTTGATCTCCGGAAACACTTAGCGAAATACCCGATGACTCAGCTAAACCCTGAACACTCACGGTCATTTCATTTCCACACTCTAAATACAAGGTACTCGCGCTTTCCGATTCGAACTTTGCCACTGGCTTTGCCACTTTGTAGCGCACTACTTCTTCGTATGGCTTACCTTTTATATTAATTTTTACATGGTATGATGCATCAGCAAGTCCATTCTTATCATAAGCTCCTCCAGACGTTCTAAATTTAATTTTTCCCATATTGATGCCGGTAACAGCATCTTTGCAACAACTAAAGGTTTGTCATTGAAAAACATCTCTGCCGGAACATACGAAGCGGCCGCGATAAATAAATCAGCGTTATACTCCTGACCTGCAACCAGTGTATTCGACTCAGCTCGCACCATAGGTACAACATTATCGAACTTGATCTGAACCCCTTCAGCAACAGCGAAGAGTGAATCCAAAGCCACAGCTTCATATTCCATAACCTTGGTCTGCATTTGACTTACGGTAGCAATAGCCGCCATGGTGGGTGTTCCTTCAAAAGTAAATTGAAGGAATGTTTTATCTAATTGATTGGTATTGTTTTTAAACTCCTCAAAATCTTCAGCCTTTCGGGTCAATTTTACAAATGGAGTTTTTAACCCCATTATTTTATTGAGTTCATTAACAAAGCCAGTAATTTGCTTTTCAAATGCGATTCCTTCTTCTGGCTTTTGACTGTCCAGCATTAACTCCTCTGCCCGGTTCGTATTAGTAACTAATTCTTCCCCTTCGATGGCGGTGCCATCTGGCTCTTTTCTCATTTTTGCCTTTAGCTCATCCAGATAAGCAACAGTCTCTTTTGTTAATTTCCGTACCTCTTCAGCCTTCTTTTTTGCAGCCAAGACTTTTTCGTCCTGACTTGAAGATCCAAGAATTCCTGCCAATTTCCTTTCATTGGTTTTGTTATCCTCTACGATCATCTTAACAAGTGTATCGTCAATGATTGCAAATTTTTCCAGTACCGCGTTGCTTACGTTAAGCGCCAGTAGCGCAGTGAGCACCAGGTACATCATACCAATCATCTTTTGCCTGGGTGTTTCCTTACCGCCTGCCATGGTTTTTTATTTTAGGTTAAAAATTATTAATAAAACCAATTACCTAGTTGCTCCCTTTCATGGCCGTTAACATGCCACCATATACTTTATTCAAAGCGGTTACATTAGCTGTTAAGCTACCCAACTCTGAAGTAAACTTGGTTGTGTTTTCTCCCACTTTAGAAAGCCCTTGCATAGCACCTGTAAGACTCTCATAAAATTTATTCATGTTCTTCACATGCGAATCAGCATCCTTCAACTCCATTTCATAAACAGCATTTAAGGAAGCCAGGTTTGTAGTAACCTTTTTCACTTGCGCATGATATTCACCTGTGTCCTTTGAAGCATCCGCCATAGCAGAAACTGCTTTCATGGCCGAGCCATAAGATTTATTCATTTCAGCAAGGG
The DNA here is from genome assembly GCA_016709845.1 of Flammeovirgaceae bacterium. Taxonomy (GTDB): domain Bacteria; phylum Bacteroidota; class Bacteroidia; order Cytophagales; family Cyclobacteriaceae; genus ELB16-189. The sequence continues at coordinate 159,555 of JADJMA010000008.1, read as the reverse complement.
CTGATGATGCTGATTGAACATTCTTAGCATAATCGTTGGTAGCTACAGCAGCATTAGAAAGGTTACTCATCTGAGATGCTGAGGTTGCTAAATTGGTAAGTCCTTTACCTAAGTTATCCAATAGGTTTTGATCTACTTTAGCAGTCTTCAACATTTCATCAATCTTAAGCAGTGGCGAGTCTCCACCAGCAGGACGATTGCTGATGCGGGTTGCAGTAGGATTTACCGGTCCTTCATAATCTTCAGCCAATTCAGGATATACTTTAGACCAATCCGCTTCAGGATGTGGGGGTTCAAAAGCACTCAGGAAGAAGATAGCTGCTTCCACGCTCAACCCAATCATCAACATTGCGTTTGCGCCTTCTAAGTGTAAGATTTTGAAAAGTGCTCCGATAATTACGACCGCTGCACCAATGCCGTATACTTTGGGCATGATGGTTGTGAAGAATAACGAGACAAATCCGCCTTTTTTCTTTGCCATGGTTCTTAAGATTTAAGTTTTAGTCCGATTTTTTATAAATATAACCAGAGTTTTTAATTATTGAAATTCTGTACCGGATGAGCGACCTAAGTTGGTCATTGCACAACGGAAGCCAATATAAGCCCGCGTTGAATCTTTATACTCATACGTTCTGGTTCCTGTTTCAAGATAATAGGCCACATCCTTCCACGATCCGCCACGCACCACCTTTCTTGCATTATATCTTTCTTTCGATTTGCCTTCGCGATCGTAAGCATTCTTATCAATGTATTGTGGGTTAAGATCCCAAACCGTGGGAACCGATGCCGGATTGAAATCGTCAAGACACCACTCAGACACGTTACCAGACATATCCACTAATCCGTAATCATTCGGAAAATAAATCCCAACCGGGGCCGTATAGGCAAAGCCATCGTCATAGAAGTTACCACGACCAGGCTTGAAGTTTGCCAACATGCAACCTTTAGAGTTACGGATATAAGGGTTACCCCAAGGGTATTTCGCCATGTCGCGTCCACCACGGGCTGCATATTCCCACTCAGCCTCTGAAGGCAATCGGAAGGCTGGCATGGGAGGCTGACCTCCATTTACCTGACGCCATTCATTAAGGAATGCGGATCTCCATTTTCCAAAAAAGTTTGCTGCTTCCCAACTCACCCCAACAACCGGATAATCCTGATAGCCCGGATGCTGCCAGTAATAATCAACTAAGGGGTCTCCCATGTGGTGAGAAAAATCTTTCATCCATACCGTAGTATCAGGATAGTACTTCTCCATAAACTCCTGCTGGCCGATTTGGTCAAAGTTTGTTAATCCTTCAGCACCATTAGGATCTAAAAAGAAAGTTGTGAACTGAAGGTATTCATCATTGGTGATCTCTGTTTCATCCATGAACAGCGGACCAATGGTGATTTGCTTATTGAAATTAATCATTGTAGAGGCTGGATCTTCATCGGCCTGCCCCATATGGAAGGTACCGGCAGGAATGGGAACCATTCCATAAGGAATGACCATTGACCAGCCCTCTCTTCTTTCAAGAGTCGATTGGCCTACTACCTCACCCTGGGCATTGCCTCCTTTATTGCCACCGCCCAGCAAACCACAGCCGCCAAGCATAGAGCCCACTCCCAAGATTAAAGCGTAATAGAGAACCTGTTGAGAAACTATTTTCTTCATACTTTTTTTATTAGATCCAGTCTTTTCGTTACTAAAGCCAACGATACAGACCCGAAAGTTATTCTTTTTCGTCTTTCTTTTAAATTACAAGACTACCAAATTGAAAAAAATCTCTAAAAAACCCAAATTAATTACCCGATTAGTGCCGGTAACGCGGTGTTCTAACCACCTTTTTACCAATAGCCGGGTTAACCGGCAGTTCATAACTCAACATGAATTCATGTGAGGTAGGTTGCTTAGCCGCTTGATCCTTAACTATATAATCCAATCCGTAACCCAACTTAAGCGATTTGTCCTTTAATAAACTGTACCCTAACATTACTATTGCAGCTTCCGATTGTCTAAACGCTAATCCGCCCCACATCGTATCTTTATAATAAGCTAATCCACCCAAGTCGAAGGTGGTTTTCGTAAAGTCGGACTTGATAAGCGTTGAAAACTGGAATCTTACATCAAAATTTAGTTGATAATAGTAGCCCCCGGTTATGTACATGTGGGTTTCCAATGAGCTGCGCTGACTTAAGCCAAAGTCGAATGTTGAATTGGTAAGGTGGTTAAAACTTACCCCCGCATAATACTTTTCGCGCTGAAGAAAAACCCCGGCACTTAAATCAGGGCGAACCTGAGACTCTTTTCCGGAGCTTTTTAACAGAGGATCATTAGGATCGATCGGTCTATACAGATCAAAATTAATTGTCTGGGAATAAATGCCTGTTGTAACACCAAAACTCAACTTACTGCCTTTTAAAGCAAGGTGGTAAGCATAAGAGGCTTGAGCTTGAAGGTTGTTTTGTGGACCTAGTTGATCATTAACTATATAAGCCCCAAATCCACTATTGATCTTATTAATAGGCGATGTAAAGCTTACCATCTGCGTGGTGGGGGCACCTCCGCCTCCGTAGGTAGGTTCGTATCCTAACCACTGACTCCGGTGAATAGCCGTAATCTTTGTGAGGCCTTCCACCCCTGCATAGCCCGGATTATAGTACAAAGTATTAAACATGTACTGGGTGAATTGCGGGTCTTGTTGACCAAACGATTCATTAAAAAATACTCCGGTCACTAAAATTAAAAAATAGACTTTCTTCACAGTTGCTGATTGAACAGGACTTAAAGATAAATTAATTCTATTGACACTTTCAATCAGAATGTAATTAAAGTGTAATAAAATGATAGTCTTGGTAAAAACTTAAGAGCTAATCAGTTATTTAATTCCGTTCGCTGCCTTAATGTAAACTTCCAAGGCACCGGTCATGGAGGGCGCATTGGGTAAAGGCGCCTCAATATCCAGAAACAAACTTGCATCCTTAACTGCTTTTGCCGTTGTAGGGCCAAAGGCCGCTATGCGGGTATTGTTTTGTATAAAGTCAGGAAAGTTAATATAGAGCGAGTTGATACCCGATGGGCTGAAAAAAGCGAGGATATCGTAATATACATTTTTAAGATCGCTAAGATTTGAGGCAACCGTATGGTACATAATGGCCTCTGTAAAATCAAACCCGTTCTCGGTAAGAAAATCGGGGATATCATTCTTGCGAATGTCAGAACACGGAAACAAGAACTTCTCATTCTTATGTTTCTTTATTATTTCCAATAAATCTTTGGTGTCCTTCAATCCCGAAAATATTTTTCTTTTCCGGATTACTATATACTTCTGCAAATAGTTAGAGGTTTGATCAGAAATGCAGAAGTACTTCATTTCCGGAGGCATCTCAATTTTCAACTCCTGACAAATCTGGAAGAAGTGATCCACTGCATGCCGGCTTGTAAAAATGATTGCTGTAAACTGAAGTATCTCTATTTTTTGCTTTCTGAATTCCTTTACAGGAACTGCTTCTATCTGAATAAATGGGCGAAAGTCAATCTTGAGATTATACTTTTCCGCTAGCTTAAGATAAGGCGAATTTACATCGGTAGGAGCCTCCTGAGTAACTAGAATGCTTTTAACTTTTCGCATTCTATCCGTTGCAGTTTCTGTCATATCAACACGTATCGGGTTCGGCTTAAAATAATACTACTTTACCCAAAATCATTAATGGGATGATTTCAGTCGCGCAAAGGTAGGAAAATAAATGAAAAATTGGGAACGAGGTTCGGGTCAATAATTTCAAAAATAAAAAAACTGTGCCCAGCAGGACAAAAACAATACATAGTATAAGAAGGTTATAAAACAACGCTGAACTATACGTGCGAAAAACAAAATAGAGAAGTGCCATGCTCCCCATCAGCATGGAGGTGACAAATAATAATCTTATAAAGCTAAAAAACTGAAACCGTACAGCACTTCGTAAACTAAAAAGCAATGCAAAGCCTGTAATCAAAATCAATTTCATTACAAGAATTATGAAAACCAGCATTGACAATAAAATCCACAGGAGAAACCCTTGCTGCGTGGAGTGGAGAATGAAATTTGCTGCCAAGGGTATGCGGTCAGATGCCAGATGGAAAATGATGATTAAAATGAGGCCGAATAAAAAACTTATAAAACCAAAGAAGAAAAGATTTACGCTAGAGCCAATTCTTCCCGCCACGATGGCATCATCTCGCTCCTGCACAGAAAATAATTTGACAACATTCAGATAGTCGAAAGTAAGCCTTGGATTTATTCTAAATAGTGCAGCCAATAATGCTATCAAAATAAAAGAAGCAAGAATTACAAAGTCTTTAAAAAAATCGGTCTGTCGTACAGGATTCACAAATGTTGAAGAATGCACGGGTCGCTCTAATAGCGTTTGCAATGAGTAGATGGGTTGGTTTTGATAAATGCTGATAAAAATATTTCCCTGATGCCGGGATAGCAGGCTATCCGTTTTCCAACAAATGGTATCCAGAGATCGTTTTATCAATTTCCCATTCATAAAAACAGAAAACTCCGACCGATCGAAAATTATCAGGTTGCTGCCTCCGTCCGACTTGGCTAATGAAAAGTGAATGACATTCCGCCTCTGCCCTGAATATTTTACATACTTGTCTTTCTCCAGCACGCGCCATTGTTCACGCAGGTTATAAGATTGAGTTGTGGACTGCGCTGAAGCCAGCGGAATAACCCATAGAAATGTTACGAATAGAAAAAGACCTCTCATACGAGATCACAAAAATATCAGATTAGACTGGCTAAAGGAAATCTGCACAACTCTTATTCCATCTGTTATCTTTGGGCCGCATGGCCGGCCTCTATATTCATATTCCTTTTTGCAGGCAAGCCTGTTATTACTGCGACTTCCATTTTTCAACGAATCAGAATAATAAAACGGAATTGATAAGACATCTTGTTGATGAATTAGTTATTCAAAAAGATTATCTGGAAGGTGAGACCCTGGAAACAATCTACTTTGGGGGGGGTACACCTTCCTTGCTCTCACCAAAAGAGCTGGAATGGATCCTTGCAACCATAGACAAACATTATTCTTTATCCAATAATCCGGAAATAACGTTGGAGGCAAACCCCGATGACCTTAATCCGGCATCACTGAGTCAACTTCATGCGTTGGGGATCAACCGCCTTAGCATTGGCATTCAGTCTTTTGATGATACCATCTTAAAATATCTTAATCGTGCACACACGGGCACGGAAGGATTAAACTGTATCCCGTTGGCGCAAGATGCCGGCATCAAAAACATCAGCATTGATCTTATTTTTGCTATTCCAAACCAAGACAATGAACTGCTTAAAAGAATCTTGAAATAGCTACACGACTCAAGCCCACACATATTTCGGCTTATTCACTTACCGTGGAAGAGAAAACCGTATTTGGCCGATGGGCTAAGCAAGGAAAGTTGTTAGCCATGGACGAGGGCAAGGCCGCGACACAGTTCGAATTAGTTATGGACTTCCTCCATGATGCGGGCTATAACCACTATGAGATTTCAAACTACTGCTTACCCGGTTATGAGTCCAAACACAACACCAGTTATTGGCAGCAAAAAAAATACCTGGGCATTGGGCCCAGTGCTCATTCGTATGATGGTGTTAGCCGACAATTTAATGTCAATAACAACGCACTTTATAGTAAAACACTGCTTGAAGGTCGTATCCCGTATGAACGGGAAGTACTTACATCGGCAAACAAAATCAATGAATACATTTTTATTTCGCTGCGAACCAGCCTGGGGTGTGACCTTGCTTATCTGAACCGATATTTCGATTATGATTTAATAAAGCAAAACGACTCCTATCAATCAACTGCTAACAAAGAATCTGATTACAATCGATAAGAAAACGATCTATCTAACTCAGTCTGGTAAATTGTTAGCCGATCAAATAAGCCGCAGAACTTTTTGTTACGGAAAAAGCCGAATCGTGATTTATCCGTAATTTGGTACTTTAGTTCACCCATGACTGTAGAAGAAAAACGAATCCACTTGCTGCTGAAGTCAGTAATCTATCATTACCATGGGCTGGACGAGGTAGAAAAAAAGATCTGGATCAGATATCAACCGAGTTAGATGCCAAAGAAGAACTTGCCTGGGCTCTTGATTTTGTAGCCCAAGACTATATAACTGCCTTTGATCGCGCACGCGAATTTCTAAATAACATCATCGGAGATTACCCAAAAGATAAACGCGTAAGCCTGATTGCCATGGTCTGGCAATCCAACAACGTAAAGGGCTACGTAACGGAAATGGAGGCTACGGCTATGTTAAAACTGGCTAAAGACTGGAATGTGGAAAAGGAATTAGTTGAGTTGGTTTTGAAATAGTAAAATTAACCACAGAGCACTCAGATTTTCGCAGAGATAATTCTACAGAGTCAGACGTAAAATTCAATCTTTTACTGCAAGGGCGCAAAAGCGCAATGTTCAACTTGATAAGTTAGTTTTTTAGATTCGATAAATTCTCTTTGCGCCAACGCGACCTAGCGGTTCAAGTTTTTTAACCTACAAGCTCATCATATCCTTAAACTTGGCTGCTTGCCTGCGGCTTACCTCCACCTTATCGCCTCCTTTTAATTTTACCATTAGCCCACCATTAAACCAGGGTTCAATACCCTCCACCCAACTTAGGTTGATGATGTGCTTGCGGCTAGCTCTGAAAAATGCACGCTCATCCAATCGGTCGTCCAACGCATTGAGTGATTTATGAATCATGGGGCGGTTGGTGTCAAAGTATACTTTAATATAGTTACCATCCGACTCAAAGAATCGGATATTAGCCAAACTCACAAACCAGCACCGCTCACCATCTTTAACAAACACCTGATCTTCCAAACCCAATTTCTTACCTGCACCACGGCCAGCCTTAGTCCGCTCCTTCTCCATTACTTTTTGGATTGCTTCGCTAAGACGCTCTGCCGTAATAGGCTTTAGCAAATAATCCAAGGCATTAACCTCAAAAGCTTTTAAGGCAAATTCATCGTAGGCGGTAGTAAATACCACTAAGGGTACCGACTCAAGGGACTCCAATAATTGGAACCCGGTTCGCCCAGGCATTTGAATATCTAAAAAAAGTAAATCAGGATTAAGTTCAGTGATCATCTGCTCAGCCTCATCCGCGTTCACCGCCTCTCCAACTATTTCAATGGATGGATGTTCTTCAAGCAATTTGCTTAGTTCTTTCCGCGCCAGGCGTTCATCATCAATAATTAATGCTCTCATGTAGTGTGTAAGTGTGGAATGGTTATTTCTGTAAGTACAAAATTATCGTTTTCGTTGCTAATTGCGAAGTGCGCCTCGTTTCCGTAAAGCAGCTTAAGTCGCTGGGCTGTATTTACCAGCCCCAGGCCTCTTCTTTTATGACTATTTACTTGATATTGTCCACTGTTACGAATATTGATGTTCAATTTGCCTTTTTCCACCTTGGTTTTAAGCTGTATCAATCCGCCTTCGGTTAACTTCGAAATGCCATGCTTCACGCCATTTTCTACTAGCGTTTGAATCATAAGCGGGGTACTAAAAAATTTTTTGAGTTGGGATCAATCTCTAATTCTATTCTGAGCCGCTCTTCAAAGCGAATACTTTCTAACCCCAGGTAATCGCGTACAACTTTTAACTCATCGCCAAATTTGGTAAGTCCCTTTTTTTCAGTGACTAAAGAGTTTCGTAAAATACTAGCCAGTTGGTTTATGGCTAGTTTGGATTTTTCCGGATTCTCATCGACCAAGGCTCGAATACTATTCAATGCATTAAAAATAAAGTGTGGGTTAAGTTGCGATTTGAGGTTGCTTAATTCAATCTGCTTGATAGACGCCTCCATCTTTAGCGACTTATTGTATCGCTCGAAATAATTATAGATAAAATAAAAGACAGACCATAAGAAAAAGAAAAAGGCATAAACTAAGGATAACCCAAAGATATTATGCGGGTCAAACACAACGGATTGGCTGAATAACCCCAAAGGAATGGAAACCGGAATACGCAAAAAGTACATGACTACCCCTAATAGCCATACGGCCAGCAACACGCGGGGAATCAATCGGGGCATACCCCAACTAAGCCACCGGTTATTATTCATGTACGTGCGGAAGAGATGTGTTAACAGGAAACAAAAGAAGGCCTCGTAGGTTAGAAAGATAACACGCTGCGCGCTAATAGTACCTACAGAAGCAATGGCCACAACAATCTGAACTGCCGCATAGAGCACCCAGCCGCCAATCTGCATTAACCAATATAAGCGAGCCTTATTAACCATACTATTACGCGAAGTTAGTAAATCAGAAAACGGAACGCTTTCTTCTTACATAAGCGGGCATCCTGAGTCAGTTCTCGCTATTAACGCAATTCTGGCTTTAGAAATTTACCCGTAAAGCTGGCCGGGTTTTTAGAGACCGCTTCGGGTGTGCCTTTGGCAATTACCCGACCGCCACCAGCGCCACCCTCCGGGCCAAGATCCACCAGGTAATCGGCTGACTTAATTACATCCATATTATGTTCAATCACCAATACCGTATTTCCCTTGTCAACTAACTTTTGCAACACATCTAAAAGATGGCTGATATCCTGAAAGTGCAAGCCCGTTGTAGGCTCATCTAAAATATAAAGTGTTTTACCGGTGTCGCGTTTTGATAATTCGGTAGCCAGTTTTACGCGTTGGGCTTCTCCGCCTGATAGCGTAGTTGCATGCTGACCTAAAGAAATGTAACCTAAGCCTACTTCACTAAGGGTTTGAATCTTTCTTAAAATTCGTGGTTGGTTTTCAAAAAAGCTCACCGCTTCTTCCACCGTCATATCCAAAACATCGGAAATAGATTTTCCTTTAAAACGCACTTCAAGCGTTTCGCGGTTATAGCGTTTACCTTTGCATGTTTCGCAAGGCACATACACATCGGGCAAAAATTCCATTTCAATCAAACGCAAGCCCGCACCTTCACACGTTTCGCAGCGTCCCCCTTTAACATTAAAGGAAAAACGCCCGGTTTTATAACCGCGGATTTTTGACTCGGGCATTTGAGTGAATAAATCGCGGATGTCAGTGAATACACCGGTGTAGGTGGCTGGGTTTGATCGAGGTGTGCGCCCAATGGCAGACTGATCAACCTCTATTACTTTGTCAATCAACTTCAAGCCTTCAATTTTACTGTAAGGCAGCGGAGCCGTATGCGAATTAAAAAAGTATTGATTTAAAATGGGAAAGAGTGTATCGTGAATCAAGGTTGATTTACCGCTGCCCGAGACCCCGGTAATACACATAAAAGTGGCAAGTGGAATTTCAAGATCAACCGTTTTTAAATTATTCCCCGTTGCTCCAGTGAGCGAAATCTTTTCTCCGCTTCCTTCTCTACGCTGTTTGCGATATTCAATTCCTAACTCCCCACTGAGGTATTGTGCCGTAGTGCTATTGCTTTTTAAAAAACTTTCAGGATCCCCTTGCGCCACTATACTTCCACCATGCCGGCCAGCACCCGGGCCAATGTCAATAACATAATCCGATTCGAGCATCATTTCTTTATCGTGCTCCACTACTATAACTGAGTTGCCCAGATCGCGTAAGTCTTTGAGTGCTTTAATAAGTTTTACGTTATCGCGTGCATGTAGTCCAATGCTGGGTTCATCTAAAATATAAAGTACACCTACTAATTGGGTACCAATTTGTGTAGCCAGGCGGATACGCTGTGCCTCACCTCCACTTAAAGTACGGAGCGGCCGATTCAAGTGTAGATAATCCAGACCAACATCTAACAAAAAACCAATTCGTTTCCGAATTTCTTTAAGCACTTCAACCGCAATGAGACGCTGCTTTTCATTGATCCGATTTTCAAGCCCATCAAACCATTTTTGAAGTGCACTGATATTCATCTCGGCCAGTTGAGCAATGTTGGTATCATCCAGCTTAAAGTGTAACGATTCCTTTTTTAATCGGGCGCCTTCACACTCAGGGCAAATTTTAGTGATGGTAAAATCGTCTACCCACTTGCGAATGGCTTCCGTTCCCTCATCCTTTTGCTTTTGTAAGAAATTGATAATGCCTTCAAAGCGGGTGTTCCACTCGGTGCCCGGATATTTTACCGAGGCTACCGCCACCGGCATCATCGCCATACAATAATACCTTGAGCGCATCTCTGGAAATATCTTTCAGCGGGGTTGTGAGCGTGAACTTATATCGCTTAAGGATTGCTTCAATCTTTTTGAAGATCCAGATGTCGCGGTATTCGCCCAAAGGCAAGATGCCCCCGCGGCTTATACTTAACTTTTTATCAGGAATAATGGAATCTTCCGTAATCTCTTCAATAACACCTAAGCCCGTACACGAAGGACACGCCCCATACGGAGAGTTAAATGAAAAATTATTAGGGGCCGGTTCATCATACGATAACCCGGTTTTCGGGTCCATCAAAAATTTTGAAAAGTGATGAACCTTTTGGTTCTCCTCCATAATCATGATCACCCCTTTGCCTTCCTTCATGGCCATGGCAATGGATTGGCCGATCCGATGGCGATCCTTCTCGTTGGGCACAATGCGGTCGATAACAATTTCTATATCATGAATCTTAAAGCGATCGACTTGCATTTTGGCGGTGATGTCTACCACATCGCCATCCACACGCACTTTAGAAAAACCTTGCTTGCGAATTTGTACAAACAATTCGCGGTAATGTCCTTTACGACCTTTTACTACCGGAGCGAGGAGTGTTAACTTCTTTCCGTTGAAATTATTAATAATGGCATCGAGAATCTGATCTTCCGACTGACGAATCATTTTATCGCCCGAAAGGTAAGAGTACGCTTCCCCTGCCCGCGCATAAAGCAAGCGCATGAAATCATAAATCTCGGTAACGGTACCAACCGTTGATCGTGGATTGCGCGAAGTGGTTTTTTGCTCTATGGAAATAACCGGGCTAAGTCCGTTGATCTTATCAACATCGGGTCGCTCCAGGTTTCCAATAAAACTCCGGGCATAGGCCGAGAAGCTTTCCATATATCTTCGCTGTCCTTCAGCATAAATGGTATCAAACGCCAAAGAAGATTTGCCGCTGCCGCTAATGCCGGTAAATACCACCAGCTTATTGCGCGGAAAGAAATGCTGATATTCTTCAGATTATGCTCACGAGCACCAATTATCTCTATAAACTCATGACCCGAGAGGTCGGTAATTTTCTTTGCTGCCGTGGATTTGGACATGGTAAGGATTAAACCGCAAGTAAGAAACAAAAATTCAATTCCAAGTAAGTTGAATTCAAAAAAAAAGACTAATGCTCTGGTCATTACCAAACTGGTTGAGTTGATTAATCATTGCTGGCCACCAACTAAGATAAAGGCGCCCCAATAATAAGGATTAGGATACTTATTTATGGCTTCCAATTTTGCTTGTCTGAATGCATGGTTTAAATCTCCCGATAAAATCCATTGCTGGTAAAAGGTCGTCATAAGTGATTGGGTTGCTTCATCATCTACCGGCCATAAGCTCATAATAATATTTTTGCACCAGCCAATTGAAATGCCCGTTGTAATCCGTAAACGCCTTCTCCGTTTTGAACAACACCTAAACCTGTTTCGCAGGCAGAAAGCACCACAAGGTTGGTACTATCCAGATTTAAATTCATCACTTCGTACGTGGTTAAAATGCCATCCTCCGTTTTATGAATCGGGTTTACGCCATCTCGAATAAAATTAGTTGCTCCTGCTAATATAAGTCCTGAATTAAGAAGTGCGTTTATACTATGAACCTTCTTACCAGACTCATTTTCAAAAAAGTAGCCATGTGTGGCAAGATGTAATATAGAAGGGTTTTTTATAGCCTTAATATTCCACTCATTTGCCTCATCGGCCAATAAAACTTTTGAATGATGTTGTTCCGAAAGAGTAGCGTATATTTTTTCAACTTCAACTTTGGTCGCTGGCAGCTCGGTAATTCCAGCATCGCTGCGAATTAATCTTGATAATGCACCGCGTTGTTTTGCTTAAGCGATTTGCCGAGAACGGAGTGGCATTAACGTCTTCCTCTTTTAACGCCACTTGATAAGGGGGGTAGCCAATTAGCAAATTGTTTTGCCCTATCGTATTATTTGCTCTCACACTTAATAACTCGCGAGTACTGGTTACATTCTTAATGTCTAAATCTTCTATTATATATCTATTTGTTGCAGGGTTTTTTATGGACTCAATAGAAATCAGATTATATACTCCGTCTGCGGAAAGAAAAAGAGTTTGGCATTTAAGAGAAACGAGTTCTTCATGAATTTTTTTCCAGTAGTTATCAAACGAATAGGCATCATCGATTTTTAGGCGTACTCCATTTCTGTAGTAGCTAAGATATCTGTTTTCAAGAAGATCACCATTATTCAAAACCAAGAGCCGAGGCCCACTCTTCATTTCAGATGTAAGAAGCAAAAACGCATATTTAATTTGTCTTGTAAAGTTTAACGTGTCAATATTAAAATCTCGAAATCGAATGACCTCCATGGCAACCTCGCCTGGTTTTAATACGGCCTGCACTTTTTGCCAGGTTTGTTTCGGCTTTATGATCTCTTTACTAAAGACGGCCGATCTCCGGCTTAGTTCCTTTTCTAAAATTTTTGAACTGTTCAATAATGAATCTGTCTTTTGAGGATCCAGATTGCGACTAATAGAGAACGCCAGTAATTCCTTTTCATCTTCCCAGTGTTGATACAACTCGATTAAGGTTTTATCACCACTTTCTAAAATGTTCTGCCGAACTTTGTTAGTGGCAAAGAGAATCAGCCCTTTGGTATTCAAAGCTATGTTATAGAGTTCTCCAACTTCCTGTCGGTCAATTACACTTTTATCGCAAACCCAACTGGCAAAATATTCCTGGCTAGGTCTTATGTTGTTATAATAAAGATTTGATTTTTCCTCTTCGGTAAGGACTGGAAAAAAATCCTCCACCTGATGATAGTAATTCTCAAAAACAAGTTTCAATAATTTGTTTACTTCTTTTTTGTTACGCTGTTTCCATTGATACTGCGATAGCTTCTCAAGTGTTTCTGCATATAGAGGATGGCGTTTGCCCAGAACTTTTCGCCTGGCCAGTTCAGCTTTCTTCAAGTACGCATAAGCCAGGGAGGGATTAATGGATAGGTTTGCTGTACCCAGATTAAAAAGAACGGTTGCATACTCTGGCGCTTTTTTACCTAGTTCTTTTTCAATAATTTTCAGAGATTCCTGCAATAGCTCGATAGCGCGCGCTGGCTGTCTCCATGCCACATAATTTTTTGCTAAGTTGTTTAACTTACTGGCGTAGGATAACGTATTGCTCTCTTCATTTATTCGAAGTATTTCCAAGGCTCTTAATAATACCTTCTCTGAATTTTCATATTTACCTTCCTGTGTATAAAGTTGACCAAGATTGGATAAGGTAATCGCAAAATCAGGATGTGAGATACCAATGGTTATACTGTCATGCTTGAGAACATCTTCAAAACTAGATTCTGCCTGCTCATATTGGCCTAATGCCTGATAGGACAATGATATATTATTATAAGCGTTAGCCCTCAGTTGATCTTTATCATCCCAATTAGAATTTGCTATAACGTTGATCACCTCTGCTAGAACTTCTTCTGCCCGGTCATATTTTCCTTGCTCCATTAAAAGCGCACTATAGTTTGCCAGTGTTAACTGATACTCTTTTGATGCTTCTCCAAATTGTTGTTCAATGACAGGTATTGAACTGGTGAAACAATTAGTTGCCTTGCCAAATAATCCTGTATAGGTATATACATAACCCAACTTGGCTTCTACTAAACCGGAATACCTGGAATCCTTATTAATTTTAGACCAACTGTCTTTCAACAATTGCTCGGCTACGCGCCACCTGTCAGCTTGAAGAAGCAAATCAATAAAATCGCCCATCGAATAGACATATTGCTCGCTTTCTACTCCATAAAACTGTTCGTCAAATTCAATAAGTGTTTGTCCAGACTCCACGGCAGAACGCGTATTGCCTTCCCGGTCGTAGGCATACATTAAATTATAGAGAGAATTACTATATCCATCTGGGTCAATGGGAAGCAGAGACTTACGCAAGATCTCGTTCTCTTAAAAAATAAGAAAGTGCGACTTCCATTTTAAAATCGTTTCTATAAGAATCGCCAATATAAAATAATGTATTAGCTACCAGGGTGTCCTGACGTGCGCCTATCAAAGGAACAATCACCGACTCCAATTGCAGACAGCCAGAAAAATCTTCAAGGAGATAAAGTGAGTCTAGTTTTTTATATAACGTTTCAAATGTTTGAGCCGACAGCAAATTGCTGCCACAACAAAAGATCAAGATGACAAAACCCTTCTTTATTCGCAGCATCAAAACTTGTTAGATGATCAGTCAGAAATTACTACCCGAAGGTTCCGCGTGGTGTTGCCCTCCGTTATCTTTATAAAATAATTGCCTCGTGGCAGCTTGCCCACATTAACTATCCATGCTTTACCCACAACATCATACTCAATGGGAACTGTCATTACCTGACCCGTGCTATTATGTAACACAATAGAAATATTTTGTAAGCCCGGTGCAGCGCCACTAATCCGAATTGTTTCCTTTACGGGATTGGGATAAACCGTGTAGGGGGAATCAGGCGTTTCCCAACCTGTAATCAGGCGCTTAGTAACTACAATTTTGTTATTGATTACCCGAGCTTCTACCCCAATCTCTTTATCAAACAATCCTGAGCCAACCTCTATATCAATATAAGAGGTGGTGTCCATCGGATAGCCCGGGTATTGTAAGTTTAATCTATACAAAGCCGGATCGAGTTTACTGAATACAAACTCACCATTCGAATCAGTAAACGTATAGGCAATCAAGGTGAGGATAACCTCAGCAGCACGACTCGTACGCTCCACGCGTCTCAAACTGGCTCCGGAATTACTAACCCGCTTATTTTTTTCTGTTCGACCTCCTGCATCATCTTCTTCAAAGAAACCCAAAATCACACCTACTCCATTTTCAGGATCGGTTGGCTTAAACTCAGAGATTATATCCAGATTATTCAAGTTGCCTTCTATCACCAGCGTATCGGCTTCCTCCCAAAAAATTGTTTTGGTAAAGTACGTAGGCAGCGCATTGGTGTGTACCTGCGGATTGGCAAACCCAGCCAACAGATAATCATCTAAAATAACCTTCTCAATTAAGTAAGTCCCATTATTGTTGATTGCACGAACTGCCGTGGTATCGAAAGCCCCAATGGCATTAACTTTAAGAAGTGTCATCGTGCCAACCGTGGCCGGATCATTTGCAGCTATCAATAAGCGACCTGGCAGTGTAGCCGTTGCCAGTACACGTTGGGCTGCCGTTAATAAAGTAAGACCAGGGGTTGTGGGGTTCGTGATCTCACACGTATAGTCGCCCATGTTTGCGCGATTGATAGCCGGAATTGTGTACGTTTTTGCGTTGGCTGCATTTACTACTACGCCATTTCGTTTCCATTGATATTCATCAGATGGGCCACCACCGTTCACGGTCACATCGTAATCAGAACCTACATCTATCAGGGTTTGGGTAAACACCCCAAGCCCTGCCTGATTACCATAATTAAAGCCAACTAATGATGCGTTCTTTTCAAGGGATGAAAAGTCTAAAGCATTGGCACTAACATTAACCGCTGTGAGATCTTGAATACTGGTAAGATCAGGAATAGCGGTAATCTTGTTGTTGGCTAAATTAATTGTCTGCAGCTTAATCAGGTTGGCAAAATCTTCGGGTACTTTACCAACCAGATTGTTGTTAGGCAAATTGATGGCCGTGGCACTACCACCTGTAAAAGTAACACCAGTCCAAGTTGTAACATTACCGGTAAGCCAATTGGTTTTGTTAGTCCAACCCGCGCCACCCGTTGCGTTGTATAAGGCGACTAACGCGAGCGAATCAACTTCAAAATTATTTTCTTTGATTGACCATCTGCAATTAATAGCTCACCCTGTTAACTTTTGTCTTAGGCCCGATGGCCAGTTGATAACTACGGAATCGATAGCCGTATTGCTGCCCAAACCAAATTGTGCCACGAGTGAATTCTGATTATGCGCTCCATTGTTGGTAAGTATTTGCTGATGCGTTCGTAAGCCTGGTGAGTAAACATCTACCTTGGCACCCACGGCACTTTTGTTTGAAAGATTGCCCACCAACTTTAGCTGTAGCCAATTATTGGCGTTGCCTTTGTTGCGATATAAGCCATTATAATCCTGACCAAAACTGGCCGAAACGATATCCAAAAATCCATCATTATTATAATCCCCAAAAGATGCACCGTTAAGTGCTGTGGTCGCACGAAAGTTTTGGGTAGTCTCTTTTGTAAAGGTTCCATTTTTGTTGTTTGTAAATAATAGCCAGCTAACATATGGATTACCCGCATATATTATAAGATCAACATACCCATCATTGTTATAATCGGCAAAAGCACTCCCGCGTCCGCCAACCAAACTCTCGCCTAAAATGGCGGTGCTGGTTTGGGATGTGAAATTTCCAGCCCCATCGTTGATATAAAATCGATCCTCGGTGGTGTTAACTATTAATGCATCGTAATCGCCATCGTTATCAATATCCGCAAATGAGGTGCCTCGGTCATTTGTTAAAATATCCGTAACTAAAGGAGAGGTGGAATTAAGCGCAAAAGTATTGTTGCCATTATTTAAGTACAGAGTCCGGGTTAGACTGCTCGATTGGGTAGAGCTGTTAGGAAAAAAAGATCCATCCGGCTATCATTGTTAATATCCACAGCAACCGGATTCCAGGATGTATAGGTTGTAAAAACTCCAGTTATTGGTGCAAAGGTGTCGTTGCCATCATTTCGGTAAAGGGTTGAACTAATTGTAGCATCATTGTATACAAGATCTAAATCCCCATCGTTGTCGGCATCCATCCACACCCCAGCATTTATACCAATGCCAGGCAGTTGAATTCTGGCAAACGTTTCATTGCCATTATTTTTAAATATAGAAGGGAACGCAACTGAGTCTGAGCTAAATAGGTCAGGAGCAAAGGCATCTAAAAATCCGTCATTATTGTAATCACCCCAGGTAATGCTTCTACTGCTTGTAAAATAATAGGAACTATTGGGTAATTTCGAAAAAGTACCATTGCCATTATTTTTATACAAGTAACTCCTTTTAGAAAAAGAAGCTCCAGTCATGAAAATATCTTCCAACCCATCGTTATTGAAATCGCCCCATTGCCCGGAATATGGTCCATCCGAATTTCCTGTAACATCAAAACCTTCATTCGTTAATTCGCCTCCATCAACCCAATCAAATAAGCCCTCTTGCTTAATGTATACAAGAGGGCCGAGAGAGGTTAGTGTAAGGCCGGGAACCAAACTATTGGTCACCGTTAGGGTGTAGGTACCTACATCAATAGCTGTAGCCGAAGCAACACTGTATACATTTGAATTTACACCAACATTGGATGCATCAAGTTTCCATTGATAGGTGTTGGCCGATCCGCCAACAGTAAATGATAAATTAATTGGCGATCCGACAGTAATTGCTATTGGCGCATTGGCATTACCTCCAAAGGTTTTTTGGGAATTATACGAAATGTTCGGAATAGCAACATTAGGCTCTAAATCTTCAAACGTAAAATAGTTGTCGCGCACTTCTAAATTATCCCATGTGTTGTTAGTAAGCACGGGTAATGATGAAAATTTATTGTTCTTAATCCATAGAGACCTAAGAGCAGCAGGTAATACAGGAAGAGCTCCTTCAAATTGATTATTATCCATCAAAAAATATTGCAAAGTTGTAAAATTAGAAACCTCAGCAGGCAATGTGCCTGAGAGCTGATTGTTCTCAATATTAAGATACGATAGTGGAAGAATTGTAAGGGATGACGGCAACGAACCTGATAATTTATTAGAGTGAATAAGCAATCTTTGAAGTGATACCAGATTTCCAAGCTCAACTGGGATGTTCCCGGAGAGTAGGTTAAAGGATAAGTCAAGGTCTGTAAGAGCGGTAAGATTGCCAATGCTACTTGGAATGCTTCCTGAAAGTTGATTGTTCTCTAAATTTAGAATTAGAAGAGCAGAGAGATTGCCAACACTTGTAGGAATGGTTCCTGAAAGTTGATTATTAGATAAATAAAGATTTTCGAGCGCTACCATGTTGCCAATACTACTTGGAATGCTTCCTGAAAGTTGGTTATAAAATATATTAAGAAATTTTAAAGACAACAAATTGCCAATACTACTTGGAATGCTTCCAGAAAGTTGATTGAAACCCAAATTTAGCATTAGAAGAGTAGAAAGATTACCCATACTTGCAGGAATACTTCCTGTCAGTTGGTTAGAAGATAAAATAAGATATTGGAGCGCCAAAAGATTGCCAATACTACTTGGAATGCTTCCAGTAAGCTGATTGGAATCTAATTGTAAAAATACCAGAGCAGAAAGATTGCCTATTGAAGTTGGTAAAGGTCCGGTGACATTATTTCCGCTCAACGTGATGGCAGTAACCCGATTTGCTGTGACTGTAATCCCAAACCACGTGTTAACAGGTGTACTCAGCCAGTTTGTTTTATCTGTCCAACTTGCCCCATTCGTGCTATTATACAAATCCACTAAAGCCAGCGAGTCGCTGGTAAGCACCGTAGGTTGTGCCTTTAAAGCAAAATGAGCCAATAAAATTATCAGCAATAAAGAAAGTTTTGGAAGTAAACATCTTTTCATGATTTCTCATTTGAGGATTAACAACTAAATTTTCGGGATTACTTGGTAAGTGTAAATTCATATTCGCCTTTGATGGAACCGGAGCGGCCACCCTCAAAGGTGGTTTCATCCCAAGATAAGGTGAGTACTAATTCAGTCTCTGAAATATTCTTTATGGTTATCTCCTTATCATCCTGCCCACGAATAATTACGGTGGATGAACCACTCTTAAACTTCCAGGTATCTTGCCTTAGCCAAACAGGTGTAGTACCCGTGGTAGTTATTTGTTTGGCAGTAAACTTTATGGTGAAGTCCTTGAACAGATCGGCCGTTACATCTACGCCTTGAGTAATTATGCCGCCACCGCCCTTGGGAAGCCACGTGCCCGTGCCTGCGGTTAGTAAGGCTGTTACAATCTCTTGTTCCGTAGGTTCGGGAATGGGATCATCTTTTTTGCAGCCAGCAAACGAAATAATGGAACAGAGCGCAAACAGAATGAGGGTTTTCATGGTAAAGTCTGGTAAGGTCTTGGTTAACCTAAGTTAACCTAAGTTAATTGAAATTTTCAATTATTGACGGCTAATCTTTTCACCTTAAGGGTAGAAATACTCGCCAGGGGTTGTAATGAGGCCGTCTCAAAAGTCAACCTTTCCTTCGGCAGAGCCCCAAAAGGTTAACAACCTTGTATAGCCTACTTCTCAAAAACAGCTATCGGAAAGTCGTTGCCAAACGAATACGCGGAAGGAAACTGTGCGGTGCCTTTTAGTTGCTCGGATAATTCAGGGACTTTATTTTCAATATACGTACTCAACTCGCGAATGGTAAGGCGCTGATCTTTGTTTACATCAGCCGCTCCGCCAATGCCTTCCAGTAACGCGTAGGTAAAAATTCCATGACCTAGTTTAGCAAACTCAGAAGCAAACTGATCGGATCCCGTGGAGGTAATCCAAAAGGTACCTGTACTCCGCGCCAATTGCGCAATAGCTTTCTCTTCCGCAGCACCGCGGCTCCCTTCTTCCAAGGCATCCAACGCTCCGGCCGACTGGCAGGCATCTAAGATGAACACTTGCTTTTGCGCGTTGATTGCCTGCGCATATTTTTTTAAATCGGCTGCCGAAATTGCTTTTTCAAATAACATTTCATCGCGTCCATACAATTGGGTAACATCGTAAGGAACAATAAAAAATTCCTTCTCTTTATCAGTTCCGCCCGACATTACGCCATGCCCGGCATAATAAACCACAATCATATCCTGCTCTAAGGCTTTTGATTTTATTTGCTCAAGCGCAGCATATATGGTTGCTTTTGTAGCCTTTTCATTTCGGATAGTGTAGGGGATTATTTCTTGAAATAATGATTTCGACTGTTGTGTGATCATCTTCATCACGCCATCTGCATCGGCCTGAGCATAATTTAAATTGTACTTGGGGTTTTTATACTTATCAATTCCAATGGTTAATAGAAAAGTCTTGGCTTGGCTTCAGTAGCTCCTTTATAATTAATGGTAAACTTCACCTTCTCCGATTCAATTCCTGTTTTACTCGATGCAGTCGCATAAAAATAATTTTGCTCGCCAAAAGAATTCGTTAACGAAACATCTACCTGATACACCGATTTACCCTCGTTGGATTCGTTCTTAATTAGTTTTGAATTTTGGTAAATCTTTAGTTCTGTTACCTCACTGGCATTTTGCGTTACTTCAAAAGTTACCTTCGACATCTTTTGAGAAGCATTAAACGTTGCATTGGCTGGGGTGTTAATACCATTTACAGACTTGACTTGAACGACAGGAATTTTATCAGCTACCTTCTCGACCTCAAAAGTTGCCAGTTGCAAATTCGAGTCTGAAATTATCTGCGAAAGCAACTTAGGTGTAAAGCCCATTTCGTAGGTTCTTTCGAGAGACGTATGACCAACTGAGTTTCGGGCTGTCCAAAAAAACCTTGCTAAGCGCCTCCTGGGTTCCGTCTACACGACCATCGCGCGCAATCACCGCAAAGTCATCATTGCTATCGCAATAGAAATAACCAACAATAGAATTACTAGCCAGGTCGTAAATCTGATTGATGTTATTGCCCAAGGAATTGATTAGAAATTTTCCGCTGTTGCCTAACGGGAAAGGATTCGCATTTCCAATTCCTAAAGTATAATAAGAAGGTAATTTAAAGCCATCGGACTTTGTGGTAAATACGATACCACCCGATTGAAGATCATAAACATTAAACGATAAGGAGGCCGTGATGCTTAAGAGTTTATTTTGCGAAATTTTTCCTGAGTAAGGCATAATCGCGTTGCCCCACACTGCTTTGCTATCTACTTCGCGCACCTTACCCAAAGAGCTTCCATCCAAAATAAAAATGCTTGTTTTTGTTCCTAACTTGTTCAGACTCGAAACAATCAATTGATCCCCGGCTTCGTTATACACGGCCATCGGGTAAACTCCTTTTACAGATTCGGCCAATACGTTGCCGGTCTTTATATCAAACAACTTAAGGGGATTAAATTCACTTAAAATTGGCACTACGCCTACGGCTACAGATTTTCCATTTGGGTTTAATGCAAGGGCACTTACGTGATGCTTCTTATATTGAAACGTATTTATTTCTTTTCGTGTATTCAAGTCATAGATGCTCACCCATCCATCCCGTTGGCCCGCTGCCAGAAGATTTAATGATGAGAGGTAGGATGACTTGGTGATTACTCCCGCAGTGGTAAATTTCGCCAACACTGCTTCCGATTTCCAATCAAGAATAATAATCTCGTGGCCCTGCAGCATCACCAACTTTCCATCGGGCGTAAGTTGTAAATCAAATACATCACTGAAGTCCCCGGAAAACCGTTTTATAAATCGAGCGGCATCAACATCAAATATTTTTATGGTTTTATCCTTAAAAACAAAAGCCAGGTACTTTCCATCGGCCGAAGCCGCCATACCTGTTTGTTCTGATTTAATATCTGACTTTGTGTAACCCAATCTTACCAAGTCCACCTCTTGCGCCACAGCAGCGATCGCACCTGAAAACAAAATCAGAAATAAAATTCTTTTCATTATTCAAATATAACAATTAAGCAACCTCTTTCCCCGTTGCCCATTGTAACATCTCGAACCAATCTTGCCTGTCGAGCTTAATAGCTAATGCTTTCGCAGATTCTATAATACGTTCGGGTTTGGTTGTGCCAGTAACCGGAAAAATAACGGACGGATGCCGCAACAACCAGGCAAGAGACAATTGACTATACGAGGCATTGTATTTAGATGCTTTGCTGAACATTTCGCGTTCGCCAGCTACTAACTTTCCGCCACCCAAAGGCGACCACGCCATGGCAGATGTTTTGCGTTCCATTAATAAATCGAGATCTCCATTAAAAAGTGAATCAACTCTTGAAAGCGAAATTTCTATTTGGTTAGTTATTAACGGGAAGGATAAAAAAAGTTTGAAACATGGTGAACTGGCTCGGTGTAAAATTCGAAACCCCAAAGTGAAGTACTTTCCCCTGTTCCTTCAACTTATCAAAGACTTCGGCAACTTCTGTTGGATTAAATAATGGATCTGGCCGATGGATAAGCAAAGCATCGAGATGATCGGTGCACAGCATTTTTAATGAATTCTCCACAGACCAGAGGATGTGTTCCCGTGATGTATCATAATGTTTCACCCAGGTTTTTGGTCGTTTGGCCGAGCTAAATTTTATGCCACACTTGGTCACTAATTCCATCTTCCCACGAAGGGATGGGTCTTTCTTCAATACGTTTCCGAAAATTTCTTCATTGCTATGATCGCCATAGATATCGGCATGGTCGAATGTGGTGATTCCTTCATCCAACGAGGTGTGAATTAATTTCTCCACCGTGTCTTGCGAAACGGTGTGCCACCGCCAGGCACCTGAAATAATTCGGGAAAACTCGGGTCCTTCCGGATGAATTTTTCTTCGTTCCATTAGGTTGATTTATGTTGATAGCATTTTTGCTCTTTGCTGGAAGTCATGCGCTTGCAGCGTGTGCCATCGGCTGTTTTGCCTTTGCACTGCGTAACCTTGTCTTTAAAGTGTTCATCCGGTTTACACACCCCACATCCGGTTTTACCCGCTTTCTTTGCTGCTGCTAATTTCATAGGTTCGGCATCGCCCGATAATTTACAATCGGCCGTGTGGTATTTTTCACCTTTCGCAGATGAGTAAACAGTTTGAGCATGGCCTGCAAACACGAAAGCCACCACCATAAGAAAAGTGAGTATTAGAAATTTTTTCATAAATCTTTTCAAGGCAAGTTCAGCATTTCTGCAAACAAGAAGAAATAATTACTGAACTAGTACGCCTTGCAGCCTGAGAAGTTCCGTCTCCGCCACCTTTGCACGATAGCGAACTGCAATCAATCTGTTATAAGCCTCTTGCAAGCTTTGTTGTGCTGTGCGCAACTCTATAAAGGTGGTGATCCCTCTTTTAAATCCTTCCAGCGCAATGAAAACATTTTCTTTCGCCAGTATAATATTTTCTTCTTCAATTATTAATGTTTGGCGGGCATTATCATAGCTAATGAAAGCATTTCTTATGCCCACCTGAGCAATTGACTTTTGTTGATCGTAAATTAATTGCTGCCGTTGCACACCGGTTTGTGCACGTTGAATGATTGTGCGCGTATTGAAACCGTTAAAGATTGGCACAGATAAGGAAAAGCCATAATTAAATCCTTTTACGCGGGAGTAAAGTAATGAGACTGCGCTGGTAGCTAAATTGTTTTCTGTTTTTGAAAAGTTGTAGTTTGAGGTAAAATTAAAAACCGGAGACTGCATGGCTTTAGTCTCCAACAGGGTAGCACTGGCAATATCAATACTCTTTTTTGCTGCTAACAATGTTCTATTTGTCTTTTCAAATGACTGCTCAAAGTTGCTGACATGCAGATCAAGTTGTATGGGTATTGAATCGGAGATATCATACTCAACGGGCAAGCTCATCCCCAGCAAAAGATTTAGCTGTTCCTTCAACTGCAAAATAAGTGCTTCTTGTTGCAAAGCCGCTGTGCGAAAAGCATTCAAATCAATTTTCGCCTGTAGGTACTCAGGCTTGCCTCCGGTGCCCACTTGCAATTTTTTTTCCGCCAGCTTCACCCTTTCTTCACTTACACCAATCTGCTCTCCAATTGCTTTGAGTTGTTGCTTTTCGCGAACAATTCCAAAGTATGTATTGATCACCTGGGCAACCGTATTATTAATCTGATCTTTAATGGTTAACTCAGCCAGCGCTGCGGTTTCATCCAACCGCTTGCGGGTTGCAAACATTTTGTTCCATCAAACAGCGTCCAGGCCAATTGAAGTGAACCATTGATGTTGTCTGACCTAACGCCAGTGAACGGTTTTCTACGTTACTTGCCGTAATCGTTCTGTTATTATTATTGTTGTTGACGGTTGCCCCCTGGCCATTTAGCCGGGGCAGCAAGATTCCGTAAGAATGCCGGTCTTCATAATGAGCCGGTATGGCATCATTTTCTCTTAACTGTATATCGTAATTTCTTTGCAGTGATGTAAGGATAACCTGCTCTACAGAAATTTGCTCCTGAGCATGGGCATTAGAAATAATAACTAATGAAAAGACAACAAGCCAAAAACGAATCATATACTTAAACTCTTCTGCGAATCAGGAATTCCTTCAATCATCTGAATGGTAATATGCTTTTTCTTGCGCGATAGGTACGTGAACATAGCCGGCACAACAAATAAGGTTAACACAAGAGAGAACAAGACCCCACCAACAATAACAATCCCCAAAGGCATTCTACTGGATGAGGATTGACCTAATGATAATGCCAAGGGCAATGATCCTGTTGCCATGGCCAGGCTTGTCATCAAAATCGGGCGTAAGCGTAGCCGTGAAGCTTCACTCACCGCTTCAAATTTTCCCAGCCCATCTTCTCGCTTTTGATTGGCAAACTCAACAATCAGAATTCCATTTTTTGTTACCAGCCCAATCAACATAATCATTCCAATCTGTGAAAAGATATTAAACGTTTGGCCGAAAATATACAGACATAGAAAGGCTCCGCAGATCGCAAGCGGTACAGTGAACATAATAATAAATGGATCGATAAAACTTTCGAATTGGGCCGCAAGCACCAAGTAGATTAGCACCAAGGCTAATATAAAAGCAAAAGAGGTGTTGCCAGAGCTTTCTGCAAAGTCGCGCGAGGCTCCCGAAAGCGAAGTGGAGAAAGTATCGTCCAACTCTGCTGCGGCAATCTCTTTCATGGCTTGAATTCCATCGCCAATCGTTTTTCCAGAAGCCGGAGGAGCTGTTATGGTTGCCGACTTATAGCGGTTGAAATGATAGAGCGAAGGTGGGGTTGCTGATTCCTCCAAAGAAATTACGTTATCAATAGAAATCAATTCGCCAGAGGTCGTGCGCACATAGAGTTTTTTTCAAATCATCCGGATCATCTCGGTTTAGTCGTGTAACCTGCCCCATTACCTGGTACTGTTTCCCTGCTTTCATAAAGTACCCAAAGCGAAGATTACTAAAGGCCAGCTGAAGTGTTTGCGAAATATCCTGAACGCTTACTCCCAATTGGGTGGCCTTTAATCGATTAATTTTTACTAACAATTCGGGTTTGTTGAATTTTAAATTCACATCTACGTTTTGTAGCACATCACTGTTTCTGGCGGCTTCTTCCATGCGTGGAAGTGCTTCTTTCAACTTTTCAAAATCATTGTTTTGAATTACAAACTGTACGGGCTGTCCACTTCTTCGGTTCACGGCAATAGTTGCCTCTTGCGAAACGAATGCTCGGCCTTCACTAAACATAGGCAAATAGCTGGTGATATATTCTGCTATTTCTTCCTGCGATCGGTTTCTTAACGACTTGTCTTTTAGATTTACTTTTACAGAACCACTATTTGGTGAGCCGCCACGCAAGGCAGTATTAGAAACTACTGTTCTGTATTCAGGAACAGAATCGAGCACAAACTTGGTCAGTTTTTCTATATATCGATCCATATAATCGTACGAAGTTCCTTCTGCTCCGGTTGGATTAATACGAACCTGATTACGGTCTTCCTGTGGGGCAAGTTCTTGTTGAATGTTAAACCCAATTAATGCTGCCGTGCCAATGGAAACTACAATAATAATAAAGGCAACCCATCGCACTTGAAGAAAGTATTTCAGCCACCGGGCATATCCTTTTTCCATACCCACAAAGAAGGGTTCGGTAACATTATAAAACCAGGAGTGCTTGTGATTGCTTCGGGTTAGCTTTACACTCAACACAGGAGTTAACGTAAGCGAAACAAACGCAGAGACTAAAACGGCTCCGGCAACCACGATTCCAAACTCACGGAACAACCTCCCCACAAACCCGGGCAAAAACACAACCGGAAGAAAACACGGCCAGCGTAATAGAAGTAGATATTACCGCAAAGAAAATTTCTTTAGAGCCTTCTACGGCCGCACGGTATTTATTCATTCCGCCCTCTAACTTCTTATAAATATTTTCTGTTACTACAATCCCATCATCCACCACTAATCCTGTAGCCAGCACAATCCCAAGCATGGTTAGCACATTGATGGAAAACCACAGAGGTACATGATAAAGAATGTAGCTATTAGGGAAACCGGAATATCGATTAAGGGCCGTATCGCAATAATCGCATCGCGGAAGAATAGATAAATGATCAGCACAACAAGAACGAACGAAATAAATAAAGTCTCTTCTACCTCATCAATAGATCGCGTAATAAAAAAAGTCTGATCGGTAGATACATCCAAATGAATGTCGGCTGGCATCTCAGCCTGTACCTGATCCAGTCGCTTGCGAAATTCGTCCGCTATTTTTACATAATTTGCTCCCGGTAACGGAACAATCCCCAAAGCAACCATCTGCACTCCGTTCTCTCTCAAAACGGACTCTTCATTTTCGGGACCCAACACTACATCGCCAATATCCTTTATTTTAACATTGCCAACTTCACTTGATTTGATAACCACATTTTGGAAATCTTCTTCCGTATATAACTTGCCAAACGTACGCACGGAAAGTTCGGTGGCGTTGCCGGCAATTTTCCCTGCGGGCAATTCTACATTCTCGCGGTTCAAGGCGCGTTGTACATCCAGCGCGGTAAGATTGTAGGCACTTAGCTTGGTGGGGTCCATCCAGATACGCATAGCATATCTCTTTTCGCCCAATACACTTACGCTACTAACGCCATCGATAGTTTCCATTCGTTCCACAAATACGTTGTTTGCGTATTCTGTTAACTGAAGTGGGTTGCGTGCATTGCTGCTCACCGTCATACTAATAATATAGTCTGCATCGGCATCGGCCTTTGAAACTACAGGCGGTGAAGTTAAATCCTGTGGCAGTTCTCTTACGGCACGCGATACTTTATCCCGCACGTCATTGGCTGCCGTTTCCATATCCACACCCAAATTAAATTCGACATTGATGTAGCTACTCCCTACCGAAGAAGTAGAGGAAATATTTCTGATACCCGGAATTCCATTGATTGACTTTTCGAGTGGCTCTGTTATTTGTGATTCAATGATATCGGCATTGGCCCCTGAGTAGGAAGTGAATACATTTATTACGGGTGGATCGATAGCCGGATAATCACGAACTCCCAGATAACTAAAACCAATCGCACCAAACAACACCAATACAATGTTCATCACAAAAGTGAGTACAGGTCGTTTAATGCTTAGTTCAGAAATATTCATATCCGTGCTCCACTTATTCTATCCTACTCACTTTAGTAATCTTCACTTTCGAATTAGGTCTGATAGCCATTAAGCCCGTGGTTATAACGGTATCGCCCACATGCAGTCCTTTTATTATTTGAACATACGATGAATCCTGGATTCCGGTCTCTACTATCGCAAACGCAACACTATCACTACGCAGTACAATTACCTGCTTGTTCCGTGCTTTTGGAATTATCACTTGTGTCGGAACCATCATCGCGTGACTATCCTGGCCTACCTTTAAATTTACTTTTGCATAAAGGCCCGGAATCAATTCTTTATGATTTGCCGTTACGGTCGCTTTTATTTTCAGGGTTCGTGTTGTTTGCGAAACATTTCCTTCTGTAGCAATGACCACCGCAGTATGTGTGTTTGTTCCCCCATCAACAGTGAAATCCACCAATGTCCCTTTGGTAATATTTTGAGCATATCGTTCAGGGATAGAAAATTCAAGTTTGAGATTTTTTGCATCGCGGATGGTTGTGATAACATCAGCTGGAGATATGTATGACCCCAGACTTACATTACGCAATCCTAACAGACCGTCATATGGAGCCCGCACCTCCGTTTTAGAAATCGCTATTTTAACGGATTGAATATCGGCTTTAAGATTATCCACCGTAAGCGCACTTAAATCAAAATCCTGCTGGCTGATTCCACTTATCTCTAATAGTTCTTTTTCTCGTTCAACGGTTTTCTCTGCAATCTTTAGTTGCACTTTAAGTTTATCCAGCTGCGCCTGCAAGTCCTGATCGAATAATTTTGCCAGTAAGAAATTTTTAGAAACTAATGATCCTTCGGGTACATTCAAACTTATTATTTTTCCGCTAACCTCCGGCCGAATAACAGTTTCCTCTTCGGAAAGTAACGTGCCGGGCAGTTCAATGTTTTCGAAAACTGATGTTGATTGAACCAAGAATGCTTCAACTTGCAAAGTCGTTGATCGCTTTGCAGCCACTACATTGTCTTTACTTTTGGATTTACATCCAGAGCTTAATGAACCAATCAAAACTATGAAGGCTGCAAATCGCAATCCTATTCTCATATTACAGTATCTAACTTCAAATTAAATTCAATAGTAATACGTATTTGGTATTAATTCTTGGTATCTGTTTTAGGCGGTCAATTTAGTACTACTTCTGGCAACTGAGTGACCCAACCTGATTAACTTTTAAACGACAACTCCATTGCTTAAAAAACTCCCTATCTACATTCAGTATATTGATTTTCAAACGGGGCTCAAAATCATCGCACAAAAAAGCTCCGGTCGGGGTTATAAGAAATATCGTTGGCTTCCAATTTATAAACCTTAATAGTCTAATCAGAGCAGATGGATTTGGTTCTTATTTAAGAATAATAAAATTCAATGCGGGATTAAATTCTTGAATTTGTAATAGTCGTATTGGTTTTTTGATTGGGGCTATTAAATTTGCAGTCCCTTATAACCATTGGGGGCTCAAAAAGTGAGTTTTAGACACTAAAACCCTCAATTTGAAGACGTAAGCGGGAGTAGCTCTCCCGATAGCTATCGGGAGGTAGAGCACCGGTAGTTATTTTTGAAGGCTCTTTTAAGCGGGAGTAGCTCAGTTGGTAGAGCACGACCTTGCCAAGGTCGGGGTCGCGAGTTCGAGTCTCGTTTCCCTCTCAAAGTAAAAGCACCGCAGTTTAAGCCCTTTTACTTTTTACTCTGCCGGGGTGGTCCCGATAGCTTTAGATGGCTAGTAATATCTGCACGGGTTCGTTTTTGAAATTTCGAGTGCCACAAGTAATAATTGCCCGGGTGGTGGAATTGGTAGACACGCAGGACTTAAAATCCTGTGGATAGTAATATCTGTACGGGTTCAACTCCCGTCCTGGTACACCGTGAAAAGCTCTGTCTTGCAGAGCTTTTCATTTTATAAGGCTTCTTATCTTCACCATCCTCTCCAGATTACTATCTCCTGAATCAGATATTTACAAATCACATTGAGATTTTATAACTAAAACCATAACCTTGTGTTACAACGTCTTCATGCCACACAAGTACAAAATTCTTACGCTGCTGTCCTTGCTCTCCATCCTCACCTTTCTGGATAGAAATGCGATTTCAATTGCTGGCATTCATATTACAGCAGAACTTGGGTTAAGTGAAAGTCAGTTCGGATGGATACTGGCCGCCTTCACTATCTCCTATGCACTTTTTGAAATTCCCACAGGCTTATGGGGCGATCGCTTTGGAGAGAAAAAAGTGCTGACTCGTATAGTACTCTGGTGGTCACTATTCACCAGTCTCACCGGATTAGTTGGTGGTTTTGCTTCTCTGCTTACGGTGCGCTTTTTCTTTGGTGCTGGCGAAGCCGGTGCTTATCCCAATAGTGCTATTAGCATACGAAAATGGTTCTCCATTGAAGAACGTGGTCGTGCGCAGGCGGTGATCTGGATGGCGAGCCGGATAGGTGGTGCCATTACTCCATTTGTTGTGGTGCCTTTGCAAATGAATTATGGATGGCGGATTACTTTTTATTTGCTGGGTGGTATTGGCATACTCTGGGTAATTGTCTGGTGGTGGTTATATAAAACACCGGAGGAAAAAGAAATGGTTGCAGAAAGAACTGAAAACTCTTGGGCCTCCATTGCCGGGAAGAAAAATTTCTGGCTACTGATGATCATGTATTATTGTTATGCCTGTGGTGTTTTCTTTTTTATCTCGTGGTTGCCAAAATACCTATTCCATGGAAGAGGAGTTTCGCAGGAAGACTTAACATATTCTGCTTCGTTGCCATTCATACTCGCTGCAGCAGGCTGCCTTTTCGGTGGCATGTTGAGCGATTTCCTCGTAAAGAAAATCGGGATCATCTGGGGGAGAAGAATTGTTCCACTGGTTGGGTTAGGTTTATCTGGCGTGGTCATGTTGCTTGCCACTGTAACCGAAAGCAATACGATAGCGGTGATATTACTTGCGTTGGGACTTGCATTTATGGATGTTACTGCACCTGTAGCCTGGGCCATTGCTATTGGGTTGGGCAAACAACATAGTGGAGCCATAACGGGAGCTTTGAATACAGCAGGTCTGGTAGGTGGCACTGTGGCCTCATTGGGTGTAGGCTATCTGATTTCATGGACAGGAAACTACAATCTCCCTGTTGCGCTGTTGGGGGTTCAGCTGATTGTCGGTGCGTTGATTACGTTGGGAATCAAGGCGGAGTCTTAATAAAATTATGAAGTGTTTTCAAACAGGGAAAACGCAGCCATTCTGAAAGGCTTCATGGATTCATCTACCGTCCCTGGTACAAGCCAGATGTGAAAGCATCGGGCTTTTTAATGTTTCTCTCTCCCTCTGGGGAACAAAGCCTAATCGATATAGACGATTAATTAATAACTACTCTTGAAAATAGATTTATCGATCTCTGACGAACAGTAAGAATATAAACTCCAGGGGCTAGTCCAGTTTTACTGATCTTGATTTCATGGGTCTCAGCTTTACCTACAGTTGTCTGATCTGTGAATAGGGTGCGACCCATAGCGTCCGACAATTTAATCTGCACCATTTCTTCGGGCATAAAACCTTTCATTTGCACAGAAAATAATTCTTCCGTTGCCGGGTTAGGGTAAACAATTACTGCTGGATTATGACCCAATTCAAGTTCAACCAAAACAATTTTTGAATAGGTAGATTTTTTGTCAAAATCCGTTTGCTTCAATCGATAATAAGATTTTCCTACAATGGGCCTTTCATCCAGAAAGCTATAAACGGATTCTGATTGCATGGTTCCCTTGCCGGGAATACGAACCAGCTCAGCAAACTCCTGACCATCGGATGATCGCTCAAGGGTGAAGTAATCATTATTCAACTCGGAAGCGGTTACCCATTGTATATCAACTTTATTAGCCAACGGCTTGGCTTCAAAAGATTTTAATTGAATGGGAAGCGGATTCGATCCGCCTGTGGCATTGCCCAACGTGAATACGCTGAATGTAGCAAAGGGTGCAGAAGTGATTGTTCCTGTTCCAACGGCTGATCCTGTGCCACCGGCATCGAACCAAACCGTGCCCGCCCCATTGGTTTTCACCACACGCAGGTTTGCCGGATCCGAAACACCATCGCTGGAGCCAATTCCATAATACAGTTTAGCAGTGGCGCTTGTTAAATTGGCTACAGCCGATCGATTGATAATCCAATAACGAGCTCCAGATACTCGCTCGATCGTTCCTGGTAATGTATAGCCCAACGCTCCGGCCGATGAACTAAAATGTTCTGCCGTGTAGGTTGCTGAAGCATTATCAGAATGCGTCACCGATAGAACAGCCGGTCGGTATGATCCGCTTTTTCCTAGTGGGAAAGTAAGTGTTGTTGATGGTATATTAGAAGCCAAATCAATTGTCATGGGGCCATCCACATAACTACTGGTACTGCCCAATGAACTTGTACATCCATTTAATAAGGCGAGATAATTAGCTCCCGTTGTTTGAAGAATCCCTTGCGTTAAGGTGATACTTCCAGGAATGGAAGCAACCCCACCCATGGTGTAATCAATAGCAAATCCACTTGTGTTGTTGAAGACTACGCGATTATATGTAATCGCATCACCACCCGATCCCGCGGAAGCGGGAATGATTTGTTGATTCGCTGTACCATTAAATGTAAGCGTAGTGGTGTTGTTAAAAGTAAGTATCCCAAAAGGCGTTCCGCCACGAACAATGTTCCTTTTGATGCTCATGGCAGCAGCATTATTAAATATGGCTTCGGTTTGTGTCGCTGCCGTTGAAGTAAAGATTAAATCACGACCTACTGACAAGATGGAGTTATTATTAAAGGTAAATCCGAGTTTCATTCCTCCAGAATAACTTAATGTGAGGTCTCGCGCAATAGTCAAGGATGATGAATTACTTAGTGTCATCGTATTGTTAGCTATTGTACCACTTGTGCTGGTCCAAATCATATCTTGTCCAACCGTTACTGATCCTGAAGGGATGTTAAGTTGTGTATTACTGTTGCCTCCGCTTCGGGTTAGGAGAAGATTATTCGCAACACGGAGAACGCCATTATTCTGAACTGTTGTGATATTGGAATTGTTAGCAGAATTTGTTTTTATAAATCGACCATTAACGGTAAGCGTAGTATTATCAATAGTAAGGGATGTGTTTGCTGCGCTGGTTGTTATATTAACTTCCGCTGCCTGGCCTGCCGAAGTAACGTTAATCACATTATCGCGGATGTAAACAACATTACCTGCACCCGGTGTTGTTACTGAGGCTACACCCCCATAGGTAATATTCGACCACGTACTTGGTGTATTCCAATCGCCATTGGCTCTTGAATAGTAGGCGGTGGGGTCAACACTATTTACACATAGCGTGAACGTTCCTCTATAACCTGCGCCAACGTAATTATCAACTGAAACATAATAGGTATTGCCAATAGTTAAGGCTCCATAACTAAGTGAAATGTCGTACTTGCTCCTGCATAGTTTGTGCAGGCTAGTTGTGTTGTCCCATTTGCTCCCCATAGGGCACAAATGGATTTTGCATTGAACCTTCCACTCCTCCTACTTTCACTTGAACCGTAACCGTTGTAGTTATCGCGGTGAACTTGAACCAACGGTTATAATTTGGCCCGTTACTCCAGCAACTTCCCTTATTTTTATCAGCCGTTGCATTAAGCGTTGAGTATTCCGCATTTGGCGAGCACCAATTGTTCAAATCAGAAATTAGGGTTGCTCCTTCATAAAAGTTGTAGTCCAACACATCACTCAGGCATAAAGTAAACGTGCCCCGGTAGCCTGCTCCCGCATAATTGTCTACTGATATATAATAGGTCTGGCCCGCGGTCAATCCGTAATAGTCCGTTTCTATATCTGTGCTACTGCCTTGATAATTCTGACAGTTTAACTCCGTGAGTGAGGAGTTCCACAAAGCAACAAATGGATTCTGCATTGAACCCTCTGCTCCACCAACCTTAACCTGAACTTTTATATACTGACTGGCCGTGGCCGTGAACTTAAACCAACGATTATAGTTCGGTCCGTTAGTCCAGCAAGAGCCTTTGCTCTGGTCAGCTGTCGCATTCAAAGTAGAATATGCGGCATTGGCAGAGCAGCCATTAATTGTCCCTGTAACATCAAGCGCGCCTTCATAATAATTATAATCCACTACATCACTCAGGCATAAAGTAAACGTGCCCCGGTAGCCTGCTCCTGCATGATTATCCACAGAAATATAGTACGTCTGCCCGGCTGTTAAGCCATAATAGTCCGTCTCTATATCTGTGCTACTGCCTTGGTAATTCTGGCAGTTTAACTCCGTGAGTGATGAATTCCACAAAGCAACAAACGGGTTTTGCATCGAACCCTCTGCCCCGCCAACCTTCACCTGAACTTTCATATACTGACTGGCCGTGGCCGTAAACTTGAACCAACGATTATAATTCGGACCATTACTCCAGCAAGAACCTTTGCTCTGGTCAGCTGTAGCATTCAAAGTGGAATATGCGGCATTGGCCGAGCAACCATTAATTGTCCCTGTAACATCAAGCGCGCCTTCATAATAATTATAATCCACTACATCACTCAGGCATAAAGTAAACGTGCCCCGGTAGCCTGCTCCTGCATGATTATCACAGAAATATGGTACGTCTGCCCGGCTGTTAAGCCATAATAGTCCGTCTCTATATCTGTGCTACTGCCTTGATAATTCTGACAGCTCAACTCCGTGAGTGAGGAGTTCCACAAAGCAACAAATGGATTCTGCATTGAACCCTCTGCTCCACCACTTAACCTGAACTTTATATACTGACTGGCCGTGGCCGTGAACTTAAACCAACGATTATAGTTCGGTCCGTTGGTCCAGCAAGAGCCTTTGCTCTGGTCAGCTGTCGCATTCAAAGTAGAATATGCGGCATTGGCAGAGCAGCCATTAATTGTCCCTGTAACATCAAGCGCGCCTTCATAATAATTATAATCCACTACATCACTCAGGCATAAAGTAAACGTGCCCCGATAGCCTGCTCCTGCATGATTATCCACAGAAATGTAGTACGTCTGCCCGGCTGTTAAGCCATAATAGTCCGTCTCTATATCTGTGCTACTGCCTTGATAATTCTGGCAGTTTAACTCCGTGAGTGAGGAGTTCCACAAAGCAACAAATGGATTCTGCATTGAACCCTCTGCTCCACCAACCTTTAACCTGAACTTTCATATACTGACTGGCCGTGGCCGTAAACTTGAACCAACGATTATAATTCGGACCATTACTCCAGCAAGAACCTTTGCTCTGGTCAGCTGTAGCATTCAAAGTGGAATATGCGGCATTGGCAGAGCAGCCATTAATTGTCCCTGTAACATCAAGCGCGCCTTCATAATAATTATAATCCACTACATCACTCAGGCATAAAGTAAACGTGCCCCGGTAGCCTGCTCCTGCATGATTATCCACAGAAATATAGTACGTCTGCCCGGCTGTTAAGCCATAATAGTCCGTCTCTATATCTGTGCTACTGCCTTGATAATTCTGACAGCTCAACTCCGTGAGTGAGGAGTTCCACAAAGCAACAAATGGATTCTGCATTGAACCCTCTGCTCCACCAACCTTAACCTGAACTTTTATATACTGACTGGCCGTGGCCGTGAACTTAAACCAACGATTATAGTTCGGTCCGTTAGTCCAGCAAGAGCCTTTGCTCTGGTCAGCTGTCGCATTCAAAGTAGAATATGCGGCATTGGCAGAGCAGCCATTAATTGTCCCTGTAA
Organism: Flammeovirgaceae bacterium; assembly: GCA_016709845.1. Classification (GTDB taxonomy): domain Bacteria; phylum Bacteroidota; class Bacteroidia; order Cytophagales; family Cyclobacteriaceae; genus ELB16-189. The sequence goes on along the minus strand of JADJMA010000008.1, from coordinate 124,424 downwards.
CATCAAGCGCGCCTTCATAATAATTATAATCCACTACATCACTCAGGCATAAAGTAAACGTGCCCCGGTAGCCTGCTCCTGCATGATTATCCACAGAAATATAGTACGTCTGCCCGGCTGTTAAGCCATAATAGTCCGTCTCTATATCTGTGCTACTGCCTTGATAATTCTGACAGTTTAACTCCGTGAGTGAGGAGTTCCACAAAGCAACAAATGGATTCTGCATTGAACCCTCTGCTCCACCAACCTTAACCTGAACTTTTATATACTGACTGGCCGTGGCCGTGAACTTAAACCAACGATTATAGTTCGGTCCGTTAGTCCAGCAAGAGCCTTTGCTCTGGTCAGCTGTCGCATTCAAAGTAGAATATGCGGCATTGGCAGAGCAGCCATTAATTGTCCCTGTAACATCAAGCGCGCCTTCATAATAATTATAATCCACTACATCACTCAGGCATAAAGTAAACGTGCCCCGGTAGCCTGCTCCTGCATGATTATCCACAGAAATATAGTACGTCTGCCCGGCTGTTAAGCCATAATAGTCCGTCTCTATATCTGTGCTACTGCCTTGATAATTCTGACAGCTCAACTCCGTGAGTGAGGAGTTCCACAAAGCAACAAATGGATTCTGCATTGAACCCTCTGCTCCACCAACCTTAACCTGAACTTTTATATACTGACTGGCCGTGGCCGTGAACTTAAACCAGACATTATAATTCGGGCCGTTAGTCCAACAACTGCCCGCACTTTGATCAGCTGTCGCATTTAATGTGGTAAAGGCCCCATTCGCAGAGCATAGATTAATAATGGATGAAACATCAATGGCCGCTGCGTAATTATCATTCGCAGGCTGAGCCCAGGCCAAGGTCGAAAACAGAATAAAAAAAAAGCCCTGTCAGTATATTCTTCATGTCGTAATAACCCAAAGATTCAATTATAGTAAGGTTAATCCAACAAATGTAGCGATTGTGACCCAAATCTTACGTTGAAAACTCATATGGATTTTTCGACTAGACTAGAGAGGAGGCGAGTAATTTAAACCCAAATTATGTAATAGGAATTTCTATTGCATAATTGACGAATAAAAATCAACAACTTAACTAACAAACTAAAAACCAAGCTGGTGATTTTCATTGTCAGGGTTTAAGTAAGAAGTGCTTCACTACCAATTTAGTTTTATGTGCGGATAGATACAGATTTGTACGCAACTGAACACTTCGCTTTTAGGTGTTCTGCTTTTTAAATGAATTTGAGGCTGTTTTCTTTTTGGCATTATTGTTAATACTAGAATTAGGAATTAATTATTATCCCTTCATGAAAAAATATCAACTTGGCGAGTTTGAAGAAGTAGTTATGCTTACAGTAGGTGTTTTATATAAAGACGCCTATGGAGTTTCTATTAAAAAAGAAATTGAATCGCGCCTAACCGGAAGGTAAGTGTGGGTGCATTACAATCCGCTTTGAAACGGTTAGAAGACAAAGGATATCTAAAATCTTTTGAAGGAGATGCCACTGAAGAAAGAGCAGGACGTCCTAAAAAAGTATTTTTCAAATAACGGCTTTAGGAAAAAAGCTATGGAGTATTCGAAGAGTACAAGGGATGAACTGTGGAGTGCAATACCGAAGGTGGCTTGGAGCACAAAGATCGTTGTTGGATGATCGTTGCTCGTTATTCGGGAATACACATACAACTATTAACAAACAACCAATAACGATCTACATGAAAACAAATCCTCCGCAACTTCCCCTACGCTTCTTTCGATGGTTCTGCCATCCCAAGTTGCTGAAGTATATAGAAGGTGATTTGATTGAGTTGTATGAAGAACGAGTAAAAGAAAAAGGGAAGCGAACAGCAGATATAAAATTTTTAGGAGATGTCTTATTCCTATTTAGACCAAGCATTATCCGACCAGCAGAAGGACATGAGCAATTAAACAGTTACGGTATGTATAAAAGTTATTTTAAAATAGGGTGGCGCAATTTGTTAAAGAACAAAGGCTTGTTTGCCATAAATATTTCAGGACTTGCTATTGGCATTGCCACCTGTCTTCTGATCATGATGTTTGTTGTAGACGAACTGAGTTTCGATCGCTACAACAAGAAGGCCGATCAGATTGTTCGCGTTGTTTTAAAAGGAAAGGTTAACGGTGAAATTATTAAAGAAGCCGTAACGGCAGCACCTGTTGCGGCCACGTTAAAAAACGAATTTCCCGAAGTGCTTGAAGCTACGCGCTTAAGAAGAGTAGGTACACCCAAGATAACCTATCAGAACAATACGTTTAGAAACAGCAAGGTCGCGTTCGTAGACCCAAACTTTTTCGATGTATTTACACTTCCTTTCATTCAGGGCGATGCGAAAACTGCTTTGCTTCTGCCCAATTCAATTGTTATCACAAAAGAGCAGGCTGAGAAATATTTTGGAAAAGAAGATCCTATTAATAAACTCCTGGAGTTTAAGGATGCGAAGGAGCCCTATAAAGTAACAGGCGTCATTGAAAAAGTACCAGCCAACTCACATTTTCATTTTGATCTCTTTGCATCGATGGAAGGATTGGCACACTCGAAAGAAGAGAAATGGTTGGAGTCAAATTATTTTACCTACCTGGTTCTTGAAAAAGGCACCGACATCAAAACATTTGAAGCAAAGGATGCCAGCCATCATCAAAAAAACATGGGGCCGCAGGTTTCTCAGTTAGGAATGACCTTTGAAAAATTTCAGGAAAGCGGAAATGAAATTGGACTTTTTATTCAACCCCTTACAGATATTCATTTATTCTCCGATTTTGCAGGAGCCAGTGAATTGGAGCCTGGAGGTGATATCAAATCCGTTTATATATTCGCAGCCGTGGCACTCTTCATGTTATTGATTGCCTGCATCAATTTCATGAACCTCTCCACAGCCGGAGCAACCAAACGTAGCAAGGAAGTGGGCGTTAAGAAAGTATTGGGTTCTCAAAAAAATCAATTGGTGCATCAATTTTTAATTGAGTCATTTATTTCCACCGCTGTCGCGATGATCTTGGGCATTTTAATTGTAACGGTTTCTCTCTCATTATTCAATCAACTTTCAGGTAAAGAATTAGAAGCTGCGTTTTTATTAAATCCCAAAGTATTAGCTGCACTTTTGGGGTTAGGCATATTCATCAGTTTATTGGCCGGTAGCTATCCCGCTTTTTTTCTTTCATCCATCAAACCAATTGCAGCCCTTAAAAATAGATTTTCTAATGGGGGCAAGAGTAAAGGTATCCGAAGTACTCTTGTGGTTTTTCAATTCGTGATTTCAGCCACACTCATCTTAGCAATTATTGTTGTCAGTCAACAAATGAGTTACATCCAGGATAAAAATATTGGCTACAATCGTGATCAACGAGTTGTGCTTAGGGAATCGTACTTATTAGGTAAGAATGAAAACGTATTTAAGAATCAGCTATTAACTGATCCACGGATCGAAAGTGTAACGATGTCTGCATTTATTCCAGCCGGGCCAACCGACAATAATATGACCGGTGTTTGGGTTGGTGATAATAAAGAAGAATTCAGAAGGACGGTTATCTATGGAATTGACCCAAGCTATATCCCTACCATGGGTATGCAATTAGTAACAGGAAGAAATTTTTTGGAGGGCTCCCAAAGTGAGAATGATAAAGTTATTGTCAACGAAGCCCTTGTTAAAGCTTTCTCGCTGGAAGGAAATCCGTTAGGTCAAACTATTAATCAAAGAACCGATAACGAAGGCGGGTTTAGTTCTTTAACCATAGTAGGGGTTATTAAAGATTTTCATTTCAGATCGCTACACGAGCCAATTGCTCCTTTGATGATGCTAGACAATCCGTATGGTGGTTTGATTATAAAAACAAAGACGGCTGAAATGGCCGATCTTATTGAAAGCATACAAGCAAAGTGGCAAGCCTTTGACGTAGAAGAACCATTTACGTATGGTTTGCTCGATGAGTTATATAATGAGACCTATCTGGCAGAGCAAAACATGGGCAGCATTCTAAAGATTTTTGGAGCACTCACCATTCTTGTTGCCTGCCTAGGCTTATTCGGTCTGGTAACGTTTACTGCCGAGCAGCGGGTAAAAGAAATTGGCGTTCGGAAAGTTTTAGGCGCTGATGTTTTCAGATTGTATCTATCCTTTCAAAAGATCTCATGTTACTTGTTGTTATTCCATTCGTCATCGCCTTCCCGCTTGGGTTTTACTTAATGGACAAATGGCTTCAGGGCTTTGCTTATAGGATTGACATACAGTGGTGGGCTTATCTTGTTGCAGGATTAAGTACTTTACTGATTGCTCTTTTCACGGTGAGTTTCAAAACAGTAAGAGCTGCTTTGGCTAATCCAGTGGAAAGCTTGCGATCAGAATAGACATAAGTAGTTAGACATAAGACATAAGTAACAAAAAGTCTAATGTCTTGATACTCACGTCTAAAAAAATTTGAATGAAAACAAATCCTCCAAAATTATTTCTCCGCTTCTTCCGCTGGTTCTGCCATCCGAAGTTGAGGAGTTCGATTGAAGGAGATTTGATAGAGTTGTATGAAGAAAAAGGCAAAAGTGGAAAGCTGAAGGCTGATTCATTATTTATTAAAGATGTACTCCTGCTTTTTAGGCCAAGCATCATAAAACCAATTGAAGGATATCAACAATTAAACACCTACGGTATGTATAAAAGTTATTTTAAAATCGGATGGCGCAACTTAGTAAAAAACAAAGGCTACTCCTTCATCAATATTGGTGGTCTTGCTATGGGCATGGCGGTAGCATTGCTCATCAGTCTTTGGGTATATGATGAATTGTCTTTTAATAAGTATCATGAAAATTATGAGACGATTGCTAAAGTCTATCTAACTGAAACTCGCGGTGGTGAAACACAAGCGAATACGGCACACGTCCCGGGATTGGGAACTCTTCTAAAAACTGAATACGGTTCTCATTTTAAAAATGTAACCATCATGCGCACTGGCACGGAAGACCGCGTGTTGGCCTTTGGAGAAAAGAAATTTACGCAAGCGGCTATTTCATGCAGGCTTCGGGTGCTGACATGCTGAGCTTAAAATGATTAAAGGTTCCCGACAAGGGCTAAAGGAGATGAAGTCGATTTTCTCTCTCTGAGTCATTGGCAAAAAACTATTTGAAGAAACTGATCCAATTAATCAAATAGTAACGATGGATGCTAAAACAGATTTGACGGTGACTGGGGTATATGAAGACATCCCTAAGAACTCTGAATTTGGTGACGTCTCTTACTTTGCCCCTTTCGATTTATATATTGATGGTTGGACTACTGTTGATGCTGGGACAATTATTTTACATACATCTACGTTCAGATTAATCCCGAAGAAAGTTTTGAAAGTATTTCAGGCATTATCAAAGATGTTATGCTGGCGCACATTCCAGAGGAAAGAGTCGAATCAAAACCCGAAGTATTCTTGCATCCCATGAGTGAGTTGCATTTAAACTCAGAGTTTGAAGAAGGTCGATTAGTCACCAGCAAACGAATGATGACGGTTTGGTATTTTAGTGCGATTGGGATATTTGTTTTAGTATTAGCGTGTATCAACTTCATGAATTTAAGTACCGCACGTTCGGAGAAAAGGGCAAAAGAAGTTGGCATCCGAAAATCGATTGGCTCGCTGCGTAGTCAGTTGATTCAGCAATTTTTGGCGAGACTTTATTGATAGCTATGATTGCTTCTGCTACTGCATTGATCGTGGTGCAAATAAGTTTACCATGGTTCAACGATGTGAGCGATAAAGATATGGCTTTCCTATTACTCTTCCGTTATTTTGGATTAGCATTATAGGGTTTACTCTTTTGACTGGTTTACTGGCTGGAAGCTACCCGCTCTTTACTTGTCGTCCTTCAATCCGGTCAAAACATTAAAAGGAACTTTTAAGACCGGTAGATTGCCATGACTTCCAAGAAGAGCTTTAGTTGTAATTCAGTTCACGGTTTCCATTACGCTTACTATCGGGACAATTATTGTTTATCAGCAGATTCAATTTGCCAAAAATCGACCCATTGGTTATTCCAGAAGGCCTGATTGGCATTCGCGCTGCCCGCCTGAATACAAAGGTCCGTATCAAGCGTTGAGAAATGAACTTAAAGCAAACGGGAACAGTAGAAGAAATCGCGGAAGCCAACTACGCAATTACAGATACGCGTGGGTGGAATGGCGGGTTCTCCTGGCACGATCAGAAATTTGACCCATCGTTCAATACAATTTTTGTTACGCATGAATATGGTCAAACTGTTGGTTGGGAATTTACAGACGGTCGTGACTTTTCACGTGAGTTTCCCAGCGACTTATCTGGAATAGTAATCAATGAATCTGCACTTGAAATTTTGGGGTTAGAAAATCCGGTTGGAGAATTGCTGACCTGGGCACCTGGGGGAACAGATAGGGCACCTACAAAATATTAGGCGTTAAAAAGATATGGTGAAAGGTTCTCCTTATGAGCCAACCGATCCCTCCATTATTTTTCTCTCTGAAAATGACATGCGGTGGCTATACATAAAAATAAAGCCAACCGTAAGCGCTCATGAGGCGTTGCCAAAAATTCAATCTGTTCTTTCCAGTATTGTTCCATCGGCTCCGTTCGATTACACGTTTGCCGATGAAGCCTACGGAGCAAAGTTTAGAGCCGAAGAGCGCATTGGAAAATTAGCGACATTTTTCAGTGGACTGGCATTGCTCATCTGTTGTCTGGGATTATTTGGGTTGGCTTCTTTTATGGCCGAGCAACGCACCAAAGAAATCGGCATTCGTAAAATAATGGGCGCTTCGGTAATCAGTCTGTGGAAAATGTTGTCAAAGGATTTTGTAGTACTAATTGTTATATCATGTGGGTTAGCTATTCCTATTTCCTTTTACTTTATGAATAGCTGGCTTGGGCAATACGAATACCGGACTACTATTTCGTGGAACGTTTTTGTTATTACCGGAATGGGGGCACTGATTATTACTTTATTAACCGTAAGCTTTCAGGCAATAAAAGCAGCTTTAATGAATCCTGTAAAAAGTTTGAGATCGGAATAATTCTTAAAACACAAGCTCTATCGTTACATTAATATTTCTTCCTGGGCGCGGTATGTTACCCCAATCCAAATGATTGTGATACTTTTTGTCAAATAGATTTTCTACTCCTGCATTGACAAAAAGCTGTTTCCTGTCCCAATTAATTTTATAGCCCGACCGAAGATTAAAAATAGAATACCCGGCCGTTTCATCTTCACCAAAAGCAGCGTTGATGTTTTGCTGTCTGGAAGCGCTTTCATTTTCAAATTGAGCGTTGAAGTTTTTAACACTATAACGAAGAGATGTAGTGATGGTTAAAGGTGGGATCAGTGGAAGTGGAGTGCCTTCAAAATCCAAGCCTCGTGTGTACTTAGCTGCGGTTATAAACTGAAAGTTTTTTGAAAAATTAGCAAGCACACTGGCTTCCCCTCCTGCCAATGTTGCCGAAGGTATGTTCTCATAAATCTTTACGCCATGCGCACCCGGTGTCATCACCGATAGTTCTGGATGAATGGCTGAAAAAAATATAATCAGGAAGATAATTGTAAAATCCTGTAGCCGTAACCTGAACCCGATCGGTGAAATAACTTAACGTAAGATCGGTAGACCAATTTTTTTCAGGAACCAAATCCGGCTGGCCTATGTAATCGTACCCATCGTACCGATTGAATAAATAAAATCCGAATGATTCGCTCAGAGTCGGCAATCGCTCGCCATATCCTGCATGAACCTCGGCAATCCAGTTTGACTTGATCAATTGTTTCAGTTTAACATTAAACGCACTGGTAATTTGCTGATACCCCGATTGAACATTAGGATAAAACACCTGAAGTTGATCCATACCAAAGCCTTCTTGTAACGTTGTATTGGCCCAATCCACACGACCGTTGATAAACAATTGAGTGCCACGAGTTATTTTATATACATCATTTAAATAGAATCCTACATCCGATCTTCCGGAGGCTGGCCAGGTTTGCATGTACATAGACGAGCCGCCTTCCGGGTACATGGTCATCTCTGCTAACACCTGATTGTGGAAATAATCTGTCCGAAAGGAAATTGTGTGTTTACCAGACGGATGAAAATTTCCTTCTACAAATCCACCAGCCGTTGTACTGGTACCAGGCATATCCATGTGCATCACTACATTTTCGCGATGGCTATCATCCATGGCATGGAAAACAGAATTAAAATAAATTTTTGTGTTGAGAGTTTGTATTCGTTCATGCAAGCGAAAACGTTGGAACGCTAAAGAATAAATTCTTGCTTTAGCCGAACCCACATCCATGGGCAATGCCGGAAAGCCAATGTTCCATCCATCGTCAAGTAAGGCACTGGCTTGAAGGGTATCTTGACCAACGGCCCACTTACCATTTGCACTCAGATTTATTTTTTCGTACTGCGAATAAGGAATCACTGCGCCACCGCCAGCGCGATAATCATCTGCTTTGCGATAATTAAGACTTACATAATAAGCACTTTTTTGCTGCGCGTAATTGGCGTTCGCATGACTATTGAATCCGTTCCATGCCGATTGATAACCGAACCCAGCCCGGCCCGACACAGGTTTTGAGGATAGCGTTGCTTGTGCCAATTGCATATCCACTGAACCTCCCACCGTAGCCCCCAACTTCGAGCCATCAGAGCCCAACGTAGCCTGAATACTTTTTAAGTTTTGTGGTTCGATATAGATAGATACCGGATCCATTTTGTCGGTGCAGGCACCAAACATTTTCATTCCATCTATAGTGAGATTAATTTGTCCGCCTGTCATTCCGCGCAGCATGGGCTCTTGTCCGTAGTTTCCTCTGCGGATTAAATACACACCTTGCAAGCGAGAAAGAATATCTTCCGTGGTTGCCGATTTATTCGCTCTAAAAAATTCTGTAGTGTATCGCCTTCTTGTATGGCCGACTTGACCACCACTTCAGAAAGATAAAACGTGTGGAGTGTGTCTACGGTTTGCGCACGGACACCAGCAGCAACAAAAAGCAACAGGCAACAAATTAATCTCATGATAGTATTACAAAAATCAGGTGAACTATTCAACCTCTACATCGAAGTACAAATCAGTTACAAGTGCGTCCCCTTGCGATATCTTTAAATTTAAGCGCCAGCCACCGGTCATTAAAATTTACTTTTCCCTTATAGTGACCTTGGCCTGCATGCGTAGGGTTAACATTGTTCGGTGAGCCATGATCCATCGATGGCATCTCGGGAGTCAGCACAAATGAATAATTCTCCATAGGCACAAACTCATAATTGCCCATCTTTTGGTAAACCATTACCTCAAAATCATTTACCCCCACTTTCATCCCTTTAGGGAAGCTATAACCAACAAATATTTTTTCGCTGGCATCGGTTACAAATGATTTCATACATGCGTTTGTTGGATTGCCAACGGTAACAGGAAAGCTTGCCATCCCTGTTTTATTATTGGCTGAATTTTGAATTTTAATCTCCAGGTTCCACGCTCCCATATCGCCCGAAGGCATGATAAACAGTAACGCTCCCTGAAATAAATTATTAACCGCATCTGCTGCGGGGTTCTCCACTGGGCAGGCATGCTTCATGCCGCCCATCATCGACATCTCTGGATAAAATTCAATAGTCGCCTTTGTTAATCTGCTTCCACTCACAGAGTCGTAGAGGGTAATAAAAATATTATTGTAGCCTGCAAATAGATCCTGGTCTGACCAAACTTCAACTTTGGTAGCCGCGCCAATGGCAAAGCCTTCCGCAATCTTTGTAAGATCGGCCGTAGGGTCTATCTCAATTTCGTTATCGGTACAGCTGAAAGCCGCGGCCGTCAGAATAAATAAAAAAGTATATTTTGAAAATAAAGTTTTCATAGTAAGTAAAAATTAATAAGAATGGTAAACACATCCGTTCCGCTTTATGGCGGGAAGGATCTATTCGTTTTTAAAAAATATCCTGATTAGGAAAGGAAAACAGAGATTAAACTGGGCGGGCGAAAAGATCTGAAATAAACTCAAAGTGATAGTCATCACTCAAAATGAAATGTTGCTTCTTTACATAGGAAAAACTAACTATTTGTTGACTCGGCACAAACTCAACAAATCCGATTGGGTAATTCTCAAATTTTAAGGAAGGTAAGGAGACGGGATCTGACTCTTGCTGGGTTGCACGTTTCAGCTTTTGCATCAAAATACATTTGCCATGACATTTTAATTCCGGCTTAGCCTTATTAATACACAGTACTTCAGCAAAAAAATCCTGATTCGAATAATACTCTAAATAAGGAGATAAGGGCCTGAGCAAAGCTATCAGGTATAATAAAACAAATGATATGGCAACAATCGACCGCATTATTCCTGCAAAGATAAGTCGTTTATAATCAGTATAAAGAAATACCGTCAGAATAAAGTATGATAAATGTCATAGTAAATTATACTGCCGCCCTTACAGGGTCCATTCTGAATACGAATCCCGGGTTTCCCACAACTTAAGCGAGTGAAGTTGAATATGGCCAGGTAGTTTGGGGCGGATACGATCTCTTGCAAAGATCAATAGGTTTTCGGCTGTAGGCTCTACTTCAAATACAACGAGTTCGTCAGTCGAAAATTGATTTTTTGTTGTGGCCAGATATTCCTTTGACAAGACAAGTTTGTGATCTAGTTTCTTAACTACATTTTCTTGAACAATTGCTTTCAGTTCTTTAAAGTCAAGAATAATTCCCAATCCCTTCAAATATTCTTCGGTCGGTTGCGTTGCCTTCACTGTTACATGCAACTCATAGGAGTGTCCGTGAATATTTTTGCAAGCACCTTGATAGTGGAGAATGGCATGAGCCGTCTCGAATCTGAATATTTTTGTGATGCTGATCATTTCTTCTATTTCTTTTCGAACCGTGCCTGAAAAAATCTCAGATACTTTGGTTCATAGATCAACTTTAACCCTTTAATGTTTTCTCTTCTTTCAAAAACTGCAGCCGCAGATTCGGCCACTACATCCATGTGCGCTTGTGTATACACCCTTCGTGGAATCGTAAATCTTACCAACTCAAGTTTGGGGTAGTAATTTTCTCCGTTGGCTTTTCGTCCTGCCGAAACAATACCTCTCTCCATAGTACGGACTCCCGAGTCAATAAATATTTCTGCTGCTAAGGCCTGTGCCGGAAATTCATCTTGCGTGAGATGTGGTAAAAATGCTTTTGCATCTACAAAAATGCCATGGCCTCCAATGGGTTTCACAATGGGGATTCCATACGACTGCAATTTCTGTCCCAGGTATTCTACTTGTCCAACGCGCGCATGTTGATGGTGATCGTCCAAACTTTCATTAATACCTACGGCAATCGCCTCCATATCACGCCCGGCAAGTCCACCGTAGGTGTGCAATCCTTCATATACTACTACTAAGTTTCTGGCTTCTTCAAATACATCCCACTCATTGGTTGCCATAAATCCACCAATATTAACGAGTGCATCTTTCTTCGCGCTCATGGTGGCCCCATCTGTGTAAAAGCAAATCTCCTTCACAATTTTCTTGATGCTTATTCTTTCATAACCCTTTTCACGTTGCTGTATAAAATACGCATTCTCTGCCACGCGGGTCATATCATGAATGATACGAATACCCTGCTTCTTTGTATAAGCCCGAAGTTTTTTAAGATTGTCCATGCTTATGGGTTGTCCGCCCGCCATATTTACATTGGTGGCAATGCTTACATAAGGTATTCTCTTTGCACCATATTTCTTAACCAGTACATCAAGCTTATTTAAATCCACATTTCCTTTGAAGGGGTGTTCGTTGGTTGGATCATGGGCTTCATCAATAATAATATCATAAAATTTACCACCTGCCAATTCTTGATGCAAACGTGTAGTGGTGAAATACATATTGCCCGGAATTATATCTCCCTTCTTAATCAACACTTTCGAAAGGATATTTTCAGCCCCTCGGCCCTGGTGGGTAGGAACGATATATTTGTATCCATAGTTTTCTTTGATGGCATCTTCCATATGAAAAAAACTTTTACTGCCCGCATAGGCTTCGTCACCCAGCATAAATGCCGACCATTGCCGGTCGCTCATTGCATTCGTGCCACTATCTGTGAGCAGGTCGATATAGACATCATCAGACTTTAATAAGAAGGTGTTATACCCTGCTTCTTTAATTGCTTTGATACGCTGGGCTTTGGTGGTCATTCTCAATAGTTCCACCATCTTCATTTTGTAAGGCTCAGCCCAAGACCTCTTTTGAATTTTCATTATGTTAATTTATTAAGTACTTATATTTTGAATAACTATTTTCTATGAGTTTTAGAGTTACGTTAATCGTTCGAATTTTGCCGTGAAGTGCCGCAGATACGGAGGCTCATACACGATCTTCATTCCACGGGTTTGCTCTCTTTTCTCGAGGATATCCTCAAACACTTCAATTACATAGTCAATATGACTTTGTGTGTACATTCTTCTGGGAATGGCCAGGCGAACTAATTCATTCTTTGCCGGAATTAATTTTTTATTCTCATCATACTTTCCAAACATCACGCTACCAATCTCCACGCATCGAATGCCGCCCTGCAGATATAAATCGCATACCAACACCTGACCAGGATATTCTTCTACAGGAATATTTGAGTATAATTTTTTGCATCGATATACACCGCATGACCACCAATTGGCCAAACTACGGGAATCCCTTTCGCTTTTAAATGCTCTCCCAGATAGGCAGTACTCCTTATCCGATAGTGTAGATAATCAGGATCAAATACTTCCTTCAATCCAATAGCCATGGCTTCCATATCGCGGCCCGACAATCCACCATACGTGGCAAAGCCCTCGGATATTATTAACAGATTTGTACACTGCTGACTTAGTGAATCGTCCTTCAACGTCAGCAATCCACCCATGTTAACGAGTCCATCCTTTTTGGCACTCATAACAAAAGCATCCGCCAGACGTAACATTTCTTTTGCTATTTCCTCATACGATTTATCCTCATAACCTGCCTCACGATGTTTTACGAAATAACTATTTTCGGCTATGCGGCACCCATCAATCACCAACAGCAACTTATGTTGATCGCAAATTTTTCGTACCTCCAAAATATTTTGCATGCTTACCGGCTGCCCACCCGATGAGTTATTGGTTACGGTCATAATCACAGCCGCAATATTCTCAGCCTTATATTCAAGGATTAGCGATTTCAATTTTTCTAAATCGATATTCCCTTTAAAAGGCAAATCCCTTTCAGGATCATTAGCTTCTTCTGGCATTATATCAACCGCCAGGCTCCTGTAAATTCAATGTTGGCGCGTGTGGTATCGAAATGGGTGTTACTAAGAAACACTTTGTGTTTACCACCCAGAATACCGTATAAAATTCTTTCTGCTGCCCGGCCCTGATGCGTGGGGAGAATGTGCGGCATGCCAGTCAATTCTTTCACCACCGATTCTAAGTGAAGCCAACTACGAGCACCTGCATAACTTTCGTCACCAACCATCATGCCCGCCCATTGTTGGTCACTCATGGCGCCCGTACCGCTGTCGGTAAGTAAATCAATAAATACATCATTAGAGTGAAGCAAGAAAGGATTATAACCACAATCCTCAAGCACTTTAGTTCTATGCTCCTGGGTGGTGATCTTTAAAGGTTCCACCATCTTTATACGAAAGGGCTCTGCCAGCGTGCGTCTCTTCTTCTCCATGTAGGCTGAATTTAGAAGGCAAAGGAGATTAGATAATCCGAAATGGAAAATGATTAAAATCATAGTTATTAGGTGTTCGATACCTCAATGGTGCAGGACACTTAAGTTCACTTTGCTCGATATTGGAAAAAGCAAGTCCGTAATTGAACACTCCATTATTATGGTTAATAGATAATACCAGAATCAACAGTAATTTAGATGTTTATTTATGGCTGGATTATTGAAATAGCTACGCACCAATCTGACTATGTTCCAATCTCAACTATTTATAAGAATCATTTCAAAAAACAAGGAAGTATATCTCTTAAAGGTCATTACGCTGGCTATTGCCTTTGCAAGCTCAACCCTAATCATTCTTTTCTTTAACGAATTTGGTTACGATCGTTTTCATAAAGATTCAAAGGCAATCTTCCGCGTTGTGCAACGAAATAATCGGGAAGACTTTAGCGGCAATCGGTTATCTGTAAAAAGTTCCTCTATCCGTTTATTCAAGACTAGCTTCTGTAAGCAGAGATTCGTTAACAATCGCGCGCGTTAAAATAATGAATGGCGTTAGTATTGTTTCAAAGCAGCCAATTCATGATAAGAAAGTACATGCAGCCGATCCTTCACTCCTTGATATTTTCTCTTTTACCTTCGTTGATGGAGATTTTAAAAATTTTCGAACTAACAAGAACTCAGCGCTCTTATCGGAAAAAGCCGCGTTTCAGTTTTTCGGAACAACTCAAGCCGCTGGAAAATCGTTTGAAGTCTTCACACTCCGTGATACGCTTTCTTACCAGGTTGCTGCGGTCTTTCAGAATTTTCCCTCAAACTCGCATGAAGATTTTGACGTGTTTATTCCTTTCGAAGGAAACAACCTAAAGTCACTAAGTTTTAATCCAGATGAATTCGGGGTTTATGGAAAACTAAATACAGATAATCCGTTAGCCATTGAATCAACTTTAAGTTTCTCAGAAAAGAGTTATAGACTTCAGCCCCTGCCCGAAATTTATTTTGGGCCACGGGTAGTCGGTGAAGATGCCAAGCATGGCGATGAGTACAGCGTTCTTATTCTAATCTGTATCACAGGTCTTATTCTTTTTCTGGCCGTCACTAACTATATTAATCTCACTACACTCACCCTACCCCATCGATCAAAAGAGTTAGCGATTAAAAAATTATCCGGTACAGGCCAATCACAACTATTATTAGCCTTTGCGAAAGAATCTCTCGCGTTGGTAGGCCTTTCTCTTGTCCTTGGTATTGGTCTTATCTTGTACCATAAACCCTGGGTTGAATCGCTGCTATCCATAAACGTGATTGAAATTTTTCTGAGTGGAGATCTTTTATTGATCTATATTCTCATTGGTCTTCTGTTAATCGTAGGGTTGGCTCCGTTGCTCATGGTTTACAAGTTTGCGCACGCCACGCCAACCCGCCTTCTTAGCACCGAAACAATTTCATTCCCACGGTTTAAGCGTGTGATTACGTTGCTGCAACTCGGCATCAGCATTTTTTTGATTGTCGCGTCCATTGTTATCAGACGACAAGTGAACTATTCACTCGTCAAAGAACCAGGTCGTAATCATTATCAGGTGGTTTACTTAAACTTCCCCGCTGATTATACGAATGAAGGTCTATCGGACTTGCGTGCACATTGGAAGCGGAACAATCCCAATATTCAGGATGTAATGGCTACCTCGCAGCTTCCCAATCGAATTCAAAGCAAAGAACTTGACTCGGATCTTTATTTCATGACGGTCGATCGGGGGTTTTTAGATTTTTTCGATTTGAAAACTCAGCAAGGGCGCTGGTTTCAAGCCAATGACAATGCTCCAAAAGTTGTTGTGAATAAAGCTGCTTCTGATTTTATTCTCAATCATGAAACCATTGGCATAGTAGAAAATATGGGTGAGCAATTCAATCAACCCCAAAAGCCAATAGAATATTGAGTTGCCAGTCAGGTTAATTATAATTTTCTGTGTTCGAATCTTAGAGGTTAATATTCGCAAAACGGTAACCTACCTGTCCGAGTACTTTACTTCGCACGATTCGCCCTTACAAGTAAGCTTCATGGACAAGCACTTTGAAGATTGGCTACACTATCAGGATCGATTAAATAAGTTATCCGAAATACTTGCACTTATTTCTGGGTTGCTATCCTGCTGTGCCATTTATGGACTGAGTTTAAGTATGGTTCGGGATAAACTAAAACAAATCGCCATTCACAAACTATTTGGTGCCGGTACTACCAGCATCACAACCTTGCTAGTGCGCGAGTTTGTTATTCAAATGGGACTTGCCCTTTTAATCTTTGGCCCGTTCACCTTTATCTTTCTAAAAGAGTTTCTCCGAAACTTTGTTTATGCTACGCAGTTTGAATGGATGGATCCCATCTACCCATTAGCTTATTGTGGAATAGTAATTGTCGCTTTGTGCGGATTTCAAGTACTGGGTCTCAATCGGACCGATCTTACCAAGGTACTGAAAGGGTAGCGGCACATAATCATAAGAAACCAGCTAAATACTGAACCCTCACTTTACCGGATAAGCCCAGCCTTTCGGAACATTCTATTCAAATTTCCGTATTAAAGATCATCGACTTAACCCCCACCCCATGAACAAAACTATACAGTTCGGTGAACATGTTGAAGGCTATCAGGTTCCGGTACTGAACGAGCGAGAGATTCGCGCTGCTGCGGGTATCATGTTTTTCTTCGCCTTTCTGTCTCTTCTGCTTATTCTCTTCAAAAATGAATTTCTATTGGCTAAAACGGTCATCTATCTATTCTTTTTTGACTTTCTTATCCGGTTACTTATTAATCCCCGCTATGCGCCAACGCTCATCCTTGGCCGCGTTATTGTCGGTAATCAAAAGCCCGAGTACGTGGGTGCGCCACAGAAAAAATTTTCGTGGTTCATTGGCTTGGCTCTTTCGGTCATCATGTTCGTATTAATTGTAGTGTATAATACCTGGAGCATCTTTACAGGACTTTCCTGTCTTACCTGCCTTATCTTTTTATTCTTTGAAGCCGTGTTTGGAATCTGCCTCGGATGCCTGGTGTATAATGTTTTCTATAAAGAGAAAGCCAAACTCTGCCCGGGCAATGTATGCGAACGCAACGAACGCGAAGAGATTCAAAAAGTCTCTCGAACCCAATGGCTTTTGGCCGTTGTCTTTGTGTCGTTTGCAGTAGGGTCTGTGTATTTGCTAAAGGATAATTTTAATAATAAGCCGATGAATTTATTTAAGAAGCTCGAGATGTCGAAAGGGAATTGAAAGCTACTTCAATCCATCAGTAAAACGCCTTACGATTTCTCCTTACTAAACTTTTCTTTATTGAAAGAATCGGAGCCGCCTTTGACAATGGAGAGCGACTTAAAATCATTTCCCTTAATGGCTTTCGCCTGAAACATAATCTGTCCTACATGAGGAGTAATGCGCCAACTGCCGTTGAATGGCCTCCAACACAGATTGGCCTTCGTTGCGGATATAAATAATTCTCGAAAGGTCTTCTGGTTTTAAATTCTCAAGAGCATTTAGCAAACAACTCCAGCCGGTTTCCCAGGCTTGCATCATAGCGGCTTTGTTAGGATAGGATTCTGCAAATTCCGATTCGCGATTTCGCCAAGGCTTTTCGCCATCGGTGGTAAGAAAATCCGTCCAGCGCGAAAGCATGTTGCCACTCAAATGATGAACAATTAACGCAATGCTGTTGCTGGCATCATTAGGTTGCAGAAGAACTTCTGCGTCATTCAATTGCACCATTGCTCCTTCTCCTAATTTTTTATAATTACGAAAAAGCTTGATGGCACTCTCCAGGAATATTTCGTCATTGTTGGCAGCCGTTTCAATAGTCTCACCCATACTTAGAAAAATAGTCATTAATCGATTTGCCCGGGTTTTCTTTCAACCAGTCCTGTAGGTTTGGCTTAACCGTTTTCTCTTGTTTCTCTGATTGAGAATTGCCTTGTTGTTTTATCGAATTGTATTGTTGGGCAGAGTTCGACTGAGTTATCTGGACCTCACCAGTTGACTTGTCAAAACCTGTTAACATAAGTAGAAATGAAAGTAGTCCCGTGAGATAAATGCCAATTCCAAAATTAAATGCCAATGAATCCGTCTCTTTAGAGTCCACGAACGTGTAAATAATATTCACATTTCCTATCACGGATAGATATATGTAGATACTTACACCAATTCCATAAAGTCCGCATGTTAGGTAAATCCAAGAATTTTGATTTGAATTTCTGTAACTATTGTAAAAAGAGTGTCCTGCTGTCAAAACTGATGCATAGAGTAAAATTGTTGCTGGAGCCCAAGTTAATCCAGATAGAGAGAACATCAGCTTTTCGGTCTCTACATCAACCCAATTGAGTAAGCATCCTATTATTATTCCTATCGATAAAATTCCACGCAGGAAATTCATAAATCAAATTTACTATCCAACCTATTTATTCAGCGTCAACCGAAATGGCCGCCAACTTGGAGATACAGAACACCTCCTGTTATCCTACTCAGTCAACTGAGGTTCGGCTTCCGCCTCATATTTCTTTCTCAGCTCCGCAGCGTGCTTCTTATTTTTTGAATGAAGAATGTGTTTTGGAACTCCTTTCAAATCCCAGATAAGTCCTACGGCAGCAAGTCCTCTTAAAATATAATAGGTGATGTCAATCTCCCACCAGAAAAAGCCCTGGCGCGCAGCGGTCTCATAGTAGTGATGGTTGTTGTGCCAGCCTTCGCCCATCGTAACCAAGGCTAATACAACACTGTTCTTTGATTCGTCTCCGGTTTCGTAACGGGGCTTACCAAACTTATGCATGATCGAGTTAATCGAAAACGTGCCATGATACAAAATGATGGTGCTCAAGAAAAACCAATAAATAAAGTGCTCAATCCAGCAGTAGTAAACATCGCTAAAATACTTCCGCCATTTACAATCCCGCCAAGGGCTGTAACAACAACGGCAAGAAATGTAGGCGCCACCAAATAGTGTTCGTTAAGCCATACCAACTCCGGGTACTTGGCATAATCTCCAATCACTTTGTAATCTGTTTTCTTAAAGTCGGGACCCACAATCCAGCCAATGTCGAATACCAAAACCATAAATTTTCATGGAGTGTGGATCGGCCGGGGTATCGCTATGGCGATGATGATGACGATGATGGGCTGCCCACCAAAGCGCTCCTTTCTGAGCCGTGGTTTGAGCCATGAATGCAATTACAAATTGAAACCACCGTGAAGTTTTATACGACTTATGTGCAAAGTAACGGTGATAACCCCCGTTACCCAAAACATGCGGAAGAAGTATAAGAAAATGCAAACCATCCAATCAAAAAATGTTGCCCCCGTCCACAGAGCACCTAAGGGCATCAAATGAATGATTGCAAACGCAATCTCTTGCTTTAATATAGGTTTACTTCTAACCTCGGGAACCATTGCTTCTTGTGCCATCTTCTTTGTTTCTATTCTGCTACAAAGATAACGTGATTTGAAATAAAAAATTCATTTAAAGTCAAAAAGCAATCCGAACGAACGTTTAAACACTCAATAATTAATCAAAAGTCTGATTAATATCATGAAATTTAATCGATCTATTTTTTGAGGATATGCTAAAATAAACAGGGCACAAGGCCCTGCTTAGAATTAGTTAGTAATAAATGGAGCTTTTTTTAATGTAGGTCTGATCGGATAACTGCTGAACAACAAAAGTGGCTATATCCGCAGCATTTATTTTGGAGCCCGGACAATCCTCCAAATCAATTTTTATCTTGCTCTTATTCTCTGAGAATTCAATAAAGGGAACTCTGACCAATGTCCAATCCACATAACTTTGCGACAAAAGAGTATAGGTCTTTGTCTATCCTCATGAATGAGCGGAAAATTTGCTTTCATCCATTCTGTTGCAGCCGTTGTTTTAACACTCTTCTTGTCGAAAGGCGTGTCAACATTCAATCCGGCTACCAAAATGTAGCGCATGATCTTGAATTCATTCATGCTTTCTAAAACAAGACGCGTAGCCTGACTCGAACAAGAGGCTCATCCTTTCGCTGACTTAATGTATTGATAACTGCCGTACAGCCTTCAATCAATAAACTAATTGCCTTCTCATCAAGGGCATCCCCTTTATAAATTTTGATAAGGGGCTTTCAATTTGGAATTTTTCTGGACTGCGAAGTAGCAATTTTACCTGATGGCCTTTGCTTAGCAATTCTTCTATAATGTATTTGCCGGTTCGGCCGCCACCCCCTAATAGGGCGATTGTGTTATTTTTTTTCATTTTCTAATTATAAATAGTTAATAATAGATTTTAATTATGCTGTAGTAGTAGTAATTAGCATAACCGATACAAAGCCGATTGACTTTGCTGAGGTAATTCTATTTATAAAGAGATTTTGATGCCGTGAAAGTAACGATAATTTGTTTGCGTCCAATTAACATTTTAGCCTGCCGGATAGGTAATTCCTGCCTTCTTCCGAATGAGATCAAGTGTCTCCATCATCAGCAATGTTTTCTCATGCGTTAATACGGGGCTCTCCATCAAGCCTTGTTGCAAACATTCACTTACATGTTGGGCTTCATACTCATACCCGTTGCCTTTTGCCTTTTCGAAATCAATACTTTCGCGGGTATCTACAATACCCGGATAATATTCGAGATTTGCTGTTGGGCCATGAAAGCGATGGGTGAGTCGGATGCGACCCTTATCTCCACCAATATCGGCACCTGTGGCAAGATTGGAAGCGAACGAACAAAACAACTGTGCGATTGCTCCATTCTTATACTGAAACTGAATGGCACACTGTTCATCCACACCAGTAGGCGCGGGAGTTATTACCGCATCAATATGATCGGGTTTACCTAACACATCAAGCGCTAAGAAAATTGGGTACACACCAATATCGAGTAGCGCGCCACCACCTAAAGCAGGATCGTACAGTCTTTGCGGAAAGGGAGGCGTGGGAATAAATCCAAACTCAGCTGTCAAATATTTTATCTTGCCCACTTTGCCATCCGCTATCAACTCTTTCATTTTAAGGTAATGCGGAAGCAAGCGGGTCCAAAACGCTTCCATAATAAATGTGTTCTGTGCTTTTGCAAAGTCAATCATTTCCTTCGCTTGCCTGTAACTAATAGCAAAGGCTTTCTCACACAACACCGCTTTCTTATGCTTTAGGCACAACATCACGTGCTCATGATGCAACCCATGAGGGGTGGCAACATAGATTACGTCTACTTCAAGGTTACTAACCAGGGCTTCATAATTATCATGAACATGTTTGGCTGGAAAATCTTTTGCAAAACTTTGAGCTGTTGCCAAAGTGCGCGCGCCCACAGCCACCAATTCTGCATCTTCTACTAATCGGAGATCAGCCGCAAACTTGCGGGCAATTTTTCCGCATCCTAAAATACCCCAACGAATTATTTTCATGCTGAAAGTTAATCCTTTTTGATTTGAGAGGGGCTCAAATATCGGTAAGCAGAGGTTTGAAGGATGAAGTGATGAAGAAGGTGATGGGGAATAGGTTGTTTAGGAGATGAATATGATCAACTTGAAAAGCTTCTAATAAACCACCATTTAAATGCGGGATCTATTATCGTAATCTCCTTCCCCATTACGTCAATCACATCTTTTTGAAGTAATGCCTGAATCGATCGTTGAATCGTGGCTGTTGTCCCCAATGCAAACTCTTTTATAGTTTGTTTAGAATGAAGAGCTTCAACGCCTTGAGTGAGTGCTTTGACAAAATTTAATTGATACGTAGTTAAGCTCTCAATAATTTTTTGAAACTGAAGTTCATTCTGCTCTCCTAATCGTTCCAAGGCCTTATCCACATCCTCATCAAGGACTTTTGTGGAAGACAGGTACCACAAAATTTGGAATGCATGCTGGGTATAGTAAGAATGAGACTCCATAGCCTTACAAACCTTTAGAACGTGTTCTTTCGAAATCTCTTTTCCGGTTTTCTTAAACTTGCCAACAATAAATGGCACCCATTCTTCAATTTCAATTTTCTTCAAATAGTGAACTGCTCCAAATTTATAGAATGGCAAATCCGATGACTCGAATAGCTGACTCATCAGATGACGCTTGCTTCCATACAAGCAATAATGAACACGATCATGCCTTTGCCAATAGCTTCTAAGCTTGCGTTGAAAATCAATGGGATGCGGAAAGTGATTTACATTTTGAAACTCATCAATGCATAAAATGATTCGTATACCTTTCCTTTTAGCAATAGTCTGTGAAAGATTTATAACATCATCGACATTTACAGAAGTATGCGCCTGAAATTTTATAGCAAATTCTGTGTTCGGGTCAGGTTGAAATGAAAGATGGGGAAGCAAACCCTTCAACCATTTGTTAGCGAACTGAAAAGCCTCATCTAATTTGGAATTGGTTGTTTTCAACAAGGCCTGGACATAAGCCTCATAAAACTCTTCCGGAGTACGACACTTAAAAAGATCAATAAATACGAAGGAGACTTTTTTGTCAGCATATTTTCTTGCCGCTTCTTCTACTAACGAAGATTTACCCCATCGCCTTGGTGAAATCAAAATAGTATTTGCATTGGTGTTAAATTGATGATGCATAAACTCAATATCACGACTGCGATTGCAGAAGTCTGCCCTACCAACCGTTTTACCAAAAACAAAGGGATTTTCCATCAAGAAAACTAAAAGTTACATAAATGTAACTTACAAAGTTGTAACTTACAAAGTTGTGATCTTTTATTTTTTCAACACGCTTAAAATCTCATTCAATTTCAACAATGCCTCCACGGGGCTAATGGTGTTGATATCAATCTTCTCGAGCATGTCATGCACCGCTTTGGATTTAGGATCCATTTCAAATAAACTCATTTGCGCAGTGGCTTTGGGTATCTCATCAAATTTTGCCTTCGATTCGTTTTTTATGTTTGTCTTTCTCAAGGAAATGTAAAATCTCATTGGCGCGCAATACCACTTTATTGGGCATGCCAGCCAATTGGGCTACGTGAATTCCAAAGCTGTGTTCACTGCCACCTTCTTTGAGCGTGCGCATAAAAATTATTTTATCGCCCACTTCTTTAACGCTAACATTGAAATTTTTCACCCGTACCAGATCTTCGGTAAGTTGATTCAACTCGTGGTAGTGTGTGGCAAAAAGTGTTTTTGGTTTGAAGTCTTTGTGGTTATGCAGATATTCTACAATGGCCCAGGCAATCGACACGCCATCATACGTTGATGTGCCGCGGCCAATTTCATCCATCAAAATCAAACTGCGGTTACTCAGGTTGTTGAGAATGCTGGCCGTCTCGGTCATCTCCACCATAAAAGTAGATTCGCCTCGAGAAAGATTATCTGAGGCGCCTACGCGCGTAAAAATTTTATCGATAATACCAATGGTAGCAGCTTCGGCCGGAACATAACTTCCCATCTGCGCCATCAACACAATCAATGCCGCTTGTCGCAACAAGGCCGACTTACCAGCCATGTTCGGTCCGGTAATCACCAGTATTTGCTGTGTTTCATTATCGAGATAAATATCATTGGGCACATATACCTCTCCGGGTGGAAGTTGCTTCTCTATTACCGGATGCCTTCCCGCTTTAATAGCAAGCCGGGTAGATTCACTGATTTCCGGTTTGTTATATTTATTCGTTTTAGCAACTACAGCAAAAGAAAGCAGGCAATCCAACACTCCCACCACGCGGGCGTTTTGTTGAATCTGTGCAACATAGTCGGAAGCGTGATGTACCAACTCTAAGAATAATCTTTGTTCAATCACCAACAGTTTTTCTTCAGCATGAAGAATTTTTTCTTCATAAACTTTTAGCTCTTCAGTAATGTAGCGCTCGGCATTGACCAACGTTTGTTTCGAATCCAATCCGAAGGTACTTTGTCTTTGTTGGCGTTGCTTACCTCCAAATAATACCCAAACACTTTATTGAAAGAAATTTTGAGCGAGTTGATGCCCGTGCGTTCAATTTCCCGTTTTGTATTTGTACTAAATAATCTTTCCCTGAAAAGGCCAGACCACGTAGTTCATCTAACTCCGCATTAACTCCTTCTTTAATAATCCCGCCCTGATGAATGAGCATGGGGCATCATCCATTAATTCTTTGTCGATCTTTTCTAATAAGAAATCGCACCGCTGTAATTGGTCGCTTAATTTTTTCAATTCCGCGGAAGCGGCCTTTTCTAAAATCTCCTTAACGGGAAGAATTGCTTTTAACGATCGCTTAAGTTGAAGCAGTTCTCTTGGATTGATACGACCTACGGCTACTTTGGAAATCAACCGCTCGAGATCGGCAACCTGATGAAGTTGCTCAAGCAATTTATCGGTAATTTCTTCATCCGAATAAAATTGCTCTACCACCTGAAGTCGCTCTTCAATACTTTGCTTTTCTTTTAAGGGCAAAATCATCCATTTGCGCAAGTTGCGCGAGCCCATCGCGGTAACAGTTTGATCAAGTACGTTTAGTAAAGGAACTCCCCCTTCATTTTGTGAACTAACAATTTCAAGGTTTCGCACAGTGAACTTATCCAACCACACGTACTTATCTTCATCAATGCGCGCGATGGCAGAAATGTGTTGAGTGTCTTTATGCTCGGTGGCTTCTAAATAGTAAAGGATAGACCCGGCAGCAATAATGGCTTCGTTCATGCCATCAATACCAAAGCCTTTCAGGGAATTAGTTTTGAACTGCTGAATCAGTTTTTCGTTGGCAAAATCAAATGCAAACACCCAATCATCCAAAGCAAAGGTGGCATACTCGTCACCAAACTGCGTTTCAAACTTTTCGCGTTGCGATTTATTATAGATGATTTCGGCCGGGCCAAAACTTTGAATGAGTTTATTGATGTAATTCTCTGGACCTTGCGCAGCATAAAACTCGCCTGTGCTGATATCCAGAAAAGCTACACCTTGAGCATTCTTACCAGAAAACAGAGCGGCAAGAAAATTATTTCGCTTACGCTCGAGTACGTTATCGTTGTAGGATACGCCCGGAGTTACCAGTTCGGTTACCCCACGTTTCACAATTCCTTTCACTGACCGCGGGTCTTCCAATTGATCGCAAATAGCTACCCGATTCCCTGCACGTACTAATTTAGGCAAGTACGTATCGAGTGCATGATGGGGAAAGCCGGCCAATTCAATTTCTGAAGCAGATCCATTGCCGCGTTTGGTAAGCGTAATGTCGAGAACCTTAGCCGCCCGGATGGCATCTTCTCCGAATGTCTCATAAAAGTCGCCAACCCTGAAAAGCAATAACGCACCCGGATACTTCGCTTTGATAGCGTTGTATTGTTTCATCAGAGGGGTTTCCATCGCTGCGGGGCCGGCCATACTACTTCGCGTAATTAAATTTGAACTATCAGTTTCTTTTCTCTTGTACGCTCCGTAGTACAAGTAGTTGACAAATATAAAAGCCTGCAGGCAGAAGTAAGAATTAAGCAGAAAGAAAGGAAGAGTATTAATCTTTACTTTTTTGATGCGACAATCAGCCACATCTTATCACCTTTTTCTTTCGTTCGATCAACAAACGGATCTTGTTGTTTAATAATAAGAAAGCCAGCCTTCTTCAGGTCTTCCAGCGCGAAATTCATCCCTAATTCATGTTTGCGCTCTTGTTCCGCTCGGGATAAGTTTCTTCGCTCATCGGCAATGGCCTCACAGAGTATTAATCGCCCACCTGATTTTAAAGAAGCTTTTATATGTTGAAGAATTTGATCGTGGTCAGCCATCTCATGATAGGTATCGAGAATAATCACTGCGTCCAATGTATTCACAGGCAACTTTGGATTATCATAATCACCCTTAATCAATTGAACCTGATTAAGGTTTCCTTTTGTTAAATTGACTTGAAGCTTATCTAACTTTGATTGTACTACATCGACCGCATAAACTTTTCCTGCTGAGCCAACCGTTGCCGCAAGTTTTAAAGTCATGTACCCTTCATGACAACCCACATCGCCAACCTGACTACCTGTTTTCAGGTTCAGGTAATGAATTAATTCGTCTGCTTTTTGCCAGCGATCCCGATCGACCCAGGCACTTTCTTTATATACATCCTTCCATGGATCTTGCGCATAGAGATTACAGGCAGCGAATACTAAAAGAAAGAGTAAAATGCGAGTCATAGTTTTATAACGCAATTATAAGTACAAGGATTGCTAACCCCGAATTAGGCAATAGAAAATTCTATTGCCTAATTGACGAATGAAAATCAATAACTTATAATCTTAAATAGAAACAAAGTTAGTGATTTTCATTGTCAGGGTTTAACCTTGACATTCTTAAAGTAAACGTCAAGATCGTCAACTCTTCGGATGAGGTAGTATCAAAAGGTTAATTATTTCTTAATGTTTGGTACAATTCCCAAAAAAATCATAGCCCCTTCGCATACCTTTGCAGGATGAAGAAGTTAGCGTTGGAAGAATTAGGTCGAATTTCTATTGATCAATTTAAAGAATCCGAAAAAATTCCCGTTTGCATTTTGTTAGATAATGTGCGCAGTCTGCACAATGTGGGTTCTGCCTTTCGTACAGCCGATGCGTTTCGGGTAGAGAAAATATTTTTAACCGGAATTACCGGTACCCCACCCCATCGCGAAATACAGAAGACTGCTTTGGGCGCGACCGAATCGGTTGCCTGGCAATATTTTGAAAGTCCTGCTGTAGCGGTTCAAAAACTAAAAGAGGAAGGGTATACGATTGTTATTATCGAACAAACTACAGACAGTTTACCGCTTCAAACTTTTCATGGCGAAAAAGATAAAAAGTATTGTCTTGTTTTTGGCAACGAAGTACATGGAGTAAGTGAAGAGGCAATCGCTTTGGCGGATCTTGCTTTGGAGATTCCGCAGCATGGCACCAAGCATTCGCTCAACATTTCTGTGTGTTTAGGTATTGTGGTGTGGGAGTTGTTTAGGAAGATGCAACTATAAAACTGGTCACTGGATACTGGTCATTAAAATCCAGTATCCAGAATCACTTCACCGGCATCAACTTACTAATCGTACCCGGGTTTTCTGTAGCTATATAAATAAATCCATCCGGACTTTGAACTACTGCGCGCACCCGTCCGATCTTTTCCAACATTCTTTCTTCCGCAACAAATTTTCCGTTGGCCAATTCAAGGCGTGCAATTAATTGAAACGATAACGCGCCAACCAGTAAATCACCCTTCCAGTTGGGATACTTATCGCTCGTTACCATCGTCATTCCGCAAGGCGCTATAGAAGGCACCCAATAATGCACCGGTTGTTCCATCCCCTCTTTTTCGAGATATCCGAAATTGGTTTATCATCATAATCAATTCCCCAGGTAATAACCGGCCAGCCATAATTTTTCCCTTCTCTATTTTGTTCAACTCATCGCCTCCTTTGGGTCCATGTTCGTGCTCCCAAAGTGTGCCGGTGTGTTTATCATAATATAAACCCTGCGGGTTCCTATGGCCATAGGACCAGATTTCGGGCTTAGCTCCTACCATTCCAACAAACGGATTATCTTTTGGCACACGTCCATCTTCATGAAGGCGAAGAATTTTTCCTAAATGATTACTTAGGTCTTGTGCATTTTCTTTTTGACCACGCTCGCCTGATGAAAAGAAGATGTAGCCTTTGCCATCAAATACAATACGGGATCCAAAATGCACACCCGAAGACGTGGTAGGCGTTGCTTTAAAAAGTTCTTCCAGGTCTACCAGTGCATTGTCTTTCAGTTTGGCGCGCGCCACCACGGTGCCGCCCTCTTTATCACCATCCGGTTTGGCATAGGTAAGATAAATCCATCCATTCTTCGAATAGTCGGGATGGAGTTGTATGTCTAATAATCCGCCTTGCCCATTCGTAAAAACTTTAGGCACTCCGGAGATTTTTTCATCGAGCAATTTTCCATCCTTTATAATGCGAATTTCTCCTGCCTTTTCATTTACCAACACTCTACCATCTGGTAGAAAGGCAAGCCCCAAGGGCTTTGGAGTTCAGTAGTTATATTTTCAAGAATAAACTTTTGCTTTTGTGTAGTGATGGTTGAACCCGCAATAGGTTGTGCGTGGATTATAACATTGCTAAACAGAGTCAGCGATAAAAAGAACAATTTCTTCATTTACAATATATTAATAGAGATTAAAGGTAGCGCTTTATTTTAGAATCAAACTTTAGTTATTCATTCCGCAGCGTTTCACTCGGGTTAATCACGGCAGCCTTCAATGCCTGGTAAAAAACGGATGCGAATGCAATTATCAAAATAATTAAGCCCGCTGCCAAAAATATAAAGGGGCTCATTTGCACCTGGTACGCAAAATCAGCCAACCATTGGTTCATGGCATACCACGCAAGCGGCACTACAATAACAAATGCAATGAGTACCAACCTTGAAAACTCTTTCGACAGTAAAACAATTATCCCGGAAACGGAAGCGCCCAATACTTTACGTACCCCGATTTCTTTTTTACGCTGCTCCGTCATAAATGCCGTGAGGCCTAACAAACCTAAACAGGCAATAATGATTGCCAACAAAGAGAACGAACCAATCAACACGCCCGTGTTTTGTTCAGACTTGTATTGTTGCTCAATAGTTTCGTCAACAAATTGATAACTAAATGGATAGTCTGGGGCCAGTTTTTTCCATTCTGTTTCCAACGTGGCAAGGTTATCTTTTAAATTTCCATCACTCATCTTCACCGACATGCACCACATGTTTCTGGGATCGTATCGCAACACCAACGGTTCAATTTTTCGGTGTAAGGAGCGGTAGTGAAAATCTTTCACCACACCAACAATTTTACCTATCGGATGTCCGTCTAAGGCGCGCATGGGTGTGCCAACCGGTTTTTCTAACATGAACTCTTTTACCGCGGCCTCATTAATTAAATAAGCTTCAGTTGTGTCTGTCGCAAACTCACTCGATAGATTGCGGCCATCCACGATTTCAAGTCCAAAAGTTTTCAGATAATCAAAATCGATGATCATCGTGTTCATGTTTCTTTTAGGAAGATCTGTGCCCGGAAAATCATATTGCCAGGTAGAGCTTTCCATACCCGGGGTGCCATTCGAAAAAGCTACAGATTTGAAGTTCGTGTTCGAGAGTAAGCTTTCTTTGATTACTTCTCTTTTATTCCATAACTCAGCCGGTGGATTCATGTAAACAATGCTTTCCTTATCGAATCCTAAATTTCTATTTTGAATGAAGTTCATTTGTTGATACACGACCAACGTACCAATCATTAAAAAAGCGGCAACACCAAACTGCAAAACGGTAAGCGTCTTTCTTAACCCCGCGTTACCGGATGGACCGGATTGTCCTTTAGAACCTGTGCCGGAACAAATGAACTCAAATAGAAAGCCGGCTAGCTTCCCGCTACAATTCCGGTTATTAATCCCGCTGTGAGTATGTATAGGATAACACTATTCTTTCCAAAATAAACTACTTCCAAATGTTGGCCTACCAATGCATTAAACATAGGCACAAGTAATTCAAGTAAAATAATGCCAAGCACCAGGGAGATAGAAACCAACACAATGGTTTCGCCTAAAATTGATTGATCAGTTGATAACGAAATGCACCCATCACTTTTCTCAGCCCTACCTCTTTGGCGCGCTTCATCGCGCGGGCTGTAGAAAGATTCAAAAGTTGAAGCAAGCAATAATTAATATAAGTAACGCTACGGCTGAAAAGATATACACGTAACTGATATCGCCATTGGCACTATCCGCTTTTATACCTTTGGTGAAATGAATTTCGGATAGCGGTTGAAGCCAATCTCCTAATCCACCTTCTTTATATTCATCTCCACGTGCCACCGTAAATTTTTGATCTATTCTTTTGGTTAACCCCTCCATATCGGGTTCGTTGGGTATATAGAAATAAGTTGAATAATTCCAGGCATCAAGGCTGTTTAGAAATTGATCAACCGGAAAGTTGTATTCGTCTTGAACCATTTTAGCAATGGTCTCAAACGTAGTGAGGTAAGTGAATTGCAAATGCGAGTTTGCCGGAACATCTTTAAACACTCCCGTAATCTCATAATCGTACTTATTGTTATATCGAATTACCTGACCTATCGCATCCTTGTTAGGAAAATATTTATCTGCCACAGACTGAGCGATGGCAATGGTATTGGGGCGGGCAAGCACTGTTTTGGCATCACCCTGAACAAGCGGGAAGCTAAATATTTCGAAAAATCCTTGTCGGCAATCGACAGGGTTTAGTATCCAGAAAAGTATCGCCTTTACGCAGCAAGGCATGTTCATCAACATCCGAAAAACGAGTAAACTTTTCCACTTCATGAAAATTCTCTGCGATTAAAGGGCCAAAACCAGATGGCAACATGGTTTGCATGGATACTTTTCCATCGCGCTCGCCTCGTGGAATGTATCGATAAATAGACTCTTTGTTTTCATGAAAATTTTCGTAGCTCAACTCAAACCTTATATAAAGAGTTACCAACAAACAGCAGGCTAATCCAATGGCGAGGCCGAAGATATTTATGGACGTGTAGCCAATGTTTTTGTAAAGATTGCGAGTGGCAATGAGCAGATAATTCTTAATCATGGATAACCGAATTTACACTAAGACGCAGAATTTAAGATAGGGTTGCATGGTTGTAACTGAAATCCGACTAGAATCTAGCATCAGGCATCTAGAATTCAATCATTCTGTGCAACTTGCCACATTATTAATTCAATCATGCCAACTGCTTCCGTAAGCGATATTCGTAAAGAACTACAACATTTAGACTCTGACGCGTTGCAAGCCTTTTGCCTTCGTTTAGCTCGGTATAAAAAAGAAAATAAAGAATTGCTTGGCTACCTCTTGTTCGATGCTCACGATGAACAAGGATATATCCAACAAGTAAAAGAGCAAATTGAATTAATGTTTGAAGAGATTTCCGATCGCAACTTATATATTACCAAAAAGATTCTTCGAAAGATTCTTCGTTACACCAATCGTCAGATTAAGTATTCAGGGATCCCACAAACAGAGTTAGAACTACGAATTTTCTTTTGCGAAAAAATTATGGAAGCCAGCATTCCATTAAGCACCGGAACAGTCTTGTTCAATCTCTATCAACAACAATTAAAGAAGATTGATAGCGTACTGGCAAAACTACCAGAAGATCTTCAAGCCGATTATTCTAATTCACTAACCATCATCCGCAAATGAGCGAGCAAATCAACAATCCATTACATGGCAAAACACTGGAAGCCATTTTGAACTTTCTTGTTGAAAAGTACGGGTGGGAAGAATTAGGCGATCGAATTCCGGTCAATTGTTTTATCCATGACCCTAGCATAAAATCGAGCCTAACATTTTTTAGAAAAACTCCGTGGGCACGTAAAAAGGTGGAGGATCTTTATATAGAATCTTTACAGAATTAATCTCGATAGCTGATACTGGTCGCTGGAAATTCTATGATGAGAATCCGACATTTGAATATCCAGAATCCATTCATTCTTCGCACCTTTGTGGAATTAAACTACTATAACTTTGAATTCTGATCGATATAATCAACGTGGGGTTTCCGCCAGCAAAGAAGATGTTCACCAGGCTATTAAAAATCTAGACAAAGGGCTTTACCCAAAAGCTTTCTGTAAAATTGTTGCCGACAATCTGGGTGGTGATGATACCTATTGTACCATCATGCATGCCGATGGGGCCGGCACCAAGTCGTCACTCGCTTATATCTACTGGAAAGAAACCGGTGACCTTTCGGTCTGGAAAGGAATTGCTCAGGATGCCATTATCATGAACATTGACGATCTGCTTTGTGGGCGCAACCGGACCCATCTTGCTTTCATCTACCATTGGTCGAAATAAAAATCTTATTCCAGGCGAAGTAATCTCAACGCTGATAAAGGGAACAGAAGAAGTTTTAGAGATGCTGCGCAAGCATGGCATGGAAATTCATAGCACGGGAGGCGAGACTGCGGATGTGGGAGATTTGGTTCGGACTATTATTGTAGATAGCACAGTTACTGCACGCATGAAACGCAGTGATGTAATTGACAATGGAAATATTCAGGCTGACGATGTTATTGTCGGATTAGCATCAAGCGGAAAGGCAACGTACGAGCACGAGTATAATGGCGGTATGGGTAGCAACGGATTAACTTCTGCACGGCATGATTTGTTTGCGCATGAATATGCAGCAAAATATCCTGAAAGTTTTGATAAAGCTGTACCTCACAATTTAGTTTATTCAGGAAAATATAAAGTGACCGATGAAGTGCCAGGAGCGCCTTTAAACATGGGGAAGTTGGTTCTGTCGCCCACCCGAACGTATGCGCCAGTTATAATAGAGATTTTGAAAAAATGCAAAAGAATATTCATGGCATGGTGCATTGCAGCGGTGGCGCTCAAACAAAAGTGCTACACTTTATTAATGACCTTCATGTAATCAAAGATAATCTCTTTGATATTCCACCACTCTTCAAATTTATTCACCAATCATCGGGTACGGATTTAAAAGAGATGTATAAAGTATTTAACATGGGGCATCGTATGGAACTCTATTTGCCTCAACAAGTCGCGCAGCAAGCAATTGAAATTTCAAACTCGTTTGGCATTGAGGCAAGGATTATTGGTCGGGTTGAAACTGCTAAAACAAAACAAGTCACTTTAAAAACTCCACACGGAGAGTTTGTCTATAATTAAATTATATGGTGCTTCTTGATCTTGTGAAAATTGATTTAAAAAATGGTTGTGGATTATTTCTATTCCCACCTTACTGGTGCTTCTTGCCTTAGGAATTTTTCAAGTTGGTGAACCGGCTGGTTTTAGTGCCATTACCGGTACCGTACTGTTGACATTTACTTTACTCCCATCCATGTTCATGCGTCTGGGATTTTTTAAAGAGAATCCTTATCTAAGATGGCTGGTAAAATTTCGCAAGGATTTAGGAATCGTTTCCGGAACGTGGCTACTCTCACACGGACTCATCAGTGCGCTATTCTTTTTCAAACGTGACGAATCAATACTTGATCAATTACTGGAGCCGCCCTTGCAACCGGTTTGGATTATGATTCCGATTATGGCTTTGTTGTTGTTGACCTCCAATAAATTCAGCGAACGAAAATTGGGTCGCCAATGGAAAAACGTACACAGTTTAGTATGGCTGCTCCCTGGATTTATGATTTATCATGGTAACCTCGCGATTGCCAATTTTGAAAAAGAAGACTTTGCCCCTGCGGTTATTATTTTACTCGTAGTTGTCTTAGTGGCTATTTACGAATTCATTAAGACACGTTCTTACAAAAGAGTGTTGTTAATCTTGACTGGTTTTATTTCTACGATGGTACTATGGTCAATTAACTTCCCTGCTTAATCATTTTTCCTTTTAACCAAATCCTTAATCGGATCCCACAATTTCACATCCTCACCCAGGTCTTTTAATTGTATAGAAAGTGCGCGGGTAGAGATTTGAATTTCCCTCAAGGACATTCCTAATGAAATGAGTAAGGAGATGAGAGCTGCACCAAAAATGTATTTGGCTACGAGTTCTTCGCCACTAAACAAAAAAAACATACACAACACACTGAGAAAAAGTGAGAAGATGCTAAGCATTTGCATGTCGCGAATAAGACGGAGGCGAATGCGCAGGTTCTGGATCTGATCGGCCAATCGTTTGTCAGCTTTAGCATTATAATCGCCAGCTAATTTTCGAATCAACGCAGCAATGGCTAAAAATCGGTTGGTGTACGCCAATAGAATTAATGAAACAGTTGGAAAAAGTAAAGCCGGGGTGGTTAAAGTAAGCTCCATAACTAATATTTGAAAACAAAGATAGTCGATGGTTTGGAACATCGTCATCTGTTTAGGTGCCCCTAAATTGTTTCCTTAACACTTCATAATGTAAAAGGGGTTGGTTATCTTGAAATACTAAACCTTACCATCATGGAAAAGAAAATCGCAACCATGGCCACCATGAATCCACAATGGCCCCTGCACATAAAGAAATTCCGGGCAACCCCTCAGTAGCTAAGTCTAGTACTTTCAAACTTAATGAGCGCTCGAATGGTAAACCGCTGCGGGTATTATCCGAAGCCGATTGGAAATTCTGGATAGATCAGGGCTATGTCGTTATCAAGAATGCCGTGCCAAAAGAAAATTGCGAGCGGTTAGTAAATCTGGTATGGGAGTTTGAAGAAAAAGATCCAAATGATCCGTCAACCTGGTATGCACCACCCCGCGCCACTATGGAAATGAAAGAGCTTGTCAATACCGGCATGGTTGAAATCTACAATCACCAATATCTGTGGGACAACCGTTCCGTTCAGCGCCTGTACGATGCCTTCGTTGATATCTGGGGAACTGAAAAATTATGGTGCACCATTGATCGCGCCAATCTCAACTTGCCCATACGGCCGGGGTTTGAGTATAAAGGATTTATTCATTGGGACTATGATCCTGAAACAAAGCCACAAAATGTACAAGGCGTAATTGCCTTAGCGGATCAAATGGATGAAAACATGGGTGGCTTTCAATGCATCCCCGATTTGTATAGAAATTATGATACCTGGAAGTTGACACAGCCTGCCGATCGCGATTATTTTAAACCTGACGTAAGTGGTTTTGAAAAAGTGAAAGTAAAAGTAAAATTAGAAGCTGGAGATTTACTGATCTTTAATAGTCTGGAACCTCATGGTATTCGTCCGAATAATTCAAAAGACAAAGTTCGCATAGCGCAATATGTATCTATGATGCCCGCGGAAGAAGAAAATGAAACGCTGCGTCAATGGCGCATTAACTCCTGGCAACACCGCATCGCGCCCGAAGGATATGCTTTTCCTGGTGATCCACGCAAGTGGGAACAAACAAAATACAAAACTGCTGAGCTCACTGTGTTGGGAAAAAAATTATTGGGATTGGAAAAGTGGTGAGTTTCTCTATTGCTTTTGACTTCGCAATTAACATAACTGATTTCTTGTAAACTCACGTTTATGGAAGACTCGATTAATTCATTCACCATAGTTGAATATCTCTCGGTCTTTACAGCATTTATTTACGGATATGTAGCAACACGGTTTTTCTCCGGTTGGGGAGCCATGATAAATTTTCGTGATTCTATTAAATTTAGTAAGAGCATCTGTTCTGGACTATATTTCTATTTTTCCTTCTTATCGATAACTGGTGGGGGTCTTGGATTAAAGGAAATTATACCCACGAAAATCTTCTTTATTACATATCTCTACTCCCTCCCATATTCTTATATCTTATCTCGGTTCTTCTTTTTCCACCGTTAATTGACGATCGGTTTCTTGATTTACAAAAATATTTTCAATCGATCCGAAAACGCAACTACCTTCTCCTTATAGGTCTATTTCTCACTTTTCTTATTAACGATTATTACTTTAAACACCTTTTCGAGGCTAACTTCTATCTCAACAGTATCGCAATTTCATTTGCATTGATTGGATATTTTACTTCATCAACTTTTCTACATCGGTCTATATTAGCAATTGCCTGGTTAATGCTTCTCTTCCATATCTGGCGGCAACCAATCATATTGAACAATAATATTAATGGATTTTCACTGACTGAATATCTTACAAGTTTTATAGCCTTTGTATATGGTTCTATTGCCTCCCGTTTTATGGGAGGATGGGGACTAATGATTTCAAAATTTAATAGAATAAACTTTAGCAAAGATCATTTAGCCTGGACATTTCTGGCTTTCCTTTTATTGTTGGATTTCTGGACAGGATCGTGGCCACGAGAAAAATTCATTTCACTTAACATTAAGTTCTTCATATTGTCATTATGGGTCCCGTTATCGTTCTATTTCCTTACCGCTGTTTTATTTCCGATTTTTAAGGAAAGTAATGCCATTGATCTAAAGGCTTTTTTTCTATCACATAAAAAAATTACCTATTTGCTTTTTGGTTTCACCTTGTTAGCCAATGCTATTACGGCCAATCTGATGGAGCAAAAGTTGTTTGATGTTGAAAATCTGTTTCGCCTTATTAGTTTAACACTGACAGCGATTCTCTATTTTACCAAAAGGACAATTATTGAAAGGGCTATTCTTGTAGCCGGATCTATTATCTTGATCTTCCATACGGTCTTCGAAACATCAAGGTGGTAACTATTCCGTTTCGGATATTGTAACAATCTCTTGGAGAAGTGGTATTGGCTCCTGCTTCGCGTTTAACAGATAGGAAACCTGATTGTATTTATCTTAAATGGACTGTGAGGACACAGTTCATGGTAATAGAAAAGTTGATCGCCCCAAATTTTTTATTTTTGCCTTTACTTTATACTCAAGTAATTCACCTTTCAATCAACCGGAATTTTCTGTACGTTTAGCAACTAACCCACTCTACCATGAAAGTAAAATCACTCTTACTTGCAGCCTTTTCAATTTGTGTAATATGCATTTTTAACGTTCACCTCTTGCATGCACAATCTGTTTCTATCACAGCCGTTAAAGCCGGTCGATTAATTGACCCAGAAAGTGGCACCATTCTTTCAAACCAGATAATCCTTATTGAAAACGGAAAATTCAAAGCTATTGGCGCGAACATTGAAATACCAAAAGGGGCAACACTGATTGACCTTTCTGGCTTAACCCTATTGCCTGGATTGGTGGATGCCCACAATCACCTTGCACTTACCTATAAAGTGATGCCAGAAAGAAACATTTACTATAATACCTATATAACAGAAAGTACTGCTTTGCGCGCGATTCAGGCAGCTTCTAACGGAATGCAAATGCTCTCTTCCGGATTTACTATTGTGCGAGACATGGGCAACAATGGCAACTATGCTGATACAGCCCTCCGACTGGCTATTGAGCAAGGTTGGATTCCTGGACCTAAAATAATTAACTCGGGCATTATCATTGGCGGTATGGGCGGGCAGTTCTGGCCTACCCCTGAAATGGGTGAAAAGAATATTGTATATCCAGAGTATCTCGATGCAGATACGCCTGATGAAATTATTAAGGCCATACACCAAAACATGTTATACGGAGCGAAGGTGATTAAAATTTGTGTGGACTGTAAACCTTGGGGATACTCAGAAGAGAATATTAAATTAGTCATTGATGAATCGGCCAGAGCAGGAATGAAAGTAGAAGGCCATTGCCAAACAGTGGATGGTGCGAGAAGAGCAATAAATGCTGGTATCTGGTCTATCGCACATGATTCAGGAATGACAGACGAGCTACATAAGCTCATGGCGAAGAAAGGTATCTGGCGTGCGGGAACGGAAACACCACTTTCGTTATCAGAACACACTACACCCGAACGTTATGCTAAAACTGTAGCGCTATTGAAAAATGCGTATGAAAACAAAGTTCCTTTAACTTACTCAACCGATGCCGACTACTATGTGCCCGGTAAAACCAGAGGTGAGGTAGCAATTGAATTTATTGAAACATGGAAGGCTGCTAAAATTCCCAATGCTGATATTTTGAGAGCCATGACTATTAATGGTTATAAGTGCAGCGAGACTGAAGCCACGCGGGGACCAATTAAAGTTGGCCTCGCTGCCGACTTCATTGCAGTAGAGGGCAATCCGCTGGAACAAATTGATGCCTTGCGCACTGTAAAATTTGTTATGAAAGATGGTGAGGTTTTTAAAAAAGATGGCGTGATGACTCCTGAAAGATTCTTACACGGAGGCCCGGTGAATGGATATAACATCCGATAGATTAGGTATTGTGATTAGGAAGATTATCGTCTAAAATCTTTGATCTTTATTTTGGGAACTTCAATTCAGGCTTCATATAACTCCAAAAACCTCGGTCTGTGTCACCATAGATCGAAACCTGATTGCATTTATTTTGATGGACTGTGAGGACACATTCCTTGGGTAATGAAGCAAAAGTGAATAGATCAGTTTACTGACTTCGCCTCTTGTTTCTTATACAACTCGGTCTGCTTCTTCAAAAGAAAATTGTGAATAGCTTCCACATCGTCTTTGCTCAACGAGTTACTGAAGTTAGCCATTCCATTCTCTGATAGAATTCCTTTTAGTACAATATCATTAAATACCTGATGCTTGGCGAGAACCAGTTTCGAAAGATCAGGATGCTGAGAGAAATGCTTATCCCCGAACCCACCATGGCACGTTTCGCAATACGCAACATAAACAGAAGCTCCTTTAGCAATTAACTCCTCTTTGATTTTTGTTTCGGGTGGCTCAGGTGTTTTGATCACAACTTGTTCGGGCGGAAGCGGAGTTTCACTGCCGCCTAATTTGAAAGCAAGAATGCGCCCCATATTTTTATACTTAAAGATTACGCCATCGGACAAGTACCCATACGTTTCGGCACCACCATAGCCAGCCATCACCGCTATGTATTGTTCGCCATCAATACTATAGGTTGTGGGCGCGGCCATAATACCATTGCCCGTAAAAATCTCTTTCAGTTTTTTCCGGTGCGGGCATCATGCACATTTAAATATCCGGTGCGCGTGCCTTGAAAAACTAAATCAGGTGTCGACATGGTGCCTCCATCAGGTCCACCATCCGGAAATTTCCACGCTACTTTTTGCGTTACCGGATTCCATGCTAATAAACTTTCCGTGCGTAAGGTGTCTTCCGCTGATTTAATTTGTTCAGGAACATTTTTATTGAACTTATACATCTCTCCATAATCAATGGCGGTGTTATCCACATCATCTCGGTATTTGTATGGCACAAATGCTTTGAATACTTGCGGCACAGAACGCTCAGGAATATAAACCAAACCCGTTGTTGGATTGAATGACATGGGCTGCCACACATGGCCTCCACCTAAATAAGGAATTACCAATTTCGGATTGTCGTTATACCAACCCCCTTGTTCGGTTAGCACAGGTCGGCCGGTTTTTAAATCAACATGACTAGCCCAATTAACACGTGTATATTTTTCTGCGGAGATCAGTTCACCCGTTGCGCGATCCAACACGTAATAAAATCCATTCTTAGGTGCCATCATTAAAACCTTTCGCTCTTTGTTTTCAATCTTAAGATTAGCTAAGACAATATTTTGCGTAGCCGTATAGTCCCAAAGCTCGGAAGGTGTTGTTTGATAGTGCCACACCATTCTTCCGTTATCGGGATTGATGGCAATGATGGATGACAAAAATAAATTATCTCCACCCGATGGGCTCCGATACCAAATGGGATAAGGAGTTGAGTTGCCTGTACCTATATAAAGTAAATTGAATTCAGGATCGTAAGCCGACTCGCCCCAGGCCGTACCCCCTACTCCTGTTTCCCACGCAGAATTTGGATCCCATGTTTTAGCAGCCATTTCCATTTCTGGAGTTTCATAACCATTCTTTGGATCACCGGACACAATCCAAAAGCGCCATTTTTCTTCACCGGTTATAAGATCATAAGCAGTAACATAACCACGCACGCCATACTCAGCACCCGAGTTTCCAACCATCACAATCTTACCAGCAACTTGTGGCGGACTTGTAATCGTATATCCCTTTGTTCTATCGGTAAATGTGTCTTTATTCCATAATACTTTACCATCCTTTGCATCAAGACAAGCCAGGTAGCCATCGAGTGTGCCTACATAAACTTTTCCTTCCCACACGGCTAACCCACGATTCACCGCATCGCAGCAAGCTCTACGCGCATACGATGCATCCACTTTTGGTTTGTATGTCCAGAGTTCTTTTCCGGTTTTCCCATCTAACGCATACACAGCACCCCACGCACCCGAGGTGTACATAATTCCATCAACAACAATGGGAGTTGCTTCTAACCCGCGCGGCACATTGCCGATATAAGTACTCGCATCGTACTCCCACGCAAAGCCAAGGTCACTCACATTTTCTTTGTTGATCAAATTAAGTGGTGAGTAGTGTTGCATCATATAATCACCACCTAAGGTTACCCAGTCTTTTGCATCCCGGTTTAATACCCGAGCCTCGTCAATCCAACCGAGGGGTTTTTCATTTTTGCAACTAATGGTAAGCGTAAAAAGGAGAAGGGTGTAGAAGAGTTTTTTCATCGAATTAAAATTTGCTTACTAAAGATAGGGAATCTTTCTTGCCAAACTTAACAAATGCATTCACGCAGAGAACGTAAAGGTAAACTACTCCAAGAGGAAAAATTCTTAGCGTGCTTTAACCGTGGTCTGTGTCCTCACCGAACACAAAAGTTTCGGTCTGTAAGGATACAGACCGGGGGACTTGAGCGCTTGCTACGCGAACCATTTTCAAATAAAAATCACTTCTTCTTCGGCAGCTTCTCATTCATCTGATCAGACTTGAGATATTTATTAAACCAATCAAGGTAGCGTGTGTATCTGTCTTTCTGATAACTCGGTACAGCAAGCCCATGGTTCTGACCGGGGTAAACAATAAACTGTGTGGGCACCCCTAACGTTTTAAGTGCCTGATACATTTGTTCGCCTCCGGCAGCGGGTACATTAAAATCTTCTTCGCCTACCATGTAAAGCGTGGGTGCTTTAATTTTTCTACATTCAAAACGGATAGGATACTTTCATCCACTTGTCCATGTTTTTCCACGGCACCCCTAATTCTGTTTCATATTGAATCGTGTATTGATCGGTACCATACATCGACAATTGCATGGCACTACCCGCACCACTGGCCGCTGCTATAAAGCGAGGATCTGTAGCGGTAACATAATCAGTAAGAATGCCTCCATAACTCCAACCACCAATACCTAATTTATTAGGATCCGCTTTACCGATTTTAATCAGGTGATCCGTAGCTCCTATAATATCAACCACTTCTTTATTCCCCCAATCACCAGAGATTGCTTTGCTGTAAGCCATGCCGCGCCCATTACTACCGCGATAATTTACGGTGGCAACTGCATACCCTTGAGCAGCAAAAATTTGCGGAATCAAATCAAAAGAAAAATCATCTTGTGAAGTAGGTCCTCCATGAATCCACAAAATCAAGGGAAGCTTTTGATCCTTAGATTTCCCCGCGGGCCAAAAAAGAAAGTTGCCAACGGTGGTGCCGTCTTTACTTTTCGAATCATAGGCTTCTACGGATGCAAGTTGTAGCGATTTAAAAAACTCATCGTGAATGTGTGTGAGCCTACGCGGAGTTTCATTTTCAATCACATAAATTTCATTAGGTGTTGCTGGGTCACTGGAAAGTGTAACCCAGGTGTTTCCTGCCCCTTGTAGTAAAGAACCAAATACCCGATCGCCTTTTGTAATAATTTTTTATTTCCATTCAAATCGAATGAAGTGACATGACTTCTTCGATCATCTTCACAGTAACCCACACCGATTTGCTATCGGCCGACCAACGCGGTCCCGATACATCACGATCTAATGTTGCATTGAGGATTTTAGGCGTACCCCCTTCAGCCGGAATTAATGCAATTTGTGGTTGATCATAAATATCATATTCTGGTGTTTGCGATTTCAAGTACGCAATCCATTTTCCATCAGGGCTCCAAGCCGGGCTTGTGTCGCTATCTTGCCAGGTAGTAAGTTGCTTTAATGCTGCGTCTTTCTTTACTTCCATCACCCACAAGTCGCTGTTGCCATTGCGATCGGGGTCGGAGGTGCGATTACTCACAAATGCAATTTTCTTGCTGTCCGGTGACCACACCGGATTGCCTTCATCAAAATCTCCTTTCGTCAGTGTATCTAATTTTTTGGTTTCAACATCAAACACATAAAGATGATTGCGTTTACGCTCTAAGTAACCCAGGCCATCTTGCTTGAAATGATATCGATCGATCATAATCGGTTTAGCCGTTTTCTTTTTGTCGGTTTCATCACTGGATTCCTGATCTTTGATTATTAAAGCAATCTTCTTTGAATCCGGGCTCCACACATAA
Source organism: Flammeovirgaceae bacterium (assembly GCA_016709845.1). Lineage (GTDB taxonomy): Bacteria > Bacteroidota > Bacteroidia > Cytophagales > Cyclobacteriaceae > ELB16-189. Next base: position 82,974 of record JADJMA010000008.1, on the reverse strand, counting down.
TCGCTGATACTGTATTTTAATTCAGTCAACTTTTCTGCTTCACCACCTCTGCGATCCATGCGCCAGATTTGTGAGGACTTTGTTTCATAACGCGAGGAAAGAAAGGTTAAGTATTTTCCATCGGGTGTCCACCGCGGGCGGCTCTCTCCTTCTTTGCTGGCGGTAAGTTTTACAGATTCTTTTCCATCCCAACTAATCATCCAGATGTCCGCATCCGATTTATCTTTTACAGAATCGGGGTTGGACAAAACATAGGCTACCCACTTTCCATCAGGCGAAACTTGCGGGTCGCTGACGGATTGAATTTTATAAATATCGGATGGCGTAATTCCGCGTTGGGCATACGCAAGCGAAGGAAGAACAAGTAAGAGAAGTAGATATTTTTTCATAGTTCATGGACTTTAAGTCAACAAATTAGAAAAATGGACTGATTTCCCTAATACCGTTTAACATTGTGAGGAATGATTTCAGGTTACCAGACCGGATTCGCTCGGTTACAGAAATCAATTCAAAGCCGATGCATTGTAATCCCTGGCGATTTGCTCATAGTCCTTAGCGGAATAGACATCGCTGTTTATTTTCTGAACAAGAATCGGATTCTCAGCAAGATATTCGGACATTTGCTTTTTAAAATTTGTCAAATTAACACGCACAATCTCAGAGTCTCCTTTTTGATAAAAAATTGCCTTCATCATTTGCCCAACGCGGATGCCAGTGGCTCCTATCACCTCATCGTTATACTGGATAAAACATTTTAGCCTTCCATCAACCAGAAGTTTCATGAAGGTACCTGTCTCACTATGCTTTTTCTGTCGATTCCAATCGGTCAAAGCAACCATCGTAATAAATTCATTTTTGAATTCTCCTGGCAATTGAAATCCGAAAAACCTGGTATGCCACAGGCTCAAGATTTGCTTATGACCAAGCGAATCAAAATATTTAAGTCTGTAAACCCAGGTGCCTTGAATGCGCTCATAATCAATTGCATTTCTGAAAAATGGAATTTCAAAAATAACAGTAGTGGTGTCGTTTTCTATATTAACAAAGTATCCTTTTAGCCGTTCAGTACGGGTTACGTGGCTACCCGATCGGACATCTTGCGCTATGCCAACAAATGTCTGTAAGGAAATAAAAAATAGGATTAATACTTTCATTCTAATAATTTTTGAAACTACCTTTTCAAAAAATCAGCATCGTGATAAGCCGGCTTGGGATAGGTATAAAATCCAGCACCAGATTTTTCTCCCAATTTACCTTGATCTATATATTCTTTAAGCAAAGAGGCAAAGGCCTGCGGAAGCACTGTCATCGCGTTCTTTTACAACATGCCAGGCAGTATCCAACCCGATACTATCAAGAATACCGAAAGGACCCATAGGCATGTGAAAGTTTACCATCCAAGAACGATCAATATCTTCGATGCCGGCAATGTCTTTCGTTTTTAATTTTCCAGCAGCGCCAAGTAAAGCCATCAGCATAAAATTAAAAATATAGCCGGGCGATTCCTTTTTCACAATTACCGGAACCTGATTGAGCTTTCTGCCTAATTCTTCAAGCACTGGAATTAAGGTTGAGTCTGTACCCGCATGCGGCATAATGTCCACCACCCGTGCATAGAACACATCGTGAAAATGAAACGCACAAAGTTTTTCCGGTCGGCCGGAGATACTAGCCAGTTGTGACGGAAGAAGATAAGAAGTATTGGTAGTGAAAATTGTTTTTGCTGGAGCGAGTTCACCGATTTGTTTCCAGACTTTTTCTTTGATACCCAAATCTTCGGTTACGCTTTCGCTGATAAAGTCACAATCGGTTAAGGCTTTTTTCAAATCGGTGGTGTATTCAATTTTTGCAAGCGCTTCTGATTTTTTGGTTTCAGTAATCAGAGAAGCTTTAATAAGTTGCCTACAGATTTTTTCAATAGATGTTTTCGCTTTGCTAAGAGCAGAATCAGAAATGTCATAAAAAATAACGCTGTACTCAGAGATTGCGGCCTGCAAACCAATGCGACTGCCTAAATTTCCCGTGACGATTATGGCGATGTTTTTTATTTTCATGATCTAAATTTTTTTACTCAATTTCTCGGTCTGTGTCCTCACAGACCGAAATCATCCAACTTGTTGTTATGGTCTGTAGGACACAGACCATGGAAATAGAATCGGGGCGGACAAAACATAGGCTACCCATTTGCCATCGGGTGAAATCTGTGGGTCACTAACAGATTGGATTTTATAAATGTCAGATGGCGTAATTGGGCGCTGAGCAAATGATGTCAACGCAATAAAAGAAATGAGATGGAGTAGAGTTTTTTCATAGGAAGTTAAGGTAAATAGAAAAGTACTAAAATTTCAGATAATTATCCGAGGGTCGTTGTCCTTGTTGTTACTCGGATTGAATTTCGCTCCAGGTAATAACTTTTCGATCTTTCATTCCACCATCACAAATGTGAATATCCGTTTCTACATTACCCAGAGTAGCCGATATCAAAAGACCAATGATCTTAAAGTTGGCAATCACATCATCGGTAAGGGTTGAGTTAGATTCCGTAACAAATTTGACTTTATATAACGCAGGTACTTTCGTTACATCCCGAACTAATTGCACATCAATATATTTATCTTTTCCAAAACCGAAACTCGTCAACAAGCTCGCTACCGAATCAGCTTCCGTCTCGGTTACTGGACTCTTGTAATAGATGGTGAGCTTATCTTTTTTGCGGGGCGTACCATATTCCGACCCAAAAACACGCTGCACCGCATTTTGCCAAAATGATTCATCCTGATTATGTTCTTTTAATTTTTCTTAGCCTCAGCCAATTTCTGATCGATTCGATTTTGATAGGGAGTATTTTTTAGTGAGACTGTTAGATCCCCTTTCTTGATGGCATTCGAAACGGATACATCGAGGTTTTCAATAGGGTTGTCATCTAAAATTAAGTTCACTTTGGTTTTAAAATCCGGTGGTATTTGTTGGATTTGCGTATTTGATAAATCAAGTTTATACAAAGTAGACGATGACAATTGTTCAGGGAGTTCCGTGATAGGATTAGCAGATAAATCTACAGAAGAGAGTTTAGGCATTTCAAAAATGATAGCGGGAACCTCCGTGAACTTATTGCTATCAAGTATCAGCCGTTCAAGGATGGAGAGCATTTTTATCTGCTTGTTCAAATCAGTAAGTTCTTGATTGCCCAGATCCAGTTCGTAAATATTTTCTTTGTCTGCCAACGCTTCGTCTATACTGGTAGCTGTTTTTAAAAAGACAGCCCACAAAATAACCGTTGTAATCACCAGCCCCCGTAGAGTAAAAAAATGCTTTTCCACGTCCGGGAATTAATTACTTTAGGCAACACCCAAGAGGGCTTTATCAATCCGAGAACCAAGCCCAACAGGCTTAACACAAACAGAAGAAGGAGCAGGTTAGACATAAGTAATCCTATTATGATGAGATATTAGCCGCAGGCAGATCGAAATCTAATTGGATGAGACTGATCTCTGCTGGCAGTTCAAGTTATAATTTAGCAAAGAAAAATTACATATTCAAAAACTCTGCATCGCGATAAGCTGGTTTAGGATAAATATAAAATCCAGCGCCTGACTTTTCGCCCAGTTTGCCTTGATCTATATATTCTTTAAGCAAAGAGGCAAAGGCTTGCGAAGCAGGATCGTCCCGCTCTTTAACTACATGCCATGCGGTATCCAATCCAATGCTATCCAGAATACCGAAAGGCCCCATGGGCATATGAAAGTTTACCATCCACGAGCGATCAATGTCTTCGATGCTGGCGATGTCTTTCGTTTTTAATTTTCCGGCAGCACCAATCAACGCCATCAACATAAAATTAAAAATGTAGCCGGGAGATTCCTTTTTCACAATTACCGGAACCTGATTTAGTTTTCTCCCCAACTCTTCAAGCAAAGGAATTAAGGTCGAATCAGTATCGGCATGCGGCATAATATCTACCACCCGGGCATAAAACACATCGTGAAAATGAAACGCACAAAATTTTTCCGGTCGGCCGGAGATACTGGCGAGTTGTGATGGTAGTAGGTAAGAAGTATTGGTGGTGAAAATTGTTTTGGAAGGTGCAAGTTCACCCAATTGTTTCCAAACTTTTTCTTTGATAGTCAAATCTTCGGTTACGCTTTCGCTGATGAAGTCGCAATTGGCTAGTGATTTTTTCAGATGAGTAGAGTATTCGATGCGAGCAAGTGCTGCTGATTTTTGGGGTTCGGTAATCAAGTTTGATTTAATGAGTTGAGTGCAGATTTTTTCAATGGCTTTTTTCGCTGTGCTTAGTGCAGAATCTGTGATGTCATAAAAATAACATTGTACTCAGAGATAGCAGCCTGCAAACCAATGCGACTGCCTAAGTTACCCGTACCGATGATGGTGATGTTCTTTATATTCATTTCGTTCTCTGTGTTTTTCTTCTTGTTCTCCTCTTTCCTCGGCCTGTGTCCTCACAGGCCGAAATCATTATCTCATTCATAGATGGTCTGTGTGGACACAGACCATGGTTAAGTCCTCTGTGTTTTTCTCCGTGCTCGCTGTGGTTAACTTTTCTTCACCACAAAGAACACAGAGGCTCGCTGGCTTTAAATTTCATTTCTTTCTATCGCCTTACGCGCATTTTCACCGCACGCTTTAATGACATGAATCAACATGGCAAACCGTGGATCTTTTGTTACACCCAATTTATAGCGCTGATAAATCTGCTGACAGATGACACCTATCTTAAACGCACCAAAAGCATAATAGAAAACGATGTCATTAATTTGTTCACCCGCTTGTTGCTGATAGTATTCAACCACCTCACTTCTTGTAAAATTTCCAGGCATCCACGTAAGGTTAAAAGGCTTCAAGGCATCCGAGTCTTTTGCTTCAACCCAATACGCTAAAGTTGTTCCCAAATCCATTAACGGATCTCCTACCGTGGCCATGTCCCAATCCAACACGGCTTTTATTTCAGTTAAATTTTCTAGATTCAACACCAGGTTATCATATTTAAAATCGTTGTGGATAAAAGCTATTCGCGAGTTTGTTGGCTGATGTTGCTGCATCCATTCAGCCACTTCATTCATGGAGGCAATGTCATCTGTTTGAGAATTTGCATAGCGCTTTGTCCACCCATCCACTTGTCGCGCTACATACCCATCCGGTTTACCTAACGTATTAAGGCCAGTACTGTTGAGATCTAATTTGTGTAGATAAACCAATTGATCAATGGTTGCTTTAGAAAGCGAACGAAAAGTATCTTCAGAAATGGAAACATCTTTGGGCAATCGGTTTCTGAGAATAACCCCTTGCACGCGCTTCATCAAATAGAATTTGCAACCCATCACGGTTAAGTCTTCGCAGAGATGAATTGCTTCTGGCACTTTTGAGTAGCCCGCTGCCTTAAGTTTAGTTAGCACAAGAAACTCGCGCCCCATATCGTGTGCCGATTTTATATTAGCACCAACGGGTGGTCTTCGCAAAACATATTGCTGATCGCCAGCTTGTATAAAATAAGTGAGGTTGGAATACCCGCTCGGAAATTGTTGAATAGAAATTTCCTTTTCAAAACCTGGAAGTACTCCGCGCAGATACGTTTGCAGTTTAACCTGATCAAGTTCTTCGCCTTGACGAACAGAAACAGGTTGATCGATCATAAATTGGTTGTGTATTTTTTCAAAATAGATTTCGCCAACGCAGACTTATGCACTTCATCAGGGCCATCATAAATACGTGCTGCTCTCTCATGCCGATACCAGAAGGAAAGCAAGGTATAATCCGTAACTCCCAAACCACCATGAACCTGTATAGCACGATCGATCACTTTAATAAGAATATCCGCTACAAAAAATTTGATTGCAGCAATTTCATCTTTAGCAGCTTTTGCGCCTTCTTTCTCAATGGTCTGTGCAGCATTCAATACCATCAAGCGAGCGGCATTTATTTCCGCACGACTTTCAGCAATCCAGAATTGTATCATTTGCTGATCGGCTAAAACCTTTTGATCACTAAGCTTACGGGTAACGACATGTTTGCACATCAAATCAAATGCCCGTTCACAAATTCCTATCCAGCGCATGCAATGATGAATGCGGCCCGGACCTAATCGCGCCTGCGCTAAGGCGAACCCTTTTCCGGCTTCGCCAATAAGATTGGTAACGGGTACTTTACAATTCGTAAACGTTACTTCACCATGACTAAAATAATCCGCACCCACATCGCCCATGATAGGAATGTTACGAATCAATTTATAACCAGGATTATCAAGGGGCACTAAAATCATACTGGCGCGTAAGTACAGATTTGGGTTTTTGTGGATCGGTAAGCGCCATCACAATAGTAAAGGCAGCGCCATCGGCTGCGGTGGTAAACCATTTATGTCCGTTGATTATGTAATGATCCTTTTCAAGGACCGCTGTTGTCGCCATGTTTACAGGGTTCGATCCCGCAAACTCAGGCTCTGTCATAGCAAAGCACGAACGAATATCTCCATTCATTAAAGGCCTTAGATAGTTTGCTTTCAATTCCGCGGAAGCAAACTGATGCATCAGCTCCATATTGCCGATATCGGGTGCATTGCAATTAAATAGGTAATGCCCCAACGGTGAGGTTCCAAGCAATTCACTGATATGCGCAAACTCAACGAGAGAAAGTCCGAGGCCACCATCATTAATAGATAAATGGGGAGCCCATAGTTTTTGCTCTTTCGCCTTCGCGCGAAGTTTTTGCAATCGTGGAAGAGCTTGCTTAAAGTTTGAGATCATTCCCAACTCAATCGGATAGACTTCTGTTTCTAAAAACGATTTGTATTTAGGAAGCAGCGTGTTGACTTTCTCAGTATGAAATAGTGTGGTCATATTAAATCGTAAATCCACCATCGGCAGTAAACACACTACCTGTGCAATAAGCCGACTCATCGGCAGCGAGGTACAGCGCTAAAGCAGCAATCTCTTCCGGTGTACCCACACGTTTTATCGGTAACATCTTCATCATCGTATGCATAATCTTATCATTACTCCAAAGCGCTTCACTAAATTTTGTTTTAATCAAGCCGGGGCAAATTACGTTTGCACGGATGTTATCACCACCCCATTCTTTGGCCATTACTTTAGTAAGTGAAATCAAGGCTGCTTTGCTCATGCTATAAATTCCAAGACCTAGCTCAGGACGTAGGCCTCCTACTGAACTAATATTAATTATCGATCCTGATTTTTTTTCCTTCATCAAACCATAAACTTTTTTCGACAGTTCAAACGGACCTTTCACATTTACATTCATGATTTTATCAAAGGCCGCTTCATCGGTATCAACCACAGGTCCGAAGGTTGGATTTGTGGCAGCATTGTTAACTAAAATATCAATGCTGCCATAAGCGGAAACGGTTTCTTTAACTAACCGATCAACATCTTGCATGTTACCCATGTGGCAGGCAATTGCGATTGCCTTTCCTCCACTCTTCACAATTGAATTGGCAACTTCATCTACCGATTCCTTCTTACGACTGGAAACTACTACCCGAGCTCCGGCAGCACCATAGATCTTTGCTATGGCTTCACCAATTCCTTTGCTGGCACCGGTTACAACCGCAACTTTACCGGATAGATTAAAAAGTGAGTTCATAGTTAGAAAAATTCTTTAGTAACAGTACGATCTTGCTTCAAGGTAAAGAATAGTATGGTTTTTAACATTATTTTGATTTAGTATAAATTCCTTTGGCCTATTCTTTGCGTATTAATGATTTTGAATTTTGTACCTTTTACTATTACAAATTAACCGTTATGAAGTTACGCTATTATTTAGCCTTTGGAACAGGTCTCTGTCTTGCTTCCATTGGCACAGAGGCTCAGGTTTTAAACCGGCTCAAACAAAAAGTGGAAAGCAAAACTGAACAAAAAGCAGGTGATGAAATTGACAAGCTTTTTGGAGGCAAGAAAAAAGATCAATCCGGGAATCAATCGGGTCAGGGCCAAGGCCAGGGTGGTGTTAATGGTGCTGGCGGACAAAACGGTATGGGCGGAAACAATCCATCCAATCAGGGAGGTGCAGGATTAATTTCAACCCCCCCTGATGTAAACCAAAATCTGGCTGATGCCGAAGTGGCTTACAAGAAAAACAGCTATGGAGAAGCACGCTATTCTGTCCAACAAGCTATGCTAGGTGTTGAATTGGAAATAGGAAATAAAGTTTTAAAGTCACTTCCCGAATCGGTAAGCGGGCTTGCCAAAAATGCAGCGGAAGATCAAGTGACCAGCACGGGTTGGGGCTGGGCCGGACTTACTATTCAACGGGAATACAGTGATGGAAAGAATAAACAGTTTACCGCCATCATAGCAAACAATTCCGTTTGGATGGCAGGGGTTAACGCCTACCTCACTTCCGGAGGATATGCGCAGCAAACATCGGGTCAACAAAATTGGAAACAAACAAAACTAAAAGGATACCGGGCCATTATAGAATACAGCGATGGCAGTGGTTACAAACTAAGCGTACCCATTGGTCAATCATCCATTATTGTTTTTGAAGGAAGAAACTTTGCTACCGAGCCAGACATGATGAAGGCCGCGGAAACTTTTAATATAGATGGAATCAAAAAAGAATTGGGAGAGCAATAGAACAAATCTTATGAAAAAAATCAGTTTACTCGTAATAGGTGTATTGGTAGGAGTTACCTCTTTCGCCCAGGATTTCAATAAAAATATTGCTACCGCCCGCTCATCGTACTCCTCGGGTGCTTTGCAAGATTCACGATTCGCTATGGAGCAGATGCTTCGCGATTTGGATATGGCTATTGGAAAAGAAGTTTTAAAGCTATTGCCCTCCAAATTAGGTGCCTTACCTGTGGTTGAGAAAGAAGATAATGTAAGCGGCACGGGTGGCTATGTGGGCTTGTATGTAAACCGACATTATGGTAGCGATGTTAAGAGTGGATCTATTGAGATCATCAACAACTCCCCACTAATCAATTCACTGAACATGATTTTGAGTATGCCTTTAGTAGGTGGCATGATGACGAACGAAAATCAAAAAGTACTCAAAGTGCAGGGTTATAAGTCTATTCTTAGCTAAGGATGTAAATACCGAAACGGGAAAGACAAATTATCAACTACAGATTCCGATGAACAATACCTTGCTCACCGTTAAAATGGATGACAGCACGGAAGGGGAGATTACTGGTGTTGCGAATGGTCTTGCTCTGGCTAAAATTGTTCAGATAGCGCAGTAACTTCTTGTTCTCTCTTATAAGAGAATACTATTTCGAGGTTTGAAAAACCAGGAGATGGATGCCAGCCAATAATAAGTTTTTGGATCGCGTTTGTTGGCGTTGGCAAAATATAATCCTTAGTTATAAGCATCTTAGCCAATAAGGGCTCTGCCCCCTATGCGTTTGAGTTAATCCAACAATTGTCATAGCAATACGTGCTAATGACAATTTTGCCCTTGCGTGACGAACCCGAAACGCTATCCTTCAGAATTCCTAGGACATAGATTTGATTGAGTCAAAGTGTTGGATCTCAATCTTCATATTTCCATCAAATTTTAGGTTCTGATAGGTTTTTGATTACTTATTTGATTGACCGACAGATAATTGAATTCAATTCGCTAAATTCAATTCCGTTTTTATACAATTACGAAATCAAATTTTTATGAACAGAATTTTTTTTCTCCTGCTATTCGTTGGCACGTTGGCAACGGTCAACGCACAAAGTAACCTCGTTAATTTATCAAATGTAGATATCCTTTTCAGAAGTATACACTTGATAATGGCCTTACGCTTATTGTCCACGAAGACCATAAAGCACCGATAGTCTCTGTTAACATTTGGTATCATGTAGGGTCTAAAAATGAAAAGCCTGGCAAAAGTGGGTTTGCTCATTTGTTTGAACACCTCATGTTTAATGGTAGCGAACACTACAATAACGATTACTTCAAAGTTCTGGAAAGCATTGGAGCTACCGATTTGAATGGAACCACAAATACCGATCGGACTAATTATTTTCAAAACGTTCCGTTGTCAGCATTTGATCAGGTGCTATGGCTAGAGTCAGATCGCATGGGTCATTTACTTGGTGTAATTGATCAACCTCGCATGGATGAACAAAGAGGCGTGGTGCGAATGAAAAACGACAGGTGAAAATCAACCTTATGGGCGAGAATGGGAGATGTCTACTAAAGCAAGTTATCCCGCAGGGCATCCTTATTCGTGGACGTTAATTGGCTCAATGGAAGATCTCAACGCGGCTTCTTTGGACGATGCCAAAGACTGGTTTAAAACATATTATGGCCCGGCTAATGCAACTTTGGCAATTGCTGGCGATGTTAAGCCCACAGAGGTTTTTGAAAAAGTGAAAAAGTATTTTGGCAATATTCCATCGGGTCCCACATTGGCCAGATACACAGTTAATATCGCCAAGCGTAATGAAGATACACGGCAGTATTATCAAGATAGAGTAACCGAGCCACGCATCAGCATGATGTGGAATGTGCCACAATGGGGAACACAGGAAGGAGTGCATTTATCATTGGCCTCCGCCATTCTAACGAGCGGTAAAAGCTCAAGACTTTACAAGAAACTGGTCTATGAAGATCAGTCGTCAAGCTATGTGTTTACTTATGTTGATAAGCAAGAGATAGGTGGAAATTTTTATTTGGGGATCGGAGTTAAACCAACAGAAGATTATAACCGAGTTGAGGTTACCGCTAATGAAGTATTAAAAGAGTTTTTGGATAAAGGAGTAACCGAACAAGAGTTGCAGCGCGCGAAGTCTGAATACTTTGCTAATTTCATTAAAGGTATGGAGCGTATCGGTGGCTTCGGAGGAAAGTCAGATGTATTAGCCGAATCACAGGTTTATGGTGGTTCTCCTGATTATTACAAAAAGGAATTACAATGGATTGCCTCGGCAACCACTTCAGACATACAAAGGAACATCAATATATACATCTTCTGATCTGGATGCTTCTTATGTACGGATGGATGCACTCAAAGCTTCTTTCGATGAATCGCTCGATGTTTTTGCAGACGTAGTTCTTAATCCGGCTTTTTCTCAAAATGAATTCTCCAGACTTCAGCAAGAACAAATCAATGATATTAAACGAGAACATACCGATCCCTTTTCAATGGTGCTACGCGTGTTTCCAAAATTTCTATATGGTGAAGGCCACGCCTATAGCCAACCATTTACTGGTTCGGGATATGAAGAGTCGGTAAGCAAGATTACGCGTGATGATATTTTAAAGTTTTATGCTACATGGATAAAACCTAATAACGCAACTCTTGTGGTAGTTGGCGATATTGAAATGAAAGATCTTGTGAGTAAAGTTGAAAAACATTTTTCATCGTGGAAGTCTGGGGAGATTCCTAAGAAAAATCTGACAGCGGTAAGCAGTAAATCAACAAACAAACTGTATCTGATTGACAGGCCCGAATCAGAGCAATCGATCATCATGGCGGGTTATCTTATAGAGCCGTATGGAAAGGTTTCTGAGATCGCGCGAGAGGCATTTGTAAATGTGTTTGGTGGCGATTTCTTGTCCCGTATAAATATGAATCTACGAGAAGACAAACATTGGTCGTATGGAGCCGGTGTCTTTGTTCCTGGTGCAAAGGGGCAGCGACCATTTATTGCCTACGCGCCTGTCCAAACAGATAAGTCGATGGAATCCATGAATGAGTTGTCCAAAGAGTTTAAGGCTATTGATTCGGATAAGCCAGTAACACAGGAAGAGTTCGACCGAAATAAAAGTAACACAATTATGGGCTTACCCGGCCAGTGGGAAACAAATCGGTCGGTGAGCCAATCCCTGACAACAGTTAGTAAATACGGATTGCCTGATGATTATTATAAGACATACGAAAGCAAGGTAAGAGCTCTTACTCTCGAAGATGTTCGAAAAGTTAGTAAACAACTTGTAACCCTGCAAAGCTTAATTGGTTTGTGGTGAGTGATAAAGAGAAAATCCTGGAGGACCTAAAGAAGTTGGGATTTGATGAGATTATACTCATTGATGCCGATGGAAATCCTCTTCAGCCCACTGAAACCCAAATCAAAAGAAAATTGATTAAAGTTAATTCTGTCAATATTAAAAACATGCGATCGTTTCTTGCTGTAAGTCTTGGGGTTTCTTTTTATTAGGAGCTGTCAATCCCAGGAAAAATCCACAACCTGATTCTCATGATCGTGCAACCCTATTAACCGCAGCCCGCGGGTAATTCAAAATTCTGGAAAATGCGCTTTATAACACTTGATAAAAATGGCCATCCACAAGTAAGAACGATGGATGCTTTTGAACCCGAAGAAAACTTTACCGTTTGGTTAGCCACAAATCCAAACAGTAGAAAAGTAGATCAAATTAAAAGCGATCCTCACGTAACCTTATACTATTCCGACAAGAATGAAAACGGGTATGTTTCCATTTATGGAATGGCTGAGTTGATAAATGATCAAACCGAAAAGGATAACCGATGGAAAGAAGCCTGGAAAGATTTCTATCCTGATCGTAAGGAAAATTATTTGTTGATTAAAGTAACGCCCACACGACTTGAAGTGATTAATTACAACAAGGGCATAAACGGAGATTCTGTAACCTGGCAGCCCGCTGTGGTAAACTTTACTAATTGAAATTTACATTTATCCTGAGAACGAATAAAAGGTTGACTTTGTCATCGTAACGGATCGAAAATCTATTTTGATCTTAATCCTTGCTTAGTGAGGTCAGTAAAACTTTTCTAAACTCCACTTCTGCTCCTTCCGCTTGCACCGCGATTTGCCCTTTTGTTGTGCAATGCCAGCCTTGATTGACAAGTACATCGTTGACCCATACAGTAATTGAATCTTGCTTAACAAGCACTTTCATTTTATTCCATTCGCCCAAAGGATTCTCGGTGCTATCGGTAAGATTTTTATTCTTCGTTCTTTGCCTTCCGTAATTCCCCAGTTTTCTTTTGGACCGCGCCTTTGTTCCATGTCTGTTGTTTCAATGTCTTCAACAATGCACCAGAAGTCACCCGCATTTTCATGCATCATTTGAACTTCTATCGATTTTGGAAACATTTCATAAAGAGCACGTGGGGCAGAGGCATTCACTAACAAACCACAATTTCCAGGCTCACCAGCAAAACGATACTCCACTTCAATTTCATAATTCTGATAAACAGCATCTGTAATTAAATGGCCTTCGGGTGCCCCCAAACTAACCAACATGCCATCTCGCACAATAAACGGATTTCGAAGTGTTGAGTCCTTTTCTAAATCTGGAACATCCACATGCCAGCCGGTTAAGTCGGTGCCATTGAATAGACTCTTTGATTTTGACTCTGGCTGATTTCTGTGTACAGGAAAGCAAAATCAGAGCAAGAACAATTAAAGCGGAAGTCTTCATTGGTAATTATTAATGGTTTTTTCGAAAGATACTGGTCGTAGGCAAATTTAATGCTCGCTTTAAAATAAATCTTTGCCTACCTTCAACAACCAAATTTTCGAAATGCTATGAAGTCAACAGAAACATTCCTCCGGGAATCGCAATTAAAAAGATTGATAGACGAACCTTCTTAAAAGCCACAGGCATTACCGCCTCAGGGCTTGTGCTTGGTTTGCAATGGGCATGTTCACCAGAAAAAGCAATGGTTGCGTTTTCCCTAATGTTTATCTTACTATAAATCCCGATGGTACTGTTTTGATTGTGGCTCAGAGACAAGAGATGGGTACAGGCATTCGTACAGGATTACCGATGATTGTTGCTGATGAGTTGGAAGCTGATTGGAAGCGAGTGAAATTAGTACAGGCTGTAGGCGATGAAAAAATCTATGGCAATCAAAATACCGATGGCTCTTTTTCGGTACGCATGTTTTTTGAACCTATGCGCAAAGCAGGAGCCACGGCCCGGATGATGCTGGAGCAAGCTGCTGCCACTACCTGGGGTGTTGATGTAAGCGAATGCAAAGCCCTCAACCATGAGTGGTTCATTCCAGCGGAAAGAAAATTAGTTTTGGCGACCTCACTGAAGCCGCCTCCAAACTATCACCTCCCGCAGAGGACACTGTTGTGCTTAAGAAAAAAGCTGACTGGAAATACATTGGCAAACACATGAATCTGTACGATGTGCCCGACATAGTTAAAGGTACGGCTGTTTATGGATTGGATGTTATTAAGCCAGGCATGAAACACGCGGTTATCTTACGATGCCCGGTTGCTGGTGGAAAAAGAAAGGCGTATGCGGAGGGCAAATGGATCAGTGGACAGCGCGATCAAGAACGCAATGAGTAAGATGGGAGTCGGTTTATGTTACGCAACATTTATCGCATGCGCCTATGGAAGTACCTAATGCTACCGCTTTAGTAAAAGATGGCAAATGTGAAATGTGGGCACCGGTACAATCGCCACAATGGATTCGCGATAGTGTTGCGGGAGCATTAAAGTTAGATGCCGCCAATGTAACGGTCAATGTTACCTTGTTGGGTGGTGCCTTTGGCCGAAAATCAAAGCCAGACTTTGCTGTTGAAGCTGCGTTGATTGCTAACGAAATGCAGGGTACACCCATCAAAGTTACCTGGACGCGTGAAGATGATCTTACCCACGACTTTTTCCACGCATGTAGTGTTCAATATATACAGGTGGCTTATGATAAAAATAAACAAGTAACCGCGTGGACGCATCGAAGTGCCTTCCCACCCATAGCTGGAACCACGAACACCAATGAGATAACTCCCAGTGATGGTGAACTTGGTCTTGGCGTGATTGACATCCCATTTAATATTCCAAATATTTCATGCGAGGCTATTGAATCGCCTGCCCATACCCGTATTGGCTGGCTGCGTTCGGTAAGTAACATCCAACATGCGTTTGCCATTGGTAGCATGGTTGACGAAATCGCAGCCTATCGCAAAGTTGATCCGGTTAAAAATTTATTGGAACTGCTTGGGCCTGATCGGATGATTCCGTTTGGAGAATACGTAAAAGGTTTTGAAAATTATGGTGAACCTTTGGACAAATTTCCTGGCGATACGTCACGCTTGCGGGGTGTTATTGAATTAGTTGCCGATAAATCCGGATGGGGCAAGTCACTACCCAAAGGACATGGCATGGGAATTTGTGCGCACAAAAGTTTTCTTACCTATGTGGCGTGTGTAGTGCATGTTGCGTTTGATGAAGCCGGAAAGATGAGTATTCCTGAAGTTCACTATGCGGTGGATTGTGGTCAGGTGGTAAATCGAAATTCTGTGATGCAGCAATTTGAGGGAGGTTTTGTTTTTGCCATGAGTGGCGCGTTAAAAGGAAATATTTCTTTTAAAGATGGTCGTAGTCAACAAACCAATTTTGATACATATCTGGTTTCGCGACATGAAGATATGCCAGTTGAAACCCATATTCATCTTGTCGAAAGTGATATTAAACCAACGGGTGTGGGCGAACCGCCCGTGCCACCCGTAGCGCCTGCTTTGGCCAATGCGATTTTTGCAGCTACAGGGAAACGATATAGGGATTTCCCTATCAAACTTTCGTAATAGGGCTACCATCGTAAGGTGATAGATCTTAATGAAGTCGTTAAATTATGGGGCTGACCCAAAAGTCTTTTTTTCATTGTGGGCGAGTAACACTAACTTATTCATTTAGCATGGATTGAAACGAGACCCGCGATCTCAGAAAGACTGAACACAAAACTGCAAGCCCCAACCGGATTCCGGGTCTCATTATAGATTGTTTCTAATTATGAAAATCTCCACTTGCCCGGCATGGCCTGATCAAAGTCTGCAGAGTTAACCAAAACACCTATCTTTAGTTTCATTAACTAAAAACCAAAATGAAACTCCTCGCCTGCTTTCTGTTATTGCCTATTTTATCACTTGCACAACCTCAACGTGGCATTATGCTGGGCGACCTCACCTGGCAACAAGCAGAAAAAATTCTCACCCCCGAAACCATCATAGTGATTCCACTAGGTGCAGAAGCAAAAGAGCATGGTCCACACTTGCTATTGAAAAACGATTTGATCCTTGCCAAGTACTTCCAGCAGCGCGTTTTGGAAGAAGCCAATGTAGTGATCGCGCCCATAATCAACTATCATTTCTACCCGTCCTTTCTCGAGTATCCGGGCTCTACCTCACTACGGTTAAGCACCGCGCGCGATTTGGTTGTTGATATCTGCCAAGTCTGGCGCATTACGGACCTAAAAGTTTTACATACTAAATACGGGCATCAGCACGGTACGGGCATTAACCCCGCACGATACCTTGCAGCCGAAGGTATTGTGATGGAGTTCACCGATTTAACAGCATCAGTGAGCTCGAGAAAAAAATTTCTAAACAAGAAGGCGGCACCCATGCCGATGAAATTGAAACTTCTATGATTTTGTATATGAAGCCCGAAGCAGTGAATATGAAACTTGCCGTAAAAGATTATAAACCCAGCACCGGCCGCGGACTTACGCGCGATCCTAATAATAAAAATTCTACTTACTCACCCAGCGGAACCTGGGGCGATGCGACATTGGCTACCGTAGAAAAAGGAAAACTTGTAACGGAAGCGTTAGTGGCGCAAATCTTAAAAGACATTGAAGAATTGAGAAAGAAATAAAGCTACCACTATACATCTTTTCGCTCTTCTGAGGATTGTAGTATTTCTAAAACAGAAAGACACATTAGTATACCGATAATAATAAACATGGCAGTTCCCATAATTGTATCGTTTTATGGTTTACCTATGTTCACCAATGGTGCCGGATACAATTTCCTTAATCTCAGCCTGAAATTGTCATTCTGACTTATCCCGATGTTGAAATTATTCCACACTGTGGCGGTTGGGGTGGTGAATAATAAACCCGTATAGTTACCTTGAACTCGTATTTTATCCCGGTCATGAAAATCTCACTTGCTCTACTCCTGTTTGTTGTTTCATTTACGATGCACGCGCAAAAGCCTAAAAGCTATCCGGCTGTAACGCAGGAGCTCACTCAAAAAATTGTGGCAGCCCCCAGTGCCGTGATTCCACAAAAGCTGGCCGTTGTGCCATTTACTGCCACTGCTTCTTCCACGCAACAATCGCAAGCTTTTGGCGAATACCTAACAGAAACCATTATTGGATTACTTTCCGGGCACCCGGAAAACTGAAACTGTTTGAACGCACCCGCATGGATGCAATTTTACACGAACATGAATTTATTCTTACCGATTTAATGAAGCCCGCAGCCGCCTTGCAAATCGGACAATTGGCACCTATTGATGCGTTACTCTCGGGCACCTACACCAAATTGAAATCATACATTGAAGTAAGTGCGCGCGTTATTGATGTAACCTCAGGCGAAATTACGGTGAGCTATGTGGGACGCATTAAGATGAATAAAAATATGACAGCCCTCTTTCTTCAACCGGCAACTTCCGGTACCGAACCTACCGCTAAACCAAGCAACAGCACGGTGCAGATAACCTTTAATGGAGCTGCCGCAGGCACAAGTACAAAATCAAAAGAAGAAATTTGTAAAGAACGGGTAGCGGAATTTCGTCCTCGACTCAATGATTTATCGACACCTGAAAAAATAACTGCGGTAGTCAATGATGCTATCAAAACTCCATTCGATAATCAGTGCGGTAAGCTTCATTATGATGTGATGTATTCCTTCACGCGATTTAAAATTGATCCCCCGTCCTATAAAAGCTTTCTACTTCATACGCTTGATACCATTGCCTACCCAACGGGTGATGATCGTGCCTATGAAATTGTTCGCTACCTGACGGCTGATGGAGGGTGGATGAGGCCGAATGGAAATCATGTTTCAACGCCCTGGCGCGGGTGGGTAATTATTCAATCTCTAATTACATTAACTACCTGCTGGCTAAATCAACCAATGCTGAGGCTGAACAGAAGCAACGCATAGCTGCCTATTTTAAACTGGCAAGTGAAAGCAAACTCGGTTTACCTCGACCCATTCCTTACGAAAATGCTTTTGTTGAAATGATGGAAGGCTTAAAGAGTAATCAACCGTTGCGCCAGCATGTATATGAAACGTATTCATCAAAGTTAACAACTGATGATAAACTGAAAGGCACTTTGTTTAGTGAGCTCACTTCTATTTATGCTGATGAACAAGACCCCGCACGAAAAAAAGTTTTAATAGGTTGGTTGGCTTCGTTTGTTAATGCAAATGACTATCTGAAAGCACACGAACAACTCTTTGACTTTGCCTGGAAGTTTAAACTAACTTATTCCGAATCCAGTAATGAAAGGATTAGAAAAGAATACCCAGAAGCAGATCTCATCACGCTTACCAAACAATGCCGCGATAAATTTTCGGGTTATGCTATGCTAACTCCTTACCCGGGTCAAAAAGAAGATCGCATTAACTTTTGTGTGAAGTATGGCGTTCCCATTGCCGGTGTAATCCCAACACAGGATCAGGCTGATGCAATTTTAAAAGGTAATGACTTAGCTGAACAACTTCGCGTGATGAAGTTGCTTGCTTTGATGGGCGCACAACCAAAGAAAATTGAAAGTACATTGGTAGCACTATTCAGCAAGCGCAGTTTGGATGATCGAAGTACCATGACTTCCATACAAACTTTAGCCATTGAAGTATTAGGCAACTGCAAAACCAATAGCGTCAAAGCCATAGACTATATGATTTCGGTGCTACCGCATTATGGCAACGATACTGAAGCAGCCAAAGAAGCTTTAGTAAAAATCGGGAAGCCTGCTGTGCAGCCCTTAGTTGCTGCTCTTGACAAAACAACCGAACAAAATGGCGGTCTTCAATTTCAATTGATCACACTACTTGGCAAAATTGGAAAGGATGCTGCACCTGCGGAGAAGTCGATACAGCGCGTATTAGCAGGATCACGCAACAGCGATGTAAAATATGCCGCTGAAGCCGCCTTGCAATCTATTAAGGGATTGTGATAGTTACTTTTCCTCTCGCTTTTCGGAGTTTGAAAATGTTAGCTGGTAAATGTAGTCGGCAACATTAACCTCTCAGTTTATCCAGAATCCGATTCAATTCTTTGGCTTCAGCCTTCGATAGTTTTGTCATCTCCTCCATCCAGGCTTGCTGATTGTTGTCTACTTTTTTTAAAAGACCCTGACCTTTTTCGGTAATTGAAATATCGACCTGCCTGCGATTTTTTTCGCAGGTCTCACGATTTACCAAACCCTTCTGCCTTAGCTTTTCAACTAATCGGGTGCAGTTACTACTCTTGTCAATCATGCGCTCCGTTATCTCGGCCAACATCATAGGCTTGGGGAAACCACCCCGTAAAATTCTGAGTACGTTAAACTGCTCGGGTGTAACACCAAACTGTTTTAAGTAGCCTGCATTAATGTTATAAAGCCAACTTCCTGTGTATAACAGATTGATAGACGCCTTATGGTATTCGTTGCTAAATTTCTCCTGTTTGATATCTTCTTCTAGAGCCATTAATTACATTGTCAATAATGGTAGCTACAACATTACAAACAAAATAATTCCTTTCTTTGAATTTTACGGGGAATTTCCCGACAGGTGAGTAATATTGTAATCTTAACGATTGAAATAGTACCGATCCACCCATAGAATGCTCAAAATAGCTAGTCGATTATCCAAGCAAATAATTTTCTTCGCTAAGAATAAACTTTCTCCTCGCCAATTTTTTATTCTCTCGTGTATCGTTGTCGGTATCCTTTCATCGCTGGCAGGTATTATTTTAAAATTTTGCGTGCATAGCATAGGAGAATGGGTAACGTACTCTTCTACTAACTATGAACATTTTTTTCTTTTCACTTTCTTTCCTTTTGTAGGGATTGGGCTTACTGTTATGTACGTCCATTTCGTATTAAAGGAAAAACTTAAAAGAGGAAGCGCAGAGATAGGGTACGTCATTGCGCGCCAGTCCAGTAAACTTCCCAGCAAAAATATCTACTCGCATATAGTTACCAGTGCCCTCACCGTTGGCTTTGGTGGTTCGGTAGGGCTCGAGTCGCCCATGGTAAGCTCGGGGGCAGCCGTGGGTTCCAATTATGGAAATTTCTTTCATCTCTCGTATAAAGATCGTACGGTGTTGTTAGCCTGTGGTGCCGCAGCAGGAATTGCCGCTGCCTTTAACTCTCCGGTAGCCGGAGTATTATTTGCTATTGAGGTTTTGCTCACCGATGTTACCGCAGCCGCATTCATACCCATCATTATTGCCGCTGCATCGGGAGCCTTGTTGTCAAAAATAATTCTGGCTGAAGGAATCATCCTCTCCTTCTCTTTACAGCAACCCTTTAACTACCATAACGTACCCTTTTACATTGCTTTAGGATTATTGGCTGGTTTCGTTTCTCTCTATTACGCAAAAGCATCTGAACACATCGAAGAACGGTTTTCGAAAATTAGTAGCTCCACTAAAAAGATTTTTATTGGGGGCTTGTCGCTTTCTGTTCTATTTATTTTTTTTCCACCCTTATTTGGTGAAGGATATGAAAGTATTAAGTTGCTTGCTAACCTACAAACCTCTGAAATAACTAAAACAAGCTTACTCAGTCAGTTTCTTCAAAACGATTACTCGCTTTTGATTTTTCTGGGGTTGCTTGCTTTTGTTAAAGTGATCGCGGCTGCCATTACGCTGGGCAGTGGTGGCAATGGAGGTAATTTCGGACCTTCTTTATTTGTTGGCGCTTACCTGGGCTTTACGTTTGCAAGACTTGTTAATCTAACCGGGCTAGCCTCCATTCCAGAAACAAATTTTACACTCGTTGCTATGGCAGGAATTCTCAGTGGTGTTTTTTACGCTCCTTTGTGCGCCATATTCCTCATCGCAGAGCTTACCGGAGGGTATGCACTTATTATTCCATTAATGATCGTGGCGGCATTAAGCGTTACGGTAGCCCGGTATTTCGAACCTCTTTCTATGGAAGGCAGAAAACTTTCGCGGCTATTAAATGTAAACGTAGACAACCGCGATCAATATCTCTTGAGTAAACTATTCCTGAAAGCACTTTTGGAAAATAATTTTTCAAGTGTGCGACCCGATGATACATTGCGATTACTGGTGCGGGTAATATCTATCTCTAAACGAAATACTTTCCCAGTCGTAAATAAGAGTAACGAACTGGTTGGCGTGGTTCATCTTGACAACATCAGAGAACTGATCTTCGATACAAAAATATACGATACCACACTGGTTAAAGATTTAATGGTTCCGGCTCACGCGGTTGATCTCGATGACACCCTTCACGATATTCTCAAAAAGTTTGATGAAACGCGGCAATGGAATTTACCCGTTGTAAAAGATAAAATCTACCAAGGCTTTTTATCCAAAGCACGCATCTTAAGTGAATATCGAAGTGAATTGATGAAATCAATCTGATTTCATCAATTCATATTTTCGTCACTACCCCCTTGTCGGAATTTAATAAACTCAGATTAGTACTATCCGAATAACATAAATCAGCCAGCCAGCCATATATCCTATTGATAAAAAGATTTTAACGATCTTTATAAATCTAACGATAGCATGCCATGAAGGAAAAACTTCGCAGTCAGGGATGGTTTGGTAAAACTGGAAAAGATGGATTCATCTACCGTGCCTGGATGAAAAATCAGGGAATTCCTGATTATGAGTTTCGCGGCAAGCCGGTAATTGGTATCTGTAACACGTGGTCGGAGTTAACGCCATGCAATGCACACTTTCGGGAGTTAGCCGAATCGGTAAAGCGCGGCATTTCAGAAGCCGGTGGATTTCCTGTGGAGTTTCCCGTTATGTCGCTGGGCGAAACGCTTATAAAACCAACCGCCATGCTGTATCGCAATCTTGCTAGCATGGACGTGGAAGAATCTATTCGGGCCAACCCCATGGATGGCGTTGTGTTACTCTGCGGTTGTGATAAAACTACACCTTCTCTGGTTATGGGCGCGTGTAGTGTAAACATACCAACCCTGGTTGTTTCGGGTGGGCCTATGCTTACTGGTAAGTATCAGGGTCGCGACATTAGCACCAGCGATGTGTGGCGCTTTAATGATGCGGTGCGTAGTGGCGAGATGAGTCAGGAACAATTGACTGTGGCTGAAGAATGTATGTGTCGCAGTCAAGGGCATTGTGCCGTTATGGGTACTGCATCAACCATGGCTTGCATGGTAGAGTCACTCGGCCTTTCCCTTCCGGGGAATGCAGCCATCCCTGCTGCAGATTCAAGGCGAAAAGTATTGGCGCAGATGTCGGGCATTCGCATTGTTGAAATGGTAAAAGAAAATCTTCGCTTAACGGATATTTTAACCCGGGAGGCATTTGAAAATGCCATCATCACCAATGCTGCGATTGGTGGCTCTACAAATTTTATCATTCACCTTTTAGCTATTGCTGGACGAATTGGTGTTGATCTGAAGCTTGATGATTTCGATAAGTTGTCTGCAAGCATTCCCTTTATTGCCAATCTGCAACCTTCGGGAAAATATTTTATGGAAGATCTTTACTACGCAGGTGGTTTGCCAGCAGTAATGAAAGAACTCGATCAAGTTCTTCATCAAAATGCCATCACCGTAAACGGAAAACCCATAAAGGAAAATTACGAGGTAGCGGAATGTTACAATAGAGATGTAGTTGCTTCACTTAAAGAACCTTTTAATCCGTTTTCAGGAGTTGCCATTTTAAAGGGAAATCTGAGTGAAAATGGAGCTGTCATAAAACCTTCGGCTGCAAGTCCTCATTTATTAAAACACTCAGGCAAAGCTCTTGTGTTTGATGATATCGATGATTACAAAAACCGAATTGATCTCCCCGAACTTGAGGTCGATGAATCTAATATTCTCGTTTTAAAAAATGTTGGGCCTATTGGTTATCCGGGTATGCCCGAGGTGGGTAATATGGCCCTGCCTAAAAAGTTATTAGCGAAAGGAATTTCCGACATGGTGCGCATTTCGGATGGTCGCATGAGTGGTACCGGTTTCGGTACGGTAATTCTTCATGCATCGCCTGAAGCTGCCTTAGGTGGAAACTTTGCCGTGATTGAGACCGGAGACATTATACATCTTGATGTCGCGAAGCGCTCCCTAATTCTTGAAGTCTCCGATTCTGAACTAGAGAAAAGAAAGAAGAACTGGAAGCCCGTTCACAAAAAATATGATCGCGGGTATGTGAAGTTATATCAGGAGCATGTGCAACAAGCCAGCCACGGAGCTGATTTGGATTTCTTAACAGGTAGTTCGGGCAGTGAAGTGTCGAGAGACTCACATTAAAAAGGTACGAAGTAAGATTTACAAAGTACGAATCAGGTTTGGTCAAAGGATACAAATTCGTAACTCGTAATTCTAAAATCGTAATTGACAATTTGTACTTCGTCATTCGTAAATCATAAATTGGCATGATGACTACTTTCAAGAACAAAACAGCGATTGTTACCGGAGCAGGTCAAGGCATTGGCCTGGAAATCTGTAAGCAATTATCCGCTCAAGGCACAATGTTATTTTGAATGACATCGAGCTATCCCTCGCAGAAGAAGGGGCTCAAATCATCAAAAAAGAAAAAGGAAACTGTATTCCGGTTGGTGGTGATTGTTCTGATGTTGCCATTATTCAAACATTAATAGACACAGCAATAAGCAATTTTGGAAGCGTTGACATTGTAATAGCTAATGCTGGCATTACACTCTTTGGAGATTTTCTAGAATACAAACCGGAAGATTTCTATCATGTAATGAAGGTTAACCTGGGAGGCAGTTTCTTTTTGGCACAACGGGCTGCCCGACAAATGAAGGAACAAGGTAGAGGAGGACGCATTTTATTTGTGTCGTCTGTCACGGGTCATCAGGCACATAAAAATCTGGCTGCGTATAGTATGAGCAAAGCCGCGCTTGAGATGCTGGCCAAAAATCTGGTACTCGAACTTTCTCCCTATAAAATAACAGTCAATGCCATTGCACCTGGCGCCACCAGCACCGAACGGACCAAAAGTGATCCCGACTATGAAAAAACGTGGGCGCGCATTACACCTATTGGTAAACCTGCTTCCATTCAGGATATCGCCCGTACAGCTCTTTTTCTGGTGTCGGCAGAAGCTGGACATATCACTGGCCAAACCTTGATCGTTGATGGCGGTTGGACGAGTGTTAGTCCATCACCGTATTGAATGTAGAATTAGCATGATTCAGTTTACCACAACCCTCCACAAATTTGATAAGAAAGGCGAAAAAACCGGTTGGACATATTTAGAAATTTCCGCCAAGCAAGCCAATCAACTTAACGCCAATTGTAAAGTCTCCTTTCGGATTAAAGGCACAATCGATTCTCATGCGTTCCAAAAAACTGCTTTGCTGCCCATGGGTGATGGGAAATTTATTTTGCCCTTCAACGCAGCCATGCGCAAAGCCACCGGAAAAAAATTAAGTGATAAGATAAAAGTGACGATGGAAGTGGATGATCGTAAACTTGAAATCTCCGCTGACTTAATGAAGTGTTTAAAAGAAGATCTCATGGCCATGGAGTTCTTTACATCACTACCAAAATCGCATCAAAACTATTACAGCAAGTGGATTGATAGCGCTAAAACTATGCAAACAAAAACTAAACGTATTGTGGTTTGCTTAACAGCTTTTGGTAAGAAACAAAGTTTTAGCGAAATGATGCGTGAGTATAAAAAGATAAACTTCTAGCACGGATCTTTACCATTAAGCTCATTAAGGAATGAAGAATATAAAGTCTTAATGATCTTAATTTCTTAACTACCCTAATGGTTCAATCTTTTTAGAAACTCCTTCAGATTCAAATTAAACTGAGTAGGATTCTCAAGATTGCTTAAGTGCCCCGCTTCCGAGATAATGACAAGCTCACTTCCTTTAATTAATTCCTGCATCTTCCGCGCGCCTTCTGGTGAGGTGATCTTATCCTCAACGCCAACTAAAATCAAAACTGGGAAATTTATCTGCGGAAGCAAACCACAGGTTTCATTTCGGTCGGCTAATGCTTGTAGTGTATGGCAAATAGTTGCCGCAGGTGTATTTAAAATTGTGTCGTGAATAAATGAAACAGCTTTCGGTTTTGCTTCAAAGGAAGCTGGTGCAAAAAGATTCTTTAAAGATTCTTCCGCATACACTTCAAGTCCATTACGCTGAATAAATGCAATCGTCTTTTTTCTTTTGTCCTTCCCCTCTACCGTATCAGCAACACACTGTGTATCGCAAAGCACTAACCCGGCAAAACGATGCGAATGTTTTTGAATGGCGTTCATGGCAATGTAGCCGCCCATCGATAAACCAACAATCACAGCCTTCTCAATCTGAAGCACGTCCATAAAGGCAATTAAATCTTCTGCAAACAGGGCAACGCTAAAATTAATTTCTCCGACTTGCGTATCCCCATGTCCACGCACATCATAGGCAATGCATCGATGCTCGTTTTTAAATTCCATCCATTGGTTCTCCCACATCCATTTATTAAATGGAAATCCATGGATAAAGATTATCGGGGTGCTGATGGCAATACCTTCATCCAGATAACTTATCTGAATATCATTTGCCTGAATTGTTTTTGTCTGCATGATAAAATTGTTTTAAATCAGTTACTCTGGATGAGTAATTAATACCGGCTGTCCTTCATCGAATCTTTAACGCCACCATAGAGTACATCAAGAACGCCTCCTTCCGATAAAAACTTTTGCGGAAAAGGTAACTCAATGTGCGAAGCATCATTCAGTTTTTGCATAGCCTGCCCGGGAATCTCAAACGTGAGGCATCCTAACACATCTTCTAACTGATTTACTTTCGTAGCACCAACAATTGGAATAACCGATTGATTCTTATTTTGCCGCGTCCAGTTAATAGCTACCTGAGCGGGACTTACCCCTAACTCGCTTGCAACAGCTACAACCGCTTTTGCGATCTCAACTTCACGCACACCTAAACGGCTGCTCTTCTCAGGCAATCTTCCTTTATCACCTTTCAAATATTTTCCTGTTAGTGCCCCACCGGCCAAGGAAGCCCAAGGAGTAACAGTCATACCAAACGCTTTGGCCATCGGCATCAATTCTGCCTCCACCGTTCGCTGAATAAGACTATACTCTATCTGCAACCCAACGAATTGATTCCAACCCCGTAACTGTGCCATCGTATTCGCCTGACTTACAACCCACGCAGGCGTGTCGCTGATTCCAATATAATGGACCATGCCTCGCGTAATCAGATCCTCCAACCCTTTCATAATCTCCTCTGTTGGAGTCCAGCTATCCCAAGCATGCACCCAAAGTAAGTCGATGTAATCGGTGTTAAGCCGCCACAAACTTTCTTTCACACTTCGCATCAGATTCTTACGGTGATTACCCGCATAGTTGAGATCACCTGTTCTGTCCCGAAGCGAATACTTAGTGGCCACAACAAAATGATCGCGGTCTTTAGCAATAAAGTCACCAACAAATTTTTCTGAAGTCCCTTCCGTATAACGATTAGCCGTATCAATAAAATTACCGCCCGCATTCGCATAGGTGTCAAAGATCTGTTTACTCCCTTCTTTATCGCAACCCCATTTCCATTCGGTACCAAAGCCCATAGTACCCAAACAAAGCTCAGAAACGCGCAAACCCGATTGACCCAGTAATTTATAGTTCATAGTGATTGAAAGTAATTGAGAATCTAAGCTAATGGAATTAACAAAAGTATCATAAGCCAAATCAATGAAACCATGCAATCGAATGCATCACGCCTTTAAACACTCGCTTAAAGTCTAAACGAATCATTAAATTTGTAACTGATTTTTATCTCCCAAAGATTTCTAATTTAATGAATCAATATTATTTAAGTCATTTAAAAGAACTCGAGTCAGAAGCTATCTATATAATTCGTGAAGTGGTAGCTCAGTTTGAAAAGCCTGCCCTGCTGTTTTCAGGTGGCAAAGATTCTATTGTACTGGCCTACCTTTCGCGTAAAGCATTTTATCCAGCCCGAATTCCCTTTCCTCTTGTGCACATCGATACCGGCCATAACTTTCCTGAAACAATGGAATATCGCGACTGGTTGATTAATGAATTGGGTGTGCGATTAGTCGTTGGCTCTGTACAAGAAAGTATCGACCAGGGGCGGGTAAAAGAAGAAGTAGGTGTTAACGCAAGTAGAAATGCATTGCAAACCGTTACCTTATTGGATACCATTGAAGCAAATAAGTTTGATGCTGCCATGGGAGGCGCTCGCAGAGATGAAGAAAAAGCGCGTGCCAAAGAACGATTCTTTTCACACCGTAATGAGTTTGGACAATGGGATCCTAAAAATCAACGCCCCGAACTTTGGAATATTTTTAACGGACGCAAACAGCAAGGTGAACATTTCCGGGTTTTTCCGATTTCGAACTGGACCGAAATGGATGTGTGGCAATATCTGCATACTGAAAATATTTCCATCCCAAAACTTTATTATTCCCACAAGCGTGAAGTTGTTGTTCGCGATGGAACAATTCTCTCCACATCGCCTTGGTTGCCGTTGAAGCCAAATGAAAAATCGGTTGAGATGACTGTTCGCTTCCGTACCTGTGGCGACATGCCAATAACCGGTGCTGTTGAATCTGAAGCGGATACCATGGAGAAGATAATCGATGAAGTAGCTGCTTCCCGAAAGACTGAACGCGGAACACGCGCAGATGATAAGCGTGGCGAAACCGCCATGGAGGACAGAAAGAAGTCGGGATATTTTTAAACGTTGCTGGTTATTAGTGATTTGTTATTCGCAATAGCTTCACCAATAACCAACAACCAACAAGGGGTTTTGTCCTTTAAAGAGGGATAATTTTTTTGTGGGGTTTTTTTTGTGGGGTTCGGGGGGGGGGAAGGGGTTCCTCAGGGGTGGGGGGTGATCCCGGCCGGTGCGACTAATTCGAATGAATCAACTATTACGTTTTACAACAGCCGGCAGTGTAGATGATGGGAAAAGCACATTGATCGGCCGACTGTTATTCGACAGCAAATCAATCTTTGAAGATCAACTGGAAGCCGTAACTGCTTCGAGTTCGAAAAAGGGATTTGACTATGTTGATCTGTCGTTGCTAACCGATGGATTAAAATCAGAGCGCGAACAAGGCATTACCATTGATGTTGCCTATCGCTATTTTGCTACGCCTAAACGCAAGTTTATTATTGCCGATACGCCTGGTCATATTCAGTACACCCGCAACATGGTAACGGGTGCATCCACAGCCAACCTCGCTCTAATTTTAATTGATGCTCGCAAAGGATTAATTGAACAAACGTTCCGCCATTCTTTTCTCGCATCTCTGCTTAAGATTCCGCATATCATTGTGTGTGTGAATAAAATGGATTTGGTTGATTATAAAGAAGAGGTATTTCAAAAGATTGTTGAAGATTATAAGGCGTTTTCATCCAAACTAGAAGTTCACGATATTCAATTTGTGCCTATCAGTGCTTTAATTGGTGATAACGTGGTGAATCGTTCGGAAAAAATGGAATGGTATCTCGGGGCAACTTTGCTTCATATGCTCGAAACGGTTCACATCGAAAGCGATTATAACCATATTGACAGTCGCTTTCCGGTTCAATATGTGATTCGCCCTCAAACCCGCGAACATCAGGACTTTCGGGGCTACGCAGGACGGGTGGCTGGCGGAATATTTAAAGTGGGCGAAGAAATTCTAGTCTTGCCATCAGGCTTTACTTCCAAAATAAAAACAATAGAATTTGGAGATCAACAATTAGAAGAAGCCTTTGCCCCCATGTCGGTGACCATCACATTGGAAGATGACATTGATATAAGCCGGGGTGATATTTTGGCCAAACCTACCAATCATCCACAGAGTGATCAGGATATTGATTTGATGTTGTGTTGGATGAATCAGCGGCCGCTGAAACTGAATTCGAAATTCTTTATCCGGCATACTACCCGCGAGACAAAAGCTATTTTGAAGGAAATCACTTATAAACTAGACATTAGTTCTGCTCAACCTGTTGAAGGAGTGGAGCAGTTGGCAATGAATGACATTGCCCGTGTGAAGTTGCGCACGGCCCAGCCTTTGATGTTTGACAGCTACCGCAAAAACCGGATTACCGGCAGTCTGATTTTAGTGGATGAAAACACTAATGAGACGGTGGCCGCGGGGATGATTGTTTAGAATTTACTATAAACTACTTGATTTGTCGTGCATAAGAGGGGTTCAAAAAGAATTTAAAGTGATTATTCGTGCTAATTTTGCCTTAGTTTTTGCACAATTGCATTTCTCTTTTACCTTTGCAGTCCTTAAAAAGGGAGCTTAGCTCAGCTGGTTCAGAGCATCTGCCTTACAAGCAGAGGGTCGGGGGTTCGAACCCCTCAGCTCCCACATTAAAGCCTCGGATTTTCCGGGGGCTTTTTCTTTTCATTCCTCCATCCGCTTTTCTGCGAAATGCCTGATGGAATAATTCGCAATTCATCAAAATATTCTCGTCATTCTTTGGTTTAATACTTGTAACGTATTTTTGCTAAACCATTTTTTCAACTTTGAAGCAATTCCGCAAGATTATTCTTTACTTTTTCCTAATCCTTGTTATCGTTTTTACGGGGGTAACCATTTCTGTCTTTTTGTTTAAGGATCGGATTATACAGCAGTTTGTAAACGCGGCAAATCAAAAACTCAATACCCCGGTCAAAATCGGGAAAATTGATATTTCGATGTTCTCGGATTTCCCCAACATCGCCATCGTTTTTACGGATGTATATGTGGAAGATAGTCACCCAGGCAACTATCCATTGCTAACCGCAGATCGCATTGCCTTTAATCTCAATGCTCTGGAACTTTGGAGAGGAAATTATTCTATTCGGGGTCTTGCCGTTACGGGCAGCGAAACTAACCTTAAAATAAATGCCGTTGGCAAAGGGAATTTTGTAATTCTTAAAGATACACCCAAAGAAGGTGGAGGTGCCGTTAGCTTTGATTTACGCAATGTTAAGCTGGATAAAACAATCCTTAGTTATCAAGATCAGCAACTTAAACATCATCACGTCTTTAATAGCGAAAAGCTGATTGCTTCCATCTTAGTTACAGGTGATCTTTATCAGATTGAAGCCGAAGGAGATGTGGTAACCGAGCAGATTGGCATTAACAATTCCATATACCTGAACAACAAAAGTTTTTTGATAACCGCGCAGGTGGATTATGATGATGACAAAAAATCCGTTCTTATAAAACCATCTACAGTTAAAGTAGGGCACTCCGATTTTTCAGTTGGCGGAACTTATTCTTTTAAAGAAAAAAATCTTATCGATATAAAAGCCGAGGGGAAAGATACCGACATTCAAACCTTATTATCGCTTTTGCCGGATCAAGCCAATCAAAAATTAAAGCAGTACCGAAGTGAAGGCGATGTGTTTTTCAACCTGGCGCTTAAAGGCGAACTCAGCGAACGCAAAAGCCCTTATATCTCCGCCTCTTTTGGCTGCAACAATACTACGGTGTATCATCCCGACTATAAAACACAAATAAAGAAAGCCAACTTAAACGGCTCATTCGCCAGTCCTTCAGCAACCGATTTTACGAATGCCGAATTATTTTTGAGAGATGTTCATGGTGAACTAAACGGCCTGGCCTTTAGCGCCAACCTTTCCATTCGCAAATTTAACGACCCCTATATCACATTCGATTTTAAAGGTGACTTGGATGCCGCCTCAATCTTTAATTTCTACCCAATTAGTGGTGTAAATGATTTGAGTGGATTGTTATCCGCAGATATCTCCTTCGAAGGCCAAACTTCCTTGCTTAAAAAGAAGGCAACTGTTCAAAAAGTTACTACCAGTGGTGCCATTGTAATGAGTGATTTGAATTTCGATTATGGAAAGCAGCAAGTTCAATTTAAAGATATAAACGGAACGCTACAGTTCAATAATCAGGATCTGGCGTTAAGCAATGTGAGTGGACAATTTGAAAACAGTGACTTTCATCTCAACGGATTTTTTAAAAACATTATTACGTTTCTTCTTTTCGAAAATCAACCCATTGGCATTGAAACGGATCTCAAATCAGACTTTCTTGATCTTGATCAGTTATTTGACATTGGCTTTGGCGAAGGAGAATCTGAAAACTATCAATTTAATATCTCGCCCGACATCCAATTGAATTTCAATTGCGATGTAAAGCGTATGAAGTACAAGCGTTTCAATCCCACCAAAATCAAGGGCGATCTATTGGTAAAAAATCAGGTGGCTGTTTCGCGTAACATTACCATGAATGCCATGGGAGGCCAACTAACGCTAAACGGAATAGTCGATGCCAAAAATCAAAAAGCCATTGATGTGATCAGCTCCTTTAAATTGAATGGTTTGTATGCTGATAGTATTTTCTATGTGTTCGAAAATTTTTATCAGGATTTTATTCAAGACAAACATTTAAAAGGCCAGGTGTTTGCCGATGTGGAGTTAGAAATGACACTTAATGAAAAACTGCAACTGATTCCTCCCACCTTGATTGCTGATATAAGCGCCACCATTAAAAACGGGGAGCTAAACAATTTTGAGCCCATGAAAAAATTAAACAAATACCTCGATGATGAGGGATTAAACAGGCTTCGGTTTGCGGACTTGAAAAAGAAATCCATATTGAAAATAAAACTATCTACTTACCACTGATGGAAGTAAAGACTAATGTTACCACTATACAGGTTAGCGGCACCCATCAGTTCGATCAACACATTGACTACCGCGTAATTGCCCCCTTGCGCAATAAAAATAAAATCGATCCCGATGAAGCTTTTGGGGCCGTGGAGGAGGATGGTACCGGGAAGGCTAAAATATTCCTAAAAATAACGGGTACCACCGATAAGTATGAGGTGAGCTATGATAAAGCAGCTGTTAAAAAGAAAATTGTCAGCGATCTCAAAAAAGAAGTTCAGGAGTTAAAAGATGCCTTTAAACTGAAAGGTCAGAAAAAGAAAAAAGAATTAGAGCTTACTGATGAAGAGTTTGACTGGGATAATTAGTCTATAAATTTTTTGCCCGGTTCCAATAGATATCCATTTCTGCAAGCGTCATCTCCCCCATTATCTTTCCATCCTTTTTCGATTCGGTTTCCAGATATTGAAATCGTTTAATGAATTTTTTATTGGTGCGTTCCAATGCCTCTTCGGGATCGATGTTGATAAAGCGGGCATAGTTAACGAGCGAAAATAAAAGGTCGCCAAATTCGGCCATAGCTTTTTGATGATCAATCGTTTCGTTAGACTCTGTATTAAATTCATTCTTAAATTCCTGCATTTCTTCCTCCACTTTTTCCCATACCTGCTCTTTCTTCTCCCAATCAAACCCCACACCGCGCGCTTTATCCTGAACACGAATCGCTTTAACCAGGGCAGGTAAAGATTTGGGAACCCCTTCGAGCACCGACTTATTGCCCGTACGAAGTTTAATTTTTTCCCAATTTTCTTTCACGGCTTTCTCATCTTCCGCTACTACATCCCCATAGACATGCGGATGTCGCTCAACCAGTTTATCACAAATAGCATTAAGTACATCTGCAATATCAAACTCTCCCTTCTCAGAGGCGATGCGTGCATAAAACACATTATGCAACATTAGGTCCCCCAATTCTTTTTTTACTTCCTGCAAATCTCCTTCTAAAATAGCATCCGAAAGCTCATATGTCTCTTCAATGGTAAGGTGCCTTAAGGTTTCAAAGGTTTGTTTTTTATCCCAGGGGCAGTTCTCCCTCAATTCATTCATAACAGTAAGCAACCGATCAAAAGCTTTTAATTTGGCTTCACGTGAAGTATCGGGCGCAGAAAGTGGTTTTTTCATGATCTTGTAAACTTAACAATTGAATAGGGTGTTGTATCTTTGCAATAACGAAAAATCACAAAATACTATGACCGTTTTTCTTCTTACTCTGGGCATTTTTGGTTTATTCTTCGTCCTTATGTCGGTACGTCTGTTGTTCGTAAAGAATGGCGAGTTTCGCGGAACGTGTGCTACGCAAAGTCCGTTTTTAGCAAAGGAAGGAATTACCTGCGGTTACTGTGGAAAAATAGTTGGTGAAGGGGATGCTTGTGGAGATCCTGAGAAAGAACTCGCCAGCATGCCAGAAGTTAACAAGAAGTAATTTTGTTAAAGGTTATCTCCATCATCGATTCTACCGTATTCACAACTTCAATTTATTAGCTTTGCTGTCGCAATTTTAAAACTGATTTTGTGACCTTAATTAAATCTATTTCAGGCATTCGTGGTACTATTGGGGTTCTCCGGGCAAGGCCCTCACGCCCGTTGATACCGTAAAATTTGCGGCCGCTTTTGGCTCGTGGATCAAATCACGCAAAGGGAAAAAAGTTGTTATAGGTCGTGATGCTCGCCCTTCCGGGGAAATGGTAAGTCAATTGGTTTCTGCAACGCTGCAAGGCCTGGGACTGGATGTAATAGACCTTGGATTATCGACAACGCCTACCGTAGAAATTGCGGTAACTGCAGAAAAGGCAGGCGGTGGAATAATTCTGACAGCCAGTCATAACCCCGTTCAATGGAATGCATTGAAGCTATTAAATGAAAAGGGTGAATTTATTTCGAGTGCTGATGGTGCCGAGGTTTTGCGAATCGCTGAAGCAGAATCCTTCGACTTTGCTCCGGTAGATAAGTTAGGAAAATACAGCCTCAATAATTCCTACCTGCAAAAACATATTAATCTGATTTTAAAACATAAGTTGGTAAATGTAAAGCTATCCAAAAAGCAAAATTCAAGATTGCTGTTGATGCGGTAAATTCTACCGGAGGTATTGTTGTGCCTCAATTACTAAAAGCACTTGGCGTTAAAAAAGTTGTTAAACTGTATTGTGAACCGAATGGAAAATTTCCGCACAACCCTGAGCCATTGCCTGAACATTTGAAGGTGATCAGCAGCACGGTAAAAAAAGAAAAGTGTGATTTAGGAATTGTTGTTGATCCGGATGTAGATCGCTTGGCGTTGATTCAGGAAGATGGCAAAGCCTTTGGCGAAGAGTATACTTTAGTGGCCGTAGCCGATTACATTTTACAAAAAAAGAAGGGCAACACGGTATCCAATTTATCTTCTACCCGGGCTTTACGCGACATTACAGAAAAAAAGCAGGTGGACAATATTACGCGGCAGCCGTTGGCGAGGTGAATGTTGTTACAAAAATGAAAGACACATACGCTGTGATTGGAGGCGAAGGGAATGGCGGAATCATTGTTCCTGACTTTCATTATGGCCGCGATGCCTTAATTGGTATTGCCTTGTTCCTCACGCATCTGGCCAAATCAAAGTTGAAAGCTTCTGAGCTTCGAAAAACATACCCGGCCTATTTTATCTCAAAAAACAAAATTGAGCTAACACCACAAATCAATGTTGATCAGGTTTTAGAAAAAGTAGAGCAAAAGTATGCCTCTGAAAAAATCAACACAATTGATGGTGTGAAGATTGATTTCGAAAATGAAAAGGAATGGGTACATCTCCGCAAGAGTAACACGGAACCGATTATTCGCATTTATGCCGAATCGCAAAATGAAAAGAAAGCTAATCAGTTAGCGCAACGCATTATCCAAGACATTCAAACTATTATTAAATCGTAATTTTGCATTAGTATGAAAATCTACCTCGACAATGCAGCGACAACACCCCTCGACCCCGAAGTGTTTGAAGCTATGAAGCCGTTTCTTTTGGAAGATTTTGGAAATCCTTCTTCGACTCATGCTCATGGTCGCAAAGTACGGGCAGCCATTGAATCCTCGCGCAAGCGAATCGCTGAGTTGTTGAATTGCACACCTGGTGAAATCATTTTTACTTCTGGGGGAACCGAGGCCGATAATACTATTATTCGAAGTGCCATTGAAACATATTCAATTAAGCATACCATCTCAACACCTGTTGAACACCATGCGGTAACGCACACTCGAAAAATTTACACGCCCAAGGAATTGAATTACATTATGTAAACCTGGATAATAAGGGCCATGTTGATGTACTCCACTTAGAAGAACTTTTAAACAAATTTCCTGGCTCGCTGGTGTCGTTGATGCATGCCAACAATGAAATCGGAAACCTGCTGGATATTGAGTTGGTCGGACGTTTATGTGAAAATATCAGGCATATTTTCATTCCGATACCGTGCAAACGATAGGACATTACCGGCACGATCTTAAAAAATTAAGGCACATGGATTAACAGCAGCTGCGCACAAGTTTCATGGCCCAAAGGGAGTGGGCTTCATGTATCTTAATAAGGACAAGAAGATTCGGCAGTTCATGCATGGTGGCTCACAAGAAAGAAATATGCGTGGAGGCACCGAAAATGTGTACGGTATCATTGGCATGGCCAAAGCACTAGAAATTTGCTATCGCGAAATGGAGGCGCATGAAGCCTATATCCGAAATCTAAAATCACTAATGATAAGCCGGTTGAAAGAAGTTCTCCCGGGAATTTCATTTCATGGCGATTCCGAAAATCTGGATCGTAGTTTATATACCGTTCTTAATGTTAGCTTACCCGAATCAGAAGAAAATGAGATGGTTTTGTTTAACTTAGATTTACAGGGCATCTCGGCATCGGGGGGAAGTGCTTGCTCGAGTGGTGCCTCTACAGGTTCGCATGTATTGGGTACACTCTATCCTGAATCGAAAAGAGGGGCTGTTAGATTCTCATTCAGTAAGTTCAATACGCCTGAAGAGATTGACCTGGTTGCAAATAAATTAGCTGAGATTTATAAAGTTGCAGTTAAGGCGTAGAAAAATTTCTGATTACGCGTTGGCTGGTTATATCACATAATTGGCTAATTTTAATCGCATGCCACCTCCTTTTGTTTCCTTTATTGGCTCGGGCAATGTTGCCTGGCACTTAGCACCGGCCTTAGACAACGCGGGCTTTGTTGTAAAGGAAGTTTACAGTCGCAATCCACAAAATGCGGCCATGCTTACCGAACGACTCTATCAAGCCGAAGTAAAAGCTTCGCTTGATTTTTTCAACAAGTCCTTCTTCAGTTTTTATTCTTGCCGTTAGCGATGATGCCATACGCACCATTGCCCAGGAAATTATTATTCCTGAAGATTCTATTCTGGTCCACACTTCCGGAAGCCAACCCAATTACAGAATTGCAATTTGCGGCAACGCCAAATTTAGCGGTACTCTATCCCTTGCAAACATTTACAAAAAATCAAAAATAGATTTTAAGAACGTACCGCTATTTATAGAAACGCATACGCACGAAGCGGAGAAAATACTCATGCAACTTGCAAAAGGCATTAGTAACGAAGTAAAAAAGATTGCTTCGACAGAGCGTAAAGCACTGCATGTAGCTGCCGTATTTGCTTCAAACTTCACCAACCACATGTTAACAATCTCTCGCGAGATTATGCGCGAAAATAGTCTTGACTACGATTGGTTAAAACCCCTGATCACCGAAACGAGTCAAAAAAGTTTTTACCTGGGGCCTGAGGACGCCCAGACCGGCCCAGCCAAACGAGGGGACCTTGATATCCTGGACACTCATTTAGAATTTCTAAAAGACCAGGCTGCAATTGCCGAGATCTATAAAGTGATAAGTCAGCACATTATTGATACCCATTATCAGGGATAGTCCACGACACACAAAAAAGGCCAGATTGCTCTGACCTTTTTTAATTTCTTATCGAAAAATTATTTTCCCGTTTCAGCTACCTGCACTTCTCCGCGGATGGTAAGTTGAACGAATCCGGTTTCAATGTTGGCTGTAACCGTAACCGTCTTGTTAAATGCTCCGGGTGAAGCAGCATTAAAAGTGGCCTTGATAAAACCTTGTCCACCTGGCATTACTGGTTCCTTAGACCAATCGGGCGTGGTGCAACCGCATGAAGCCTGAACGTTGGTAATTACCAAGGGAGCCTTGCCTGTATTGGTAAATTTAAATTCATGGGTAACCGGGGTGCCTTGCTTAATTTTACCGAAATCGTGGCTTGTACTATCCCAGGCAAAAGCCGCCATATCAGTCTTTACTTCATTCTTGTTTAGGGTAGCTGCCGGTTGTTGTGCAAATGTTGCAACTGCAAATACCATTAAAATCGCGCTAAAAAGTAACTTTTTCATTTTTTTGTTGATTTAAGGGTTAAACTTAGTTTGTTCTTCTCGCCTACCAAAATAAAAAATCCTGTTTTTTATTTCAGGCAGGGTGAACCTTACAAACATCGGGCTCAAAAACCAGACCATGTGTTAAGGGGTTTGTAAAAGATGTTAAGGGCTTGTTAATCCATCAAAATCAGGTTTAAATACTATCTACCTTTGTAA
Organism: Flammeovirgaceae bacterium; assembly: GCA_016709845.1. GTDB lineage: Bacteria > Bacteroidota > Bacteroidia > Cytophagales > Cyclobacteriaceae > ELB16-189. The sequence goes on along the minus strand of JADJMA010000008.1, from coordinate 45,831 downwards.
GGTGAGTAGATTAACACTTCGAATTGTAATTATTCTTGCAGCCCTGAGCATTGCCGGGATTACTGCCACACAAATTTATTGGGTACGTAAAGCATTTGATTTGAAAGAGAATCAATTTAATCGGGATGTTACCACCGCACTCACGAACGTGGCCACAAAAATTCTGGAAATCACCAAAACACCCGCAGCCGCCAATAACCCCGTTACTATTTTTGTTTACACTTTGTTTGTTATTCTAAAGCAGCGAAGACTTTCTGAAATTCAAAAGACTTCATCAACAACATGACGCACGAGTTTAAAAACTCCACTGTCCACCATTGCTATTTCTACTTCTGTCCTTAAAAGATCCGGCCATTATTCATACCCCTGAAAGGCTGTTGAACTATGCGACCATTATCGATAATGAAAATCAACGATTGAAGCAACAAGTGGAGCGGGTATTGCAAATGGCGCGTCTTGATAGTGAAGAAATCGGCCTCAAGAAAGAAGTTTGTGATCTTCATGAGTTAATTCTGGAAGTGTGCCAAAATAATTTGGTGATCTCAAAAGCTACTATTGAATTGGCATTAGAAGCTAGTCCGTCTACCTTACTGGTTGATAAACTTCATTTGACAAATGTGTTTTTTAATTTACTTGACAATGCCATTAAGTATAACAGGCAACAACCGGTCATTCAAATTTCCACAACGTTGATGAATGGAAACATTGTTATAAAAATTAAAGACAATGGCATCGGCATAAAATTGGATGATCAGAAAAAAATCTTTCATCGGTTTTATCGAGTGCCCACAGGCAACCTGCACGATGTGAAAGGCTTCGGCTTGGGATTAAGTTATGTTAAACTTATTGTTGAGGCCCATAAAGGAAAAATTACGCTAACCAGCAACCCCGATCAAGGAAGTTGTTTTTCGATAGCTTTACCCATGCAAAAAAAATGAGCGCTAAAATTCTTTTAGTAGAAGACGATCCTAATTTAGGATTTGTTATTAAAGATAATCTGAGCTTGAAAGGGTATGATGTCACCCTGCGCACCAATGGAGAAGAAGGGCTGCATACTTTTTATCAGAACTTATTTGACATTTGTGTTTTGGATGTGATGATGCCAAAAAAAGATGGGTTTACGCTCGCGCAGCAGATTCGCGAAAGAAACCAACAAATTCCTATACTCTTTATAACGGCTAAGTCGATGCTCGAAGACAAAATTATTGGTTTTCAAAGCGGAGGCGATGACTATCTGATTAAGCCCTTTAGTATGGAAGAGCTTTGTTTACGCATTGAGGTTTTCCTTCGCAGAAGTAATTCATCAACAAAAGAAGAGAGTTTTGATTTAGGATCCTTTCGTTTCGATTGTCAAAACTTTACACTATATCATAATCAGCAGAAAAGAACTCTCACACAAAAAGAAGGTGAGGTGCTAAAGTTATTATGTATAAATAAGGGCCGTGTATTGAAGCGGGAAGAGATTCTAAAATCGATATGGGGTAATGATGATTATTTTTTGGGCCGATCCATGGATGTTTTTATTTCTAAACTTAGAAAATATTTGAAGGAAGACCCGCAGGTACAAATCATTAACTACCATGGTGTAGGTTTTCGATTGGAGGATTCGTCTCTGTAAAAACCTATCGTTACGCGATTAACCGATCGATGATATTATCAACTGTCATGCCTTCCGCCTCTGCTTTGAAATTGCGAACTATACGATGACGTAACACCGGGCGTGCTACAGCCTGTACATCTTCTATATCGGGTGAATATTTACCATTAAGCAAGGCATTGCACTTAGCGCCCAATACCAGGTATTGAGAAGCGCGCGGGCCAGCACCCCACTCTAAGAATTCATTGGCAATTGCAGAGCCCTGAGCACCTGGTCTGGTTGCCTGGCTTAGTTTTACTGCATACTCTACCACGTTATCCGCGATGGGGACCCTCCTTACCAGATGTTGAAAGGAAATGATTTCCTCGGCCGTTAATACCTTCGTTACCTTCAATACATCATCAGCCGTTGTGTTCTTAACAATATCTACTTCTTGTTGGTATGTGGGGTAGTCTAAAAAAATATTAAACATAAACCGGTCGAGCTGAGCTTCCGGCAACGGATAGGTACCTTCTTGTTCTATCGGGTTTTGCGTAGCCAACACAAAAAGGGCTGAGGCAATTTGTATTGTTGCCCGGCAATGGTAACAGCATACTCCTGCATAGATTCCAACAGGGCAGCTTGCGTTTTAGGTGGAGTTCGGTTTATCTCATCGGCCAAAATGATGTTGGCAAAGATAGGGCCCTTCACAAATTGAAAGTTCCGTTCTTTATCCATTGTCTCGGCACCCACAATGTCCGAAGGCATTAGATCCGGTGTAAACTGAATTCGCTTAAATTGTAAATCCAGTGAGGTAGAGATAGTTTGTACCAAAAGTGTTTTAGCAAGACCCGGCACACCCACTAATAGTGAATGACCCTGGCAAAAAATACCCGTTAGCACCAGTTTAACCACATCGTCCTGGCCTACCACCACCTTGGCAATTTCGCTTTCAGTTTTTGAAACGCTTGCTTCAGCGCATCTGCAGCTTCCACATCATTAGAAAAAATATTCGCCATACTAAATGTTTACTGAAAGATAGAGTTTTGCCACTTGGGGTAGGCGTAGAACTACACCAACGGCACTTACTCAAGAATTTTACAAGACTTATAGGTAGGATCAATGTTAATGAAAACATCCTGACGCGCCTTGGTAAACCATTTATCAAGTGCCATATCCTTTTTCTCGGCCAGGGCAGCTGATTGAATCCTGCTCCAATCGTCTTTAAGATTAGCCGCATGAGGTGCCAGTTTCTTTTTGAAGTAAAGAATTCGCACTGCGTCTTTACCATCATCCGTCCGGTACTGAAGTGGTTTTGAAATATTCCCAACTTTCATGGTATCAATATTCAGGTAAACAACGGGATCAATATCGCGCATAGAAATTTTGGTTGATCAATCGTTATCAGTAAAAAAAGCCACCCATTCCTTTGGTTGCATCATCGTCCGAATATCCTTTTGCTACCTGCTCGAAATTCAACTTCTCAGTAATAATTTTTGTTCTCATACTGTCGAGATCTTTTCCCGCATCGGCAATATCTTTTGCGGAAGGCACCGCTGAGATCAGAATATGTTGGGAGTGATATTCATTCCCTCTGCGATCCAATAATTGCAAAATATGAAACCCAAACTGTGATTTAAAAGGCATGGATACCTCACCCGCTTTCAACCGGAATGCCATAGCTTCAAATTGCGGTACCATAGCCCCTCTTCCCACATACCCTAAATCGCCACCATTATATTGTGCCGATGGATCTTCGGAATTCTTCATTGCCAGATCCGCAAAACTTTCGCCTTTAAGAATGCGCGCCCGCAAATCGAGTAGTTTGTTCTTAGCCTCTTCCTCTTGCGCTGCACTTACTTTAGCTATCCGCACAATTTGAGCTACCTCCACATCAGACGAATAAAACGGCAAGCTGTCTTCTGGAATTTTATTGAAGAACCGTTTGATTTCTGCCGGGGTTACCGTTATGCCTTTCGTAATTCGCGAGGTCATTTCACGCGCTATTAACTGTTCCCGAATTTGTTCACGCAACTCCAGTTTTATCTGCTCCATCGATTTGCCATAAGCTCTTTCCAACGCTTCCGGTGAATTCCCTGAGCCTTGTAAGATCATAGCCATTCTTTGCTCTGTATTTCCATCCACCTCTACATCGGTAACAACTACTGAGTCTATCTCAGCCTTGGCAACCATTAGCTTATTTAAGATAAGCCGATTGAATAATTCGCAACGCGCCTCTTCCGATCCGGGGTTTCCTTCGGCCAGATATGACTGATACCCAACTTCAAGTTCTGATTTCAGTACGATGTAATTATCTACTTTGGCAATAATTTTATCTACAACAAAGCCTGTATCCTGACCAAATACAGGAGCAGAAAACATAATACCACAAAGCAGACTAATGGTCAAAAACCTCAAAATCCTTACTTTTAGCTGCATTCTCATAAACATCGTCTTCCAATTTTCGCGCAAGTTCAACTTTTCTTTTGTTAATTATAATGTTTTTGATGTCCTCTTTAACGAATTCAAGGGGCGATACGTTATCAGAAATCTTATAAGCATCTATTTTAAGAAAATACAAAAATTCGTCATCGGTAGTTTCATAGAAATTATAGCTACGTAGAAACTGAATTTTGTTGGGAATCTCGGCCAAAGGCGAGTTCACAACCAGTTTATCAAATTCAATCCATGAAGAATCTGATAAATGATAGGCTGCCGAAAAACTAATACAATAGGATTTTAGTTCCGCTATATCTTTATCCTTTTTTGAAAACATCAAATCTTTAATCCGTTTCGTGTGGGGCGCTTCTTTGGGCACCTTTATAAACGTACCCTGAATAATATTCTGCTTTAAAATAAAATTATCGAGCCCTTCTCTATAGTATTCCTGAATCTCCCGATCTGAAACGCTATCGTTCAGATTTTTTTTGATGTAATAATTCTGATACTCATACCCAATCAGGCTATAGCGATAATCCAATATTTTGCGTTCCACCTCAGCTTCATTAATGTCAATGGTTTTCATGGCTTCGTCTATAACCAACTGCTTCCGAATCCAACTGTTCACATAGGCGGTTACGCGAGCCACACTATCTTCGCGTAGGGTGCCTGCGGGAATAATTCCGATTAACTCGTCTTGATACAAGAATGAATTGTGCACCTTGGCTACAGCCTTCCGGGTATTGCTTGTCTCAGCCTGTTCATTCTTCATTCGAATAAATTCACAACTGCTAACGATAACCACTAACGCTATAGAAGCCACTTTAACTGTTGTTGATATAAGATTTAATTTTTTCAATCTCACTTTTTGATTAACTCAGTCAAAACGATTTTTTGCCCTTATTATTGATTTTCACCGGATATTTTTTGCGAAGTTCTTTTACCCAATTCTTTTCAAGGTTATCCTGATAGTCTGAAACAACCTGTGCCCGGGCTTCATCAAAACTTTCAACTCCTGGCGCCACCAGGCGCTTTACTTCCACAAGATAGAACAGTCCGTCCGATTCTGTCTCATGCAACCCTGTTGTCCAGGGAATTTGGTCAATGATCTTGCTTTCCTTTTTTTGTAAACTCTGAAATTCTGAATGGATTTAAATCTCTTTAGGTCTGACTGGGTAAGGCTATCCCCTTTATTTATTTTACTTGCGAATTCATCTCGGGTAGATTTTTCCTGCGCAGAAAAAATCCGTGCTTCTATCCGGTCTCCCGCCTGAAAGTTATTTCGGTTTGCCTGATAATATTGCCGTTGCCCCAGCGTATCCGAAGAGGCACGGTTCCAAACCTCTGTTTCCATAATCTCAAAAAGCAAAATACCTTCCCGATATTCGGTGAGTAAATTATTGTATTCGGGATACTTCTTTTTCAATTCTTCTTCCTCGGCAACCTGGATTTTTCCTTCTGCCAGATTCTCGTAAAGTTGGCTAAAGTATGCTCCTGGACTAAGACTGCTCTTTTTCTGATTCGTTTTTACATACTCTACCCATTCCGATACCAAAACGGGTTTATTCTCTACAGAGAAAATAGTCAGCTTCAACTGATCGGGTGATCCCAAATATTTCCACGAAGCTTGAATGAGACTCGAATCGGCCAGACTCATTACAGCCTGCTTCACTTCCTGATTTTCAACAAAGAGAAATTGTTTTTTACGTTTTGCTATAAGAGATTGCTTTGATAGTTGTAATCGCTCATCGCGACTTACTCTTCGTTTCAAGGAGGATTCCATTTCGCTATAAGGAGGCAAGGGAATCTTTTTTTCAAGCCGTATAATATGCCATCCAATGGAAGATTGAAAGGGATCAGAAATATCACCCGGCTTTTGCAGGGCAAAGGCCATCGCTTCAAACTCAGGCACTGAGGCAAGTGCACCAATACCAAATGGTTTTAATAGTCCTCCGCTTTCACTCGTATTGCTGTCTTGCGAATATTCTTTACATACTTCTTCCCAATTGCGGCCGCCTTTTAATTGGTCGTACACCGTAAAGGCAGTGCTCTTTACCTTCGCATCATCAGGGGTGCCGGTGCGCAGGAGAATGTGCGACACTTCTACCTCGCCCCGCGCAGGTCTGCGATCAATTACCTTAATGAGGTGATAGCCAAAGCGTGTGCGTATTATGGGTGACAGGCCTCCAACCGAGTGCTATAGGCAGCATCTTCAAACGGATAAACCATTTGGAGCGTGGTAAAATATCCTAAATCTCCGCCATTATATTTAGCAGATGGATCTTCTGATAATTCGCGGGCAAGTTTCTCAAAATCCTCACCCCTTGTATTCTGTTTTTGATGTCTACTAGTTTTCGATATGCGATCAAGGTATCTGCTGGGGTTGCTTCCGGTCTTGCATTTATAAGAATATGAGCTGCCCTTATCTCTTCCGTTAAACGCTGATAGGTTTCTCGCGTAAGTTTATCCAACGCATCAGGTTCTGTTCGATAGGGTTTTTTTAATTCTTCTCTGTACGTTTTAAATTCTGTATTGAACTTGGCCGTAGTGTCTAATCCACGTATATGTGCTTCAGCTACTTTCAATTTGAAATTGATGTAAAGATCCAGATAATCATTGATCTCCTTTTCGGAATTGTCCTGCGATGCGTTTTGGTGATTTTTGCGGTACGTATAAAGAAAATCATCAACAGACACCGTGGAGGGGCCAACAGAAAATAACGGCTGTATTTTGTTTGCTTCCTTACCCTGTGCCGCAGCAATACAAGTTAGAAAACTGAAAAATTGAACAAGGAACCAAATTCTCATACACAGCACTTTTTCAATAAAATGGATTGCAAAAGTAAGATTTTTGATCGGAAAAAGAGATATTATGAAACGCCAAGAGCCTATTTAAGCTGCTTAGTTAGCCGGCATACATTTTTATTATCGCGTTTAAGGTATTCAACATCATCCATAATGGCCTTTACCAGACGTATGCCCAGGCCACCTTTTCTTTTTTGATGTATGAGGTTGCCCAGTTCTGGTTCTTGAAATTCGTTAATGTTAAAAACGGAACCGTCATCGATTATTTCAAAAATAAACTTTCCGCGTTCGGGTATATCAACATGAAGCTCAAGAAAATGATCTGGGTTGCAGTGATGAGCGTGAATCATAAGATTAGAACACATTTCATCTAAAGCAAGCACAATCGCACTCAATTCGATTTCGGGCACATCTTGGTCTTTCAGTAAGTTTCTGACAAACTCCCTAATGCCTTTCAAATTACTGAGGCTACACCCTATGTTATACTGATAGATCATCGGCCAACTTCTTTGCTTCCTGTTTTGTTTTACAGATTTGTAATAAATCGGCCAGCCCGAGAATACTAAAGGTATTGGCCACTTTTTCTTTCATGCCAAATAAAACCAAGGGCACATTTTTGTCTTTCATCTCTTCGATGTATGACATAAATACCCCCAGCCCAGCAGAGGAGATATATTCCATCGCACTGCAATCCACAATAATTTTCTTGAATCCTTCTCCCAGACTTTTAGCAATGGTTAAATCTAATTCAATGGAAGAGCTTGCATCAATTTCGCCTATGATTGAAATTATGTCAGCGCTGTCTTCCTGTAATCGCTTGATATGAACCATGTGTCAATTAGTTAAACGGTTGAAATTTTTTAATGTTTTCTCTTTCATTTGAACTTTATGGTCATCGAGGTATAATCATCATTAATTTCAGATGTGCCCGAAAACTCATATAATCTTTGAATAATGTGTTTTTCTATCTCTTCAGCAGTTTTGTCCGTAACTTCTTTCAGAGCCGCTTCAAGCCGCGTATAATCAAACTCTTCACTCCGTTGATTTTTAGCTTCAGTAATTCCATCGGTGTATAACACCATGATATCATCCGGAGCATAGTTGATCTCATTGGTCTCAACATACTTACAGTAATCTTTGCTGCGTACCATCCCCAGTGCAGTACCCTTATCTTTAAGATACCCCGTAGTCCCTTCACTGGCTTTGAAGTATAATACCGGGCAGTGCCCAGCTCGTGAATAGCGTATGATTTTAGTTCTGCTATCAACAACAAAATACGTTGCCGAAATAAAGGAACCTCTTTCAAGACAAAACATGAGCGCCCGATTCGCACGCTCCATAAATTCTTTTGGGTCAAGTTCCTGCTGAGCAAGGCTATGAAAGATTCCTTTCATTTGCGACATATGAAAAGCCGCGGTGGTGCCCTTTCCGGATACATCGGCAATTATTACAGCAACCTGATGATCATTTATTCGCAGCGTATCATAATAATCACCGCCCACTTCATCGGCTGATTCGGCAAAAGCAGAAATCTCAAAATCAGAATTTGTTTCAAGCGATGTAGGCAGTAAACTTTTCTGTACTGTCTTGGCAATTTTTAGCTCTTCCTTATATCGTTCAGTCTGAAAGGCTTCTTCCATTAACCGAAAGTTCTCAATAGAAATACCAGCCTGATTCGCAAAAGTCGAAACAATGCGGGTCATCTCTTTATTAAATCCTTCGGGCAATTCTTTCAATAAGGCAAGCGTACCAATAGTTTCTCCCTTTACGGTGATTGGAAATGCTACCAAGGATCGAAAGCGGGAACCTTTTACCGAGGCCAGATGCCGGGAGAGGTTTTTAGTTCGATCACTGCTTTGATCAAGCGCTCCTTTAATGTTGTGACTTTTTAAATAGTCGCGAATGTCTTTCGATTCGTGCTCAGTTATTTTATAAGTAAAAAGTTTATGCCCATCATTGGCACTTTGTATTTCCAACCACGCGGCATCAGCAAAAACAGAACTGACTGAACTTTCAAGCAAGATATTATATACGCTTTCTTCATTTTGTTCGGTTTGTATGGATTGACTAATGCGTTGGAAGTTTACCACCTCCTCTAGTTTTTGTTCAAAAACCGATGAGGTTGGGAGATTAAATAGTATAACGAGAAATGAAAATATACTATAGACTATTACAAAACTCAGTAAGCATAAGTTGAAGATATGGCTATTGAAACCCAGAAAAGTTGGAGACTGTAAATTAATGGATTCCGATAGCTTACTTACTGTGTAGATAAAATAGCCGAGGTAAAAAAATGATAGGAGTAAGAGTAACAAGCAAGTCCACTTTTGTTTAAAGTTTAGGTAGGCCACCCATCGCATATTTGCCGACAAAACAAAAATGAGTAAGCCGATAATAACTAAAATAATTGTTGTTAATGTTTCTGGGATAGTAATCTGAAGACTATCATAAGTAAGAACTACCAAAAGGCAAACTAAAAATACCATCCAGGTACGAATAAGCCATTTGGATTTTTGATATAGAATTAAGCGTTTCCACGAAGTATAAGCGGCTATCAGGAAGCTGATAAATAGCGCTAGATTTATTTGGTAAATAAAATCAGTAAATAAAATATTAGAGGCAAGCTTTGTCGTTCCGAGTAAGGAAGCGCCTAATCTAAACACCAGCGAAACAACTGTAGCAATTAGGCCGGTCGCAAATACCTTCCACAAAAGGTCAGTAAAATTTAGTCCTTCATCCCGATCAACACTGTATCGGTAATAGTAAAAAGACAAATGATGAAAAGAGCCAGCATCAGCCGGGGTAGCCACAGTGGCACTCGGGTGGCAATCCCTTCATTTCACTGTAAAGTACCGTGATGTCCGAAAACACGAGTATCAGCCAGGCAATGATGGAGCCTATAAAGGAGAGTCGTATAATCGTTTTTGATCCCAGCACGTTAAAATTTTGCCGATCCTTTTTGAATGGCCACACAATAATAGGAAAACATCAAGTCCATTGAAAATACAAGGTCCTTGTATACTATCACGGCTTTCAGTTTCTTAATGGAGAATTGTACATTTGTTGGTAATTCTATATTCGTGAGAGGTCTTATTTTAGTATTCTTATTATCTATTGTTGCTTTTCCTGTTTGGAGCGTAACAAAAACTGCTTCAACCGGAGATTGGTCAACAGCCGGCACCTGGACTCCTGCCGGAGAACCCACGGGAAGTGATGATGTAATTATCCCCGCGGGGGTTACTGTAACCATCTCGGTTGACATCTCTGTTTTTCTCCTCCCATGGGCCACCGTAAATACCATTACCGTTAACGGAACGCTGGTCTTAAATACGGCAGGATTAATTATGCGTGGCATTGACATACTAACCGTAAATACCGGTGGACAAATTATTGCTTCTGGCGTTGGCGCCTTCATCTCTTCAGGATTGACCTTCTTTTCTTCAGCCACTCCCGGTCTGTTTCCCATAAATGGTCCAACAACAATAAATGGAGGTACTCTTCCCATCACATTACTATTTTTCAATGCCCAATCCGTAAATAATAGTATCATTTTCAAATGGGCCTCTGCTACAGAGGTTAACTTTGATTACTATCGGGTCGAATTTTCTACCGATGGAAAAAATTTGAACAGTTGGCCATTATACCTGGCGTATTAGAAGATTCTGACCAGCGAAAAGATTATGAATACGTATATCACTCTCCTCGAATTGGCAAAAACTACTATCGCTTAGCCTCCATTGACCTTGATGGATCTACCGAATATTTTGATGTCATATCTTTATCTTATGATCCCAAGGAAAAAAGAATGGATATTTTTCCTAATCCAATCAAAACTGATGAAACAGTTGTAATTCAAACAACATTTAACATCTCATTGGAGAATAAAATTATTGTACAGAATCTATTGGGTGACATAATTTATATGAACACTCTTAAACCCGGTTCTGACTTTCGAATATCAACGCAAGGGATAAGCAGCGGAACGTACATAATAAGCCTTAGTACGAATGAGGGTGTACTAAAACAGAAATTAATTATCCAATAAAAGTTTTATTTCCGGCTATAGTTAGGTGCCTCGCGCATGATGGTTACATCGTGAGGATGGCTTTCGTGAACACCGGCAGCCGTGATCTTGACAAACTTGGCACTCTTTAATTTCTCAAGATTTTTTGCTCCACAGTAACCCATTCCGGCTTTTAATCCACCTACTAATTGATATAAAACTTCTGCTACCGAACCCTTAAACGGAACCCGTCCGGAAATTCCCTCGGGCACCAATTTTTTTATATCATCTTCAGCATCCTGAAAATACCGATCCTTCGAGCCATCATCCATGGCCTCTAAAGAACCCATGCCTCGATACGATTTGAACTTACGGCCTTCGTATATTATCATTTCACCAGGAGCTTCTTCTGTACCCCCAAGCAAAGAGCCAATCATTACACTATCCGCACCTGCAGCTAACGCTTTGGTAACATCACCTGAAAAACGTATTCCGCCATCAGCAATTACTTTTACCTGCGAACCTTTTAGGGCCTTAGCCGATTCGTAAACTGCCGATAGTTGGGGCAAACCAATACCTGCCACAATTCGTGTAGTGCAAATACTCCCTGGCCCAACGCCCACCTTAACGGCATCGGCACCGGCTTTGGCCAGCGCTTTGGCAGCTTCTCCCGTGGCAATATTTCCTACGATCAACTCTATTTTCGGGTACTTTTTTCTAACCCGTTTGGCGGCCTCAATAACTCCCTTAGAATGTCCATGGGCCGTATCAATACTTACCACATCCACACCGGAAGTGATTAAAGCGCTAATACGATCCAGAATGTCGGGTGTAACACCCACAGCAGCGCCAACTCTTAATCTTCCAAAGTCATCATGACAGGCATTCGGCTTGTTTTTCTTTTTCAGAATATCTTTATATGTGATCAGCCCTGTTAATTTTCCTTTTTTGTTAACAATGGGGAGTTTTTCAATTTTATACTCCTGCAAAAGAACTTCCGCCTTTGCTAAGGTGATTCCCTCTTGGGCGGTGATCAAATTTTCTTTCGTCATGATTTGCTCAATAGGCATATCCATATCTTTCTGAAAGCGCAAGTCGCGATTGGTGATTATACCTACCAGCTTATTATTGCCATCAATCACGGGTATGCCCCCGATCTTATACTCACGCATTATTTTTTCGGCATCCCGTACAGTAGATTGTATGAGTAGTGTAACCGGATCCTGAATCATTCCGCTTTGCGAGCGTTTTACCTTACGTACCTGCTCGGCTTGCTGGGCAATAGTCATGTTCTTATGAATAAAGCCGAGGCCACCCTCCAGAGCCATACTAATGGCCAACTCAGTCTCTGTAACAGTATCCATAGCAGCCGAGACAAACGGAATGTTGAGACTTATGTTTTTGTGAGATACCCGATAGTACTGGTGTCTCGGGGAAGCACATCACTATAAGCTGGAACAAGAAGCACATCATCGTAGGTAAGTGCTTCAAAGAGAAATTTAGAAGGATCGTGTGCCATGGCAAAAATGATTAGGATTCATTATTTGCCGGGCAAAGTTAATGTAATTGAATGATTAACCAACTCGGAAATTTCTATTTAGATAAAGCGTGCTACCTTTGTTTCATGAAAAGAATTGGTTTGTTCATATTATTAATGTGCTTGGGCGTTTTGACGTTCGCACAAACCCAAACAGGCAAAGCTTCCTTTTATGCCGATAAATTTGAGGGTAGTCCAACAGCCAGTGGCGAAAAATACAAACACTCAAAACTTACAGCAGCTCACAAATCATTACCCTTTGGCACTAAAGTGCGCGTAACCAATTTGGCTAATAACGAAAGTGTGGAAGTGGTGATTAATGACCGTGGCCCTTATGTTGATGGTCGTATCATCGATTTATCCAAGTCAGCTGCTGAGAAATTGGGGTTTATTAATCTTGGCCTTGCAGAGGTAAAAATTGAAGTGACTAACGCGGGTGATGGCAAAGGCAAAAATCAACCCGTACCCATTGATAATGTGGCCGTGGAAGAGAAGGAATATTATGCATTTGAAATTGAACGCCTACAACCCAAGGGCTTTGGCGTTCAAATTGGCACCTATCAGGAGTTGGTTAATCTCATGCGTTTGTCCGACAACTTAAAAAATTCCTATAAGAAAAAAGTTACTGTTCAGGTAAAGGTTATCAATGGCGTAAAATATTATAGTTTGTTGCTAGGGCCTGTTTCTTCACGACCGAAAGCAGAAGATCTTTTGGCCGAATTGAAAAAGAAATTTCCAGATTCGTTTATTGTTGATTACAGTAAGATTTAGTTAAAACATTCCGCATGGAATTTCTTGGGTATGTTGCCTCTGCTTTGGTAGGATTAGTTTTAGGAATGCTGGGTGGTGGCGGTTCTATACTCTCTATACCTATTCTCGTTTATCTTTTTCAGATTGAGCCTGTGTTGGCTTCGGCTTATTCACTTTTCATAGTTGGCATCACCAGCTTTGTAGGTGCCGTGCCCAAGTATCGCGAGCATCTTGTCAATCTTAAAACCGGAATTGTATTCGGCATTCCCTCAATCCTTGCCATCTTTTCCACACGCAAATGGATTGTGCCTGCTATCCTGACGTATTATTCCAAACCGAGTCGTTCACACTTACTAAACGAATTCTGGTACTTGGGCTTTTCGCTTTGCTGATGGTACTCGCTTCTTTTTCAATGATTCGCAAACGAAAGGAAAATTCCTCTGACAACAAACGCTTCCGAACTTTTTTAGTACTTGTTGAAGGAACGTTGATTGGTTTCCTTACGGGACTGGTGGGAGCTGGTGGCGGATTTCTAATTATTCCGGCCTTGGTATTATTAACCGGCCTTAACTTCAAAACAGCCGTTGGTACTTCACTTTTTATTATCGCTATTAAGCTGACTCAAAAGATTGATTGGCCATTTCTACTTATCATTACAGGCTTAGCCATTGTTGGAATATTAATAGGCAATGTTCTTTCAACAAAAGTTGGGGCAACTAAACTTCGCAAAGCATTTGGGTGGCTCACTCTTGTCATGGGAGTTTTTATTCTTCTGAAAGAGGTTGTGTTCAACTAAGCCGATAGAATAGCGTCAATCACTTCTTGTGTGGCACGTTCAGCCGAGTTAAGTGCGCCATTTAATGTTCCGGCATCTCCTTGCGTATCGGTTCCTTCTCCCGCAAAGAAAACTTTATCATTTAAAGCAGCGCCATAGTTCTCGCGGTCTTGCATGCTCGCTTCAGGCTTTAAATAAGAAGCGCCTCCTTTAAAGAACTCATCTTTACCCCAATCGGCCTTAAACCAAACCCGGTCACCTTCCGTTCCATCATCGTTAATCACTTTGCGTATAAACAAAGATGCCTGATTATCATAAATAGAATCTAATTCAGCCAGGACTGTGTTAATAACGGCATCGCCCTGCGTGGAAAGTTCTTGTGCCTTAGGACCGTTGATCGTTATTGAAAGAGTTCTGTAAAATTCACTCCGCGCCACCCCTGCATTAAAGTACATGGGGCCCGTGGTGCCTCCCCACATATATCCGGAATTATCGCCCCAGAAATTCTTCTTAAAATCTATAACAATACGCAGAGAAAAATCCATACCAATCTTGTTCATAGAAGCAACCTTGGCAGAGGGAGTGCCGGACTAAAGGCTATGCCGCCACCTTTCAATACTCCCAAAGAAGTTGTAACGATAACTTTACCAGCCTCAATTTGATTTCCTTCTTTATCGGTGATAACAATTTTATCGCCCGAATAATTGATGGATTTCACAATGGTGTTTAATTGCACTTTAGATACAATCTGACTAAACCGAGAAGATAGTAGGTCTTGTAACGGATTCGTTTTAACTGTAAACGGTTTATTGTCGTGGGCTTTTATTTTAAGATCGTCACTCACGCCTTTAGCACCAACGCGATCACTGGATGAACCATAAAGGTTACCAGCCATAGAATTAAGTAAAGCATCGCCCCGTGTGCTTACGCCTGCTGCCTGCTTCATGGAAACATCGCCACCCGAATAGGTGGGCAAGCCATTAACAAAATTCAATACCGCATTTAAATCCGGATCGGCACCCCAGACTTCTTTTGATTTAGCTGCACTATCTAAGATATATTGGTCAACCGCTTGTGTGGTTAAATCTATTTTGGCAAGGTTATACTTACTTACAATTTTACCCATGGCTGAGTCCGTGCCATATACAACCTCAGCTCCTAATTCTACCGGAAAGTCGGCCGAGGTTTGAACCAATATTTCTGTTTGATTTCGCAATGAACGCACTCGCCCCCTAATTGGTTGCCAGCCTCCAGAATTATTACGTTAATGCCTTTGGCATGCAAGATATCGGCCGCATAGAGACCAGCAGCCCCTGCACCAATTATTACAACCGGATCTCCATAAGGAACTTCTGGTCCAGGATCGTCCTTCTTACAAGACAACAGAACTCCCGGCATCCACAAGCCGGCCGAAATGCCAAGACCAATCTTTTTTAGAGCTTTTCTACGTTTCACGTAACATCATTTAATCGAAAGATAATTATCCAATCTTGATTGGCGAAACCCAATAGACTGTTTCACCTTCTAAATACCTTTTTAATAGCTAATTTGGCAAAAAAGTAAGTCTATGTTTGTAACTAACGAGTCCTTATCGCCAATTCGGAAAGTATGCGTTATTGGGCCTGAGTGCACAGGCAAATCAGAACTTTCGGCCTTTTTAGCAGAAAAGTACAAAACCTGCTGGGTGCCCGAATATGCCCGTGCTTATCTCGATAAACTTGGTCGTCCTTATCAAGAGAATGACTTAACTAAAATCGCACACGGACAATTACGCCTCGAAGATGAGTGGCTAAATGATGCCAATAAGGTCATGATTTGTGATACTAACTTACTGACCATAAAAAGCTGGAGTGATTATAAGTATGGTTCGTGCAGTAAGGAAATTTTAGAATTGATTAGCAAGCGAAAGTATGATTTATACCTGCTTTGTTACATTGATGTGCCCTGGGTTGAAGATCCACAGCGTGAACATCCGGACAGACGCGAACATTTTTGGCAACTCTATAAAAATGAAATAATGAATTCCGGAACGCCCTCTGTTGAAATTAATGGTGATTGGAGTGCAAGACAAACAAAAGCCATAGAAGCGATTGATGAAATCATTTAAGTATTAACCGCAAGGACGCTAAGGCACAATGATTATATTGATAAGTTGGTGTTTGATTACATAAATTTAATTTGCGTCATCGCAACTTTGCGGTTCAAGTTTTTACCACAATTTTGATTTGTTTAATTGATAAGACCCATGAATAAAGAAGTCCTCAATGCAATCTCAAAAGACATACTTGGAGCTGCAATATCTGTTCATAAAGAAATGGGACCCGGCCTTTTGGAATCGGTTTATCAACAGTGTTTAGCCAAAGAGCTATCCTTGCGAGAGATAAAATCGCAAAGTATGATTCCTGTAGCGTTGCAATACAAAGGTTATACTCTCAATAAAGATTATGTAATCGATATCTTAGTAGAGGATGAAATTATTATTGAACTAAAAGCTGTTGAGGTAATTCTACCCGTGCATGAAGCTCAAATCATTAGTTATTTAAAACTTGCCGATAAGAGATTAGGATTCTTGATAAATTTTAATGTTCCATTGCTTAAGGATGGATTTAGGAGATTCGTCAATATTTTTAGCACAATTAGAATTATCAATATAGAATATTTATGTTTCATTTGCGCCTTAGCGCCCTTGCGGTAAATAAAAAGCATGATTAAAGCAGATCCCTACGCAGCCTTGCGTATTCGCGATTTCCGGTTGTTTATTTTGTCGCGACTGTTCATTACGCTCGCTATTCAAATTCAAGGAGTGGTGGTTGGATGGCAGATTTACGAATTGACTAAAGATCCTTTATCATTGGGGCTGATCGGATTAGCTGAAGCCATTCCTGCCATTACCGTTTCGCTTTACGCTGGCCATATTGCCGATATTGTTGAACGCAAAAAAATAATTGTATTCTGTGTTACACTATTAGCATTCTGCTCTGTGTCGCTGCTATACTTTACCACCAACCTTGGCTCCTTTTTAATTCAAAACGGAAGCTTCGCCATTTACGTTGTGATTTTTGTAAGTGGCATAGCACGGGGATTTCTTTCGCCTGCTAATTTTTCACTGATGCCACAACTTGTCAATCGGTCGCTGTATCAAAACGCCATTACATGGAACAGTACTATTTGGGAGACTGCTTCTGTGGGTGGCCCTATGATTGGCGGTTTGATCTATGGATTTTTTGGAATTACGGCTGTCTATACGGCCGATGCGCTTCTGGTTATAACAGCATTATTCTGTTATCTCACTATTCCTAATCGACAGCTACCTCCTGCAAGTGCCGAGCAAGGCAGTACTGAAAAAATTAAAGCTGGTATCAAATTCGTTTTTAACAACCAAATAATACTAGGTGCTATTACCTTAGATTTATTCGCTGTGCTGTTTGGTGGAGCGGTGGCCTTGCTTCCCATTTTTGCAGCCGAGATTCTTAATGCAGGCGAAATTGGTCTCGGCTTTTTGCGATCAGCTCCCGCCATTGGTGCGCTTAGTATGGCGGTGTACATCACCCACCATCCCATAAAAAAAGGAATTGGAAAAATTCTTTTATGGTGCGTGGCAGGTTTTGGTTTATGTATGATTGGCTTTAGTCTATCCACCAGCTTTTGGCTATCGATGGGTATATTAATACTAAGCGGCATGTTTGATTGTGTGAGCGTAATTGTGCGTAGCACATTAATCCATACGCTCACGCCCGAAAACATGAAAGGCAGGGTGTCGGCTGTCAATAGTATTTTCATTGGTTCATCTAACGAAATTGGTATGTTGGAATCAGGTGTGGCGGCAAAACTGATTGGCGTAGTGCCCTCTGTAATTTTTGGTGGTTGCATGACACTAGCTGTAGTGGCTACGACAGCATGGAAAGCAACCAAATTGAGATTATTAGATCATGTGAATTAACGTTGCACCTCTACCAAGTCAGTCGAAATCCAATACCATACAAATAAAGCGTGTATGAATTAAGGAACTAAACTCCTACATTCATTTTCTAAATCAATCCGTCATGACTTCCCGTAGATCGTTCTTTCAAAAAACCCTCGGTGCAGCGAGCGCACTTTCGTTAGCGCCCCTTGTTAGCCAGGCAATCTCAGAAGATATTTCGGATGCCTTGTTCTCTCTCAATAAACTATCTCCATTAGCGGCTGCCAACGATGAAGATTTGTGGGCACGCATGGCGCAGGCGTATACCGTCACACCTAATATTCTCAATCTAAATAATGGGGGTGTAAGCCCACAACCCAAAGTGGTGCAAGATGCTGTGGATCGTTACTACCATTTGAGCAACGAAGCGCCTACCTATTACATGTGGCAGATTTTGGATAAAGGTCGCGAACCCCTGCGAAGAAAACTGGCCGACCTGGCCGGGGTAAGCAATGAAGAGTTGGCAATCAATCGCAATACCACCGAAGCACTTGGCACTTTTACCTGGGGAATTGTATTACTTTGGTACCAGTTTGCATAAGTGGTTGTGCGCACCTTTTGGTACAGGATTAATGTATGTGCGCAAACCCCTCATTGAAAAAACATGGCCCATTTTCCCCAACGACAAACCCCTTAGTCCAGACATTCGTAAGTTCGAAGCCTTGGGCACGCGATCTTTTGCGCCTGAACAAGCCATTGGCCAGGCTATTGATTTTCATAATGCCATCGGAGGAAAGAGAAAACAAGAGCGTTTGCATTATTTGAAACTCTATTGGTGTGATGCTATAGCAAAAAACCCGCGCGTTAAGTTTCACATTTCTATGAAGCCGGAGTACTCCTGTGCGCTGGGTACTTTTAGTATCGATGGTATGGACGTGGGTGATATTGCAACAAAATTATTTTCCGGATATGGTATTCATACCGTTTCCATTAAGTGGGAAAATGTAAATGCGGTGCGCGTAACGCCCCACGTTTACACAACTACCAAAGATTTGGATCGGTTTATAGATGCGGTGGAGAAGATTGCAGCATCTTAATCGTTTGACAAACATGATATTTATATTCACACTAAGCTCGCAAAGAAAAACGCTAAGCTTTAATCTGTGAATCAGTGGCTAAAAATAATACTATGAAAAACCTCTCCCTTCTCGCGCTACTATTTATTATTGGCTGTACGCAGTCCTCCAAAACAAAGAATGAACTCACCGTTGCCGGATTAGAAAAACCGGTGGAGATCATTCGCGATGAGTTTGGTGTTAATCACATCTACGCGCAAAACGAACATGATCTTTTTTTTGCGCAAGGCTACAGTGCTGCGAAGGATCGGCTCTTTCAATTTGAAATGTGGCGCAGGCAAGCGAGTGGCACCGTTTCTGAAATTTTAGGTGAACGCGAATTAAAGCGCGACATCGGGGTTCGCTTGTTTAAATACCGGGGCGATCTAAATAAAGAATTCAATAACTACCACCCGCATGGTGTGGCCATTATTAATGCTTTCACCGAAGGAATCAATGCTTACGTGGCTGGAAACAGAAAAAGATCCTTCGCTCTTAACAATGGAATTTGGTTTGCTTGGAATTACCGCAGGCCGATGGACTCCTGAGTTAGTTGTGTCACGCCATCAGGGGTTGTTAGGCAACCTTCCCTCCGAACTTCAAATTGGAAGAGCTGTTGCCTTACTGGGTGCTGAAGAAGTGAAAAAAATTAAAGTCTTTGAACCTGGAGTGCCCAACATTACTCTTGATCCGGTTATTGATCCCGCTGGGCTAGCAGAGCCAATCACTGAACTCTACGATGCCTTTCGCAAATCTATTGCCTTTAAACCCGAAGACTTGCTTGCCTTTTCAAACACCGATCAAAATAACTATCAACAGTCGGTATTGCAAGATGAACTGGCGTATATAGAAATGAATGCGCCTGAACAAAAATCAATAGGAAGTAACAACTGGATAGTGAGCGGAGCAAAATCAGAAAGTGGTTTGCCGATGCTAGCAAACGATCCGCATCGTGCGCTGGCTGTGCCATCTCTTCGCTACATGGTTCATTTAAACGCGCCAGGATGGAACGTAGTGGGTGGTGGTGAGCCAACTATTCCGGGTGTTTCAATCGGTCATAATGATTTTGGTGCCTGGGGACTTACCATCTTTGATATTGATGGCGAGGACATCATGGTGTATGAATTAAATCCAAACAATCTTAACCAATATAAATACAATAATGGTTGGGAGGATATGAAAATCATTGCGGATACTATTCATGTAAAAGGATCGGCCGATGTATTTGTTGAACACAAGTACACCCGACATGGGCCCGTTACGTTTGTAGATGCTAAAAGAAAAAAGGCGTATGCAATTCGTTGTGGTTGGTTGGAGCCGGGCGGTGCGCCTTATATGGCCAGCTTGCGAATGAATGGGGCTACTACCTGGGAGGAATTTCGGGAAGCCTGTTCATACAGTCACCTACCCGGAGAAAATATGATTTGGGCTGATAAGAAAGGAAACATCGGCTGGCAAGTGGTTGGCATTGCACCGATAAGAAAAAACTTCAGTGGCCTTGTGCCCGTGCCCGGGGATGGCCGCTACGAATGGGATGGCTTTCTTCCTATTAAAGAGTTACCCAATGTTTTCAATCCTGAAAAAGGGTTTTGGGTTACTGCCAATGAAAATTTAGTAGCAGCAGACTATCCGCATCGAAATGCAGTAGGATGGGAGTGGGCTGATAGCAGTCGTGCCAATCGCATCACCGAAGTACTTGCCAGCAAAGAAAAATTTTCGCAAGAAGAACTCAAAAAAGTGCAAGCTGACTATCTATCGCTACCTGCAAGGCAATTAGTTTATTATTTAAAGAATATAAAATCTAATGCCCCTGAAACAGAAAAGATTAAATCTCAGCTTTTGAACTGGGATTTTATAATGGATAAAAACTCCATAGAAGCGGGTGTATATGCCGCGTGGGAAAAGGTAGTGTTGGGTCGACTTCACAAAATCTATGTTCCTGAAAAAGCACAGGGCATTATTAAATCCGTTTCAATAAGCCGCGCATTGGAATGGATCAAAGACAATAAGAAAGAGCTAAAGGGTCGGGATGCCTTTTTACTAAGTTGTTTAGATGAAGCCATTGCTAACCTTCATAAAAAATTAGGTGATGATGTTGTGCATTGGCAATATGGACAAGCCGCATACCATCATGTACAAATCAAACACCCGCTAAGTAATGCAGTCAATGATTCTATCCGCGCTATTTTAGAAACCGGTATACTGCCACGCGGTGGCAATGGCTCAACGCCTGGGGTAACAAGTAACAACGACAACCAAAGCCATGGAGCAACCTTTAAAATGGTGGCCGATGTTTCGGATTGGGATAAAACTCTATTTATCAATTCGCCCGGCCAAAGTGGAAATCCAGCAAGCCCTTTCTATAAAAATCTTTTTGAACTCTGGGCAACGGATCAACATTTTCCGGTATACTTCAGCAAAGAGAAAGTCGTTCAATCAGCTATGGAAAAAATAGTGTTGAGGCCTGATTGATCCAAACTTAAAATACATTCGATTTTCAAGCATCTCCTCGCGCTTTTTGTGAGCAATGCATAGTTAGATTTCATTTAAAGTTGGCTCGTGGACAGTGACGTGTAATTTGCAAAAAAATCAAAAAGGAAAATATTTGCTCAACCGGACAATTTATAACAGGTGGAGATTATAGTCAAACCATATCTTTTAAACCTTTTAGTGGCAGTACTTTGACGATCTTTTTTTTCTCATTTGTTTTTGTTTTCTTACTGGTTCCTTTTTCAGGAATATGTATGGAAGCAAGAATGATGTCGATTTCATCGATGCATTTGTTCTCGACCGCCTGAGCCAGAAACATTACGGTTTTGTTACCATCGGACAACGTGTAAAAACCTTCCGTGGAGGCCCGGGTACCTTTACCGCTTTTTACAGCACCTGAAAAACTTATCCAACCGTCCTCTTCGGTTTTAATATTCGAAGTTGTATGCCCGACCTTGCTGTTCCCGGTCTTTGTTTTCAAAGCCCATAATTCCGCATACTCCTTTTCACTGGCAACAACACTGTTGACCTGTTGAAACAGGGTAATGCTACAACTACTGTTTTCAGTGCCTCTTCTTTCAAGCACCATATCACTACCCGACTCTCGGGCATACCAACCTTGGGGCAAGGTATAGCTGATTATACCAAACTCCGATTGAGCATGTGTTAAGCCGGCCGCCAGCGTGCCTAACACGAACAAGAGAATGCTTTTCATTTTTATTGGTTTTAATAATTACAGAAGCAAAAATACTTATTAGCATTTTTGTAGTCAATCCCTTAAAACAAGGATTTTTACAAGCCATGCCTTTTGGTGGTGTGAATAGATTTGAGCATTTCTCACTAACAAAACACACGCACACCCCAAACACGCGTTTAAGTTTACGTATTCTAATTTATTGGTGATCCTTCACGCAAGATTTACACACAGCACCAACAAAAGCGAGTTGAAATCCGGCAAGCCCTTTTTATAAAAACCTTTTTGAACTCTGGCCAATGGATCAACATTTTCCGGTATACTTCAGCAAAGAGAAAGTGCAACAATCTGCAAAGGAGAAAATATTACTAAAGCCCAATTGAATTTTATTTACAAAATTTCGATTTACTATTCAAGCATAGTCTGGTGTTATTGGTGAAAATGTGATAGTTAGATTTCATTTAAAGTCTTGTTTTCATGGATAAAAAGTACTTCCACTAAGTTTAACTTGGTGTTGGCAAACTATGGTATAGCATTTAAGAAAGGGAAGCCATCAACAAACATTGCCAAAGAAATTGAGATCACAGTGCATGCCGATTACTTGTCGGAATAGTTTTGTGGTGATAAGGTTAAGATGGGAAATAGTTGAACTCAATTTCCATCTTAATTTTTAACAATAAGTTGCAATCAAGTTGCAAAAAAATAAATACCAATCTAATAAAATGTAACCAGGGCAATCTGCGAACGTTGAAAGACTTTATCAATGCGCTGAATGACACAATTTAACGAGCGCCTCCGACTTAATAGGGCTATGGCACTAGCAAATGTTTATGCAATTGCGGGTGACGTGTAAGGTTTAAAGTATTTATCTTAGTTCCACGTTTGGTCACGTGGACTAATTCGTTTTCGAAAGTCCACCACTGCAGAAGCACTAACGATATCTATGATTGAAACAAAAATATGACATTTGATATTATTGTAATTGGCAAAGGATTAATAGGTTGTGCTGCAGCTAAATATTTAAGTAGAAAATCAATTAAAGTTGCAATTATTGGAACTGATGAACCAGAAAACAATGAAAAGGCGACTATTTTTTCTAGCCATTATGATAGCGGACGAGTTTTCAGGCAATTGGGTAAAAACTCAGCAATGACTTCTATAAACCATCAGGCTCATAAAGAATATCCACTCCTAGAAAGAGAAAGTGAGATAGATTTTCATAGCAAAAATGGTTGTTTGTATGTAAACCCTTATGGAAATGATGATTACTTAGATAAAATAGAAAAGAGGTCTAAACTTCATGATGTTAAAATTAATCAGTATAAAAGCGGTAAAGAAATTAAAAGAGATTTTCCTTTTTTGAGTTTTCCGGAAAAATCAAATGGGATGTTTGAATCAGCTCCATCTGGTCATATAAATCCCAGGTTACTTATAAAGGCGCAATTGAAAGTCGTAGAGAAAAATGATGGTATAGTTATTAACGGATTAGTGACTGAGGTGATTTATAAAAGTGACTATATCCTAGTAAAAACAGATAACGGTAGAACATTCAAATGCCAAAAAGTAATTTTTGCAACGGGCGCATTCACTAATTGCTTTGGGTTACTAAAAGAGAAATTAGACCTTACTTTAAAAAGTGAAACAGTTATCTTAGCTCAAATACATAATGAAGACATTGAACACTATAAAAGCATTCCCTCTTTATTATATGAAGTAAACAACCCAGAAATAGAAGGAATTTATTCTACCCAACCAATAAAATATCCAGATGGGAATTATTATTTAAAAATTGGTGCAAACCTACCACAAGATATATATTTCAAAAACGGAGTGGAAGAAATCAAAGAATGGTTTGTTAATGGAAATAGTGATGCAAATATTCAGGTAATTGAAAATTACCTGAGAAGCATATTTTTAGATTTAAAATTCAACAAAGCCGTTTCTAAAAGGTGTATTTTAACAAGAACAAATTCCGAATCAGGGAATCCTTATATTTCTACAATAAAGAAAGGACGTTCCTACATTGCTGTAGGTAATGCTTGGAGTGGTGGCAATTCTGATGGGATAGGCTATATCGTAGCGATGTTAGCAATTGATGAAAAATTTCCTGAGGGATTTTATGAAAAAGACTTTAATCTTATTTATGCAAATGACAATTATAAATGAATGAGAAAACTACACACAACAAGTATAGCTGACAATATGGGCTAACCGATAGAATGATAGGATTAACCCAGGGCCTTGCAAACACTGGTAAAACACAGGGCGCCTCTCTACTCACCCATTGAACATACTGGGGAAGGTCCAAACCATCCAACCATAAACAGCAAATCGGAGTACACGCGAGATGCAAATCAGCAAGAAATACCGAATGTTCATGTTAATTGACCCTGCCAACATACACGTTGCCGAAAAAGGAAGCGGAGTAACCGCACCAACAAATACCAGATAGCCGCCAAATTTTTTCAGTTTCTTTTCATATTGTGCTAAATATTTTACGCGAATATGTTGCTGATAAAATGAGGTCTTTGAAAAATTTAATCCAATGTAATACCCTAAGACACCGGCTCCATACGATATTACCGTTAAAATACTGAGGTTAATAATAAACCCCGAAACATCAATTTTATCTAACACCCAAACAAGCATAAACAACTCGGGTGGAATTATCCCAAATACAATTTCGGATAATGTATATACTCCGTATAGTACGCCCGGGTAGGCTCTAATCTCCGCAATGTGATTTGTAAAGTGTTCCTGAATATATCCTTCTAAAAAAATAAAGGCCGTTATAATAATGGCAAACCAAAGCAGTCCCTTTAGCAGATTACGAATCAAAAAACTTGAGTGCGTTTCCTCTTGCTCTTGCATAAATCAACTGATAATGGGCATGCGTTTAAACGGCGTCGATTCGTCAAATAACTTTCGATAGGTGGCATGTCTTTTCACAACGGGTGCGTTGATCTGCTCAACTACGCGAATCATCTTGGGATTAAAATCACCGATCCAGTTCATTTCATAATCTATGTAAGCAACCCCGCCACTCTGAGCAAACCTTCTGAATTTTTCTATAATGGCGCCATCCACCCTTTCCCTGGTGTTCAGGAACCAAGCCAAAAAGAATTCCAAAGGCCTTCTTATTCGTTTTTAAAAGTGTGTGCCACACAAATTTTAACTTGCCAAGCCAGTCCATTTTTCCGTTAACATACTTAAAAATCTGATTCACTTCAGGCAAGGAAAGAAAAAAAGCAATAGGTTCGTTTTTATAGTATCCAAACCAAAGGAGTTTTTCATCCATGATGGGCTTCATCTGTTTCACTAAATGGCGGGCCTGGCTTTCGGTTAATTCCGGTATTTCACCGCGTTTAGCCCAGGCTCGATTGTACACGGTTCTTATTTTCGATGGTAATGTCTCCCAGTCTTTCTTCTTTACATAACCAAAGGAATAGTCAGGGTCTTTATCAACAAGATTGGCCTTGTCATAGAGACGCTGATCAAGCGGTCCTTGAATGGGACGGCCAAATGTTAATTGATAAAAGTAAACCTGAAAACCATAGTCTTCAAAAAACTTTTGATAGTATGGAAAATTGTAGTTGCACTGATCGTTGGGCTCCCGATCATATCCTTCCAACAACAAGCCCCACCACCGGTCGCGATTACCAAAATTAATAGGTCCATCCATCGCCTCCATACCGCGCGCTATTAGCCATTCCTTGCCCTGGTCAAATAACAACCTGGCTGCCTGTTCATTCTCAATACATTCAAAAAAACCAAGCCCACCCGTTGGCTGATCATTTCCCTTGATTACTGTCTTTTGATTTATAAATGCTGATACGCGACCTATGGTTACACCGGCCTCGTCAATCAAAAGCCACCGAATACACTCGCCATTTTGAAAGGTCTTATTCTTCTCTTGGTCAAACACACCTTCCACATCGGCATCTAGCGGACGAATCCAGTTTTTTGTTTTACTGTATAACCGAACCGGAAATAGCAGAAACTCTTTTTTATCCTCTGAAGTAATTACTTCTTTAACCTGCATGCACAGAAAGATTAGAAAATTTATTCGGAAGTACTATTTCAAATGTGGTTCCTTCGCCTACTGGCTACTCATTCATTTGGCCGCCTAATTTTTCAACAGCATTTTTTACAATATAAAGTCCCAACCCTGAGCCTTCCGATTGCTCACTGGCTCGATAAAACATCTCAAATATTTTGCTCAGGCTTTCTTCGCTAATACCAATACCATTATCGGTAAAAACAATACTCGCCTGCTCTGGAGTAGTCTCAATAGAAATAGAAACCTTACCGTTCTCACTTTTTATATTTCTGTACTTGATCGCGTTTGAAATCAGGTTTCTGAAAATCTCCCCAATCCGCCAGGGATCACTTGAAAATTCAGATCCTTGAATGGACCTCTCTTTCGAATTTATCAACCCCTGCATGTAGCTTAAATTCTTAAAGGTTTTATCAATAATGGATTGAAAATCGATAGGCCCTGTCTTTACATCTAGTTTCAGATTTTTGGAGTGACTGAGCACATCGCTAATAAAATGATCCAGCTGCCCTACCTTCTCACCAATAATCTTTAAATAGGTCGCGGGTCGTCATTATTCCCAGGCATTTGAGCCAAGTTAACCAAGCCTAGCACAGAGGATAACGGAGCACGCAAGTCATGTGAAACTTTATACACAAAGTTGTCCAATTCCGAGTTTCTTACTTTGAGTTCCTCCTCAATTTTTTTCTGATTGGAAATGTCAACATACACTCCAAAAATTCCAATAGCCTGATCTTCCAAATGAACGGGCACCCCATAAATAATAACGGGTATCTTTTCATCGTCTCTGCGCAAGCGGATGGTTTCAATACGTACAATTTGTTCTGATGAAATCAATGTATTTAAATCATTTCCTTCCGCTTCCAACGCTTGAGGTACTATAAAATGGTTAAGGCTCTTGCCGCGCAGTTCGGTGATGGTGTAGCCAAATAACAACTCAAATCCATGATTCACTCGCTCTACATTGCCAGCGCTATCAAGCAGCACGATGGCCATAGGCGAACTATTAAAAAGTTCTGAGAAAAGTGTTTCCGTTTTAAGATTACGGATATCCGACTCTCGATTTTTCTGTTCAAGTTCTTTGCGTTCGCGAATGTTATTGATTATGCCACTCCACGCTATTCGTCCATCCGGCAACTTAACCGGCTCGCAGATGGCTTCTATCCATTTAACCTCAGCATGAACATTGAAAATACGACCTTCCCACTTAAAGGGCGCCACATCTTCTATTGCCTTGCCAATCAAAACTTCAAACTGATCCCAATCTTCCCTATGAATAAAATCCTTCATGGGATACGATCCGTTCAAAAGCAACTCGCCAGGTACACCCAATATTTTTTCGCATGATGCGCTGAGATAAGTAAAATCTCTCGACCCATCAGGGTTAACGGTATATTCAAAGACAACTACCGGTAGATTATCAATGATTTGTTGTGTAGTCAGAGTCTGAAGTCTCTTGGAAATACTCATTTGATTCTTAGACGAAAGGACAAGTTAAGTAGATTTTATAAATAAGATAGGACAACGTAAGAGAAGCGTAAGTTTCATTTATTTAAAGTTAAAATGTCTTAGGAATAGGAGCTAGTTCGATGGCATGGATTGCATGGGATCGATCACAGAGGCCAATAAAAACTCTTCTAATCTCAACCTAACCATTGTGTTATGCTTGTTAGCAATATAGTGGGTGCCTCTCTAATTTACCTAGTCCTATTCAGAACTTAAAAACTACTGTTTGAATAAAGTCGCGACTAAATTTTTTTTGATCGATGAGGGTGCCACCGGCATTAACTAATCTTGCCTGCCATGTCGGTAACCGAAGATTTCTAAGGCCTGTGGTTAGTCAGAAGAATCGATACATGACCCAGAGCATTACCCTATGCCATCGCGTGATGGCCACAAAATCTGTTGCAGCCAATAGGCGCCAGGCAGCAAGCTGACTTTAATTTGAGGCACTAGCTCCTCCAGTTTTGCATTATCAAAAAGATCCAGATAGAAATTTGTAACCACACAATCAAAATCATGATCAGTAATATTCTCTACAGTGCCCACCATAAATTGAATGTTATTTACTGACGACACCTTTCCTTTCGCGTGGGCAATCATATTTTTAGAAACATCGATGTAGTGGATCTCAAATTTTGGATTAATCTCATAAAGGTATGGAAGTATCCATCCGGTGCCTCCACCTAAAACCAACACCTTACTTTTTCCGCTCAGGCAATTTAAGAAGTGTAATTGCGACTGTTTAATCCCTTTCCAATAATCAACCGGGCCAGTGAATCATAAAATGGCGCCAACCGATCAAAGCCACGAGCTATTTGTTCACTCATGACAACAATCCAAGTATAGAAAGAAAGAAAACCGCATCGCCCAACAGGCGGTAACGCGAGTATTTTGAAAAGTAGGAATGAAAAAAAAGAATACCCATAAGAATACCCGTCATCAGTAGGAAAATAAACGTGGCCATTTTGTATTCACTGTACATGAACATCCAGACTGAAATGCAAACGCTGGCCATCCCGGTATGATGATAAGTTTCGTGCAAAGGCCCTTCCCCCAGCGGGTTGCCAGGGAGGTGTGCCCATCTCGCGTATCGGCTTCGAATTCGAACCATGAAAAAATCAATACGTTGGCAAGGGCAACAATAAAAAACTGTACGACTAAAAGTATATGATCTATTGAAATCAATTCCGTTTGCAATCTCCACGAAGGGAGAAGCACACCAAAAGTATAGAGCCCAGCCACCACAAATTCCTTTAGCGGTAAATACTTTTGCAGAAGCAAATAAAAGCCAATGACAGCAGCCAATGATAGCCCACCAATCATCACGCGCTCATTAAGAAACGGTATAGCTATCGCTACAAGCAAGGTGACAATAACCAGTATGACCAGCAGGGTACTATAATTTTTTTGATGAAACTTATGCCGTTCGGATGTTGGTGTAGTCGTCATACTTTTAACATCCAACAGCCTGTCGGCTGTATAAATTAACCAAACCGTAAGGCCCAGAGTAATTATGCCAAACACATTAACTTTTGTAGAAAAAAGTTTTGAGAAATAAAGTGCAGAAACAACGGCCCCTAACACTACATCGAGGTTAAGCAGGTTAAATAACTTATATAAGCGTTCAACTGCCTTCATGAATAAAAAAAGCTCCTGGTAGAGGAGCTTTCTATCATTTAATTAAATCATCAAGAAGTTTTAAGTGCCTCTGCCCCGGCAACAATCTCCAAAATTTCTTTGGTAATAGCTGCTTGTCGCGTACGGTTATAGGTAAGTTTTAAATCTTTTAATAAATCACCCGCATTTTCAGTCGCCTTGTCCATAGCGGTCATGCGTGCGCCATTCTCTGCCGCATTAGAATCCAACACGGCTTTAAATAATTGAATCTTTAATGCTTTTGGAACCAGGCCTGATATAATATCTTCCTGATTAGGCAAATAGATGTAATCCGTCTCTACTGTTGCATGACTTTTCTCAGGCATTTGCACGGGTAAAAACTGTTCAACTCGCAGAATCTGAGTGGCTACATTCTTAAACTCGTTATAAACAATTTCTATTTTATCGTATTCGCCCCGCTGAAATGAATTCATTAGGTATTCAGCAATAACGGAAATACTGGCATAAGATAATCCCTGAAACACATTGTAATGATCAGCAATCATTTTGTTGTTGCGCTTACCGAAGAATTCAAATGCCTTTTTCCCCAAGGGCAAAATAGTTACGTTCCCTTTAGCTGCCTGGGTAGCATACTTCTCGGTGATTAGACGGTTAACTGCTTTTAGCACAGTACTATTAAAAGAACCACAAAGTCCACGATCAGAACTTACTGCCACTATTAATATTTTCTCTTCAGCGCGTGTCGTATTATACTAAGCCTGTTCGCCTTGCCCCGCAGCGGAAAGGTTTTGAAAAAGTTGGTTAAGCTTATGGGCAAATGGGCGCATCTGAGTAATACGCTCTTGCGATTTTCTCAGCTTAGCAGCAGCAACCATCTTCATGGCTTTGGTAATCTGCTGCGTTGAGATTACTGAGGTGATCCGACTTTTAACTTCCTTTAAACTTGCCATACTTAATTAGTTAATTAGCCAATTTGAAGATTCGAAAATGCAGTCTGCCTGCACTCATTTCAAATCGACTAATTTTCAAATATTCAAATCAATACTTAGACGCCAATTCTGTAGCTACCTTCTTAACTAAGGCCACATCCGCATCTTCAAACTTCCCCGCTCTGAAATTATCCATAACTTGTTTATGCTGCGCACGCATGAGTTCGATAAATTCTTTTTCAAATGCTTTTACTTTTTCAACAGGCACCTTATCGATATATCCTTTCGTAGAAGTAAGAATCATGGCCACCTGATCTTCCACAGGTACCGGTGCATATTGTGGCTGCTTCAGTACTTCCGTGTTTCTGCGACCACGCTCAATCGTAAGTTTTGTTACCGCATCCAAATCCGATCCAAATTTTGAAAATGCTTCCAATTCACGGAACTGAGCCTGATCAAGTTTTAAAGTTCCAGCTACTTTCTTCATTGATTTAATCTGAGCATTACCGCCCACGCGCGATACCGAAATACCTACGTTGATAGCCGGGCGAATACCTGAGTTAAACAGGTTAGTCTCAAGAAATATCTGTCCATCAGTAATAGAAATAACGTTGGTAGGAATATAAGCCGAAACGTCATTCGCTTGTGTTTCAATAATAGGAAGTGCCGTTAACGAACCTCCCCCTTTACAATACCTTTTAATGATGGTGGACCCGGATAAGCTTCGCGGCCCGGAGGTCTTCTTAAGAGCAAAGAAACTTCGCGATAAGCAACGGCTTGTTTCGACAAGTCATCATAAATAACCAATGCCGGACGACCCGTATCTCGGAAGAATTCACCAATAGCAGCCCCGGTAAACGGTGCGAAGAATTGCATAGGTGCAGGGTCTGCTGCCGATGCGCAAACAATAACTGTATATTTTAAGGCACCCGCTTTCTCCAAGAGTTGCAGCAACACCTGCTACGGTAGAAGCTTTCTGACCTATAGCAACATAAATACAATAAACCGGTTCTCCTTTTTCGTAAAATTCTTTTGGTTGATAATCGCGTCAATTGCTACTGCAGTTTTTCCGGTTTGACGATCACCAATAATCAACTCGCGTTGTCCGCGACCGATTGGAATCATTGCATCGATCGCTTTGATCCCCGTTTGTAACGGTTCATTTACAGGCTGACGGAAGATTACACCCGGAGCTTTACGCTCTAACGGCATTTCGTAAAGTTGACCGTCTATCGGTCCCTTACCATCGATTGGCTGAGCCAAGGTGTCAACGACACGGCCTAATAAACCTTCACCAACCTTTACAGAGGCAATCAGACCGGTACGCTTAACTGTTGCGCCTTCTTTAATCCCTTGTCCATCACCCAACAATACGGCTCCCACGTTGTCCTCTTCGAGATTTAGAATAAGTGCTTTAAGTCCATTTTCAAATTCAATAAGCTCACCCGCCTGTGCTTTGGTAAGTCCATAAACACGCGCAACGCCATCGCCAATGGTTAGCACGGTGCCTACTTCCTCTAATTGAGCATCAGTGCGTGACTGTGATAGTTGTTCTCTCAATATTGCTGATACTTCTTCGGGTCTGATTTCTGCCATAACTTATTCGTTAATCGTTTGTTCTTTCGGTATTAAAATTCTTTTACAAAAGGGTTTTCAGAAAACTGTAGTTTCAAGTGCTTCAATTTTGATTTAATAGATGCATCGATTTGACGATCTTCTACATTCAAAACAAAACCACCTAGCAAGCCGGGGTCTACATTTTCTATCAATTCAATTTTTGTTTTGTTGCTTAGTTGTTTTACCACCGCTTCAATCTCTGCACGTAATGCAGCATCCATAGGCACCGTAGTGGTTACCGTTGCTTTACCAATTCCTTTATAGGCATTGTATTCTACATGAAATTCTTTGGCAATAGCGGGCAATAACGGCTCTCGATTTTTGCGGGTAAGAATATCTATAACATCAAAGGTGAGCGGGTTCACTCTACCCTTAAATAATTTTTCTAAAACATTATTCTTTTTTTCATGGCGGATGATCGGGCTGCGCAGCATATTCACAAAATCACGGTTGCTGGCACAAACCCTATCAAACATGCTCATGTCTTCGTTCACTTCTTCCAATACCCCACGCTCCACTGCCAATCCTAGCAAGGACTTAACATATCTGGAGGCTACCCGTGCGTCTGCCATGGATTAGTTAAGTTTTAAATCTTTGATGAACGTGTTTGCCAATTCCTTCTGCGCTTTATCGTCAGACAGGTTTTTCTTGATAAGCTTTTCAGCAATCTCAAGAGAGAACATGGCCACCTGTTCTTTCACGTCCCGAAGGGCAGCATTCTTTTCTGTTTGAATAACTGCTTTCGCATCTTCGATCAAACGATCGGCATTCTTCTTCGCGTCTGCTTGTGCCTGATCGTGAATTCTATTACCTGCTTCGCGCGCATCGCGCAAAATTTTGTCACGCTCTTCACGGGTTTCACGTAAAAGTATTTCATTATCGGCTTTCAGACTGGCCATTTCTTTTTTTGCGCTCTCGGCCGAATCCAACGCTTGTTGTATTGATTCTTCACGCTCCTTAAGTGACGTGAGAATTGGTTTCCACGCAAACTTTGCCAGCAAGAAAAACAAACCGAGGAAAATTACTAACTGCCAAATGACAAGGCCTGACTCGGGTAATAGCAAATCCATATTCTAAATAATTAAGTCGCGTTACTTTCTGTAAACCATTTTTAAAAAACTGCCTCAGCCCATTGCTGAGGCAAGTTTTTTTACACCTTAGCGTTTGTTGCTACAATGAAGGCGATAACCAACGCAAAAAGCGCAGCCACCTCAATCAATGCCGCAATAATAAGCATCGCATTTTGGATTTTGCCTGAAGCTTCTGGCTGACGAGCCATACCTTCCATAGCAGAACCACCAATGCGGCCAATACCAATTCCAGCGCCAATTGCAGCCAGACCAGCACCAATACCTGCGCCCATTACTGCCAGATAGATGTCTAAAAGAACGGTTAACATATTATGATTTATTTAAGTGAAACAAGCCCTACGACTTTTAGCCGCAGGGATATCTTTAATTCTTTTTAATGATGCTCAGGTTCTTGCACGGCCATACCAATATATAGCGATGTGAACATAGCAAAAACATACGCTTGAATGGCTGCTACCAACAACTCAATCAAATTAATAAACAAGGACATCAATGACGCTCCAATCCCAACCGCAATGCTTTTAAAAATAAACGTAAGGCAGATAATCCCTAAGATTACAATGTGACCTGCGGTGATGGCCACAAACAAACGAATCATCAATGAAAATGGCTTCGTGAAAAGGCCGACTATTTCTACTGGCAAAATAACTGTCCGTAGCCAAAGCGGCACACCGGGTGTCCAAAACACGTGCCCCCAGTATCCTTTGTTACCACTAAATGTTGTGATTAAAAATGTTAACACGGCAAGGGTCATCGTAACGGCAATGTTTCCCGTAAGGTTAGCGGCTCCGGGTAGAAGGCCTAATAGGTTTCCAAATAAAATAAAGAAGAACAGCGTGAGTATGTAAGGCAAATACTTCTCGTACTTAGGGCCAATGTTTGGTTTTACAATTTCATCGCGAACAAAAATAATCACCGGCTCAAAGAATGATTGAATTCCTTTAGGCGCTCTTCCTTTATTCGCCTTAGCACCCTTAGCCGTTGATCCAAAAACAAACAGCAGAAGTCCTGAAGTGATTAGCAGCATCAGCACATTCTTGGTTATTGAAAGATCGAATACTGATTTGCCGGATTCAGCAATCGTAATGTGGTTATGTTCTAATTTATACCCGTTGTAGTCTACTTCTTTATGATGATCATAAAAATTACTGGACATAAAAACATCCAATCCCTTTTCCTCGGAATAAACAATGATAGGAAGCGGAATCACTAGCCAATCAGCTATGTGCCATTGGTGATTGTCCTTTACGTGCTCCAAAATCACCTCACTGGCATTAAAGGGCTCCGACTCTTTATGGCCTTCTTCTTCTGAGGCTAAAACGGGCGTAAAACGCTCGTTAAAACGATCAAAAGAGAGATAGAAACGTTGATTTTGAATCAAAAAACAGCTTATTCATTAGTATCGGAACAAAGGCTTTTAATGGGACTGCAAAAGTATCAATTATCCATTCTCAAAAAAATTGTTTTCCCCGAATTTTGGCTAATAATCTGCCTGCTTAAAAAGGATTCTTAGCCGTTGCCCTTCCGCATCAATACGAAGACCTCAACCAGGGTAAATAGCAAATAGGTGAGTAGAAATAATCCAACGTTGCCCCTTATTTCAGTCGGGGATTTCCAGATCAGAAAGAAAACAAAAGCCAGCCCAATAATCATTTTCAGGATTATTGATAAAAGATAGAACTGAACAAACGACTGGGGTTGTTTTCGTCTTAATAAAAAGAGGTTGTAGGTGATTATTCCTGTAAAGGCAAACCCAAAAAAAATAACTTCTCTCCAAAATAAAGGCAGCACCCACCAGCCTAGTACCGACCCAATCCAGCAAGTAAACCCAACAAGCAATGCTACACCTGAAAGACTAAGAAAAAAGCGAGCCACCAGCTAGTCTTTGTTAAGAGTTCGATAAAGTTGAACCATGAGCCCACCAAATAGCAGAAACACGAAAGTGATCAGGAAGACAGGAAATTTAAAATTGAAGTAATGATCTAGCTTTTGACCCAACCAGGCGCCCACCCCAAGTGTGACTACCATCTGCACCCCCAAGCTGCTATATTTAAGTAGAGAGGTGGGTTGCTTTCTATTTTCATTCATGGAAACTGGTTACCGGTTACTGGTCACCCGTAACCCTGTTAATTGGCACGAACTTCTTCCGGGCGAAGAGCATGCATACCATTCGATTCGCCAATCTTTATTTCTTTAATAATCGCCCCCATCTTACAACTTCCGTTGAAGGTGGCACCGGGCTCAACCACCAGTTTACCAGTAATGATATCGCCATGGATTTTAGCCGTAGCTTTCAAAATCAACAACTCTGAAATTTCTAATTTGCCCTTTACTTCGCCTTCAATATCTGCATTTTGAGCAATGATATTTCCCTCTACATGGCTTGAATGCCCGAGAGCGATTTTTGATTTAGATTTTATGCTTCCTAATACTTTACCTTCAATACGAATATTACCAAAGGTTTCAATGTTTCCCTCCAACACAGTGCCCTTTCCAATAACGTTACTGGAATTGCTAATCTCGTCTGCGGCTTTTTTTTGTTCTTTTGATGTTAACATGGTTTTGTCTGTTAAAACGTTACAAAATCTTCCGGGTTCAATGAGTTGCCATTGTACCACATTTCAAAATGCAAATGAGGGCCATCGGTCATCTCTCCACTGTTGCCAACTATAGAGATAATATCACCGGCATTCACAAAATTACCAACTTTTTTTAATAATCCGGCATTGTGCTTGTATATCGACATTAGATTGTTCCGATGCTGAATAGCAATTACGTGACCCGAGTCTTGTGTCCAGGAAGCCATCACAACAGTACCATCGGCTACACACTTTACCGGCTCGTTGGTTTTGGCAACTATATCTACTCCATAGTGTCCTTTCTTTATATCATAATGATCGGATACAAAACCCGTAATAGGTGTAAAGAAAAAGATCTCCTGAAGTTCGCGGTATTTACCACTCGTTAACATAACCAGCGAGAATTCAGATTTTTCAAAATCTTTTCTGAATTGAGAATCCGCGGCCGCTAACTTCATATTACCAACGGCTTTTACAGGTTGAGTCTCTCCACTCAAAACTTCTGCCGGATCGGTAAACCCACTCGAAGTATCACCACTTAAAACGCGTTGAAAATTATGTATGAACAAATCTTACGACTTACTTCTACGGCAAGGAATCAACTTTTAAAGCAAGCTCATATAATTTTTTATTTGCTTCCATTTGAGCGTGCTTAGGATCAAACCATTTAGCCAGTAAAGTTTTTGAGAGGAATAAGCTGAAGGCAAACAGAATAAGAAACAAGGATGCTGTAATTACCATGACTTTAGCATACGTAAAACCCCAGGGTTGATTTCTCAGCCAGGTTTTCTTCATTGCGTATAACCAACTGGTACTTGGTGGTTAGTCTTTCCGAAATGGTCTTTTTAGGTTTCAAAATCGATAATTTTAGCAAAATTAGATATTCTGATCGATTATAATATTGAATATCTGTTTTTTACGTTTGTAACTAATAAACCGGTGTGCTCTTGAACATGTACATTTCTCCTGTGCGACTTCTTCTTTTTGTGCTTCTTGGCATACTGATGAGTTGTTCCGTGGAACAAAACTCCTTTACCAGCAATATATTTCATAACACAACTGCGCATTTTAATGGATATTACTATGCGCGCGAAAAAACAAAGGAGGTCGAAAAAATAATCTTTAAAAGCCTGGATGACGACCCCAATCAAATTCTAAGGCTCTTTCCTAAACTAGACACCATCCTGGCCAAAACGTATAGTAAAGACACGGAAGAAATAATCAAGATGGCTTCCATTTCAATTCAACGTCATCCCAACAGTAAATGGGTAGACGATAACTACGTGCTGGTGGGCAAAGCCAGACTTTATGCCAGTGATTTTCAAAACGCGATTCAAACATTTAAATACGTAAACACGAAAAGCCCAGATGCCAACACGCGTCATGCCGCTTTAGTACAATTGTTAAGAACCTTCACCGAACAAAATGATTACGATCGTGCCGAAGAAACATTTCGCTTTCTAGAAAAAGAGAAACTAAATAAAGTAAACCGGAAAGATCTTTATCTCGAAAAAGCTTATTACTATCAGGTGCGCAATGACTATGATAATATGGTGCGCAACCTGGCCCGTGCCGACTCGCTCTTGCAGCACAACGATCAAAAAGGAAGAATTTATTTCCTTATCGGGCAGATCTATCAAAAGCTTGGCTTCAATGCCGAAGCATTTAATTATTATCATAAGTGTGTTGCCGCTCATCCGGATTACGAAATTGATTTCTATGCGCGATTAAACATGGCGCAGGTTGCTCGCCTGGACGATAAAAAAGATATAAAGCGATTACGCGATCAGTTTGGAAAAATGCTTACGGATACAAAGAACATAGAGTTTGTCGATAAAATCCATTATGAACTTGGAGAATTTGAACGAAAGCAAGGCAACCTTAAACAAGCCATTTCAAATTATACCGCAGCGGCTCATGCCGGCACAAACAAACGCATTCAGGGAAGCGCTTATCTACGTATTGGACAATTAGAATTTGATTCGTTGAAGAAATATAGCCTTGCTAAATTATATTATGATAGCGCTATCGCAGCGCTACCAAAAGATTTCGAAAATTATGATGCCATTAAACAAAGGCAGGAAATTTTGGGTGAGTTTGCCAAGTATACAGAAGCGATTACCTGGAATGATAGTTTGCTTGCCTTGTCTGAATTCGACTCCCTTACGTTGCGTGGTCATCTCGATTCTTTGATGGCCAGTCGAAAAAGTGTTGAGACTATAAAGAAAAAGAAGAAGCGGTCTAATAACAGTTCTGGTGATAATCAAAATAGTTCGTTTTTTAATACCCAGTCAACCGCCACATCCGATTGGTATTTTGGAAACCCCTCGGCCATTGCTCTGGGGGAGTCTGAGTTTAAAAGAATTTGGAGTGACATTCCATTGGAAGATAACTGGCGCAGATCGAACAAAACGTCAGTGATTAATGACATGGTAACTCCGGTTGCACAAGCCGATGGGCCGAAAGCAGCACCCACCACTACTGAAATCAAAACTACTGAGGCGCCCGATGAAGTAGGAAAACTAATCAGTCAAATCCCCAGAACCGCAGAACAAAAAGCTGCTGCCCTTGTCAAAATTGAAGAAGGATATTTTATGCTGGGAGATTTGTATTATTTCCAGCTGGATGAAAAGGAAAATGCCTCGGAGTCGTATACAAAATTATTGCAACGGTTTCCTGGATCTGACTATGAGCCTGAAGTCCTTTACAAACTTTATCTTATTTCGCGCGATAAGGATTTGGCAAAAGCCGAACAGTATGCAACCCTCTTAAAGACCAACTATCCGCAATCTACCTTTACACGTATTTTAATTAATCCTGATTATCTAAGAGAAACCAGTGTGGCAGCCGAAAAACAGAAACTGATTTATAAAGAAGCTTACACCTATTATCAGGCTAACAACTTACGCCCTGCACAGGAAAAAATCAAATTGGCTATGCAGGAGGGGAATACTGCCTTTACCCCGCAGCTCGAATTATTAAGAATTCTGATCACCGGTAAAACAGAAGACGTAACCCGCTATCAATATGAATTAAGTGAGTACATTAAAAAATATCCGGATGGTAATTTAAAACCGTATGCAGAGCAATTGT
The DNA here is from genome assembly GCA_016709845.1 of Flammeovirgaceae bacterium. GTDB lineage: Bacteria > Bacteroidota > Bacteroidia > Cytophagales > Cyclobacteriaceae > ELB16-189. The sequence goes on along the minus strand of JADJMA010000008.1, from coordinate 7,261 downwards.
TGGCCTCATCAAAAACATTAGTTGAAAAGTTAGAACGCGCGAAGGGTATTCAGTTTAACAACTCCATGGAAGGTGCTCATAATTTTGTTATCGTATATAATACGAACGATAAAATTACTAATCCTGTTTCTACTGCACTTGAAAAATATAATACCAGTCAATGGAAAGATTTGAAGTTAAACACAAGCAATATTATTTTCAATGAAGAGAAAACAATCACCGTTGTTATTGAACTTCCTAACCGCGAAACTGCTCTCAGCTATTTCGACAAATTCCTCGCTCAGATTGCTACTACCAAGCCATTTTCCAATTATAAATTCTATAGCTTTGTAATTACCAAAGATAACTTTCAACTTTTTTATAGAACCAAAGCGCTGGATGAGTACCTCACCTTCTTCGACCAAAACTATCAAAAGCAAAATCAGTAGCTTTCTCAAGACTGAGAAACCCTGGATCCGCAAGTCAGTAAAATATGTGTGGATTGGTTTCCTCTGTTTTCTTTTAGGATTTCCGTTATACATCTACACGGTAAGCATAAACTTGTTTGGTGCCTTTGGCGAAATGCCAAGCTTGAAAGAAGTTGAAAATCCGGAGAATGATTTATCCTCTGAAGTAATTTCAGCAGATGGAGTTTCCTTAGGTCGATACTTCCGATACAATCGCAGCCAGGTTCACTTCAACGAGCTTTCAGAAGATCTCGTCAACACGTTAATTATTTCAGAGGACCATCGTTTTTACAATCACTCCGGATTAGATTTTCCAGCTTATGTGCGCGTGCTGTTTGGCTTGATTACATTAAATCCACAAGGGGTGGTAGTACCATTACGCAGCAACTTGCCAAAAATCTTTACACCATGAATCCTGACCACAGCCTGGACGGTTGGTTAGGGAACTTAGGTAACATTCCCAAAAGGGTGATTCAAAAAACAAAAGAGTGGATCATTTCGATAAACCTTGAAGAGAATTTTACCAAGAATGAAATCATTGCGATGTATCTAAATACAGTAACCTTTAGCAGTAACTCTTTCGGAATTAAAGTTGCAGCCGAAACCTACTTTAATAAGCAACCCGATAGTCTTAATCTGCAAGAATCTGCCGTGCTGGTTGGGATGTTACAGGCAGCTACTTATTATAATCCACAGCGAAACCCAGATAACTCACTTCGCAAACGCAATGAAATCTTATATAAGATTTATCGCCATGGATATAAAATAACTACTCCCGAGCAATACGACTCGATCAAAGCTTTGCCTATCGAGCTTAGCTATAGTGTTCAAAATCAAAATGAAGGGTTAGCCACCTATTTCCGAACCGTACTAGGTAATTATCTACTTCAGTATTGTAATAGCAAGGGAATTGATCTGTATAACTCCGGTTTAAAAATTTATACCACGATTGACAGTCGATTGCAAAAGTATGCGGAAGAAGCTATGGCCGAGCACATGAAGGAGTTGCAGACTCAGTTCGATGAGGAGTGGAAAAAAGAAATCGAAATCCTTGGGTAGATGATGACGGCCGGGAGATTCGTGATTTTCTTCAGAGACGAATTCGACAAACTGATGCTTATAAAGTTTATTCAGAAAAGTATGGCGAAAAATCTGATTCGCTAAAGATTATGCTTAATCTGAAAAAGCCTATGACCATTTTCTCTTGGAATGGTGAAAGGGATACTTTGTTTAGCAGCTATGATTCATTGAGCTATTACAAACGCTTTCTCAACACCGGTGTTATGTCGATGGACCCATACACCGGTCACATCAAAACATGGGTGGGGGGTATCAATCACAAGTATTTCAAATTTGACCACGTTAAGCAGGGCACTCGTCAGCCAGGCTCAACCTTTAAATCTTTTGTCTATGGATTGGCCATGGAGAACGGATACTCTCCGTGCGTAATTAAAAAAGACATTGCTCCCCAATTTTACATCCCTAACCAGCCCCCTTGGTTTCCGCTCAATGCGGATGGCTCGAGAGGACATGGCGAAAGCATGACTATTAGACAGGCAATGGCACAGTCGGTGAATTCTATAACAGCCCAGATCATGCAGGAGTTAAAACCCGAGAATGTAGTCGAGTTTGCTCACCGGGTTGGCATTCAAAGTAAACTAGATGCCGTGCCTTCACTTTGTTTGGGCACCAGCGATGTGTCGTTGTTTGAGATGGTGGGTGCCTACAGCACTTTTGTTAATGGTGGTATTAACACCGAGCCGATTTTTCTTACACGCATTGAAGATAAGAATGGCAACGTAATAGAAATTTTTAATCCCAAAACCAGAGAGGCAATTAATGAGCAAACCGCTTATAAAATGATTTACATGTTGCGCGGAGGAACGGAAGAGCAGGGTGGAACCTCTATGGGTTTAAGTCGTGATTTGCGGATCGATAATGAAATTGGTGGCAAGACCGGTACAACCAACGATGCTTCGGACGGTTGGTACATCGGACTAACGCATGATTTGGTTACCGGCATTTGGACGGGTGGCGATGAAAGAGCTATCCATTTTCCTTCCTGGCTATTCGGGCAGGGCGGAAAATCGGCTCGGCCTATTTGGGATAAGTTTATGACAAAAGTTTATGCCGACCCTGCTACTGGAATTGTAAAGGGGCAATTTAAACGACCCTCCAGCGGCCTGGACATGACGTTGGACTGCAGCAAACACGAGCTCTCCGACTCCCTCAAAATGCTTGATGAGGAACCGTGGGATATAAATCATTAACAGCAATTGTTAATTGACGATGTGCGAATTTACGTTCCCATAGCTATCGGGAAACGAAGTACCATTTAACAATTCGTAAATCGTAATTTTACATCGTGTCCGATTTAAAAAATATAATTTCTTCTCTCCCTGATTCGCCCGGTATTTATCGATACTACAACCAAGAGGGTGAGTTGATTTATGTAGGTAAGGCTAAGAGTTTAAAGAAACGGGTTACCAGTTATTTCACGAAACAATCACAACACAATCGTAAAACCGAAAAGCTTGTTTCTGAAATAAAGAAAATTGAGTTTACGATAGCCAACACCGAGTTCGATGCATTACTTCTCGAAAATAATTTCATCAAACAATATCAACCTAAGTATAACATCCTTCTTAAGGACGACAAAACGTTTCCCTACCTCTGCATTTTAAAAGAGCGCTTTCCAAGAGTTATTTATACAAGAAAACACAATCCAAAGCAAGGCGAATATTTTGGCCCCTACACCAGTGTGGTGTCCATGAAGAGTGTACTGGAATTGGTGCGGCAGTTATATTCCATTCGCACGTGTTCGCTGTTGCTTTCGCAGGAAAATATTGAACAAAAGAAATTTAAAGTTTGCCTTGAGTTTCATATCGGGAATTGCAAAGGTCCGTGCGAAGGATTACAGGATGAGACCTCCTACCTGGAAGAAATCGCTCAAGTAAGAAACATTTTAAAGGCCGACCTGAGTGTGGTTAAAAATGAATTTACACGAAGGATGAAAGACGCAGCCGAAGCCATGGAGTTTGAGCGAGCCGCCCAGTATAAGCACAAGGTCGAACTATTAGAAAAATTTCACTCCAAATCACTAGTGGTTAATCCGAAACTCACCAATATTGATGTGGTTACAATAACGAGTACCGAAACCGAGGCCTTTGTAAACTATCTGAAAATCAAGGAAGGCTCAATTATTCTTTCAAAAAATCTGGAGGTAAAAAAGAAACTGGACGAAGCCAACGAAGATATTTTAAGTTTGGTTGTGGAAGAACTGCGCACTACCTATCGAAGCAATAACCCCGAAGTGTTTACCAATGTGCCGCTATCGGTTAAGTCTACAGAATTTGAAAACGTGGTACCCCAAATTGGTGACAAGAAAAAACTGATTGATCTCTCCTTGAAAAACGCACTCTATCAAAAACGGGAAAAAGAGATTAGCAAGGAAGAACTAAAATCCAAAAAGAATAAAGTGCTTCACATTATGCAGGAGAATCTTCGCCTGCTCAGCTACCCTAAAATTATTGAATGCTTTGATAACTCCAACTTTCAGGGAAGTTCACCTGTTGCCTCTATGGTTCGGTTTGTAGATGGAAAGCCTGAAAAGAGAGGGTATCGTCATTTCAATATTAAAACCGTAATAGGGCCCGATGATTTTGCATCGATGAAAGAAATTGTGGGCCGAAGGTATAAGCGAATAATGGAAGAGGAGGGTGAGTACCCGAATCTGATTATTGTTGATGGCGGCAAAGGTCAATTAAGCAGTGCGTGTGAAGCGTTGCAAGACCTTGGCATTTATGGAAAAATTCCGATTGTGGGCATCGCTAAACGATTGGAAGAAATTTATTACCCGGAAGACCCACTTCCATTATTGATTAGTAAAAAATCACCTGCGCTTTTATTAATTCAACGCATCCGCGATGAAGCTCACCGGTTTGCCATTACCTTCCATCGGCAAAAGAGAAGTAAGTCAACTTTCGTAACCGAGATTGAAGAAATACCCGGTATTGGCAAAAAGACTGCTGATAAACTTTTAGCACACTTTAAATCGGTAAAGAAAATTAAAGGTGCCAGCCTCGAAGAACTTACGGAGGTAGCGGGGAAAAGTGCAGCGGTAAAAATTAAGGAATTGGGAGCTTGATACTGGTTGCCCGTCTCATGTGTCATCGCGACTTAGTATTTCAAATTTTTACCGCAAGGGTTAAATTGATACGCTGATGTCTTTTGTCTCTTATAAATTCTCTTTGCACCATTGCGACTTAGCGGTATAACCATCGAGTATCCAACTCCTATCCTTTCTTCAACTCCTTATCACATTCCCTTCTTCACCATGGGTGGCACCACGCCCATGTTATACCAGGTAAAAGCAAACTGATCCGCATCCGTTTCTATGGCTTTAGAAAGGTTAGATGATCCATGTCCTGACTTTGTTTCAATGCGAATCAATGCTGGGTTTGGTGCACTATTCATTTCCTGAAGAGTAGCTGCGAACTTAAATGAGTGCGCTGGCACAACCCGATCGTCATGATCGGCTGTGGTAATTAAAGTTGCCGGGTACGCTGTGTTTGGTTTAAGCGCATGCAGAGGAGAATATTTTTTAATGTATTCAAACATTTCTTTCGAGTCATCAGCCGTTCCATAATCATAAGCCCAACCTGCGCCTGCTGTAAATTTATGATAGCGCAACATATCCATCACGCCTACGGCAGGCAAGGCTACTTTGGCAAGATCAGGGCGTTGTGCCATGGTTGCGCCTACCAACAATCCCCCATTTGATCCACCAACGATTGCGAGGTAATCATGTGATGTATATTTCTCGCTTATCAGGTACTCTCCTGCCGCAATAAAATCATCAAACACATTTTGCTTTTGCATTTTCGTTCCGGCCAAATGCCACTTCTCACCATACTCACCACCACCGCGCAAATTCGGTTGCGCATACACGCCACCATTTTCCAGCCAAACAATCATTGATGGATCAAAATAAGAAGTAAGTGATACCCCAAATCCGCCATAGGCATAAAGCCAGGTTGGGTTTTCCCCATTTAGCTGAAGCCCTTTCTTATACACGATAAACATTGGCACTTTAGTACCATCCTTACTGGTATAAAAAACCTGCTTAGTCTCATAATCTACCGGATTAAAATCTACCTTGGGTTGAGCATACAAGGTTGAATTACCCGAAGCCAGATCATATTTAAAAATTGAAGTTGGATAGGTAAAAGACGTGAATGAATAGTATAGCTCTTTCTCCGTACTACGAGTTCTGAAGCCACCGGCCGACCCAATGCCTGGCAACTTTACTTCGCGAATCACCTTACCTTGCAAATCAAATTGTTTAATCTGCGTTTTAACGTCTACGGTATAATCTGCAAATAAGTATTTGCCCCCCGTGGAAGCACTTAATACATTTTCCGTTTCTGGAATTACATCCTTCCAGTCTTCAACACCCGGTTTCGAGAAATCAAATTCAACAACCCGATTGTTCGGAGCATTTAAATTTGTTTCAACCAAAATCCGGCCTCCTTCATTATCCAGCACATTATGGTTATTATCAAAATTATTCACCACAGTAATCAACTTTCCTTTTGGATCACTCAAGTCTTGCATATAAAGTTCATTGCCCGTTGTGCTGGTTGATGCTGTTACAACCAGAAAGCGTTCATCTTCCGTAAGTCCTCCCCCACATATCTGCGCGGGTTTTTGTCATCACCAAAATCAATTGATCCTGACTTCTGGGTGTGCCCACTTTATGGAAATACAATTTATGACTTTGGGTTTTAGCTGTTAGCTGACTGCCTTTTGGTTTTTCGTACGTGCTAAAATAAAAACCATCGTTGCCGCGCCAGGAAATTCCACTAAATTTTATATCGCGCAGCGTGTCTTCAAGAGGAGTTTTATCAAAAGCATTTATAATAATGGCTTCTGTCCAGTCGGCTAAGCCTTTGGAAATCTGATAGGCTGCCCGCGCACGATCTTTTGAAAACGAAACACCAGCTAACCGCAGGGTGCCATCTTTTGAAAAAGAGTTTGGGTCAAGAAAAACCTCCGTCTCACCCTGCTCGCCTTTTTTACGATACAACACATAGTGGTTTTGTAAACCATCGTTCTTATAGAAATAAATATAATCGCCACGCTTAAAGGGCGCACCAAGTTTTTCGTAATTGTTCAACGCTTCAAGTCGCTTTTTGATTTCAGTACGATATGGTATTTTATCTAAGAAGCCGAATGTCACTTCATTCTCGGCCTTCACCCAATCAGCCACAGCTTTCGTTGTATCATTCTCCATCCATCGGTAAGGATCGGGCACGGCCGCACCAAAATAGGTATCAACCGTATCAACTTTGGCCGATACCGGATAATTTGAAACAGTTTCAGTGTTTGGAGATTTTGTACAAGATGCTAACATGGCAATAAATAGTAAAGCAAAGGAGGATTGAAGTTGATTTCATAGCCTTTAATTTTGGGAGAACAATATTACCCGTATGCTGGTTATTAACCAAGAGGAATTATCAACTTAACTTAATAGCTTTAACCATGAGCAATCGGATCTTTATAATTTTAAATATTCTGGCATTGGTTGCTGTGCTAACCGTAAATGCCCTTGCGAATATTCTGCCCATTAATGGCATGAACACCGGGCAAATTTCAGATTTATATCCTAGTCTTTTCACGCCTGCTGGTTTTACTTTTTCTGTGTGGAGTGTAATCTATTTATCGCTGATTGTATTTTCTATTGCTCAGATTAAGGTAAAGGATAAATCCTACTTCAAAGAACTCTCGCTCTGGTTCTTGCTTTCGTGCGTGGC